>NZ_VRLT01000011.1 GCF_008017835.1 Mesonia sp. HuA40 | reverse complement strand
CAGGGCTATTTCATTCCGCGTTGTGCTTTTCAATTCCATTGTTCTCTTTTTAAGTCAGTTAAATTTTCAAACAGTCGAATTTATCATTTCTCCGTTCCGCTTAAGATTCCGAGCTATTTTAGGTAACTCGTTATATCAACCCAAATATACACTTTTAAAACAATTTCTTTATTGGATAAAGTGTAACTAAGTTATTGAGGAGTGAATGTGTTAGAGTCAGTTTTAACCAGTAGAGGCAGATTTAGTTTATAAGCTACAAGGAGCGCAATGAAATAAATTGTTTCATGAGTCTTATACATTAATCCAATTCATAGGTGCTATAACAATCTGGAGGCATGCCTTTGAATTAAAAGCCAACTATTTTACCGTTTCTTTAAAGATACATTTTTGATACATTTTAATAAAGAAAAAGGATAAGCTAGGTTGGGAATGTAAAGCAATGCAGACGAGAGATTTTCCTCAAAAAAAATGGATCGGGCTCAAATAAATCCAACAGGCTAGCGCCTGAAATTGGATTTTTTGTTTTTACGCCCTTTAAAGCTGGGCTTTAGGGCTATATTTACTAGGATTAACTGCGTTGATCCTCAAAAAGGAATCGGTGCTCAAATGAATCCAACAGGCTAGCGCCTGAAATTGGATTTTTTATTTTTAGGCCCTTTAAAGCTGGGCTTTAGGGCTAAAAACAAAAAATCCAATCACTCTCGTGATTGGATTCATTTGGTCGGGATGAGAGGATTCGAACCTCCGATCTCGCGCCCCCCAGACGCGCACTTTAACCGGACTAAGCTACATCCCGAATGTTGCAGCGCAAATATACTTAAGTTTTTGACAATTTACCAAATATTAAAAGGCTTAATCTGCACCAGATAATAAGCCTCGTATTGGATAGTATACTAAACTTTTCATTACCAAGACGCTAAGCTTTTAGCCGCATTTAGACTCCGATTAATCTTTTGTTAAACTAGCCTATAACCGTTCGCTATTATCCAATTTACTTGCACCTTTGCAAAATGCCTTCCACGACTTTAACACATAAGAAAAAGCAACAGATTATTCTCTGGGTGCTAGGAACCTTAATTGCTCTAGGTCCGCTTTCTATTGATATGTATTTGCCAGCTTTTGAACAAATAGCACAAGATTTTAGCATACCCAAATCACAAGTAGGTTACTCACTTACCACTTATTTTATCGGAATTGCTCTGGGGCAATTAATGTACGGCCCAGTGATGGATAAGTTTGGTCGTAAAACCCCACTGTTATTCGGCTTAGTGTTGTATATCTTTGCCGCTTTAATTTGCTTTTTCTCTCCCAATATTTGGTGGCTCATGGCTGCACGTTTTTTACAAGCCATAGGTGCTTCGGCAGGTATGGTCGCTTCAAAAGCTGTGGTGCGCGACGTTTTTAAACCCGAAGAAGTAGCCCGGGCCATTTCATTTTTAATGCTCATTATGGGAGGTGCGCCCATTGTGGCTCCTACTCTAGGCGGCTTTATCATTCACCACCTGCATTGGCCCTACATCTTTTTGGCTTTGGTTATTGTCGCCAGCTTGATGTTTGTAAGTGTGTTTAGGTTTCTACCCGATAATTTTCCTGCCGATTATAGCGTAAACCTGAATCCGATTGAAGTAACCAAAAAGTATGTAGGTATTTTTAAGAACAAAATTTTCCTCACCTACTCGCTTGCCGGTAGTTTATGCATAGGAGCGCTATTTGCTTATATCGCCAACGCACCGGTTTTATTTACCGATAAATTTCATTTCACCGAATTGCAATTCGGTTGGTTATTCGGTTTAAACGCCGCAGGACTTATTGCGGGAAGTCAGTTGAACCGGGTGGTACTCAAACGATTTAGCACCTACCAAACCACTAAATTTGTTGGTTTTATTCTGCTGGTATTTAGTATTTTACTGGTTGTTTTCTCGTTGTATGTAGATCATTACATCAGTATATTAGGCTGCTTGTTTGTAATATTATTTTTATTGGGCTTTCAAAATCCCAATACCACTGCTCTATCGCTTTATCCGTTTACACGAAAAGCCGGACGAGCTTCGGCGTTGGTAGGAAGTTTTAAAATGATTTTAGGAGCGGTCGCCTCCTTTGTCATCAGCTCATTCTCTGGGCAGTATTTATTGCCTATGGCTATTTGTATTTTTCTTTGTTTTTTACTGAGCTATGTTTTACTGATTGGTTTTGAGTGGAAAGAAAAAGCCGCCGTAAGTTTTTTAAAAAGTGCAAAATAAGTGTACCTTAGTAAAACACTAATGCTAAACAGACCTGATTATGCCCAACACCTTAGACGGAGCTTACCAATCGCTTTTTCAACCTGAATTAATCGCCGAAATTGAAGACGTTGGTGTGATTAAAGAGGTAAAAGCCGGTGAAGAGCTGATACAAGTAGGCGACTATATACGCTCTATGCCTTTATTACTAGATGGTGCGATTAAAATTTCGCGTGTAGATGAAGACGGATATGAGTTATTGCTCTATTTTTTAGAGCGCGGCGAAACCTGCGCCATGACCCTTAGTTGTTGTGTGGGGCACAAACAAAGTGAAATTAAAGCTGTAGCTGAATTAAACTCTACTTTACTCATGGTTCCCGTTTTTAAAATGGAAGAATGGTCTTCAAAGTATAAATCTTGGCGCAATTATGTTTTTGAAAGCTACCACAACCGCTTGATGGAAGTACTCTCAGCTATAGACAATATTGCTTTTACCAAGTTAGACGAGCGCCTTCTACGCTATTTAGAAAGCAAAAAGAAAATCAACCGTTCGGTTCATCTAGAAATGACCCACCAAGAAATAGCATCAGATTTAAACTCGTCGCGTGTAGTTATTTCTCGCTTATTAAAAAAGCTAGAATATCAAGGTTACCTCAAAATTAATCGCAATAGCCTAGAACTACTAAAAACCTAAACGCAGTATCTTGGTCATAACTAAACATAAAAAAACCCAAACGTAAAGTTTGGGTTTTTCAATTTAATCAATTATTATTAGTCAACTTTTAAAAATTTTCCGTTTCCGTCAAACTCCAATTCGGTACCGTTGTCTAAACCTATTTCGTGTTTACCGTCTTCATATTCCCATTCAATAATCTTTTGTTCAGGATATTTGTTTTGCACAAAATACTTTACTTTTTCAGGAATTAAAGCGGCCGGAATTTCGGTATCACCTTTGATTTCGGTTAGGTAACCTTCAATATTAAAATCCATTTTAGCACCGTTCGCAAACTTCACTTGAAAAGCTTCTTGACGGTCATCTTTATCTATATTTACTTTATCTACCTTCCAAGCCTTATAATGCTTTTGAATAACATCTTTTGCTGGTTGTGGTAAATCGTTTACGCTTTGGGCTTGCATAAAGCTAAAACCAAAAAGTGCCATTGCTCCACCTAAAATTATCTTTTTCATAATATTTTAAAATTTAAAATTCAACTTTGTTTTTATGTCTATCCAAAGCTATTAAAATAATTCCTGCCTTATATTAAAATTATGTGAATTTAATTCGCTTTAACGTTACAGGCCTCCATTTATAATTTAATTAAGGTTTAGGTAACTTAGGTTACGAAAAGTAGATCAGTATACAAATACCTTTGTTTAAAATTAGAAACAATGAAGGTCAAGTTTTTACTGTATATTTTCGCTTTAAGCGGATTTTTAAGTCAAGCACAGGAATACAACCTGCTTACTCAACAGGAAGTATTAGCACAGGTGCAGCAAAAAAATGCTAAAATTAAAATTGCGGGGTACAATACGCGCATGGCGCAAGCCGACTATCAACAAAGTGCGGCAGTATTCTTACCCGAACTAGGAATTTCTCATCAGGCCACCTCCACTACCAACCCCTTGATGGCCTTTGGGTCTAAACTCAATCAAGAAATCTTAACACCAATTGATTTTGACCCAATGCGCTTGAATAATCCAGAAGCCATAGAGAATTTTCAAACCAAGGCCAGCATACAAATGCCTTTACTTCATTTAGACGGTATTTATGAGCGAAAAGCAGCCAAAAAAGCCTGGCAAGCAGCTCAGTACCAAGAACAGCATACGCAAACTTTTATGATATATCAGGCCAAAATGGCTTATATGCAATTGCAGTTAGCACACAAAAACTATGCGGTATTGCAAAAAATTGTAATCGCCGCACAAGCACACTATAAAATGGCTCAAGACAATCGAGCCGCCGGTTACTTACAAGATGCCGATGTACTTTTGGTACAAATGCGGGTGAGTGATATTCAAACCAAGTTGAACTATGCTAAAAGTGCTATTCAAAATGCCTCTGATCAACTGAATTTATTGATGGGCAATAATTTGTCCACTGCCTACCAACCAGTAGATAGCCTGCAACTACAAATGGTTGCTTTAAATACAAATTATAATTTGCAACAGCGTAATGATATAATGGCGAAGAAACAGGCTACCGAGGCTCAAAAGAATTTATTACGGGCAGCGCGCATGCAATTTTTACCTCAACTTGCAGCCTTTGGGAGCTACGAATGGCACGATGATGCACTATTTGGAACACAAGCCGAAGGCTATTGGATAGGTGCTCAAATCAGCTGGACACTTTTTGAGGGCGGCCAGCGATTTGCTAAAAACAAACGTGCTAAAAATGAATGGGAAAAAGCCGTTCTTGAAACCAAAAATTATGAACTAGAAAGTTTAGCAGAGCTTGAGCAAGCAAAACGCCAGTTACAAGATGCAGAGCGTGAAGTAGCACAAGCCGAATTGGCAGTAGAGCAAGCAAAAGAAGCGCTTCGCATAAGAGCTAACCGCTTTAAAGCCGGACTCGAAAAAACCACCGAACTTTTGCAAGCAGAAGCGGTTTATGCACAAAAACACTTACAGTATTACCAAAGCATTTATGGCTACAACCAAGCCTTATATTATGTCAACTTTTTAACCAATTAATGATGAAAACACGATTCTATAAATCTTTACAAATGAAAAATATATTATTCTCTGTTGGCCTAATCATAGCCTTATTGTTAACCTCATGCAATAAAGAACAGTCGGCTGCAAAAACTCAACAAGCCAATCCGGTTGCGGTAAACCTTTTCACGCTTAAAAAAGCACAAGAAAATCAACCTTATATTATGGTAAGCGGTACGGTCGCAGCCGATAATGCAGCGCAAATTAGTACTCGGCATATGGGTTATGTAAAAGCTGTGTATGCCAAACTAGGCGAAAAGGTAAAAAAGGGTCAGAGCTTGATTCACATTAGCAATACAGAGCTTTCGGCTCAATTGGCACAGGTAAAAGCCAAGCAGACAGAGGCTAGAGCGGCTTTTCTAAATGCTCAAAAAGATTACGAACGCTATACCCAACTCTTTAAACAAAATAGTGCCACCCAAAAAGAACTAGATGATATGCAAACCCAATATAGCATGGCGCAAGCTCGCTTAAAGGCCGCGCAAGAAATGCAAAATGAAATTGAGTCGCAATTTGCATATACACAAATAAAAGCACCTTTCACCGGTACTATTACTAGCAAAAATGTTCAAGTAGGCGATTTAGCCAAACCGGGGTAGGTATTAATGCAATTAGAAGGTGACCAAAGTTTATTGGTTGAAACCCGTATCTCCGAATCCGATATTAATCGTATCAATCCGCAAGATAGTGTAGCGGTTTATTTAAATAGTATTGACCAGCGACTTAAAGCTGAAATCTTTGAGTTAAGTAATTCGGCACGCTTTACAGGCGGACAGTATACGTTAAAAGTTCGTTTAATTAATCCGCCAGAGAGCGTAAAAGCTGGAATGTATGCACAGGTAAAACTCCCCATTGAATCAAAAACAGACGATGAATCGCAAGCTGCACCACTTCTTATTCCTAAAGAAGCCTTGGTAAAACAAGGGCAATTAACCGGAGTATTTACTCCTAGCCTTCAAAATACAGCCGTATTACGTTGGTTGCGCTTGGGTCAAGATTTTGGTGACCAAGTAGAAGTTTTGAGCGGTTTATCTCCTGAAGAACAAATTATTATTAATTCACAAGGCAGGTTGCAGAACGGAACCCCTATTGTTAAAAAATAAATCGGATGAAAGAAGGTATTGCTGGCAAAATTGCCAAATCGTTTATACAGTCAAAACTCACCATATTATTAATGATTGTTTTTATGGTGGTAGGCGTATGGAGTTCGTTTTTAATTCCGCGCGAAGAAGAACCGCAAATTGAAGTGCCGATGGCCGATATTTTTATCGGATATCCGGGAGCCAGTCCTCAAGAGGTAGAATCGCGTGTAATTGAACCACTAGAAAAGATTCTCACCAATATTACGGGAGTAAAACATGTGCAAGCCGTAGCACAGAAAGATGGTGGGATGCTTATTGCCCAATTTTATGTGGGCGAAGATACCGAACGATCCTATGTTAAACTTTACAATGAGATTCAAAAACATATGGATTTGATGCCCAGCGGGGTAAGTATGCCTTTGGTAAAAACCAGAGCCATAGACGATGTACCCGTTCTAGGTTTAACCCTATGGAGCGAGCATCTAGATGATTATATGCTTAAACAAATCGCACAAGAAACTCGAAACGCCATTGAAAAAATACCCGATGTAAGTCAGACTTCAATCATTGGAGGCCGTAGCAAAGAAATGCGCATCAGCATAGACAAAAACAAGCTACGAGAGCGTCAACTCGATTTGCAACAGGTAGTGCAATTAATCGGGGCCAACAACCACAAACAATACATAGGCAAATTCAATCAAAACGACACTGAATACCAGGTTAAAGCGGGTAGCTTTTTAAAAAGCCAACAAGAAGTTGAACAATTAATTGTAGGCACACAAGCCGGCAAACCTGTTTACCTTAAACAAATTGCACAAGTAGAAGAAACCCCAGAGCGATCAACCACTTATGTCTCGCTTGGTTTTGGTGCTGGTCACGAAGCGCAACAAGACTTTCAAAGTGAATATCCAGCAGTAACCTTATCTGTAGCCAAAAGAAAAGGTGCTGACGCTATGCAACTTGCCGATAAAATTTTAGAAAAAGTAGAGCGCCTAAGGGCCTCCACCCTAACTCCTGATGTACACGTAGAGGTAACGCGAAATTATGGTGAGACCGCTTCGCAAAAGGTAAGTGAATTATTGTTGCACCTTATTGGCGCTATTATAGCGGTAACTTTGGTGGTTATGATGGCTATGGGCTGGCGCGGTGGTTTAGTGGTATTTTTATCTGTACCCATAACCTTTGCCCTAACCTTGCTTAGCTATTACATGCTCGATTACACCTTAAACCGTATTACCTTATTTGCTTTGGTCTTTGTTACTGGTATCGTGGTAGATGACTCCATTATTATTGCCGAAAATATGCACCGGCATTTTAAAATGAAAAAATTGGCGTTTAAAGAAGCTGCATTATATGCTATTAACGAGGTAGGAAACCCTACCATATTGGCAACGTTTACCGTAATTGCTTCGGTGTTGCCTATGGCCTTTGTGAGCGGTATGATGGGCCCCTATATGAGTCCGATGCCCATTGGTGCCTCTATTGCAATGATTCTATCTTTATTTGTAGCTTTAACCATCACCCCTTATTTAGGTTTTATTTTCTTGCGTGAAAAAGAGAAAAAAAAGGATAAGCCTCAAGTTCAAAAAGAAGGAAGAGGTTTTATTTATAATCTGTACAATAAATTTGAGCGCCCATTATTAGAGCACAAAGCTTGGCGCTGGGGATTTTTATTGGGCACCTTTGGTATTTTATTTTTAAGTATGGGTTTATTTTTAACCGAAAGTGTTGCGGTAAAAATGCTACCTTTTGATAATAAGAATGAATTTCAACTCATTATAGATATGCCCGAAGGCACAAGTTTAGAGCGTACTGCAGTGGTGACCCGGGAAATTGGGCAGTTTTTAAAAACCCGTCCCGAAGTTGTAAGTTATCAAAACTATGTAGGTACCGCAGCTCCTATAACCTTTAATGGTTTAGTGCGTCACTATGATTTACGTGCCGGTAGCCATACCGCAGATATTCAAGTAAATTTACGCGATAAAAAAGATAGGTCTGAGCAGAGCCATGCTATTGCAAAATTGCTAAGACCTCACATTCAGGCAATAGGCGATAAATTTGGTGCAAATATAAAAGTGGTAGAAGTACCTCCGGGTCCGCCAGTGTTATCGACTATAGTAGCCGAAATTTATGGTCCCGACTATGATCAACAACTACAATTAGCTAAAGATATAAAACAGCTTTTACGCCATACTTCAGATGTAGTAGATGTAGACTGGATGAGCGAAGACCCTTATGAAGAGTACAATCTAAAAGTTAACCAAGACAAAGCGATGCTTCAAGGTATAAGTACACAAAAAATTGTACAGACTGCGCAATTAGCTTTGGCTGAGCGGTCAATTGGTAGAGTTTACCAACCCGAAGCTGCAGAGGCGGTGAACCTTGTATTGAGTTTAACAAATGCCCAAAAGAACCATATTGACGCCATCACAGATTTAAGTATAAAAAATGCCAACGGACAAATGATTCCCTTGCATTCGTTAGTAAGTATTGAAAAACGCCAAGCACCACAAAGTATTTACCGCAAAGACCAAAAACGAGTGGTTTTTGTTACCGCCGATATGGCGGGAGTTCTCGAAAGTCCGGTTTATGCTATTTTAGGAATGACCCAAAAACTAAAAGAATTGGATTTGCCAGTGGGCTATCAAATAGATGAGTTGTACTTAGGTTCTCCAGAAAATGAAGCCAACTATACCGTTAAATGGGATGGAGAATGGCAGGTTACTTTAGAAGTTTTTAGAGATTTAGGTATCGCCTTTTTAGGGGTAATCATCATAATATATATGCTTATTGTAGGTTGGTTTCAAAACTTTAAAGCCCCCATCGTAATGATGGTAGCCATCCCATTGTCTTTAATAGGCATTATTCTAGGACATTGGATGATGGGCGCCTTTTTTACGGCTACCTCATTTATTGGTATGATTGCATTGGCAGGTATTATGGTGCGTAACTCAGTACTACTCATTGATTTTATTAACCTGCAACTTGCCCAAGGAATGCCTTTAAAAGAAGCGGTGATAGAAGCGGGTTCAGTACGTACTACCCCTATTCTGCTTACAGCTGGGACAGTGGTCATCGGTGCCTTTGTAATTTTGTTTGATCCAATTTTTCAAGGACTGGCTATTTCACTAATGGGTGGTACCATAGCCTCTACTTTTTTAACGCTACTGGTAGTGCCGTTGGTGTATTACTTAGTTGAACGTAAAAATCATCCGTAAAGTAAAAGATAAATACTAAATAAATTATTAAATAAAAATAAAGAATATGATTAATAGATGGATAAGAGCAATTGCTGGTAGTTTTGTTATAATAAGTGTTTTACTGGCCGTATATGTAAACATGAATTTTTTATGGTTTACAGGTTTTGTAGGAATTAATCTCCTGCAGTCATCCCTTACTAAATGGTGTCTTATGGAAGATATCTTGAAAAAATTAGGGGTTAAAGAAGCAGGAGATTGCTGCTCAAGATAAGAGTAAATTCTTGAAAATTATAAATGGGTCGTCTAAGCTAATGCTAGATGACCTTTTTTTATTTTAAATTTTAATTTGATTAAAAGTAATAGAATTGTGAGCAAAAATACTTTTTATGTCGTAGGGGTACTTTTAATAATAAAACAAGAGGTTTCTTATGATTTTAAAGTACATAATTCCGCTTAAAGCGGATTTATATACCGTAGCGATACAAAGGGTTAAAATATAAATGGAACAAAATTTGACCTAAGTTTAAAAAACATCATCATGAAAAATATTGTACTTCTTTTATTACTCGCTTTAGGTAGTGAAACAGTGTTTGCAGATTGCTCAATGAGTGGAATGTCTTTTTTTTAAGCAGTGGCTACATTTTCTAAACAAAACGCGGATCTTTACGTACGGCTTGTTTTTCTATACTGCTCACTACAATACTGGGGTACTCATAAGCGTAGGTGAGCTTACCTACAATTTTATAAATACCCATACCATAAATAGGGAATTGATTGTAAGTTTCTGGAAAATGTACCGTATCAAAAACTTCAAACCAAGCGTCATAGAAAGTTCCAAAAGCCATATATGCCCCTTTGCTGGTTTTTGTGGTTTTTAAGCAAATTAAATCGCCGTAAATACAAATGCTTTTACCTGCCCAAGAAGAGAAATGACGCACGCCTAGCTTGCTGCTTATTTTATGTTGAAGCAGTTGAAACGGATGGTACACATGAAACCCCAAAAGATGCATTTGGTCATAAGCATCGCTCAAAAAATTTTGTTCTAAAGCCGGTAACTCATATTTCTTTGTTGGATTTACAAATAGCTTTTGTTGCCAGCGATTGACTTGCTGTTGATACGGATTTGCAGAAAGCTGAAAATGAGCTTGCCAAAGCAATTCATATTTAGATTGCCCCGTGAATCTAAAGGCACCAGCATTAATCAAAATACTTACTTGCTCGATAGAAACATTTAGCCGATTTAGAAAATCTTCGAGCGAGCGGAATGCGCCCCCAAAATTTCTTTCTTCTAAGAGCAACTGTATATTTCTTTGCTCTAATTCTTTTAAGTAACCCAAGCCCAAATAAACATCTTGTTTATCAATAGTTAAAGCAAAATGACTGTGATTTACACAAGGCAAATGCACACGCCCTCCGCAGTTTCGCAGCTCTTGCAAGTAGGTTTGCATACCATAAAACCCGCCTCCATTATTAATAACAGCTACCATAAATTCTAGAGGAAAATAACATTTTAAGTACAAACTTTGATAGCTCTCTACCGCATAAGATGCCGAATGCCCTTTAGGAAAAGCATATCCGGCAAAAGAAGCTATCTGTCCCCAAATTTCATGTATAATTTCTCTGGAGTAACCTTTTTGCAGGCAGTTGCTAATAAACTTTTGTTCTATGCGCTGCATTTGATTTTTAGAAGTTTTTTTACCGCTCATCCCACGGCGTAAAATATCGGCATCTTCTAAGTCTAAGCCAGCAAAGTGATGCGCTACCTTCATCACATCCTCTTGATATACCATAATGCCGTAAGTATCAGGCATAATCTGATTCAAAACCGGGTGAGCCTCCTTTCTTTTTTCGGGTTGTCGGTGTCTTTTGATAAACTCTTCTTTCATACCTGCACTAGAAACCCCGGGGCGTATAATCGAGCTGGCAGCAACTAAATTCAGGTAATTATCAGTTTTTAATTTGGTTAATAAAGCACGCATACCGGGAGACTCAATATAGAAAACTCCCATGCAATCGCCTTGAGCTAGTAAAGCATTTATACGCGTGTCTTGTTTAAAGTCACCTACCTTATTGATGTCTTTAAGTTTAGCCTGAGGTTGATTGGCTTTTATTAAGGCCAGTGCATCGGTGATTTTTGAAAGGCCACGCTGAGCCAAAATATCAAATTTATGTATACCAGCTTCTTCGGCAATATGCATATCTATTTGTATGGTAGCAAAACCCTTAGGAGGCATAAAAGTGGCGGCATAATGAAAAACCGGTTGATTTAAAATGAGAATACCACCAGAATGCACACTTATATAATTGGGAAAACCTGCTATGTATTTGCTGTAGCGTAGCACCAAGCGCTCTAAATGATCGAGTTGATTATCATTAAACCTCCCTTTACTCAAACGGTCTATTTGTGCTTTGGGCAAACCAAAAACTTTACCCAACTCCCTAATTACCGCTTTGCGTTTAAAAGTCACATAAGTCCCCATCAAAGCGGTATGCGTATATTTAGAGAAAATATACCGGGTGATATCATCTCTATCTTTCCAAGAAAAATCGAGATCAAAATCGGGAGGTGAACTGCGTCCTGCATTGATAAAACGTTCAAAATACAAATCGAGTTCAATAGGATCTACATTGGTGATTTCTAAAATATAAGCCACTACCGAATTGGCTCCACTACCCCGCCCAATATAGGCGTAATTCTTTTTTTGAGCGTAGCAAATAATATCATAATTAATAAGAAAATAAGAAACAAAACCCAACTTAATAATTGCATTCAGCTCGGTTTTTACCCGTTGCATCACCTCTACCGGTGCTTGTGGGTAACGTTTAGGTAGCTTTTGGTAGCACAAATCTTTTAATCGCTTTGTATCTTCCTCTTGAGTTTTGCCCAGTAGCTGCAAGTTTTTATTGTATTGTACCCCAAATTTAAAATGTACTCGGCAATTGTTTAGTAACTCTTGAGTTTGCTTGAGCAAATAGTCGATACCATTACAGGCCTGCGTTATTACCTCTGGGGTATAAAAAGTGTGTTTTGCTTGGCCTTGTTGCGCTTCAGGCAGTTTGCTTAACAAACAATTTAAATCGATGCTCCGCAGTAACCGATGTGCATTAAAATCTTTTTTGTTTCTAAAACTTAGGCTTTGTAAAAACACCAGTTTTTCTTTTGGATAGGCTGATTTATTCCGCTTTAGCGACAGTAAATCCGTAAAGCTAACTCCCACGTAATGCTGAGGTAAAAGTGAAAAGCTTGCTAACTTTTTTAGGGCATGTATCGGATATATGAAATAACAATTAGGTAAATTGGGCGCTTGAAGCGGAAAGTCTTGCTGCTGCTCTAAATACTGTGATAAAAACCGATTGAGCTCATAATACCCTTGGTTGTTTTGCGCGATTCCTACGTAGAGTTGTTGATGTTCGTTTCTAAAATCTACTCCTACACGCGGACAAACACCGCGTTTTTGCGCATGCTTTATAAACGATAAGCAAGCCGATGTTGAGTTGATATCGGTTAATACAAAGTCTTGAACACCCTGTGCTAAAACCCAGTCACAGAGCTCATCTTCTGGTATTACCCCGTAGCGCAATGAAAACCAAGAATGACAGTTTAAATACATTGTTATTGTTTTCTGTGAGCCAAAACCATAGGTGGTTCACCGTTAAACGGATTTCCCATACCGCCAATACTTTTACTATCTAGTGTAGAAGCTTTTAAAATGCTGCGTTCTCCAAACCTGTTTTTTATCTTATCAATAGATTGGTATAAATCGATTAATTTTTGCGAATCATCAAACAAATCAATTTGATGATGCCCCCCTACTAGCCCCGAAAATTTAAGCCCGATAAGTCTTATGAGCACTCTTCTTTGGTACAGCTGGTCAAAAAGTGCTAAGGCTTGAGGAACCAGTAAATGATCTGCACTGGTATAGGCTATTCGGGTTTGTTTACTTTGCGTTTGATAATCGGAGTATCTGATTTTTACCGTAACAATTGAAGTTAGTTTTTGTGCGTTTCTTAGTTGATAAGCCAAGCTTTCTGCCATGGCTTGTAGGCTATTTTTTAAACGCACTACATCTATTGTGTCTCGGTTAAAAGTGCGCTCCATAGAAATTGATTTGCGCTCGTGATACGGTATAATGGGGCTGTTATCTATGCCCTGTGCACGCAACCAAATGGTTTTTCCGTTTTTACCCAATACCTGCTCAATCACAGCCAAAGGCATTTCTTGCAAAGTTTGTATGCGTTGTATGCCCATTTGCACTAATTTGGTGTAGGTTTTTTGACCTACCATAGGAATCTTTCTGGTTGATAACGGAGCTAAAAAATGCTTTTCTGTTCCTTGAGGTATATAACGTTCATTATTGGGTTTAGCCTCGCCTGTAGCTATTTTTGAAACTACTTTGTTTTGAGATAAGCCTACAGATATAGGCAAACCGCTCTCTGCAATGATCTTTTTCCTGAGGTCAAAAGCAAATTGCTGTGTACCAAAAAACCGATCCATTCCGGTTAAATCAACATAGAATTCGTCTACACTGGCTTTCTCGAAAGCAGGTACCTCTGCCCGTATGATTTCGGTCACCAAGTGAGAATATTGCGTGTAAGTAGAAGCGTTGCCTTTTATTACAATAGCTTGCGGACAAAGTTTGCGGGCCACTTGCATAGACATACCGCTGTGTATACCATAACTTCTAGTCTCATAACTGCAAGCCGCCACTACGCCACGATCGCCTAAGCCACCTACCAAGATGGGTTTGTGCTGCAATTGACTATCTAAAAGACGCTCTACAGATACAAAAAATGTATCTAAATCGAGGTGTAATATAGCTTGAGGTTTCATTGTTTTAAGGATTTATTCCTTTTTAATGGATTTATTCCAAAATTAAAACAATAACTAGAATTTTGTAGGTTTATACGTGTTAAATTTTACCAGTTAAAAAACAACTATTTGATTTACAGATAAGTAAACAAACAAATTCTTAATTCATAAAATTCACCCGGCACATCTACTGTTTATATCTATACAGCGTTTGTTTGCTTCTTATTAAAGCTTTATCGTAAGTATCCTGAGTCCACGGTAAGTCCACTAAAAAGTAAACTAAGGTATACTCATACTAGATTCAATATAGATTTAGAATAAAGACAATATGATTTAAACCGTGCTTTGGTATAAGCTTAGTATACTTAAAAACTAAATCAACTTTAAGGAAATGTGATTAAAGGGAGTAATTAATTTTAATTACCGTCTCGGGTTTAAAATGCAGTACTTTATGAATGAGTTATTTATTCGAAATTTAAAACCTTTCAGAGCTCAATTAAGAGGTGTAAAAAAAGTTGAATATTTATTGTACTAAATAAAACAATTAGTTACTTAAAAACTCAAAAACCCAGAAAATGTCCTTGATCCAAAAAAACAGAAAATAGTCTTGATCCCATTATCCGTACTCAATAAGAGGTGCATTATAAAAACAAAAAACCCTTACTAAAAAATAGTAAGGGTTTTTGTGATCGCGACAGGATTCGAACCTGTGACCGTCTGCTTAGAAGGCAGATGCTCTATCCAGCTGAGCTACGCGACCATTGCTGTTAGCGGTTGCAAATATATAACTGTTTTTAAAAAAATCAAGCTGTTTTCTAACTAATTTTATTTTTTTTTACTTTAAGCTGAGCAACCTACTCAAAATCAAATTTGAAGATTAATTTTTTTTGAAGTATACCGTTTTGGCATTTACAAATTCTTTGATTCCAAAAGTACCTAGCTCTCGACCATAACCCGATTCTTTGGTGCCGCCAAAGGGTAGTCTTGGATCGCTTTTTACCAATTCATTCACAAAAACCGCACCGTCGTCAAACTGCCCGATCAAGGCTTCGGCCCTTTCATAATCTTCGGTAAAAATAGAGACTCCTAGTCCAAATTTAGAGCGGTTAACCAAATCAATCGCTTCTAAATCGGTTTTAAAGGGAGTAATTCCCATTACGGGTCCAAAGGTTTCTTCTTCAAAAATACGTGCTTTTTTATGCACATCGATTACAACGGTGGGTTCAAAATAAGTTTTTCGACGCTTGCCACCTAGAATTAAACGAGCGCCTTTGGTAAGTGAATCTTCGAGTTGTTTTTCTAGTTCTTCGGCTAAATCTTCTCGCGCCATTACACCAATAAAAGTATCTTCATCTTGGGGGTTACCACTTTTTAATTCGCGTACCTGCGTGATGAATTTCTCAACAAATTCAAGGTAAATAGATTCTTGCACCAAAAGCCTTTTTCCCGCAATACAGCTTTGCCCTGTATTCTGAAAACGCGCTTGAACGCATGTTTTTACGGTTTCTTCTAGGTTGGCATCTTCAAAAACCACTAAAGCATTACTTCCGCCCAATTCCAATACCGAAGGTTTTATTAATTCGCTTGCTTTTGAAGCTACTGCGCTACCTGCCGGTTTGCTACCGGTTAAACTTACGGCTTTAACCCGATCGTCTTTAAGTATGGCATTTACCTTCTTGCTACTAATCACTAAATTTTGGTAACAACCTTCGGGAAAACCGGCTTCATTAAAAGCTTCTTCAATAAGTTCTGCACAACCCATTACATTGCTAGCGTGCTTTAAAAGCACCGTATTACCAGCCATTAAGGTAGGTATAGCAAACCTAAATACTTGCCAAAACGGATAATTCCAAGGCATAACGCCCAAAATTATACCTAAAGGGTCATAACGCACCAAAGATTTATACGCATCGGTTTCGATAACTTCATTCTGCAAAGCTTCGGCTGCGTTATCGGCATAATAATCACAGACCCAAGCACATTTCTCAACTTCGGCTTTAGCCTGGCTGATGGGCTTACCCATTTCTTGGGTAATCATCGCTGCATATTTATCGGTATTTTTACGTAAAATTTGACCTACAGCTCTTACAAATTTTGCGCGACTATTCAAATTGTGGGTGCGCCAAACATCATATTGTTTTTCGGCGCGTTTAAGTTTTTTATTGAGTATTGATTTTGTGTCTTGACGGTATTTTTTTATGGTCTCTCCCGTGTACGGATTTATAGATTTAATCATAGTTTCATTTTAGGTTAAAAATAAGCATCCGTAGTAGAATTCAATTTTTTATTAAGATGATTTTAACGTGTAGCTCTAGGCTTTTTCTGTATTTTTATTAAAAACTAGTTTTATCTATTATGAAATCAAGATCTGAAGCACTTTTTCAGTTAAGACCAAATTTAAACCTAGCTACCTCTCCCCTTCAAAATCCGCTCGAGCATTTTCAAAACACTTGTTTACGACCTATTTTAAAATTCCAGAATGAGTTGCTGTTAGAGGTTTTTAAAATGCATATCCGCAAAAGGAAAAACCTGTTTTATAGTTTAAAAAAAGAGGATCGCCCAACGTATATTTCAAATGAAATCAGCAAAGACAATCAGCTAAGAAAATTATTACAAGGAATCACGCTAGCTCTTTTCACCTTTGAGGAATTGAGTTTCTACCAGGAAAATAAGTCTGAGATCAACAAACGTATCAACCGGCTTATCGCACAACGCTTAATCGATCAGCTACAGCTATTAGAAGCTTAAAACATTTAAAAACTATGCGTAAACCGCGAAAGAAAAAAGTAAAAAGCAAAAAACCAATTGTCAACCAAATACCAGGAAAGGTAGTTTATGTAGGAGAAAAACAAACCCAAGGTACCCTAATAGAGGTATTTGAATATAGTAAAGACTTTTTAACCTATAAGAAGTTGGCACAGGTTGAAGAAGCCTTTGCCTATAAAGACAGTAAAAATATTGCATGGATAGATTTTGATGGCTTGAACAATACCCAAGCTATCGAATCTTTAGGAAATCACTTTGGCTTACACCCTTTATTGTTAGAAGATATTGTTAATACACGCCAACGGCCTAAAATTGATGTGTATGAAGATTATATTTTTTTACAAGTAAAAATGTTGTATTATGATACACAAGATGTTTTAATAAAAGAACATGTGAGCATTGCTTTTGGAGAAAATTATGTAATTAGTTTTCAAGAAGCAGAAAGTGATGTTTTTGATGGTGTAAGGGAGCGATTGCAAAATGCACAAGGCCGCTTGCGTACCTTTAAAACCGATTACCTAGCTTATGCCTTACTCGATGCTATTCTTGATCATTATTTTGAGGTGGTTGAACAACTGGCCGAAAAAGTTGAAAATTTAGAAGATAACCTGTTTACTAACAATGTAAACAACCAAACAGCGCTAGATATTCAAGAATTAAAACGTGAAATAATTAGAGTGCGTAAGGCTATTTTTCCCGTCAAAGAAGTTATTGCACGCCTAGAAAATGGATCGCATAAACTCATTGAAGCACGTACAAAAAATTACTTGCGTGATTTGCACGACCACGGTATACAGGTAGCTGAAAATATTGAAATATACCGAGAAATGACTTGGGGGCTTATGGATATGTATATGAGTAGTATTTCTAACAAAATGAATGAAGTGATGAAGGTACTAACCATTATGGCAAGTATTTTTATCCCTCTTACTTTCATCGCAGGTATTTACGGGATGAATTTTCACCATATGCCCGAGCTAGATTGGGAGTATGGTTACTATTATGCTTGGGGAGTAATGATTTTAATAAGTTTGGCATTAGTAATTTACTTTAAGCGTAAAAACTGGTGGTAAAACCAAACAGCTTTTCTTTAGTAAACTGAACCAATGATTGTTTTAGTAGATAAACATTTTTTGATTTTGCTGGCAGGTTATGGATTTATTTCGGTTTTTGCCGGAATTATGTTGAGGGCATACCCCCCTAAGAAGATCAATTCTTTTTATGGTTATTGAAGTTACCGCTCTCGAAAAAATAAAATCTACTGGTTTAAAGCGCAACAATTTGCGGCAAAATATATATTGCAAATAGGACTTATTAGCTTGTTTTGCGCTCCGTTAGATTTACTAGAAATATTTTCTCCTTTTTGGTCTGCCGTCTTTGGTTTAACTTTTATAGCAATAACAATCGTTTGGCTCATTTTAAAAGTTGAAAAAGGTTTGAAAGCTCTAGAATAACTAATTTAATTGGATTCAAGCTTTTGATTTTCTTTTTCGGTAATCTAACCAAATAAAAATTCCGTAAAGCAAAATACCAGCTCCACCAATATAATATAGACTTTCTTTTAGCTTGTCTATACTGCTAGAGAAATAAGCAATGGCAACACTTAAAGGAATAATACCAGCTAAGGTAGCACCTATGAATTTAAGAAAATTCATTTTCATTCCACCTGCAATAAAACTGATGGCATCATTAGATAGAAATGGAGAAATGCGAAACAACAGCACGCTTAAAAACCCATATTCTTTTACCCAAAAACTTAATTTTTTATAATTTTTCTTTCCTGAAATTCGTTTGATATTATGGTGCCCAATTTGTAATCCGAGTACATAGCCTAAACTCGAAGCGATAAATACCCCACTTACCGAAATGGCTACCGCTTCAAAAAAACCATAAGCCAATGCTGCTACCACCATAGGTAACCAAGAAGGAACCACAATTAAAAACATTTGTAATACAATAATTAGCACTAAGATAAGCGCCCCCAAAAAACCAAAGCCACTTATAATTTTTTGTACCTCTTGGGTATTGCCCGCTAAAAGCGCCGCCCACAAATCTTGGGTAACCGATTTAAAGCTCGGAATAAAAGCATAGCAAAGCCCTAAAATGCCAAATACCAATAAACTAATGAAGACTGCGCTATATTTTTTCAAGAGATTTTTCATGCTATATACTATTGCTTTACGGATTTAATTTTACCTGATGCAAGATAAGTCCAGAAGCCGGAGCAATATGTTCTAGTTTTATTCCATTATCAGGATTTAAAGTTGATTTGATGAAATCAAGGTTTACATCTCCCCTACCTAAATCGATAAGCGCTCCCATCATAAGTCTGATCTGATGCCGTTTAAAACCGCTACCTTTAATTTTAAGGACATAACTTTTTTCTGGAAAAAAATTAGCCGTGTACACATCATTCTCAACCAATTCACAAGAAAAGATCTCTCCAGTTGTAATCGTTTGCGGACTAGGTCTAAAAGCATAAGCTCTAAAATCTTGCTTTCCGACAAATAAGCTAGCTGCTTGAGTCATTAAATCAATATCTAGATCATCTTTTACATAAGCCATAAACGGCGCAGCAAAGGGATGAAATTTTTTGGCAAAAGCAAAAAAATAATGGTACTCCTTCACTTTAGCATGTTTAATAATGTTAAAATCACGCGTAGTCTCTTCAATACCTAAGGCGTGTATGTCGGGTGGTAGATTCTTGTTCAACAAATCTAGAAATTCGTTGCATTCTAACTCTTTTTCATAAAGAAATAATTCGACATAAGTTTGGTTTACCGAAACCTTAGCATCTGTTCTGCCCGCTGCGATTACCTTAAACCGTGCCCTATCTAAAATGTATGAAAGCGTGCGTTCTAGCATACGTTCTACTGTATTAACATCGGGTTGTTTTTGCCAACCATGGTATCTAAAACCCAAGTACTGAAGCTTAATAAGATAATAATAGCGTTGGGGTTGCATGATATAAAAGTTACTTTTAGGTTAATTATAACAAAGAAAAACCTGTTTAAAAAAGATTAAACAGGTTTTTAACTGAATAAAATTATTATTATTTGTCATTAAGAATTATAGGCATTCCGGTTTCACCACCTCCAATAATTACTGTTTTGGAATTATTTGAGCGCGCTAACTCTAAAGTTGCTTGAATTCCTTTTTCCTGTAAAACCTTATCGGTTAACGATTCGCTTAAAATACGGTTTGCACGCGCCTTACCTTCCGCTTCAATTTTTTGGCGCTCGGCTTCTTTGGTAGCTTTGGTAAGTCTAAACTCATATTCTAAAGATTCTTGCTCTTGTTTTAATTTACGCTCAATCGCATCTTTAATACTAGGAGGCAAAGTTACATCGCGCACTAAAATCTCGTTGAGTTGTATGTATTGATCATCTACAATATTTTCGGTCTCGGTGTAGATTTCTTCTTGAATGGCGTCTCTCTTTGAGGCATATAATTGTTCTGGTGTATATCTACCTACCACACTACGCGCTGCAGAGCGTATAGCTGGTAATAAAACACGTTGCGTATAATCTTCGCCTTTTTCTTGGTGTAATTTACCTAATTTACCATAAATAGGTTGAAACCAAGCCGATGCATCAATTTTTATCTCTAATCCGTTGCTAGATAATACCTTCATTTTTTCGAAGACTTCTTGTTGTCTCACCTCATAAATAAAAACATCATTCCACGGCGCTACAAAGTGAAAGCCTTCACCCATAGGGGGCTCATCTGTAACCACACCTCCGCCAAAAGTTTTGTAAAGCACTCCTGCCTCTCCCGAGCCGATAGTAACCGTTGATTTAAATACAATAATTAATACCACTACACCAATAAATATAGCAGGTAAAGCAATTTTAGGTAATTTTTCCATTTTTAATATTTAAGTTAATCCGTTATACTTTCTTAAAAACCATTCTAGACTTAGCAACAACACCCACAAAGCTAAAAGCCACTTGAATTCTATTAATTCTACTTTTTTAGTAAGCGTACGTTGTACTGGTTTGTATACATCTGTTTGAAGTAGTTTTGTTTTTAAAGATAAAAAATCTTCACTGTAATACAAGGTATCGCCAATCTTATTAAGTTCGCTTACTTGCGCATGGTTAAACTGCTCTTCTATATCAAAGGCAGTTACCACAAAATCACCAGTTTGTAAGCCATTTTCACCCTCTACTTGGGCGGTAAAAGTATAAGAACCAGGTGTTAGCGCTCCTAAATTGGTTACATAATTGCCATCTACATAATTTAGGCTGTAATTTTTTATAGACTCGTCTTCTTGTTTCACCACTCGAAGATTTATGGTAGCTTGAGCGTCTTCTCGGTAGTTTTTATCTACATACTGTGCCTGCATTCTAATGGGCTCGCCTTGATTAAAAACCGTCTTCATATCAACCTTAAGTCTTTCACCACGATTGTTATCGCCTAAAAATTGTATTATGTCGTTTATAAACAAATCGAATGCTTCAAAATTTGCTAAATCAGCGAAACTCTTTACACGCCACTGCCATAAATTTTCTCCAAAAACAAGTCCGATTCTACGTTGCCCACTATCCACAAAGTAAACTACAGGTTGCTGTGTAGCAACCCCGTTTATGTTTTGTTGCAATAAGGCCTGCCCCTTGCCCAAATTACTTATTTCGCCAAATTGATCGCTCAAAGGCGGATAATCTAAAAAATTGATTTTACTGGGTTGATACAATGAAAAGTTTTCATTCAATTGCGCTTGAAACTCCTCATTTTGATTGATTTTTAATTCTTTACGGAAAGAAGACTGAATCCCATTTAGAAAATTATAGTCTGTTTTTGTACCCCCAATCATTACATAATTTTTTTGAGTTTTATCTAAGTAATCAAATACCCATTTAAATTTTTGATTAGGTTGGTATAGAACAAAATTAGTGTATTCGCCTAAATCTTCTTGTTTTAGCTCATCGATTACTTTAATATGGGCTTGGCGTTGTTTATTGCTATTAATGCTTTTTTTAAGCGCTCCTAAATCTGGGTGCAAAAAACTGCTAAGAATTAACACCTTAGATTGCTGGTCGACCACTTCAATATAAAAATCTCTTTGGTTGTTTTGTATGTTTTTTTCTTGATTTATTGGAGTAATAGAGGCAGTATATTTATGTTTGCCTATACGCTTGGCTGGCAGCATAATCTCTACTTGTTCTCCCTGCTTATCGGCGCTAAAGCTCAGCTTTGTCTCGTGTACCACTCGTGTACCTTTTTTGATTAACAATTTAGACTGAATGCTAGCGTCTCCTTGATAGTTAACAAATATTTCTACAGGAAAACGTTGGTCTAAAAAAGCATACGGATTCACATTGAGCAAATCGATGTAAACATCGGCGTGTTGGGTGGTATCCCCTACCACCACCGGAAATATTTCGCTTTGGTATTTGCTGGCGGCATAAACAGGTGCTGTACCCTGAGTAGCGTTGCCATCGGTAATTAAAATAAGTGGAGAGTTGGATTCTGGGTATAATCGTGCAAGTTGCTTTAAAGCCTTCCCAGGATCACTTGCATTCCCCGAAAATTCCGGTGTTCTAGAAAAATGCAATTCTTCATCAAAGGTAAAAGATTTAACGTTAAATGCCTCTTTGATCTCTTGGTCTTGAAGTAATTCTTGTAAAAACCTTTTTGTTTGTTTTTCTCCCTTTAAAAAACGAACCGATTTAGAGTTATCGGAAACCACTACAAGATTTGGTTTTTCAATACGAACTTGGTTTTGTTCAAACTTGGGATTGATGAGTAAAATCAATCCTACCAATACCGTAAAAAAGCGTAAAACACTAAAATACTTCCAGTGTTTTACGCTTTTTTTCTTTCTAGGAAAATAATATAACCCCAATGCTGCTACAGCGCTTAGCAATACGGCTATTCCTAAAAATAATACGGAAATTAAGCTCATGCTTTTAGGTTAACATCCCGCCATCAACGTTGATAACTTGTCCGGTGATGTATGCACTCATATCAGACCCAAGGAAAACACATGCGTTTGCAATATCTTCGGGTGACCCACCTCTTTTTAAAGGTATAGCCTGTCTCCAACCCTCAACGGTTTTTTCATCTAATTTATCGGTCATTTCGGTTTCAATAAAACCAGGTGCGATCACGTTACTACGAATATTTCTGCTTCCTAACTCAAGGGCTATAGATTTCGAGAAACCAATCATTCCTGCTTTAGAAGCTGCGTAATTAGCTTGACCAGCATTTCCTTTCACACCTACTACAGAACTCATATTGATGATACTTCCTTTTCGTTGTTTCAACATAGTACGCTGTACCGCTTTGGTCATATTAAAAATAGACTTTAGGTTCACCTCAATCACCTTATCAAAATCTGCCTCGCTCATACGCATGAGCAGATTATCTTTTGTGATACCCGCATTGTTAACCAGAATATCTATACTATCAAATTCTTCATTAACTTGCTCTACCAGTTTTTGAGCCTCCTCAAAATTGGCTGCATTGCTTTGGTAAGCCTTGGCTTTTACACCTAAACTTTGTAATTCTTTTTCGAGTTCTTCGGCTGCTTGTTTTGATGAGCTATAGGTGAAAGCTACATTGGCGCCTTGTTGAGCAAAGGCTAAGGCAATACCTTTCCCTATACCACGACTTGCTCCTGTAACAATTGCGTTTTTACCTGCTAATAATTTCATTCTTTTTAAGTTTGTTTTATCTAAGTCATTTGCTAAATTCAGCAAAATACTTTGCTCAAATATAATAATCTATTTAAGTTTTTCAATAAAAAAACCCTGCTTTGTTTTAAGCAGGGTTTATTCTTTATTTCAGTTAAAAATTAGCCCATTACTTCAGCTACTTTTTTACCGATTTCTGCTGGTGAATCCACAACGTGAATCCCGCATTCTCTCATGATTTTCTTCTTAGCTTGAGCAGTGTCTTCACTACCTCCTACTATGGCACCTGCGTGACCCATTGTTCTACCTGCTGGAGCGGTTTCTCCAGCAATAAAGCCTACGATTGGTTTTTTAGAACCGCTTGCTTTGTACCATTTTGCTGCATCAGCTTCTAATTGACCACCAATCTCACCAATCATCACCACACATTTGGTATCATCATCATTGATTAATAATTCTACCGCTTCTTTGGTGGTAGTTCCAATAATAGGGTCTCCTCCAATACCAATAGCAGTAGTGATTCCTAGTCCTTCCTTTACCACTTGGTCTGCTGCTTCATAGGTTAAAGTACCTGATTTTGAAACAATTCCTACATTTCCTGGTTTAAAAACAAAACCTGGCATAATACCCACTTTGGCCTCACCTGGTGTAATAACTCCTGGACAGTTTGGACCTATAAGTCTACAATCTTTATCTTTGATATAATCTGAAGCCTTAATCATATCGGCTACAGGGATCCCTTCGGTTATAGTAATAATTACTTTAATTCCTGCATCAGCTGCCTCCATAATAGCATCGGCTGCAAATGCCGGCGGTACAAAAATAATACTAGTATCTGCATTCACTTCTTTTACCGCTTCTGCAACCGTATTGAATACTGGCTTATCTAGGTGCTTTTGCCCTCCTTTACCAGGAGTAACTCCTCCTACTACATTGGTACCATATTCTATCATTTGTTCGGCATGGAAAGTACCTTCACTCCCAGTGAAGCCTTGTACGATTATATTTGAATTCTTATTTACTAAAACACTCATAATTTGTTCTTGAATTTATTGTCTTGCAAATTTAACTTTTTACTTGAAACTCTAAAAGAAAATGACTTCTTTTTAAGGGACTGATTATACAGCCTATGAGTCAATTAGTTCAAAACACTCATTAACTCTAACTCGGTCACCAAATTCTGCTCAAATCTCGCTAACAGCATAAAGGTAGCTACAGGATCTACCTCATCTGGATTCTCAATAGTAGTCATCCAAAAAGTAAATTTACCTGCCACGGTATCTTCTTCTTCAATTAAATGAGAAAAATCGGCATTAAGCTCTTCATACGATTTGCCCATTTGCTCAATTTTATTTTGAAAGACTTCATACCCCAAGTGCTGCGTTCCTTGAGCACTCATCCATTTTATTTTAATTTCGGGAGCTAAAAATTCTTTCATCGCATCGGGATTTTTATAGAAAGAAGACTCTAATAATTGTTTGATACGTTGTTTTTTGTTTTTACTCATTGGATTTTACTTTTTTTGGGCTTGATAAATCTTTTAATGCTGCCATTTCTCGATAAGCTGTTCTTGTTTCCTTTGCTGGGGAACCGAAATAACTTTTACCCGCTTCTAGGTTTTTACCTACACCTGATTGCGCCATCACAACAGCTTTCTTTTTGATCACCACATCGCTTTTTACACCAACTTGACCCCATAAGGTAACCTCATCTTCTATCACCACACAACCGGCTATACCAGTTTGACTGGCAATTAGGCACTTCTTACCTATTCGAGTATCGTGACCTACGTGCACTTGATTATCTAATTTAGCACCTTGTTGAATAATAGTATCTCCAGATACACCTCGATCTATGGTACAAGATGCTCCAATATGTACATCGTTTTCTATGACAACCCTACCACCCGATAGAAGTTGATCAAAACCCTCTGGTCTATTTTTATAATAAAAAGCTGCGGCTCCCAGCACTGTGTTGGCGTGAATTTCTACGTTATCGCCAATTATGGTATGATCATAAATACTCACATTACTGTGAATTATACAGTTAGAGCCAATTTTTACGTGATTACCAATAAAAACATTGGGTTGGATAATGGTATTATTTCCTATTTTAGCGGTTGTACTTACCGAATCGTAAGATTTTTGAAAAGGCCTAAAGTGTTGGGTTAAGCGATTAAAATCTGTAAATGGATCTTTAGATATCAACAGCGCCTTACCTGCTGGGCAGTCTACTTTTTTATTTATTAGCACCACACTAGCTTGAGATTGCAATGCTTTATCGTAGTATTTAGGGTGATCTACAAAAACAATATCACCCGGAGTCACTACGTGAATTTCGTTGATACCGGTAATTTGAAATTCCGCATCGCCCACAAACTCTATGTCTAAAATAGAAGCTATTTGCGCCAAGGTGTAAGGCTTAGGAAACTGCATTACTTAATACGTTCTTTATAAGTGCCTTTTTCTGTCTCTATTTTAATAATGTCGCCTTCATTGATAAATAATGGGACATTTACTTCGGCTCCGGTTTCAACCGTTGCAGGTTTTGTGGCGTTTGTAGCCGTATTACCTTTAACCCCTGGTTCTGTAAAGGTCACTTTAAGTTCTACATGCGGAGGCATTTCAACCGAAAGTGGAGCGTTATCTTCTGTATTTATTAAAACGGTTACCACCTCTCCTTCTTTAAGTAATTTAGGAGCATCTAGTGCAGCTTCTAATAATCTAATCTGGGTGTAATCTTCGGTATTCATAAAGTGATAGAATTCACCGTCTTGATATAAAAATTGAAATTTATGCGTTTCTACACGCACTTCATCAATTTTATGCCCTGCCGAAAAAGTATTATCTAAGGTTTTCCCAGTAGTAACACTTTTAAGTTTGGTTCTTACAAAAGCTGGCCCTTTTCCTGGCTTTACGTGTAAAAACTCTACAATTTTATAAATATCGTGATTGTATCGAATACAAAGTCCGTTTCTAATATCGCTTGTTGTTGCCATAGTTTATTTTAATTTGAGAAATATCCTTTCATGATGCCTCGCTGTGAATTTTTAATGAATTCTAAAATATCATCGCGCTCTGGTGTGGCCTCCATTTCGGCTTCTATTATTGCCACTGCTTGAGAATTGTTATAATTTTTCTGATACAAAATTCTATAAATATTTTGTATCTCTCTGATTTTTTTTGTAGAAAACCCTCTTCTTCTTAAGCCAATCGAATTGATTCCTACGTAAGATAAAGGCTCACGTGCTGCTTTCACAAAAGGAGGAACATCTTTGCGTACTAAAGAACCACCGGTAATAAAAGCATGACTTCCTATTTTGCAAAATTGCTGTACTGCAGCCATACCAGCCAGTACAACGTGATCACCTACGGTAATATGCCCAGCTAAGGTACTGTTATTTGAAAAAATGCAGTTGTCGCCGACCACACAATCGTGAGCCACATGGCAATAAGCCATTATCCAGCAGTTCTCACCTATAACAGTTTTCATTCGGTCTGAGGTTCCTCTATTAATGGTAACGCACTCCCTAATAGTCGTATTGTCTCCGATAATCGTTAGCGTGTCTTCATCGTTAAATTTTTTATCTTGTGGAACAGCAGAAATAACCGCACCTGGAAAAATACTCACATTTTTACCAATTCTTGCGCCCTCCATTATGGTTACGTTAGATCCTATCCAACTGCCTTCTCCTATAACCACGTTGTTATGTATGGTTGTAAAAGGCTCAATCACAACATTCTTTGCTATTTTTGCTCCCGGATGTACGTATGCTAAGGGTTGATTCATAATCTTAAGATTCTTTAGATTTTACAATTTGTGCCATTAGTTCGGCTTCTGCACACAACTTACCGTTAGCATAGGCATAACCCTGCATATGGCAAATCCCGCGTCTTATGGGTGATATTAAGTCACATTTAAAAATTAGCGTATCGCCAGGCACTACTTTTTGCTTGAACTTAACATTATCTATTTTCATAAAATATGTCAAGTAGTTTTCAGGGTCGGGCACGGTGCTTAAAATTAATATCCCCCCAGTTTGGGCCATGGCCTCTACAATTAATACTCCTGGCATAACTGGCGCTCCAGGAAAGTGACCTTTAAAGAACTCTTCGTTCATGGTCACGTTTTTAACGCCAGTAACATGGGTTTCACTTAGTTCAAAAATTTTATCGATAAGCAGCATGGGCTGTCTATGCGGTAACATTTTCATGATTTGATTCACATCCATAAGCGGAGTGGTATTCAAATCGATTTTCGGAACCTTATTACGACGTTCTAATTTTATTTTCTTAGCTACCCTCTTTGCGAATTCGGTATTAATTTTATGGCCAGGCTTATTGGCGATTACCTTCCCTTTAATTGGTGTTCCTATTAAGGCTAAATCACCTATTACGTCTAATAATTTATGTCTTGCAGCTTCATTTGGGTGGTGTAAAGTAAGGTTGTCAAGAATACCATTAGGTTTTACCGATATGCTCTCTTTATTAAAAACCTGCTGCAACTTTCCCATAGTTTCTTTAGATAACTCCTTATCTACATACACAATAGCATTATTTAAATCGCCACCTCGTATTAGTCCGTTATCTAAAAGCATTTCGATTTCATGTAAAAAACTAAAAGTTCTTGAATCGGCTATTTCTTTTTTAAACTCTTTAATACTATCTATACTGGCGTTTTGGGTTCCTAAAACTTTGGTGCCAAAATCTACCATAGTAGTTACTTGATATTCTTCAGACGGCACAAGCATAATTTCACTACCAGTTTCTTCGTCTTTATAAGAAATAACTTCTTTTACGATATAGTACTCGCGCTCTTCTTCTTGTTCTTCTATTCCTGCTTCTTCTAAGGCCTCAACAAAATACTTTGAAGAACCATCCATAATAGGTGGTTCACTAGCGTTTAATTCTATTAACAAGTTATCTATTTGTAATCCCACACAAGCTGCTAACACGTGTTCAGAGGTAAGTATCTGCACCCCGTTTTTTTCTAACGAAGTTCCTCGCTGGGTATTGTTTACATAACTAGCGTCTGCCTCGATAAGCGGCTGACCTTCCAAGTCTTTACGCTTAAAAACGTACCCGTGACCTGCAGGAGCTGGTTTAAAAGTAAGCTCTACTTCTTTACCTGTATGCAAGCCCACTCCTTTTAGAGAAACTTCTCTTTTAATTGTTTGCTGTTTCATAGTAATTAAGGCTTAATCTTTAAGCTTTTTTTCAATTTCGTTAATTCTTTTTATAGTACTGGGTAAATTTTTAAAATGCACATAAGATTTATTAAAATCATTATAACCAAGTGCAGGCGAGCCTTGAAGCACCTCATCATCTTCAACGTTTCTACCTATACCTGTTTGAGCCTGTATCTTAACTCTATCGCCAATTTTAATATGCCCTACAATTCCTACTTGCCCCCCAATAAGACAATGCTTACCTATTTTGGTTGAACCAGCAATTCCTGTTTGGGCAGCAACAGCGGTATGTGCGCCAATCTCTACATTATGAGCAATTTGTATTTGATTATCAAGCTTAACCCCTTTACGGATAATTGTTGAACCTAAGGTTGCCCGATCAATGGTTGTTCCTGCACCAACTTCTACATTATCTTCTAAAATTACATTGCCTATTTGAGGTATTTTTTGATACTCTCCTTTTTCATCGGGAGCAAAACCAAAACCATCTGAACCAATTACAGCACCACCGTGTATTACACAATTTTCACCAATAACCGATTCTGAATATATTTTAGCTCCGGCAAAAACAATACTGTTATCGGCGATACGCACATTATCTCCTATATAGGCGTGCGGATAAATTTTTACCTTATCTCCTATTTGCACATTGTTACCAATATAAGCAAAGGCACCAATAAAAACTTCTTCACCATAACTCGACTGCTCACCAATAAAATGCGGCTCTTCAATTCCAGATTTACTTAACTTTACCTCATTATAATAGGCAAGCAACTGTGTAAATGCCTTGTATGCATCGTTTACACGGATTAAAGTAGCGCTCACTGACTTTTGCAGTTCAAGCGATTTATTCACAATACAAATACTAGCTTGTGTGGTATACAAGTAAGCTTCATATTTAGGATTAGACAAGAAAGTAAGACTTTCTTCTTCTCCTTCTTCTATTTTCGAAAGACTAGAAACTTCTACCAAGGGATTACCTTCGACTTCTCCTTCTAATATTTCGGCTATTTGTTGTGCAGTAAATTTCATTCTGACAAAAATATAAAAAATTGTTAATTTCTGATTATTTTGGATAACAGATATAGTATTTTAAAACCGGAGTAGCCAAAGCCTTTAAATTCAGTTGATCTGAAGCTTCGGTTACATCTTTTATCTTATGGTTTTTATACATAATCTTTATAGGGGCTTGGTGATTATCATAAGCCAAATTGCTGACCTTACCATGAAAAACAAAGTATTCCGCTTCATGTGCCGAAATACCATATTCCTGCATTAGGTTCTCTTTTTTGGCTGCCAATTTCTTTTTTCCAATGGATTTATTCTTCAGTTTCACCTTAAGCAAATCCCTATTCAATAGCATACTACAAAGATTTTGCAAGACAAAATCAGGGTGATCTTTCCAGGATTTCATTGCAGCCAAAACATCTATATCATCCAAATTACTAAATCGTTTCAAGACATCGGCATCAAAACTTGCGGTAGTAACTTGATGGTTCAAGAAAAAATGCAAAGCTTCACTGGCGTTTAATTTTTCGCCACGAGCCACCAATTCTTTTGCGCGTTTAAGCACACGAATTAACAGTTGCTCGGCTCCTAAACTGGTTTTGTGTAAATAAACCTGCCAGTACATCAGCCTACGAGCTACCAAAAATTTTTCTACCGAATAAATTCCTTTTTGCTCAATTACCAACTCATCATTGGCTACATTTAACATACTAATAATACGCTCGCTGTTTATGTTGCCCTCTGCTACACCGGTATAAAAGCTATCTCGCTTGAGGTAATCAAGTCGGTCAATATCCAGTTGACTTGCAATCAATTGTTTAAAAAACTTACGATGGTATTCACCTTTGAAAATTTTGATAGCCAGCGTTAAACTTTGGTTAAATTCTTGATTTAAAGCCTCCATAAAACGCAAGGAAATCCATTCGTGATCAATATTTTCTACGATTGAATGTTCCATAGCATGGGAAAAGGGACCGTGACCTATATCGTGTAACAGTATAGCAATAAGCAAGGCTTTCTCTTCTTCTTCATTTATGGCAACACCCTTAAAACGAAGCACTTCTATACTTTTTCGCATTAAATGCATGCAGCCTAAGGCATGATGAAATCTTGTGTGATGTGCACCTGGATAAACTAAATAAGACATACCCATTTGCGAAATTCTGCGCAAGCGTTGAAAGTACGGATGCTCTAAAATATCATAAATACCCTCATTTGGAATAGTAATAAATCCGTAAATTGGGTCGTTAAATATTTTAAGTTTGTTTGTATTGTTCAAGGAAACGATTTTAATTAAACGCAAATATACATATATGAATAAAATTAGCATACTTTGGATTGATGATGAAATTGATTTATTAAAACCTCATATACTGTTTTTAGAAAAAAAAGGATACCAAATCACTACCTGTCAAAGCGGGGCCGAAGCTTTAGAAGAAGTTGCTGTTCATAATTTTGACGTAGTGCTTTTAGATGAAAATATGCCTGGTATAACGGGATTAGAGACTTTATCTGAAATAAAATCGGTAAAGAGCAACTTACCGGTAGTTATGATTACCAAAAGTGAAGAGGAGTATATAATGGAAGAAGCCATTGGAGCCCAAATTGCCGACTACTTAATCAAGCCCGTAAATCCTAACCAAATCTTACTCAGTTTAAAAAAGATTTTAGATCATTCTAGGTTAATTTCTGAAAAAACCACAGCCAGCTACCAGCAAGAGTTTAGAAAAATTGCCATGGATATGAATATGATCAACTCCCACGAAGAATGGGTAGATTTATATAAAAAACTCGTGTATTGGGAACTGCAATTAGAACATATCGAGGACAGCGGGATGATTGAAATTTTAGAGTCTCAAAAAACTGAGGCCAACAATCAATTTTTTAAGTTTATTGATAAGAACTATAAAAACTGGCTAAGGGGTGAAGATGCACCAACCTTATCGCATACTTTGTTTCAACAGAGAATTGCTCCTATTTTAAGCAAAAAACAACCCACCTTGCTCATAGTAATAGACAACCTGCGCTACGATCAATTCAAAAGTATTGAGCCGCTAATAAACAAATATTTTAAAAAAATACAAGAAGACTCTTTTTATAGTATTCTTCCTACGGCTACTCAATATGCTAGAAATGCTTTGTTCTCTGGGCTCATGCCAGCCGATATGCAAAAGCTACATCCCGATTGGTGGCTTAATGACACCGACGAAGGAGGAAAAAACCTTTATGAAAAAGATTTTTTACAAGCACAAATGAAACGTTTAGGCTTAGACTTTGTCATGGACTATCACAAGATAACCAGTTTAAAAAGTGGTAAAAAGCTAGTTGAAGATTTTAAGCAATTAAAAAACAATGATTTGACGGCCGTTGTTTACAATTTTGTAGATATGCTATCGCACGCCAAGACAGAAATGGAAGTGATAAAAGAGTTAGCCTCAACCGATAAGTCGTACCGCTCTTTAACCGAAAGTTGGTTCAAGAACTCTCCTTTATTAGAAATGATTCAGCGCGCTCAACAAGAAAAGTTCCAGCTCATCATCACAACCGACCATGGAACCATTAATGCCAAAAACCCTTCAAAAGTTATTGGAGATAAAAACACCAGTTTAAATTTGCGTTACAAAACCGGCAAGAGTCTATCTTACCAAGATAAAGAGGTTATCGCGGTTAAAAACCCGAAAGAATTTGGTTTGCCTAGCATACATATGAGTAGTTCGTTTATTTTTGCCAAGTCTGATTATTTTTTCGCTTATCCTAATAATTATAATCATTATGTAAGTTATTACAGAAACACCTACCAGCACGGTGGTGTATCTTTAGAAGAAATGATTATTCCGTTTGCTGTTTTTTCACCCCGATAATTTAAACATTATGAATCTTACCTACACCTTTGAGAGCATAGATCAAATCGCCCAACAATTGATTGACAAAATTAAGCAGGAACCACTGCCTATTTTATTTGAAGGCGAAATGGGGGCTGGTAAAACCACCTTAATCAAAGCTATGGTTAAAGCATTAGATAGCCTGGATCGCGTTTCTAGCCCAACTTTTTCTTTGGTGAATGAATATCATTCTCCATCGGGACCTATATTTCATTTTGATTTTTACCGTATCAATCAAGAAGAAGAAGCTTATGATATTGGTTTCGAAGAATATTTAAACCAAGATTCTTGGTGCTTTATCGAATGGCCTCAAAAAATCACCAATTTATTACCTAAAAAACATTATCTTATAAAAATTATGAAAAAAAATGAATTTTCTAGAGTCCTAATTTTAAACAAAAAACAGTTAAATATGGTAAAGTAAACCATTAATAAAAGCTAGTTAACTCATTGACAGGCAGTTTTTTTTACAAAAAAAGTTTGCAAAGGTACGGCGAAGAAAATTCGTGGAAATAAGTTTTTTCTTCATAGATTTGTATCAACAAATCACAATAAAACTTATTAAAATGAAAATTAAAAACTTTATCTTCGTAGCAGTATCATTAGTATTTTTAGCAACATCTTGTACACCTCAAGCCATTGATGAACACACAACAGAAGACAACATTAAAGGACAAACCGAAACCACAACAATCGAAAAGAAAGATATTAAAATCCCTTCTAACGGGTAGTTATATTGCCTTAGCAGTAGCGGCAACTCCTTTTATATTTTACTCATACGAAAGTTTCCCAGATTCAAAAACTTGGGAAACTTTTCTTTTTACCTTTGAGAGCAATTATTATGAAAAGGTAAATGTGAGTATTTGGACCATGATGACCAAATTTATTCCGTTATTTCTTTTAGTCATTTGGTTTCTTACTTGCAAACATTGGTGGTATCACGTAATTCTCATCCCTACAGGGATGTTTTTATTTCAGCTTATAAGCGTGTTAAACGATGATTTAAGAATTACCGATGAAACCGAGCTCATTTATGTACTCCCTATAATGCTTGCCACCATTCCGCTTATTTATCTAATACGCGCTCGAATAATTACGCGCATCAACCCTACCAATCTCGATGAGCTTGAAGCGGATCTAATGCAAAAAAAAACAGTTTGGGAACAATTAAAAGATCTCTTTAGGTAGTTTTAATAATTATTGCTAGCTTTAGAACTAATAATACTTAAGCTATAATCTGTTATGAGTCAGCCCAATACGCCTTTTAGCCACTCCGAATTAATTCCGCAAGAAGAAACCCTTGAAATTCAAAAAAGGAAAGGTAAGTTATTTATAGGCCTACCGCGTGAAACCTCTTATCAAGAAAAAAGAATATGCTTAACTCCAGATGCGGTTGCGGCATTAACGGCACACGGGCACCGGGTTCTAGTTGAGCATAATGCAGGAGCAGACACTAATTTTAGCGATCAAGATTATTCTGAAGCAGGTGCCGAAATAACAAAAGATACCGCTAAGATTTTTGCTTGTCCAACCGTGCTTAAAGTTGAACCTCCCAGCCTTAAGGAGCTCAGTTATATGCAGCAAAACAGCACATTAATATCGGCTCTTCAACTAAAAACTTTAAATAAAAGTTATTTTGAAAAGTTAAAGGAGAAAAAAATTACAGCTTTGGCTTTTGAGTTTATTCAAGATCAAGACGATTCTTATCCGGCAGTTAAAGCGCTAAGTGAAATCGCAGGCACGGGAGCGGTTCTCATTGCATCAGAACTACTTTCGAAACCTAAAGGAAATGGTTTGTTATTCGGGAACATCAATGGCGTTCCACCAGCTGAGGTAGTGGTAATTGGAGCGGGTACAGTTGGCGAATTCGCCGGAAAAGCAGCGCTGGGATTAGGTGCTAATGTGCGATTTTTCGACAATTCTCTTACCAAGCTCAATGCGCTACAATATAAACTAAGTCGGCCATTAGCCACTTCTACCCTACAACCTAAATATTTACTAAAAGCTTTAAAACGGGCAGATGTGGTAATCACCGCAGTACGCGGAAATCATCGTGCCCCTATTATCATCAGCCAGACAATGGTCGAGCAAATGAAACCCGGATCGGTGATTATCGATGTGAGTATAGATATGGGTGGCTGTGTCGAAACCTCTGAAATCACCAGTCATGATAACCCTACCTTTATAAAACACGGTATTATACATTATGGAGTACCCAATATCCCGTCTAGATTTGCTCGAACGGCATCTATAGCATTAAGCAACATTTGCACCCCATATTTATTGCATATAGCTGAAAACGGAGGCCTAGAAAATACCTTGCGATGTGACAAAGGTTTAAAAAATGGTTTGTATTTTTACCACGGAATTTTAACCAATAGGTCTATAGCTAATTGGTTTGATTTACCTTATAGAGATATACATTTACTTATTTTTTAAATATGAAATTAATTACCCGTTTCGCCTATTATTCTGTCGGACTGTTTTTTGGCATCATCATTCTTATTTTCTTTTTTAGTGGTAAGCGAACCTCCTGCGACTATTCACCCAATGATAGAGTGCTTAAAAATATTCGACAAAAAAACTTGGTGTATAAAGCAGAGACTATAGAACAGCTTAGAGCTGCACAGATAGACACAGCCGATATGCGAAAAGTTTTTCAAATTGGAAATGTAGATTTTGGAGCGAGTAATACCAGTTTAGATTCTTGCAAACTCTATGTAATTGAAGCCGAAATTGAGCATAAAGAATTAAGAATTAAAGTTGAAAATTGTACCCATGAAGCTCGAATAATCGAGACAGAAATAAAATAAAAATAATCCAATTGTTTTATAATAATATACATGTTTTTTTTATCATTGTGAACTAAAATAAATGCTTAAGAAATATGAAAAGGGTCATTGTCGATTATAAGAAATTAACACCAGAAATACTGACTCTCCTGGTAAACAAGTACCCAGACGGGTATGATGATAAACACATTATTACCTTTAAAAATGCTAAAAATGAAACCGTAGAGGCAGTAGAGGTAAAAACCGAGGATGCCATCTATTTGGTTAAAGTTAGCACACGTCTAGAAAATACCATGGCCAATTTTGAGGAGGATGACTATGAAGATGAAGATTTTGACGAGCCTATTGTAGAGCTAGACAGTAATAACAAAAAAGTAATTGACGATGCTGAGTTGAAAGAAGAGTTTTCTGATGATGATGAAGAAGAATAATTATTCTACATAAATAGAAAGCCACCAATTGAGGTGGCTTTTTTTATTTTACTTCTATCGGCTTTGAACGAGATAACCATAAGTACTGGTAACACCACATTAAAGTAAAAGTTGGCAGTACATCTGTATATGGTAAAATCTCCTCTAAAAAAACTATGGCAGCTGCCCATTTACCTTTTGTTCCGGGATACATCTCGGTCATTTTTTTAGCAGCAACTGGCGCCCATACAATATCCAAAAAAGGGCCAATACCCGGTATAAGCATACTTAACATTCCGATTCCGTCAAAAAGCAAACTTTTTATTAGTAGCTTTTTTTTATTTTTTTGATCTATCATAATTGGAAAAATTCAAAAACTATACCAGTTTAATTATCCTTTAAAAGATGAGCAAATTGATTTCTTAAAACTTTTATTTTTGGATCAATGATATATTGGCAATACGGCTGATTTGGAAAACGATTGTAAAAATTATAATGTTCTTCTTCTGCAGGATAAAAACCAGAAAAAGGCGTCACCTCTGTAACAATTTTACCCTCAAAAACCTGCTTGTCTAAATACTTAATATATTGCTGGGCTATTTCTTTTTGTTCAGATGAATGATAAAAAATAGCACTACGGTATTGTGTACCCACATCATTACCTTGTCGATTTAGGGTAGTAGGATCATGGGTGCTAAAGAATACGGCTAAAACATCTTTAAGGCTTAAAATTGTGGGATCAAAATAAAGCTGAATAGCCTCGGCGTGTCCAGTTCTACCCTGCACCACTTCGCGGTAAGGCGGATTTTTTATCTTACCTCCACTAAAACCCGAAACCACCTTCTCAACTCCCTTTAATCGTTGAAAAACCGCCTCTGTACACCAAAAGCAACCGTTGGCTAAAGTAATAACCTCTTGTGTCATATTTTTAAAGCTTTTCCTTAAGTTTGTGCCTCGTTTAGCACAATTCAATTATTTTAGCTAAATATATTAGTTTTTAAATTTAGTCCATGATACAAGTTCATAATTTACATAAATTTTATGATGATTTTCACGTATTGAATGCTGTAGATTTACAAGTTCAAGCCGGCGAAATAATATCTATTGTAGGTGCTTCTGGAGCAGGAAAAACCACATTATTGCAAATTTTAGGAACACTTGACAAACCAGCTAAAAAAGAAGATACTACGATAATAATAAACGGAATAAAAATCCTTGAGCTTAGTAAAAAAGAGTTAGCGGCTTTTAGAAATGAGAATATAGGCTTCATTTTTCAATTTCATCAATTATTACCAGAATTCACCGCTTTAGAAAATGTTTGTATCCCTGGATTTATAAAAGGAACCCCTAAAAATCAGCTAGAAAAGCGCGCATTAGAATTATTAAGTTTTCTTGGTTTAAAAGACAGGGCGAACCACAAACCCTCTGCAATGAGCGGAGGCGAACAACAGCGGGTAGCGGTTGCCCGCGCTTTAATCAACAACCCTCCTGTTATTTTGGCCGATGAACCCTCTGGAAACTTAGATTCGGAGTCGGCTGATAATTTACACCAATTGTTCTTTAAATTGAGAGAGGAGTTTGGACAAACTTTTGTAATTGTAACGCACAATCGAGAACTTGCCGATATGGCCGACAGAAAATTAACTATGGTAGATGGCGCAATTGTGTAATCAAGCTAAACATAAAGCTTACGCGGATTTAGTTCTAGTGCAAATCTCCATTTCTTAAATAACTTTCCTGTACGGTATTTATCAAAAACCAAAATTAACAAGAGTATAATTAGGCCTCATTGGTAAAATTTAAATTTTTACAATCAAAATAATCGGCTTTAAAGCCATAAATTGTGGTAATAATTTATCTTACTTTTTTGAAAATTTTAATTAGGTATTTAAAATTGAGCCCTTTAATTGTTTAAATCAAAGTGGAATTTTTAAAATTAATCGATGAACAAACAAGACTTGAAAGACTTTTTAAATGCGAAAGCCGAATATTACGAACAACCCGATTTTATTGAAACCGACCCAATTGCCATTCCGCATCAATTCAATAAAAAAGAAGATATAGAAATTAGCGCGTTTTTGGTTGCAACAATCGCTTGGGGAAATCGTAAAAGTATAGTAAAAAACGGATTTAGAATGAATGAGCTTTTACAAGAGTCGCCATTCGATTTTGTGATGAATCATCAAGAAACCGATTTAAAAGACCTTTTAAACTTTAAACACCGTACCTTCAATGGTGAAGACTTTATATTTTTTATCAAGTCTTTACAAAATATTTATAAGCACCATGGCGGTTTACAAAAGGTTTTTGAAAATCAAAATCCAATGCCACACGGTATTCACCAATTTAAAGCATTATTTTTTAGTATTCCGCACTTAAAAAGAACGCAAAAACATGTGAGTGATCCTTTAAAAAATTCAGCTGCAAAGCGTATAAATATGTTTTTAAGGTGGATGGTAAGACCCTCAGATAAAGGAGTGGATTTTGGATTATGGCAGGGCTTAAAACCAGCGCAATTGTCTTGCCCATTAGATGTACATTCGGGAAACGTTGCAAGAAAATTGAACCTTTTAAAACGTAAGCAAAATGATTTAAAAGCAGTACAAGAATTAGATCACGCCCTTCGAAAATTAGATCCCATTGACCCAGTAAAATATGATTTTGCCTTATTTGGACTAGGAGTTTTTGAGAAATTCTAATATTAGCAACAATCCAAGTATTTGTTTTTTATATTTACTAAAATTTTAGTTTAAGCCCAAATCGCTTTATGAGCAAAAGCAAGGTAAAAGAAGTTAGAAGGTTAGAGTCGTTAAAAACCTATGATATAATCAATAGTCCCGATGAGCAGTCTTATAATGAGTTGACTCGGCTAGCGGCTACTTTATGTCAAATGCCCGTATCTTTTATTTCATTTATAGACGAGGACAAGCAATGGTTTAAATCTTTTTATGGTTTAAATATAAAACAAACACCTAAAGAAGACTCCTTTTGTAAATTTACAATTTCTCAAAACCGAGATTTTTTTGAAGTATCCAATACGTTCAAAGACAATCGCTTTATCAACAATCCTTTTGTGCAGCAAAAAGAAAGTCCTATCCGCTATTACTTTGGTATAAAGTTGTACGATAAAAAACAAAATGTTTTAGGCACCCTATGCGTGGTAGATTTTAAACCAAATTCTTTAAGTGCTTCTAGAAAACAATCTATGCGCTATTTGGCCAATCAAGTGATGAATTTACTGGAGCTCAGAAAAAGTTTGCAATCTTTAAATGGCATAAAAAAGTCGCTAGAACAAAAAAATAAAGAACTTAAACAGTTCGCCAACCAAGTGAGTCACGATATTAAAATGCCTTTAGCCAATATTGTACTAACCATAGATTTGCTCAAGGCAAAATATCAAGAAAACATCGATGATACGGGTAAAAATTATTTAAATTACCTAAAATCATCAGGCTTAAAGTTAAGTGCGTATACAGAAAGAGTATTGTCTTATTATGCCCGCGAAGAAGAGGCGCATAACGAGATGCAAATTGTTGATTTTAATTATCTGCTAGAGGATATTATCGATCTGCTACAAATCAATCAGCCATGCGAGATTAACATTCCCGAAAAAAACACCCAAATACTAACCAATAAGGTTCTATTAGAGCAGATTTTACTGAATTTGTTAGGCAACAGTTTAAAGTATAACGACAAGCCTAAGATCGTGATTGATATAAAAATTAAAGAAGACGATTTGAATTATTTGATTACAGTAACCGATAATGGAATGGGAATCGCGACAAACAAACAAAAAGATGTTTTTAAGTTGTTTTTTACTGAAGAGAAACAAGACCGAAATGGCAATAAAGGCACCGGAATAGGCTTACCAACTGTACAAAAACTAGTCAAGCAATTAGGTGGAGAGGTATGTTTAGAATCTGAAGAAAATAAATACACTAGCGTTAGTTTTACTTTAAAAAAAGTGATAGATAATGGTATTTAAAAATATAGCCGTTTTGTACGGGTTATTCCTACTGCTTATTCCCATTTTTATTCATCTTTTTCAGTTTAGAAAATTTAAAAGTATACCCTTTACTAATGTTGCTTTTCTAAAAAAAATTGAGTTGCAATCAAGAAAAAGCTCTCAATTAAAAAAATGGTTGGTATTGCTTTTAAGGCTTTTTATGCTATCGGCTATAATTTTAGCTTTTGCTGAACCATTTATTCCAGCTAAAACAAAAAAGTACGAAGACCAACCCCTTTATGTTTATTTAGACAATTCACTAAGTATGCAACAAAAACACCAGGGATTAAGTCTATTTGAACAAGCCAAACAAGAATTGCTTCAGAACTTACCAAAAGATAAAACCTTTAATCTGGTTACCAACAACCAAACTTATGTCAACATAAATTTAAATGAGTTTCAAGAAGAGTTATTTGATTTAGAATATAGTCCCTTTCAGCCTCAATTTGAAGAAGTTTATTTAAAAGTAGAAAGTTTACAAGAAGACCATAAACTTCCGTTTACCTTCTTAATGTTAAGCGATGGTTTATACCCTTCTAATAATTTCGAATCTTTTACAGGAAAGACAACCGACCTTCATTGGGTTGATTATCAAACCGAAAGGCTTGACAACGTAAGGGTAGATACAGCCTTTGTTAAGCAAAATAGTAATGAAACACTAAATTTATGGGCTAGCTTTAGCGCAAACGCTACAAATGATCAACCCATAAGTGTAAGTGTTTATGATGACAACAAATTATTAGGCAAAAGCACCTTAATTTTTAAAGATAGTTTAAAGCAAACCTTGCAATTCAATATAAATCAGAACAGCATACAAAAAGGTCGAATTGAGGTAGACCAAAATGATCTGGCATATGACAATTATCTTTATTTCACTAAACAAAAAGCTCAACCCATAAACATTGTGAGTATAAATTCGGTTAGCGATGATTTTTTAAAACATATCTTCTTAAACGATTCCGAATTTTCTTACTATAACTTTACTTTAAACACTATTGACTATAAAGTATTACAAGAAGCTGACCTAATTGTACTTAATGAAATAAAAGGTATTCCTACCGCCTTATTGGGTCATTTAAAGACGCACGTTAACAAAGAAAAGCAATTGATTTTTATTCTACCCGACGAGCCAATCGATGAAAATTTAAGACAATTTTCAAAAGCTCAAGGAATACCTATCAAGAATTTAAAGAAAAACGAATTAAAAATCGCAAAAATAAACTACGAGCACCCGCTATTAAAAGATGTTTTCAAACAGAAAACAACCAATTTTGACTACCCAAAGGTTAGCTCATCTTACAGTTTAGGGGGGATTCAAGATAAAATAATCAGTTTTTCAACAGGCGAACCTTTTCTTGTAAAGAAAAAAAATGTGTATGCCTTTGCTGCGGCTTTTAATAAAGAAAATTCTAATTATAAACGCTCACCACTCATTGTGCCCAGCTTATATACTATCGCAAAAAATAGCGGTTCACAAGAGGTCTTGTACCATACTACATACACTAATCAAGAAATTCGTTTGCCTTACAGTTTAGAAAAAGATCAAATTGTTCAATTAATTCATCCCCAAGAAAGCTTTATACCTCGCCAACGCATTTTTGATGACTACTTGCAAATATCGCTGAATCAAGAACCTTACTTTGCCGGTTTTTATAAGCTTTTAAAAGGGAAAGATACACTCAGACGGTTGGCTTTCAACCATCGGCGAACAGAGTCTAAACTAACTAAAAGTGAATCTAAAACTTTTGAAACTTTTAAAAAACACAAATCTGTAGCCGATTTTACATATTTGGTAAATAAACAAAGTGAGGAACAAAAACTTTGGAAATGGTTTATTATTTTTGCCTTGCTGTTTTTACTGATAGAAACTTTGCTTTTAAAACGCCTCAAATAACTATGAGAAAAATAATTCTTAAGGCTGTACGCATAATAGACGCAAACTCCAAACACCATCAAAGCGTTCAGGACATTTTAATAGAAAATGAAATCATTATTAAAATTGATCATAGCATTGAGGACTCCGAGGCACAATTGATAGCCATTGAAGACTTACACTTATCTCCTTCTTGGTTTGATCCTAGTGTTTCTTTTGGTGAACCTGGTTTTGAAGACCGAGAAACTTTGGTAAATGGAATTAAAACAGCGGGCCTTAGCGGATTTGCCCAAATTGGCTTAAATCCCAATACTAACCCAGTAACCGATACTCAAACTGGCATTCGCTTTGCACAACAATATAACTCCTCACAAGCGGTTGAGGTATTTCCTTTAGGCGCTTTAACCAAAGAGGCAAAAGGTAAAGATTTGGCTGAGTTATTTGAAATGCAACAAGCCGGAGCCATTGCTTTTACAGACTATAAACAACCTATTGAAAACCCCAATATCCTAAAAATTGCACTTCAATACGCACAAGGATTTGGTGGTCTTGTTCAATCATACCCCTTAGAAATACAAATAGCGAGAGAAGCCCAAGTACACGAAAGTTTAAATAGCCTGCAATTGGGGTTAAAAGGAATACCCGCATTTGCAGAAGAAATACAAATAAAAAGAGACCTAGCCATTTTGGCTTACACAGGCGGTAAATTACACATCCCCTTTGTATCTACAAAAAATGCCCTTAAATTAATTGAAGAAGCTAAAGCGGATGGTCTTCAAGTGACCTGTGGAGTTGCAATACACCAATTGTTTTACAATGATGCCGTTTTACACGAATTTGATACGGCAAAAAAAGTTATGCCGCCATTACGCGATGAAGAAGATCGGTTGGCGCTGGTTGCGGGAGTAGAATCTGGCATTATAGATTGCGTTAGCTGCGACCACCTACCTCGCACACCCGAAGAGAAACAGGTAGAATTTGAGCATGCGCTACCGGGTAGTATCGGTTTAGAGTCAGCTTTTGGAGCGTTAAACCGTTTATTTGGACTCGAAAAAACTATTAGCCTTCTCACTCAAAGCAGAAAAGTATTTCAACTAGAAGAATATAGTATTCAAGAAGGGCAAAAAGCCTCCTTAAGCTTATTCTTACCAAATGAGAATTATACATTTTCTGAGCACGACGTAATTAGCAGCAACAAAAACAGTATTTTTTACGGCGAAAAATTAAAGGGAAAAGCTATAGGTGTAATACACAACAATCAATTATTGCTAAAACAATTATGAAAACAGATGCAAATAAAGATAAAGGTAAAAATACAGCTATTATCAGCTATATCACTTTTGTTGGCGGATTAATTGCCTTGTTCATGAACGCCGAAGAAAAAAATAAATTTGCCAGTTTTCATATTCGGCAGGCTATTGGTTTACACCTCTTACAAATTTCTGTATTTATAATCATTAGCGGATTTAATAATTTAGTATTCATTTTCCCTTTCTGGATTTTGTTCTTCGTTTTGTGGTTCTATGCATTTTTAGGAGCCGTTCAAGGAAGACGTGTACTCATACCTCTAGTGGGTAATTATTTTCAAAACTGGTTTAAAACTATAGCACCATGACAACAAAAGATTTATGTTTAAAGCATCTTGTGAGACCATCAAGTTTAAGCACCCCCGCTCCCACTATTATTATGCTGCATGGCTATGGGAGCAACGCAGAAGATTTGTTTAGTTTTTCACCAGAACTAGACGAGCGCTACCTTATTCTATCGGTTCAAGCTCCTTTAGACATGGTTCCCTATGGTCACGCTTGGTACGAAATAAATTTTGACGCCAATCAAAACAAATTTACCAATGATGAGCAAGCTGTTGCTTCAAGAGAATTGGTTCATCAATTTATTGAAGAAGCACTGGAGGCTTACCCGGTTAATCCTCAAGAAATAACGCTTCTGGGTTTTAGTCAAGGAGCGATTTTAAGTTATGCTACCGCATTGTCGTACCCCGGATTAGTAAAAAATGTGATAGCTTTAAGCGGATATATTCACGAACCTATTATAAAATCCGCAACGACGCAAGAGAATATAGTTGAAATATACGGTTCGCACGGGAGCGTTGATCAGGTTATTCCGGTTAGCTGGGCCAGAAAAAACAAAGATTATCTAGCCCAAAAAAACATTGTTTATACGTATTCTGAATTTCCAGTGGGTCACGGTGTTTGCCCGCCAAATTTTCAAGAATTTAAGCAGTGGTTAACGCAACGCACCAATTGGAATTAATTAGCGTAAAGCAAGCCGTTGTTCATCTCAATATCAATTGTCTGATCTTCATTGATAAAATAATTGAGTAGCACCTCACCCCAATAAGTGCCATCGGTAAACTCGGCAATTACCCATTTATGGTTTAAAACTTTCACACTATTAATGCGCATAACTCCGTTTAAACCTTGGTAAGGAACGTATGGGTTATCTTGATCTATAGCATTAGCCCCAACAATTTTCTGTTCAAGCAATTGAGCAAGTTCTGTAGCTTCAAAGCCTAAATCTTCAACGTACATTCTAGCTTTGTCATTGCTTTGCAGAGTGAATCGTTCTTGATGTGCTGTTTGCAAATTCATTATTGAATCTCGCAAAAGCAGAGCTTCATCTCTTTCATCTTTCAGTTCTGTGATTTTCAAATTAAGGCGTTCAAAAGTTTTCTTAGAATTGGTATATTGAAAAATAACAAATAACAAGGTGAACAAAAAAAGATAAAGAAAGATACTTTTTCTCATAATAATCAAAGAGTTAATTTAAGGTTATCGTAAGCCAAATGAACATTTTCGGGTAATTCGCATTCGACTTCATCGTGAAAGCCAAGCAAATGGCTAATATGGGTTAAATAGGCTTTTTTGGGTTTTAATTCTTCTATAAGCGCCAGAGCTTCTTCTAGATTTAAATGAGAAGGGTGTGGCTCTCTTCGTAAGGCATTTAAAATTAATACATCTAAATTTTTTAACTTTTGCTTTTCGGTAGTGCTAATGGTTTTTGCATCGGTGATATAAGCCATATTATCAACCCTGAACCCAAAAATGGGTAAAGTATTGTGCAACACTTCAATGGGGGTCACTTGCTTGCCTGCCACTTCAAAAGGCTTATTCATAATTTCATTAATATTAACACTGGGCGCTCCTGGATATCTATTATGACTTTCAAAAACATAGTCAAAACGTTTTTTTAAAGCTTTTATCACCCTTTCGCTAGCATATAAATTTATATCTCCTTGTTTAAAATAAAATGGACGTACATCATCTAGCCCAATGATATGATCATTATGCTCATGGGTATATAAAATACCGTCAAGTTGTTCGACATTTTGGTTAAGCATTTGCTGCCTAAAATCTGGACCGCAATCAATTACAAAAGTGTAGGTGTCCCATTCTAACAGCAAACTTACCCGTAAACGTTTATCTTTTGGATTTTGACTTAAACATACAGGATGTTTACTACCGATAATGGGTATACCTTGAGAAGTTCCAGTACCAAGAAAAGTAATTTCCAAAATATTTTTTAAACACAAATGTAGGGATATTTTTTTGTTTAAAAAGCAATTGTTTACCTTTGATAAAGACAAACTTGATTAATTAAGTAGCCAGAAAATATGCCAATAACAATAATGGGAGATCGGGAATTTCAAAATATTCCTTCTATTAAAAGCAAAGCTTTACGCATAAATTTAAACAAAAACATTTACGGTACTTTTGCAGAGATTGGTGCTGGTCAAGAAACCGTTCGAAATTTTTTTAGGGCCGGAGGTGCTTCGGGCACTATTGCTAAAACCATGAGTGCTTATGATAAAGACTTTAGCGATGCGATTTATGGTGTTGAAGATGACCATAGATATGTTACAGAGGCTCGCTTAAAGAAAATGTTGTCGCACGAAATGCGCCTTATTGAAGAACGCATCGTTAGAGAAAAACACCCCAACAAGCTTTTTTTTAGTTTTGCCAATACAGTAGCTACCATTGACTTTGCCAAAAAATATAAAGGTCACGGCTGGGTTGGTTTACGCTATCAAGTAACCCCCGATGGCGAATACAATGAAATTGTATTACACGTTCGTTTTCACGAGAATGACGCAAGACTTCAGCAAAACACCTTGGGAATATTAGGTGTTAATTTAATTTACGGAGCCTATTACAAGTATGATTCTCCCAAAAAATTATTGCGCTATCTTTATGATCATATAGACAAAGACCAAATCGAAATTGATACCATAAATTTTTCGGGACCTATTTTTAAAGATGTCGATAACAGGTTGATGTCATTGCAATTGGTTAAGAATGGTATGACCGAAGCGGTGATGTTCTCACCCGATGGTAAAAATGTCTTACCCGCAAAAGTGCTTTACAAAAAGAATGTTTTAGCGCTTCGTGGTAGTTTTAGGCCGGTGACCAATGTAAATATGGACATTTATAAAAACTCTTTAGAGCTGTTCTTAAATGAAAACAGAGTGAATCCCGAAAATGCAATCAGTATTTTTGAAATAACCCTATCTAACTTGAGGGCCGAGGGTGAAATTGATGAAAAAGACTTTATGGATCGAGCTAAATTACTTTGCTCACTTGGGCAAACGGTAATGATTTCTAATTTCCAGCAGTATTATAAAGTGGTAGAGTATTTCTCTCGCTTTACAAAAGAAAGAATGGGCCTTGCTATGGGGGTAAACAACCTTATCGATATTTTTGATGAGAAATATTATCGTCATTTAAGCGGGGGAATTCTCGAGGCTTTTGGTAAATTATTCTTTAAAAACTTAAAAGTTTACCTTTACCCTTGGAAAGATGATAAAACTGGTGAAGTCATCGATTCAAATAACTTAAAAGTGCATCCGCGTATGAAAGAGCTTTATAAGTTTTTTAAATACAATGGAAAAGTTATTGACATTAAGGATGCCGATCCAGCGGTGATGGATATTTACTCGCGCAAAGTGCTTCAAATGATTGCAGACAAACAAACCGGATGGGAAGAGATGTTACCCCAAAATACCGCTGATATGATAAAAGAACAAGAGCTTTTTGGTTACCGAAAAAAAGACCATGAGCACGCTGTATAATATATGATTCATAAAAATTAGAAAAAAAAGCCGTTTAAAAAAATTAAACGGCTTTTTTAGTATTGTACTAAAAATTATATCCGCGTGATTTTTGCTCCTAGGGCTTTTAATCTACCATCAATATTTTCATAACCACGATCTATTTGTTCGATGTTATGAATTGTCGAGGTTCCTTTGGCAGACAAGGCAGCGATAAGCAAAGAAATACCAGCCCTAATATCTGGACTGCTCATAACAGTGGCTTTTAGTTGAGATTTAAAATCGTGTCCGATTATGGTAGCACGATGCGGATCACACAAGATTATCTTCGCTCCCATATCAATCAATTTATCCACAAAAAACAATCTGCTTTCAAACATTTTTTGGTGAATTAAAACACTACCTCTAGCTTGCGTGGCCACCACCAACATAATACTCAATAAATCGGGCGTAAATCCGGGCCATGGTGCATCGCTAATATTCATGATAGACCCGTCAATAAAATTTTGAACCTCGTATCCATCTCGGTGAGCGGGAATAAACATATCGTCTCCTCGCTTTTCAATTTGTATACCAAGTTTAGCAAAAGTAGCTGGTATTAGACCTAGGTGTTTCCAGCTTACATTTTTAATGGTAATTTCGCTTTTGGTCATTGCCGCCAATCCTATCCAAGATCCTATTTCAATCATGTCAGGAAGAATGGTATGCGTACAACCATGTAGTTCTTCAACTCCTTCTATTTCCAATAAGTTAGAACCAATGCCTTTTATTTTAGCCCCCATTGCAACCAGCATAGAGCAAAGTTGCTGAATGTATGGCTCACAAGCTGCATTATAAATGGTAGTTTTACCTTTAGCCATTACGGCAGCCATCACAATATTTGCTGTTCCCGTTACCGAAGCTTCTTCTAAAAGCATGTAAGTCCCGGTTAAACCATTTGGTGCCTCAACACCATAAAAGCGTTCTTCCTTGTTATACCTAAATTTAGCCCCCAGTTTAATAAATCCCTCAAAATGGGTGTCTAATCTACGTCTTCCTATTTTATCTCCTCCAGGTCTGGGAATATATCCTTTACCAAATCGAGCCAATAAAGGTCCCACGATCATAATCGATCCGCGTAAGCTAGAACCCTCTTTCTTAAATAATTCGCTCTCTAAATAATCAAGTTGTAAATCATCACTAATAAAAGAATAGCTACCTTTTCCGTTTTTACGGATTTTAACTCCTAGATTACTTAAAATGTCGATTAGTTTATTGACATCTACAATATCTGGAATATTATCTATCCTAACTTCTTCTTTGGTCAATAAAACAGCACATAAAATTTGTAATGCTTCGTTTTTAGCACCTTGGGGTTGAATTTCTCCTTTCAAAGGAATTCCCCCTTCTATTTGAAAAGTTGCCATGTTTAGTATCTTTTTCTACCCTTATTGTTGCGATAATTCTTTTTAGACTTGTTCTTGTTGTATTGCTTTTTATTATTGCCCTTAATCAAGTCTGAAGCTTCTGCCAAGTCTTCTTCTTTTTTATTTAAGTTAATTTGGCCATTACTGAGTTCGAACAAATGATCAAAAATCACCTTATCTTCTACGGTGTCTCTGTTCCAATTTAAATAGCACTTTTTCATATGGTTAGCAATATTAAAAATAAGCGCCTCTTTCAAAGCACCTTCTTCAAACTTTAAGGCTGCATCAATCATACGCTTAATATTGTTACCATAAAACCTATATTTTGGATGGTTTTGCGGATAATTTAAGGGTGCAGGAGACTCTTCTAACATTTCTCGCGAAGGCTTAGGATATGGCGAATCTACTTCTAGTTTAAAATCGCTAATTATAAACAGTTGATCCCAAAGCTTATGCTGAAAGTCGGGAACATCACGAAGATGCGGATTTAAATTACCCATTACGGCTATAATAGATTTAGCCACTTTATTGCGTTCTTCATCATCTTTAATGCTAACCGCATATTCAACCATTTTTTGGATATGTCTACCATATTCGGGAATATGCAAGGTAGATCTTTCTGAATTGTATTCTAAATCGTATGTCAAAATCGAAAATTATAATAAGGTGATAAGAGCCCTTAATTTACTTGGCTCCGCTTGCAAAATAATAAATATTTATAAGTCTACTTTAGTAAAATAAAAAAAATTATAAAGAAATTACCCCTTCTACTTGGTTGCCTACTTCTTTATACTTTTCAATTACCGCATCAGGATTGACCATAATTACATTAACAGACACCGAAGTATAGGTGCCCTTAGAAGAAGTTTTGGTTTGAATAACCGCCCCCATATTGTCAAAAATATCTTCTACTTGCTTAATTTTCTGCGGTATAGAAGGAACAATAAATTTATACAAATATTTTGAAGGCCAATTACTGGTATCTTTTAATTTGATTTTCAACTTCTTATAAAAAGCCTCGGCATTTTCTTTACTCATAAAATTTGTTTATCTTTTTGCAACAAATATAAGCTTATTGATGCATTTTTTTAACTTGCCAAACGTAAAAAACAAAATCAATTAAAAATGGGTAAAAAGGTATTGATTATTGGAGGACCTGGTACGGGCAAATCAACAACTTTAAAAGCATTAGAAAAGAAAGGATACACCTGTTATCCCGAAATTTCTAGAGAGGTTATCCTAGATGCACAGAAAAAAGGAATTGAACAATTGTTTTTAACCGACCCACTACTATTTAGCCAACGACTTTTAGAGGGACGCATCGATCAGTTTAAAAAAGCTGAAATACAAAAGGATACAGTTTTTATAGACCGAGGAATTCCCGATGTAACCGCCTACCTAGATTATAAAAAAGACATCTACCCTACTTATTTCAAAGAAGCCAATTTACAATACCGTTATGATTTGGTTTTTCTGTTTCCCATTTGGGAAGATATATATATGAGAGATAATGAGCGATATGAAAATTTAACCGAGGCAAAAGAAATTCAAGTATTTTTAGAGCAAACCTATCGCAATTTAGGTTATGATTTAATCGCTGTACCCCAAGACAATGTAAATAATCGGGTTAATTTTATTTTGAGTCATTGTTAACCCAATCTCACTATGTCTAAAATCAAAGATTTATTAAAAAAACACTGGGGATATTCAGCGTTTAGACCAGGACAAAAAGAGCTAATTGAGGCGGTACTGGCCGGCCAAGACAGTTTAGCCTTGTTACCTACTGGCGGTGGTAAATCTTTGTGCTATCAATTGCCTGGTATTTATAAAGAAGGTATCTGTATTGTTATTTCTCCTCTTCTGGCTTTAATGCAAGATCAAGTTGATAGTTTAACTAAAAAAGGAATTAAGGCTCTTCAACTCAAAAGCGGTATGAGCTATGATGATATTAACCGTACGCTTGACAACTGCATTTATGGCCATTATAAATTTTTATACTTATCACCAGAGCGCTTACAGCAAAACCTTGTTTTAGAACGAATTCAACAAATGAATGTTTCTTTTATTGCCGTAGACGAAGCGCACTGTATCTCTTCTTGGGGGCACGATTTTAGACCAGCATTTAGAAACATAAACCAACTCAGAACCTATTTACCCAGTACGCCTATAATTGCACTTACCGCCACGGCTACAAAAAAAGTTGAAAAGGATATTGTTGAGCAATTGGCACTAAAGAAGCCTTTTATTTTTAAACAAAGCTACGAGCGCCCTAATATTCAGTTTGTGGTTAAGCCCCATGAAGACAAACGTTATTACTTGCAGTGGTATTTTAATAAATATAAGGAATTAGGCATTATTTACGTTAGAAATCGTAAAACCTCCTTAGAGTTGGCCCAATTTTTAAAAGCACAAAGCATCTCTGCCCGAGCTTTTCATGGAGGTTTACCAAGTAAAGAAAAAGACAATATTTTAACCGAGTGGCAAAAAGAAAAGTTACAAGTCATTGTAGCTACTACAGCCTTTGGCATGGGTATAGACAAGGCCAATGTGCGCCACGTTATTCATTTTCATTTACCCGAATCTTTAGAAAGTTATTATCAAGAAGCCGGTCGAGCCGGAAGAGATGGAATGCCCGCACGGGCTATAATTCTTTATAACGATAGTGATTTTATGTTACTAAAAAATCAATTTTTGCTTCCTCTACCTAGCGTAAAAGAAATAAAGTACGTCTATAAAAAACTAAACACCATGTTTAGTATTGCCTTTGGGGAAGGATTAAATGAGACATATAACTTTAGTTTTTTTGGTTTTTGCAAAAAATACAAATTAAATACACAAAAAACCTATTTGGCGCTCAATACACTTGAGCGTTTAGGAATACTTACTTTTGCGGGCGAATATTCCCAAAAAACAGCCCTTCAATTTTTGATTTCCAGCAAGCAACTTTTTGCATTTCTAGAGCGACATCGCAGTTATTCCTTTTTACTTGAAAACCTATTTAGAATTCAAGGTGGGTTTTTCGAATTTAAAAAAGAAGTACCTCTTGAGCGCCTTTCAGAAAAAACCGGTTTAGATAAATCAAAGATTATTGAGCAATTACAAGAATTGGCCAATCAAGAACTTATCGACTTAAGTCATAAAAATCAAGATACAACCCTCACTTTCTTGGTGCCCCGGGAAGATGAACGCAGCATTAACCCCTTTGCCAAATATATTCGCGCTCAAAAAGAAAATAAAGAATTAAAAATTAAAGCCGTTGCAGATTACGTAGTATCACAAGATAGTTGTTTAGTTATTCAATTATTAAAGTATTTTGACGAAGAAAAAACTAAACCCTGCATGCAATGCAGTTGGTGTCTAAACCAAAAGAAATCATCTAAATCAGAAACTAATATAAAAGAGATCAAAACTTACTTTTGTCAAGTTTTAAATCAAAATCCTACCTATTTAAAAGATCTAGTATTAAACGCACCTTTTAATGAAGCAGATTCTCTGTACACCTTGCGTTTAATGCATGAGAAAAAAATAATAGAAAAATCTATTCACGATATAATCCGTTTAAAAAATGAAGTCACTTAGAATTGTATTTATGGGTACGCCCGATTTTGCCGTATGCATTTTAGACCGAATGATTCAAGAAAAGCATCAAATTGTTGGTGTTGTCACCGCGCCGGACAAACCTGCCGGTAGAGGACGAAAAATACACCAGTCTGCTGTTAAAACCTACACCCTAGAAACAAGTATTCCTATTTTACAACCCACCAACCTTAAATCTGATGATTTTTACCAAGAACTAAAAGCCTTAAAACCAGATGTTATTGTGGTGGTAGCCTTTAGAATGCTCCCCAAACGTATTTGGTCACTCCCACCTCTTGGAACTTTTAATTTACACGCCTCCCTTCTACCGCAGTATCGCGGCGCAGCTCCCATTAATTGGGCCATTATAAACGGAGAAACAGAAACAGGGGTAACCACGTTTTTCATAGATGAAAAAATAGACACCGGCGCTATTCTATTACAAAAGAAAACCACTATTGAGCCTCAGGAAAATGCGGGTGCTTTACATGATCGTCTAATGCATTTGGGGGCTGACACCGTACTTGAAACCCTAAAACTTATAGCAACAGATAACGCAAACCCTTTTCAGCAACCCCATAACGAGAATTTGAAGACAGCCTATAAATTTAATTCTGAGAACACTAAAATTAATTGGGAACAACCGGCTGATCAAATATATAATTTTATTCGTGGCCTCTCTCCTTTTCCTGTGGCATATACCTTTCTAACCAACGAAAATCAAGAAAAATTACGCTTAAAAATATTTGAAACCCAAAAAACCGATTTACCTTCAAATAGACCACCAGGTATTTTATTTAAAGAAAACAACAAGCTTCTGGTTAGCACTCCAACCAAACCGCTTCAAATAATTAGCTTACAATTACAGGGAAAAAGAAAAATGAGTGCGATTGATTTCCTTAACGGATTTAATTTAGATAAAGAAATAAAATTGTCTTGAAACCCTTAAATTTACTAAGCTTGGCAAATATTTGATATTTTCAAGTATTTTTATTAACAATTTACTATAGTTATTAACAATTTTATGCATTTCCCTTGCCAAGCCTTGCATAGAAGCGAAAAGCTATTAAATTTGTAAAGAATACATAATCGTTTAACCAACATTAATTTTAAAAAACAAAATTATGAACAAAACAAATTTAATTGATTCTATGGCAGAAGATGCTGGAATCTCAAAAGCAGCAGCAAAAAAGGCCTTAGAATCTTTTTTAGAAAACATTGAAGGAGCTCTTAAAAAAGGTGACAGAGTTTCTCTAGTAGGTTTTGGTTCGTGGTCTGTAAGTAAAAGAGCAGCTCGTGAAGGAAGAAACCCACAAACTGGTAAAACCATTAAAATCGCTGCTAAAAATGTAGTGAAATTTAAGGCGGGTTCTGATTTACAGAAATCGGTTAACTAAAATAATTAGTCGATAATTTATACAAAAGACCCTTAAATTAAGGGTCTTTTTTTTGTTTTATGAATTTATTTTAATAGCTTTAATTTAAAATTAATCAATTTGAAACACGAAAAACCCAATAAAGGCATATTACTAATTGCAGAACCAACTATATTTGGAGATGTCACGTTTAATCGTTCTGTGGTGCTTTTAGCAGATTATACCGAGCACGGAGCTGTAGGGTTTATTCTGAACAAAAATTTAAATTTAACACTTACCGATTTAATTCCCGATCTTAAGCAAAATTTCCCTGTATACAACGGAGGCCCTGTTGAACAAGATAATCTTTATTTTATTCACCATATTCCCAATCTCATTCCCGATAGTATTGAAATAAGCAATGGAATCTATTGGGGTGGTAATTTTCAAGCGGTCAAAAAACTCATCAGCAATAAGCTTATTAAGTCTCAAGACATAAAATTCTTTTTGGGTTATTCAGGTTGGGCAGCCAAACAATTAGAGGAAGAAATGAAAGCTAACCACTGGATTACTGTAAATCAGTATAACAAGAATGATGTCTTGGCACACAATCAAGAAAACTTCTGGAAAGAAATGCTTCAGGAATTGGGTGGTGACTATTTGATCTGGGCCAACGCACCCGAAAACCCTAACTACAATTAACTTAAACGCGCTAATGCATTTAATTTCCCGCGTAACTCATCGGCTACTACGTGTGTAAATTGTTTTTTTCTATAACCACTTATAGATTGTATTCCTTGTATGCTGTTGGTTAAAAAGAGTTCATCTGCTTTTTGCAAATTAAACGGACTTATTTTTTCTTCTTTAAGGGTATAAGTTGGTAGCTTTTTAATAATCTCAATAAGTTTTTTTCTTATAATTCCATTCAAGCTTCCTTCACTTATAGGAGGTGTTTTAATTTGATTTCCCTTCACCCAAAAAAGGTTAGCATTGGTAGCCTCGACCACCATTTTATTTTCATTCAGCAATAAACAATTCTGATAATCATTTTCTTGAGCGTAAATACTGGCTAGAATATTGATTATTTTATTAGTTGACTTTAGGCTAGATAAAAGACCTGAGGTGATATAATGATCTTTAAAAAGTTCTACCTTATAATCTAAATTATTGGCAAGATAAAAGGGATGATCTAGTTCGGTTAGCGTTATGAGGTAATCTATTTCTAAGTTTTGAGGCAAATAGTATCCTCCTGGTTTACGGCAAACAACCAATTTTACCCTAAAATTAGTCTGCGGATTCTCTTGAGCTTCAATAGTTTTTAAAATTTCTTTTTCAAGAAATTCGGGTGAGAAATCCATAGGAATTTCCATTCGGAGAATACGCATTGAAGCCATTAATCTAAAATAATGATCTTCCCAAAAAACAATTTTTCCTCCAAGTACGCGTAGTGTTTCAAATACACCATCACCATATTGAAAACCTCTATTTTGGGCTAAGAAAGATGTTGCTTTAGAATTTGTAAGTTCTCCGTTAAAATTAAGCATAAAAAAACCTTGATTGATTAATCAAGGCAAATATACATTTTTGGTTGCTTTTTAAGCCGATCCTAAAACATGTTTTAGGTCAGAAATCATATTTTCCCACAACATTTTCCCTTCGTTAATTTCATCCTCGTTGTCTTCGGCAAAATCAGTAATCATTAAAGATACGTCTTTGGTAATCTCATCAACTTGGATACGCATCTCAAAGAAATAAGCATCCTCGTTTTCTACATCTTCCATCCATCGCAATTTAATTCTCTCACCGCTTTTTTTACTCAACAACTTTGCTTTCTCTTCAGAGCCTTCCCAAATAAAGGTATACACCTCGCCACGGGAGTTCACATTATCGGCAAACCATTCGCTTAAACCAGATGGAGTTGATATATATTGATACAATAAAGCCGGTGAAGCTTGTATTGGAAATTCCATTTCATATTTTACTTTATCCATAACGATTATTCTTAGTTGTGAGGCAATATATATATTCTTTATTAAAAAACCATGAAAAAAAGTTGCTTTTATTTTCTAAAAGATATTTGGGTTATTGTAAAATAATTTTATATTTGCACCCGCAAACGGCGAGGTAGCTCAGTTGGTTAGAGCGTCGGATTCATAACCCGGAGGTCCCGAGTTCAAATCTCGGTCTCGCTACAAAATAAAAAACCTTAAGGTATATAACTTTAAGGTTTTTTTAATTTAATTTTTAAGCAAAAAAAGGAGAAATTATTGTTGCTGTTTCTCCTTTTAATTTTATTCAACAAAAAACTAAGCTTTAACCAGTTTTTTAAGCTCTTGAAGGTTTACATTGTTTTGCTCACCGGTCATCATATTCTTTAATGTAAATTGTTCTTTCTGCATCTCTTTACTACCAGCTAATACTACAAATGGTATGGCTCTTTTATTGGCATAATTCATTTGTTTTTTCATTTTAGCCTCATCTGGGTATAATTCAGCGGCTACCCCCTCATCTCTTAGCAGTCGTATCGCTTGCATAGCGTATAAGGCTTCTTGATGTCCAAAATTTATAAAGATTACTTGAGTTTGAGCATCAGTCTTTTTTGGAAATAGTTTTAATTCTTCAAGCACTAAATAAATTCGGTCTAAACCAAAAGAAATTCCTACCCCACTCATATTCTTTAACCCGAATATACCGGTTAAATCATCATAGCGACCTCCTCCACCAATAGATCCCATTTTTACTTGCGGTGGTGCTGCAATTTCAAAAATAGCGCCGGTGTAATAATTTAAACCACGAGCCAAGGTAACATCTAGTGTTAATTTTGCTGTTTTTAAAGGCATATTCTCTATGGCTTGTTGGATAAACTCTAGTTCTTGTAAGCCTTCTAAACCACTCTTAGATGCTAGCAAAATATTTTTTAAGCTGGCTATCTGCTCGCTAAAATCACCTTTTAAGTTAAAAATAGGCTGTATAGTATCAATTGCTTGAGCTGTAATACCTTTGGCCTTCATTTCTTCTATAACCGCCTCTTTTCCTATTTTATCTAATTTATCGAGTGCAACGGTAAAATCAATCAGCTTATCTGACTGACCGATAATTTCGGCAAAACCCGATAAGATTTTACGATTATTAATTTTTATTTGAACACCTTCTAATTTGAGCTGAGTAAAAACTTCGTCATAAAGTTGAACAAACTCTACTTCTTGCCATAAACTCTGGCTTCCTACCACATCTGCATCGCATTGATAAAACTCTCTAAATCTTCCTTTTTGAGGTCTATCGGCACGCCATACTGGTTGAATTTGATAGCGTTTAAATGGAAAGTCTAGTTCATTTTGGTGTTGTACCACGTAGCGTGCAAATGGAACCGTTAAATCATAACGCAAAGCTTTCTCGGCAATTTTAGGCGTTATTGCCAAAGTGTTTTCAGACTTAATATCATTGGGGTTTACTTTTTTAAGAAAATCACCACTATTTAAAATTTTAAAAATTAGCCGATCTCCCTCTTCCCCATATTTTCCCATTAGGGTATCATAATTCTCAAAACTAGGTGTTTCAATGGGTTGAAATCCAAATTTTGTAAATTGGTTTTTTATTGTATTTATTATGTAGTTTCTTTTGTTTACTTCTTGCGCAGAAAAATCACGCGTTCCTTTTGGTATTGAAGGTTTCTGAGCCATAGTTTTCTTTTAGAGTCCAAATATACTGAAACAAATCAGATAAAATAAGTAACTTTTTGTACTTTCACTCGTCTTATAAACAACAATTAAAACGCACCTATGTTTGGTTTATTTCGGGAAAATGTAAGAATTGCATTAGATAGCATAAGAACACAACTTTTAAGAACAATTTTAACCGTTCTTATTATTGCCATAGGAATTACCGCGCTAGTAGGTATCTTAAGTGCAGTTAATGCTTTAGAAAACACAATAACCAGCGATTTCACCTCTATGGGTGCCAACACTTTTAATCTTCAACGGTATAATTTTAGTGTACAAACTCGCGGGCGTGGAGAACGAAACAAAATCAACCCCATTATATCTTACAGGAATGCGATAGATTTTAAAGAAAATTTTCAGTTCCCAAATGCTACTACCAGTATATCCTTTACAGGTACCAGCCAAGCTGAAGTAAAGTATAAACAAGATAAAACAGATCCTGAGGTACGCGTAATTGGCGTTAATGAGCACTTCCTAAGCAATAGTGGTTTGCAATTGGAAGAAGGGCGTGATTTTTCTTTTTTTGATATAGAAAACAATTCTAATGTGTGTATTGTAGGTGCCGATTTTAAAAAAGGCTTATTCAAAAACAGTGATCCTCTTCAAAAAACCATTAGTATTAGAGGAGCAAAATTTAAAATAATAGGAGTTTTAGAAGGTAAGGGGTCAACTTTTGGAAATAACGAAGACTTACGGGTACTTATTCCTCTTCAAAGGGCGCGAAGTATGTTCACTAGTATTCAACCCAATTACAACATCAGTATAAAAGTAGCCGATAAAAATTTTTTAGAGGGTGCGCAAGACGAAGCAGTTATAACCTTTAGAAAGATTAGAAAACTTAATCCTAAAGAAGAAAATAATTTTGGTATTGAACGCAGCGATAGTTTGCTTAATGAAATTTTTAAAATAACGAGCGTGTTGGATTTTGCTGCTTGGATTATTTCGATTATAACTATTTTGGGTTCTTCTATTGCTTTAATGAATATTATGTTGGTATCGGTAACCGAACGCACACGAGAAATAGGAGTTAGAAAAGCGCTTGGCGCAAAAAGAAACACCATAGCACTGCAGTTTTTTAGCGAAACAATAATTATTGGTCAGTTGGGAGGCATCATAGGTATTTTTCTGGGTATGCTCATTGGTTTTGCGGTAGCTCAAAGTTTTGACTTTCAATTTAGCATCCCCTGGGTAGCCATCATTTGGGCCACAATTATTTCTCTTTTAATTGCTATAATATCTGGCTCTTACCCCGCTATAAAAGCCGCCAAACAGGACCCAATAGAGTCTTTAAGGTATGAATAAACTATGGTTAGACCTAAAGCCTATTCATTCCTTTGAAGTATTTAGACCCTAATCAACTATTTTTTGAAAATAGGTAAATAACTCTCCTTTAGTTATCTGCGCCCCTTGTTGAATCAAGGCGAATACATCTTTATTACGGTCGGCTTTTAAAGCCTTTTTCGATGTGTATAGCTCTACATCTTCATGGGTCAAATTTTGTTGTAGCCAACGATATCCCTCACGGGTGGTTATATTAATAGTTTCATTCTTAACCTTAATACCAATTAGCGTTATAAAGTCTTCATCCATAGAGAAAAGAAATAAATGCTGCGGTGAATAATGCTCTAGATATTTTACTTTTCTCAACACTCCCTCCCAAATCAAATCACTAAAGATATCGAGCTCTTCTTCGGCAACTTCAGGTTTGTTTTTTTTAATCTCTTCCCATTCATTGGCTGTAATAGACTGACTGGCCAAGAAATTAATAAATTCTTGATGCATTTCTTTAAATTGTTCTTGGCTTAGACGTTGATATTTCATAAACAAAAAGTATTTATTTTAAAAATAAGATAAAAAAAAAGCCTATCGCATAGATAGGCTTTAAGTTTTTCAGGTAAGATTAATTTTCACCAACTACTTCAAAAGTAAAATCGGCTACCACTTCTCTATGGAAACGTAGTTTAGCTTCGTATTGACCTAAACGCTTAATGTTACCACCCAAAATAGTGATGTATTTTTTATCGATGTTCACATCGTTTTTTACTAAGGCTTCGGCCAAGTCTGCTGCAGTAATACTACCAAACATCTTATCTCCAGCTCCTGCTTTGGCTGTCAAAGTAAGCTCTAACTTATTTGCTTTAGCTTGCAGTTCTTGTGCTTCTTCAACAAACTTCTTCTCTTTATATGCACGTTGCTTTAAAGTTTCTGCTAACATTTTCTTAGCAGAAGGTGTAGCTAACTCTGCATATCCTTGTGGGATTAGATAGTTTCTACCATAGCCGTTCTTAACGGTTACGATATCATCAATAAATCCTAAATTTTCAACGTCTTTCTTTAATATCAGTTCCATAATGTCGTTTCTTTTATTTTAATAAATCACCAACGTATGGCATTAATGCTAAATGACGAGCTCTTTTTACCGCTACAGCTACTTTTCTTTGATATTTAAGAGAAGTTCCTGTTAATCTTCTAGGTAACAATTTACCTTGCTCATTTACAAAAGCCATTAAAAAATCTGGATCTTTGTAATCGATATACTTGATACCTGATCTTTTAAAACGACAATATTTTTTTGTTTTCGAGGTTTCGATATTTAAAGGCGTTAAATATCTAATTTCCCCATCTTTTTTTCCTTTAGCTTGTTGCTCTATAGATGACATACTTACGCTTTTTCTTTGTTTCTTTTAACTCTTTTTTGTGCCCATTCGATGGCGTGCTTATCTAATTTCACCGTAAGATATCGCATCACCGCCTCGTCTCTTCTAAACATAAGTTCAAAAGGCTCGATAGCTTCACCATCTACTTGAAATTCAAATAAGTTGTAAAATCCACTTTTTTTGTGTTGGATAGGATAGGCAAGCTTCTTAAGCCCCCAGTTCTCCTTGTTAACCATCTTCGCCCCTTTAGAAACAAGAAAATCTTCATATTTCTTTACTGTTTCCTTTACCTGGTCTTCAGATAAAACGGGATTCAAGATGAAAACAGTTTCATAATGATTCATAATGTATGATTTAATAAAATTTGGATGCAAAAATACGTTTTTTTATCGAATAAGCAAGTTTGGCTTATTTTTTTATTCCTATAATTTGTGAGTTAATCGAAAGTTGCTTACATTTAGACCATATAACCAACACCAATAACCTGTGGATGATATTAAATTAAATTGCATAGTTGTGGATGATTCTACCATTCAACGAATTTCAATCACCAAATTGGTTAAAGATCATCCAAATTTAGAGTTAATTGCCGAACATAATAACGCTATTAAAGTTAAGGAAACTTTAAAGAATGAAGATATCGATCTCATCTTCCTTGATATTGAAATGCCCATTATCTCTGGTTTTGATTTACTCGACAATCTTGAAAAACAACCACAAATTATTTTTATTACGGGTAAAACTCAGTATGCCTTTAAAGCTTTTGATTACAAAGCCATCGATTTTTTGCAAAAACCCGTTAGTGCCAAACGCTTTGATTTTGCTATAAGCAAGGTGCTCGATTTCTTTAAATTGCGTATTAAAAAAGAGCGTATCTCAGACAATAATTACATCATGATTAAAAGCAATTTTAAAAATTTTAAAGTGTTTTTAGACGACATCAAGTTTGTTCAAGCTTTTGGTGATTATGTGAAAGTTGTAACCAAGGAACAAACGTACACCGTTCTTTCTACCTTAAAAGGGTTTAACGAGCGTTTGCCTAGTGATCAATTTTTAAGAGTACATAAATCATATATTGTAAACTTAAGCAAAATAAAGAAATACGAGTCAAAAAACCTTTGGATTAAAGATATAGAAATACCTATTAGCCGTAACCGCAAGAAAGAGTTAGATTTTGCTATGGCGAGTATCGGAATCTCTTAAACAGGGTCTACATCTATCGTTAACTTAACTTTTCTGAATTTTCCTATAGACTCATAAGACTTTTTTACTTTTAAAATAAAGTCTTTTGTCTTCTTTACGGAATAATTCATCGGTATTTTTACAATAATATTTTTGCGGTACTCATTGCGTATACGTGCAACCGCAGGAAACTCTGGACCCAGAACATTATCGCGTAAACCTTGACGCAAAGCTTCCGAGAGCCATAAGGATGCCTCTTCTACGGCATTGTAATCCCTCTGTTTACAGGTAATTTTTATTAGTCTATAGAATGGAGGGTATTTAAAATTCTTACGTTCATACACCTGCTCTTTGAACATATCTTCATAGCTATTGGTGGTTACCTGTTGTAAAATCTGATGATGCGGATTAAAGGTTTGAATAAGTACTTTACCCTGCTTAGCTGTTCTTCCGGCTCGACCGGCCACTTGAACCAACATTTGAAAACTACGCTCATGAGCCCTAAAATCGGGGAAGTTTAATAAGTTATCGGCATTCATTACGCCCACTAAATCTACATTCCTAAAATCAAGTCCTTTGGTTAGCATTTGTGTACCTACTAAAATATCTATACTATGCTGTTCAAATTTATCTATAATTTTATCGTAAGCATTTTTACCTCGGGTGGTATCCAAGTCCATTCGGGCAACACGAGCTTTGGGCAACAAAGTATTTAACTCGGTTTCTATTTGCTCTGTTCCAAATCCTTTGGTACTTACCTCGCTACTCCCACAAGCCATACACGCTTTTTGCATGGCAATATGATAACCACAATAATGGCAACGCAAACTATTATTGTGTTTATGAAAGGTAAGACTCACGTCACAATTGGGACAATGCGGACTGTGCCCACAAGTATGACATTCTAGTGTGGGGGAATATCCTCTTCTGTTTTGAAAAAGGATAACCTGTTTACCTGCCAATAAAGTTTGCTCTATTGCCTCGGTAAGCACATCAGAAAAATGACCTTTCATCTGCTTACGCTTATATTTTTCTTTAAGGTTGATCAAATGAATTTCAGGGGGCACTACTGGTCCATAGCGTTTTTTTAGACTAACCAGAGCATACTTATCTATTTGAGCATTGTAATAAGATTCTATACTCGGAGTAGCCGTACCCAAAACAATGGAAGCTTTACAGAGATGACTAAGTACTACTGCAGCATCTCTTGCGTGGTATCGTGGAGCGGGATTTAATTGCTTAAATGAATTCTCGTGACTCTCATCAACCAAAATCAATCCTAAATCCTGAAAAGGTAATAATAAAGCCGAACGCGTTCCTACGATAATTTTTCCTTTGGTTTGATTATAAATATGCAGGTAGGTCTCAAAGCGTTCTTGTTGTGAGTATTTACTATGATAAACCATCACCTCCTGGCCAAAGTAGGCTTCTAAACGTTTGATGAGCTGGGTGGTCAGCGCAATCTCGGGGACTAAAAAAAGTACCTGTTTGCCTTTTTTAATCTGCTTATCTATCAACTTAATGTACACTTCGGTTTTACCCGAAGAGGTTATCCCATGAAATAATATAGGTTTTGAAGATTTATAGTTGGCCTCAATTTGGTTCAAAGCCGCCTGCTGTTCTGCGCTTAAATTAATTGCTTGTTGAATTTCTTGGTTTTGGTTTTGCACCCGATCTATTTGAAGCGTGTATTCTTCTAAATAACCTTTATCAACCAAAGCATTTAAGGAGGCATCTGAAGCTTGCGCTTTTTCTTTTAGTTTTTTTCTAGAAATAGGTTTATTCGATTGTGCTTTTAAGGTAAAAAATTGCATCACAATCTCTTTTTGTTTATGAGCTCTTCCCAATTCTTCTAACATTGCATTCATAGCCTGTTGATTTTCATAAGATTCGCTTAAACGCACATAATTAATCAATTTAGGCTTGTATTGCTCAAAGATTTCTTGCTCTAATAGAATATACTTTTTCTGAGCCATTTCTTGCAAAATGGGCAATACATTTTTTTTACCCAGCAATTGCCCCACTTCTTTGATTTTTAAATGCGATTGTTTTTGCAATGCCTCAAGCACTAAAAATTGTTCGTCACTAAGCTGATGATGGGTAAGATCTAAGGCATCGTGTTGATTATTGCGTTGAATCACAGTTTCACTTTCAAGTAGAAAAATACCAGGTAAAGCCGCTCGCATTACTTCGCCTAGACTACACAGATAATAAGAGCTAATCCATTTCCAGAACTCCAATTGAAGTCTGCTTACTATCGGCGACTGATCAAGAATGGTTTCTATAAATTTTGGCGTATAAATTTCTGGATGCTGCTGATGTATTTTTGCAACGATACCGGTATAGATTTTAGATTTACCAAAAGGTACTGCCACCCTCATACCGGGTTGCAGTAAATCATATTCCTCATGACTTATCGCATAAGTAAAGGTATTGTTTATAGCCAAGGGGATAATTACATCTATATAAAAATTCATAAAGCTTATTAAAACACAAAGCTATTAAAGATTATGACTCATAGGCAAGCCAAAAGCTTTAATAGCTTCAATTTATTTAAACGGTCTAACTTATTTACCCAACATGCCTTCTTTTAAATCGTCATCTGCTGGCTTTTTGTCTAACCAAATACCAAATAATGCTCGTTTAAATGCCTCACCCTGTATTACTCCTCTTTGCTCTCCATTTTTATAGGCTACTACTCCACGCTCGGGTTGGTAGGTAATATCAAAAATATCCCCTTTAACAATATCTTCCTCAAAAAACCCTATAAATTGATCGATTTGTTTGCGAAGTGGAGCTACATTATTGTTGGTTGATTTTTTAAAGCCGTCTTCTACGGCCTCTATCATTTTACTACTCGAAACTAATTTTGAAACGATTTGAAGACGTACCGCCATTGGTTCGTTACTATCTAAGATTTCTTTGGCACTACTTTTCTTTTCTGTAAGATAAAGCGCCCCAACATAAAGGTCTATCCATAGCTTTTCTCTTACTCCAGCACCGTTAAGTACGGTTTGATGTTCTCCTATTTTCATTGTATTGGGCAAAGTTACCCCTCCTACTTGTGTTTGGCTATAGCCTGTAAAAGCAATAAATAGCGCCAATAATAAATTAATGTGTGTTTTCATAGTGTTCAGATTTGTAAGCCTAATTTATCACTTTTTTTGTTTTAATCTATAAATAGTTGCATTTAATTCAAAGCCTAACAACAATATGTTTGCATTTAGCCATATATATATAAGCAAAATTAGTAAAGCACCAATACTTCCGTAAAGCTCATTGTAATTATTAAAATTTTCTATGTAAATACTGAATAAATAGGTGTTCAACAAGATTAATAAGGTGGTGAAAAGCGCGCCAAGCGAGAAATACCTAGACTGTCTGCCCTCTTTAGTTCCAAAATAGTATAAAATAGCAACAGCATTATAAATGAGGAGTATTACCACTACATACCTACCAAATTGCGCCCATTGCAGGCCATCTGTAAACAAACCAAGGGCCTTTAAATTTTCTATGATAAAAGTTAAGTAAAAAAGCACTATAACAGCGACCAGAACCAAAATAGCCAGTATAATTGCGGTGATTACAGCAACCATATATTGCCGAATAATCGATCGATTAATATGCGTATGGTAAGAAAATTCAAATCCGGTAAAAATTGCATTTACACCATTGGCCATTAAAAAAATAGAAAGTATAAATACAAAACTCAATAAACCACCTCTTGGATTATTAAAAATATCTGCAAAAATTTCATTAAAAAAACCAGAAGTTTGGGGAGGTAAGAATGAATCTATAAAAGACAAAAGCACTAAATGAAAATCGTCTATAAACCAAACAAAAGGAATCAAGTTTAACACAAACAGCAAAAACGGGAAAATAGCCATAAAGAAGCTAAAAGCAATTGAGCTGGCTCGCGTAGAAAAAGTTCCTTTTATAATGCCCAGCGCATATAACTCACCCAAATCATAAACGCTTAAGCCGTTTAAGCCAGGTAATTTAATGCTCCTAGCCTTGGCTTCAAACCAAGCTAAAGGCTTTTTTTTAAAACTTATTTCTCGCTTTTTTGTCATTACTCTACTGCCTTCAGGCTAAGGTCAAGGTTATGAACCGAATGCGTTAAGGCCCCGCTACTTATATAATCTACTCCACAAGCTGCATACTCTGCCGCGGTTTCTAAGGTAATTCCTCCACTCGATTCGGTTTGGGTTTTACCGTTGATTAAAGCTACAGCTGCCCGAGTATCTTTATAATTAAAATTATCAATTAATATACGGTGAATGCCGTCGTAATTTAAAATCTCTTTGATTTCCTCTATATTTCTGGCTTCAACAATAATCTTTAGATCAAGCGAATTTTCTCGTAAATAAGCTTGGGTTTTTTCTATTGCTGCTCCTACTCCACCTGAAAAATCAATATGGTTATCTTTAAGCATAATCATATCGTATAAGGCGAACCGGTGATTTACCCCACCTCCTATTTTTACCGCCCATTTCTCTAGTGCGCGTATGCCTGGAGTTGTTTTTCGTGTATCTAAAATTTTGGTTTTGGTATTTTTAAGCAATTCCGCAAAAGCATTTGTTTTAGTCGCAATTGCACTCATACGCTGCATGGCGTTAAGCACCAGGCGTTCAGCTTTTAAGATAGACTGACTGCTACCCGAAACATAAAAGGCTATATCTCCGTATTGTATAGGGCTTCCATCCTCGAGTAAGGTCTCCACTCTCAACTCTGGATCTACATAGCTAAAAACCTGTTTAGCAAAATCAACACCCGCTAAAACACCCGTATCTTTAACCAATAATTTGGCTTTACCGGTCGCGTTTTTTGGTATGCAGGCTAGAGAACTGTGATCACCTTCTCCTACGTCTTCACGAATGGCATTTTCTATAATTAATTGTATCTCTTTTTCAATTTGGGCTTGTGCTATCATAAAAAGGTATTTATATCTGCTAAAATAATAAAGTATTCTCAAATTGTAGTTGAATCTTGATATCTATTCTTTCTAGAGACCAAGGCATATTAGTTTACTAAGCTTAACAATTGCCTATTGGTTTCGCTTAACGCGGATTTAAACTCGAAAAATTAAAACAATTTGATTAAAAGTCGGGAGAGTCATTTATTTTTGTGCAGAGAGTATATAACTATGAAAATAAAACTGATTGTTGTTGGAAAAACAGATAAAGGTCCGTTGCAGGATTTAATCGCAGATTATTGTAAACGTCTTACACATTATATTCCGTTTGAGTTGCAAGTAATACCTGATTTAAAAAAAACTAAGCATTTAGATGTACAACAACAAAAACAAAAAGAAGGTGAGCTTATTTTAAAAGAAATCAACACTTCAGATTGGTTGGTTTTATTAGATGAAGCAGGAAAATCTTTTACCTCAATGCAATTTGCGCAAGAATTACAAAAAAAATTAAATGCCGGTACTAAGCAATTGGTTTTTATAATAGGCGGCCCCTATGGCTTTTCAGATGCTGTTTATCAACAAGCAAAGCAGAAGATTAGTCTATCAAAAATGACTTTTTCTCATCAAATGGTACGGTTGTTTTTTGTTGAGCAAATTTATCGAGGATTTACTATTCTTAAAAATGAACCCTATCATCATCAATAATTATGAAACTTGTATTTGCTACCAATAACGCCAACAAATTGGCAGAAATAAAACAACTTTTACCCGAACATATCGAGTTGTTATCGCTTAAAGATATCGGTTGTACCGAAGAAATTCCAGAAACGGAAAACACCATCGAAGGTAACGCATGGCTCAAAGCCAAATATGTAAAAGAAAAATACGGTTACGACTGTTTTGCCGATGATACCGGCTTAGAGGTTAAAGCTTTAAACGGGGCACCCGGAGTTTTATCTGCCCGCTATGCCGGTGAATCAAAAAACAACCAAGCCAATATCGCTAAATTATTAGACGAACTTGCCGATAAAGAGGACAAAAACGCTCAATTTAAAACCGTAATTGCTTTATATTTTGACGGAGAGCAAAAAGACTTTACCGGAATTTGCCCCGGACAAATAATCAATGAACTCCGTGGAGAAGGTGGTTTTGGCTATGACCCGATATTTGTACCTCAACATCAATCTAAAACTTTTGCCGAAATGACAGCAGAAGATAAAAACCTTATCAGTCATCGTGCTTTAGCTTTTAAGCAGCTCTTAAATTATTTAAATACCAAGAAATAAAGAATAAAAAAACTCCCTTAAAGCGGGAGTTTTTTTATTCAATTACCAAAAAGATGCTTTTTATTGATTTTTAAATTTAGTAATTCCATCTTTTAACCAAGCACTATAAGCGTCTACATCGGGTAGATAACCAACGGGTTTGTTAAGCTCCTCTTCTTGGTGATTAAGTAATACATAGTAAGGCTGGGCATTGATACCATAGTGTTTGATTTGAAAATCACTCCATTTGTTACCTATAGTACGAACTCGCTTACCGGTAGTTTCACTGGTGTATTGCTCCTCTTTAGGTAATTGCTCTTTAATGTCTACATATAAACTAATAAGAACAACATCATTTTTCAGTTTATTTAGAACCTGTGGTTCGCTCCATACTCTTTCTTCCATTTTTCTACAGTTTATACATGCTTTTCCTGTGAAGTCAAGTAAAATAGGTAAGTTATTTTCCTTAGCATAGGCTACTCCCGCATTATAGTCGGTGAAAGCTAAAATATCATGTGGTCCTAGCTCGGCGTGTTCGGGAAAATCACTTTTATTGGTTGCTGTTGTTGAGCCTCCGCCTTTGGTGTTTCCTACCCCATATGGAGATTCAGAATAATTCATAGGTGGTGGGAAACCACTTATCATTTTTAAGGGAGCACCCCATAATCCTGGAATCAGGTATATAGTAAAAGATAAGGTTACTAAACCTAGGCCGAGTCTTCCAACTGAAATATGTTTTAGCGGAGAGTCGTGAGGCAAACTGATTTTACCAAATAAATACAGGGTAAGGGCACCAAAAATAGCAATCCAAAGTGCTAAAAACACCTCGCGCTCTAACCAATGCGCCTCTAATACCAAATCGGCGTTTGATAAAAATTTAAGTGCTAAAGCTAATTCTAGGAAACCTAAAACTACCTTTACTGAGTTTAACCATCCACCAGATTTTGGTAAAGTATTCATCCAACCTGGAAACATCGCAAATAATGCAAAAGGAATTGCAATAGCCAGTGAGAAACCAAGCATACCTATTATGGGAGCAATTCCTCCTTTTGATGCTGCTTCAACCAAAAGCGTTCCAACAATGGGTCCCGTACAGCTAAAGGAAACAATAGCCAATGCTAAAGCCATAAAGAAAATTCCGATAATCCCACCCTTATTGGCTTGGCTGTCTACTTTGTTAGCCCAAGAATTAGGTAACATAATTTCGAAAGCTCCTAAAAAAGATGCGGCAAAAATTATCAAGATAACAAAGAATACAATATTAAAAGTAACGTTGGTAGAAAGGGCATTTAGCGCATCGGCACCAAAAATAGCAGTGACTAAGGAACCTAGTAATACATAAATTACCACAATAAAAAATCCGTAAAGGAGAGCGTTACTAACCCCCTTGGCCTTTGTTTTACTTTGTTTGGTAAAGAAACCAACCGTCATAGGAATCATTGGGAAAACACAAGGAGTAAGCAGGGCTACGAAACCAGATAAAAAGGCAATCCAAAAAATAGAGAAAAGTCCTTTTTTACTTCCATCTTCATTAGAAACAGATGCTTGGGCATCAAGCAAAGCTTGCGGAACCTCATCATCATCGGCATTAAGTTGCTCTTCTTTCTTTTGTTTTTCTAGATTTTTTTTGTTTCCTGAAGCTTGGTAAGCCTCAAATTCATCATAGTTTGAAAATACCTGTGCTTTATTATTTTTAAGGTCAAATACCATATAGTATTCTTCGTTGATACAAACATCTATACAAGATTGATAAAATATTTGCGCTTTTATCACTTGAGTGTCTGGATTGGTTAGAGTAACCTTTTGTTTAAAAGTGGCCTGATTTTCAAAATACATCTCATCTACTCCAAAAGTTTCGTTGAACTGTGTTTTGGTTTCACTTTCTTTGGCAAACTCTTCTATATCGTAATTTCCCTCTTTGTCAACATAATCAAATGCTAACGGAATGGGACCGCCTTCTGGAGTAAACTGACTGTAAACGTGCCAGTCAGGGTCAATGCTTAGTTCATAAACTAATTCATACTCTACATCAGACAGTTTATTAATTTTTCCTTCCCATCGTGTGGGTTTTAATTGTTGATTTTGCCCCATCCCAAATTGAGCATAGGATGCACTAGTAATTAAAAATGCAATTAATAGTTTAAGGTATACCTTCATGATTTTAAAGTAATTTTTATTATCTTTCGAGTTTTGTCTTGCACTTTAAAGCGCTCATCAATTCGATGTGAAACTAACCAAATTATTTCTTTTTCACAGCACAAGACATAGATATTTTCTTTGTCTTGAAGCGCCACTTTATTATTAATTAAAAAATCGCTAATTTTTTGCTTCCCTTTCATTCCGAGCGGGTAAAAATAGTCTCCTGCTTGCCATTTTCGCAAAATAAGCGGATATTTTAACTTATTGGCATCCAAATAAGCTACTGTATCTGCAAAACTCTCCATTTTATCTACATTGATTATTTGCAGTCGACCCAAAGGAAAATCAAGTTCATTTTCAGGATAAAGCAAGTACGAATCGGGTTCATCTAATGTTTCTGCATTTTGTTTTTTTAGTAAAAGAATGTCTCTGTCTTTATACAAGACATAAGCACCAGTTTCTACTTTTTTACCAGGTTGTGCCTTTCTTAACGCATAAACCGATTCCCAATCGCTAAAATCAAATTCTTTTAGTAGTTGATATAAAACTGCATTAGGGTGCGGCAAATTGTTGAGCACGTTTAAATCAATCTCAAACCCCGAGAAAGTTTCGCGTACTATTTTATCATAAATCAAACTCACATAATCTTCGGCCAATTGTTCTATTTGCTTTAACTTGTTTTGAGTTTCTTTAAAAGCTTCCAGAAAATTGGGATTTTCTTGCTCTAAAATCGGTGAAATTTGATGCCGAATTTTATTGCGTAAATAATAGTTAGACGCATTTGTTTTATCTTCACGCCATCTAATGTGGTGTTGCTTGGCGTAGTTTTCAATTTGCTTTCGCGAAAATCCAATCAATGGTCTTGCTACGATGTTATTCTCCTGAGGCATACCGGTGAGCCCCGCAATTCCCGTGCCGCGTATTAAATTAATAAAAAAAGTTTCTATTTGATCATGAGCATGATGCGCTGTTATTATCTTTTTATACGAATGGTTTTGCGTTAAGGTTTTAAAATAATTATAACGCAATTCCCGTGCGGCCATTTGTATGGATACCTTGTGATCTTGGGCATAAGCCTTACAATCAAATTTTTGCGTATGAATTTTAAGCTCAAATTCTGCTGCTAATGCTTCAACAAAACGTTGATCTTCATCGCTTTCTTTTCCGCGTAAAGCGAAATTTACATGCGCCAAATCAAACTTCACCCCTGCTGCAACTAGTAAATGGCACAAAACCACCGAATCGATTCCGCCACTGATGGCCAATAAGTGTATACTCTTTAAAAGCGAAGGAAAGTGTTGTTCTAGGTTTTCTCGAAATTTATGTAGCATAAGCTATATGATTTATTGCGGGCTTTGTACCGATTGTTTTAGCGCTTCCACTTTAACAAGGCACTCTTCGTATTCTTTTTCGGCATTAGATTTTATCGTAATGGCGCTACCTACAGAACAGCTGAGATACCTTTGCTCTTGGTTGTATAAAATACTCCGAATGACCACATTAAAATCAAAATTTTCTTCTGGGTCAATATACCCGATAGCGCCACTGTAAAGGCCTCTTTTGGTTTCTTCCAATTCTTCGATAATTTGCATGGCCGAAAGTTTTGGTGCACCGGTCATACTTCCCATGGGATAGGTAGTCATAAATAATTCGCGTATCGAACAAGATGGACTCAATTTTGAGGTGACCGTACTAATGAGCTGATGCACTTGCTTAAACGTATAGCGTTTACAAAGTTCTTGCACTTCTACGCTGCCTTTTTGTGCCGTGCGAGACAAATCATTACGCACCAAATCGACTATCATTACATTTTCTGATATTTCTTTGGGGTCATTTTCTAATTGGCTGGCAAGATGTGCATCTTTCTGTGGATCTTTATGTCTTTTAGCGGTACCTTTTATAGGTTGACTTATAATTTTCTCGCCTTGTTTTTTTAAAAAGCGTTCTGGACTAGCACATAGGGCCGTAAACTCTTCCAATTTTAAAAAGCAAGCAAAAGGAGGTTCAGATTTGGCATTTAAAGCTTGATAAGTAGCATATATATCTAACTGAACCTGATCTGCATAAAATTCTTGGCAAAAATTGGCTTCATAAATATTGCCACGCTGCAGATGCTCTTTCATCTGGTTTACTTTGTTCAAGTAGTTTTGTTTGCTGATTCTCGGCCGTAACTCGATGTTAGCCAGAGCTGGTAAGTTAAATGGCTTTTCCTTTTGTAAAATAGTTTGCCAGTCGGTTTCAATTTCATCGGCGACAGCATTTAAATATTTAAAAGTGGCTGTTTGACCCTGTAAACTGACTAATTTTTGAGGTTGAAAAAAGTATAAATCTGGAAAACCCAACCCGTCAAAGTTTTTAGAACTTAGTGGCTCTATATCGTTTTTTAAATCGTAACTCAAATAGCCAAAAATCCAATCTTTTGTTGTTTTTTGATATTCTTCAAGATCTTTAAACGCATCAAAAGTATCTGTTTTTATAGCGGTAAAAGCCTCAACTGCGAGTAATGCTTCGTAGTCTTGGTTGGGGTATTGGTTGGAGTCTAGCCAAACCACCTCATCAAACTGCTGTGCCCAAGCCAAAAGCTGTTCTTTAAATTGTTTTAAATCTGTTATTTGAAAAGATTGTTCGGTGCGCACTTTAAAATTTTATAGCTTGTTGAAATTGTGACAATGTATCTTTAACTCCTAACAAAAGCGTTTCATCTCTTAGGGTTTGCTTCTCGCTATCAAAATTATCTTCAAAAGATGGTAAACCAAAACTAGCAATTAGTTTACCGCCATAGCGTTCTACCGCAATTTCGGCATACTCTCGAGCTTTCCCAGCAGCCAATTTTCCTGGAGAGGTACTCGTAAGTAAAACTGGTTTATTCTCTAAAAAAATCCGGTCATACCGCGACAACCAATCCATTACATTTTTAAAATAACTAGACACCGTACCGTTATGTTCATTTACAGAAAGTATGATGGCTTTAGCCGATTTAATATCATTATATAAGCGTTCAATATCTTTAGGGAAACCGATTTCTTTTTCGTAATCTATACCATACATAGGTATTTGATAATCTGTTAACCGAATCACATTAACCGGTTCTACCAATTGTTGACTAAGAAAACTCACCCACTGGTGATTGATAGATTTTGTGCTGTTTGAACCTGCAAAGGCAATAATCTCACTCATTTTTTAAGTATATATTGTAAAATAAACAGAAAATAGCCACATACACAAATCCTACAAAAACTATTCGTACTTTTGAGCTATAACTTTTGATTATGGATTTTCGATTGCGTGTTTTTATTGAAGTTGCAAAGGCTTTGAGTTTCTCGAAAGCTGCGAGAAGTCTGCCCTTATCGCAGCCTGCAGTTTCTAAACACATTAAAGAAATCGAGCAAAAATACCGCGTTAAATTATTTGAACGTCAAGGAAATAGGATTGCACTAACACCAGCAGGAACAGAGTTTTTAAGTTATGCCGAGCAAATTGTAAATTTATATAACGATTTACAGAATCATTTTTTACTACAGCAACAAGAGCTACCCAATTATGTGAAATTGGGTGCCAGTACCACCATAGCCCAGTATATTGTTCCTCAGCTTTTGGCTGATTTTAAGCAACGTTACCCAGAAACGAATTTTACTTTAATCAATGACAACTCGGCCACAATCGAAGAGAAGATTTTTAACAACCGGTTGGATTTTGGATTAATTGAAGGCCGAAACCACAATCCTTTATTACAATACGAGAAATTTCTAGATGATGAACTGGTACTGGTGACCCGTGCTGGAAATGCATCACAGCAAATCAAACTCAGCCAACTTACCCAGCTGCCGCTCGTGCTGCGCGAGGAAGGGTCGGGTACACGTGCTATTCTAGAAGCAAGGCTTAATAGCGAAGGTTTATCGCCTAAAAAACTACAAGTAGACATGATTTTGGGTAGTACAGAAAGCATTAAGACTTATCTTCTTTACACGCAATGTTACGCCTTTGTTTCTATTTTCTCTGTTATTGAGGAATTGAAACACAAAAAACTGGAAATTGTTGACATTGATGATCTTAGTTTTTCTAGACCCTTATATTTTGTAAGCAAGCAAGGATACCAATCTATGTTTTATGATTTAATCAAGCGGTTTTTTAAGCGTAGTTATAACCAAAAGTTATAAGGTATAATAAATTGCGTTGCTTAACTTCCAGTAATCGAGCTTAATTTTGGGTAGGAATTAAAAACAGAATACCGTGAAATACCGATTGCCCAATAAATTTACCCAATTAATCTTTATAGTATTGGCTGTATTATGCCTTACGCCCTACATCAGTTCTCCTATTGCCCTGTTGCTAGGCTTTTTAATGACCAATTTACTATACAATCCGTTTAAAGCGTATACGGGAAAAGCGGTCAAGTGGCTATTAAAAATAGCCGTAGTTGGTCTTGGTTTTGGAATGGATTTAAACCATACCTTAGCAGTAGGTAAAGAAGGTTTGTTGCTTACTATTTTAAGCATAAGCACCACACTCATTTTAGGTTACTTTATTGGTAAAGCTTTGCACATAAATCGAGCTATCTCCTATTTAATTTCATCGGGAACGGCCATTTGTGGTGGTAGTGCAATTGCTGCAGTTTCTGCTGTAGTACAAGCCAAAGAAAAGCAAATCTCGATTGCACTGGGCGTAGTTTTCTTCTTAAATGCCGTTGCTTTATTGGTCTTCCCTATGCTAGGGCATGCATTAAACCTATCTCAAGCCGATTTTGGTTTATGGAGTGCGATAGCCATTCATGATACCAGCTCTGTAGTTGGCGCTGCATTAGCTTACGGCGAAGAAGCTTTAGATATTGCGGTTACCGTTAAATTGGCGAGAGCTTTATGGATTATCCCTTTAAGTATTCTTACTATGTTTTTCTTTAGGGGTGAAACCGGTAAAATTAAAATACCTTGGTTCATTTTGCTTTTTGTAGGCGCCGTAATCTTAAGTTCGTATGTTAGTTTACCCGATTTTATTGTTACGGGCATTCCTTTTCTGTCTAAAAAATTATTGGTGCTCACCTTATTTTTGGTCGGTGCCGGATTAAGTATACAATCAATTAAAGAAAGTGGTTTCCAGCCCATTTTACTCGGACTAAGTTTATGGATAACCATTTCGGTTACCTCTCTGGCATACATTTTGTATCTCTAAAATTGATTTAGTTTTTCATTTATTTTTGGTTTACAAAAAAACCCCTGTAATTTGAATATTACAGGGGTTTTTTACGGGTATAATATCCGCTTTAAGCGGAAATAAAATTTATACTAAACATGCAAAGCTCTATCGCCAGTTGCGGCAAGTGCAGCTTCTTTTACTGCTTCTGCATAGGTGGGATGCGCGTGACTCATTCTTGAAATATCCTCTGCACTAGCTCTAAACTCCATTGCGGTAACAGCTTCGGCAATTAAATCTGCTGCGCGTGCGCCAACCATATGCACCCCTAGCACCTCATCTGTTTCTTTATCGGTTAAGATTTTCACAAATCCATCGATATCTCCACTTGCTCGTGATCTACCCAAGGCACGCATAGGGAATTGCCCACTGGCATAGTTTACATTTTCCTCTTTTAATTGCTCTTCGGTTTTTCCTACAGAAGCAACCTCTGGCCAGGTATAAACCACTCCTGGAATAAGGTTGTAATTGATATGTGGTTTTTGACCAGCAATTACTTCGGCTACAAAAGTACCCTCTTCTTCGGCCTTATGTGCCAGCATTGCTCCTTTTACCACATCGCCTATCGCATAAATATTGCTTACGTTAGTTTGCAAGTTTTCATTCACTTCAACTTGGCCTCTATCGTTCAATTTTACACCTGCAGCTTCTGCGTTTAAACCAGCTGTAAAAGGCTTTCTTCCCACAGAAACTAAGCAATAATCACCTTTAAATTCTACTTCGTTACCTTTCTTGTCTTTGGCTTTTACCACTACTTCATCACCTTTATTTTCTACGGCAGTAACTTGGTGCGAAAGTGCAAATTTTGTTTTTTGCTTTTTAAGCACTTTCATAAGCTCTTTACTTTGAGCTTTATCCATAGTAGGTATGATCCTGTCCATGTACTCAATTACGGTAACTTCTGCCCCAAGTCTTTTATATACTTGACCCAACTCTAAACCAATCACACCGCCCCCAATAACCAAGAGGTGTTTAGGCACTTCTTTCATTTTTAGCGCCTCGGTAGAGGTAATAATTCTTTCTTTATCTATCTCAATAAAAGGTAAGCTAGCTGGTTTACTACCGGTGGCAATAATGGTATTTTTGGCTTCAATAGTTACCTCTTCTTCACCTTTAATAATTATATGATTTTTATCTTTAAAAGAGCCTATTCCTTGGTAAGTGTCTATTTTATTTTTATCCATCAAGAAATCAATACCCTTGGTGGTTTGCTCCACAACGGTATTTTTTCTCGCCATCATTTTTTCAAGATTCATTTTCACCTCTCCAGCGATTTCAATTCCATGCTCTTCGAAGTGCTTAATGGCATCTTCATAGTGATGTGATGAATCTAGCAATGCTTTTGAAGGGATACAACCTACATTAAGGCAAGTACCACCTTTAGTAGCATATTTTTCTATAATGGCCGTCTTTAGCCCTAGTTGTGCGCAACGAATAGCGGCAACATAACCTCCAGGTCCAGACCCAATAACAACAACATCGTACGTGTTCATAATTTTTTTGTGGTTTTTTTAAACGATTACAAAAATACAACATCTACAAGAATGACCAAGTTAGCGGCTTATTATTTGTTTTTTGATTAAAGCGATGTTTTTGGTTATAAACTTTCCTAAAATTCAAATTTGTCACCCTTCAAATAAAATTCCCTTGCTCTGTTAGCGCAGCACTCGGTTTAATTGTTCTGAATTTATTTTAATAAGTCAAAGCAATTTGCGTAGTCTCTTTCACTTCATCTATAACAAAAGTACTTTGCGTACTTCCTATGCCACTCAAAGCAGTAAGTTTATCGACTAAAAATTGGCGATAAGCAGGCATATCTTTCACCAGAATTTTTAGTATAAAATCATAATCTCCGCTCACGTGATAACACTCCATCACCTCGGGTAATTGTGTTACCTCTTTTTCAAAGCGCTTTATATTTTCGCGGGTATGTTCATTGAGTTTTAGATGACAAAGTACCATAAAACTTTTGTTGACGCGATTTTTATCGATCAAAGCTACATATTGGGTGATGGTCTGATTTCTCTCCAGTTTTTTAATCCGTTCGTGCACCGCGGTGACCGAAAGGCTCAATTTAAATGCTAAACTTTTAATGGTTTGTTTAGCATCTTGTTGCAGTAAGGCCAACAGGTTTTTATCAGTAGTATCGAGCATAAGTTTATTTTATTCCGTTTTAATCCGTAAAAAATTAAAAATACAGAATAATATTCTATAAATTATGTTTTTATCGAATTTTATACTAAATAAAATAATACCTATAGTAAATCATTTAAGCTTGATTTATCTTTAATTTTATTATAAAATACATTGCACTATGAAGCATCATCCAGGAATTGCATTACAGGAGCTACAATTAGCTACTCAAGACCGCGGGGTTAATCCGCCTATAGCCGACTCGAGCACGTTTAGGTTTCGCAACCCACAAGAAATGTTTGAAACCTTTGAAGGCAAAACCGAAGGCTTATTTTTATATTCTCGACACGCCAATCCTACTCTATCTTATCTTGAACAAGCACTCGCTCGCATGGAGGGTACCGAGGATGCCTTGGTTACCGCTAGTGGCATGGGTGCAATTACCGCTGTTTTGTTGCAACTTTGCCAGCAAGGAGATGAGGTGGTAAGTAGTCGTACCGTGTATGGAGGTACTTATGCGTTCATGAAGAACTTTATGCCAGGCTTAGGTATAAAAACGCGCTTTGTAGATATTACAAATTTACAAGAGGTAGAAGCCAGCATTACCCCACAAACAAAAGTTCTGTATGCCGAAACGCTGAGTAATCCACTACTAGAAGTAGCTCATATAGATGCTCTAAATGTCATCGCAAAGAAGTATAATTTAAAATTGGTGATAGACAACACTTTTTCTCCTTTATCTTTTTGTCCCGCCCAAATGGGTGCCGATGTGGTGATTCACTCCCTTACCAAGTACATAAATGGAAGTAGTGACACTTTAGGCGGAGTGATTTGTGCTAAGCAAGAATTTATACTGAGTTTACGTGATGTAAATCAAGGTGCTGCCATGTTACTGGGAGCTACTTTAGATAGTCTACGTGCCGCTTCTATACTCAAGAATTTAAGAACGCTACCGGTACGTATTCAACAACATAGCAAAAACGCACTTTTTTTGGCCAAAAAATTTGAAAGCTTAGGCTTAAAAACGGTTTATCCTGGTTTAGCATCACATAAAAGTCATTCCTATTTTAAGGCAAAACATTACAGTGATTTTGGTTTTGGGGGGATGCTTACGGTTGATGTAGGAAGTTTTGAAAAAGCCAATGTTTTTCTAGAAATGATGCAAGCTTATAACTTAGGAGATTTAGCGGTAAGTTTAGGATTTTACCGAACGCTATTCAGCGCTCCCGGAAAATCAACTTCGTCAGAAATTCCTGAAGAGGAACAAACAGCCATGGGCTTAAGCAACGGTTTGGTGCGTTTTTCTATTGGTTTAGATCATAGCATTACACAAAGTTGGGATGGCATTAAAAAGTGTCTGGAAGCCAGCGGCATAGTAGCCTCTGATTTACTAAATGCAAATTAATTAATATTAAGCGCAAATAATTATTAAAAAATTGTTTACTTTACTAGCCTTAATTCGCTTTAAAGCCAGTAAAAAAAATGGACACCCAATCATCTGATCCGAATAACCAACACATTATTGAAAATAATTTGAGTCTAGGACAGGCACTTTTGCCTGTCTTTGCATTAATAGGCATGCTCGCTTACAACGTTTATGTTTATGGAGATAGTGCGCTAGACGGGTCCAATCAATTTATTCTCCTTATGGGGGCTGCGGTTGCGGCTATCGTAGGATATTTTAACCGTGTATCTTACAAAACTATGGTAGAAGAAGTAGCGCAAAACATCAAATCTACCTCTGGCCCAATTTTGATTCTGCTTATGGTTGGCGCCCTATCGGGTACTTGGTTGGTTAGCGGTATTATTCCTAGTATGATTTACTACGGATTGCAATTATTAAACCCCAGCATATTTTTGGCAGCCTGCGTGGTGATTTGCTCCATTATTTCTGTTGCCACAGGAAGTAGCTGGACCACCTCTGCTACGGTTGGTATTGCCTTAATAGGCATATCTGAGGCATTAGGCATATCTTTAGGAATGACGGCTGGTGCCATACTAAGCGGAGCTTATTTTGGTGACAAGTTATCTCCATTAAGTGATACTACCAACTTGGCCCCCGCTATGGCTGGTACAGATTTGTTTACCCATATTAGGTATATGCTTTACACCACTGTACCTTCTATAATAATCACTTTAATTGTCTTTATTATAATCGGTTTAAATTTAGACACCCCCGATCAAGTAAATACCCAAAAAATATTGAATGCGATAGATAGCGCTTTTACCATTAGTCCGTGGTTATTTGCCGTACCTCTTTTGGTAGTCTTTTTAATTATTAAAAAAACACCCCCATTAGTAGCTTTATTGTTGGGAACTCTCCTGGCAGCGCTAGCTAGCATTTTTTTTCAACCCCACGTTTTAAATCAAATTGCCGGAACCGATGTTTTGAGTATTTCTAGCGCTTATCGCGGAATTATTGACTCGATCACTGTGAGTGTACAAGTACCCACCGACTACACCGCTTTAAACGATTTATTTTCTTCGGGCGGAATGTATGGTATGCTCGGTACCATTTGGCTAATTATTTGTGCTATGACTTTTGGTGGAATAATGGATGCCATTGGGGCTTTAAGTAGAATAAGCAAAGCTTTGCTCAACTTGTTTCACTCAACCTTTGGATTGTTTAGCAGCACCGTTATAAGTTGTTTAGCCCTGAATGTAACCGCATCAGACCAATACTTAGCTATTGTGGTTCCTGGTAAAATGTTTGCTAAAGCTTATAAAGACAAAGGCTTAGCGCCAGAAAACCTAAGCCGTACGTTAGAAGATTCTGCTACAGTTACCTCTGTGCTAATCCCTTGGAATACTTGCGGAGCCTACCATAGTGGTGTTTTAGGTGTTCCTGTATTGAGTTACTTCACCTATGCCATTTTCAATTACTTAAGTCCGTTTATGACGTTATTATTTGCCGCATTAAATATAAAAATAAGACAACTTAAAAATAATAAAACAAGCCTCGCATGAAATTAGATATATTAGCATTCGGAGCCCATCCCGATGATGTAGAGCTGGGTTGTAGTGGCACTTTAGCCAAAGAGATTGCAGCCGGTAAAAAAGTAGGAATTGTAGATTTAACCCGAGGTGAATTAGGTACTCGAGGAAGTGCTGAGCTTCGTGCTCAAGAAGCACAAGCTGCAGCCGATTTGTTAGGTGTAAGTTACCGACATAACTTAGGTTTTAGCGATGGTTTTTTCACCAATAACAAAGACAATCAACTAGAAGTAATTAAACAAATTCGAGCTTTTCAGCCAGAAATTGTTTTTTGCAACGCTATAAGAGACCGACATATAGACCACGGAAAGGGAAGCAAACTGGTAAGTGACGCCTGCTTTTTAAGCGGGTTACGCAAAATTGAAACCCATTGGGAAGGTAAACCTCAAACCGCTTGGCGCCCGCGTTTGGTCTTGCATTATATACAATGGCAGGAAATAACGCCCGATATAATTCTAGATATTGGAGCTCACATTGAAACAAAAATTAAGGCAGTAAAAGCTTACGGTTCACAGTTTTACCAAGCCCATGCCAATGAGCCCGAAACACCTATATCTAGCACCAATTTTCTTGACAGTGTGACCTATAGAGCTCAAAATTTAGGTAGACTAATTGGCACCGATTATGCCGAAGGCTTTACCAGCGACAGACCCATCGCTGTAAATTCTGCTTTCGATTTAATTTAATACATTTTTTTCTTGGCAGAATGGATATTATTTTTTAGATTTGCACCCGCAAACAAATGGTGGTTGTAGCTCAGTTGGTTAGAGCGCCTGATTGTGGTTCAGGAGGTCGTCGGTTCGAGACCGATCTTCCACCCCTAGCAAAACCCTACTAATAGTAGGGTTTTTTTGTTTTTATACTTTTTTAATTTTCGGGTGCACGTGAATAAATAGGGTAAAAAAGGGTATTTTTGTATAATATATTTACGAAAAGTTTACGAAAAGTTTACGAAAAATGAAAGCCTCCATCCTACTAAGCAAGACTGAAAAACCTAATAAAGAAAATAAATATCCGGTGAAATTAAGATTGTTTCACGAAAAAAAGATTAGACGGAAAACTATTTCGCATTCTACTTTATCTGATTGGGATCTGCTTAAGCAGTTACCAAAAATTACTCACCCTGATTTTGAAGATCTGTATTCGCTTTTCTACTATTTTTTCAGCTTGAAATTATTAAGGGTTTTATCTGGATAGATTCTTTCTATTCATCTCAATGAAACAAGTGGCCTTAAAACATACACGTCATTTCACAGATTGAACTTTTAAGCTGAATTTTATTCTTCGAGACGTACTTTAAAAAAATCGGCTTCAAGCTTTTAATTCGGTTTAACCTATGAAATTTATTCAATCGGCATAATATTATTACCCAATAAACAAGCAAACTAGCTTCTCAAAAATCCGGTTTAACCTTAAATAATCTCAATCATTCCTCTACTCTAGTTCATTAAAACCAGTGCAACACGCAATTGATTAAATTATAAATAATATGCATTTAATAAGATAAAAACAACGTTTAAACAATTTTTTAAAGCGTAATAGTGATTCTTTAATTTTATTATTGTTAAATTGTAAGGTTAATAAAATTAAAACAAAATGCGTATAACCTTAAAACCTATTTTTCATCGCGATGCCCATTGCGTTGGTATTTTTTTTGAATACAATCGCGAATTGATTGCTTATACCAAGAAGATAGCTAAGGTTAAATATTCTAGTACGCAGCGTTGTTTTTATGTTTTACAAAAGCCAGAGACCTGCACCAATTTGTATGCTTATTTTCGCAAAAAGAATCACTATGTAGATTATAGCGCTTTAAGCGGATTTAAGCTTCCTGAAAAAAAAACTAAACCTAAGCCTAAATCGCAAAAAGTTGTAAATGCAAACGATTTAAACCAAGAGGGGCGCAATAGGTTAAAACAGTACTATAATTATTTACACGGAAAGCGTTACAGTCAAAGTACCTTGGCCACTTACTGCAGTTTTGTTTTAAAATTTGAACATTACACTAAAAAAGAGCCTTTAGCTTTGGTTTTAACCGATTTTAATCGGTTTATAGAAGATGAAATAGCTGCTAAGCAATTTTCTATAAGTACACACAGGCAGTGTATTAGTGCATTGAAACATTATGTAGCTTTGTTTAACATAGAATTACAGGAAGATTTGAACCACTTGCGCCCCAAGCGCAATAAGTCATTACCTAGCGTATTATCTTTACAAGAAGTTTTGCGGATATTACAAGCGACAAAAAATCTAAAACATCGGTTTATTTTTGCTCTCCTCTACTCTTCTGGTTTACGAATTGGCGAAGCACTATCTTTACGAGTAAGCGATTTGAACATTGAACGTCGACAAATTTTCATACATCGCAGCAAGGGACGCAAAGACCGCGTAGTTATATTAGCCGATACCATTTTACCTTTATTATATAATTATTTAAACATTTATCAACCCCGACATTTTTTAATTGAAGGCCGTTCTGGATACGCTTATCAAGCTAGCAGTGTTAGAGCTTCATTAAAGCGTGCTGTTTTACGCGCTAAAATAACCAAAACGGTAACCCCACATACCCTACGCCACTCTTTTGCTACCCATTTACTCGAAACCGGAGTAGACTTGCGTTATATACAAGAATTATTGGGACACAGTAAACCAGAAACCACAATGATTTATACGCACGTAAGTCGTAAGCAGTTATTACAAATAAAAAGCCCATTAGATTCTGCTTTACAGCAACTTAATCAACAAGGCTATGATACCAAAAAAGTATCTTTATCCGGAAATATTAACCTATAAAAGTGTATATTTGACTCGATATAACCAGTTACCTAAAATAGCTCGGAATCTTAAGCGGAACGGAGAAATGATAAATCCGACTGTTTGAAAATTTAACTGACTTAAAAAGAGAACAGTGGAATTGAAAAGCACAACGCGGAATGAAATAG
>NZ_VRLT01000024.1 GCF_008017835.1 Mesonia sp. HuA40 | reverse complement strand
ACAATGGTTTCTGTAGTAAAACTTTCTTCTGCGCAAGCACTAGCATTTCCTGCCGAATTGTAGGGTGTTATACTCACGTAAATTGTGGTATTGCTAGGAAGCGGATTTGCAGGTGTAAAACTAGTTACATTCCCTACATCTTGATTATTGAGAATAGAAGTTCCTCCAGGGTTTGTACCTAAACTGAGTAAATAACCATCGGCCTCAGTAATCGCATTCCAATCGATTGCAGTATTCACCGAAACATTGGTGGCAGCATTGAGCGGATTCGATAAGCTAGTACAATTAGGAACTACAACAATGGTTTCTGTAGTAAAACTTTCTTCTGTGCAAGCACTAGCATTTCCTGCCGAATTGTAGGGTGTTATACTCACGTAAATTGTGGTATTGCTTGGTAGCGGATTTGTGGGTGTAAAACTAGTTACATTCCCCACATCTTGATTATTGAGAATAGAAGTTCCACCAGGGTTTGTACCTAGACTGAGTAAATAACCATCGGCCTCAGTAATCGCATTCCAATCGATTGCAGTATTCACCGAAACATTGGTGGCTGTATTAAGCGGATTCGATAAGCTAGTACAATTAGGAACTACAACAATGGTTTCTGTAGTAAAACTTTCTTCTGCGCAAGCACTAGCATTTCCTGCCGAATTGTAGGGTGTTATACTCACGTAAATTGTGGTATTGCTCGGTAGCGGATTTGCAGGAGAAAAACTAGTTACATTCCCCACATCTTGATTATTGAGAATAGAAGTTCCACCAGGGTTTGTACCTAGACTGAGTAAATAACCATCGGCCTCAGTAATCGCATTCCAATCGATTGCAGTATTCACCGAAACATTGGTGGCAGCATTGAGCGGATTCGATAAGCTAGTACAACTAGGAACTACAACAATGGTTTCTGTAGTAAAACTTTCTTCTGTGCAAGCACTAGCATTTCCTGCCGAATTGTAGGGTGTTATACTCACGTAAATTGTGGTATTGCTAGGAAGCGGATTTGTGGGTGTAAAACTAGTTACATTCCCCACATCTTGATTATTGAGAATAGAAGTTCCTCCAGGGTTTGTACCTAAACTGAGTAAATAACCCGACGCGTTTAATGCTGGATCCCAAATTATAGAGCTATTAATCGATACATTAGTTGCAGCATTTAAAGGCTGCTTTAAGTTAGTACAATTGGGGAGAACAATATCTGTATTAGTGGTAAAACTCTCTTCTGTACAATTTAAAATATTCCCGCTTTCAAAATAAGGAGTTAAAGTAATGTAGATAGTTGTATTTGCTGGTAAATTGGTAGGCCAGGGATAACTATTGACGTCCCCTACGTCAATATTATTATAAATATTACTACCTCCAGAAGTTGTTCCTGCAGTAAGAAAATATCCACAAGCGCTGGGATTATCATTCCAAATAATATTTCCGTTAACCGGCACGTTAATCGCTCCGTCAAGCGGATAAGAAAGGCTAACACAACTTTCGGAAGTATTCACACTTAAAGTAATATCATTTCTTATCAAAAGTAAATTTCGGTTATTGGTGCCTGGTGGATTTGCGTTTTCAAATGGAACCAAATCGCTAGTGACTTCACAATGATATACGCCTGCATCACATCCGGTGGCATCATAAATGGTATAATAGGGTGAGTCTGGAGCGCCAAGAATTGGATTTCCATCCTTAAACCACTGATAATGGTTTTGTGCGCCACTAACAATTGTGCTTAAGGTAATATCATCACCAGCATTAATGTTGGGATTTAGAATAGTATTCACTTTTGCCTGAGGGGCATAATGATATTCACGCATAACCACAGTGTTGAAAGGAGGGGGACTAGTTAACGTGGTAAAGTTCAGATAAGCAGCGTGTTGATTTTCAAAATCTCCAAATTCAAAATTATTGTTATTGAAATTAAGTTCAAAATAACGGGTATAATCATTTTGACCACCAGCACCAGTATGTATTAACGAAGCAAAATCAGGGATGCTGCCACTGATTTGGTTAAAACTTACATCTAATTTACCTCCAAGAATATCACCGTTACTTGCACGTATGTTTTCAAAATCATACAAAATGCTATTTGATGTAAATAAATTATGTGAAAGTACTAAATATCTCAACTCGGAATTCTGTGTGATATCTAAACTAGAAATTTGGTTATGTGAAAAATTTAAGCTGCTTAAATCAATATTTTGAGTTAAATCTGTACCAGTTGTGGTAAATAAATTGTGGCTTAGGTTAATACTGGTTAATTCTATATTAGAGGTTAAGTCTATTGTTGGTAATAGATTATTACTTAAGTTTAAATAGTGTAACACTTGATTCTGACTTAAATCTATAGCAGGAATTTGATTGTTGTTGGCATCTAAACGTTCGAGCAGGTTATTTTGCGTAACATCTAATACACTCAAATTGTTATCATAAATGCGTAAGTTTTTCAATAATGTATTATGGGTAAAATCTATGGCATTTAGGTCATTATGAGTAAGCCAAACATTCTCAAGATTTGGGTTACCTACAAGATTGATAATTAAGGGCGCGCTTTGGTTAAATCTTATATCTAAATCTATTAAATTAGGCACACTGCTTAAATCAAGAGGTGCGATAAAATTATGATGCCAAATTGTTAATTGGGTAAAGGTATTTGTACTTGGTAAGCTAAGCGTTTGTAGGTAAACATTGAATAAGCTTAACTTCTCTAAATTGCTGTAAGCCGAAACATCTACATTATTTATTCCTATGCTGCTTATGTAAATTTCTTTTAAATTGGTTTGAATATTGGGTAGAGTAATATTTAACCCGTTGGCCCCACCTTGAATATGTAAGTTTTCTAAACTGTCAAAATTTGCAAAATTTAGAGCAGTGTTGTCATGATTTATTATTTTAAAATTGGTGAGCAATATAGGATTGGATGGCAAAACAAGATTACTCAAATTACCAACTCGATACATTTCTACATCTAACAAATTATTATTAGAACTTAAATCTAGGGCAGTTAAAGGCATAGCTGAGCCAAAATTAGGAGATTTAAGTACTAAACTTTCTAATAGAGTGTTTTGAGATAAATCTATAGAAGTTAATGCGCTATTTCCATCTATGGTTAATTGCTCTAGCTGCATTAATGCTGTGAGATTTATATTAGAGATAGCGTTGTCCCCAACATCTAATTGTGTTAAATTAGAGAAAGCATTTATACCTGTCAAGTCGGTTACGGTACTAACAGTAATATCTAGAGTGGTTATAGCTTGTGCATCACTGGTTAATATATTGCCATTTTGTCCATTAGTGTCAATACCTTGTGCAATTAAAAATTGTTCAAAATTTACATCGGGTATAGCTACCGTTTGAGCGTGTAGTATTAAACTTCCCCAGAATAATAAAAGCAAAGTAATTTTAGAAGAAATATGGCTAAGTTCTTTCACTTATAAAGTATATGCAATTAAAAACAAATTTACCTTAATTTTCTTACTTGGCTGGTCTATTCTAGTTATTTATTTTATCTAAAAAAGAAACTAAGGGCAAAAGTTATGGTATTCCTAAGTTTTATTTATTTTTAGAACTTTAATTAAAAATAAACCTATGAGCAGTTATATAATAGATGGAATAAGAACCCCTATAGGAAATTATAAAGGAGCACTTTCGCCTGTACGTACAGACGATTTAGGTGCTTTAGTCATTAAAGAGGTGGTTCGTCGCAATCCAAATATCCCAAAAGAAGCTTACGCCGATGTTATTTTAGGTTGTGCTAATCAAGCAGGAGAAGATAATAGAAACGTAGCGAGAATGTGCGCCTTATTGGCAGAATTACCTTATAGCGTTCCAGGTGAAACAGTAAATCGTTTATGTAGTAGTGGTTTGTCAGCAATTATTCATGCCCATCGAGCCATTCATACCAATGATGGAGATATTTTTATAGCCGGTGGCGTAGAGCATATGACTCGGGGTCCCTATGCTATAGCCAAACCTTCTAGTGCTTTTGGAAATGATGCTAAAATGTATGACACTAGTTTCGGCTGGCGGTTTGTAAATCCGAAATTACATGAAATGTACGGCACAGATGGGATGGGGCTTACCGCCGAAAACTTAGTTGATAAGTACAAAATTGCACGTGAAGATCAAGATGCGTTTGCCTATTGGAGCCAAATGAAGGCTACCGAAGCTCAAAAAAACGGACGTTTAGCTAAAGAAATCGTTACGGTAGAGATTCCGCGTCGTAAAAAAGAACCTATTTTATTTAATCAAGATGAGTTTGTAAAACCTACCACCACAAAAGAAATTTTAGCTAAGCTTAGACCTGCCTTTCGAAAAGAAGGAAGCGTTACCGCAGGTAACTCATCTGGTCTTAATGACGGTGCTGCAGCAACTATCATTGCATCGAGCAAAGCCGTAGAGCAATATAGTTTAAAGCCAATGGCTAAAATTTTAAGTTCGGCAGTTGTCGGAGTAGAACCTAGAATCATGGGTATTGGTCCGGTTCAGGCTTCAAATAAAGCACTTGAGAAAGCAGGCCTCACCATGGATGATATTGATGTGATTGAATTAAATGAAGCTTTTGCCGCTCAAGCACTAGCTTGCATACGTGCTTGGGGGTTAAAAGATAACGACCCAAGAATTAATCCAAATGGAGGTGCTATAGCTTTGGGGCATCCACTTGGGGTTACGGGAGCCAGATTGGCCTATTCGGCAGCTTTAGAGCTTCAATTAACCGGTAAAAAATATGCCTTAGTAACTATGTGTGTAGGTGTAGGACAGGGATACGCAGCGGTTATCGAAAATGTAAGTTAGCGTTAAACGCGGATCAAAGGCCTAAATTTAATTAATAAAAAACTTAAAAAATAAGGCTTTATAATAGTATAATATATTTAATATCTTTTCGGATTGCAATCCGTAAAGGAGAGAAAAAAGATTGATATGCAAAAATTAGAAAGTTATATAGAAGGGAAATGGGTGGCCGGTTCTGGTGAAGGAGTGCCAATGGTTGATGCCGTTTCGGGTGAAACCATTGCGCTTAGTGATACCAGCGGTTTTGATTTTGAAAAGGTTTTACAATACGGAAGAAAACAAGGTGATACTTTGCGTAGAATGACTTTTCAAGAGCGAGGAAATATGCTAAAGAAGCTAGCCCTACATCTTACAAAAAAGAAAAAACAATTTTATGAAATCAGTTATAAAACCGGAGCAACTAAAATAGATAGTTGGATAGATATAGAAGGTGGATTTGGTAATTTATTTGCCAATGCTTCTTTGCGAAAAGTTTTTCCGAACCAAGCATTCGATGTCGAAGGAAATCCTATAGATTTATCAAGAGGTGGCCGTTTTATGGCGCATCATATTTTAGTGCCTAAAGAGGGGGTAGCGGTTCATATTAATGCATTTAATTTTCCTGTTTGGGGAATGTTAGAAAAATGCGCCGTAAACTGGATGGCCGGTATGCCTGCTGTGGTAAAACCGGCAACTAATACCGCATTTTTAACCGAGGCTGTGGTGCGCGAAATTATTCAGTCAGGTATTTTACCAGAAGGTTCGCTGCAGCTTATATCGGGTTCTGCCCGATCTATTTTAGATACCGTAGAATCGCAAGATGTGGTTACTTTTACAGGTTCTGCCGATACCGGTAGAATGCTAAAATCTCATAAGCGTTTATTGCAAGAATCAGTTCCTTTTAATATGGAAGCAGATTCTTTAAATGCTTCTATTTTAGGAGAAGATTCAGTGCCAGGAACACCTGAATTTGATTTGTTTATCAAGGAGGTGCGTAATGAAATGACGGTGAAATGCGGACAAAAGTGTACGGCTATACGCCGCGTTATTGTGCCAGAGAAACTGGTTGAAGATGTTCAAATTGCCTTGGGTAAAGCGCTGAGTAAAGTAACCATAGGAGACCCAAGACTTAAAGAAGTTCGTATGGGAGCTTTAGTGAGTAAAGATCAAGTGCAAGAGGTGCGCGAACGCGTTCAAGATTTAAGTCAGACAGCTTCATTGGTTTATGGAGATTTAGAGCATATTGAAACTATAGGTGCCGATGCTAAAAGAGGAGCTTTTATGTCGCCTATTCTTTTAAGAGAAGATAAACCATTGCAAAACTTAGCCGTGCACGATACAGAAGCCTTTGGCCCGGTTAGCACTATTATGCCGTACAAGAATTTAGACGAAGCCATTACGCTTTCAAAAATGGGTAAGGGTTCATTGGTAAGTTCTATCGCGACTAATGATGACCAAGTAGCGCGTGACTATACAGTAAAAGCGGCGACCCATCATGGGAGAATATTGGTTATTAACCGTGAAAGTGCAAAACAAAGCACGGGGCACGGTTCGCCCTTGCCTATGCTAGTTCATGGTGGACCCGGTAGAGCTGGAGGTGGTGAAGAAATGGGTGGTAAGCGCGGTATTAAGCATTATATGCAGCGTTGTGCCATTCAAGGTTCGCCAACTACTTTAACAGAGATTACAGGAATTTATCAACCAAAGGCAAAGTACAAAGAGGCCGAGAAGCATCCGTTTGCATACCATTGGGAAGATATCAAGCCAGGGATGTCTTTAAAGACACATAATAGAACCCTTACCGATACCGATATCGTTAATTTTGGTAATCTTACTTGGGATCATTTTTATGCCCATACCGATATAACTTCTTTAGACGGCAGTATTTTTGAACAGAGAACGGCACACGGTTATTTTATTATTTCCGCAGCAGCGGGATTATTTGTGTATCCTAATAAAGGACCAGTAGCAGCAAATTATGGTTTAGAAGAAATAAGATTCTTACGTCCGCTTTATCATAATGATACTATTCATGTGAGGTTAACGTGTAAAGAAAAAGTAGATCGAGATCAAAAAGGTAAAGAACTGCCCAGCGGAATTGTAAAGTGGTTTGTAGAGGTTTTTGATACCAACGTAACCGATGGTAAAATCCCAGAAACGGAAGCCGAAGAAAAGGAAGCCTTAGTTTGTATCGCGACTATTTTAACTATGGTGCAAAAGAAGCAAACTACCTTTACGGAGATTACCGAGGAAGTTATTGATTCCGCTTTAGCGAAACTAAATGAAGATACTCAACCTGTGTGGGGAGAAATGAGACCGCAACACATGGTAGAGCATTTAGAAACTAGTTACCGTATTGCCTCTGGAGAAATTCAAGATTTTGAAATCGCTACACCAGAAAAGTACTTAGACGATACTCGTGCTACGTTGTGGAATTACAAAAAAATGCCTAAAAATTATAACTTCCCGTTATACAAGGAAGGAGAACTCCCCACTTTAAAACACGCTAGTTTAACGGAAGCGAAAGAAAAAATGAAAGAGGCTAGGAAAGCGTATATCGATTTTTTTAAGAAAAACCCTAAAGCCACTAATAAAAATGCTGTGTTTGGTGAACTTACTAAATACGAGTGGGAGTTGTTAGAGCGTAAACACCTAAACCACCATTTTGAACAGTTTAAATTATTTTGAAATTTAACAATTAGGATTTTTATAATAGTTTTTTTTATTTGTCCCTGTGTTTAGCTAACTATATACTCTAATTGGTAATTAATAATTATGATATGAAGAAAAATTTTTAATATTATGTTGCTAAATAAAAACAAGTTTAATATTATTTTTTACATGGGGCTAGTTTTAAAACTAGTTCCATTTTTTTTATTGATTGTTTTGTTCTTTTTTTTTTCAGATTCAATAGAACAATATATTAATTCAGAAACAGATGATTCTTTTTTCTTTGGATCAAAAGAAAAGTTTATAGTGTCACTTTTTTGGACGGCACTAATTGCGCCCATTTATGAAGAAATAATATTTGATGGAGCATTTTTAAAGAATAAAACCTATAAATGGATAAGTTATCTAGGCTTATTTGGATTTACAATGTATTTCAATAGAAGTGTTTATAGTTTAGCTTTACTATTATTATTTTATATTTTCACCTATCTTAATAATGCTAGAAAAAACAATAGTTATACAATCCATATGATTATAACAAATGCATTACTTTTTTCTGTTATACACGTTAACTTTTATGATTTAAATGTTTTTACCCCAATTTCTTTAGCTTCTAGATTTGGAGGACACCTTTTGGCTCTATGGTTAGTCGTGAATTACAAATTAATTTATGCTATATTTTTACACATATTTTGGAATACTTTTTTGATGGTCATAGCATTATATTTTGATAATCCTCTAAATAGTGTAGAAGAAACAGAGTTGTTATACTATGAAAATGAATATATCAATGTTGAATATAATGAGGCTCCAAATTTTCAGGATGAAAAATATGATTTCAAGAATGATAGTACCTGGTATCTTAAATCAGCGAAAGTTGAAAGTTTACTCAAGATAAAATTTATCAATTCAGATTCTATCTTAAATTTATATAAAGCTAATAGTGGTAGGTATGATTTTAATATTCGTTTTAAAGAAGGCTTAAATAATAATCAGATTTTAAAATTTTTAATTCAAGACTCTTTATTGATTGAAAAATAGTATTAGTTAGTTCTTTGTAGTTAAGTAAAGATTGTTATTGTTATAAGTATTGATATTATTGATTATAATTTATTAATCATTTCTTACATATAAAATAGATATGACACAACCCTACGTAAAACAAAGTATACAAGATTAAATAGCTACTACAATAGCGTTTTTCACCCAGCGCATAACAGTTTGCCTAGGGATATCTTGGCAAAATTAAAAGAAGATACTCCCGCTGCTTGGGGTATGATGACTCCCCAGCATATGCTGGAGCATTTAGAAATGAGTTACCGTATCGCTGCAGGACAAATACAAGATTTTGAAATTGTAACACCATTAGAGTATATTGAAAAAGTGCGAGAAACGCTATGGAATTATCAGCCAATGCCTAAAAACTATGGTTTCCCGTTGTTGCCAAAAGATAAATTAGCCGACTTGAAGCATGAAAATTTAGATACAGCTAAAAAGCAGTTGCTTGAGGCTAGGAAGGCTTATTTGCAATTCTTTAGAGAAAACCCAAATGCAACCACCAAAAATGCTGTTTTTGGAGAACCATCAAAGTTTGAATGGGAACTACTAGAGCGTAAGCATATTAATCATCATTTTGAACAATTTGGTTTATGGTAAACCAAAAATTAAGCACGAAAAAAGCCGCTATTTTTACATAGCGGCTTTTTTATTTTTGTGATTGAAAGATTAAATTACTTAACTAAAGTTAATTCATCTATCAAATGAGTTGCTCCTGCATATTTGTCTATTAAAAATAGTACATAGCGAATATCTACACTTATAGTACGTTGTAATTTATCATCAAAAATTACATCACCGGCCATAGCTTCGATATTACCGTCAAATGCAAGACCAATTAATTCACCATTACCATTTAGTACGGGAGAACCAGAGTTTCCACCAGTAATGTCATTATCGGTTAGGAAATTAACGGGAAGGTATCCATCTTTATCAGCATACTGTCCAAAGTCTTTTTTCTCATATAACTCGATAAGTTTTTTGGGCATATCAAATTCTTCGTCACCAGGCTGATACTTAGCCACGGTACCTTGTAAGGTGGTGTAGTAGTTTTTCTTAGCATCGTTGGTTTTGTCTTTAGGTAAAGCGATTACCTTACCATAAGTTAAACGCAGAGTACTATTGGCATCTGGATAGTATTTTTTATCTGGGTTTTGCTTACGCATACCTTGGATCATTAAGCGATAAGCCTTCTGGTACTTATCTTCCCAAGCCTTCTCTTCATCGCTTTTTGCGCGGTAGCGGTTCAATAGGGCAGTTGATAATTGATACAATTCATCTTGAGCCAACATATCTGCATCAGGGTTATTCATAAAAGCTGTAAAAGCTTCTTGAGATCTAAAAATACTCTCATTAGTAATTCCATCTACATAGGCTTTCCAATCGGCTATACTACTATGCTTAGCGTCTAAATCTTTTGCCATTGGTGCAATATCACTAGCTTTCTGGCTGTAAAGGTGCAATTGAGTTGCTAAAACATCTTTTTCTAATGGTAAGTAAAGACCATCATATAAATTTTCGATTTCGGCTTCTAATCTCGGTTTTAATTCGGCTTGCTTCGCTTCGTTTTGTGAGCTAAAGTATTCCATAGTTCTACCTAGTCGATAAGGTAAAGTAGCTATTCTTGTTCTTAACAATAGCATCAAATAATTATCGTGTTCGCTAGCTTTATTAGTACGCTCATAGTAAGCGTTAATAGTAGGCATCACATCCTTATACTTATTTGTAGCTTGCTTATTGGCCCATTTCTGGAACTTTTTCTCGGCTTTACGTTTACTTTTGGCGGTTTTGTGCTTTTTTAAAGCATCGATCATTCCTTGCCTGTTTTTCCAATAATTGGCAATACCGGCATAGGCAGAGGCATAATCTAAATTTACCTGTTGTTTTTTATCCATGTATTTCTTCATAACATCCATAGATGTTTTTGAAGCTTCTACCCAAGCAGGATAAGCATACTCTACATTTTGTTCAATTCCTGCAGCCGGTTTCCAACGATTTGTTCTTCCGGGGTAACCCAAAATCATAGCAAAGTCATTTTCCTCAAATCCTTTTAGGCTAGTAGGTAAGTGATATTTAGGTTTTAATGGCACGTTATCCTCAGAATACTCGGCAGGGTTTCCGTCTTGGTCGGCGTATACGCGAAATAAAGCAAAATCGCCAGTATGTCTTGGCCATTCCCAGTTATCGGTGTCGCCTCCAAATTTACCAATGCTTTTAGGAGGAGTACCTACTAATCTTACATCATTGTAATCTTGGTAAACAAAATAGTAATATTCATTACCACTATAAAAAGATTTAACCGACACGGTGTATTTACCACCTTCGTTATTTTCTTGCTGAATTTTAGCCATTTCTTTATTAAGAGCTGCCTCGCGCTCATCTTCACTCATATTTTCATTAACCTGCCCTAGCATACGCTCGGTCACGTCATCCATTCTTACAAAGAATCTTACCGAAAGATTGGCAGGCTTTAACTCCTCTTTAAAGGTTTTAGCCCAAAACCCGTTGTTGAGGTAATCATTTTCTTCTGTTGAAAGCTCGGCAATATTACCGTAACCACAGTGGTGATTGGTAAGCACTAAACCTTGATCAGAAATAATTTCGGCAGTACAACCGCCTCCAAACTGTACAATGGCATCTTTTAAGCTATTGTTGTTGATGCTATAAATCTCTTCTGGGGTTAATTGTAGTCCCATTTTTTGCATATCAACGTAGTTTAAACGCTCAATATGCATTAAAAACCACATCCCTTCATTAGCCCGCATAGGTAGAATGAAAGTGGTAAGCAGTAAACATAAAATCAGTTTTTTCATGAAATCAATGTATATTAAAATTAAAAATTAGTAAACTTATTTTTACAAGTTGGTAAAGATACTGGTTTATGCTTAGTATGACTATTGGTACATTAAAAAGTTTAATTCTCGAACTTTTTTTTCATTTTCTGATTTGTATTTAGTCAAGAATTTTGAAATGCTTATTTTTGAAACAATATAAAAATTTAAAAATGGAAGCATACGTAAAGACTAATATACAAGACCAAGTTGCCACTATTGAGTTTTTTCATCCGGCACATAATAGTTTACCTGGAGATATCTTATCTCAATTAGCAAGTAGTATAACCCAAGCTGGGAAAAATGACGAAGTTTTAGTTATTGTAATTAAATCTGGCGGCGACCGTACCTTTTGTGCTGGAGCGAGTTTTACAGAATTAATTAGCATCGCCGATGAAAACGAGGGGGAGAAATTCTTTATGGGTTTTGCAAATGTAATTAATGCTATGCGTAAATGCCCTAAATTTATCATTGGTCGTGTACAAGGAAAAACTGTAGGCGGTGGTGTTGGACTGGCAGCAGCTATGGATTATTGCATGGCAACTAAATATGCAGCGATAAAATTAAGCGAGTTGAATATAGGTATAGGGCCATTTGTGGTAGGTCCGGCAGTAGAACGAAAATTGGGATTAAGTGGCATGTCTCAAATAGCCATTGATGCGAACTCTTTTTATTCCCCCGGATGGGCCAAGCAGAAAGGATTATTTACCCAAGTGTTTGATTCTACCCAAGAATTAGATGAGGCGGTTATGGCGTTTGCTAAAAACCTATGTAATTATAATCCAGAAGCGGTGAAAGAAATGAAACAAATGTTCTGGAGAGGTACAGAAGATTGGGATCAATTATTAAATGAACGGGCAAAAATTAGCGGTCGTTTAGTCTTATCAGATTTTACAAAACAAAAATTAGAGAAGTACAAATAATAGCTTTCACCAGTTTTAAAGTTTAGCACCGCGAAAGCACCTAACTTTTATGAAAGCCTTCGCTGCCATATAGCGGTAAGAGAAGGCTTTTTGCAAAAGATTTATTTAACCTTTACGGAAGTAACTCTGTAGAAATACAGACAATATGTTAAATATAAAAAATAAAAGATAGGTGAAAGTAAGGACTTAGTCTAATAACAACTAAATATGATATACAAATTTAAAGGATTTACTCCGGTAGTAGATGAAAGCAGTTTTGTGCACCCGCAAGCTGCGGTAACAGGTAATGTGATTATTGGTAAAAATTGCTATATAGGTCCGGGTGCCGCCATTCGGGGCGACTGGGGCGAAATTATTTTAGAAGACGGCGTAAATGTACAAGAAAATTGTACCGTGCATATGTTTCCCGGTAAAAGTATTCGATTAAAAAAAGGAGCCCATGTGGGCCACGGAGCCATTATCCACGGAGCTAATTTGGGTGAGAATTGCCTTATCGGAATGAATTCCGTTATCATGGATGATGCAGAAATTGGAGATGAATGTATTGTTGGCGCAATGGCATTTGTCAAAGCTGAAACCAAAATACCAAAACGTAGCTTAATAGTAGGAAATCCTGCTAAAATACTCAAAACGGTTTCTGATGATATGATTGCCTGGAAAACTGCTGGCACAAAATTGTATCAGAGGCTGCCTGCAGATTGTCATGAAAGTTTAGAGATCGTTGAGCCTTTAAGAGAAGTTCCTGAAAACAGGCCGATTCAAGAAAATTTCTACGAAACCCTTCAAGAAATGAAAAAAAGAAATTAGCGCAAATCCTTTTTTAAATAGTAATACTCGTGCTCGCCTAATTGTAATAAATGGTCTAATTCAAAACCAAGACGCTCATACAATCTTTTTGCCTTTGGGTTTGCTAAATCAACCAAAAGTCCAAGATGTTTAAAAGAATAATCTCGAGCATAAGATTCGGCATATTTAATAAGTTTACTTCCAATTTTTTGACCGCGGTAATCAGGGTCTACACTAATGGCATCTAAATAAAAATGTCCGGCTTGAGTTTCAGGGGTTAGCGTGTTGTTAAAATTGTAATCTATTGCGAGGGTGTTGACTAATTTTTTTTGCCAGTCTTTGTGTTTTGCACCATCATATGCGATTAAAGCACCAACCACTTTATCACCTAAAAATGCCAAAAATGTGTTGCGGTAGCTGTACAAGCTATCTTCTTTTTGAAATTCTCGACTTAAAAATTTTTTAGCCTCTCCATTATCTTCTTTCCCTAAATAATAATAAATAAGTTCATCCATGGCTTGTAAAATCAAGCCAGAAGAAGCTGAATAAAGATTTGGTGTGGCCTTTTTTATTGTTAGAGACATAATTATAATTCTAGACGGGGTGTTAAAAGTCGCTAAGGTAATATATTTGCGTACTTCAAATTGTTTGTAAATTGTTAACCATGATAAAAAGAATACTCAATAGTCTACTTTTTAAAGTTGTAATAGCTATTATTTTAGGTTTATTAATTGGTTTGTTTTTACCCGAATGGGTCAATCGAGGTCTTGAAACCTTTAAACAACTGTTTAGTGAGTTTTTGGGTTTTGCTATTCCCTTAATTATTTTAGGGTTAATCATGCCCGCTATTGCGGATTTGGGTAAGGGAGCCGGAAAATTACTTTTAACAACAGCCGCTTTGGCCTATGGTTCTACCTTATTTTCAGGTTTTTCTACCTATTTTGTAGTTTCAAATGTTTTTCCAACCATTATCGAACCACAGAATTTAAATACGCTTAAAGAAAATGCCGTAGAGCTCATTCCATATTTTAGCATAGGAATTCCGCCAGTTCTTGATGTGATGACAGCTTTGGTCTTAGCCTTTCTAATAGGTTTAGGATTGGCACCACTGGAAAATTCAAGCTTAAAGCGGATTACTGTAGATTTTCAGAAAATTATTATGATGCTTATTGAGAAAGTCATTGTTCCTCTACTGCCATTATTTATTTTAAGTATTTTTTCAGCTATAGCTTACAAGGGGCAGGTTGCTTCAGTTTTAGACGTTTTTGTGAAAATAATAGGGGTGATATTTGTATTACACATTTTGCTTATGCTGGTGCAATATGTAATCGCTGGTTTATTCACCCAAAAGAACCCTATAAAGGCACTGTTAAATATGATGCCGGCTTACTTTACCGCTTTAGGAACACAATCTTCTGCAGCAACTATTCCCATAACTTTGAAGCAAACAGAGAAAAACGGAGTGTCGGCTAAGATTGCCAATTTCGTAATTCCCTTAGGGGCAACTATTCATTTGGCGGGGAGTACCATGAAAATTGTTGCTTGCGCCATTGCATTAATGCTTATGCAAGGCTTAGGTTTTAATTTTGGGATGTTTGCAGGTTTTATAATGATGTTGGGAATTGCAATGGTGGCGGCACCAGGCGTGCCTGGTGGGGCAATTATGGCAGCAATAGGTATTTTGCAAACCATGCTTGGCTTTGATGCAGAGGCCCAAGCGCTTATGATTGCGCTATATATAGCTATGGATAGCTTTGGTACCGCAGCAAACATTACGGGAGACGGCGCTATAGCTATGGTAGTTGATAAAATACTGAAGAAATCTTAAATTTGATTTAAGCTTAAAACAAAAATAACCCCCGAAAATTTTTCGGGGGTTATTTTTGTTAGGTCATTTTTTGTCTAAACAGAAATTAAGAACGTCTTTTTGACTTTCTTTTCTTTTTAGCTTTTTTACGTTTTGGTGATTGGTTTTTCTTAGGGTGTACCAATTGCATCTCATCTATAAGATGCTTAGCATTGGCATACTTGTCAATTATAAATAAAATATAACGCGCATCAACCATTATATTTCTAGAAATAGCGGGGTCATAGTAAATGTCACTCATTGTACCTTCCCAAACACGATCAAAATTTAAACCAATCAAATTACCATAGGCATCGATTACGGGGCTACCTGAATTTCCACCAGTAGTGTGGTTGGTGCCTATAAAATTTACGGGTAATTTACCGTTTTCGGCATATTGCCCATAGTCTTTGGCTTCATACAAATCGATTAATTTTTGGGGTACATCAAATTCATAATCATCCTCAACATATTTTTCCATTACTCCCTCTAAATGCGTAACAGGTTCATAATAAACTGCATCTTTAGGACTGTAACCTTTCACTTGACCGTAAGTTACACGAAGCGTACCATTTGCATTAGGAAAAATTCTAGCTCCTTTAGGACTGGTCTCTACAATGGCTTTCATGTACTCTGCTTGTAGGGCATCTATTTCTAAACGCATATTACGGTAAGCTGGCAATACTTCACTATAAAATGCAATGGCATTATTTTTCACAAAATCATAACCAGGGTCTGCTTGCAGTCTTTTCAAAACTTCTTCTGCATCTCCTTCTAAAAGTGCAGCTAGTTTATCATATTCGGTTAAAGCCGATTGAGAATAAATTTGCTGAGTTAATTTATTTAAGTCAATATTTTCGTATACATCGGGTAAAAATTCTTTAGGCATTTCTTCGGCATAAAAGGCAAGCACCTTTTCGAAAACTTTTTCATCTACCTTTTGACTATAATCTTTGTATGCCGATTGAGTATCTTTAAAAAAGTTATTTTTTCTATCGTTAAAAGATTGTTCTCCTCTAAAATTATAAACCTGCTCAAGCTGATAAAGTTGAAAGCCTGTACGCAAAAGTTCTACGTTTCTTATAAAAGCTTCAGAAAATAGGCTGTAAGCTAAATCATAGTTTCTAAAATCGGCGTAAGCTTTTTCAAAGTCATTTAATATATGTCCGTATTCATCTTCTAGCCCTTTTTCTGCTAAAGTCTGCGTAAATTGGTCTTCAAGATTTCTTTTAATACCAACCGCATCGGTTTTTGTTAAGCCTTGGCTCTCACCAATCCATTTTTTATAATAATTGGCAATACGAGCATATTTAGAAGCATATTTAATTTTTATTTCTTGGTCTTTTCGCATAAACGCATCCTGCTCTTTAAGCGCTACCTCGCGAATTCCAATTCGAGCCGGATTGATGGTCTCTATCAATTGTTCTACCGCTACAGCTGGTAAATATTCATCGGTGGTACCAGGATAGCCAAAAACCATAGTAAAATCGTTTTCTTCAACACCGTCTAAGCTAACCGGTAAAAAATGTTTCGGTGTGTAAGGGATGTTGTCTTCACTGTATTCTGCAGGCTTATTGTCTTTATTAGCGTAAATCCTAAAAAGAGCAAAATCGCCAGTATGTCTAGGCCACATCCAGTTGTCTGTATCTGATCCAAATTTACCTATTGAAGAAGGAGGTGCACCCACTAAACGGATGTCTTTAAAGGTTTCTACCCTAAAAAGCATAAATTGATTACCGTCATAAAATGTGCTTACACGGTTAGTTTGCCAAGCCTCTTTGGGTGAATTATTTACAACGTCTTGTTTGTTCTTTTCAATTATTTGTTGTCTTTCTTCCTCATTTGAAGCCTCTTGGGTGCCATCTAGTACTTGGTTGGTTACATCAGAAATTTCAACGATAAAGGTAACGGTCATTCCAGGGTTAGGCAGCTCCTCTTTAAAATTCTTTGCCCAAAATCCATTGGCTAAATAATCGTTTTCTACACTTGAATGGGACTGAATCTGCCCGTAGCCGCAGTGGTGATTGGTGAGTAATAAGCCTTTAGGCGAAATAACTTCAGAGGTACAACCGCCGTTAAAGTGAGGTACAGCATCTTTTAAACTACTATTGTTAACACTGTAAATGTCTTCAGCGCTCATTTTCATTCCTAAGTTCTGCATTTCGCTTTCATTCATTCCTTTTAATAAAGACGGAATCCACATTCCGCCCTGTTGAGAAAACACAGGAAAAGCGATTAAAAAGATAAATAATCTAATAAGTTTCTTCATGGTAATGGTATTATAATTTATGGTATAATATATACACGATTTGTTGGGTTGCAAAATACTAAAAATACTTTATTTATTCTCACGCCAAAAATGCTTAAAGTGCCATTTTTTATAGGCGTAATGCTCTTTGGTTCGTTTAATTTCTACCAATTATGAGGTTTGAATTATTTAAATTGGTATAAAATCTTGATTAAACTACTTTTCTGGCTGGTATTGCTAGGCTAAAATGTTATTTTTGTTAGCCATGTAAATAAACATACACAGACCATTTATGTCAAGTATAGATTTTAAACTGCCCAAAATGGGCGAAAGTATTTCTGAAGGTACCATTATCAATTGGTTGGTTAAAGAAGGAGATACTATTGAGCAAGATCAAATAATCTTAGAGGTAGCCACAGATAAAGTAGACTCTGAAGTTCCAGCACCTGCATCGGGTGTAATCACAAAAATTTTAGCACAAGTTGATGAAGTAGTAAAAGTGGGTGAGGTAATTGCAAATATTGAGGTGTCAAAAGATCAAGCGGTATTGGCGAAAAAAGCTTCCGCGGAAGCGAAAAAAGAATCGCCCAAACCAGCAAAACCAAAAGCGCCTAAGAAAAAACCGTCGGCAAGCTCAACTTCAACTTCGCAAAGTTATACGCTAAATAAAAATCAGAACACTTACATCTCACCGCTGATTCAAAATATAGCTATAGATTATCACATTAGCTATGAAGAGTTGGCCCGTATTCCGGCAACAGGTAATGAGGGCAGGTTACGCAAAAGTGACGTTTTTAAATATATAGAAGAGGGAAGACCTGCGCAGTTTGCCCAGCCTGTACCTGAAGTCGGTGGCTTTAAGGTGCCTGATTTGAAACTTGATAAAGGAAAAGGCGAAATAATAGCAATGGACCGCATGCGACAAATGATTGCCGATCATATGGTGTATTCTAAGCATACCTCGCCTCATGTTACGGCCTATGTTGAAGCCGATTTAACCCAGATGGTAAATTGGCGCAATGCCAACAAAAATGCTTTTCAAGAAAAATATGGGCAAAGACTTACCTTTACTCCATTGTTTGTTGAGGCTGTGGCTAAAGCGGTGAAAGATTTCCCGATGATAAATGTTAGTGTAGACGGTAAAAACATCATTAAAAAAGAGGAAATCAATATAGGAATGGCAACGGCTTTACCTAGTGGGAACCTTATTGTTCCTGTAGTTAAAAATGCCGATAAAAAAGATTTACCTACTATTGCTTCCGAAGTAAATGCATTAGCCGAGAAAGCTAGAAATAACAAATTAAAGCACGAGGAAACCAGCGGTAGCACTTTTACAATCTCTAATGTAGGTACCTTTGGTAGTTTAATGGGTACTCCAATTATCAATCAGCCCGAAGTGGCTATTTTGGCAACAGGAATCATCAAGAAAAGAGCAGAGGTGATAGAATATGAAGAAGAAGATAAAATAGAGGTTAGAAGTATGATGTACTTATCGCTTTCTTTTGATCACCGTGTAGTAGATGGTTTCCTTGGCGGAAGTTTTTTAAGACGGGTAGCCGATTATTTTGAAGATTTTAATGAAAAACGCACGATTTGATGCAGGACATTTTGAAACAGGACTAAATAAAATTGGATGCGAAGACATAATTTTAAAAAATTACAAATATGGAAAGAAGCGATGGAGTTAATAGATGAGAACTATCTCTTTACGGCCACTTTACCAGATTATGAGAGATATGGACAGAGAACGCAAATGAATCGTTGTTCTGTATCTATTGCTTCCAATATCTCTGAGGGTTCCAGTAAACGAACTGATAAGCACTTTATAAAATATTTGGAAGATAGCTTAGGTTTTGCCTTTGAATGGGAAACCCAATTGGCAGTTTGTTATCGTCAAAATTTTCTTTCAGAAGAAAGTTATTTGAATTTAGAGAGTAAAGTACAAAAATTACAAAGTAAAATCTCGAATTTTATTGACAGTCTTGATTCTATTAACTGAAATAGTCGTGGTTCAAAGCGTCTTGTTTCGTGATTCTAAAAAAATAAAAAATGATTAAAAAAGATATACTAAAAAAAGCCTTCTCCAACCTGTCTACCGCGAAAGCACTTACAGCGTTATATGAAGAGAATTTTAAAACCGTTTCAAAATATGTACATGCTACCTCTCGTGGTCATGAAATTATACAAATAGCTTTAGGTATGCAATTGCTGCCGCAAGATTATGTGTTCCCCTATTACAGAGACGACTCTATTTTGCTATCTATAGGTATGCAGCCTAAAGATCTAATGCTTCAAGTATTAGCCAAAAAGGATGATCCGTTTTCTGGCGGCCGCACTTATTATTCGCATCCCAGTTTAAAAGATGCCGATAAACCTAAGATCCCGCATCAAAGTTCAGCTACAGGAATGCAAGCCATTCCTGCAACTGGTGTAGCTCTAGGGATGCATTATCGTGAAGGTGGCGATTTGTTTACCGAAGATGAAAGGTATGCTTTCTATAAAGAAATGGGGCAAGAAGAAGCTTTGGTAAACGGAGAAAAACCGGTCGTAGTTTGCTCGTTGGGAGATGCATCGGTAACCGAAGGTGAAATCGCGGAAGCCTTTCAAATGGCCGTTCTCAAAAAACTACCTATTTTGTATTTGGTTCAAGATAATGGTTGGGACATTTCGGCCAACGAAGCCGAAACCCGCGCCCAAAACGCCGCTGAATATGCCAAAGGGTTTAAAGGTTTAGAAGCCATCTCGATTGACGGTACCAATTTTGAAGAAAGTTATACCACGGTTCAAAATGCACTAAAAACCATCCGTAAAGAAAGAAGGCCAATGTTGATTCATGCCAAAGTACCTTTGCTAAATCACCATACTTCGGGGGTGCGTATGGAGTTTTATCGCGACGATTTGGAAGAAGCCAGAACACGCGACCCGTATCCGAAAATGAAAAAATACTTAGCAGCAAATAACTTTACAGAAGACGAAATCGAAGCCATAGAAGCTCTGGCACGTGTAAAAGTAAAAGAACATTACCAAGAAGCGCTACAAGCAGAAGATCCTAAGCCAGAAGATTTGTTTACGCATGATTTTGCACCAACCCCAATTACCCAAGAAAAAGGAGAACGTTCACCAGAAGGCGCAGATAAGGTGGTGATGGTTGATTGTGCTCTTTTTGCTATTGAAGAGCTGATGAAGAAGCATAAAGAATGCTTGTTATACGGGCAAGATGTTGGAGGTAGATTAGGTGGTGTTTTTAGAGAGGCTGCCACCTTAGCGCAAAAGTTTGGAGATAACCGCGTGTTCAACACCCCAATACAAGAGGCTTTTATAATAGGGTCTACCGTAGGTATGTCTGCGGTTGGCTTGAAACCAATTGTTGAGGTACAATTTGCCGATTATATCTGGCCAGGATTAAACCAACTGTTTACAGAAGTAAGTCGAAGTTGCTTTTTATCGAACGGGAAATGGCCAGTATCTATGGTGTTGCGCGTGCCTATTGGCGCATACGGTAGCGGTGGTCCTTATCACTCTTCTTCGGTAGAAAGTGTGGTAAGTAATATTAGAGGTGTAAAAATAGCTTATCCTAGTAACGGAGCCGATTTAAAAGGATTGATGAAAGCCGCTTATTACGACCCAAATCCGGTAGTAATTTTTGAACACAAAGGATTGTACTGGAGCAAAGTGCCGGGAACAAAGGGGGCAACCTCTATAGAGCCGAGTGAAGACTATGTGTTGCCATTTGGAAAAGCTTGGGTTTTACAAGAAATCTGGAAGCAAGAAGACAAAGAGACCTTGAGTATTATTACTTATGGGATGGGCGTGCATTGGGCCGCGAACGCTTCCGCGGAATTAGGTCTACAAGATCAAATTGAAGTGGTAGACTTAAGAACCTTGCATCCGCTTGATGAGGAGACGATAATGAAATCCGTAAAGAAATGCGGTAAATGTTTAGTGGTAACCGAAGAGCCATCCGATAATACTTTTGCAAGAGCTTTATCGGGAAAAATTCAGGAAGAGTGTTTCAAATCTTTAGATGCTCCAGTAATGACGATAGGTTCAGAAAATATGCCTGCGATCCCGTTAAACTCAACTTTAGAAGAAACTATGATTCCTTCTACAGAGAAAGTGAAATCTAAAATTCAATCTTTATTAAATTATTAACCTAATTGGTAATTTTAAAATAAAAGCCAGCCTGAAAGGTTTCAAGCTGGCTTTTTATTTTTTTGCGATGGTTTACGAGGAAAAGCAATATCCTAAATTTTTAAATTTATTACTCTTTATTTTATGGCTGCTAAGTCTTTTGGGAGCAATTGGTATTAGTGCAAGAGGAGAAAATCCTTTGGGACTCTTTATTGCGTTAGGACTCATCAGTTTAATGCTTGCCTTGTTTTATAGAATGCTCATCCGTGTTGAGCAAAATGCTATTTTAATCGTTTTTGGCCTAGGAATAATTCGTAAAAAGATTGATTTGACAGGAGTTGATGTAAATGGATTTTGTGTTAGGAAAATACCTTGGTGGTATGGTATTGGCTGGAAATGGGATTACCAGGGGAATACATTTTTTTGTATTAAGCCAGGGTTAGGTTTGGGTATAAAATTTAAGCGGAGCAAGCATTTACTTATTATAAATACTAAAAATCTAAAAGCATTACAGGATAGTATTATTAAAACTAAACTTTTATAGAAAGATTGAAAAATATAATCTGGTAAGATACTTCGTTTGAGCTGATGAAATCTTAAAAATATTTTAAGGGCTATAAGGCCAACGTTAATCTTAGTTAATGGAATAATAAGCCTGTGTTAATACAGCGCTTTAAATGGCTTTGGTGTAGTAAATTAGAGGAAATTAAAAAACTTAAAACTATGGAATTTAGAAAAGAAGTCGCAGACAAATTAAACCAACTACTAGAAAAAACCTATGATGCCGAAAAAGGTTATAAAGAAGCGGCAGATAACGTTAAAGATGCAAAGATGAAGTCGTTTTTACAAGAACAAGCGCAACAACGCTATAATTTTGGTCACGAGATTAAGCAAGAAATTAGAGCTTTTGATCAAGAGCCAGACAAAGGTGGAAGTGTAAAGGGCTCTTTACACCGAACGTGGATGGATGTAAAAACTGCTTTTTCAGGAAATGAGAATGAAACCGTTATGAAAGAAGTACAACGAGGAGAAGAAGCTGCTCTAGAAGATTATGATGAAATTTTAGCGGAGTCTACCTTACCAGGAACTACAAAAGATATATTGAGAAATCAAAGGCAGAAAATTGAGCAAGCCAAACAAAGTGCTTCGAATTGGGAAGTTATTTCATAATAGATATTAAAATAAACTAGAAACGCTCGGGTGCACACCCGAGCGTTTCTGTTGAAAAAAAGTAAAATTAAACAGCAACATCTTGCTCTTTTTCTAAAGCGATTGCTTTAGGAAACAAGATATTATTTTCGAGGTGTATATGTTTGTGTAAATCCTCTTCAAATTCTTTTAGCATTGCAAAAGTCACGCGGTAAGTATTACAAGCATCGGCTGGTGGGGTGTAGCCATTCGTGTTTTTCTCTATAACCTGCAATAATTCGCCGGCTTCGGTATGCTCATGCTCCATCATATTAATAGGGTTTTCAACACTGCCAAAATGGGGTTTTTCAAGCGGTTGATGCGTTATTTTATGGTTGATCATTTTTCTGATAAACGGGAAGAGAATTAATTCTTCTTTTTTCATATGCGATGCTAATTCTTTGGCCAAGTCATTAAAAGCCTCGTGAATAGTAAATAACTCAGGGTGCCTATCACCATGCACCTTACATAACTTGGTCAAGAACTGCTGCAAAACAGGACTTTTTTCACTTACATAGCGGTGATGTGTTTTCTCGATATAATCGGCTAATAGGTCTAGAGGCCAAGATCTAAAATCTGGTTCGCCTGTTGTTTTTTCGGTGAAAACTTGTTGTAATTGATTTTCAAGCTGTTGTTTGTTAATTTTTTTCTGATCGCAAACATCATTCACTATGCGGTTTCCGCGACAGCAAAAATCAATTCCGTGAGCATTAAAAATAGCTGCAGTTCTGTAGTCTTGAGCTACTAGCTCTCCAATTTGTTTATTCAATATATTCTCCATAACGCATCAATTAAGATAAGAATGTCCGATTTAAATATAAATTTTTTATTCTTTTAAAAAAGTGTTGTTTTCATCAACTGCTCGAGCTAAATCTTTTAAGGTTGTGCTTACTAAGGTTTCTTTTAATTTTTCTCGGATAGGTAAAATTTGAAAATGCAGAGCGCAGGGTTTTGATGCACTACATTTTTCAAATCCTAAAGCACAACCACTATAAGAACCTTCTCCGTCAATAGCAAAAACAATATCTTTTAAAACTACTTTTTTAAGATTCACTTTGGTAATAAAAAAACCACCTTTTGCTCCTCTGTTACTTTCAATAATGTTTGCTTTTACTAATTTCTGTAAAATTTTGGCTGTAAAGGCTAGAGGACTATTAATTTCCTCTGCTATTTCTTTGAGTTTAACTGCTTTATTTTCTAGTCCTTTTTTACCTACAAATGTTGCTGCCTTTAAGGCGTGCGAACAAGATTTAGAAAAAATACCACTTTTATTAATCATATCACAAAGGTAGCGTATACAATCAGGACAAGAAAGTCTTTTTTAATGATATTAGTCATATTTTAAAAATCTATACTCTCTTATCTTTGTTTTGATTTAATAACCGAAAAATCAGTAACAATGAAAAACTATTTAAAATTAAGCGTTCTTATGTTAGCTTTTGCAGGAATACTAGTAAGCTGTGGAGGAGACAATAAGAAAGAGGAGAAAAAGGAAAAAATTACTTTGAATCAAGCTGAACCAGCAAAAAAGGAGAAAAAGGCCGATAAGGTTCCAGCTTCTAAACGTGTAGATTTAGATAACAAGGGGGTAGGTCCTATCTCCAGTATTGATTTACCTGCAGATATAGATCAAGCTATGGCAGCCAAAGGGAAAGAAGTATATGAGAAAATGTGTACAGCTTGCCATAAAGTTGATAAGCGTTTTATAGGGCCCGCGCCTAAAGGAATTTTAGAGCGTAGATCTCCAGAATGGGTGATGAACATGATTTTAGTGCCGGAGCGAATGGTAAGAGAAGATCCTTTAGCTAAAGATTTATTGATTGAGTTTAATGGGTCGCCAATGGCCAATCAAGGCTTAACCGAGGAAGAAGCGAGACAAGTCATGGAGTACTTTAGAACACTATAAACCAAAAATAAATAAACATGAAAATTCTAAACTTAGGTATTGGGCTCTTAGCTACCGCAGCGATGATGAGTTGTGGTGACAAAGCCAACAAGGAAAGTAGTGCTGGAGGTGCTTTGAGAAGTAGCGCAGCAGAAAAAGTTTACGTAGCACCTGGCGAACAGGACGAGTATTATGCATTTATATCTGGAGGATATACTGGAAATTTAACCGTATATGGTTTGCCATCTGGTAGAATGTTTAAAGAAATACCGGTATTCAGCCAGTTTCCAACTTCAGGTTATGGCTACTCAGAAGAGACAAAGCCAATGTTAAATACCTCGCATGGTTTTATCCCTTGGGGAGATTCGCACCACCCAGATATTTCACAAACTGAAGGGGTAACAGACGGACGTTGGGTTTTTATAAATGAAAACAACACGCCTAGAATCGCGAGAATTGATTTAGAAACTTTTGAAACAGTAGAAATTATTGAGGTGCCAAATAGTGCAGGGAACCACAGTTCTTCTTTTGTAACCGAAAACACCGAATATGTGGTGGCAGGAACAAGATTTTCTGTACCCGTACCTCAGGAGGACATTAGTATAAAAGAATATAAAGGTAAATTTAAAGGAGCCTTATCTTTTATAGAAGTTGATAAAGAAACCGGGCATATGGATATCAAATTCCAATTGCTAATGCCAGGATTTAATTACGATCTTTCTCACCCAGGTCGAGGCGATTCTCACGGTTGGTTCTTCTTTACAACCTATAATACAGAAGAAGCCAGCACTTTATTAGAGGTAAATGCTTCGCAAAATGATAAAGATTTTATCGCAGCTGTTAACTGGAAAAAAATTGAAGAGTACATTAACAATGGTGGAGGAAAAATGATGCCTTCGAATTATGCGCATAACGTGTATGATCATAATTCTCATACCGCTACTTCAACTATGAAAAAAGAGGTGCGTGTAATTGATCCTACAGAAGTTCCTGGAGCGGTTTATTTACTACCTACACCTAAATCACCCCACGGTTGTGATGTATCACCAGATGGTAAGTACATTGTAGGTAATGGTAAATTATCGGCCAATTTAACTGTTCACTCATTTGAGAAAATGCAAGAAGCAATTAAAAATGAAAAGTTTGAAGGTGAAGCTTACGGTATTCCTATTTTAAGTTTTGAAGATGTATTGGCAGGACAAGTAGAGCAAGCAGGATTAGGTCCTCTTCATACCGAATTTGATGACAAAGGAAATGCCTATACTACTTTCTTTATCTCTTCTGAGGTTGTGAAATGGAAACTAGGTACTTGGGAAGTAATTGATAGAAAACCTACTTATTATTCTGTAGGACACTTAACCATTGCAGGAGGTAACTCAAGAGAGCCAGACGGTAAATATATGTTTGCGATGAACAAAATTACTAAAGACCGCTATTTACCAACTGGACCAGAATTAGAGCACTCTGCGCAGTTATATGATATTTCTGGAGAGAAAATGGAATTGATTTTAGATTTCCCAACTCACGGTGAGCCACACTACGCTGCGGCAATTAAAGCAGATAAAGTAGCGCCTAATTCAAAGAAATTTTATAAGTTAAGTGAGAATACACACCCGTTTGCAGCAAAAAGCGAAGCCGAAACTAAAGTAGTTCGTGAGGGTAATGTAGTACACGTATATATGACAACTATACGTAGCCACTTCTCGCCAGATAATATCGAAGGAATTAAAGTAGGCGATAAAGTTTATTTCCACATCACTAACTTAGAGCAAGATTTTGATGTACCACACGGATTTGCGATTATAGGGCAAAACAACTCTGAGTTGTTAATTATGCCAGGCCAGACTAAAACTTCGGTTTGGGAGCCTAAACAAGTAGGTGTATGGCCGTTCTATTGTACTGATTTCTGTTCTGCTCTTCATCAAGAAATGCAAGGATATATACGTGTTTCTCCAAAAGATTCTGACATTGAGTTAGAGTGGTCTTTAGGTGAAGATGTAGAATAATAATTGTTGTTTAATTGATTTTTTGAAGGCAGAGATTATCAAGTCTCGATGGTCTCTGCCTTCTTTATTTAACAAAAGTGATTATGAAAAGTGCAAGTGTTATAATGATAATAGGCTCAGCTTTACTGTTTAGCTTATTTATTTATCCGTTATGGACGATAGAGTTGGAAGCTCCCCAATATCCAGACGGTTTAGGAATGTATATACATCTTGATGGTCTTCAGGGATTTACTGAATATGATTTGCAAAATATTGACGGTCTAAATCACTATATTGGCATGCAAAAGTTACCTTCTCCAGCAGATATGTGGGAATTTAGAACTTTTCCTTTGGTAGTAGGAGGCATGGCTGCTCTAGGGGTAATAATCGGATTTTTAGGCTTATTCTCTAAAGTATCTCACAAATGGTTCTTAGGTTGGCTTTTGGTGATGACGATTTTAGGTATCTTAGGCATGTACGACTTTAATGCTTGGTTGGTAGATTACGGTACAAACCTGGATCCCAAAGCAATTATTAAAGTGGTAGATGCAGATGGAAACCCGTTTAGCTATAAACCTCCCCTGCTAGGTAGTCGTGATATACTTAACTTCACTGCGGTTTCTTATCCAGCTCTTGGCGGAATTTTATTAACCATTGGTATGCTACTAACCTTTATAGCCTATTTAATAGGAATAAAAACCTCAAAGAAATGAAAAAATTAGTCGCCATATTCAGTTTTATAACTTTGGTGAGTTGTAGTAAAGAAAAGCAACCAATCGCTTATGGAGAAGATAGTTGTGATTTTTGTAAAATGACGATTGTCGATCAAATTCACGGAGCAGAAATAGTTACAGATAAAGGCAAGGTATATAAGTTTGATGCCTTAGAGTGTTTAATAGATTTTAAACACGAGATGAGTAAAGAAAAACCAGAACAATTTTTCACTAATCACTATTTGGTACCCTCAGAGTTGATCTCTGCCCAGACTGCGGTTTATTTAATTTCTGAAAATATTCCTAGCCCGATGGGCGAATTTATTACTGCTTTTCCTAATCGAGAACAAGCCCAAAAGGTTCAACAAGAAAAAGGAGGTGCAATCTATACTTGGGATGAAATTCTAGACCAGCAGCAAAATTAAATTAATTGAATCTCAAGCTATGCTACAAGGTTATTTTAAATCTATTTTATTTATAGTATTTTTCTTTACAGGAGCAACTTCGCTTTATGCTCAAATTGAGGTTTGCGAAAATTGCTCTTATTCTAGCATTAAGAAGGCTGTAGCAGAAGCGAGAAGCGGTGATACTATTCACATTAAAAAGGGTACTTATCGCGAGAATAAAATTATAATAGATAAGCCTCTTTATCTCAAAGGTTATGATTACCCAGTGATTGATGGTCTCAAAAAGGCCGATATTATAAATGTATTTGCCGATAGCGTTCGAATATCCGGAATTAAATTAATTAACGTAGGTGCTAGTTATACAGAAGACTATGCTGCTATCCGCGTAAGCAAAGCAAAAAATTTCATCCTTGAAGATTTAATACTCGAAAAAATATTTTTTGGTATTTATTTAGAGAAGGCCAGTGATGGTATTGTGCGTAATAATAAAATTTTAGGCGATGCTGTCTCAGAACATAATTCTGGTAATGGCATACAGTTATGGTACTCTAAACGCATCACAGTTAAAGAAAACTTAATTCAAAAGGTACGTGATGGTATTTATCTTGAATTTGCAGACCATTGCATCATAGAAGATAATATAAGTAAAGACAATTTGCGTTATGGTCTTCATTTTATGTTTAGTAACGACGATGCTTATGCACAAAATGTTTTTGAAAATAATGGTGCTGGGGTTGCAGTTATGTTTTCTAAGCGGATTGAGATGAGGGCGAACCAATTTAGGTACAACTGGGGAACGGCTTCTTACGGTTTGCTGCTTAAAGAAATTAATGACGCCGAAATTGTTGAGAATATTTTTGAAGAAAATACAACAGGAATAAATATAGAGGGGTCAAATCGGGTAAACTACTTAAAAAATACTTTTAAAAATAACGGTTGGGCAGTAAAGGTGCGTGGTGCTTGCTATGAAAATAAATTTTTGGAAAACAATTTTTTGTACAATTCTTTTGATGTTAGCTACAATAGTAAATTAAACAATAATTTATTTTTAAATAATTATTGGAGTTCTTATACGGGCTATGATTTAGATGAAGACGGTTTTGGTGATGTACCGTATAGACCAGTTAAATTATTTAGTTATATCGTTAATAGAACACCCGAGACTATTATTTTGATGAGGAGCTTATTTGTTGATATAATCGACTTTTCAGAAAAAGTGTCACCGGTGTTTACACCCGATAACTTAGTAGATAAAGCCCCTTTAATGAGAAAAAAGTAATGGTAGAGATTAAGAATATTCATAAAAAATTCGGTAAAAATAAAGTGCTTAAAGGGATAGATTTAGAAATTCCCGATGAAGGAATCTTTGCCGTATTAGGCCCAAATGGTTCAGGAAAGACTACTTTAATAAAATCAATATTAGGTATGGTGGTTCCAGACCAAGGTGAGATTTATGTTCAAGGTAAAAAAACCCATGCCAATGGTCTTTATAGAAAAAATATTGATTACCTACCTCAAATAGCTAATTTCCCTGGTAATTTGGGTGTTAAGGAGTTATTAGGAATGATACAAGATTTGCGCGGAGGTAATGCCCAAGCAGATCACTTGATTAAATTATTTCATTTAGAGCCTTTTTTAGATAAAAAATTGAGCAATCTATCAGGTGGTACCAAGCAAAAGGTAAATATCGTTTTAACTTTTATGTTTGATAGCCCTTTAATAATTTTAGATGAACCTACCACAGGTTTAGATCCTATTGCGTTGCTTCATTTAAAAGAACTTATACAGCGAGAGAAAGAAAAGGGTAAAACTATTTTGGTTACTTCGCATATCATGAGTTTTGTTGAAGAAATCTCAGACGAGATTGTATTTATTCTCGAAGGGAAAATTTATTTTAAAGGCAATATTCATCAACTAAGGGAAAAAACCCAACAAACCGATTTTGAACACGCAATTGCTCACCTCTTAAAGAAAAACCATGCTTAAAATTTTAAAATACAGTTTTTTCGATTTAATAAGAAGCCGATGGAGTTATGTTTACTTGTTGTTCTATTTGCTTTTATCGTTTGTGCTATTATTCCTAAATCAAGATTTATCCAAAGCGGTAATCACTTTAATGAACGTAATCATAATATTGGTACCCTTAATAGGGACAATTTTTGGAGTTATGTATTACTACAATTCTAAGGAATTCACAGAGTTACTTTTAGCTCAACCTGTAAAACGTTCTTCAATTTTCTTGGGCCAATACTTAGGTGTGGCCTTGTCTCTTGTAATGAGCTTAGTTCTTGGTTTAGGTATACCCTTTGTATTCTATGGTTTATTTCAATCAAGTGCAATTTGGAACTTTAGCTTGCTGTTAATAACTGGAGCGATGTTAACTTTCATATTCACCGCCTTAGCATTTAATATTGCATTATATAACGAGAATAAGATTAAAGGATTTAGTTATGCCATATTGCTTTGGCTCTTTCTTGCTGTTATTTACGACGGTTTATTTCTAATGTCTTTAATTGTATTTGAAACTTACCCTTTAGATAAGTTCACGCTTATAGCCACTACTTTTAATCCAATAGATCTTTCTAGAATTTTAATTTTGCTTAAATTAGATATTGCAGCTCTATTAGGGTACACAGGAGCGGTTTTTCAAAAGTTTTTTGGAACTAATTTGGGCTTATTTGCCGCGCTATCAACATTAATGGTTTGGGTGGTACTGCCCGTGCTTAATATTGCCCGAAAAGCAAAAAAGAAAGATTTTTAAAGTTTTATAAATGCAAATAAAGTTAGGCATCCAGGTAAACATAGCCTTAGGTTTGTTTCTTATGGCTATTTTTGGAGGCTTGATTTTGCGTTTGTTATTCTTTGTAGACTTACCGCTGGTTTTTAAACACATTGTTCATGCACATTCTCACACAGCTATTTTAGGTTGGATTTATCTAGCCTTGGTACTTGTAATATACAAGAATCATTTGAAAAGCCATGTACCTAACCGTGTATTTTTTTTTATTTATAGTAGTACATTGGTGAGTATAGTCGGGATGATGCTTAGTTTTCCCTTTCAAGGCTATGCTGCCGTATCCATAATTTTTTCGACCCTATTTTTATTTTGTAGTTATGGCTTTTATTGGTCTTTTCTAAAATATATTCCAAAAGAAAAGCGAGCAAGTCCGGCTTATAAATGTACGCACCTAGCCCTACTATATATGGTTATTTCGAGCATCGGACCTTGGGCCATTGGTCCTATTATGAGCATACTGGGAGCAGATTCACCTTGGTACCGAGTAGCGATTTATTTTTACCTGCATTTTCAATATAATGCGTGGATGATTCTAGCACTCATAGGCGGATTTTTATTCGTTTTAGAACAAAAGAAAGTTTACATGCGACAAGCTAATTTTAAAAGCTTTATAATTTTTTTTCATTGGGGAGTTTGCTTAAGCTTTTTGATATCTATCTTGTTTCTGAAACCAAATATATTTATCTATGTTGCAGCTATAATAGGAGGGGTTTTTCAATTTTTGGCTTTGTGGTTCTTGATGAATTTCTTTAGAAAACAACCCTTAAAGTTGCTTGCAGGTAAATCAAAAGTGAATGTAATTTTAATAAAAACAGTTTTATTATTTTATTTTATAAAACTACTAATGCAATTTTTAGCCGCCTTTCCTCTTATAGCAAGCTATATAATTAACTTTAAAAATTTGGCAATCGGTTTTTTGCATTGGGTATTTTTAGGGGTAGTGACGCCAGCAATTTTTTATTTATTACACGAAAGCAATTTATTAAAACTAAGCCTTAGAAATTATGAGATCTACTTGCTTGGTTTTCTATTAACCGAAATTTTAATTTTTTGGCAGGCTTTAGTAAAAATTTTTAATATGCCAAACCTGCCAAATCTGTACTATTGGTTGTTTACAGCTAGTTGCTTTATTGTAATTGGAATAGGAGGGGTTTTCATTAGCACATTTAAAAGAAACAGAAAAACAACTTCTTAACACGGTAATATTGAAAGGATTTTTTCTAGTTTACCATTAATATATACCAAGGTATTTCAAATTGGCAATACAGGCAGTACAATTGTAAAACCATTGATTAAAGGGTATCAACTATTAAATAAATATAAAAGCTATTCTAAAGTAAGAATAGCTTTTATGTTTATTAATTACTTAAACTGATTTTACTTTTCAGGCGGATACTTTTTTAATATCTCGTGTACAATTTCTTGAATACGCTCAATCTTGGTTTCCCGATCTTTCGAGAGCGACCCTTCACCTATTCCTTGCCAAACCAACTCCATTGATTCTCGATCAACCAAATCTATAAATAATGTACCCTCGGTTTCTCGTGAAACGGTATTTTGCCAGTGCCCGCCATAAAAGGGTGAAAATCCCCAGCCATACCCAAGGTTATTTTGATAAATATTTACATTTTCTTTAGTTTTCGTAAATATACTAATCAATAAATCTGCATTTTTCTTTTTTTGTAAACCTTTGGCTGTAAGTTCCTTTTCTATAGCCTTTAGAATTCGCCTTTTATCTAAATCAGAAATTTTGGCTTGGTCAATACCAGGTTTGTAAAAAGCAAAGCTTTGATATTGGTCAAAATTCACTTTTTGATCATAATCTGTAGTAACTTGCACACTAGAGCAAGCCCCTAAGACAAATAGAATTACTAACGAACTCAAAATTTTTAGAAAAGCTTTCATATATAATAGTATTTAAAGATTATTCAGCAAATCTTCATCAACCATTTGGGGTAAAGTTACTTTAAGGTTAGGCTCATTTTCCATAGCTCTTTTAATGGCAAATATAGCCCCCTCATTTCTGGCCCAAGATCTTCTGGCAATACCATTGTTTACATCCCAGAACAACATTGATTTTAAGCGATTTGCAGCTTCTTTAGAACCATCAAGAACCATACCGAAGCCTCCATTTATTACTTCGCCCCAGCCTACGCCTCCACCGTTGTGTATACTTACCCAAGTGGCTCCTCTAAAGCTATCGCCTATTACGTTATGAATGGCCATGTCTGCCGTAAATTTACTTCCGTCATAGATATTTGAGGTTTCTCGATAAGGCGAATCTGTTCCAGAAACGTCGTGATGATCTCTACCTAAGATGACAGGACCAATTTCGCCTCTTTCTATTGCTTCATTAAAGGCCTCAGCGATTTTCATGCGTCCTTCGGCATCTGCATATAAAATACGTGCTTGTGAGCCTACCACCAATTTGTTCTCTTGTGCGCCTTTAATCCAAGTTATGTTGTCTTGCATTTGCTGTTGAATCTCTTCCGGTGCATCCTGCTTTAACCTTTCTAACACCTGAGTGGCAATAGCATCTGTTTTTACGAGATCTTTTGTTTGCCCCGAAGCACAAACCCATCTAAAAGGCCCAAATCCGTAATCGAAGCACATAGGTCCCATAATATCTTGTACATAACTAGGATATTTAAAGTCAATACCATTTTTAGCCATTATATCGGCGCCCGCGCGGCTAGCTTCAAGTAAAAAAGCATTGCCATAATCAAAAAAATAAGTTCCTTTGGCGGTATGTTTGTTTACTGCATTTGCGTGCCGTATTAAACTGCGTTGAACTTCTTTTTTAAATTGCTCTGGGTCATTGGCCATCATAGCATTTGACTCCTCATAGCTTAGTCCTACGGGGTAATAACCGCCGGCCCAAGGGTTATGCAAAGATGTTTGGTCACTGCCCAAATCAATATGAACATTTTCTTCATCAAATTTTTCCCATACCTCGACAATATTTCCAGCGTAAGCTATCGAAACCGCTTCTTTATTTTTTAAAGCTTCTTTAACCCGCCTTACCAGCTCATCTAAATCGCTTATTACCTCTTTAACCCAACCTTGCTCGTGTCTTGTTCTGGTAGCTTTTGGGTTTACTTCTGCGCAAACACTAACGCAGCCTGCAATATCTCCTGCCTTAGGTTGTGCTCCACTCATACCACCTAATCCTGAAGTTACAAATAAACCTCCTTTTGGCGATTTTTTAATCTTTCTAAATCCGTTTAAAACGGTGATGGTGGTCCCGTGAACGATACCTTGCGGGCCTATGTACATATAGCTTCCGGCAGTCATTTGCCCGTATTGGGTCACGCCCAAAGCATTAAATTTCTCCCAATCATCTGGTTTAGAATAGTTTGGTATCATCATACCGTTAGTCACCACTACTCTAGGAGCTTCTTTGTGCGAAGGGAATAAACCCATGGGGTGCCCACTGTACATCACTAGGGTTTGCTCATCATTCATTGTGGCTAAGTACTGCATGGTTAATCTATACTGTGCCCAATTTGAAAAAACCCCGCCATTACCGCCATAAGTGATTAATTCGTGCGGGTGTTGGGCAACAGCGTGATCTAAATTATTTTGAATCATGAGCATTATGGCCTTGGCTTGTGTAGACTCACCAGGATACTCATTTATATCACGAGCATATATTTCATAATTAGGTCTAAACCTATACATGTAAATTCTGCCATAGTCTTGCAACTCTTGCTTGAACTCGGGTAATAAAGTAGCGTGATGTTTCTTATCGAAATAGCGCAAAGCATTTTGTAACGCCAAAACTTTTTCGGTTTCGCTTAAAATTTCTTTCCTTTTAGGGGCATGGTTAATACTCGGGTCGTATGTTTTTACAGGAGGTAAATCGTTCGGAATTCCTTGTAGTATTTCTTCTTGAAAAGTCATGGTTATTTTGAGTTTGCTTTTTTAATCTCTGTTTTTATTAAATCCGTAAGGGCAATGCCTACAGCCGCTCTTGCAACAATACCCGCGTTTGAGGTGGTATTGCTCTGTAAAGCATTTATACCCTTGGGGCGTTAAGTAGTAATCCCCTTCGGTTAAAGGTATTCGTTTCTTAATATTCATAATGCTCAAAAATACATTTTTTTAAATTGAAACCGAAATATAATGCAAAGCCTAAATCTAATTTGTTCCATTAACTAAATCCGTAAAATTAAGTAAAATGCTTATTGACTTCTTTTGAAGCTTAAAGCGGATTTGTAGACGATTTAATAAAAAGAATAACGGCTATTTTTTTAATCTCTTTACTTTATAAAGGCTAATTGAATTTTATATTTTTGTAAAATGTTTCACTGCCAAGAAAGATCGAAAAATCAATTTGTCTTTAAAGATGAAAAAAGAAAAGTTGAACTCTACGTAAAACGCGAGGACCTACTGCACCCACTTGTTTCTGGAAATAAGTTTAGAAAATTAAAGTATAATTTGAAAAGGGCGCAAAAAGAAGGTCACACGCAGTTGGTCACTTTTGGGGGTGCTTTTTCAAATCATATTCTGGCCACGGCTGCGGCTGCGAATGAACTTGGTTTTAAAAGTATTGGGGTAATTCGCGGAGAAGAATTGGGTAATGAAAATTTACCTAAAACCCTTGAAAGTAATAGTACTCTAAGACAGGCGGTAAACTTAGGGATGCAACTGTATTTTATTTCGCGGCAGGATTATCGTAACAAAAATGAAAATGATTATTTAGAGAAGTTACAACAAAAATTTGGTTCATTTTATTTAATTCCTGAAGGCGGTACCAATGAATTAGCTATTCAAGGATGCGAAGAAATTTTAACACCCACAGATTTACATTTTGATTATGTGGCCGTTGCCGTGGGTACTGGCGGAACCATAAGCGGAGTAATTAACTCCTCGCTTGAAAGTCAACAAGTATTAGGTTTTCCTGCTCTGCGTGGAGATTTTTTAAGAGCAGAAATACAGCGGTTTGCTAAAAAAGATAATTGGCAACTTATACTAAATTATCATTTTGGTGGTTATGCTAAGGTAAATGAAGAACTTATAACATTTATTAATACTTTTAAGCAAGATTATCAACTTGCTTTAGACCCTGTGTATACTGGTAAAATGATGTATGGACTTTTAGATTTAATCAAAAACAATTATTTTTCTAAAAATACCCGTATTTTAGCGCTGCATACCGGAGGTTTGCAAGGTATTTATGGAATGAACGTAAAATTAAAACAAAAAGGATTAAGCTTATTACAATGACAAAATCAATTCACATTAAGCTGCTTATTGCTGTGGCTTTAATTCTAGGTTCTTGCGGCACGCAAAAAAAAAGTGTAAACAACTCACGTAAAAATTCGGCTCAAAAAGTAGTTTCTAAAAAAGAAATAGATCAAAGTGTAAGCAGAAATCAGACAACCAAAGAGGTTCCTAACTACAAAAAACCTACAAGCCAAAAACCGGTTTTTAAAGATAATAATGAGCGTTACGTTTATGATTACGCACAAATAGCTAAAGATGAAATGGCACTTTATGGTATTCCTGCTAGTATTACTTTGGCTCAGGGTATTTTAGAGTCTTCTTCAGGTAAAGGAGAACTTACGCTAAAAAGTAATAACCATTTTGGCATAAAATGCAACGGATGGCAAGGAGAAAAAGCATACCACGATGATGATGCTTTACAAGAGTGTTTTAGAAAATATAAAGATCCAAAATATAGTTTTAGAGACCATAGTTTGTTTTTGAAAGAAAGAAAGCGCTATGCTTTTTTGTTTGAATTGGATAAAGATGATTATAAAGGTTGGGCGCACGGCCTAAAAAAAGCTGGTTATGCTACAGATCCTAGATATCCGCAAAAGCTTATTAGTATTATAGAGCGTTACCAATTACACGAATATGACGACCACGTTCTTGGTAATGGAAGCCGCAAAGGCAATCGTAGAAAAGTCGTTCGCGCAGATCATACCAGTATACGTTATACTGTACAAAAAGGTGACACTTTGTATACCATCGCAAAGCGATATGATTTGAGCGTAGATGAACTGAAGGCTTTAAATAAATTAAAAGACAATCACTTAAGTATTGGTCAAAAACTTTATGTAAAATCACTGTAAAACAATAAAATTTCATGTATAAACGTAGTAGTGCACTATTTGCCGAAGCTAAAAAGTATATACCTGGTGGGGTAAATTCTCCCGTTCGTGCTTTTAATGCTGTTGGAGGAGATCCTATTTTTATCAAGGAAGCCAAGGGAGCTTATTTATATGACGAAGATGGAAATGAACTCATAGATTATATAAATTCTTGGGGCCCTATGATCTTAGGTCATGCCTATCCTCCAGTGGTAAACGCAGTAATTGAGCGTACCAAAAAAGGAACTAGTTTTGGTACGCCAACTGAGATCGAAACTGAGATTGCCAAATTGGCTGTAGAAATGGTACCTGGTATAGATCAAATAAGAATGGTAAATAGTGGAACAGAGGCGTGTATGAGCGCTGTACGTCTTGCACGAGGATTTACTAAGAAAGATAAGATTATAAAATTTGCGGGTTGTTATCACGGGCATAGCGATTCTTTTTTGATACAAGCCGGTAGTGGTGCGGTAACATTCGGTAGTCCTAATAGTCCTGGAGTAACCCGAGGCACAGCAAAAGATACGCTTTTAGCCACTTATAATAACTTAGGTAGTGTTGAAGCTTTAATAAACGCTAATAAAAATGAGATTGCCTGTATTATTTTAGAACCAGTTGCTGGTAATATGGGGTGTATTCCACCTCAAGAGGGTTTTTTAGAAGGCTTACGCAGTTTGTGTGACCATAACAATATCTTATTAATTTTTGATGAGGTGATGACCGGCTTTAGATTATCGGCTGGAGGGGTGCAGGAAAGAAAAAACATCTCTGCAGATATTGTTACCTTTGGTAAGGTAATTGGCGGTGGTTTACCTGTTGGTGCATTTGCAGCAAGACAAGAAATAATGAATCACTTAGCTCCCTTGGGTAGCGTTTATCAAGCTGGTACTTTGAGTGGAAATCCATTAGCTATGTCTGCTGGTTTAGCTATGTTACAAAGCTTAAAAAACGATCCAGAAGTATTTAAACGTCTTGATGAAAAAACAGAATATTTACGAGATGGTTTATTTAAAGTGCTAGAGCAAAACCATATTGATTTCACAATCAATCAATATGGTTCTATGCTTTCAATTCACTTTTCAAAAGAAGCAGTAGTAGATTTTGAAACCGCTGCTAAAGCTAATAACAAGCACTTTAAAAAGTTTTTTCACGGTATGCTGGATAAAGGGGTTTATATTGCTCCAAGTGCTTTTGAGACTTGGTTTATAACCGATGCCCTAACTTATGCAGATTTAGATAAAACTATTGCTGCCGCGGATAGCGTTACGGCCAACTGGTAAGGGTAATTTATGAATCTTATCTCCTATAGCCAAAGGATAATTTGAAAAAACGAAGAGAAAATTAGTTTAAAAATCAGCTGTAGTAATGATTACAGCTGATTTTTTTATTCAAAAATTAAATTTTATAAAAAAAGTTCTTTTATATAGCTAATTCGAAAATCAAATTTTGCTTATGGCATCAAAACAGCTATTTCTTGTTTTTACAAACTATCGTTTATACGTAAAAGCTCTTCAATGTAATCTCGCTTGTTAGATAATCTAGGTATTTTATGTTGTCCTCCTAATTTATTTTGCTGCTTACTCCAAACATAAAAAAGCTTAGGTTTAGCTGCGTGTAAAACAAGTGGATTCAGTGTAACATTATTTTTCCGCTTAGCTTCATAATCGCTGTTTAGACGTTGTAATTCTAAGTCTAATTTAGCTTTAAAATTGGCTAAACTATCTGGTAATTTATTAAATTCAATAATCCACTCATGGGCCCCTTGATCTTTACCTTTCATAAATACAGGACCAGCGGTATAATCTACAATTTCGCAATGTAATTCTTGGCAAACGCGCTTTAATGCTGTCTCTGCATTTTCTATGATTAACTCTTCACCAAAAACATTAATATGATGCTTTGTACGGCCGGTCACTTTTATCCGGTAGGGGGAAAGGGAAGTGAATCTTACCGTATCTCCTACTTTATAGCGCCATAAACCAGCATTGGTGGTAATTACCACTGCATAGTTCTTGTTTTGTTCAACCCCGTCAAGCGGAAAAATTTTCTCGTTTGCTGTACCATATGTCTCCATAGGTATAAACTCATAAAAGATGCCATAATCTAGCATCAATAGTAACTCTTTAGATTGATTTTGATCTTGTACCGCAAAGAAACCTTCAGAAGCATTGTAAATTTCATAATACCTGAATTGGTCTCTTGGTATTATGCTTTGGTATTGTTGCATGTAGGGTTCAAAACTTACACCGCCGTGAAAATAAACTTCTAGATCGGGCCAAATATTAATTAAATTGGTTTCATCTTTATAAGACAAAACACGATTAAGTAAAACCAGCATCCAAGAGGGAACGCCTGCTAAACTTGTTACATTTTCTTTTATTGTGCTTTTGACTGTAGCAAACATTTTGGCTTCAAAATCACTCATTAAAGAAATTTCATTATTAGGTGTTGAACTGTATGACGCCCAAAAGGGCATATTGTCTATTAAAATCGCCGATAAATCACCAAATGAGGTGCCGTTTTCTTTGTACAGTTCTTTACTTCCGCCTAAGCGTAGACTTTTTCCTGTAAATAGTTTAGAGTTGGGATTGTTATTAAGATATAAACACAATAAATCTTTACTTCCTGCATAATGACAATCTTCTAAAGATTCTGAGCTCACAGGAATAAACTTGCTTTTTGCGTTTGTAGTACCACTAGATTTTGCAAACCATTTTATAGGAGTAGGCCAAAATAGATTGTTTTCACCTTGTCTACTTCGCTCAATTAAAGGCTCAAATTCTTCATAAGTAATAATAGGAACACGCTCTTTAAATGTTTCATAGTTTTTTATTTCATTAAACCCATATTGTTCTCCTAAAACTGTATTTTTAGACTTTTGTACAAGATGGTTCAAAAGCTCGTGTTGTACTTCATTAGGATATTTTAAAAAAAGCTCCATCTGGTGAATTCTTTTTTTTAAAAACCATGAGGCTATAGAATTTACAATGGGAAAGGCCATGCAACGTGTCTTTTGTATCGTGTTGTAAAAATAGGGTTTTATACGAAATAATGAACATACTAAACTAAAATACTATGCTAAGATTTGAAGGGGTACTACAAAAAATGCCAACAGACCTTAAAGATCAGGTTCAATATTATATGAATTTGGGGGTTGATTTAGTTCACCTTAATGAATTTTTAAATCATGAAATTCACCTGCAATTTCTTAAATATGAATGCTTAAATTGTGGCAAAGACAAAAAAATATTTAGACAAGGTTTTTGTTATGATTGCTTTTATGCCATACCTCAAGCAGGAGATTGGATAATGAAACCAGAACTTAGTAAAGCGCATTTAGGTGAAGAAGATCGAGATTTGGAATACGAGAAAAAAGTGCAGTTACAGCCTCATATCGTTTATTTGGCAAATTCCTCAAATGTAAAAGTAGGGGTCACCCGAAAAACTCAGATACCTACACGTTGGATTGACCAGGGCGCACATGAAGCTTTAGAAATTCTAGAGGTGCCCAACCGATATCTGGCAGGAATCGCCGAAGTGGCTTTAAAAGAACATGTGGCCGACAAGACGAATTGGCGAACCATGCTCAAAAATGAAATCGAAGATGTTAATTTAGAAGATACAAGAGATCGGTTAAAACAATATTTACCTCAAGAAGTGCTGCCGTATTTTTTGAATGCTAACACCGAAACAAATATTGAGTTTCCTGTATTGGCGTATCCAAAAAAGCTTAAAAGTTTAAATTTAGAAAAGAAACAGCACTACTCTGGTAAACTGGTAGGGATTAAAGGCCAGTATTTAATATTTGAAGACTATACAGTCTTTAACGTACGAAGCAATGAAGGCCTTTATGTAAGTTTAGAAGTTTAAAAGAGATAAGCAACAGAAAAAGCGTTCTTTTATAAAAGAACGCTTAGTTATATTCAAAAACGGATAAATCTGTTTATATATCTTCTTGATCTCTCAAATGCTGGATGTAAGCCGCTTTTTGTAGTTGCTTGCGCTTAGCAATAGATGGCTTAGTATAATACTTGTTATCCCTTAATATTTGAAGGGTTTTAGTGTCACGATATTTTCTCTTTAAACGCTTTAACGCGCGCTCAATTTTTTCTCCGTCTTTTACTTTTACAATTAGCATATAAGATAGTTTAAATTTTTTTATTCAATATAATGGTACTTTTTCCATTACCAGGCTGCAAAGATAAAAATAAAAAGTGATAAAAAAATAGAAACACGTAAAATTAATGAATAATTTTTGCTGCAATTTTCGCAATTTGTGGCGGTTAGGTACTCCTAATAAAGCGGTGAATGGGTTCTTGCAAAGAAATCAATTTGTTTGATTCTAATTATTTTTTAGGGCTGGAAATAATTTTAACCCAGATAGTTTTTAAGCATTTTATTTTTAGAGGAGTCTTTTAATTTTCGTATTGCTTTTTCTCTAATTTGCCTAACACGTTCTCTTGTTAAATCAAAAATTTCACCTATTTCTTCTAACGACATAGGGCGTTGACCGTTTAATCCAAAAAAAAGTTTTAAAATATCAGCTTCTCTAGGCGGTAAGGTTTCTAATACCCGTGCAATTTCTATACTTAAAGAATCTTGCATTAGGTTTTGATCGGGAAAAGGTGATTCTTCGTGGTTCACCACGTCGTATAGGCTAGAGGTTTCACCATCTTTTAGTGGTGCATCCATAGAAAGATGTTTGCCAGAATTTTCTAAGGCCTGTTTTACCATTACGATATTTAAATCCAGTTCCTTTGCTATTTCTTCGGGGGTAGGAGGCCGCTGGTTATTTTGTTCTAACTGGGCATAAGCCTTATTAATCTTATTTAGGGTTCCTATTTTATTTAGTGGTAAGCGCACAATACGCGATTGCTCGGCGAGTGCCTGCAAAATAGATTGCCTAATCCACCAAACAGCGTAGGATATAAACTTAAAACCACGGGTCTCATCAAATCGCTTGGCGGCCTTTACAAGACCTAAATTACCTTCGTTAATTAAATCTGGTAGCGTAAGACCTTGGTTTTGATATTGCTTCGCTACCGATACTACAAATCTTAAATTGGCTGTCGTTAATTTTTCAAGTGCAACCTGGTCACCTTGTTTAATGCGTTGGGCGAGTTCAACTTCCTCTTCGGCCGTAATTAAGTCTACTTTACTAATATCTTGCAAATACTTATCTAGAGAAACAGATTCTCTATTGGTAAGCTGCTTGGTTATTTTTAACTGTCTCATAATTTATTGGCCTAGAATAGCGTAATTTAATAAAAGAATTTTAATTCTCTTGATTATTTTTCTTTTTCTTGCCCTTTAATATGTCTTTAATTAAATCGCCAGCTTTTTCTTTAATTTCCTCTTCTTTTGTTTTTTCTGGTGAGGTTTGCGAGGTGTTTGTGCTATCCTTTTCTTTTTGGTTCCCCTTAATTAGATCTGTAATTTTATCTTTCGCTTCGTTAATTACATCATCTTTTTTAGCATCTATAATTTGCTGACTTAGGTTCTTAACTGCAGCTTTAGTTTCTACATGCACTTTAGGAGAGGCAAAACTACCACCTATTTGAACCGGAAGCTTTACTTTGGTTTCATTTAAATTATGTTCGGTGAGGGAGGCAAGTCCACCAGCAATTTCCTTACCTAAATACTTTGCAGGTAAATCAATTTGTAATTGATAATTCATTTCATTGCTCAAACTGTGAGTTCCTTGTGCTTTTATAAGTATATCTTTTAGTTTTAATTCAAAGGGTTTCACCAATACTTGACCATTGTTAAACTCAAATTGAGTAGTTAAATTGTTTAAGTTTAGTTTTGTGAAATCTAAAAAGTCTAGTCTAGCGTTTAATTTTGACAGCAATGGTAGCTTACTTTCTTGTACTTGAGCTTGTAAAATTTGCGCTAAGGCACTTCCGTCAAGGCTGCTTAAAATAGGAGTAAAATCGCTTGTAAGTGCACCATTTAATTTTAATTGTGTAGTTAAAGTTCCTTCCAAGGCCTGAACGATAGGAGCAAATTGTTTAAACAATTCTAAACCAGCAAAAGACTCGGCTATATCTATTCTTTCTAATTGAATATCCATATCAAACGCTGGTGTATCGGCTTGGGTAGAAACACTTCCGCCAAGGTTAATCTGCCCACCAAAAATAGAGGCCTTAACCTGTTTAAGTTCGGCCTTTTCATCTTTTATGTTTAAGGACCCGTTTACGTTTTTTAATTTTAAATTGTCATAAACTACATTGTTGGCTGTAAAATTAAGGTTAGCATCTAAAAAAGAAGGTATTTTTATGGCATCTTGCGTTTTGTTAACACGGTTCGGGTCGGCTTGTTTTTCTTCTTCCTTTACGGATTTAGTTTCAGGAAGCTTAAAATCTTCAAGCACAAAATTGGTAGAGGTTATGGTAAAATCTCCTTTTAATTGCTGATTGGTAAATAGGAAACCTAATAAATTTTCAATTTTACCTTTGGCGTTTAAATCGGTTTTACCGGTAGTTAACTCTAATTCATTTAAGTTTACAACCTCTGGGTTAAAATTTATACCCGCTTTTTTAATGGCGATTTTGTTGGGAAGCTCGGGAGAAGAGTATTCAAAATTTTGCAATAGCAGCTTTCCATTGCTTTTTATATTTTCATAATGCTCATTCTCTATATCGTTCATAGCAAAAGCTAAACTTAAATCAGTATCTATAAGTCCGTTAAGCTTTTGTTCTAATTCAATTGGGTAGGCTTTCTCGATATTGGCTAAATTTATTTTCCCTGCCAATTGAGTGTTCACTAGCATATTACTTGTGATATTTCTGAATGTACCCGAAGCAGCAAATTGATCCTGATCTATTCTAAAATTTAATTTTTCAAGATTTAGGTAGGTGTCGTCTAATTTACCGGTGTCATTTTTTAAATTGGCGGTAATGCTTATATTTTCAACCCCTTTTGGTAAGTCAGGATATTTAAACGATGCGTTATCACTAGCAACCCGAATATCTATTTGGGGTATAAGTTCATCGTTTATTATTCCTTTTATTTTTCCATTAACAGAAAAATCTCCCGTGGTTTTCACTTGATCAAGGTTTTTTGCATAGCTTTCAGGAATTACGGCTAAGAAGTTCTTAAAATCAGAGGTAGGTGTTTTAAAAGTGAGATCAATTTCACTATCCTTATCGTTTACCTGGAAAAATCCGTCAAACGAAAGCGGTAGTTGATTTATTAAAGCTTCATTTTCGAGGAAGCTATAGCGCTGTTTGGCTAGATCTAATTTAAATAGGGCATCAAGTGCGAGTTTATTTTTGTCTAGATATTTCTCCTTATCGAGCTCTAACGAAATTAAAGTATTAGTTTGAGTGTCTAAATTGGTGATATCATTTTTAAAATCTCCCGACCCCGTGTGGTTAAACTCTTCTAAACGAAACAAAATATTGCTAGATTCATCTAAATATGAAATTGTAGACTGGCTTAAGCTGTAATTTTGTAGGTCTAAGCTTAACGCCTTGTTAGTTGTATCTGTTTTAGTACTTGGCTCACTCGGTTTAGCGATATCATAATTAGCACGTCCTAAGCTATCTACTTTTATATTAATGAAGGCTTGGTCTGCTGTAAATTGAGTGATGCTAATAGGGTTTTCTCCTGAAGCAAATAATTGCATAATACCCATACTTAACCCGATGCTTTTTACCGCTGCCAAAGTATCACCGTTAAATGGTTCTTGGTTAATTACGCTTAAATTTTGCAATTGTACGTGCGCATTAGGAAAGTCTCTGTATAAGCTAAGGTCTAGTTTTTCCCAATTAACTTGTGCCGTTAAATTGTTATTTACTGATTTTTTTATTGCCCTTTCAATAGGTCCCTTAAAGATTATCGGGGTAAGCAGAATTAAAACAAGTAAAACACCTATGGTGATCGCGAAAATTTTTATTGCTTTTTTCATATATAATCTATATTTAATTCTTGTTGGAGTTTTAATTTAAATTTTTTTCTAAAAAGATGTACCCCTAAGTATAAAAATGGGGTGTCAATAGCAGCTATAAGAACTTTGAACAAAAAACCACTGACAAGGAGGCCGCCAAAAAGTTCCCAAGATATTTCTTTAAACACACAGAGTAAAAATACAACAGTAAAAGTATCGATAAACTGAGAAAAAAAAGTTGAAAAATTGTTTCTTAACCAAAGATGCTTGCCCTTCGTCTTTCTTTTCCAGAAATGGTATAGCTGTATATCTACCAATTGGGCAATTAAATAGGCGCTCATAGAGGCAAAAACGGCCAATGTTGTGGCTCCAAATACCTTTTGAAATAAATCATCATCTATGGGCGACCACTGGGTAGCCGGAACGACGCTAGCCGTATAGATGATTAAAAGCGAAAATGCCGAAGCAAACATCCCTGAAATAACTACTTGGTTGGCTTTCTTTTTCCCGTAAATTTCGCTAATTAAATCGGTTATTAAAAAAGTAACCGGATAGGGCAAAACTCCTACTGATATTTCAAAGGTATGCCAGTCAAAAAAATTCCAGTAAAAAAACTTTTTAAATATTAAATTGCTTGCTACCAATGCTGCGATAAACAAAGCACCCAACCTTAGGTATATTTTATAAGCTAATGGATTAAAACTCGGTTTCAATAAAATAATAATTGTTAATACTCTTCGTCACAAATGTAGCTATATGTAAATTTGTTTTACTTAATTTGCTGTGAAATTGTAGAACTTAGCCTGTTAATTTTTTGAAAAATATTGCCTCAACCTACATCGCTCTGGGTAGTAACGCCCCTGATAAATTGCATTTTCTTCAACTTGCCCTAAATCAGATTCATCTAGAGGTGGGTACCATTGCTGCCTGTTCATCACTTTATGCTACGCAAGCACAAGGGTTTTTGGGTGATGACTTCTTAAATTTGGTGATCCAGGTGCAAGCGCGACTTTCTCCAGTAGAGTTACTTGATGCCTTATTGGGAATCGAAAAAAAACTGGGTAGAGTTCGTGAAGGCGATTTTTTTTCAAATAGAACTATCGATTTAGATATTTTATTTTTTGAAGATGAAGTAATTCATAGTAAACATCTAAATGTGCCGCATTTGCAACTGCATAAACGCAATTTTGTACTGTATCCTTTGAACGAAATTGCGCCTGATTTTATTCACCCTGAACTCAAAAAATCCGTAAAGCAAATGTATGCCGAGTTGGAGAGTTTACCCATTAAAAAAATAGATACCGTTTTAGACCAGCCTCAATTACCAGCTAACAAACGCAATTATTTGGCTATAGAAGGAAATATAGGGGCAGGAAAAACAAGTTTAGCTACCATGATTGCACAAGATTATGGGGCAAAATTAATTCCTGAACGTTTTAAAGATAACCCTTTTTTACCTAAATTTTATAAAGATCAAGCGCGCTATGCCTTTCCTTTAGAAATGTCATTTTTAGCCGATCGGTATCAACAATTATTAGATGATATTGGGCAATATGATTTGTTTTCTGATTTTATGGTGGCCGATTACGATGTATACAAATCGTTGATTTTCGCCAAAGTCACTCTTCAAGAAGAAGAGTATGCCTTGTATAAAAAGCTATTTGATATAATGTACAAAGATTTAGCCAAGCCAGATTTGTATGTGTATCTATACCAAAACACCGAGCGCTTAATGCAAAATATTAAAAAACGGGGTAGAACTTATGAACAAAATATACCCCAAGATTATTTAGAAAAAATTAATCAAGGATATTTAGGATTTATAAAAAACCAGCATCATCTAAATGTAAAGATTATAGATATTTCTAAATATGATTTTGTGCAAAACCGAACCGATTATTTAGCGCTACTAGAGCAAATAGCATCGGCATAAACTTAGTGTGTTATTTTACTAAATAAATCCCAAACTACAATACCTGTACTAACCGAAATATTAAGCGAATGCTTGCTGCCTAGCTGCGGAATTTCAATTACATAATCACTAACCGATACAACATTTTGCTGCACTCCTTTTACCTCGTTGCCAAAAATTAAAACCAGATGTTCATTTTTTGTGGGAACATAATTTTGTAACGCCGTAGAATTTTCGGCTTGTTCAACTGCCAGTATTTTTTTGTTTTCTGCTTTTAGTCGCTCAACCAAACTTAGCGTGTCTTCTACATACTCCCAAGAAACTGTTTCGGTAGCTCCTAGTGCTGTTTTGCGTATATCTTTATGTGGCGGTTGCGCCGTAATTCCGCATAGGTAAACCTTTTCAATTAAAAAAGCATCGGCTGTTCTAAAAACAGATCCTATATTATTTAGGCTTCTTATGTTATCTAAAATTATACTTATTGGTGTTTTAGTCGCTGTTTTAAATTCTTTTGGAGACTTACGATCTAATTCTATATTTTTTAATTTTCTATTTTTCATAATGAAGCGCTAAATAATTTGGTAAAATAATAACAACGACTTATGGCAATATTTATATTTTGCCTTAAAGGCGGATTTTTAAGCTGCAAATTTATAAAATTATGCAGCTAAAAGGGCTTTGTGAAGCAAAACTTGTATTTTTACCACCAACCTAAAAACCAATTAACGTGGCAGCAAAAAAGAAAGATAAAGTAACCCCGTTGATGAAACAATACAACGCGATTAAAGCTAAGTATCCTGATGCTATGCTTCTATTTCGTGTGGGTGATTTTTACGAAACTTTTGGTGAAGACGCGGTTAAAGCTGCTCGTATACTTGATATTGTACTTACCAATAGAAATAATGGAGGAGAACGAACAGAGTTAGCCGGATTTCCTCACCATTCTTTAAACAACTACTTACCAAAATTAGTTAAAGCAGGCGAACGAGTTGCTATTTGCGATCAGCTCGAAGACCCTAAGCAAACCAAAAAAATTGTAAAGCGAGGAGTTACCGAGTTGGTGACGCCAGGAGTAGCACTAAATGATGAGGTTTTACAGCGAAAAACCAATAATTTTTTAGCGGCGATACAGGTTGGCAAAACCCATTTTGGTATTGCGTTTCTAGATGTTTCTACCGGTGAATTTTTAACAGCCCAGGGTAATGAGGAGTACATTGAGAAGTTGTTGCAAAATTTTTCGCCTAGTGAAGTGCTTATTTCTAAAAAACATAGATCTCAAGTTGCAAAACTACTTGGCGAAGATTTAAATAATTTTTATTTAGAAGATTGGGTTTATCAAAGTGATTATGCCAAAGAGACACTAAAATCACATTTTGATGTGGCTAGTTTAAAAGGTTTTGGCGTTGAACATTTAGAAGAAGGCATTATAGCTTGCGGAGCTATTTTGTATTATTTGAGTGAGACGCAGCACAGGCAATTAAAGCATATCACCGCTATACAGCGCATTGCCACAGAAGAATTTGTTTGGATGGACAAATTTACCATCAGGAATTTAGAGCTTTATGAGGCCAATACACCGCAAGCCGTTACTTTGCTGGGCGTTATAGATAAAACTCTGAGTGCCATGGGAGGCAGGATGTTAAAACGTTGGTTAGCATTGCCTCTAAAAAACAAAGAACGTATTACAGATCGTCACGAGGCTGTAGATTTTTTTCATAAATCTTTTGCAGCTAGAGAAACCCTTCAGCAACAACTGCATAAAATTGGTGATTTAGAGCGGTTGGTTTCTAAGATAGCTACACAGAAAATAAATCCACGTGAAGTGGTACAACTAAAAAACTCGATTGCTGCGATTGAACCGATAAAAGCCCTGCTACAAAATTCTAAAATAGAGGCACTGGCTAAGATGTCAGAAAATTTACAGCCATGCAACTTGTTACAGAATAAAATTGAATCTTGTTTAAAGGAAGAGGCTCCGGTTTCTATTTTGAAAGGAGGAGCTATTGCAGCTGGTTTTTCTGAAGAACTTGATGACTTAAGGAATTTAGCTTATACAGGTAAAGATCATCTCGATCAAATGCTTCAAAAACATATACAAGAAACAGGAATAAGTAGCTTAAAGATAGCAAGTAATAATGTATTTGGTTATTATCTTGAGGTTAGAAACACACATAAAGATAAGGTGCCTGAGCATTGGGTGCGAAAGCAAACTTTGGTTAATGCAGAACGTTACATCACCGAAGAACTTAAAGAGTACGAAGCAAAAATACTAGGAGCTGAAGAAAAGATTTATCAAATAGAACAGCAATTGTTTGGGCAATTGGTAAACTGGCTAAGCGATTACATTAAAACAATACAACAAAACGCATTGGTTATTGGTCAATTAGATTGTTTGCAAGGATTTGCTCAATTGGCGCAAGAAAACTCCTATGTACGACCAAAGATTAATGATAGTTTGCAGTTGAACATTGAATCGGGTAGGCATCCTGTTATTGAAAAACAACTAAAGAGCGATCAAGTATATATCGCAAATGATTTGTACCTGGATTCTGAGTCGCAACAAATCATGATGATAACGGGGCCAAATATGAGTGGTAAATCGGCAATATTAAGGCAAACTGCTTTAATAGTTTTGCTAGCCCAGATGGGGAGTTTTGTTCCGGCAAAATCGGCGGAAATTGGTTTGGTTGATAAAATTTTTACAAGGGTAGGGGCTAGTGATAACATCAGTTTAGGGGAATCTACCTTTATGGTTGAAATGAATGAAACCGCCAGTATATTAAATAATTTATCACCACGTAGTTTGATTTTGTTAGATGAGATAGGAAGGGGGACCAGTACCTATGATGGTATTTCTATTGCTTGGGCGATTAGCGAGTATTTGCACGAACATCCTGCTCAACCAAAAACCTTATTTGCAACGCATTATCACGAATTAAATGAGATGACTCAAGATTTTACCAGAATTAAGAATTTTAATGTTTCGGTTAAGGAATTAAAAGATAAGGTTTTATTTTTGAGGAAATTGGTACCCGGGGGTAGCGAGCATAGTTTTGGAATTCACGTGGCCAAAATGGCCGGTATGCCCCAGCAGGTTTTGTATAGGGCAGGTAAAATATTAGGTAAGCTAGAAGCTTCTAGAGGAGAAGAAACTCAAAGAGATAATATAAAGAAGGCTACAGAGCAAGAACCCCAACTTAGTTTTTTTAAATTAGATGATCCTTTACTCGAAGAAATTAAAGAAATGATTACGTCTCTAGATATCAATACATTAACGCCAGTTGAGGCTTTAATGAAATTAAATGAAATTAAACGAAGTTTGGTGCAACAAGAAAAAAAATAAAAAAACTTGAGGTTTTACTTGTTTAAACTAAAAAAACATTTAAATTTGCATCCGCAATCACGATTGCACGTTCTTTAGAAAACACACCACGATAAGGCCTTAGTAAGAAAATCATTTCTTAGAAATGTTTAGGTAAATTGCCCAAAGTTTAGTTTGGTTTTATTGTCAACGATAAAACGCGAAAATAGCTCAGTTGGTAGAGCGCCACCTTGCCAAGGTGGAGGTCGCGGGTTCGAATCCCGTTTTTCGCTCTGTATGTATTATACCTATCGGTAAAAAATAGTATGCTCGGGTGGTGGAATTGGTAGACACGTTGGACTTAAAATCCAATGAACATTTGTTCGTACGGGTTCAAGTCCCGTCCCGAGTACTTTAGCAAACCCCTTATTTTTTAAGGGGTTTGCTTGTTTTTGGACTTCTCTTAAGGCGATGAGAAAGAAATCAAAAAATAAAAATGCGACTAAAAACGAACATATAAAACAATCCGTGGAAACGGTATATTTTGATGTTGAAATGAAAAAGAAACCCTATTCTAAAATTAGCATTTATAAACCAAAAATAGATGGTAAGGTTACTCTTAAAAAAAGGTGGCACGTTTATTTTTACTGGCGGGATGAGAATACGGGTAAATTTAAAAAGAAATTTCAGTATCAAAAAGGCATCAATCGCTATAAAACACTTAAAGAGCGAGAGGCAGTAGCTAAAAGCTTAAAACAAGCTATTGAGTCGGCTTTACAAAGAGGGTGGAATCCTGTTACTAAAAATATAGCTTCTTCAAAAAAAATAAATAGAAAGTCTATTACCTTAGAAAAAGCTTTGGCGTATGCCTATAAAATTTTAGAGGCAAATAAAGCTGAAGCTACCCTAAATGGGTACAACTTTCATCTTAATAGATTTAAAGATTGGGCTTATAAAAATGGTTATTTAGGGCTTGATGTCAAAGATTTTGATATTGATAAGTTTTATGAATTTTGGGATTTTTTACGCTTTGATTATGTAAATCAAAAAACTAAAAAAGGTTTAAGTGGTACTTCGATAAATAATCATAAACGCTCTTTATCTTCTCTCTTTACTATCTTACAAGACGAGCGTTTTATACCTTTAAACTTTATTAAGCAAGTACCTAAAGTAGATCAAGAACCGGTGAACAACAAAGCTTTTACGGTTAAAGAATTAGATGATATTAAAAAATACATTTTAAAAAATGATCCTTACTTATTGCATTTTTTAAGGTTTATGATTTACCCTATTTTAAGACCTATAGAGATTTGTAGACTAAAAGTAGGAGATATTGATATCGAAAACTTTTTTTTAAGTGTTAAAACAAAAACCGAATTACTGAGTTATAGGCGCTTAATTCATAAAATAAAGCCTACCTTAAATGAAATGCAAATAGATAAATACCCTGCAAACTATCACTTATTTACCGCAGAAGGTAAACCGGCAGAGTGGAATGGTGCCAAATTAAAAAGCCGGGTAGATCATTTTTCTAAACGTTTTCGCGACATTAAAAATGAACTTGGTTATGGTCGTTATTACAGCCTCTATTCTGTAAGGCACACGGCTATTCTTAATCTTTATAACTCTTTGGTTGATAAAGGTATGGGTGAACAAGAAATTTTGTTTAAACTAATGCCACTTACAGGGCATAGGTCTGTAAGCGGCATAAAAAATTATTTGCGTAAACATAAGCGATCTATCCCGGCAGATCATAGCGACATTTACACTTTAGATATTTAGAAAGACTCGGCCTCTATCTCTACACGCATACGTTTCTCACTTAAAAACTTTTTGTTTAACTTCTTTATAATGAGTAGTTCTTTATACTTGTAGCTTAAAGGTTTAAGCTCTACTTCTTCGTGTATGCTGCATTCAAATTCTTCTTTACAAGTTTTTGAATTAACGCGAAAGCGAAGCCAAGGGAACCAGTTTTTTGTTGCCACTTCTTGCAAACTTAAATTTTCAGCTATTTTCGGGTTAACAAATACGCTAGGGGCATCGTGCAAGATAAAATCTATTTTTGCCCTTTCTTCTGGAGCTTTGGCGGTAATTATACTTTTATTGCTTTCTACCTCTAAGGGTTGTACATCCATATCTATATTTATAGCTTCTTGCCCATCACGTGGTTTTTGATATACTTGACCCGTTTTGTCATAATATATTTCATCGCCATTTGAATATTTAAGCACGTAAACTCTGTTATTGTTATTTCGCCATAACGGGCTTACCAGTTCTAAATGTTCGTGATTTACTTTTGGGCGTTGTAATATAGAGTCTTTTACAAAATCTATTTTAACATAATTTTCTTGTACATCTACATCAAGATTCAACCAGTTTTTTAACTCATTCATAAACTCGCCAAATTTTAAATCTGGCATAAAATTGGCAAGGTTAAAAATTTGTGGGAATACATTTAATCTACCTTCGTCATATTTCCACTCTAAACTGTTGTATTCTTCAATATTTACATCTGTGTAGGGTATAGCCAACCTTACCAGTACGGGGTCTAAAGTATCTTGAATTTCTACATTAAAGGTTAGCGTTTCCTGTATTTGCACACGCGTGTTAAAAGATTGGTAGCTTTTAACAGCGGTTAAAGCTTGAGAAAGTGCATCTTCTCTAAAGACCGTAAGAAAAAAAGCCGAGGCAAGCCCAGGAGGTAAATTTATAAATAAGTCTAATTTATAAGTGCCTTGTTTGGTTGGGGTAAAGCGGTAATCATACACATTGTAAAGCGGTGAATTCGGAGTAAGTCTATCTACACCAGATCGGGTTGTAAAACTTATTTGCGCATACTCGTTTGCCGCAAATTTCTCTAAGTAACCTTTAGGAAAGTAAACCGCTCTTTTTAAATCTTCATCTAGTAAGGCGGCACCCACCACCTTTTTATTTTCTTGTGCGTAACCCATTTTTACAATTTCTAGAAGATAAGGCATAGGCAGCATCACGTTTTTATTGTAATACACATCTATGTTTGCGCCTTGATCATCTTGCTCTTGTACAATTTCGTTTTCTATATACTTATCATTTTGCGTGTCATAATTATTTACAAAACCTAAGAATTTATCGTATTCATCGCCCTTTACGATATCTGGAGCATACACAACAGGAAAAGCCATTTGGCTGTTGGGCCAAGAGTTTTGTGTTTGATTTTTTGCAAAATCTATAAGTGGCTCGTTGGGAATTATAAAGGGCCAAGGCAAATCTTTAAGGGCTACATCATATACAGCAAGGTTATTTTTACCATAGGTAATATTGCACTCTAGGTTGTGATTTCTCATTTCACCTAAAAATAAGGTTGCTGGTAAATGGCGGTTAGGTAATACAATACGGCATTTTATCTCTTGGTTAATGTTTTGTATATTACCCAAAGTTGGCAAACCAAGTTTTACCAATAGCTCTTCATCTGCTTTAATGGTAAATGGTAAACTATAAGATTTATAGATGTTGTCTGAAAATAAATCGCTTTCTTCATTAAGCTTTACACCATAAGCACTTAAGTCTATTTGAAAAGTAGGAGCTTGCAGTAAAATCATACCAATGCGGTTTCAAAAGTTAAAATAAATTCTCTCTCATTTCTTCTAGTAGCGTGTTTTTTTAGACTAGAGAAATTTCGCACCACCTCATATTTATAATCACCAATTTTAATCCATATTTTTTTAGACTCTAAAATTCGCGTTAGTTGTGCTACTTCTTCTTCGGTATAGATGTTACCCGTGTTTATTCTAAATTTTTGAGGGGTTTTGCTCTCTAAAATTTTGGTGTATTCTTTACCATCTACGCTTATAGTTGTGGTTTCTGAGTCTTCTTGAAAATCTACTTCTACCTCTCCCGTGCAATTAAAAATCTCTGGCAGTTGCCACTGATTTTCAAAAATTATTTGAGTGGTAGGTAGCTTGCTTTCTTTAATAACCACCGTACACTCTATAAGGCTACAAGCTATTTGTAGTTGCTCCCCAGGCTCAAGATCATAATCATTTAAATTGATAAAGCAAGTAATTAAATCTGCGCGAATAGGATTAGGTATAAAGCTAACCGATACATTATCTTCTAAATCTACAAAGGTTAAATCGCATTGGGCGGGCGTATTATCGCTATAAAATGAAAAAGCCAACAAGCCGTCTTTTGGTGCATAAACCTTTAAAGGTAAATGCGTAAGCCTATATTCGTGCGGTAAAGAAGCTGGGGCAATAGGACCAATAGGTGCCTCGCCTTGACCTTGATTGCCAGAGCCATTAACGGTTATATAGCGCAGAATGTGCATCTCTATAAAATCTTCTTTAAGCGCTTGAAGCGGATTTAATCCCGTTATAAATCTTAAGTTACCATAGTTTATACGATGATTAAGCTCTAAACCATTTATGTATTTATCTGAAATTTCTAAAGCCATTTGCAACGGATTTAACATGGCGACAAAGCTGGTAATAATTACATTTGGTAAAGATTCTGCTTGCAAAAGCAAATTGGTTTCTTGACCTATTACCCTATTTAAATTATTGTTGTAAAAAGGTACTTTCTGTTGGTATTTCTTAATCCCTCTAGTGGCTTGTACGGTATAATCTAGCACCGCCTCTTTATTTTGATTGGGAGTGGTTAACACGAGTTTTGGGCGTGATTCTGAAAAGTAAAAGGCTCCATTATAAAGACCGCTTACTTCTTCTTTACTTACAATGAGCAACACATTTATATATTCTTCTTTTATGCCATTATCTAGCTTAATGGTTGCAGGGTAGCTGCCAATAGCTAAATTTGATGTGTTTTGTAAGTTGACATTTAAAATGTGTGTTCCTGCAGCAAAGTTGGTTTGCTGTAGGTTTAACCAACTTTCTGTGGTGCTTATGCTTACGGGCTGCGAGGTTTGTATTACAATATTTTTTTGGGTGGTAGCTGCCTCTAAATATTCAATAGAAAATTGAAGAGCATTTGGCGTAGCCAATAAAAACTCTTCTTCTTGACCATTTGCCGCCATATTAATGGCTACATTTCCTGTTTTTGTCGTGTTACCATCGTCTACCAAGAAGCTGGCAGTGTAATAACCTTTTGCAAGACCAGAAATATCTACAAAGAGCGCTATAGTGTCATTGCCATAACCATTTGTAGCGCTAAAACTTAACCAATTTTGGTTGGGTGTAATAGACCAGTTGTTTTGTGTTTGTATAGTAAAATAAACGGCTGCCGGGTTGGGGTTACCCACTACTTCATTAAAATTAAATTGTGTGGGGTTTACCTCTAGTTGTTGATATTCTGATACTTGAACATTTGCAGTAGTAGTTTTTGAGTAGGTAAAAGTACCTAACGGCAAAGCAGTATCGGTGAATTTGATACTAAAATTAACATTATCTTGATGATAGCCAACGGCAAGATTATCTGCAAATTGCGGATTAATGGCTATGTTAAAGAATGCATACTCAACCTTATTATTGCCATCATAGGTAAACTTATCAAAAATAAAGGTAAGCCAATTGGGGCCAGTTAACTGCAACGTGTTAAGTTGAAAATCTAAGTTAGGGTTGTCGCCTAAAAATATGGTGAACTGTTGGCTAGGCACCAAGCCTGAATTTTTCTGGTAGTTGTAAGATAGTACCGCAGGATTAAAAATAGGAGTAGCCATTATTTTTTAATTTTTGAGTTATTTATAATTTGTTCTAGTTTTTTTTGTTGCTCTTGTCTTTTTAATTCGGCTTCTGGACCAAAATAAATAGGGGCTTCTAGTGGTTGATCTAGTTTATTCATAAATGCTTGCATCATTTGCATTAGCATATTATTATTATCTATATAATCTTGATTTGAAGATGAAGTACTTTGATTGGTTTCACCACCAGTTGCATACAATCCTAATTTCTTTTTTCTTTTGGTTTCTAAGTAATTAAGAATTTGCGGAACCTCTGGGTCTTGCCGCACAACTTTTGGCACCACATACTCGCCTGTATGTACAACACCGGCTACTTCGTGGCCTGTAGCGTCTTTATAGCCTTGACCAAACATATCTGTAAAACCACCATCTGCAAATCCTGTTAGGGTTTGGCCAGCGATTGAGGCAATCTGAGTTGCAGCGGTAATTTTGGTAGCTAATATTTGACTTGAAGTTGTAGCAGCTGCTAAAGCAAAGGCAGGGTTTGGTATACCGGGTGGTAAAAATGCGGGTATGGTAGCTAGGTTGGCTTTTGCCACGGCAATTGCCTTTGATGAATTGGTGATAATTTCGCCAATAGCTAATCCTTTTTCAAGTAAAAATAACGCTTTGTATATACCTTCAAAATCTCCAAAGAAGTTTTTTAAATTTGATATACCAATCGCCATGGCGTTGCTCTTTGCTGCCTCTAAGTTTTCTTGAGCTGCAATAAGATCATCATAAAACTTTTGATTTTCTGCTGTTCTTTTTTCTTGGAATTTTTCTTGTATGGCCAACATTCTGTTTTGGTGGCTCTCTTCCATCAACTCCAACAGGGCATCTTGCTCTTCTTTTGTTAACTTTAAATCCTCTAGTGCGGCTTGTTCTTTTTCATAACGCTGCTCCTCCTTTAACTCTTCTTTTGCTTGCTCTTCCTCTTCATTTTGTAATTCAATTTCATTTAATAAAGCTTTTTTTAGCTTTTCAAATCTTCTTATTCTGTCTAGTTTATCCTGCTCTTCTTTCTCTGCCTTCTTATCAGCTTTTTCTTTGTTTTTATCTTGAGTTGGTGTATAAGTACCGGTGTTGCTTTCTCCAAATTTAATTTCATCTAGATAAACTTGCAGCTCTTGGCTTTCTCCCTGGGCTATTAATTTAAGTTCTTCAAAATAGGCTTTTTGTTCGGCGAGCTCTTCTTCATATTTTTTAGAAGAACCAAACCAACTATCTTTTTGCTCTTGCACTTTTTTTGATAACCGCTCAATATTTTTAGCGGTGGCATCCATTTGTATTTGAGCCTCTTCGGCGAATGTGGTGCCAAATTCTTTAGTGTTCTCAACAATTTGTTTAACGGCATCACTTTGCCCCTTTAAACCGGCTTGCTGCTTAAGCTGTTCTATACCGGTGAACATTCTTTTAATTCCTGTAAGTATATTGGTGGAAATTTCTGTACCAATAGACTTTAGGTTGTTGAGCATAGCGGGAAAACCAGACTGCGAAGCATCAAAAAGGCTGGCTAATGCTTGCTCATATTCTTTATTTGCGGTGACAAGGCGTTGTGTGCTGCGCTCTGTCTCGCTTAGCTCTTTATTTTGTTCTGAAAAGGCTTCGTTTATTTGGTTAAGAATTTCTTCAAAACCTCCTGCATCTTCACCCGCACCTTTAAAGACATCTGCAACTAATTGTTGTTTTTGCTGCAGGTTGAGCCCCATTTCATCAGACTTTTGCATAATTAGGTTAAGGGCATCTCGTGTGGTGATGCTACCCTCGCTTAAACCTTTTGCCATTTCGTCTGCAAACTTTTTTCCAAATGCGTTCTCTAGTGCTTCGCGCTGTGTGTTTGTAAACTCCTTTAGCGATAAATCTGCCTCTTTAATGGCGTCTAAAAGCTTATCACCATATATGCCACCAGTTGCTTCTTGGGTGGCAATATCTATAAAATCTTGTGCAGAGTATCCGGCATTCTTAAATTGTACAGGATATTCTTTTACCTTGTCTAAGAAATCGTTTTGCGCATCTGCGCCCCTCACAAAACCTTGATTAATGAGCTCAAGCGATTCTTCTTGAGTAATACCCATCTGTTTTGAAAGGTTGTTGGCGGCTCTTAACACATCGTTAAAATCTTTATCAAAAGTATCTGCCGTGGCTTGTACAGATGCTCTGTATTGCGAAAGCCGCTCACCGCTAAAATCTGTAAGCTGCTCTGTGAGTTTAATGGTTTGGCTCACCGCCTTGTTGTAATCAAACCATTTTTTGGTGGCAAAGGCAATTGTACCCAGCGCCGCGATGGTTGCCCCTATAGGTGTTGCTATAAACGCAAGACCTGCTTTTGTTGCTGCCTTTAGGCCTCCTGCAACTCCTAACATTGCAGCTCTAAAACCTACTAAATCACCCGTTCTTAGGGCTGCAAAAGCTTGACCTACATTATCTGAAAAATCAGCGAAAGCGGCATTTTGATCTTCTTGAGCGGCGATGCTTTTTTTCGTCTCGTTTAAAAGTTCGCGTTGGTTCTTCTTAAGATCATCATATATCTTCTCGGTTTTTGCCAATTCTTTATTGGCCTTATACCATTCTTCTGTCCCCTCGGTTAAATTTTTTGTACGGGCGCGCAAAGACCTTAGTTCTTTGCCTACGCCATTAAGCGTATTTTTTACTTCTTTGCCATTTACGCGTATGGTAAGATTAAATTGCGAGTTATTAACTGCCATTTTCTTGAGTGTTAAGTTGTACTACTAGACTATTTACAGTTGCTTTAATAGCATCTATTCTGGTTTCTGCGAGTGCTTTCACGAGATAGTCTAATGCACCAGATTTTGCATAAATATTATTGTAGAATTCTTTTGCTGGCAGGTCTACTTGGGTAGCCTTTCTTTGGGTAGCGTTTTTATGGTAGCGCTGTGCCTCTAAAATTACGGTTGAAGCGCCCCTTGTACCAACGTGGCCGTAATGCAGAATAAAACCAATTTTTGAAGAAGTGAAATTTAAACCCAATAAGCGATAGTTACCCATTTTTGCACGCACTTTTGTGGCTTCTAGAATGGGTTTTATATTTTTTTTGGGGTCACCTTGATTGCGAATGTGTAATTGCTGCTTGAGCAGCTGCAACACATAGTCTTGCGCCATTTTTGCCGCTTTACGACCAATGTAGCGTTCTTTATTGTATATTTTTTGCTGTTCTGGATTTCTGGCCATTCTGCTATTTTTAAGCAATTTGGCAAGAGTAGGGGTGTAAAAAAAGGACATTAAAAAACCCCGTGTAAACGGGGCTTATTTAGCAGGTAGTTTGTAAGTCTAGCCAATCTGCTGCATCTACTTTAAGTGGCTCATTATCTTCTAAAGTAAAGCTAAAGCGGTAGCCGTAAAGTTGCTCATTAAAAATAGGACCTACCTTTACATATTTCACGCTATTGGCTTTAAACTTGTTATATATTATAGTTTCTGGGTTACTGGCATCTAGGCGCATTCTTGCTATAATCTTTAGGCCTATTTGTTCGCATTGATCTAACATTGTGTTTTGCTCTGCAAAATTACCATTTTGTGGGGCTTGTAAAATTGTAAAAGCGGGATGACGAGCAATTGCTGATGCGCTTACTGTGCTATTTGCTGCATCTGCCTCTGGTGATTCTACGGTCATACAAGGTAAGCTAATACCCGAGCGAAAGGCACCAAAAAGCTCATCTAGGTCTACTCTAAAGAAAGAGTCTTCTTGAAAATCTACCAACTGCTTGTTTAGATTTTCTAGGTAGTCTATAATAGGTTTGTGCGTAGGTCTCATTACTTTTGGTTTTGAAGTTCTTTCAATTCATTCTCATATATGCTAAAAAAATCATGTAGGTTAAGCATTTCTGTATCTTTAATCTTATATGGGTCAAAGCCTATTTTATAATGTAATAGTTTACCAAAAGGCGTGTAAGCTTCTTCTTGTGTAGTTTCTGATTTTGGAAATATGCTAGGGTATAGGCTTACTATATAATTTCTAGAGCCTTCATAAGCATATAAAATTGCTAGTTTTTTACTGTGTAATAGGCGGCTAATTTTTGGTGCAGCTTGCTGGGTGGTAATCTTGTTAAAAGGCTTTCTTTTGTCTATGCCTGATGTGTCTAACTTGTCTACCGGGCGATAAAGCGTTGCGCATAATAAATTAAGAAAATGAATGTTTTGTGTTTTTTTATACTGATAATACATTGCATCTGCAAAAGAAAATTCTTTGATTGTTAGGTTTTGTAACCTTGGTGAAGGACCAACGTATTTTTTTGCCGCTATGTAAAAAGCCGAAGGAAATTTTTGGCGGTTGTTTTGCAAAAGCACAAAGTTTAAATGATCTAAGTAATTTGCTGGGGGTATTTGCCTAAAAGCAAAATAACGCTTTATGAAATTGTTTTTTGACAATAAGGTTTTTATGATTTTTGCATACAAGCGGTTGATGCCTTTAGCTGATTTTTGAAAGCTCTCTGGCATTTCTCGAAATTGCTCAAGGTTTAATGCTATTTGTCTTAATTGACTTTCTGTAAGATCATCCCAGCTTTGCGGAATTTTAATATCTATTACCATTTTTTATAAATGTTTTTAAGGTTAGATAACACCCAAAGACCAAATAGCCAACCGATTATATATAAGATTATTTCTAGCATATATAAATTTACGGCAAAAATTTGGAGCGGACCCACAGCACGGCAAAGATTAACATTCCTGCGCCGAGTAACCAGACCCACCAAGGGTAAACGTACACTTTTATACGTTCTTGGGAGCTGTATTTTTCTTCTAATTGCTTTCTTATGCTTATACTGTCTGCTACAAATTTTGACCGGTAGTAAGCTTCTTTGCTATTTACTAGGCTATCTATATTTGTTTTCAAGTACAGCTCACCATCTTTTATCTCGTATTCTGTGTAATGCTCACCGCTGCCTATTTTTCCGCTTTGGTTCTCGTTGCAAGGTATTTTTGTTTCAAAATATACGGGCTTGGTTACCTCCTTAACTTTTTCTACAATAAGGGTATCTACCACTTTTTTTTCTTGAAAGATAGTGTCTACTTTCACTACTTCGCGCTCTTCGCTTACTACTTTTTTACTCCGGCAGGAGGTTAAGACCACAGCGGCCAAAATAAGTAGTATTATTTTTATGATTCTTACCATCTTGCTGGGGTTTCTCTAATGTCATAATGCGTGAAGGTTCTGTAAGAGCCTACACCGCCATTCTTAATTTTACGTTCTTTAATAAGTCTAAAGATCACTTTTCTTAACTCGCTAGGCAGCAATGAACAAACAATATCAGCGGCCTTGCCTAGGGTGTGCTGACTCCTACCGCTGCGCCCTTGCAAGTGCTCCCACCATACTGGCCTAAAAGCTATATTAATTGAAATAGGCGCATTAATTTCATCTCTAATTGTTTGCAAGTTTTCTGCTAATTGCTGAATGTTAGCAATAATTTGAGGGGTCAAGGAATTAATTACTCTTTGCTGCTGCTCATCATTATAGAAGTCGCTTAAGACAAATTCGCTAAGCTTGAAATTTTCTGTAATTTGATGATTTAGATTCATAACTCTTGTAGTTTTTCTATAGCGTGATCTATAGCCTCTCCAAATTCACTCGGGCTATACGGCATTGGTTTAGGCTCATCGCTATCGTTTCGCCTCCAGGCGTTCATTGCGGATAGAATTTCTATTGCTTTCTCATTACTCATTTTCGCTTGTATTTTTGAAGCTGCTCTACTAGCTGCTTGTTTTCATTTCTCAATTTTGCCAACTCCATCTTCAAGGCGTTGTTCTCGCTCATAAGGCTAGATATTTGCTTATGCAAACTGCGGTTATCTTCTTGCAATAAGATTAAAGCTTTGCGCTGATCTCTATTCTCGCTTTTCACTTCTTTAAGGTCATCACGCAAATTTGCCACTTCGTCTTTTATCTGCTCGGTTAGGGTGTCATATACCTTTTGAATATTACTCAAAGCATCTGCCTCGCTTGTTTTTAACTTAATTTTTCTAAGCTTGTAACCTCCAAAAAAGGTTACTACAGATGCCAGGTAGGGCACCAATACGCTTAAATTTTCTGTGATGAATTTCATTGTTAGGTGTTTTTTGCGCAGCTTAAAAAAGGTGCTGCTTTATTAATTGATATAAGAGCGTGAATAGGAAGGCTACCAAGGTACCGACTCCTATATCGCTCCACGAGAACTTTGCTTTGCTTGTTTTTTTGTGGTATTCTTCCCAGAACCACGATAGAAAAAATACGGGGAATGCCACTCCTAATGCCATATAAAAGGGCTTATAAGGAGATAGAAATAACACATTTGCTGATAAAGCAATTAAGAAGGCCACTAACGCGTGCAAGTGCCAGCGTTCTTTTTTGATTTTTGCGATGCTTTCGCGGATAAAATTTTTCATAATACAGTTTTTATTATAATGAATGCTGCTGCAATAACGCCTACACCCATTTGAAAGTAGTGCCAGCCGTTTTTACTGTAGTTTCTCACCCAGTTGATAATCACGTAGGTGATGATTGCGCCTAGACTTACAATTGCAGCTATAGCGTGGGTATCTTCTGTTTTTTCAAAAATGGCGAATAGTATTGCCGCTATTATTACGTGCAGCAATCCGCCTTGAGCGATGTTTTTAAGAATTGTTTTCATTTTATATTTGTATTAAATTTGATTGTTCATTTGCGGTGATAAAACCTACAACAGCCCCTGTTAAATTAGAAATGTCAAAAATATGTTCTGTAGAAAACTCATTAATTCTTTCATTAACTTGATAGTTATATGCAGTCGCATCATTTTTTGAAAACAAAACCGCTTTTGTAGGCAAATCAGTAGTGATTGTTACTATATCACCATTTACAGATTTTGTTGCCGTTGGCACATTCAAATTAATTGATACATCTTCTGCACTTTCTTCTAACACGAAAGAATAAACTCCATTTGTAAGATTTTTAAGTCTTGTGGTAATCACTACTTTATTTGCAGAACTTTTTAAAACCGTACCTTGAGCGCACTTAACTTCCTTACCTTGTAAATAGGTACCTGTTAGGTCTACTTCTACACTAATTGGAGTGTTTATTTTATCAAAAGAAAAATTAAAAGTTTCTAAAACTTTAAGAAAAACCCTTATTTTATTTGCTTTTTCATTAGCTACAACTAAATCAATAGCTTCACGTAAAAAGAAATATTCTGCTGCCTCACCATAACTGCATCGCCAAACTAAATCTGAGCCTATCTGCGTATTAATCGCATTATACATATTTTCAATGGTATCAAAAGTACCTTGACTATATGCGCTATGATAATGAATAAAATCGTTATACCAACCCCCTTCTAAAATTGCTTTAGCAACTTGCGATTCAACGTGTGTTATATTTTTCCCATTATCCCAAAACCTTGTGGTAGCTGCTTGATTAATCCTGTCTAATCGAGAAAAAGCTTGATTTGGAAATCCTAAAAACTGACTATTATTTTTATCATAACCATAAGCTGTTCGCCCATCTGCACTTGGCGAAGTACTATTGGAATTTCTGCCAAACAAAAAATAATCAATCATAAAGGGTGCGCATTCATTTTTTCCATTTTGATAGCTAAGAGATGAAGGGTTTTTTCCGATTTTTTTAAAAAACTCATTTGAAGAATCTTCAGCAAGAAGTTTAATTTCATCTAGGTTATTACTGCCTGCAATTTGATTAACAGAGTCATAACCATATACCCCACCACTTACATCATATAACTCTTGACCGTGATTAGGGTATCTATTAGGCTTAGAATTACCAGCAATCACATTTGCGAAAGCTGATGCACCTGCACTTGACCAAGTTGCACTGTAATAGTCTGGAATAGTTTCGACCGTTGTGCCATTATGCCATTGCGATGTTTGAAAATAAACGCCAAAACCACACCTACCTGTTCTTTCAACACCATTTTCCCCTAAAGGTTTAGCATCACGAACACGAATAAAAAAAGTAGGCTTAATGTTATACTTCAACCCTATCATTTCAGCAGCATTAGATGAAGGAGTTGAATATAAATCTGTACATTGACTTATAGCTGCTTTAGCTCCCCATTTAAAATTACACACCTTAGCACTTACATTATTCTTTGGAAGAAATACTACTTTCATTTTACACAATTTTAATTACATTTCCTGCCGATGTATCAACCCAAGCTTGACCAGCAGCTAAACCTGATGAGCTTGTAGGTAAATCTAATTCTAGTCCAGAAACCCTTACACTAGCAAATTCAACACTATCTGTCGTGTTTAAGGTTTGGTCGTAGGCTTCTCCGCCTATATATTTTGGTAAGGCAGATTTCTTAATTTTTCTACTCAAGTTATTATAAGACTCATAAGGAAGCACCTGATCACCTTCATTAAGTTGCAAAGTGTCTACATAATCTGATGCGTCAGAATTAGCAAAATTAAACGCCATTTTTGCAGCATTTGCAATAGGCGTAAAAGTGGTATCTATTCCACTAGAAAGATTTACAGAGGATAGAAAGTTGTCTGTGGAATCCCAGAATAATGCATATAAATAATCCGCTTTACCTCCTGTGAAAGTGTAATTTTGACCTGGTAAACAATCTAACTTATGTGTTCTACCTCGTCCTGCCGATGCAAAAATAGTACCATCTACATTGTCATACGCTTCATCTAACACAAATAAATCTTTGTTTAGCAGATTTGTTGATATACTTTTTACCTCAGAAATTTCATCAATATTATCTTCTGTTTCTTTCACTTTACCCACCAACTCTCCTACAGAATTATAACCATTTTCGTTAGACTTTGTTCTGTCGTCTAGTTCTTTTAACCATTCGGCAGCCTCTTGTGTGGTATATTGCTGCCCATTAAATTCTCTAATATTTTTTTGTTGCATAATAAATTGTGTTATTCGATGAAACCATCTTCGATGAAACCTTGTTGGATAAACTGCTGTGTGCTTGGGTTAACAGGGGTTACATAATTAATTTCTTGTATAAATTCTATATCGATGTAAAAAGACTTATTTCCTGTGCCATTGCGCATCAAAAAAACGGCTCCATATTCGTCTATTTGCAAACGCATTATAAAGGTCTGCATATCGTAAACAAAGGTTCTAGGCACATCTGGAGCGTGTGAGGCTGGCAAAGTACCTATATGCACTAAATTTGCACTATCGTTCATTTCTCCGCCACCTTTTAGCAAAACTCGGTTGCCTATCTTCTTATATTTTAATTGCTCTCGCCCAGATAGTGTAGCATTAGAAGAATAGGTGAAATCTTGCCAATCTGTATAAATAGGGATTGACGCTGCCTTAATGTTTTCTCTTGCTTGTTGTTGCTCTGTAGGCGTTAATGTTTGTGCGGTTGTTTTAACAGCCGCTGCGTTAAGGCTCTCAAGCTCTGTGCGGTTTTCTTCTGCTTGCTGCTCATTTGCGGTTATAGCGGTGTCAAAGTCTTCGTTAACTTCTTCTTGTGTGGCGCCATCTGTTTGCGCGAGTAGGGTAGAGTCTACAGCAACGTCTGAGGCGGTGACAGCACCGGCAGCTCCGCCAACTGGTGTGATGTCATTATACTTGCTGTCATACCACAACCAAGATTTTTTATTGTCTTTTGCAAAGTATAAGGTTTCTTCTTGCCCGGGGTTTGGGAAGTCTGCCTTTGTTGGGTAGGTAAGAATAGCCTTGTAGGTTTGTGAGGCTGTCCAAGTGTTGTTGATGTACCTGTATATTTCTTGCGGTACATTTGCGCCGTTTACAATTATTGCAAAAGATTGATCTGGGGCGGTTGGGTAGTTTGCCTGCAAACTGGCTAGGCTAGAAAAATAGCCAATGAAATCTTGGTGGTAGAGTTCATTTTCTAATTGATCTATGCGGTTTGCGTGATCGTCAAATATTTGCCCCGCTTCTTGAAAGTCTTCTGCTGTTGCTTCTGTTTTTCTGTTAACCGAGGGGGTTATATTTGTTTTATCTTTAAAATTTGATGATGGTCTTGCTGCGGGCATCTTGATTATTTTTATGCAATTTTGCGCTATTGGCTTTTAAAAAAAAGGACATTAAATGCTTAGTAAGCTTTTCTTGTTGTAGGTTGTTTTTATTGCCTCTGTTTTTTGCTTATTTGCAAAGTGTGAAAAGGTTTGTAAGTTGCTATTGAGCAATTTCAAGAGCTGCTTGAGATACTCATTGCCGTCTTGTTGCTTTTTAAATTTTAAGTGTTCGCGCTCTTGTGTGCTTATGCCTTGCTTGCTTTCTCCCTGCACTTCATCTGTCATAAGCATTAGTCCGTTTTTTGTGAGCAGGAATAGGCCTTCATCTGCTACTTCTGCAATTGTGAGCATTGTTTGCGCTGCTTGGCAAATTTTTAAGGCCTCTTTCTCTTCATCGCTGCTTGCCTCTTTGATTTGCGTTATTGTATCTTGGCCCAGTAAGGCTTTAAAGTATTTATCTTCTGTTCTTTTAATGTGTGGCCGAAGCTGCAAAAAGGTTATGCGGCTGTTATTAATGTTGTACCAATTTTGAAAGCTTGCGGTAGTGTGGGTAAATAACTCTTTAAATTTTGTATAACTGCTTGATTGTTGCCATTCTTGGAAGTCTGCGGTATTTTCTTCCATTATTTCAAGTGCTTCATCTATTGCGTCTGTGCCGCTTTTGTATAGCTCTCTTTGCAAATCTCTTACTTGCCACCACTCTGCAGGTTTTGCATTTGCGGCGGTGGTAATTAACAGGCCGTTGTTGCCAATGCTTATGATTGCTGTTTTTGAATAACGCAAAAGTGCTAGGTTAACCGATGCTTCTTCTAGTAGTTCTTGTACTTCTAGTTTTTTGCCTGTATTGTTTCCTGCTGCTAAGTTTTGTAATTGTTCTTTGCTTATAGCGGGTTTTAAGTGTTTTCTTTCCGCTTGACGGATGTGAGGCTGCAACACATTAAAATTTGTATTGAAGTTTACTGTTGCGTGCTTTTTTACCGTATCTATGTCTTTTACTAGTGTAGCCATTATAATTCGTTTTGTGTTCCCGTTGGGTTTTTGTCTAATGTTGTGAGGTTGTTTACGGCAAAGTCTCCTTCTAAGTTTTGATTCCAGCCGTTGTAATCTCTAATAAGGCGCCAGATGTCTAGGGTAATTTCGCGCTTAGATTTGAATAGCGAGTTTAAGATGCTGAATGCTTCGCGTTTGTTGCTGCCTCCTTCGCCACCTAGTTTACTGCCAGGTATGCCCGTGCCCATTAGGTTGGGGTCTGTACCAATTGCATTCATTATTTCTTGATTACCAGTGCCGGCATCTAAAAGTCCTTTGCCGTCACCATCGTTGCCTTCATTTTTAAGCGGTACTACCTCTATGCCTTTTACCCATTTGCCTTCGCGGTCTTTAAAAACGGTTGATTGTATAGACTTTCCTGCGTTTTCGTTACCGGATAGGTGATCGTCTATTGAGTCTGAAAGGTGTTGCCTTATTTCTTGTTTTTTATCGGTTGTAAATTTATCCCAGTCTTGGCCGTATGTTCTTGTGAAATACTCCTCGCTTATGTACACCATATGTTTGATGTTAAGCTGGTTTTTTGAGAATGCTTTTTTATATGCTGGTATGTTATTTACGACTTCCATCCAGCCATTGCGGTAAGGCGAATGGTGGTCGGGTTCTGGGTAGTAGATTTCATCCATTAAAGGATAGAAAATAGGCATTACAAATTTGTGTATTTTTTTTGCTTTGCAATATTCTTTGATTTCAGCTGCAGATAGATAACTGTCTACAACTGCTACCTTTTTTACATATTCTTTGTCTTCTGGGTTGGTATTGGCTTGCCAATTGTGGCAGAAGTAGGCGTGCTCTATAAGTCCTGTTTTAGGATTCATTTTTTCAAAACGCCACTTTGCGGTGGGTTGCCTTCTTACGGTGTATATTTCAGAATAGTCGTTGGTGATGGTGAACTCTGGAAAAGCCAGGGTAAAGGTTTCTAAATCGTGTATTATTTCTAACCATACTCGCTGCATTTTGCTGCGTTTAAAAAACTCATTGATTTCTTTTTGCGAGGCTAGTGGAACTACTTTTTTTTGCTCTTTGCCGTCATCTGTAGCATCAACTTCGTGAAGTTTAAAGCCTTGGCCGTAGTGTGTTGCTTTTAAAAATCTGTAAGAAGCACCGGCAGCACCATTTTTTCTTACCATTTTTAGGAAGTTTTGCGGGTAGCGGTTGTCATCGCCCCATTTTGCAATTTTACTCTGGCTATTTGTTTCTTTTGGTTTTACGCTGGTATGATCTTTTTTTTCGTCTATACGAAATGCTGCAGCCTTTCCTAGTCCAAAGGTTAAGTAGTTTGAAACTGATTTTATATTTGTCATTATGGTATTACGTTTTTGCCGTTAAACTCTATAATGTATTTGATGTTTATTTTTTTTATTTGGCCGTTTTCAAGCTTTATATTTCTTGTTTTGTTGGTGAAATGGTTAGGGTTTTTCTTTACTATCTCACGTTTTTCTTTAGGCTTGAAGTTTTGTAATGCAAATAGACTCGTGGGGTCTATTGGCTTTTCATTCATTACCAGTTTTGCATTTTGGTAGCGGTACATCTTACCGCCTGTCTTGCTATTACGATTAAAGCTGCGGTAGGCTATGTCAAACCTTACGGCTAAGCCTTCTTGGTTTAGCGTTCGCATTTCTTTAAGCACATCTTTTAAATACACGGTTTCTTTCATATTACGAATATGGCCTAGGTAACTGCTAAAAAAAAGGACAACCGCTTGATGTCCTTTTTTTGATGGGTGGTTATGTTGATTTTTATGGTAAAACTTAGAAATTTGGCTAGTAATGAATTAAAAGTTGCGAGCAGCAACACGCATTTTGAGAACATCTTGTCTTTTTATATGGATGATAAGACACCAGATGAGATTAAACTACAAAGGCTTAGCGATACCGATAAAGAGCTTAAAAAAAGATGGGAGGCTGCTTTTGTAGGTATGCTAGAGTGGAGAAGCCCAGAGCAGGTTAAAAAAATGCTTATGGAGACCTTTGGTATAAGCCAAGCTACTGCATATCGTGATATACAACGTTGCGAGATGCTTTTTGGTTCTTTTAAGCGGTTTGATAAAGAGGCGCATCGTTATATTTCTTATGAGCGAAAAAGCAAATTACTGCAACTTGCCTTAAAGGATAAGAATTATGAGTTGGCAGCAAAAATTGATAAGGAAATGGATAAGCTGCTAGGCTTACACGAAATGGACTCGCCTATTGATCTAGAGAAAATTGCTGCTCAAGATTATGATATAATTATCTCTAAAAAGAATGAGAAGCTTATACAACAAATATTGGCGGGTGGTGCTGTGAATATGAATGTGAATAGCGATACTCTTGAAATTGATTTTGAGGAGATAAATAGTGTTGAAGATGAGCAAGAAGATTAGAGGCAAGCGCAGAAAAATAACGCTTAATTTTGCCCAGATGGTTGCTATTATGGCACAACAAAAGGTAAAGTTTTTAGAGTGGGGTCGTGGTACTGGTAAGAGTACTATTCTAGCTTATTTTATGTTGATGATGGTTAAGCATTTGCCTCGTGCTACTTTTATTTTGGTAGGTAATACTTATGCGCAAGTTTTGAGTAATACGCTTAAATCTACAAAGGCGGCGCTTGAGTTTTTTGGTATTTATGAGGATGTTGATTATGTGGTGGGGTCTAGCCAGGGTAAGAGACTAGGTTTTAAAATGCCATACGAAAAGCCTAACCACTGGAAAAACATCATACATTTTAGTAACGGTACTGTATTTCAACTGGTGGGGCTTGATAATCCGAATAGCTCTAATGGTGGTCGTGGTATAAATTCTTCGGGGATTCTTGCAGATGAGGCAGCGCTGTTAGATAACGAAAAACTTTCTATTAATGTAAAGAATACCAACCGGGCTGCCAAGACAGATATTTATGGTGCTAATAATCCTTGGTTGCTTTCTGAAACTTATGTTAGCTCTACACCACTAACTAAGAAAGGGAAATGGTTTATTGATGGGGAAGAGTTGGCAAAGAAAAAACCTAATGAATACTTTTTTCATTCTGCTACGGCGCATTGGAATTTGGCAAATGTAAGGCCTGACTATTTTGAGTATATGCGTGATTCTTATTCTAGTGATCTTATTTATAATGCAGAAATGCTGAATATACGACCTAAAGAAATTGCCGATGGTTTTTACCCGCAGCTTACAGAGGATCATTACTATACAGATAAGGATAATAGTTACCTTGAGAGTATTCCGCTTTGCGACCTTAATGGTGAACCTTTAACGAGCCAAGACAAGCATTTTAACTCAAAACAAGATGCAGATGTAATTAAAAGCGATCCGCTGATAATTTCTGTGGACTGGGGAGCTAACATTAACGCAATGACTGTGCATCAATTACAAGATAACACTTGGCGTGTTCTAAAAGAATTTTATGTGAAGTCTCCTAAAATCTTAGATCATCTGTTTATTGAAGAATTCCTACCCTATTATTCAAGTCATCTAGATAAGACTGTTTATTTTTATTACGACAGGACGGGTAATAACCGCACAGCAAATAGTAAGATGACCTTTGCGGACCAGGCAAAAGAAATAATGGAAAACCACGGCTGGACTGTGCACAATATGACAACCGGGCTTAATCCTAGTTACATTGATAAGTTTAGATTAATTAACGTAATGCTAAAAGATGATGGACGTAAGCTACTGCCTAAAATTAGAATTAATAAAGTTAATTGCCCTAACCTTATAGTTTCAATGGAACACGCCGAAGCCTATGATCGAGGGCGTGGTCTTGAAAAAGATAAGAGGTCAGAGCAAAGGAAGGGAGTAGAGCAGGAGCACGCCACTCACCTGAGCGATACGTTTGACTATCCTATCTTTGAAATGTTTTGGAATAAATTTTCTGGTAATAATTTAAAGACCGAAGATTTACCACTCTCAACTTTTTGACACAATCCCGTTTCATATTTCCCTTAAATATGAAACGGCATAAGTCATAGCAGTATAGGTTACGGCGTGTTCAATCGGCGAACATTTGATAAAATTTAATTTTGATAAACGAGTTAACATATTGAAAAACAACGCTTTAAGTTTTTAAAAATGATAATGACTAAAATATAAATCTCACCAATTATGTCTGTACCAAAAACCGAATGGAATTTAGAAATTAAAAAGTTTTTAGAATCTAATTATGACCCTATAAATAGTCCGCTTGAAGCGGATGAATACACCGTAAAACTAACGCTACGGGAAATTTACAAACAAGTCACGTGTGTGCTGCCTAGCACATTTATTTATCAAGATGACGTATACCAAGCACTCACAGATCTTGGTTTTAAAAATTTTGGATATAGTACAGAACCCAAAGAAGATCAAGAGGGTAATATTGTAGTAGAATCTGAATTGGAATATGCTTACTTCCTAAATAAAAAAACAGCCGCTATTTAGCGGCTGTTTTAATTTTAAATAATCTTATTTCCTATTTAAATGTACATCTAGATATCTTCTTTCGAGCTCTTTCTTAGCGAGCTCCTTTGCATCAATTTTACCTTGTGCAATTAAACTTAAAATAAAATTATTTTGAGTTTGAAAAATAAATTCTGGATAAAAAACGTCATCTTCAACCTCTATTAAAGCTTCTTCAAAATAATTACAAAGTTGGTCATCTGGAAATTTAAGGGTTATTATGTCTTCATCTTTAGAATGAAAAATTCCGATTTGCCCTTGTTTGTTGTTTGGGTCAGTTGTAAGGTTTTTAGGCACTAAAAAAAGTCTCATTTTTTATATTTTTAAGCGTTAATACTACATCTAAGATAACACTTAAAAGCCTTTATACGTAGTCTTTACTGATTTTATTCGCCTTAATATTGTAGGTTTTTAAATCTTCAAAATTAATTCTTTGGCCATTCTTGTAAACTTCAAAATCAAGGTTGTTTTCAAGCATATAGTTAACCCATCTTTTAACGTTTACGTCACAATAAGCCGGCTCTAGTTCGATTCCTCTACACTGCCTCCAGTTTTTCTCACAAGCTATCAATGTAGAGCCAGAACCTAAAAACCCATCAAAAACAATTTGTTTTTGCTTGCTAGAATTTTTTATAAGATACTCCAAAAGTGGCACTGGCTTCATTGTTGGATGGTCCTCACTCTTTAATGGTCTGTCAAACTCTAAAATGGTACGTTGTTTTCTATCTGAATACCAAGGGTGTGCTTTGCCTAATTTCCAACCATAAAGACAAGGTTCGTGTAACCAATGATAATCTTGCCGACTCATCACAATCGAGTTCTTTTTCCAAATTAAACATTGTGATAGTTTAAAACCTACATCTGTAAAGGCTTTTCTAAAGTTAACTCCCTCCGTATCTGCGTGAAATACATAAATTGGAGCTCCCATTTGAGATTTATCAAAAACATTTTTATAATAAGCTTCTAAAAATTGATAAAATGAATTACTCTCCATTTTGTCATTCGCAATTTTATCTCTTTTCTTAGCAGCTCCGCCTTGATAATCTACATTGTACGGAGGGTCTGTAACGGTCAAATCAACTAATTCATTTTTAAGTAGGAGATCAAAATTTTCTTCTTTTAAGCTGTCACCACATATTAATCGATGTGTAATTCCTTTTTGCTTAGATACAAACTCATATACATCATTTAACTTGCTTACTGGTTCTAGTGGTGGTTCTGGTTCAAAATCTCCTTCATCTTCATTTTTAAAATCTTCTGGAAGTAAATCTTCGGGTAATTGTATGTCTTCTATAAAAAGACCCAATTCTTCTAAATCAATATCAGCAAAATGCTCTTCTAGTACATCTGTATCCCAAAATCCGGCAGGAACATTAGAGGTTATATTATATTGCTTAAATTCTTCTTCTGTAAGCGATCTATTAGGAACTCGCACGTCGATTAATTCATCTTGACGGCCAAGTAGCATTAAAACTTTAACCCGTTGATGTCCAGCAATAATTTTATTGTCAGTGTTAATTGCGGGAACTTCAGCAAGATTAAACTTTTCTATGCTCTTAATTAGCCGCTCTTTCTTGTCTTCGGTTAGGATTCTTGGATTAAATTCAAAAGGCACTAAATCTTTAACCGCTCTTTTTTCGTTGTGCCACTCTAGTGGCTGATAAATCTTTTCGCTCATCTTTGTTTAAATTATATTATATTTGTTATTCTCACCAATTATTGATTAAACCTCACGGCATACATTTGGCATTTAACTGCCTCCTCGTAAACCGAGAGGTTTAATCTTTTAATTGGTGAGATAATATAAGAGAGCGGGGAGGCTATTATAATAAGGTCTCTATCTTTTGAAGGTCAATTTTATTTTTATGTAGATTCTTTTCTGTTCTAGAAATTTGCTGCCTTTTTTTCTTTATTGCAGCTTTGTCTTTCAATAAATCAATTTCTTCATTCCATTTCTTTAAGCGTTTATTCATCTTAGAAATGCTGCTATTTAGAGAAGCTTTTTTTGCGTATAGCTTTTTCGGGCCCCAGTCGCTATAGTCATTATCTGTGGCTGTTGGTAGTTTGGTTTTAAAATTTTGCCAATGGTCTAGCTCCTTCCAGATAACATCGCGTTGCTGATCTAAGTCTTCCATCTTTAAAATTATCGCTAATGCCTCTTCTTCTAATTCATCTGGCAAGTCATTAAGCTGGTACTTAAGATCGCAGAAGTCATAAAACAAATCTTTAAGTTGCCTAAAGCGAATTTTTAATTCTGGTGGTAATTCACCATATCTAATTTTTTTAAAATAGTTAGAAGAGCTTTCATCTTTCTGCTTTGCGCGGAGAGCCTCCTGTTGAACGCTAACATCTTGAAGCGGTAAATTTACCTTTTTAGGTTTGGTAGCGCTAGTAATTTGGGCTTTAGACTGCGGTAAATTTACCTTTTTTAACTTTCTTAGTTCAGCGATTAATAAAGCCATATTTCTATTAGATTTACCCCGCTCTAAGAGCGAAATAATTCTGGCTTTTGCCGATGAAGAAGATTTTAAAATCTCAACACCTTCTTTGTAATCTTTATTTTTAAACCAATTCTCTATTTTCATATTACGAATATGGCCCACCTACACAGCTAAAAAAAGGACATAAAAAAAGCTCCAGCAATAACTGGAGCTTTTCAACTAAATCAACTTAAAAATAACTATGAAAAAAAAGCCTAATCCCATCTCTAGGATTTCGGTGGGTTTGATTTATTTGAGTTTTTAAAAGCTTTAAGCTTGGTTTCTTTAATTCTAGAGACTGTTTGCGTGTCGCTTAAGTCTCCCAAGATTTCAACTTCTTCAATGCTAACAGCATTATTAATTAATTGTGCTACTTCTTCTGCGGTAAGCTTTTGTTTTTTTAAATAGCTTGCAGATTCTTTATTTAATTTTATCCAAGGGAATACACGTCTAGGTAATCTATACACAGCAAATGCCTTTTCGTTAGAAAGGTTATTATTAATCGTGTCTATTCTACCTAATTTAGGCACGTTATAAACTCCAGGGGGTATGTTAAAATATTTGCTCATAGCTTATGTTCCTGCTGGTGCCGGAAACTCTTGAATTGTGCCTGCATATTCTGGAGCAGGATAATTCTGAGTATCTTGAAATTTAACAATGGTATTTTTGTTATCTCCAACCTTTTGGCCAGATGTACCAGTAACTTCAATTAAATAAGCAGGAGATAACTCACTACCTATTTGCTTTACGTTACCGCTACGCTCTTTAACAATAATTATTAAAGGCATATTCTTGTACTTTCTTAGAAATCCTGCTACCAAGGGTCCTGTGCCTTGTAGCGTACCGGTAATACTGTTGTTAAAACTAATATTACCTTTTTCGCCTCCGTGTGCGGTTTCAACCAATCCCGTGTCCGGATTAATGTACACTTTAAAAAAACCTTTGTCTGTTTTAAAGGTGTGGGCTGCAGATATAGTAGCTACGCTTTCTAAATCTGTGCCGGCATCTAATTCTAAAGGTTTTTCTATAGTTTCAAAATCTGTTACAGGAGCTACATATACGCCTACTTCGCTAATTCCTGGAGCTGTTTCTTGCGTTGGGCAAAAATCAATATTTTCTAATGGTATGGGGTCTACACAATTTGGCATCTTTTATAATTTTTGAGTTAAGAAATTAGAGTTACCATACACTAATTCTAACATAATGTCTTCTTGATCTGCAATTTCTTGCTGAGTCATAATTTTGCCATCTATGTTAATTGTTTTTGGCGCACTCTTTTTAAAAGTCCATTTTAAGCCTCTATCATCTTTAAAAATAATTTCGGCTTGATCCTCTTGTTTTTCTTGAGGATTATCTTGAGATTCTTGATCTACATCAGCAATAGCTGCTTTAATCTCTTTTACTGTATTATCCTCGGTAACGTTATCGATACCGAGGTTTTTTGCTTTTTCTAATAAATCTGCTTTATTCATAAATCAAATTTTTTAAGGCGTTGTTACACCGTCAAATCCGTAATAAAGTTGGTTCTTCTCGGTTTTTCCTAAACCGTAAGTCACATCGGCATAGTTTGCCAAGCAAACAAGTTCTTCTATAAGGAAATCATAACCTTTCCAGAACTCCATAAAGATTTTAACCTTGTAATCTTGCTTTTGAACATCTGTGATAGCAGGTGCTTCAAATACGTCAATGAGATTTCTAAAGTTGTTTTCTGTCGTAGCAAAGATGTCGTCTGTTTCCATATCTGGAATAGCAACAATCTCTCTTTTTCCTAGACGTGTTTTAAGCACATCATTTTGAAATTTGTTCTGACCAAATTTGTCTTCATAATCTATAATGTAACGCTCTACATTATTTTCTGACATGAAGATTTTCTTAATCTTACGCTTAAGCTTAGATGGGAGCTTACGTTCAAATGCGGTTACTTGATCTACAATATTTGTGTCGGTAAGCGCAGAGATAGGAATTTTAAAAGGTGTTGGATTTTTCATATCAACATCAACCGTTGCTGCCTTCATATCGCTTAAAAGCTTAACAACACCATTCATACTGTACCCAAACTCTTCTAAACGTGCAGGGTCATATACTCCGTTAACACTTAACCAAGCCATATTATCAATAACTTTTGGTAAAAGCTCATTGTCCATAATGTACTTAGAGATAGGCATCTCTTGAGCAGTCTTATTTTCTTGATACAGCTCTGCAAAATAAGAGTTAAGAATTTCTGCAGGTATAATTGCAAAATTTACCTTCTGGTGGTAATTCTGTAAAATTTTATGCTTTATTCTCATTTCTCCTAGCTCGTTCCAAGAGGTGCTAAAACCTTGTACCACATCTGATAATAAGGTGTGAGCTTGCGGATATTTTCCTTTTACCTTTGTTAATGGTTTAGTGTGTTTGTCAAGGGGTATCTCAGCGCGATTAATCGCTGTAGCTACCAGTTTAGGGTTGTTTACTAAGAATGTATTTAATTCTTTTACAACATCGTCAATTAAAATTGTCGTATTTGCCATTTTATTTTAGGTCTTTATAGATTGATGATTCAAGATTCAAGTAAGAGAATTCACTCTCTTCTTCATCCGCTACGCCATTGGTGTGTGCGGCTCCCGGCTTACCGTTAAGCACTTCAATTTGTGCGGTAAGTGCTTTGGCGATGTCTTCTGCAGAAGCATCTTCTGCTAAATTTTCTACACCGGCTAAGGTGGCTGCATCACGAATTTTCTTTTCTGCAGCAGTTGTTTTATCTTTTTCTGCTTGTAGTGCAGCGCTATGATTTTTTTTAGCTTCATCTAAATCAGCTACAGCTTTATTTTTTGCGTCTTGGGCATTCTTTAAACTTGTAGCTTGAGCAGATAGTTGGTTTTCTAATGTTTGTTTTTGATCCTCATTTAGATAAGACCCATTCTCTGTAGTAGCTAAAGGGTGTTTTAAACCTAAAGTAGCCTCTAAGTTGGGGTAGGAATTTGGTTTACTCATTTTGTTTTTATTTTGGGTTGGGTTTTGTGTAGTGGGCAGCTTAAAGGTCATAGCAGCATACTTTTTAAATCGCTGCTCTGTGTTTAGCTTCATTACATCTTCTGGTATTTGCGTTTCTTCGCCAGTAATTATTTTATCATAAAAACCTAGTTCTTGAGCTTCATCGCTTGTATACCAATTATCTTTAAAGTTTAAATAGCTTTTTTCTACTTCTTCTTCGGTTATGTCTAGGCGTTTAGAAATGGTTTTTCCAAGCGCCTTATCTATTTTAATACCTGCCTGTAGTTGTGCTTCTACCTCTTTTGTGTTACCAAAATAGTAGCTGCTTGAATTGTGAATCATCAACAATGAAGATTCAAATGCATTTATCTCGTCTCCGGCTAAAAGAATTAAAGCTGCCATACTAGCCGCTAAACCATCATTATAGGTTATAATTTTCTTTTTTGAGGCGATAAGGGTGTTGTAAATTGCATTGCCTTCAAACACATAGCCTCCTGGGCTGTTAATGCGTATATGAATAGTATCTGCTTCTTTTTCTACTTCATTAAATTCTTGAGTAAAAGAAGATGCAGTGTTTATTTCTTCATAGGTATTCCAGTCAAAACCGCCAATTGCCCCATAAATGTATATGGTAGCTTCTCGCTTGGTTTCGTTTTTTACTATACTGAAATATGGTTTTTTTGCCAAAATATTGCCTTTATGTTAAACATATATATTGACAATATTAACGGGATTGGTTTTTTTAAAAAAGGACAGTAATTTATAGTGGCCCAGATAGCGGAAATGCAAGTCCTTGAACTATTGGGTTTTCTGTTATTTCTTGATTGGTGAAGTATAACGGAGACCCGTATGTACGCCCAGTTATGCTTATAGAGAAACCTTTAAGGCTTTGCGGCACGGGGCTGTTAATCTCTTCAAAAGTAAATAGTAATGGCTGCAAACTAGTGCCATATAGCTTAGCGCTATTGGTCTTATGTATAAGTGCAACAACTTCTGTGTTGTTGTATGTATTTAATACTTGCAATACATTAGCATTTTGCGGTGTAAATGGGAATTGTATACTTAAACTCCAAGCCTCATTTTGATTTCTTACATTAGTGGCGGCATTAATGCTATTCTTTTCTATAAGAAACGGCATATGTATAGCGTCTGCGGTATCTGGCAAAGAGTTTAATACTTGTAGAATAGATTTTTTTCTGTCTAAATGATTAAATAAAGGCAGGTGACTTTTCTTAATTATAGAAATTGTTTTTGAGGTGTCAAGGCTGGCATCGAGTTGTTGATTGCAAAAATTGTAAACCATAATTTATATTTTTTTGTAGGGATAAATTTAGATTATTCTCAAATTGTCCCTTGTGGTTTTTATGCGGTTAATTTATTCTCTAGTTCTTCTTTTTTTCGCTTGAAATCGCGGTAGAGGGTTTCTAATTTTATATCTTCTTCGCTAATTTCATATATCTCTAAAAAGCTTTTTAATGATTTAAGGAACATTGTCTGGTTGGTTATATTGCAGATCATTATATGCGCATATATTTCTTCTCGAAACATCCTGTCAATCATTGTATTAAAAAGCTGTGCGTTAACTTCTGTAATATACACTCCATTTTTGCCGTAAAGATGATAAGGCACAACGATGTTAAATGTTTTGGTATACTTCTTAACGGATTGTTTTTTTCTTAAATCATTATTTCTAGAGTGAAGTGTAGTGATAAGGCAGCCTATAAATGTATTTCTATTAGCCGTAATAGTGTCGCTACCGCAGCGCTTAACTAGATATTTGTACACGTGGTTGGCCACCGGAATGTGTTGAGTGATAGCAAAATTGGCCATAATGTTAGGTTTATGACCAAATATAGTGAAAAAATCCAATGAAATTACTTGCAAACGCTTACAAGTTTTAAAATGCTCTTTATCAGTAGTTATCGCACAATACAAAAAAGCCGAAGCTCGACAGATAGAGAGCGAACGCACGTTTATCAGCACTCAAAGCCAACGCTAATTTTTTTGTACAGCTCAAAAACTTTATTCGTCATCATTCATTATTGTACCGCAGTTCCAACAAAATGTATTTTTAATTTCATTTTTCTCCTCACACGAATTACATAAAGTTTTTTCGGGCTTCGCCTGCATAACTGTGGGTATAAATAATTGCTCTTCACGCTTTTTTACATAAGCCTCTATTTCTTCAATCATTTTCTTGTTGTCGTCAGCCATATATTTACAGCCATAACTTGCTAATATTCTTACTATATTTTCATCCATATTTATAAAATTTATTTATTAATCTACGCAACTACATATACCCAAATACGTTATGCACAATACAAAAAAGCCGAAGCTCGACAGATAGAGAGCGAACGCTCGTATATCAGCACGCATTGCCAACGCTATTTTTTTTGTACAGCTCAAAGGTTTTACATTTTAAGCCCGCAGTTATTGCAATGCTCATTTGCTTTAATTTCTTCTCTTGTGTAAGGTAATTTACATCTTGGGCAAACCTTTTCGGGCTGCGCCTGCATAACTGTATGTAACAACAATTGCTTTTCAAGCCACTCTACATAATCTTCAGAATAATAATTGGCATTATCAATATTGTATCTACCAACATCATAACCACTTTCTTGCTTGTATTTTTCTTCTAAATCGTAATTCATTTTTATAAATTTAAGTTATTAATCAACGCAACAATTGTTACATCTCTAAGTTGTAAAAAATAATAGCCGAAACTTACTCGCTGCGGACAAATTAAGATTTACAAGCACTACGCAAGCAACAGCGGTTAGAGCTGCGCGCTATCGCTTGCTAATTTTAATTCGTTTCCCGTTAAAGCGAAATATAAGTTTTGAAATTCGTGAACGTAATTAACATTTGTATGAGTGTTTAAGAAGGGAAACCAAAAACCATTGCTATCTTGGTAAAAATCAAAACAATCCCAAGTGTAATTAGCATCTATCAATGTCTGCTGCACTTTGCAAAAACCAAAAACCCAACCATCATATTTAGCTTCATCAGCCGAATAAATACCCTCATTTATGGGCATATGCATACCGAATTTCTCTAACCAATAATCATTTAATGTTATTGGTTTAATTTCAGCCCATTTGTTTTTATAATCCTTAGTGTAAAAACAATCTTCTTCTATGTGTATTACCTCTTGAATACCAGACGGAGTGCTTACATAATTCCCAATTCTTAATTCGTGTGATTTCATATCTGTACGTGTTTTTGTCGGCTATCGCCGCCACGGCTATTACTTTGTACAACAACGGTTATAGTTCATTGCTGATAAGTGCCGTAATTAATAATTATTTTTAAATTTATATTTTGTTAACCTCATTGATGAGGGTTGCAAATTTCACGCAACAAACCATAACCAAATTCGTTGTAAAAAATAATAGCCGAAACTTACTCGCTGCGGACTAATTAAGATTTACAAGCACTACGCAATCACTCCGTAGAAGAACTGCGCGCTCCGCTTGCTAATTTCAATTCTTCTCCAGTTAAAGAGAAGTGTAGGTTTTGCAACTCGTGAACAAAATCAATTTCTATTTCCACATAACAGGTGGCGTCATTTGAATCATAATAAGTATCAATTACATAATAACATTTATTGTTAACCACATAAGCTACATTTTCTTTGTAATCAAACTTTGAATCAGTTAAAATATCTAAATCAGATAGCCATTCTTTGTTTACTGGAATTGGTTTAAACTCTTTAAATATAGTACGTCCTAAATCTCCCGTCCATTCGGTGCCAAAATCGCTTAAATCAACAGTTTTTGTTTTATTATTGAACAAAACATAATTACCTATTCTTAATTCATTTGTTTTCATATCTGTACGTTTTTTTGTCGGCTATCGCCGCCACGGCTATTACTTTATACAACAACGCATAACCGCAATAGCTTATTTTCGTTTTTATTTTCAATTTATTTATTTTTGAACATTTTAGTTTCACAACCGATTAAATAGCTTTTTTTGCGCTACTGACGGTTATACAAATCCGTTGTGAGTAATAAATGCCGACTTAACTCGTGCTGCTTAATTAAAGAATTATCACTCATACGCAAGCAACAGCGGTTAGAGCTGCGCGCTTTCGCTTGCTAATTTTATTCACAATTCGCAGAAACAACTTCTTCAACTTCAATTAATGGTTTGATTGCAAATTTCAACTTAGCTTTACTAGAAATGTAGCATCTATTTTTTAAGTGATATTTAACCTCAAACAACTGTCTTTCTGCATCTGCAATTTTCAACAATAAATCGTCTATTAACTCTTCTTCTGCATCATCAATAGACTGTTTTCCTTCTAATTCTGCTTGTTGCATATCTTCTCGATATTGTTCTTCTAAATCTTGTAAATTCATAACTGTACGTGTTTTTTGTCGGCTATCGCCGCCACGGCTATTACATTTCACAACAACGGTTATAGTTAATTGCTACTAAGTGCCGTAATTAATAATTATTTTTATTTCTAAACCATTTTGCTGGCTTCGGGAATATGGTCTATCTTCACGCAACAAACCATAACCAAATACGATATACTCAATAATTTTAAGCTAAGTAATCATTATAAAAGTCATTTATTACTTGCTCACAATATTCTTTTGCTTGTTCTTCTGTATCAAATATATTGCTAAACTTACCGCTACCTAAGTACACATAGGCGCATAACTTGTCTTTAACTTTTTTTATCCAAGCAATTTCAGTTCTTTTCATCCAATCTTTAGACTTATGTTCTAAATAACCAACTCTAGCCCATCTACCTAAATCGTCAGGTTCATTTGTTCCGCTATATCGTTTTGTCCAAATTATTTCTTTCATCTTAGTGTTTATTTTTGTTTTTAAACCTTTTTGTTTGCGTCAACAATATGGTCTATTTTCACGCAACAAACCATAACCAAATCCGTTAAACAATGCCTACTAAAATAGTTTTTGGTTTAGGCAACTCAACTCCAATAGGTCGCCATAAATGCAAGGTGTGTTTGTGATTATTTACATAAGATGATTTTTGAGGGTGGTATTGAATCACGCAATCTTCATCGTCCCAAAACATAGATTTTATTTTACACATTTCAGCCCAAGTAGGTGTTCTGTCTTTTTTATTATCAACTCTACAACTAACAGAAACGTGTTCCCACCCTTCACCATCTGAAGCAATCGCAAATGCTATTGTTCGCCCGCTTAAAGGAATTTTAAAAGCTCCGTTATTTCCGAAAGAACTGTCAGATTCTAACCAATGAACTCCTTTATTTTTTATTCTATAATTCTCTGGTACTTTAAACATAATTTTAATTTATTTGAAGTTGATTTTTTAACTCGGCTATTTTGTAGCTATCTGCTAGGGTGTGGTTTTTAATTATTTCAAAACCTCTAGATTTTAGCTCGTTTATTAAATCTTGGGTGTCTATCTCTTTGGGATCTGGTTTTTTAAATATATTTTCCTCTCTTTCTAGGCCTAAATTATCAATAGCAAATTCTTCAATATCAGATTCATCTAAATGCTCTAATATTTCATAATCAAAAAAGTGATTAGATAATTTGTTATACTCTTTTTCTTTAATTTCAACTTGATTGGTTTCTCGATTTAGAAATCTTTTTCTTACAGTAAATTTAATGATCATCTCTTGTATTTTTTAGCGTTAATATTAATTTAGGCCGGGCGTTATTAATTAGGTTATTGAAATTTAGTTAAAACGTAGACCTTGGTTAAATGCCCGGCCGTTAGTTTAAAATTTGATTCCAGCGGTTATAAAGAAGTTTTCTCGCCAGTAAGGGTCCCATCCTAGGGTTTTTCCGTCATTGCGGTAGTCGTATGTGAATCTTGGACCTATAAAAAATTTTTCGGTGATGTTATAATCTAGTCCTGCCTCAAAACCAACGAGCTCACCACGGCCACCATTACCTCTAAATATCCGTGCTAAGCGCAAACCTCCATAAATTCTTATTTTTTCAAAACGGCCAGCGTGCAGATTAACTCCTACTGCCCCGTGAATGTCTGCATAGTAAGGGTCTAAGGCTTCAAAATATTCAAATCCTAGCTTTGCGTATATATGCCCTGCATATTCAATTTCAAGTAAAACGTCTGGCAAACCTTTTTCTTTAATGGTTGCTCCGGGGTCTATTCCGCCTCTAAGCGTGAAATATTCTTGATCGGTGAATTTTATTTGGCCTACTGCTACTATGCTACATAATAGGAGTAGTGTTGGTATTAATTTTTTCATTAGTAATCAATTTTCTTGTTAAAAATAGTGTTGCATTCTAGGCATCTTAATGCGGTTACTTCTACATTTACACTGCCTCCTATTACAATTTTTACGGTAGTGAGATGCTGGCAATTATTTTTTAACGGTTTATACATTTGCGTTAATATTTAATTTACTTTCTATGCTTAGTACATCCTTGATATCTGTAGTGTAGGGCAGCTTGCTAAATAGTTGCATTATGATATCATTAAGTTGTGATTTTTCTAATGGATGACTTACATAGCTTTGGTAGTTTTGCAAGGTGTCATACACTACAAATGCTGTGCTTATCTCTACCTTTATTTTTTCTGTAGCACTTCTATTAAGCATTTTCTTGGTGATTTGAAGGTGCCAAAGATGAGCTAGGTTAAGATGTATGTGTTGCTGACTAGTGTTTTGCTTATCTGCAAGTTGGCTTAAAATACTTATGTATTTCTCGGCCGCATCGTGCAAAATTTGTAGTCGGTCTGGGTTAATATCAGTTATAGATATGGTTTGAATTTTTATCATAATGTTATTTTATGTACAGCGTGGCTGCGGTTACCGTTAATGTAGAATAGCAATACATTTGCTGCAGAGGCATATGTAGCGTGTGTCAAAACCCTTTTGTGCATTTTATCTATAATTTGGGTCATATCTTTTGAGTTGTCTTTCAAAAAATTATACCAAGTAGGGTTGTAAGTGTTGCCGTTGCTCGCAGTTACTTTTAAATGATCATTGCCATTCTTAAGGCATATCACCATTTTTATTTTGCTGCAATTAACGCAATAGATCTTCTTTTTTAAGTGGCAAGTGCATCGTTTACTTTTCATATCGAGAAGATTAATTTTCTATTAATACCCTCCCTCACTATTACTTTGGCCTCTTGATGCAGCTGATTTAATTTCTGGTGCGTGGTATCAAGGCTGTAACCTGCTTTTTGCGCCAATTGCACATCTGTAATTCCGCTTTTATTTCCAGTTTTCACGGATTTACTTTTAACAATTTTTAAAATTTCATTCATTGTTTAAGCGTTTTTTAATTATTGATTTACTTTGTTGAATTCTTTTTTTATGAGGATGTTTATTTTTTCGTTTACCTCGTGGTTACAATTGTATTTTACATACTCGTACACCGCATCAAGGTTAATTTTTCCCGATAAATATTCTCGTATTTTTAACTGGGCCTTTTTTACATCTGTTTTTTTACGCAAATCTTTTAAGGCCTTTAATTTTCTGCTTTTTTCTGATTCTAAAGCCGTGCTTTCTAGCCTAAAATTGCGGTAAGCATACTCAAAACTGTTATTTTCTTTATACAATCTTGCCGGATCAAAATATAGGCTTGGATAGTGTGGTTGCCAGCTCGGATGATTTTCCTTAAATTTTCTTATTTCTTGTAACACCGCTATATGCTTTTGCCACCTGTCAAAAAGATTTACTTTATTTAGCGTATAGCCATTTGGAGATATGAATTTGGATTTTATCCAAAGATTGTAGGCGTTAACCCAGGCACCCGGGTGAATATCATTTAAATCATTGAAGATTTTTGCCGAAAATTTAAAAATGTCTTGAATAATAACCTCTTTGAAGTCATCTTGATTCAAGGCTCCGTAAAAAACCTCTTGTTTTAAAATCTCTTTGCCAAGACTTCTGTAGTTTTTGTACTCGCCAGCGGCTAAATTTTGGCCCAGCTTACCTTTTTCTACTAGATTTTCGGCTAAAACTTCGCTGATGGTTAATTTTTTCGAGTTTTGGCCGTGAATTTTTTTGGCTGGCTCAATTTTTTGCGGCAGCTTGCCTTTGGGTTTTTTAGTAAATTCTTTAGTACAATCTGATTTTAATGGCGCGGTAGCGTCATTTCCTTTATCTCTTGTATTATACTTAACTAATATATTCTTTCTACTAGATACATTGTTATGCTGAACTTTGTTGGTTCTATTCTCTGTAACTGCTTGATTATCAGTTAAAGCAGTTTTTGGCTTTTTGTTGTCTGTTAGGCTTAAAATTTCCTCGTTAAAAGCTATTTTAACCGGTCGCTTTGAGCCTCTATACTCATAACTATGCAACACCCCTGCTTGCTCTAATCGTTCTCTGTGATGCCTTACAGATTCGGTTGATACCGGTAGGTTTTTGCATCCGTCTTTTTCTGCTTCAACAATTTTGTTGGGGTATAACTCAAGCTTTGGAAGATCACCAGATATATCTACACCTAATTTACTTCTTACTTCTTTTCGCTTGAAAAGTTGCATATTAAATTGATGCAAGAAAGCCATAAAGTACTTTTCTGTATCGGGCTTTACCTCTTGCTTTATATTTCTCTTTCTTAGTTGTGGGCCGTGTTCATTATTGTAGGCTTCTACAGCCTTATTGTAATCTTCTGGTTCAAGATGCTTATGCGTTTCTTTCCATACCTGCTCTTGTACCTTTTGGTCAAAGCTTACAGCATTGGCGCGTCTGTTTTTTATAACCTCTTTGTTGTATTTTCTTACCTCGGCATTGTTCATCCAAACTTGCATATTATATTTTTTAATATGCTTGTTGTAATTAGCTAAGGTCTCCTTGAAATTTGCATTAGTAAGAATAGGATAAATGTATTGCTCTCTATCTGTATTCTCATTGTTTTTTCTTAGCTCTGCAATTGGCTTTGATAGCCCATTCATTTGCAGAATACTGTTGGTTATACTTCCTAGCGATCTTGTACTCATAATATTAAGTTTTTTAATCGGGGAGGGGAGTTCTTTTTACTCGATTCTCCCCGATTGTTGGGCATTTGCCTCTGGGTGAGCTTAAGGAGGGGTTCGAACCCTCTAAAATACCTTTTCTACTTAAGCGGTTAATTATTCATAATTTCTGCGACTAGCATCTCGTGGTTCTCTGGCCAAAAAATGGGGTCTACATTATCATATACACTCTTGCGTTTCTTTTTAGCTTTAGGAGCCGCGCCTATCATTTCTTTTAATCGCTGCAAAAGCAAAGCCTTCTCCTCTTTTGGTAAAGAGGAGACTATTGGCATAACACTATTTGCAGTTAATTGGCTCATTACTGGGCAAGAGTTAAAAGAGGTTTATTCACTTCTTGGGTCTCAAACTCTACCACATCGCCAGATATACTATAAGCTCTATTGGTTTTGGCTAATTCTTTAAAGAATAGTGTACCTAGCGGTGGTCGTACTACTTTAATTTTTATTTTTTCATCTACTCTTAATTGGTTTTCAAAAAATTCACTTCTCAGCAAAAATTCTATTAGTTATATATCTCGCATAACAAAGATTTAATAAGTTGATTTTAAAAAAAAGGACTTCATTTTTCGCTTGTATTTTCGCAGCTGCTTTTCATATATTTCAAGTAATTTTTTCTTTTCATCTTCTTCATAATTAGATTGCTCAACTACTTTTATATTTTGCTTTACGCGTGCAATTGCATTTTTATACCAGCCCGGATTGTTAATATCTATCATCATAGCACAACTTGTTGTTTTACAGCTTTAACAATTAAGGCCGTAGTAGTAAACACGCCTAGTTTTTGCATTAAAGCTCTTTTGTGTTGATCGTATGTGCTTTCTGCTATTCCCATTTTAGAGGCTATAACACTACCCTTGTAGCATTTCTCATTTGCTATTAAGTCTAGCATCTTTACTTCTCTAGCTTTAAGCGGAGTTTTGTCTATATGCAGTTGCTTTTTACCAAAATTTAGACTTATACAATCTGTAGCCTCTCTAAAGTTTTCTGGGGCTTGTAGCTTTCCGTCAACCATATCTGCACGATGATCTAGGCTACCATACATATAATAAATGTAAAGCTCTACTTGTCTTGCATAAGGTAGGTTTACCGGCTCTCCTTCATCATCTACCAAGCTGCTAAGAATTTTCTTTGCTGGCCGATCTTGCTCATAGGCCCTGCAAACTTCTCTAACCGCAAAGCCGGGAAGGTCTTTAAAAGGATGTGTTTGGCCGTTTTGTAAAAACATAACCTCCTTGGTTGCTTTAATGGCAAAAAACTCAATAGAATTATCTGCCGTTTGAATTCCCGCGATTATTCTTTGCGGTGTACTGTTTTTTTTATTAGTTTTGCTCATAGGTATTAGTTTAAGCGTTAATACTTAATTTACTTACCCCATTGCAGTCCAGTGCGTGGGGTTTTTTTTTGGCTCCGATGCATCTTACCAGAGCCATTTTGAAACATCAATCTTTAAAAAAGTTTCAACAAATGCTATATTTAAAAGCAAGAGCGCAAATAAGGCTACCACAAAAAGCATAGTACAAAATAGTGCCCACTGCATTCTTCTGTAAATGCGTTGCTTTTTAAGTAAAGCTTGATAAGCTTTATAATTGTCTAGGGTGTTTTGGTGCTTTTGCATAGATTTATACATGGTTTATTGATTTAGCGGTTTTTAAAAGCTCTTGCAATTCTTGGTTTTTCTTATTTAAGCGTTTTTCTGCTTTTTTTACTTCTAGGTTTATAAATTCTCTAATTACCGGCTCTATTTTAGCATTGGTCTCTAATCCTCTAAAAACCATACTTAAATAAACTTGGGTATAAGTATTACCAAATCTATTTTTAAAGCCTTTTTTAGAGATGAAAGCCTGCATCCTAACAAAAAAATTTTTTCCTATTAGTTTCTTGCAGGCTTTCTGTTGGTTAATCTTTAACATAGATTTCTATTATTGGTGAGATTATTTTAAAAACGTATCTTTGTGCGTGTTGATGTTTCAAAGATACAAACATTTACTAACAATGCAAACATTTACCAACAAATTTATATGTTAAAAACACTTTTTTATAGTCATAATTGTGTGAAGCATTGATTTTAAAGGGTTTTTGAAATGCTAACAAATACTAACAAATTTTGAAGCGGAGTCAAAAAATATTAATTGAATTATTGAATCACCTTAAAATAAGCGCAAATAAGCTTTCTGAGGAGATAGGATTAACTGCAAATACCTCAATCTATCACGTTAAAAATGGTAGAAACGGAATAAGTAGTGATCTAGCGGATAAGATTGTAACCCGTTATCCAGAGATTAGTTATAACTGGCTTTTAACTGGTGAAGGTTCAATGTTAAATAGCAAAGAAGATGAAGGAGTGCTTAATGAGCCGAGGCAGCAATATGAAAAATTGAATAAAGAGGATATAGCCCTTAGTCTTCATCAAGATTTAAAACAGGACCTAAAAGCCATTGCAGAAGGATTGGCCACTAATTTTGAAACAATTAATAAGGGGCTGCTAAGAACTTTACAAGGGCAGCAAAAAATTATAAAATTCATAGAAAATATTAATCCAGAAGAAATTAATAAAGGAGCAAAAGAGCTTTCTAAATTTCTGCAAGAACATAAATAATTATGAGAAAGATATTTTTAGTATTAATTAGTCTGAACCTATTAGGCTGTGCAGAAAAAACTAAAGAAGATAAAATTTTAGAGATTGTAAATAAAAGTAATATTTACGAAGATCAAGTAGAATTAAAAAGAATTCATATTGACACTTTACGAGCTGTAGATTTACTAGAGATCATAAATTCAGATCTTGATTTTGAATATGAAAGTTTAAAAGTTGGTTTAGAAACAATCGGCGATGAAAAAGAACACGAAAAAAGAGTTAATTTATATAAAAACCAAATGCGAGAAATCGATGAAAAAAGGTTTAAACTAAAAAAAGAAATTGACAGTCTAGATTTCTTTTTTGAGGCAATTTATTTAGAAGTCCAAACAAATATAGGCGAAGAACAAGCCGTAGTATTATTTGGTAGTGATAAAAAATTATTTACAATTTCAAAAAAAGAAGATTTTGAAAAAGCAATGTCAAAGATAGAAGACTATGCAAAAGAAAACATAATCAAGCTTTAATCATCAAAAGTCTTTTCAATAGCTTCTTGCTCTTTTTTTGAGTAAAGGTGTTTATTTTCAAGGTACAACATATAGGCTTCAAGTTTTTCTTGGGCAGACAAATTATACCATATTATTGGTGAGAACCGCCTAAAATACAAATTTTTTAACATAAAAAATTACAAACAAAAACGAACATATTTTTAACTATAAAATTTAAAAGTCCAATAGACTTAATCTAAGCAATTTAAGGGGTTTACCCACTCAAAGGGATTTAGCAGCAGCACTTAAAATCCAATGAACATTTGTTCGTACGGGTTCAAGTCCCGTCCCGAGTACTTTAACCCTCAAGATCTTTTGATTTTGGGGGTTTTTTTTGCCTTATATTTAATGCACCCTTATAGATTAGTTGGCTAAAGTAGTCTAGTATTAAAGTTTATTTGCGTCTTATGTTGTGATTTTAGCATAAAAAAAAAGCTCTTGTTACAAGAGCTTTTTTTTTAGAAGTTTGAGACAGCTTATTTATCTCCGTCTACAGTTTCTTTAACTTCTTTAGCTGCTTTATTTACGGCTTCACCAGTTTCGTTGGCAGCGTTTTCAATAGCATCGCCAGTTTCATTGGCAGCGTTCTCGATAGCATCACCGGTTTCATTTACGGCATTTTTTAGCGAGTTCTCGGTATCTTCTGCTGCATCTTCCATGTCGTTTGCAGCGTCCTCAGCAGCGTCTTCCATATCATCTGCTGCATCTTCCATGTTTTCTTCAGCTTGTTCCATCTTGTCTTCAGCTTTGTTAGCTTCTTCTCTACAAGAAACAAAAGAAGTAGAAAGGGCAAATAACATTGCTAATGTAAATACTGTTTTTTTCATAATTTTGGGTTTTTGTGTTACTGTTTGATTTAGTTTTATTCATTGTTTCAAGGGGCTAAAATACTAAACTCCTGAGATATGCAAAATAAAATAAGAAAATTTTTGCATTTAAATAAATCATCTTTTTAGGTGCTGGCCTATTTTATTTAGTATTCTTATAGTGGCTCCAGCTTGTTGGTTTACAATATTTTGAGTTTTTTCACTTAGCTTTTTATGGTAAATTTCGTCACTTGTCATACGATTAATTGTTTTTTTGAAATCTGTTGTATTTTCGATAATTTGTAGCGCTCCAGCGGCTTTAAATAAATTGGCTTCTGGGTATTTATGATAGTTCGGGCCAATACAAATGGGAACTCCAAAAACAGCTGGTTCTAAAATATTATGTAATCCGGTTTCGCCTAAAGCTCCCCCAACGTAGGCCAAATCCGCGTAAGCGTAGATGCGGCTTAGAATGCCAATATTATCAATAATTAAAAGCTTAAAATCAAAATCGCTTTTTAAATCAATTTGAGAGTAACGCCTATAAGAAACATTTAGCATAGACTCTATTTTGCGAATATGGTTTTCATCTACTTGATGTGGTGCAATTATTATTTTAAGATCTTTAGGTAATTCATTTAAAGAAGAAAGAATAACTTTTTCGTCGGTGGGCCAGGTACTGCCGGCTACAAGAAGTTTATGATTTTTCTTAAACGATTTGATAATTGGTAAATGGTTGTCTTGTTGCAATTGTTGAATAACACGATCATACCTAGTATCTCCCGCCCAACTTGCATTAAGAAAACCATTGGCATTTAAAACATTAAGAGAATTTTGGTCTTGTACAAATATATGATTGAATGAATTTAGGGCTTTACGGATGAATTGCCCAAATTTTGTAAAGAGAAAATGGTTTTTACGAAAAACTGCCGAAATTAAGTAACATGGCAAATCGTTTTTAGCAATTACCTTTAAATAATTAGGCCAAATTTCATATTTAACAAAAAGGATAAGATCTGGATTTACAATTTTTAAAAAAGCTTTAGCATTTTTTGGGGTGTCCAGCGGCAAATAGGTGGTGCATATGGCCCACTCATTATTTTTTCTGATTTCATAACCTGAGGGAGAAAAGAAGCTAACAATAATTTCAAGATTTGGGTTTTTCTCTTTGAGTGCGCGTATAATAGGTAAGGCTTGTTCGTATTCACCTAGCGAGGCTGCGTGCAACCAGAGGCGCTTATTCTTTTTTTGCGGAATCGTGTGTTCTAATTTTCTTAGTAGATTTTTTCTTCCTGAAACAAAAAGTTTCATTTTTGGGCTAACCCAAGCTAAAACAGTTAATAAACTTTGAAGAATGTGAATGAATAAATCGTATAGAAATTTCAAAATATAAACTTTTTGCTAAAATAATAGATTCTGTGTTAAGGTTTGAGGACTAGGCGCGTATTATTTCTTATTTTTGTAATCGTTAAAACAAGCTTATGAAAAAAATACAAATGGTTGACTTGAAGGGTCAATTTCAAGGAATTAAAAATCAGGTTAACAGCTCTTTTGAACAAATTTTAGAAAATACAGCATTTATTAATGGACCAGAGGTGCATAGCTTTCAAAGCGAATTAGAAGCCTATCTAGGGGTTAAACACGTGATACCTTGTGCTAATGGTACAGATGCTTTACAAATTGCGATGATGGGGCTTGGTTTAAAGCCTGGAGACGAGGTGATAACTACAGATTTTACTTTTGCAGCGACAGTAGAGGTCATAGCTTTATTGAATTTAACTCCCGTGTTGGTTGACGTAGATGCTGAGAGTTTTAACATAAATCCTAAGGCCATTGAAGCTGCCATTACACCCAAAACAAAAGCTATTGTTCCTGTGCATTTATTCGGGCAATCGGCCGATATGAATGCCATTATGGAAATTGCAGAAAAGTACAACTTATTTGTGATTGAAGATAATGCACAAGCCATTGGCGCAAACCATTACGCTAAAGACGGACATGTTTCAAAAACAGGTGGCATTGGTCACGTTGGAACAACCTCTTTTTTTCCTTCAAAAAATTTAGGTTGTTATGGTGATGGTGGAGCTTTATTTACCAATGATGACCAGTTGGCGCATCATCTAAGAGGGATTGTTAACCATGGTATGTATGAGCGTTATCATCACGATGTGGTGGGGGTTAATTCTAGATTAGATAGTTTGCAAGCAGCTGTTTTACGCGCTAAACTACCACATTTAGATGAGTACAATGCTGCTCGTCGTGCGGCAGCCAAGAAATATTCTGCGGCATTAAGTCAAAATAAAAACTTAATTACTCCAAAAATTATTGAAAGCGATGACACTCATGTCTTTCATCAATATACCTTACGTGTGATGAATGGTCAGCGCGATGCTTTAATCAAGCATTTGCAAGCTCAAGATATACCTTGTGGTATTTACTATCCTATACCTTTACATAAGCAAAAAGCCTATTTAGATGATCGTTACCACGAGAAAGATTTTGCGGTGACCAATCAATTGGTGAAAGAGGTAATTGCACTTCCTATGCATACCGAATTAGAAGAGGATCAAATTGCCTACATTACCAAAACTATAAATGATTTTATTAAATAGGCAAAAGTAGATTATAAAAAAAAGCAGCCCTAGGGCTGCTTTTTTTATTCGTTGTCTGTTGGTAATGTATTGAGTTCTATAATCTCTGAAATAAATTTACCATCGCTAGATATTCCTTCTATAAACAGATTGACTTTACGATTCCAAGTGTTTTCAATGAGAAAATTTGCTTTCTGTTTATTTTTATCTAGAATAAGTTGATCTACCCATTCAATAGCGCCATATTTTTTAAATAGAGGGTTTAAGAAATCTTTAAAGGGAGGGCGGTAAAATTCTTTTGCAGGGTGGTATCCGTTGTTACTTACATATTCATAAAATAAATCGTTAGAGCGTTTTCTCTCTCGGTAATCGAGCTTTGTTTTAATTTTTATAATTCCGTTAAATCCAGTTACCCCAAAACTGCTACCTTGTTTATTAAAGGCAATGTATTCAATATTTTCCATAAATAACTGATTCAAATAAAGATCGGCTGTTTCTGGATCCCTAACTTGAAAATTGTCAATTATTAAAAGTACTTGTCGGTCACCTTTTCCAGTGATGTTTTTTCTAATGTTAGAGAGAATTACCAATTTTCCAATATTTTGTTTAACCAAATAACCCTTTGAACGTATAAAATTAGTCACCAAAACGTGATCTTGATTTATATCTTCGGTGTAAATTACATCGTTGAATCTACGAGGTTTTTCTCTTTTGGCTTTTTTAGCTTGAATAACAATAGAATCGAGTTCTTCTGTACTAAAAATATTATTGCTTAAATTTTTTAAAGAAAAATCGGGACTACCTTGGTCAAGAGCATCATTATTTTTCCATTGGTAATTTTTGAGTGCTGTATTTTTCACCTTTACAGGAAGTATTCTAGCCGTAATTTTTGGCTTTTTTAATTTCTCAGATCTTTCATTTACAGTGCCCAATGATACTTTGGCGCTATCTTGTACATATATGTTTTCCGCGATAAATTCACCGTTCGCATTTACATCAAAAACTTGCGAAAACCCTGGTGTTTTTAAAAATATAGTGGTTTTTCTACGCTCATTGTGATTGAGTATTTTTCCTTTAATAGTAAATCCATTTTCTGCAGCATATTTTAAATTTTTAGCGCCCAATTGATTCCAATCTATTTTTCTCCAACCTTGAGTACATAGCAATAAATCTATTAAGTACTCTCTTTTCCGGCTCGAAATATCAGGATTAAAATAATAACTAGGTTGGTCTAAATGGCCACGAACATACGGTTTTAAAACATTGGCAGAGATAATTGAGTGCGCAGGTTCATAAGCTTCGCTGGCAATGGGTAGTACAGATATACTCATTTGTGATAAAGTATCTATGCGCTTTGAACTAAAAATCTCTACGTTTAAACTATCTAATAAATCTTCTTTAACTTTCGCTTGAAGCGGAATTCTATTTACTCCAAAACTATTGTAAAAGAGACGTTCTAAAATTGGTTCAAACTTATGATTAAAAACCGTAGCTGTATTTACTCCGGCAGGAAGCGCCTTTTTAGGAATTCTAATCTCTAGATTATTTCTTCCTTCTTCGAATTTAAACTCCTGAGAAAATAGCTTTCCATCTTTATGAATCAAGAGATAAAAGGGTTTATTTTTAATTTTATCATACGAGGTTTTGTTAGTGTTTACTTGTATAGCCGTGTAATTTTGCGGCATAGTATTAATCGTGAGGTTTATTCCAATATTTTTTACACTGCTTAAATTGTGCGAATAGCTCTCGCCAAATTCTGTTTCGATGTGCACCGTAAACTGTTCGGCTTGAGGTACAAAGTTAAATTTACTAGTACCAAATTGATTTGATTTAAAACGTAGCAGGGTGTCATTATTTTGATTTACTAAAACCGCTGTATAATTTTTTACAGGTTTACCATTTTCATAATTAGCTTTTAAGGCAACAACATTGGCTGTATTTTTTAACAAATGGCCTCCCTCAGGGAAATCTTGAATAAAAATTTTAGGTCTAACAGTCTTTGTTGGTTCGGAAACAGCAATTTTTTGGTTATTAAGTATTTCCAACTCTTGGGTGTAAGAATAGTTGGGATTGAAGTTTTTAAGGTATTGGGTTGAAATTACAGCTACATATTTTCCAGGTTTAAAAATAGCTTTGTTTAGCTTTACAAAACTGGAGCCGGTACCATTTTCTATATAAATTTGATAATTGTTTAGAACACATTGATTGTCTTCATTGTATATGCTTAAAAGGGCGTTACTGGTAAGCTGTCTAGGGGTTCCCGTATGAGAGCTATTAGCGTAAACGGTTAGCCATAAATCTTCACCTGGAAGAAACTTGGTTTTATTAAAGTGTGCGAACAAGACTTCGTAGTCGTTTTTTTCATTTGCCAGGTAATCGCTTTTTAATTGTTTAAGAGATTGAAATTGAGCAAAGCTTGTTGTGGCCCAAAAAAGGGCTAAAATGAAAAAAGTAGCTTTCATAAATGTTAATTTTATGCAAAGCTACTTCTTTTAATTGTTAAAATAAAATTTTATAGTTCAGCGGCGAAGGTTGGCATCTTTCGATCTACTTTTTTAATAAGCCCCTGCAAGACTTTACCTGGTCCCACTTCGGTGAATTGTGTCGCTCCATCATTAATCATTTGTTGAACACTTTGCGTCCACTTGACCGGTGCGGTTAGCTGAAAAATCAAATTTTTCTTTATTTCATCTGGATTGGTTACTCCAAAGGTGGTTACATTTTGGTATACCGGGCAAGTAGGCGTATTAAACTGTGTCTCCTCTATGGCTTGAGCCAGTTCTTCACGTGCGGGCTCCATAAGTGGAGAGTGAAAAGCGCCTCCTACGGGTAACAAAAGTGCACGTTTGGCTCCTTTTTCTTTAAGTGCAGCACAAGCCTCTTCTACTGCTTTTGTTTCTCCAGAAATAACTATCTGTCCTGGACAATTATAGTTAGCAGCAACTACTGTTCCTTCTATATTTGCGCAAACGGCTTCAACCATTTCATCTTCTAAACCTAAAACAGCGGCCATTGTAGAGTCTTGGAGCTCACAAGCTTTTTGCATTGCTTGCGCACGCTTAGCTACTAACTTTAAAGCATCTTCAAAACTCAAAGTGTTGTTGGCTACAAGTGCAGAAAATTCCCCTAAAGAATGACCTGCTACCATATCTGGTTGGCCTGCTTCGCCTAAAATTTTATGCATAATTACCGAATGTAAAAATATAGCCGGTTGTGTTACTTTGGTTTGCTTTAAGTCTTCAGCACTACCCTCAAACATAATATCGGTTATAGGAAATCCTAATATTTTATTTGCCTTGTTGAACAAATCTTGTGCTTCAGGATATTTTTCATATAAATCTAACCCCATGCCGGGATATTGAGCTCCTTGTCCTGGAAAAACATATGCTTTCATAGTCATGTTATTTAGTTGGAGCAAAAATAAGAAAAAAGATAGCTTGTAAAAATTAACTTTTCATCGGACTACATTAATTTACTTATTTCACTTATTTTGGCCACCACTAATAAGATGCTAACTTATAAGTCGAGGTGTCCTTTTTTTCCTATATCTTGTTTCTCGCCTGTTATACTACCTTTAGCTATTTTTAAAAAGCTAATGAATTTATTGGTTTTGGTATCCCAATAATAAGCTTTAGTAGGCGTAAACTTAAGCGCGGTTAAATTAGGATCATCTACACCATTAAACCAATTATCAGAAATACTCGTGTATAAGTCCTTTAAAATAGTATCATCCAATACAATTTTTGTTTTGCCATAAACCGATACAAAGGTATTGGCTTGGGTATCGTTGTAGATAAGTTGTGTATTTCTGGATTGAGTGATGTTTTTATTGTGTTCACTATCACCCGGACTTAAGAACCAAATATTTCCTTCTTCGTCAATCTTTTTTTGCGTCATAGGATTAGCATGAATGGGGCGCTTATCTAATCCCGTAAGCATCATGCAAGTTTCTATTGAGTTTGTTAGATTTTTTAATTTTTCAAGTGCTTCTTGATCGTTTTTGTTTACAGTACTCATGTTTTTTCTTTAAAGTTACAATCGAAAGCGACAGTTTACTGTTTAAAAATTATTAAAAAAACGACTCTATTTGTTAATTTACCTGTATTTTGTTATTATTTCTTGGCAAGGATTGTAGTATGATTTGCCAAAACTATTTAAATGAACAAGAAGGAAGTAAAGTTGCCAAATGGCTAAATCTTTTTTCCAATTTGTGGGCATGGAATAAACTTCATGGTAACTATCTACCCAAGACGAATCAAATCCGCCAAACAACTCCATCATAGCCCAATCCATAGGGCGTGGAGCAAAACAACAAGCGGTGTCAATTACACTAGGACGCCCTTTTTCATCAGATAGTAAATTTCCGTGCCATAAATCGCCGTGAATCAAAGCCGGCTTTTCATCTGAAATAAGATTCTCTAAATTTTTATAAAAACTATCGAGAGCGTTAAAATGGAATCCTTTTTTACGTGCTAACTCAAATTGTGGTTCTAATCTATTGTAAATAAAAAAATCGAATGCCTTTTGTTTTTTCGGGGCGTTCGACTGCTTTAACTGGCCTATATAATTATCAAAATGCAATCCGAAAAAATTATTTGTTGTCAAGTGAGTTAAAGCGAGCTGCCTACCAAATATTTCCCAATAATCACTACTTTTAATTTTGTTGGGCATATATTCCATCAAGAAATAGTGAGTCTGTGCTAGTTTATTTATTTGTGTAACTTGCGGTGTGCTTAAAGCAGCCTCTCTTTCGAAAAAATGAAGTGAATCGGTTTCAAGTTGGCACTGATGCTGGGCGTTTTCTCCAGTAAATACCTTAAGTACAAAATTTGCTTGATTGGTATCGGTAATAAGATAAATCTCAGCTTTATCGTTTTGGCTAATGCAGCAATGCTTTTTGAGATTTATTTGCTCTTTTATAGCAATCTGACTGATCAACATTAACGACTAAATTTTTATATAACTGGTGTAGGAGAAACTATATGCATGCTTATTGTCTGCCGGGTGGAATTTTTGTTTTGTGATTCTCCAATTTTGTTTATTAAATTGAGGGAAGAAAGCATCGGCTTCAAAGGTGCCATTTACCCAAGTTAACTCTAAGCGATCTGCTTTTTCTAATCCTAAAGCATAAATCTCACCTCCTCCAATTATAAAGCAATCTTCTTCTTTAGGAACTTGTTCTAGCGCTTCTTCTAAAGAATGCACCACTACCGCACCTTCCTTTTGATAGTCTTTTTGCCGAGTAATTACCAAGTGTCTTCGATTAGGGAGTGGTTTCGGAAATGATTCAAAGGTTTTTCGCCCCATTATAATATTATGATATGAGGTGATTTTCTTAAACCTTTTAAAATCATCTGGCAGGTGCCAAAGAAGCTCATTGTCTTTTCCTAAAGCAAAATTCTGCCCAATTGCGGCAATCATAGTAATCATAAAATTATTGATTATAGGGTTTAATGCTATCTAAATCATCATCCTTATTAATGTCATGGGGATTATTCGTTTTAAAATGAGGCAAAGGATATTCCTTATCTACTCTTTCTTGAAGCTCTGCAATGCGCTCTTTCTGCTTGCTTACCAATAACTCTAATTGTTTATTCTCCCAATCCTTGTTCATAAACTTACTCATCAATAACACATTTATAGTGTGAATTAATAAAATAAAAAGCCACAGCACAATAGCCCAAACAAACCAGTCGACGTCAAAAAGCCTAATTTCTTTGCCAAAACCAAGAACTAAGTTTAGGAGAATGAAAAGAATGCTGCCTGCCAGAAATAAAACAAAATGCCGTGATAAATTTTTCTTTTGTTTAATGCGGTGTTGTGCATTCTCTATAAGCTGTTTTTGCTCAGGATCGATACTTGGTTTTTTTGACGATGAAGGAGCCATAATTTTTACATTTATTTGATTATATTCAAATGTACTATTTTTCTATATAAAACAAGAGGCATGAACAATTTAGACCAACTTTTTCCTGGGCTTTCAAATAGCGTTTATCTCAACACCCCGGCTATGGGTCTTATTCCTCAAAATGTTTATAATTATAAGAAAGATATACTTGATTTACACCTGCAGCATCCGACAAGGTATTTTGAAAATTATGATTCCCAATTGAACCAAGTAACTAATTATTTAAAACGCTTGCTAAGAGTTAAAAATGGGAATATTGCTTTTACCCCTAACTTTTCATTCGGATTTCACGGGGTATTGAGTGGTATTTCACCGAATAGCAAAATTATGTTTATAGAAAATGATTACCCATCAATCACCTTAGCCGTTAAAAAATGGGATTTTCAATTTCGAGAAATAGCGCTTAAAGCGGATATCGAAGAAACTATATTTAAGGCTTTCAAAAAAGAACAACCCGATGTATTTATCTTTAGTGTCATTCAGTATTTAAACGGTTTAAAATTGAATGCTTCTTTTATAAAGAACTTAAAACAAATTTTTCCACAAACGCTATTTATAGCCGACGGCACCCAATTTTGCGGTACCGAATCTTTCAATTTTGAGGAATCAGGTATAGATATTTTAGGGGTTAGTGCCTATAAATGGCTGCACGCCGGTTGGGGTAGTGCCTTTTTTGTCTTTCGTAAAGGATTAGAAATGCGTGTGCAGCCTAAAACTATAGGCTCAAATGCTGTAGATAAAGAAAGCGCTTTGCAAGCTATACCTCTACATAAAAAATTAGAACCTGGGCATTTAGATTTAATGCAGCTAGGTTCATTGGCGCCTGCTTTAGAGACCCTTTTTGAAATTGGCGAAGAAAAAATCTACAAAAAAATTGAGCAAATCAGTAGAACCGCTAAAACAGCCTTTGCTGAGTTGAACTTGTTAGAAAATCAAATCATAAAACAGAGCACCTCTTCTCCCATATTTAATTTGCAAATAGATACTAGAAACTTAGCCTATTTAAACAATCAAAATATTATTTGTGCACAGCGTGGTCAAGGTATTCGTGTTGGTTTTCATTATTATAATAGTATCCAAGACTTAAGCTATTTGCTAAAGGCGCTTAAAAATTTACCTTATTAAGCAAATCCTGCTTTTTTCTTGAAAATATAATTTTTATAATAAGCGCGTTGATCGGTAAAAGTATTGACTATTTCTAAGCCAGCTTTATCTGCAAGCCAAGCTACGGTGGCATCGTCATACTTCTGACTTATTTCGCAATGTATACTTTCATAAGCTTCAAAATTTACGGCAAGATCTAATTTTTTAATGTGCACTTGTTGTGCTTCTTGACAAACTAAGAAGCTTTTGGCGGTACCGGTTTCTGGGTTATAAGTCTCCCAATGTTTAAATTGATCTACATTAAAATTTGCATCCAACTGTTTATTGATGCGGTGTAATAAATTTTTATTGAATTCAGCGGTAATACCGGCAGCATCGTTGTAGGCATTAAGTATTACTTGAGGGTCCTTTTTTTGATCAAATCCCATAAATAGCAAATCGTCTTTTTGCATAGACTTTTGAATATTCTTCAAAAAAAGAATTGCTTTTTTATGGTCTAAATTACCAATATTTGATCCTAAAACAAGGAGAACTTTTTTACGTTTTATATAGCCCTTTAAGCGCTTTAAAACTTTGAAATAACTTCCCTGTAAAGGTTCTATATGCAAGTCTGGGAGTTCTAGTAACAACCTCTCTTGCAAGTCTTCTAAACTATGAAGGCTAATATCAATTGGTAAATAGGAGAAATTTGCATCCGCTTTAAGCAAGCCTTCTAAAATAACTTTTGTTTTTTTTCCATCGCCTGCGCCAAGCTCAATTAAATCAAATCCTGCCTTGTTGTCAAAAATTGAACATAATTCTTTTTGATGAGTGTTTATAATTTCATGCTCGCAGCGGGTCAAATAATACTCGGGCATATGCATTATTTGTTGAAATAACTTATCGCCTTTTTGGTCATAGATATATTTACTGTCGAGATATTTAGGATAGCTGCTTAATCCTTTTAAAACATCTTTTTCAAAATCGCTTTTTAAGGATTTTATTTTGGTTTTTTTCATAGTGTTTAGTTATGTTGTTATTTTGCGAGTCTCAAGCCTGTATATTGCCAGCGCAGTTGAGGATGAAAGAAATTACGATAAGTTTTTCGCGTATGATTTTTTGCGGTGGCAATAGAGCCGCCACGCAGTACCTTTTGGTTGACCATGAATTTACCGTTATACTCGCCTAAGGCACCTTCGTTTTTTTTATATTTAGGATAGGGTAGGTAGGCACTTTCTGTCCACTCCCAACGCTGACCCCAATTAAAAAGGTGTTGGGCTACTTCCCATTCAAATTCGGTTGGTAGGCGTAAGTTTTTCCATTGAGCAAAGGCAAAAGCTTCATAATAAGAAATATGGGTAAGCGGAGCCTGTAAATCAATGGGTTTTAAACCGGCTAAAGTATATTGGTACCATTCATCATTTATTAAATGCCAATAAGCTGGGGCGGTAATCTTTTCTGCTTTAAGCCAATCCCAAGCTACGGCATGCCAGAGTAGGACGTTTTGGTACCCGCCACTATTAATAAAAGCTAGGTAATCTTGATTGGTAACCAAATTATTAGCGATGAAGAAATCTTGTAAAAAAACGCGATGTTCTGCTTTCTCATTATCGTAAGCAAATTCTGCACTGGTCTCGGGTAGCCCTATTTTATATAAACCTTCTGGTACTTGTAACCATTGCAGAGATTGATTTTCTGAAGTGTTTTCAATGAAATCCTTGTCATAAGCGGGTAATAAAGGATTATTACCTAAAATATATTTTATGTCTGTGAGCAGTAATTCTTGGTGTTGTTTTTCGTGATGTATCCCTATTTGAAAGACAGCATCTAGATCTTTACTTATTGCATGTTGTTCTAGAAACGCGCAAATTTCATTAGTCACATATTTTCTATAGTTGTACACTTCTTCTACGGTTGGCCGCGATAAATTACCTCGATGGGTGCGGATAACCTTTTCGCCCACACTCTCATAGTAACTGTTAAAGACAAAAGCGAAATCTTGATCATAAACTTCATAATCTGGTTTATGCTTTTTTAAGATAAATTCTTCGAAAAACCAAGAGGTATGACCCAAATGCCACTTGGGCGGAGATACAAATTCAACAGGCTGTATGACATAGTCTTCCACTTGAAGCGGACTGCAAATTTTTTCAGATTGTTGACGAGTGTTTTTAAAGAGTTGGAGTAAAGCGTCATTTTGCATGCCAAATGTGTCTTTTTAAGGTCTTTCTCAAAGTTACGATATAAAATGAATCAAAATGTTGTTAATGTGTTAAGGGCTTGCTAAAACTGGCTCAATTTAAGCTTGCTTACCTCCATTAGGCAATAATCCCTATGTTTTCAAATAAGGCAAGTCATTTTTTTTATTTCAGTAAATATTAAAAACAAACCTCTTATGACTTAGCTGATAGGGTCTTTAAAAAAGTAAAAAAAATCCGCTTTAAGCTTAAAAAGTAAAAGGCACTTTATATTTTATAGCTCGAGCTTTTCCGTTAAGATGACCCGGTTTCATTTTTGGAATAGCAAGAATATTTCTTTCGGCTTCTTTTTGTAAAAGCTCTCTTCCGCCCGTAGTTTCAAGAATTTTGGTTTTTCCTGTCTCATCTACTACAAAACTTACAATTACTCGTGTGCCTTTATCTTCGGCACTATAACCTTTCGGAAATTTAAAATTTTGCTGAATATGCTTGGCTAGCATTTGATTAAAGCAATTTGATTTTTGACTACTTTCCTCGCACCCTGGCCAAACGGGAGCTACTTCTTTAGAAGATACTTTGTTACCTGATGCAGTTTGAGAAAATCCAAACGATGAGGTAAGGATTAAGGTTAAAATAAAGATATATTTTTTCATAATCATTGGTTTTAAACCGCGACTTTAGCTTTAATATGCGGATGTGGTTGGTAGTTTTCTAAGGTAAAATCTTCAAATACAAAGCCAAAGATATCTTTCACTTCTGGATTAATAACCATTTTAGGAAGTTCTCTGGGCTCTCGAGAAAGCTGTAATTCTACTTGCTCTTGGTGGTTATTATAAATGTGAGCATCACCAAAGGTATGAATGAAATCTCCTGCTTCATAGCCGCACACTTGCGCCATCATCATGGTAAACAATGCATAAGAAGCAATATTAAAAGGAACGCCAAGAAAAATATCGGCGCTTCGTTGATAAAGCTGGCAAGATAATTTACCGTTGGCTACATAAAACTGAAAAAAGGCATGACAAGGTGGTAAAGCAGCTTTTCCGTTAGCCACATTTTCATCAAATGAGACTGATGTATCTGGCATGACGCTAGGATTCCATGCAGAAACTAACATTCTTCTGCTGTTAGGATTTTTCTTCAGAGTCTCTACAATATCTTTAATTTGATCAATCTCTTCGCTGTTCCAATTGCGCCATTGATGACCGTAAATCGGACCTAAATCTCCGTTTTCATCTGCCCATTCATTCCAAATTCGTACTCCGTTCTCTTGTAAGTATTTTATGTTGGTGTCTCCTTTTAAAAACCATAAAAGCTCATGAACAATCGATTTTAGATGCAACTTCTTGGTGGTCACCATGGGAAAGCCTTCACTCAAATCAAAACGCATTTGGTAGCCAAAAACACTTTTAGTACCTGTTCCTGTGCGGTCTCCTTTTTCATTACCGTGTTCTAAAACGTGTTGAAGTAAATCGTGATATTGTTTCATGAATAGTATTTTAGGCGTTCGGGCGGGCTTTCGCGAGTCGCTTTTTGTTTTGTTTCTCGACTCTGCTCGAGATGACAAAACAAAAGAGCTTCAACAAATCGCTCAATCCCTAACGCAAGTCTTTTGGTAAAAATATAAAAAGAAGCTAAAAATGAATGATAAAAGATTAATTTTTAACTTCTATATAATTCCGCGAAAGCGATAAGGAACATAGTTTACCCAATAATCATCCCAGCAATCGTAGCTGAAAGTAATGAAGCTAACGTTCCTCCAATCACAGCTTTTAAACCAAATTTAGAAAGTGTTTTACGTAGCTATTCTATGAGTGTTCTGCTTTTTTAATGTAGTGTCTGTTTTTTCCAAAGATTAAAATAATTACCTTTTTTATTGATTAAGTCTATATGATTTCCTTGCTCAACAATTTTTCCTTCTTTCATAACTAAAATTGTGTCAGCATTTTGAATTGTACTTAATCTGTGTGCTATAACAATGATTGTTTTTTCTTGATTTTTAAAATCTGAAATGACCTTTTGCACTAGCTCTTCTGATACGGTATCTAGGGCAGATGTAGCTTCATCCATAATAAGTATATCTGGGTTTTTATATAGAGCTCTTGCTATTGCAATACGTTGTTTTTGTCCGCCAGAGAGTAAGGCTCCATTTTCGCCAAGCAAAGTGTCATAACCATTAGGCATTTTTTCTACAAAAGAAGTGATGTCGAGTTGGGCTGAGAGCTCAATGATTCGTTTTATATCAGGAAAAGGTTCTCCGAGCGCAATATTTTCAATGATGCTTCCAGAAAACAAGTTAAGTTCTTGAGGTATTATACCAATATGTTTTCTAAGCGAGTGGTTATCTACAAAATTTAAATCATAATTTCCAATAAATATCTTACCACTTTTTATAGGATATAGATTCTGAATTAAAGAAATTAAAGTTGTTTTTCCACAGCCGCTTTCTCCAACAATAGCAGTGGTTTTGTTAACTTTAATGATAGCATTGAAATTTTCAAACACCTGAATTCTTGAGCCGTATCTAAAGTTTATATTTTCAAACCGGATATCACCTAATTCATTTTTATCTATTATTATTTTATTTGTAGACTCTTCTCTTTCAAGATCCATAATTTCGAAAAGCCTGTCTGCTGCGATGAGTGCATTTTGAATAGTTTTATTCATGCTAATTAAAGAAGCGATAGGCGAAGTAAAATAGCCAATTAATGCATAAAATGAAAATAATTCACCAGGTGTTAGTTCTTGGTTAATAACATACCCTGAACCTACCCATAAAAGAATGACCGTGAAAGTAGAAGCAAGGAATTGAGTGGAGTTTGCAGAAAAAATGCTATTCATTCCAGATTTATAAGTTGTAAAAAGCAATTTTACAAACTTGTTTTCGGTTTTTAAGTTTGAATAATTTTCAATTCCAAATTCTTTTACTGTTCTCACATGAGTGATGCTTTCAACAAGTTGAGTTTCAAGTGAAGCTCCATTTTCCATAATACGCCGTTCTACTTTTTTATTGAAATAGTTCATTAAAATGTATATAACAATATAAAACGGAATAACAAGTAGAATAACCAAAGCTAGTTTCCAGTAAAAAGTAAACATCAGTACAAATGAAAAAATAACAATAAAAAGGTTTACAACTAATTCTATAACTACATCATTAATAAAGGCTCTTATTTTTACAGCATCACTAATTCTTGAAGTGATTTCTCCAATTTGCATGGTGTCAAAAAAGCGTTGCGGTAATTTTAACAAATGCTTATAATAGCCCAATATAAGTTTTGCATCAATGAGTTGGCCTGTTTTTAATATTAATATGCTTTTGTATGAACCAATAAATAGCCTTAAAAGCAAAATAATAATCATTGTGGTGCTTAATAAATTAAGCAGGTTTGTGTTTCCTTCAACCAGTACATAATCTGTAATTTTTTGTACATAAATAGACATGGCAAGCCCTAGAACGGTAAAAATAATCGCTCCAAAAAGTGCTTGTGTTAAAACTGATTTATGAGGTTGTACTAAATTCCAAAAACGTTTTGTAGGAGAAATTTTGTTATCATAACTTTTAAAGTCATCAGCTTTGGCAAAAAGAATCAAAACACCACTCCATTTTTTTTTAAACTCGTCTATAGTGTAAGATTTCATTTTACCGTTACCGGGATCCATTATAGTTATTTTTCCCTTGCTGGATTTATATATTACGACAAAATGTTGTAATTGATTTTCTAAAATTAAATGGGCAACAGCAGGCAATGGAATTTTATTGAGAGCATCAACCTCACCTTTTACACCCTTTGCAGTAAAGCCCATTTTCTCGGCAGCTTCAATCATGCCCAACACATTGGTACCTCTTTTATCTGTATTTGCAAATTGACGTATTCTGGCTATGGGTAATTTTACCTGAAAATGGTTGCCAATAGAAGCTAAGCAAGCAGCACCACAGTCTTTAAAGTCTTGTTGTTTTACTTTTATTGAAGCCATTTAGTTACTTATTTGAGTAGGGTTTAACCAATCATCTACTTTATCAAAAAGTAAATCAAATAGACTTCTACGTGTAATTACAAATCGACCTGTTACGGTGAGTCCTTTTCTGATTTCAGTTCTATAACCAGAGTTTAATTGTAGTTCAAAAGTGTTCAATGAACAACGTACTTTAAAATAAACATCTTCGTTTTTTACTGTTGCATTTTGATCAATTTCAATAACATTACCTTCAATCAAACCCCATTGGTTGTAATTAAAGGCATCAAACTGAAACTGTACTTTTTGACTTCTGTTAATTAAACCAATATCTTTTGGGGCTACTATACATTCAACAATAAGGTTTTGATTTGGAGAAATTACACCAAGCGATTGTGAAGGGTTTATAAATGAACCTGGTAATAAACCAATAAAATTTTCTATCGTTCCGCTTATAGGCGAAGTAATTACATAGTTGTTTTTCTCAATCTCTAGTTGCTCACTTGTAGCTTGTATGTTGTTAATGCGTTCTAATAGTTGTTGCTTTGTATTTTGCCATTGACTATTAAATGTAGCCATGTAATTTTGTTTTGACTCCTTAGCAAACTGTAAATTATAAAGATAATTCTCATACTCAGCTTTAGCAATAACATCTCTGTCAAAGAGCAGTTTGTTGCGATCATGATTTACTTGTGCTTGAGCCACTTTACTTTGTAACTCAAATAAACCTGTTCTGTACTTTTGAAGCTCCCCTTTGTAAAAAACAGTTTTAAGATTAGTAAAATTTCCTTGTGTGAGTTTTTGGAGGTCTGCTATTTGTTCTTTTATAGTAGTTTGTAATGTGTCCTGTAGTTTTAATTCTGCAGAAACATGTTCTGTAGCTATAGTTAGAAGAGTATCGCCCTTTTTTACATCTTGATTATTTTTTATAAAAACGCCAGCTACCTTACCTTGTGTTATTGCCATAATGGGGACTGGGTCTGTAAGACTTCTTACTATACCTCTGCCCTGGCTACTCACGTTAACTTCTACAATAGGAAGTAAGCCCAAAGCAACCACAATAGCTAGAACCACAATTATGTATATTGAAACCGTTGTAGTTTTGTTTTTTGCAGTAAGGTTTTCAAGATTATTTATTGGGTCTGAACTAAAGTTCATAAAAATTTTTTAATACAAATAAACGAGGTAGATATATTTTATTCAATAACTTTTATGTATTTTTAATAACTAATAGTGTTTTTTAGATTTATTTAAAGAGTGTTTCCTTTGATTAAAACATTTTACTTTAATTCTTATTAGAATACTTCTTTTCTATGTATGTTTTAATTACAAATGTTAAAAAACCACTAAAAATAGAAGCTAATATATCCTTTTGGTCAAAGGTTCCATATAGACCAAAATAGCCTAGAGCTTCCCAAAGTATGGCATAAATAAATGTGGCTATTAAAATATGGGAGTTTTTTATTTTACTAGAATAGTCTTTATTAGTCCAAATGAAAGTACAAAACCCAATAACTGAAACTAAACTGCCTATAACATCTGCAAAGCCAAAATCGTAGATGTTGTTGTTGTATATATAGGGGCGGTAAAAAACAGTAAGCACTACCCCAAGAGTAATTGTAAAAACACAAATTATGAGGTATTTTTTTTTCTTAACCAAATTTATTTTTAATTAAATCGAAGCCACAATTTTTAAAAATCATGGCTTTGGTTTATAAATAATTACTTTGCTCCACCAGGGCTGCCAGTTTCCAAAAGCCATTCCCCATAACCTTCCACATCGTGTGTGTAAACCCATTTTACACCATCCCATATAAGCCCGCCTATAATTGCTCCAGCCACAAATTGCCATAAACCACCATTTGTTTCATTGATTTCTTTGGCTTTCAGTTCTTTAACGCCATAATTTTCTAAATTCATTTTTTAAGTTTTTAAAATTAAACATTATTTGTTTTATCAAAAAATAGAATCGCGATTATTTTGATAAGACAAATATTTAAATATTTTGAATGTTTTTCAATAACCTTAATGATGAAAACATTATTTTTACGAAATATTTTATAATTAATAGTTATTAATAAAATTAATAATAAAGAAAGCTTACTGTTATATTGCAATAATAAATTATACCAGATTATGATTGAAATACTAGAAAACATTAAGACAATTAGAAAAAAATTGGGTTACTCTCATGAATATATGGCACACATGTTAGATTTAAGTCAAGTAGCTTATACAAAACTTGAAAGCAATAAAACCAAACTAACAGTAGAACGTCTTTATAAAATTGCAGAAATTCTTGATGTTGAGGTAGGGGAAATTCTTAATCTTCAACCTAATAATCAATTTAACCAAACTAATAAAGATAATACAACTGGGTATTTACAGCAAACAGCAAATTTTTATCAAGAAAACAAAGAGCAGAGTAAAAAAATTATCTTACTTTATGAACAGCGAATTGCAGATAAAGAGTTTATCATTGCTGAAATGAAAAAAAGTATTGAAGTGTTAAGCTCAAAATAGTTAATATGAGCCATAAAATGTAATGCTTTCAATTTCGGGTTGAACTTCAATTCCCTACCCAATAATCATCCCTGCAATCGTAGCTGAAAGTAATGAAGCTAACGTTCCTCCAATCACAGCTTTTAAACCAAATTTAGAAAGTGTTTTACGTTGTCCTGGTGCTAAAGAGCCAATACCTCCTAATTGAATCCCAATAGAAGCAAAATTGGCAAATCCACATAACATATAGGTGGCCATGATTATTGATTTCTCATAAGTAAGGCTTAATGCTGTTGCAGGATCTTTTAATTCAGCTAATTGAATGTAACCTACAAATTCGCTTGCGGCAAGTTTAATTCCTAAGAGTTGTCCCATAAGCATCATATCTTCGGTGGCCACACCTACTAACCACATAAGAGGAGCGAAAACGGTTCCTAAAATAGCTTCAATAGAAAAACTTTGGTAGGGGGTGTTTTCGGCTAAAAATCCGTTAAGGTAAGTCCAATCTCCAATTTTAGCAAAACCATAATTAATCATAGCAATAAGTGCTACAAAAACAAGAAGCATAGCTCCAACATTAGCAGCTAGTTTAAGACCTTCGGTAGTTCCGTTAGCGATAGCATCTAAGATATTAGTTCCTATTTTCTCTTCTGAAACTTCTACACTTGTATTGATTTTTTCCTGCTGAGGATATAATATTTTAGATATAATAATAGCTCCAGGTGCAGCCATGACAGATGCTGCCAATAAATGTTTCGCAAACTCCAACCGAACAACAGGATCATCGCCACCTAAGAAACCAATGTAGGCTGCTAAAACTCCTCCAGCTACCGTAGCCATACCACCAACCATCACCAAAAGAATTTCAGATTTGGTCATTCGCTCTAAATAAGCCTTAATCATTAAAGGTGCTTCGGTTTGACCTAAAAAAATATTACCGGCAACGCTTAAACCTTCGGCACCAGAAACGCCTAATAGTTTGGTAAGCATCCAGGCTAATCCTTTTACGATAACTTGAATCACACCTAGATAAAAGAGAATTGAGGTAAGTGCCGAGAAGAAGATTACCGTTGGTAAGACTTGAAACAAGAAAATAAAACCATAACTATTAACATCCATAAGGCCGCCCAACAAAAACTCACTACCTGCCGCTGTAAAATCAAGAATTTTCACAAATATTTCACCAACAAATTCAAAAGCAACTTGAACCCATTTTACTTGTAAAACCCCATAGGCTAATAACAATTGAGCACTAAGCCCAGCGCCAACGGTTTTCCAGTTTATAGCTTTACGGTTACTGCTAAAAAGAAAGGCGATAACTAGTAAAGAGAACATCCCTAATAGACCTTTCCATAGACTTTCAATAGAGAATCCTTGACTGGGAATAGCTGTTTTTTGAGGCGGTGCTACAACAGTTTCTTTGGCTTTTTGGCGAGTAATATAGGTGTATTCTCTATTGTTTGTTTTTAGGGTGAGTAAACTATCAGATAGTTGCTTTACTCTATATTTCTGGATTTTTTCTGAATTGTTTTCGGGGATAAAGAGCAGAAGAAGATCGTTTTGATATAGAAAATCCCCTTGCTGACTAGTTTTTAATTTTTTCTGCTGATACTCAAATAAGCCATCTTTTAAATTTAAACGGTCAATAGCTAAGCTGTCGTTTTGTTGGGGGGCAAGCAATTCCCATTGCTTCTCAATAGATTGGGCGTTTATTCCTAGTACACCTACCCAGAAAAAAAGCAGGCTTATTACAACATGGCGTTTCATAGTTATTGTCTTTTAGAGATCTCATCGCGCAGTCTAGCTGCCTTCTCGTAGTCTTCTTTTTTTACCGCTTCTTCTAATTCTTTTTCGAGCTGTTGAATGCTTTTATGCGCAAAATCTCCTTTTTGTTTTGAAGCAGAACTTTGTTCTTCTTCTGCGTCTTCTTGATCTTCGTCAAAAATAAAATCTGCAGAAGTCGATTTTTCTTCTGGGGTTTGCTGTTCGGGTTTTAAATAAATGCCTGCTTTGTCTAAAATATTTTCATAAGTAAAAATAGGCGCATTAAAACGTAGTGCAAGTGCAATGGCGTCGCTGGTACGCGCATCGATGATCTCCTCTATTTTATCGCGTTCGCAAATAAGGCTAGAGTAAAACACCCCGTCTACCAATTTATGAATTATGACTTGTTTAACTTGAATATCAAATCTATCTGCAAAAGTTTTGAATAAATCGTGGGTTAGTGGTCTTGGCGGTTTAATATCTTTTTCTAAAGCAATGGCGATTGACTGGGCTTCAAATGCTCCAATCACAATAGGTAATTGACGCTCGCCATCTAGCTCGCTTAATAGCAAAGCATATGCGCCGTTTTGGGTTTGGCTGTAAGATATTCCTTTTATGGTTAATCGCACTAAACTCATAGAATTTGCAATTTAAATGCTTTTCAATAAAAAAGCGGTCTAAACAAGGACAAAAACCTATTTAGACCGCCCTTTAAATAGGGGCACAATTTATAAAAAATTATGCGTTATTCGCTTTAAATTCTTTTAATTTTTCGGTTAGCTTAGGTACAACTTCAAAAGCATCACCTACAATACCATAGTCTGCTGCCTTGAAAAATGGAGCTTCTGGATCATTGTTGATAACTACTTTAGTTTTAGAAGCGCTTACTCCTGCCAAGTGTTGAATTGCACCAGAAATACCAATTGCGATATAAAGGTTAGAGGCTACAGGTTTACCGGTTTGCCCTACGTGCTCACTGTGAGGTCTCCATCCCATATCACTTACGGGTTTAGAACAAGCTGTTGCTGCGCCTAAAACATCGGCTAAGTCTTCAATTAAGTTCCAGTTCTCAGGACCCTTTAAACCACGTCCGCCTGACACAACAACTTCGGCATCTGCAATGGTAACCTTGTCGGTAGCTTTGTCTACATTAGCTACTTCAATATTAAAATCTTCTTCCTTTAAGTTAGGAGAAAAACTGCTTTCCTCGGCTGTGGCCGAACTCTCTTTTAAGCCGTAGGCGTTTTTAGAAACCCCGATAATTTTTTTATCGGTAGTTATGGCGGTATGATTAAAAGCTTTGTTGGTAAAAACGCTTCGCTTTACAGTAAATCCATTTTCAGTTTCAGGTAATTCTACCACATTCGGGGCATAACCTGCTTCTAACTGAACAGCTAAAAGTGGTGCAAGATACTTGTCATTTGCAGTTTGACCTAATACTACAACTTCGGCGCCTGCTTCTTGTGCGGCTTGCGCAATAGCATCCGCGTAAGCTTCGGCGTTAAAGGTTTTTAATTTATCGTTCTGTATGTGTAAAACTTTAGCTACGCCATAATCGCCTAAAGCTTTTATGTCTTCGGCATTAAAGGCAACTGCAGTAACATCTGTTCCCATTTTTTCGGCAACTCCTTTAGCGTAAGAGGCTGCTTCAAATGATGCTTTTTTAAATTTTCCGTTTTCGGTTTCGGTATATACTAAAATTGACATGTTTTTAATTTTTTAATTCAACAATCGTGCAGGGCCTTATATTACTTTTGCTTCGTTATGCAATAAGTCTATTAATTGGTCAAGATTATCTTCTTCAATGATTTTAACCTCTCCTTTTGGCGCTGGCTTTTCAAAGCTTTTAGTTTCGGTAAAGCTTTCGGTAGAACTTGCTTCAACTACGTTTAAGGGCTTTTTTCTGGCCATCATAATACCACGCATATTTGGTATTTTTAAATCGCTTTCTTCTACAAGACCTTTTTGTCCTCCTATCACCAGCGGTAAACTAGTTTTTAGGGTTTCTTTCCCCCCGTCAATTTCTCGAATGGCTGTGGCTTGGTTTCCATCTATCTCAAGGCTTACACAAGTATTTACAAAGTTAGCTTTTAAGATTTGAGCCATCATTCCGGGAACCATACCTCCGTTATAATCGATAGATTCTCTTCCTGCAATGATTAAATCGTAACCGCCATCTTGTGCTACTTTAGCCAGCTCTTTAGCTACTTGGTAACCGTCTAACGCTGGGGTGTTTACGCGAATGGCGTTGTCTGCCCCAATGGCCAAAGCCTTACGTAGTGTAGGTTCTGTTTCGGGTCCGCCTACGTTTACAACGTCTACACTAGCTCCTTGCTTTTCTTTGAACCACATGGCACGGGTCAATCCGAATTCGTCATTTGGGTTGATTACAAATTGAACTCCGTTGGTGTCAAATGCAGAATTATTGTCAGTAAAATTTATCTTTGAAGTAGTATCAGGTACGTGACTTATGCATACTAAAATTTTCATGCTTTCAAGTTTTTTTAATTTATGCGTTGCGAATATACAAAAAAACTGTAAAAAATACTATGCACGCATAGTAAAAATTTAATAAAATGCAGTAGTTTTATGACGTAGATATACCTACTTTTGCTTTTTAAGACAGAACACGAAATAAATTGTAATTAGATTATGAGAACAATACAATTCAGAGAAGCGATTGCCGAAGCTATGAGTGAGGAAATGCGTCATGATGAAAGCATTTATTTAATGGGGGAAGAAGTAGCAGAATACAACGGTGCATACAAAGCTTCTAAGGGAATGCTTGATGAATTTGGGCCAGAACGCGTTTGGGATACCCCAATCTCAGAGGCTGGTTTTAGTGGTATTGGTGTAGGCTCTACCATGACCGGTACAAGACCTATTATAGAATTTATGACATTTAATTTTTCGCTGGTAGGTATAGATCAAATTATTAATAATGCCGCAAAAATTAGACAAATGTCTGGTGGGCAGTTTAATTGCCCTATAGTTTTTAGAGGGCCTACAGCTTCGGCCGGTCAATTGGCAGCAACACACTCTCAGGCCTTTGAGAGTTGGTATGCTAATTGCCCTGGGTTAAAAGTTATTGTTCCTTCAAATCCTTACGATGCTAAGGGACTTTTAAAGTCGGCTATTCGCGATGACGATCCGGTTATTTTTATGGAAAGCGAGCAAATGTATGGCGATAAAGGAGAAGTTCCAGAAGAAGAATATACCATTCCTATTGGTAAAGCTGATATAAAAAGAGAGGGAGACGATGTAACCATTGTATCTTTTGGAAAGATTATTAAAGAGGCTTATAAAGCTGCAGAACAACTAGAAAAAGATGGTATTTCTTGTGAGATTATCGATTTGAGAACGGTACGCCCTTTAGATTATGAAGCAATCATCAAATCCGTAAAGAAAACCAATAGATTAGTTATTCTAGAAGAAGCTTGGCCTTTTGGTAATGTTTCAACAGAAATTACCTACCATATTCAAGAAAATGCTTTTGATTATTTAGATGCGCCCATTTTAAAAATCAATACCGCAGATACTCCAGCGCCTTATTCACCAGTTTTGTTAAAAGAATGGTTGCCAAATAGTGAAGACGTTGTTAAAGCAGTAAAAAAAGTTTTATATAAAGACGCTTAAATAAATTATAGATTTATATTTGAAACTTCATCTTTAAAAGATGAAGTTTTTTTATGTCTAAAATCACAGTTTTTATATGCTGTTTGTGTACTTTTTTTACTTATGCACAAACAAAAGTAGGGGGTAAGGTAACCGATGAACATGGAGAGCCTATACCCTTTGTAAATGTTGTTTTTACAGATTCTAGTGAGGGTACCATAACCAATGATGATGGCACTTTTTATTTGCAATCTGAAAACACCTATACGAGCGTAGAGTTTTCTTTCGTAGGATTCGAAACTAAATCGATAAGCCTAAAAAACGCAGTAAATTACAAGCTAGATATAGTATTAAAGGAGGAGGCCAGTGCACTATCTGAAGTGGTCATTTATCAAGGAAAAACCTCAAAAAAGAACAATCCTGCAATTGATATCTTACGTAAAATATGGGCCAATAAACGTAAAAATGGCGTTAAACTTTTTGATCAATACCAATACAAAAAATACGAAAAACAAGAATTTGATCTAAATACTATTGATAGCAACTTGATTAAAAGTCCAATTTTTAAAGGTATGGAGTTTATCTTTAAAGAAACAGACACCAATGCGGTAACTGGTAAAACCTATTTGCCAATTTTTTTAAATGAGGCCGTGTATCGCGTTTATGGGGATAATAAATTAAACAAAGAAAAAGAAATTTTGCTTGGCAATAAAAATTCTGGTTTTAGCGATAACCAAACCTTAATTGCCTTTGTTAAAGATTTGTATGCCGAGTATGATGTTTATGATAATTACCTTAAATTTTTCGATAAAAGCTTTGTTAGTCCGCTAAGCACAACGGGTATTGATAACTATAATTACGTCTTGGCCGATAGTGCCTTTGTAGATAATAAGTGGTGTTACAAAATTGTCTATTATCCTAGAAGAAAAAATGAACTTACTTTTAAAGGTGATTTTTGGGTAAACGATACTACTTGGGCGATTAAAAATATCAAGTTACAGGTAACCAAAAGCGCTAATATAAATTGGGTTAAAGAAATTTATATTGAGCAAGATTTTAAGGTGTTGAATGATTCTGTATTCTTGATTACTAGAGATCATTTTATGTCTGACTTCTCCTTGAATAAAAAACAAGAATCACGAGGCATTTATGGCAAGCGGACCACATTGTATGACGAGTATGTTTTTGACCAAGAGAAAGGAGCACAATTTTATAAATACCAGCCGCAATACTATAACGATCACGTTTACAATCGTGAATCTACCTTCTGGGAAAACAATCGTTTGGAAGAATTAAACAAAGATGAGCGTCAAGTATATGTAATGTTAGATACGCTTAAAACCGTAAAAGCTTTTCAGCGATTGTATAATGTGGGTTCTATTTTGGCCTCAGGGTATGTTGAATTTGATAATTTTGATTTTGGTCCCATTTTTTCAACCTTTGGCTATAATGATGTTGAAGGCTTGCGATTGCGTGTAGGCGGGCGTACCTATTTTGGTAGGAACGACCCTTGGCGAATCGAAGGTTACACAGCTTACGGATTAAAAGATAACAAATTTAAGTATGGTATTTCGGGAAAGTGGTTGCTTGATAAAAAAATGCGGCTTATAATTTCGGGTGGTAACCGGCGAGACGTAGAACAACTGGGGGCGAGCCTTACCAATACTAATGATGTTTTGGGGCGTAGCTTGGCTTCTTCGTCGTTAATTACAATAGGAGCCAATACTAGTTTAACCAACATCAATCTAACTACGGCCGCACTCTCTTTTGAGCCTTTTAAAAATTTTAATGTTCGCTTTGGCGGATCTTTTCGTACGCTCGAATCGGCATCAAATCAATTTAGTTTAGCTTACTTTACGGATAAAGCCAGAACACAAATTGAAAATAAAACACGTCAAGCCCAATTTTCAACCATGCTAAAATACACCCCTAAACGTAAAACTACAGGTTATGGTGTAGAACGAATAGTAGTAAATGATGGGGATTATCCTGACTTGTTTTTAAATTATTCTCTGGGTATAAAAGATGTACTTTTCAGCGATTTTGATTATAAGAAATTGCAGTTTTATTATAGACATCCTTGGCAGTTAGGAGGCTTTGGCAAGCTAACTACAACTTTAGAAACTGGTAAAACTTATGGTGAGGTACCGTTGAGTTTACTTAATGTGGTGCCTGGGAATCAAACCTTATTTTCTATTTACGGCAGTTTTCCACTACTAGATTTCTATGAGTTTGTAACCGATGAATATGCGAGTTTGCACATCGAGCATAACTTTAACGGTAGATTATTTAGCCGAATTCCTGTGGTGCGCGACTGGAACCTGAGAGAAATTATTAGTGTTCGAGGAGTTTATGGCACACTATCGCAAGCCAATCGAGATTTAAACGCCAGTACTTCTAATCCTATTTTACTGGCTCCAGATCAAGATCCTTACTGGTCTTGGAGTGCGGGTATCGGTAATATTTTTAAGATCTTTCGAATCGATTTTCATTTCCGTGGAAACTATTTTCAGAACCCAGGAGCACGCTCTTTTGGAGTTACGGGAGCCTTCGGTTTTTATTTCTAAAAAAGTACTACAGAACGAGTTATATTTCTTAAATTTGCAATCTTGAATTTTTTGAAATAAATCTAATTTTTAAAATAAACGAAAAATGACCTTTGATGTATTGATTGAAATCCCAAAAGGGAGCAGAAATAAATATGAATACGATTTTGAGTTAAAGAAAATTCGTTATGACAGAATGATATTTTCATCAATGATGTATCCTGCAGATTACGGTTTTGTTCCTGAAACATTAGCATTAGACGGGGACCCATTAGATGTTTTAGTATTGGTTACCGAGCCTACTTTTCCAGGCTGCGTAATGGAAGTTGCTCCTATTGGTGTTTTTCATATGGCCGATGAAAAAGGTCCAGATGAAAAAATTATATGTGTCCCAGTTAGTGACCCTATAGCAAATAAAGTAGATGATCTTTCTGGTTTAAATCCTCACTTAATAAAAGAGATTGAGCATTTTTTCCGTGTGTATAAAGATTTAGAAGAGAAGAAAGTTGATGTAGGTGGTTGGGGAGATGCTCAAGAAGCAAAAGAAATTGTACGTAAATGTGTAGAAAGATTTAAAGAAAGTGACGTGCCAACGGCCGAAGTAAGTATTAAATAACGATATGCTTTAAATTATTAGAAAAGCAGCATTTTGTAAAAAGTGCTGCTTTTTTTGTTATTAATTAAAAAGAAAAACTTAGATTTAGTAAATTAAAAATCAATAATTTATGAAATCTTTGGTCTTTTATCTACCTATTTTATGCGCCGTTTTAGGTATTGTTTTTATGCTAATAAAAGCAATATGGGTAAAGAAACAAGCACAAGGCGATGCAAGCATGCAGCGCATTTCTAAAAATATTAAAGCAGGAGCTTTGGCTTTTCTTCACGCAGAGTACCGCCTATTGTTTGTTTTTGTGATAATTGCCGCAGCGGCCTTATTTTTTGTTTCCACTCAAGTAAGTTCAACTCATTGGATGATTGTTCCCGCTTTTATTTTAGGAGCTTTTTTTTCGGCACTAGCAGGAAATATTGGAATGCGTATAGCGACAGAAGCCAATTCTAGAACCGCCGAAGCAGCCAAAACAAGTTTGCCTAAAGCTTTACAAATTTCGTTTAATGGAGGTACAGTTATGGGGTTAGGGGTAGCAGGCTTAGCCGTCTTGGGACTAAGTTTGTTATTTCTTTTTTTTATCAATCAATTTTTAGGAGATACAATTAGTTTCTACTATGATATGACCCTTATTTTGGAAACCTTAGCAGGTTTTTCTTTAGGTGCCGAGTCTATAGCATTATTCGCACGAGTTGGCGGTGGTATTTATACTAAAGCAGCCGATGTAGGTGCCGATTTAGTTGGGAAAGTTGAAGCTGGAATTCCCGAAGATGACCCAAGAAATCCGGCTACAATTGCCGATAATGTTGGCGATAACGTAGGAGATGTGGCAGGTATGGGTGCCGACTTATTTGGTAGCTATGTAGCTACCGTTTTAGCGGCTATGGTATTGGGTAACTATTTGATTCGAGATATGTCTATCTCTACAAGCTTTACAGACGATTTTGGTAATATGAGGCCTATTTTACTGCCGCTACTAATTGCAGGGGTTGGTATTCTTGCCACGATTTTAGCAACTTTCGTTGTAAGAATTAACAGCAACAAAGCCAAAGAACCCCAAGTTCAAGCCGCTTTAGACCGTGGCAATTGGATAGCTATAGGTATTACGTTACTTGCTACTTGGTTTTTGATAGATTGGATGCTTCCCGAAACGCTTGAAATGTTGTTTTTTGGTAAGGGAATGCAACGCATACCTGCAACGCATGTTTTTTGGGCAGCAGTAATTGGGCTGGCAGTAGGAGCACTTATCTCGGTGGTTACGGCATATTATACCAGCCTGGGTAAAAAGCCAGTTATGAGTATCGTGAAAAATAGTTCTACAGGCGCAGCCACTAATATCATTGCAGGTTTGGCGGTTGGGATGAAATCTACTTTTGCTTCCGTTTTGCTTTTTGCGGTGGCTATTTTTGGCTCTTATGCGCTTGCGGGATTCTATGGTGTTGCTCTAGCCGCTTCGGCAATGATGGCAACAACGGCTATGCAGTTGGCTATCGATGCATTCGGACCCATTGCCGATAACGCTGGAGGAGTAGCTGAAATGAGCCAATTACCAGCACAAGTGAGAGAAAGAACAGATATTTTAGACTCTGTAGGAAACACAACTGCTGCAGTAGGTAAAGGTTTTGCAATTGCTTCGGCTGCCTTAACTGCCCTGGCTCTTTTTGCGGCATATGTCACCTTTACAGGTATTCAGGGTATTAATATTTTTAAAGCAGATGTTTTAGCCACTTTGTTTGTAGGCGGTATGGTGCCTGTAGTTTTTTCGGCACTAGCTATGGAGTCGGTAGGGAAAGCGGCCATGCAGATGGTAAAAGAGGTGAGAAGACAGTTTAGAGAAATACCAGGAATTTTAGAAGGTACAGCCGAACCCGAACACGCAAAATGCGTCGCTATATCTACGCAAGCGGCTCTAAAAGAAATGATTTTACCAGGGGTTTTAACACTCATAACCCCTATACTTATTGGTTTATGGCTGGGAGCAGAGCCGCTTGGGGGTTATATGGCAGGGGTTTGTGTTTCAGGAGTAATGTGGGCTATTTTTCAAAATAATGCGGGTGGAGCCTGGGATAATGCTAAAAAATCTTTTGAGGCAGGAGTGCTTATTGATGGTAAAAAAATGTATAAAGGCAGCGATGCACATAAAGCGTCCGTGACAGGAGACACGGTAGGCGATCCTTTTAAAGATACTTCTGGCCCTAGTATGAACATTCTTATTAAACTTACATGTCTTGTAGGTTTAGTTTTGGCACCTCTAATTGCCGAAGTGCAGCATGAAGAGCCGCGTAAGGCTCAATTAGACAAAAACTTGAACAATCAAAATGAAAATATTATTTTGGTAAAAACAAAATCCAATTAGGCGTCAATTTGCGTTTTAAAATATTTTACTTTGAAACAATTTCTTAAATTTCTTCGGTTGTCTAAACAAGTCGATCACTTGTATATTCAGTCGTTTTCAGGTTATGCTTTCGCGGATGGCTTAAGGGTGACGGGAAGAGTTTTAAATCATAAACCAAGAAATAGTAAAACAGATAATTCACCTTATGCCTGGCAAGCTAGTTTTGCCAATTTTAATACCTATGAAGTAGAAAATGTTCAAGTAACGCTTTGGTTTAATGGGAAACCTGTAGCTTGTTGTTTAACCAATAGCGAAGGATACTATTATTTTGAAGTTCAAATGCTGTGGGAAGAAGCAAAAGAAAAGCAAACAAAATGGCTGCCTTATAAAATACAATGCGAGTACCAAAAACTTGCTCAAGAGAAAAAATGTTGGTTTTTTCAGCCTAATTCTAATTTTGATTATGGGATTATTAGTGATATAGACGACACACTTATTCATACGGGGGTGAACTCCTTTTTTAAATGGGAGCTAATTAAAAATTCTATTTTTACCCTAGCAGAAGAAAGAGTTCCTATTAACTCTGCAAGTAAGTTTTATCAAGCTTTACGAGCCCAATCTACTGATGTAGATCGACCATTTTTCTATTTAAGTAATAGTCCATTTAATTTATATAGTTACTTACAAGTTTTTTTACGCATTCATAAATTCCCCAAAGGGGTATTGTTATTACGTGATTTTCCTAACCTATGGCGGCAAATGTTTAACCAAGAAAAACCGCATAAACAAAAAGAAATTTTACGCATCTTAAACGCATTTCAAGATAAAACCTTTGTTCTTATTGGTGACAGTGGAGAGCATGATCCTAGTATTTACACTGAAATAGCACAGGTATATCCTGATAGGATAACGGCCATACTGTTAAGACGAGTAAAAAGTAAATCTAAAATGAGGCTCGCCAGTCGTATTGTAAGTAAATTTAAAACCACTCCTGTGGTCTTTTTCTCAAATGGAGAAGAAGCTATTACAGCGGCAAAAAAAATGGGCTTAATTCAATAAAATTAAGCCCTATAAGGTAATTTCTCAATGAAATTAGGTTGTTTCTGGGTCTATATAAACATTGGTTTTTTGTTTTCTTTTAGCCTTAATATCCTTTCTGGGCATAGTGCCAAAAATATGATCCCAAAGGGTAGAAGACACTCCAAAAGCTCGGTCTGGCTCACGGTAGTGATGAATGCTGTGATGGTGCCATAAAACCTTTAAAAAGTTATTGGGTACCTTAAAAGCATGAACCGAATAATGTACCGCTAGATAAGCAGCATATCCCATTAAAAAACCAGCTAAAAAACCAAAAACAAATTCACCTAAAAACACGCGGTACACAATAAAGAGTACGGTAGCAATAATCAAGCTTAAAACGGGCGGCATGGCCAACCTAGACTTATCTTTTGGGTAGTCATGATGCACACCATGCATGGTATAACTAATTTTCTTCTTACGTTCGCTTGTAGCAGGAATATGATATAAGTAACGGTGCATGATATACTCAATAAATGTAAAAAAGAATAATCCTGCAAAGAACAATAAAACCATTGTAGGGGTTTCAAACCCTTTCTCTACAATTCCATAATATATTAGTGCCGCAGAAATTACCGAAAAGATAATCAAGGGCAAAGAAATATGGGTGTGCGTTAATTTTTCTAAAATAGGATTCTTGAATAATTTAGGAGAGCCCTTGTGTTTAGGCCTTTTTAGTTTTGTCGATTCCATATGGCTGATTTTTAAAAGAGTCCGTTAATTTCTGCATCTATTTTATTAATAATTTCTCCAAGATCTTCAGGGTTGTCTACAAAATTAATATTATCAACATCAATAACCAATAAATTGCCTTTGTCATAAGTCGCAATCCAAGCTTCATAACGTTCATTAAGTCGGCTTAAATAATCAATAGAGATGCTACTTTCATAATCTCTTCCGCGTTTATGAATTTGTGCAACAAGATTGGGTATACTGCTACGCAAATAAATCAAAAGATCTGGTGCTTCAGTAACGCGCTCCATTAAGTTAAATAATGAACTATAGTTGTTGAAATCACGATTGGTCATAAGTCCCATTGCGTGTAAATTGGGAGCAAAAATAAAGGCATCTTCATAGATGGTTCGATCTTGAATAATGTCTTTTCCGCTTTTGCGGATATCTAATATTTGTCTGAAGCGCGAGTTCAAGAAATAAACTTGTAAATTAAATGACCAGCGCTCCATTTGATTGTAGAAATCTTCTAAATACGGATTTTCTAATACGTCTTCAAATTGCGCTTCCCAATTAAAGTGTTTAGCTAAGAGTCTGGTTAGGGTTGTTTTTCCCGCGCCTATATTTCCGGCTATGGCTACGTGCATAGATTAGTTTGTGTTGATTTGGTAATAAATTAGTTTGTTTTGCTTGTAAATATAAAGGTTTTCCTTACTCACATAAAAATCTTTAACGTCATTTTCATAAATATCAAGTTTTAAAACCTCATTAGAGTTTAAGTTGAGACGATAGAAATTACCTTCGGCGTAAACATACAAATGATTGGCTGTTGCCACAAGTTGCTCGGCACCTTTAAAATAAAATTCCTGGGTGATATTTCCATAGATATTAAAAACCCGGATTTTATTTTCTTGAGCTTCAAAAAAGTGGGTTAAGTTTGAAGCGTGAAAAGCCTCGTTTGATAAAACAGGAGGCGACTGGTACAAGGTTTTTTGCTGTGGAAAATTAAAAAAATCGAGTATACCTTGTTCAGTATTTACCAGCCATAAACTATTGTTTTGAGCGGTGTAAGCGGCCTTTAAAATCCGTAAAGGGGTTAAATTGTTAAAGTTAATTTTTGTAATGGGATTCAATTGATTGTCTAGTATGACCACCGTGTTGAAGTCTTGATAAAATAAGCTAATGCGTAGCGGATTGCTGATATCAACAAGGCTTAAATTTCCTAAATTCAGGTTGGTATACTGTTTTAAATCATTTTGGGTTTTCTTGTAAAAAACTTGGTCTTTTATAAAATAATACCGACCGAATACATCTACTCCTACAAACTTATCCGCTTTAAGCGTATTTAATATAGTACCTTCTTGTGTTTGTGCTTGAAGTAGATTGACGCTAATAATAAAGAAAAATAAGAATAGTTTCATCTTACAAAAGTACTTTAAAATCCCAATTATAGCTCCATAAACAGTCGATAGCATCTGTAAATAGATGAAAGCTTAATCCAATTGCAAAGGTTTTTATCATTTTATTTTTTGCTAAAATAGCTACTAAAAAGTACAATCCCCAAGCCCAATAGGTATGTAATATATGAAAGTTAATACTACAGCGATTAGGGTCAAAAATAGGATTGGCTAGCAGGTGATCTAAATCGACTAACATACTAGCTAATAAAATCAAATAATTTTGCTTGATGTTATTTCTATCGATTAGAAAAGCAATGAAAAAAATAAAACCAAAATGTAAAAAGTAGTGGGTGAAAGTTTGCATCAATCTGGCTTTTCTATATCGTCTTCATCAGGTAAAAGTAAATCGTTGAGTCTTCGCTCTAATGATATATAACGGCCAATACCAATCAATAAAAATACCACGCAAATAAACAGTGCGATATACCCAATGATTTTTAAATTTGTGTATTCTTTTACTTGCAGCAGGGCTATACCGCCTAACAGTAGGTAAAGGGAAGCTCTAATGTAAGAAAGCAAAGTGCGCTCATTGGCAAGTTTGGTTCTTTCAAGCGCCAAATGTTCGCGCAAGTTTTTCTCATCGGTTATGCGTGGTTTAAATGGGTTATGTAGTTTTAATCTCTTTTTCATGATGGTCAGACTTTAAAAGGGAAAGAACAAAGGTATGATAATAGAGGCAGCAATCCAGACAACAAGATTAAGTGGGGTGCCTATTTTTAAATAATCGGTAAATTTATAATTACCTGGAGCGTAAACCATGGTGTTGGTAGGGTAACTTACGGGTGTCATAAAGGTGAGCGAACAAGCAAACATAACCGCAATTAAAAAAGGTTTTTCGCTTACCTGCAAAATTTGAGCAAACTCTATCACAATTGGGGTCATTAGCACAGCGGTAGCTTTACTTGATAATACATTGGTTGCTAGAAAGGTAAATAGAAATATGAAGCTTAACATAATTTGTGGAGGTAGGCCGCCTAAATTTTCAAAAAGAAAATTAGATATTAGCTCTGAGCCACCGGTTTTTTCTAAGGCTTTACCCATAGATAAAACTCCGGCGACCATAAAAATCACTTTCCATTCTATTGCTTTATAAGCTTCATTAGGCTTAAGTATAGCGGTGGTCACAATAAGTAAACTCCCTACCAAGGCGCTTATGAGTATTGAAGTAATATTAAAAGCGGCGGCCAAAATTACACCCATTAAAATGAGAATTGCCGGTATAGCCTTTTTATAATTTATTTTACGGTCTTCATATTCAGATAAAGCCACAAGCATTTTGTTGCGTGTTAAAGCTTGTATATTATGGCGTGCTGTATAAATAAGCAGCATATCTCCCTCTTTAAGAGAAACGTTAGCCACGTTTTTAGTAATGGTCTCTTTGCGTTGCCTAATAGCCAAAACCGAAGCATAATAGTTGTTTCTAAATTTGGTTTTCGCTAAAGTTTTTCCTGATAGTGAAGAACCGTGAGGAATCATTACCTCAAAGATGCGCTTTTCACTATCGTCTTCGCTAATTTCTCCTATACCGCTAAACTTATAGTATTTACTTTCTCTTATTTTACTGGTTTTGCTTGGATTCATAAGTACCTTGAGCACGTCTCCTTCTCGTAAAATAGTTTCTTCATTAAACTCATAAAACCGAAGATGGTTTCGCTTTATCATTAAAATTTGCACTTGTAAATCACTAATCAAAAAGCTTTTACCGATAGCTTTATTGATGTCTGGATTTTTGGGTAAAATTTCGATTTCTGCCATATAATCCTCGGCTTCATGTTGTAGGGTTTCAGATTTTTTTATGCGTTTAGGCAGAATCAAGGGAGCTACGATAAAAATATAAATGAGTCCAGCTGCTGTAATACCCAAAGCCGCAAGTGAAAATTCAAACATCTTAAATCCAGTACTGCCTAATTCTTGAGCATAACTACTAACCAAAATATTGGTAGATGTACCTATTAGCGTACAAGTGCCTCCAAACAGAGCCGAAAATGAAATAGGAATAAGCAAACGCGAAGGCGCAATACCGGTTTCTCGCGATACCATTAGCGCCATAGGAATTAACATAGCGACCACAGCCGTATCATTTATAAAGGCAGAAAAAACAGCCGCCGTAAGGCAAAAAACAATTAAAGCCAGTACGTAGTTTACCCGCGCTATTTTTACAATTTTTGAGCTTAATCCGTTAATAATACCCGATTTAAACACGGCAGCGCTAAGCACAAACATACAGCCTAAGGTTATAGTGGCGGGATGGTTAAAGCCGGCAAAACCTTCTTCGGGGTTTAGTACACCAGAAACAATAAACAAAGACATTATGAGTATAGAAGTAGTATCTATACTAAAGTAGTCTTTCACAAAAAGAAAGATGCCTATGCCTATTATTATAAAGGTGATGGTTAAATACATAAAGCCTTTTCTTTATGAAGGTTTATAAAGTTAAAACATAATTTTTAATATTCTCGATTTTGATCAATTCGGTTTTTCATTGCTTTACCTTGATGCAATCGTTCTAAATTAGATACAATTTGCTGGCTTACCACCTTAGGGTCGGTAGCACTAGCCATATGCGGTGTAATTTGAATATGTTCGTTTTCCCAAAAAGCATGATTTTGGGGCAGAGGCTCTTCTGAAAATACATCAATGCTGGCTCCACATAATTGTCCATTTTGTAAAGCTTCTAATAAGTCGTTTTCTTTCAAGTGCGCACCACGTCCTACATTTATTAAATAACAACCAGGCTTAAGCTGATTAAAAAGCGTGCTATTGAGAATACCACGGGTTTTAGATGTTAAGGGTAGAAGACACACTAAGATATCACAAGACTGCAAAAATTGAGGCAGTTGTTGTTCAGAATGGTAGGTGGTAATATTTTCGTGTGTTTTTGCGGTAGAAGAATAGCCTAAAACCTGAAAATTATTTTTAACCAAAAGCTCCCCCACCGATTGACCAATTTTTCCAAAACCTAATATACCTACAACAGTATCTTTAGGGCGTTTGTAAGCAATAGGTTTCCATTTCTTTTTTTGTTGAAGCTTAAAATAAGCATATAAGTCACGAATGTGCATCAAGCAAATCGATAGCACAAACTGACTCAAATCGGTTGCTAAACGCGGGTGTTCAATTTTTGTGACTTGTATATGCTCTTTTATGGTGTTTTGAGCAAAAATATGATGTACACCCGCCCCCATAGAGGCGATTACTTTTAAATTAGGGTATTGGTCAAAAACTCCTGCTGGAGGCTGCCAGGTTAATATAAATTCGGTTTTTTCTCGCTGGGTATCATTTGGATAAATTTCTATGGTCAAATTCTTATTTTCATCCTTTAAGGCTTGAACCCATTGGTCTAAATTTCTTCCTGGAGCGATGACAACAATTTTGTTATTCATTTTAAGGTGTTTTTTATGGATTAAACAAACGCACTATAACCTGTTATAGCTCTACCAACGATTAATGTATTGATTTCTTTGGTTCCTTCATAGCTATAAATTGCTTCGGCATCGGCTACAAAACGTGCCACATCATGCTCGAGCAATATTCCATTGCCGCCTAGTACTTCTCGTGCGCGGCTTACCACATCACGGGTGCGCAAACTGCAAAACACCTTGGCTAAGGAGGCGTGCTCATCGGTTAAAATTCCTTCGTCTTGTAATTCAGACAAGCGAAAAACCATGGTTTGCATAGCGGTTAAATTGGATAGCATTTCTACCAAATGATTTTGAACAAGTTGAAAACTGGCTATAGGTTTGCTAAATTGTTCACGTTTTTTAGTATACTTTAAGGCACTTTCATAAGCCCCTCGCGCACAGCCAACGGCTTGCCAAGCTACGCCCGCTCGGGTCATTTTTAAGACTTTGGCAGTATCGGCAAAAGAGTTAGCTTTTTGCAAACGATCGGTCTCGGGAACTTTGCAATCGGATAAGGTGATCAAGGCATTTTGCACGATGCGCAGAGCCATCTTATCTTCCATCTTTTCGGCTTTAAAGCCAGGGTTTTCTTTACGTACCAAAAATCCTTTCACCTGCTTTGAGTCGATGTCTTTTGCCCATATTACAATAACATCTGCAAAGGTGGCATTACCAATCCATTTTTTTTGACCGTTTAATATCCAGTTCTCTCCATCAAAACGGCAGGTGGTTTCCATTCCTTGCGAAACGGCCGAACCTACATTTGGTTCGGTTAAACCAAAAGCTCCAATCGTTTTTAATTTTTGCATTTTGGGCAACCATTCTTGTTTTTGAGCCTCGCTTCCGCAAAGGTATATTGAGCCCATAGCCAATCCGCTATGTACACCAAAAAAAGTAGAAATAGAAACATCTACCCGAGCAATTTCTTGGGCGATAATGCCCTCCATTAAAAAAGGCATAGCCGCGCAACCGTAACCTTCGTAGGCAATACCCGTAATATTCAATTCTCCTAATTTAGGGATGATATCAAAAGGGAATTTTGCTTTGTTCCAATAATCGTTAACAATAGGGCGAACTTCCTTTTCCATAAATTGTCGTACCCGCAGTTGTAAATCGCGTTGAGTATCGGTTAGTTTGAGATCTAAATTATAAAAATCTCCATCGATAGGTGGTAATTGATGCTGTCCGCGTTTGCCCTGGTGGTGCAACAACTTGAGCATATTTTTTATTTGCCGATCATCTAATTTTCCTAAAGTTGCTAGGGTTTGCTTTAAATCGATTTTATCATGTATTTTAGTTAATTGATCTAAATCGACCTCTTTTAAAAGATTAATCGTTTGTTTTATTTTTTGAAAGAAGGTCATAGCGTTTAATTTACAGTTAGTTTAAAATTATTGAAATAATTTTTCTCTCGCTGTTAAAGAATTGCGAATAAAAAAGAATTTGATAAGTGCGTTTTTTTTAAATAAATAAGAATGCTTATAATTTACTACTTTCGCTTTTATGCAAGTAATCCAATATATAGAACAGCACACTAAGCTAGAGAGTCAACGTATAGAGAAAGCATTACAACTTTTTTCTGAAGATGCCACCATACCTTTTATCGCTCGGTACAGAAAAGAATTTACCCAGCAATTAGATGAAGTTGACCTAGAGCAAATCCGTAAAGCACAAGAAGACTATTTGACACTAGAAAAGCGACGAGAATCTATTTTAAATCGCTTAGAGGCGGATGGGGTGCTAACTACAGACTTAAAAAAGCAAATAAAAGAGGCTCAAGACTTAACAAGGCTAGAAGATTTGTATTTGCCTTATAAGAAAAAGCGAAAAACCAAAGCCGATGAAGCAAAGGCTTTAGGACTTGAACCACTGGCCAAACAAATTATGGTACAAAAACGTACAGACCTACGTGATTTAAGTAAGTCTTACTGTTCGAGCCAAGTAAAGACGAGTCAGGACGCGCTCACTGGGGCGGGGTTTATCATTGCCGAGTGGATAGCTGAACGAATTGATTTACGGAATTATTTGCGTTTTCAATTGCAAGAATTTAGTTTTTTAAAGGCACGAGTAATTTCCAGTAAAAAGGAGGAGGAAAACGCTCAAAAGTATAAGGATTATTTTGATTGGGAAGAGCGATTGAAAAACCTGCCATCTCATCGATTTTTAGCGATTTCAAGAGCCGAACAGGCTGGTGTTATACGAATAAAACTGGTGATAGACGAACAACATTTATTAGCGAAGTTTGAAAGTAAATTGATAAAAACACAAGGAGAAACTGCCTCTTTTTTAAAGGATGTTATTAAAGACGCTTATAAACGTTTGATGTATCCTAGCTTGAGTAAAGAAATTTTTCAAGAAGCTAAGCAAAGAGCAGATGCTACCGCTATAAGTGTTTTTGCTAAAAATTTAAAACAGTTGTTATTGGGTGCGCCACTGGGGCAAAAAAGAGTTTTGGCGCTAGATCCCGGTTTTAGAACAGGTTGTAAACTGGTTTGTATAGATGAACAAGGCGATTTAATGCATAATGAAACTATTTTTCCGCATCCGCCACAAAAACAACACAAAGAAAGTATCAAGAAGATAAGTACTTTATGCGAGGCTTATAAAATTGAGGCAATTGCCATTGGTGATGGGACGGCATCGCGAGAAACCGAAGCTTTGGTTAAGCGCATACAGTTTAAACATCCTATAGAAGTTTTTGTGGTGAGCGAGGCGGGTGCTTCCATTTATTCGGCTTCATCGATTGCTAGAGAAGAATTTCCTAATTATGATATTACGGTTAGAGGAGCAATATCTATAGGGAGAAGACTACAAGACCCCTTGGCCGAACTGGTTAAAATTGATCCTAAATCAATTGGTGTGGGCCAATATCAACACGATGTAAATCAAATTGAATTGCAGCGGAGTTTAGATAGAGTGGTAGAGCACTGCGTGAACACGGTTGGAGTTAATTTAAATTCGGCGAGTAAGTCTTTATTGCAACATGTATCGGGTATTGGTGAAAAACTAGCCGAAAATATTGTGACGTTTAGGCACGAGCATGGTGCATTTGGTAAAAGAGTAGACCTTAAAAAAGTTCCGCGCTTAGGTGCAAAAGTTTATCAACAAGCCGCTGGGTTTTTACGAGTGAAGCAAAGTGAAAATCCGTTAGATGATTCTGCTGTACACCCAGAGCAATATGAATTGGTAAAAAAAATAGCGCAAGAAGAAGGGGTTGAGGTGGTTGATTTGATAGGCAATGATGCCTTATTAAACAGTATTGATTTAGAGCGATATTGTACAACAAAGTTTGGTTTACCAACCCTCGAAGACATAAGAGAAGAGATGAAAAAACCGGGCAGAGATATAAGAGAAAAAGCTAAGGCTTTTAGCTTTAATCAGAATATAAAAACCATTGCCGATTTAGAAGTAGGTATGCGTTTACCTGGAATTGTAAATAATATTACCAATTTTGGTTGTTTTGTATCGATAGGAATAAAGGAAAGTGGCTTGATTCACGTGTCTAACCTAGCCGATGAATTTGTAAGTGATGTAAATGAATATGTACACTTACATGAACAAATATTGGTGAAAGTACTCGAGATAGATCTTCCGCGAAAGCGTATACAACTCAAAAAAATAAAATTGAACGAAAAGTAAAAAAACTGTCCCACTAGCTTAACTTGTTGAATAACATTTTGGCTAATGGCAAATAAAACAAGAATATAAAACCATAATTTTATATCGCTTTAACGCGGGACAGTAAATTAACACTAATATTTATGTTTAGATAAATTTTTATAGTCTACTTAGTAAAGTCAACTTTTTCAATTTCTACATCATAAATCGAGCCAATTATTATCTCGCCATTATTTTATTATTTTTTTAAAATTGTGTCTAAATTTATTAATGAATTAACCATTTAATAACATGCTTGCGTAACTGAGACTTGAATTTTCTTTCCAATTTAATTTTGTGTTTGCTTTTATTAGAGTAGTAGCAACCTCTTTTATTAAGGTGTCAAATGATCGAGAGGTAAATATTTCTACTTATAAATAGTAAGTTAAGCGTGAGCTACCGCTAATATGTAGTGGTTTAGTTAATATCGGATACACCTTTTTATATAAACTTATAGTTACTAAGTAGTAATTAACGCTTAAAAAGCTGAAAAAATCTATAAATTCGAACTATTGAGAATATCTATTAATATGGGTTTTAGTCCGCTAAAGAAAAATTCTACTGCAATAACCATTACTATTAACCCCATTAAACGCATCAAGACATTTTTTCCTGTATTGCCTAGTATTTTTAATATTTTAGAAGAACTAAGCAATATTAAATAGGTGAGTAATAAAACCAAGAATATAGCTCCTATTAAGGCAATTTTGGACTGAATGGTTTTAGCGTCTTCCATCATTATGATAGCATTGGTAATTGATCCTGGTCCAGAAATCATAGGTATTGCCAGTGGGGTAATTGAAATATCTTCTACATAACTTTTCTTTTCTAATTTGGTCTTTACTTTTACACTGGCTAATCTTGCTTGAAGCATGTCCATACCCATAAGAAAGAAAATAACCCCTCCCACCAATCGAAAACTATTTACCGATATACCGAAAAATTGAAAAAGAAGTTGTCCTGAAAAAGCAAAAGCTACAATAGTGAAAAAAGCAGCAATGGTTGCTTTTCTCGCCGTTTTATTGCGGTGTTCTGCATCTAGCTCAGAGGTCATGCTCATAAAAACGGGCATGGTGCCTATTGGATTAATCAGGGTGAAGAAAGAAGTAAATGCTAATAACCCAAAACCAAGTAAATCGCTCATAACGGCCAGTTAAATTTTATTGCAAGAATACAAAAAAAAATTAAGCAACAGAATTCAGATGCATTTGGTGTTATTTAAATAAATATGAACTCCATAAATGAGATCCAAGAGGGTTAAAAAACCGCCCTTCTAAATACGATTTAGAAGGGCGGTTGGTGATATATCAAGTGCGTCCTATATTTCAAAAACATCTTTAATTTTATCTACATAATCTAATTTTTCCCAAGTAAAGAGTTCAACTTCGTGCTTTACCACACCAGAGTAAGGGCTTTCAAAAACTTTAGTAACTGTTCTTGGGGTCTTACCCATATGGCCGTATGCAGAGGTTTCTCTATAAATAGGGTTGCGTAGTGCAAGACGTTTTTCTATAGCAGCAGGGCGCATATCAAAAATCTGAGCTACCTTTTTTGCAATTTCTCCATCCGAAATGTTTAAATGACTGCTCTTGTAGGTGTCAACAAAAATAGACGTAGGTTCTGCTACACCAATAGCATAGGATACTTGTACTAAAATTTCATCGGCAACACCAGCGGCAACTAAATTTTTAGCAATATGTCTTGCGGCATAAGCGGCACTTCGATCTACCTTGCTAGGATCTTTGCCCGAGAACGCACCACCACCGTGGGCGCCTTTTCCGCCGTAGGTGTCAACAATAATTTTTCTACCCGTTAATCCTGCATCTCCGTGCGGCCCACCAATCACAAATTTTCCTGTAGGGTTAATATGGTAAACAATATCATCTGTAAATAAATCTTGAAGCCCTTCTGGAAGTTGATTTTTTATGCGCGGAATTAAAATTTCTTGAATGTCTTTTTTTATCGTAGCTAACATATCAGCCTCATTTTCATCAAACTCATCGTGCTGGGTAGACAAAACAATAGCTACAATTTTTTGAGGTACGTTTTCATCGCTATATTCTATGGTAACCTGACTTTTTGAATCGGGTCTAAGATAAGTCATTTCTTTCCCTTCTCTCCTGATTTTGGCCAACTCAATAAGCAATTTGTGTGAGATGTCTAATGCTAGAGGCATATAGTTTTCAGTCTCATTGGTAGCATATCCAAACATCATTCCTTGGTCTCCTGCTCCTTGTTCCTCTTGAGTTGCTCGATCTACTCCTTGATTGATGTCGGGAGACTGTTCATGAATTAAGGAGATAACTCCGCAAGAATCTCCGCTAAAACGATATTCTCCTTTGGTATATCCTATGTCATTTATCACTTCTCTAGCAATTTGTTGTACGTCTATATAGGTATTTGATTTTACTTCACCTGCCAAAACTACTTGGCCGGTAGTTACCATGGTTTCGCAGGCAACTTTTGAAGAATTATCAAAAGCCAGAAAATTATCTAGCAATGTATCGCTAATTTGATCGGCTATTTTATCGGGATGTCCTTCAGAAACACTTTCAGAAGTAAATAAGTAAGGCATGTTTTAAATAATTTAGAAAGATTTGGGTCACGCCACTAAAGTAGAATTTCTGCTTTAGCATTTTTTAAGGGTTGCAATCAGTCAAATCTTTCCCTGTTTAACATGAGCAAAGATAGAAAAATACGTAAGTCTATTGCAGAAATATAATTTTTTAAGATTTATTTACGAAAATTAAATTCTATCTATTTGCTTTAAAAAGCTATCACATAATTAGGATTTAAACCTAAAAAGTATATATTTGTTAAGTTTTTGTAAACCATTTAATCAACATATTCAAAAATAATAATTATGAAAAAAAACTACTTAAGCTTTTTTTTAACATTCTGCCTAGTGGTATTGGGCGTAGCAAGCGTTTCTGCGCAGTCTACGGTTTCTGCTACTTATAGTTTAGGAGATATACCTACTTCTTATGGCAGTTACGATGCTAGTTGTACAGGGCCTAGCACGACTTTAGATATTACTTTGCCTGCTGGAGGGCCTTGGCAGGTAACCGGATTTGACGTGGCCTACGATATGACGGCTGCCTCTGGTGGCTGGATGAGCGAGCAACGCTCCCAAATAGCAATAAATGGTATAGAAGAGGCGGTTGTTAATGGCTCAGGTTCCTCGGCAGGGACTCAAAATTATAACAGAACCAATATCGCTATAGCAAACGGTTTTTATAATGGAGGGGATGTTTTGACTTTTGAAATGAAGGCTTGGAGAACCTATGGAGGGTCTCTATGTGATACACAATATAATAAAGTAGATGACAACACCTGGACCATTACAGTGAATTATCAAACTGCACCTACTTGCATTGCACCGAACAATCTTCAAGTTTCTAATAAGACCAATACAACTTTAGATTTGTCTTGGAGTCAAACAGGAACGGTTTCATCTTGGGAAGTGGAATACGGTGCTCCTGGTTTTACTCAAGGTGCTGGGACGACTGTAGTGGTAAACACAAATCCAAATACTACCATATCAGGACTTACAGATAGTACAACTTATGACTTTTATGTGCGGGCAAATTGTGGTACCAATGGTGATTCTGCCTGGGTGGGTCCTATTTCAGGTACCACAACTATTGATTGCGGACCATTGAATTTAGGGATTAGCTCAACTACAGATGGATCTATTACTTGCGCAGGTAGTACCGTTTTGACAGCAACTGCTAGTGGTAACGGTAGCGATATTTTTTGGTATGACGCAGCGGTAGGTGGTAACCTTGTTGGTGCTGGTGCTAGTTTTACTACTCCGTACCTAACACAAACCACCACTTATTATGCCTCGGAAGTAGCTTTTTCTGGAGGGAGTTCAGGAGGGTCTAGTTTACCCACCTATTGTACGCCTACTTATAGTATAGGTTGTACTTCTTCAGATGATATTGATGACTTTATTATGAATGATGCCGGAATAAATCATTTAGGTTCAGGCTGTTCAACAGGTGCCTATGGCGATTTCACAAATGATTCTAGCTTGATAGGTACCTTATCGGTTGGTGCAACCTATAATTTTAGTGCTACGCACAATTTCTCAAGCCATCATTTGAGAATTTATATCGATTTAAATATGGACGGTAACTTCGATCCGTCAGAAATGCTATTTGATTCTCCAAACGGAGGAAGTACAACAACTGGAAGCATTACGATTCCTGCATCTGTTGGCGGGGCAACAGTGATGCGAGTGATGGGTAAATATGGCTCGTTCGGCAGCGGAGCAACTGCTTGTGATGCCGGTGGTTCTTTCGGAGAAACACACGATTACCAAGTGATTATTGCAGATTTAGAATGTGAGTCTCCTCGTGTAGCTGCAACAGCAAACGTTTCGGCTGCTGGTGATTTAGCAGTTACAGCACTACCTTATAACAATAGTAATGATACCGCTAATTATGGAGATCCGTTTGAGGGTACCCCCGGCACAAATTGCGGTGCTGGATCTGAAAATTACCTAAGCGGTAACGATGTTATTTATAAATATACCGCAACCAATACCGAGTTGGTAGATATTTTAATGTCCAACTTGTCAGGTTACTATGCAGGGGTTTTTGTTTATGAAAGCTGTGGCGATTTAGGAGTTAACTGTGTGGCTGGCGCTGTGGCTGGTCCAAGCGATGATGATTTTGGAATCGAAGATTTTCAAATGACAGCCGGTCAAGACTATTTTATAGTAGTATCGAGTTGGTTAACTTCAACAGTTGGCTATACCTTAGATATTATACCTTTTTCTTGTGCCAGTTTAGCCAGCCCAGTAGCAGACCCACTCCAAGATTTTGTAGCGGGAGACACCTTAGCGGATTTAGAAGTAGATACCACAAAAAATACAGCTACCCTTGCATGGTATAGCGATCCTCAAGGAAATAATCCGATTGCCGATACTACTACTTTGGTTGATGGAACAACCTATTATGTAGCTCAAGTTTTTAACGGCTGTGAGAGTACTTTAATTCCAATTACAGTTGATGAAATTGATTGTACATCTTTGGCAATTATTTCTAGTATAGACGATACTGTTTCTTGTAAGGGTGTTATGCAATTATCGGCTACACCAAGCGGAACGGGTTCTCAAGTATTTTGGTACGATGCCGCTACTGGAGGACAAATCGTTGGAGTAGGAAATCAATTTACAACAGAAGAGTTAACCTCAACTACGTCTTATTGGGCATCAGAAGTGATGCTTATGGGTGGTACTTACCAAGACCAAGGTAAAGTTACTCCTAATGATTTTTCGAGTACACCATCTACACCAAGAGGACTTACTTTTACTGTTAATCAATTTACAACGATATTAAGTACACGTGTTTATTCTTCTGGTAGCGGAGGTCCGCTTACGGTTGAGCTAACCGATGATAACGGTACAGTATTACAGTCAAAAGTAATTAATATTCCTGCAGGGTCTTCTTCAAACCCTGTGCCTGTTGATCTTTCTTTAAACTTTACAGCTGCCACGCCTGGTAACTACAGGTTGTTGGCAACAGGTCCGGCAATGATGTATAGCTTTAGCGGTGTAAACTTCCCTTATACGCTTGGTTCTACAGGATCAATTACTGGAGCATATGCCTTTGGAGGTCCTTCTACAAGCTATTATTACTTTAACAATTGGAAGGTGATCGAAGGGGAGGTTATTTGTGAGTCTCCTAGAACAGAAGTTACCGCTACCGTTAATCAATCGGGAGATGTATCTTTAGATTATACCAACCTGCCGTATACAGATACCAATACTACTAGTGTTTTTGGCGATAATTTCAATGGTGATGCAGGAAGTAACTGCCCAGGTGTAGATATATTAAATGGTAGTGATGTTGTTTACCAATACACGGCAGACCCAAATAATGATGATATATTAGATATTGAATTGACAGGAATTACCAATAATTTCACAGGGATGTTTATCTATTCTAGTTGTGGAGATGTTGGAACCAATTGTTTAGCTGGAGATGTGAATGAGGGGGCTAATAGCATTCTTATTGAAGATTACTATGTGAATGCAGGTGAACAAATTTTTATTGTAATCAGTTCTAAAAACGGAAGTACTAACTATACTTTGAATATCAATGGTCTTGATTGTAATAATATTGCTGCCCCAACTACAGATGTGGCATCTCCTTTCTTTACGTCAGGTGATACCTTAGCCGATTTAGATATAGAGGGCTCTCAATATGCAACTTCTTTTAACTGGTACAGTGATGCGGCTGGAACAATGCCAATTGCAGATACTACAGCAATGGTTGACGGAGTAACCTATTATGTTTCGCAAACTGTTTTAGGTTGTGAAGGGGCTTTATTAGCAGTTACCCCCGAAGAGTTTGATTGTAATGCTATGGGTGTAACTATTTCTGGTCCAACAAAAGTATGTGCGCCAGGTGGGGTAGTAAATTTAGTAGGTCAGCCTAGCGGTTTAGGAACCGATGTATATTGGTATGATGCTCCAACTGGAGGTAATGTGGTTAATGTAGGAGCAAATTTTGCTGCTAATGTTACTGCAACTACCACTTTTTATGCGGCAGAAGTTTACATTGAAGGAGGTTCTGGAAGTGCAGGTGTAGCTTATTGTATTCCGCCTAATAATAATTGTGGTGCGGGCGATGATATTGATGATTTTGATATGGCAGCTGCTAATATCGTTCATTTGGCAAGTGGTTGTTCAGCTAATGGTTATGGTGACTTTACAAGCGATCCTAGTTTAATAGGGGCGATGGTTCCTGGTGGAAATTATCCATTTAGTATTACGCATAATTTCTCAAGTAACTATGTGAAAATTTGGATTGATATAAATAAAGACGGTGTATTTGATGATGCAACAGAGCTGTTATTTGCCTCAAGTTCAGGTTCTAATAATACTACTGGTAGTATTACCTTACCTGCTAATACTCCTAGTGGATTAACTAGAATGCGCGTAATGGATAGATATGGTAGCTTACCAACAGATTCTTGTGATCCGCAGGGTTCTTTTGGAGAAACACACGACTATGCGGTAATGATTGGGCAAGTATTATGTGAGTCGCCTAGACAGAGTATTACCATAGACGTAAACAATCAGCCAACAGGAGTACCAACAGGAAATGCAACCCAGCAATTCTGTGAGGGAGCTCGTGTAGGTGATTTGCAAGCTAGTGGTGTTAATTTGCAGTGGTATGATAGCAATACGAACACTACACCATTAGATAATGCAATGCCTTTAGTAGATGGTTCTACTTACTATGCTACTCAAACAGTTGATGCTTGTGAAAGTACGGCTAGATTAGAAGTGGTGGTAAGTATATTGCCTAACTCTAGCTTACCAACAGCTCAAACCAACCAGTCGTTTGTAGCAGGAGAAACGGTTATGGATCTAAGCGTAGTGGGAGATAACCTGAAATGGTACTATGATGCTTTTGGCGCTAATGAAATTACTAACCCTGCTGCAGAGGTTCTGGTTGATCAAGGTAAGTACTATGTAAGCCAGACACCTGCCAATCAATGCGAAAGTGGTTTGGTTGAAATTACTGTTCATTCTGAATTGAGTACCTCGAATCCTTTATTGGTAGATTTGTCTTATTACCCTAACCCAATGGAAGATTTCATTCAGGTGAATCACAGCAATCCAATTGAAACTATTGAGATATACAACCTTTTAGGTCAGAAAGTGATGACTCAATCGGTAAATGCTCAACAAAGTAAACTAGAGGTTTCTAATTTGGCTAGCGGACCTTATTTTATGCGAGTATCGATTAACGGACAATCTGTTATGTTAAAGCTTGTTAAAAAATAAGGCTTCTAATTTTAACGCAATTAATAAAAGCGGGAATCATATGATTCTCGCTTTTTTATTGACTATACTTACCAAAAATTATCATAAACAATCTTAATAAGTCATTAAAAAATCCATATATTTGGAGATAATGTTAAATATAACCTACCCTAAAATTAATGATTTATGAAAAAAAAATACTGTTTAATGACGCTTGCCGTCATATTTTTAAACTCCTGGCTGTCTTTTGGGCAGTGTAGTGGGTTAACTGCTCCTTGGAGCGAGGATTTTTCGGCCTCGTCGACGCCATCTTGCTGGGTCGAAGGAGGAGATACCGCATGGAAATATAGTACCTCGCCAGGTTATGCTGCTTCAAACGTAGCAGACCATTCGGCTTCAGGTACTACAAACTATGCTTGGATAGATGGTAGTAATAACACCAATGCTGAGGCTTCAACACTTGAAACGCCAAATGTAGATGTGTCGACTTTAACTAGTCCAGCTTTAATTTTTTATGCATTTTCAGATAACACCAATTCTTCTGCAGTTAATATTTTAGAAGTTGACCTTAATGATGGTTCGGGTTGGGTAAATGCTTATCAACAAAATTACCTTCTTGGTGCTAGTTGGAAAGAAATTGTAATTGATTTAGCAGATTACGTTGATGTAACAGGAAATGTGCAAGCTCGGTTTAAAATTATTGGAAATGCAAATGGAGGAAGTACCTTTCATAACGATATTTTAATTGATGATGTAAGCTTTGATGAAATTACAACTTGTCCAGATTTATACGGAATAGATTTAAATAATTTAACGGCAACAGGAGTAGATGTTAGTTGGACTCAGCCTGGAGCTGGGATTACGCAATGGGAGATTGTATACGGTACACCTGGTTTTGATCCGCTAACCGCTGGAACATCAATAATAGATAATGATGGTACCTTAGGCGAAAGCATTTCAGGATTAAGTGCTAACACCTCATATGATTTATATGTTCGAAACGTATGTAATGGTGTAAATAGTGATTTTTTAGGACCACTTAGTTTTGCAACCCCGTGTGTTGCGGTAACTTTGCCTTGGGTTGAAGATTTTTCCTCTTCTTCAACACCTAGTTGCTGGTCTGAAAGTGGTGATACCGCTTGGAAGTACAGTACCGCTGCAGATTATGCTGCATCTAATGCCGGAGATCATACCGCTGGAGGTGGTACCAATTATGCCTGGATCGATGGTAGTACTAATACCAATGGTGAATCTAGTACGCTAACCACGCCACAAATAGATGTGTCTACTTTAACCGATCCGGCACTTATTTTTTATGTATTTAGCGATAATACAGATTCTGCAGCGGCAAATATTTTAGACGTTGAGCTAAACGACGGTTCGGGTTGGGTGAATGCTTATACTTTAAACACCTTATTAGGGCCTTCTTGGGAAGAAGTGGCTATTGACCTTTCGGCTTCAAATATCACAGGTACAATTGTACAAGCTCGATTTACCATCACAGGAAGCACAGCAAATGGAGGTAGTACCTTTCATAATGATGTTTTACTTGACGATATAACCTTTGATGAGATGCCAGCTTGTACCAACCCGTATAATGCTTCTTTCTCTAATTTAACGGCCTCGAGTGTAGATGTAACTTGGCAACAAGGCGGGAATGTTTCAACTTGGGATATAATTTATGGTGCTGCCGGCTTTGATCCGAACACATCAGGTACCATAATCAATGATACCGATGGTGTTGCCGGGGAAACGATCACTGGGCTTTCTGCGGCTACAGATTATGATATTTATATTCGATATGTATGTAACGGTACTCCAGGAAACTGGGTGGGTCCTTTGCAAATCACAACACCTTGTGTAACATTCATAGCCCCTTGGAATGAGGATTTTGCAGGATCTTCTACGCCTAATTGTTGGACAGAAAGCGGCGATACGGCTTGGAAATATAGTACTGGTCCTGCTTACGCTGCAGCGAATACGCCAGATCATACGCCCGGTGGAGGTACTAATTATGCTTGGATGGACGGTTCTACTAATTCAAACGGTGATGTAAGTACCCTGACGAGTCCTAAGATTGATGTTTCAGGGCTTACCGAACCAGCTGTTCAGTTTTACCTTTTTAGTAATAATACCAATGACGGAGCTATTAATGTTATAGATGTCGAGGTGTTTGATGGTGCTAACTGGAATCCATTACTTAACATTAATAGCTTACTTGGCGCAGATTGGAAAAGATATATATTTAGTCTATCTAATTTAACAATCACCGGAGACGTTCAAGTTCGATTTACAGTGACCGGCTTCAGCGGTACAGGAAGTGCGTTTTATAATGATATTTTAATTGATGACGTAGAGTTTTTAGAAATGCCTCCGTGTATTGATGTTGATGACGTAGAAGTTTCTAATGAGCAATTAACCCAAGTAGATATTTCTTGGTTGAATTTCAACGGAGCGGGTACGCAGTGGAATATTGAGTATGGTGCACCAGGATTTACACAGGGCACAGGAACCACCGTGGTGGCTACTAATAATCCTTACACCTTAACAGGATTAACGCAAGGAACGGCTTATGAGTTTTACATCCAATCCGATTGTGGAGGAGGAGACCTAGGAACTTGGGAAGGGCCTTACGATTTTAGAACCTTTACGCCAGGGGCAAGTTGCGACGTACCTTTAGTGGTTAACGCCTTACCTTATACTTTTACTGGAGATACACAAAACTATTTGAATGTGTACCAAGGAACCCCAGGGTCTACTTGTGGTACCACCGAAAATTATTTAAATGGTGACGAAGTGGTGTTTGAATTTACTGCAGCTACCACACAAAATGTTGATATTGAACTTTCGGATTTATCTGCATATTATGCTGGTTTGTTTGTTTATGAAGACTGTAACGATATAGGTTCAAGTTGTGTGGCTTCTTTGGTGGCAGGTCCTAGCGATGATGATATGGCTATAGAAGATTTTCAAGTAACTGCTGGCCAAACCTATTATATTGTAATTTCTAGTTGGCTGGTTAATCATATTGGATTCACCTTAGATATTATACCTTTTGATTGTAATAACTTAACGAGTCCTACGGCTCCGCCAGCGCAAGAATACGTGGCAGGGGATACCTTGGCCGACTTAGAAGCAGATACCACAAAACCTAATGCGACTTTAGTGTGGTATAGCGATCCGCAAGGGAATAACCCAATTGCTGATACGACTGTTTTGGTTGATGGAACTACTTACTATGTAGGTCAAGATTTTAATGGATGTATTAGCGGATTAACAGCAGTTACTGTAAACGAAATAGATTGTACTACTTTAGCTATCACGGCAACAACAGATGATTCAGCTAGCTGTAAAGGAAAGTTGACTTTAACGGCAACCGCTAGTGGTACAGGTGATGATATTTATTGGTTTGATGCTGCAACTGGAGGGCAAATTGTAGGAATTGGTTCTTCATTTACAACTCCAGAGATTACAACCACTACCGATTATTGGGTAGCAGAAGTAAAAACCGAGACCGGTGGAGGATCAGGAGGTATTAATAGTTATTGTACCCCACCTAATAAAAATTGTGGTGTAGGTGATGATATTAATGACTTTATTATGAATGATGCAGGTATTAATCATCTAGCCACGGGTTGTTCTCCTAATGGTTATGGAGACTTTACTAATGATCCAAGTTTACATGCTATGATGGCGCCGGGTTCAACGTATAATTTCTCAACTACTCATAATTATTCTGGGCACTACGTGAAAATTTGGGTAGATGCCAATCAGAACGGTTCATTTGAAGATCCAGGAGAGATGCTTTATGCCTCAACAAGTGGAGCGAATGCTCATAGTGGTTCGATTACCATTCCAGGAAATGCCTTAGGAGGTGTTACACGAATGCGCGTTACCTCACGTTGGTTAGGAGCACCTACAGATTCTTGTGATGCAGGAGGTAGTTTTGGAGAAACCCACGATTATTTAGTAATGATGGGACAAGTAATTTGTGAGTCCCCTAGAACAAAAGTTACAGCAACAATCAACCAAACTGGTGATGTTCAAGTGAATTATACCGATTTAACTTACGTGGATACCAATTCAACTTCGGTTTTTGGTGATAATTTTGATGGAGATCCAGGTTCAAACTGTCCGGGAGCAGGATATTTAGGAGGAAATGATGTGATTTATCAATATACTGCAGATCCTGCCAATGATGATATAATTAATATTGAATTGTCAGGAATTACCAATCCAGAAACGGGTATGTACCTGTACTCTAGTTGTGGTGATGTAGGAACAAATTGTATTGATGGGGTAGAAAACCAGGGAGCTTCTGTAATTAGTATTGAAGATTACTTGGTTCAGGCTGGTGAGCAATTGTTTATTGTAGTGAGTTCTAAGTCTGGTTCTACTAATTATACTTTAACCATTGAAGGATTAGACTGCGCAAACGTAGATCTTCCTCAAGGTGATCAAGCACCTTATTTTATAGCAGGTGAAACGATTGCTGATTTAGAGGTAACTGGTTCTGTACATAATACTGGTTTTAATTGGTATAGTGATGCAGCGGGTACAATTTCAATCCCGACCAGTACAGCTCTTGTAAGTGGTACTACTTACTATGTAACCCAGACAATCTTGGGTTGTGAAAGTGCGACCTTTGCCATTACCCCAGTTGAATTTGATTGTAATTTAATGGGAATCACAACCTCAGGAGATACTACTATTTGTGCTCCCGGTGGTGTAGTTGACTTAACAGCAACCCCATCTGGTGTTGGTTCAGAAGTTTATTGGTATGATGCAGCAACTGCTGGTCAATTAATTAATGTAGGTCCAAATTATTCGCCAGATGTGAGTAATACTACTACTTTCTACGCTACCGAAGTGTATATCGATGGCGAGTCAGCCAGCTCAGGAAGTGGGAAAGTGGCCCCGACAGGAAACTCTGGAGTAAGTCCGTTTTCTGGTGGATATGGATTGATTTTTGACGCCACTCAACCTTTCAATTTAATTAGCGTAGAGCTTTTTAGTTCAGGAAATGGTGGTCCAGCGGTGATAGAGTTGCAAGACCCATCAGGTACTGTTTTAGATAGCCGTACCGTTACGCTTCCAGTCGGAACAACCAGTAATCCTACGTCTTATATTGCGAATCTTAATTTCGCAATTACACCAGGAACTTATAGATTAGAGGCGGTGTCGGGTCCTAGTATGATACGTGATTTTTCAGGAAATAACTTCCCTTATGACATCGGTCCTGGTGGTTCGTATGGTTCTATTACCAATGGCGCCAGTGGGACAGGGACGAGTTCAAACTATTATTATTTCTACAATTGGACTATTACTACAGGAACTGTTTTATGTGAATCACCACGACAAGCAATAACGGTTACCGTAAATAATCAACCTACAGGAGTACCTTCTGGTGCGACCACACAAAATTTCTGTGAAGATGCGCGTGTGAGCGATCTGCAAGCTACTGGTAGTGATATTCAATGGTATGACTCAAATACAAGTAACTCGCCTTTACCATTGGCTACTCCTTTGGTGAATGGAGAAACTTACTATGCAACCCAAACCGTAGACGCTTGCGAAAGTACTTCAAGGTTGGCCGTTACAGTAGTTGTGCTTGATCAAGCACCAATGCCAGCGGGTAACAGGAACCAAAGCTTCAGAGCTGGAGATATGGTAAGCGACTTGGTGGTTACAGGTTCTAACTTGGCTTGGTATAGCGATGCATTCGGACTCAATCCTATAGCAGACCCAACCACAGAAGCATTAGTAGACCAAACGACCTATTATGTTAGTCAAACGCCTACAGATGAATGTGAAAGTGAATTGCTTGGAATTACGGTGCATTCAGAATTAAGTACAACCAACCCAGTGCTAGAAGGTTTGTCATACTACCCTAACCCGATGGTTGATTTTATACAAGTTTCGCATACTTCACCTATAGAAAGTTTGACCGTATATAACTTGCTAGGCGAAGAAATTGCTAGTAAAAAAGTAGGAGCTAACGAAGCTCGCCTTGATGTTGGTAATTTAGCTAGTGGTCCATACTTCATGCGTGTAAAAGTGGGAAGTAATTGGGTTATTGTTAAATTAATTAAAAATTAATGTAATTTTTTTAGCACAGAGAGTGAATTTTATTGCTCTCTGTGTTAAAAAATATCTTATTATTGTAACACAACTAAATTTATTTAAATATGAAGAAAATATACTTGTATTTAAGCGTCATTACCTTGTTTATGACGTTTAGTAATTTACATTCTCAAGTCTTGGAGACTCAAAACTTCGAGGACGGCTCAATGGTCACCGACTTTCCAGGTTGGTTCTCTCCTCTGCCGCCTTTTATTTTGACCACTTCTAATGCTTGCGAAGGAAACCAAGCCATAAAAGCAGAGAATAATGCAACAACACTTAGTTCTTTCGTGCGTTATCTGTCGCCAAATGTTACCACTGGTGAAGCCATTACAGTCTCTTTTGACTATAAAATTACTGGCGCCAATGGTACTACTCCGGTAACCGGTAATTTTGGTACCATTGACTTGCAGTACACAGCAGATGGTGGAACCACTTGGACTACCTACGAAACTTTAGATCAAACAGATGTGCAAGCTTCGGGTTGTGCCAATCATTCTTTTACTATACCCGCGGCTAACTTGCCGGCTGGTTCAAATTTTGGTTGGAAACTAATTACCAACCGTCTGAATGGTAGCTTTCAAGTTTTTATAGATGATTTTTACGCCTATGAAGAGCTTGCTTGTATTCAACCGGTTTATGTAGATATCGATGAAACTTCGATTACAACTACTGGTGCAGATATTTCATGGCAAGACATAAACAATCCAAACGCGGCACAATATGAAGTGTCTGTTTGTACGCTTCCTGGTTTACCTGGGAATGTTGCATTTTGTACCAACACTACTGTAACCGGTAACAATTCGATTAGTTTAACAGGATTGACGGATGCAACTAACTATTATGTTTACATAAGAGCCCTTTGTGGAGGAACAAATGGAGATAGCAGTTGGTCTGAAGTAGTAGAGTTTCAAACCATTGCAATTGGTTCGAGCTGTAATGATCCTTTAGTGATTAATGCAGACCCAAATAATCCAGTTGCAGCCGATCTTCCTTATACTCAATCTGGCCAGACTATGGTTTATGGTGATTTTGAATCAGGAACACCAGGTGCTAATTGTGGAGTAGCTACCGCTATCCTTAACGGATATGAAGTAGTTTATGAATATACAAGTTCGCAGGATGATATTCTTGAGGTTAACGTGACTAATTTACCGGCCAACGCTAATGTTGGATTGTTTGTATATGAAAGTTGTGCCGATATAGGAAACTTCTGCGTTGCAGGTGGTTTTTCTGATGATGGAACACCAATCAATGTAAACAGTATTTTTATTAATCAAGGAGAAACTTATTACTTTGTTCTAGCCAGTACAGACAATACTTTTGAGCCATTAGATGCGTCTTTCACTTTTGATATCGAAGGATTTGATTGTAATACCTGGACGCCTCCAAACGGTGCTAGTAATATACAATTTGTATCAGGTCAAACTTTGAATGATTTTTCAGATTCATCTTTAGGGGTTCAGCCTACTATAACAGGAGCTACTTTAACTTGGTACCAAGATAATAACGGTGCGCAAGGAGCTGCAATTACTACCAATCTGGCTAGTATTAATCTAAATGACCAAGACGTATATTGGGTGACTCAAAATATTGGAACTTGTGAAAGTCCAGCTTTGCAGGTAACTTTTGATGAGTTTGATTGTAATTCCGATTTAGCAGGAATTACCAGTACAACCAGTGCTTATGTTTGTGAATCTGGATCAATGACTTTACAAGCTACCGCAGCAGATCCTACTAAAATTTATTGGTATAACGCGCCAACCGGCGGAGAAGTAGTAGCGGTGGGTAGTTCATTTACCACTCCTAACTTAACGCAGACTACTCCTTACTGGGTGTCTGAAGTGTTTTTAGGAGAAGGTCAAATTAACGGTCAGGCCAAGCCAGGACCTACTACCATTTCAACTTCAAGTTCTACCAATTATGGTCTAGATTTTACGGTAAACCAACCCATGACCATTGTTAGTTTAGATGTATATTCTGCTGGTTCAGGTAATCTAGCTTTAGAATTGCAAGATGGAAGTGGAAACCCAACAGGTGATGTTGCATTAGTCCCATTAAATAGTGGTACTTCAAATAACCCTACTTTAACCAAAGTGAATTTAAATTGGGAAATTACTAATCCAGGTACTTACCGTTTGGTTAAAACCAATAATGCGAATTTATTATACAGTACTTCAGGTAATTCAACATTCCCATATGCTTTAGGGCAGTCGGGTGAAGTTACCGGGGGTAGAACAAGTTTTGGAACTTCAAGTAATTATTATTACTTCTATAATTGGACCATTACAGGACCTACCGTTCTTTGTGAAACAACAAGAACCCAAGTTGACGCTGTTGTTGAAGACATTATTCCAACTACTGTTACGGCAGATAACACTTTAGTTTGTGTAGGTGACCCTGTGAATTTATCGGTAACTAGTACAGACCCAGATTATGTATATACATGGGAATGGAATAGTGGTGGTCAATTGCAGACCGACACTGGTGCTAATATTACCGTTAATCCAAACGGAAATACCACTTATACCGTTACTGCTGTTAATTCAGTAACCAACTGTGAGTATGTAAATACTATTGACATTATCACTAAAGGAGTTAGCTTCTTACCTGTAGCGCCCACAAGCCTAGATATTTGTAAGAATGATGTAGTTGCTTTAGAAGCAGGTAGTATTATTTATGATTTCGAATCGGGACCAATGGGATGGACAAATCTAAATAATTCAACCGTTCAGGTAACTGGATTGAATCCAAATTCTTCAGATTGGGTGCAAGTGAGTTCTCCTTATGGTATAAACTTGAGTTCAATATCTAGTAACGATAATTCTTCGTTCTATATTTCAAATGCAGATGACTTAGGGCCTGGAGCTAATTTGGATGCTAGTTTGGTTTCACCTTCTATCGATTTAGCAGGAGTGTCTTCGGCAGAATTAACTTTCTACCAATACTTTAGAGGATATTTTAGTAATATGACTAATCAAACTACTTCGGCTAGAGTTGAAGTGTCTGTAGATCAAGGTGCTTGGCAGTTGTTGAAGGAGTATGATACCCCTTCTCCTGATGTAGGTACAGCAGATAATTTTGCTATGCAAACTATCGATCTTTCTAACTATACAGGTTCTAATGATGTACGCGTACGTTTCCGACACGTAGGCGGTTGGGGATGGTATTGGGCTGTAGACAATGTCTCAGTTGCAAGATCTTACCTAGATGCACAAGTAGAATGGACACCTACTACCGATTTATATTTTGATGATCAAGCGACTTTACCTTATGATGGTTCACCAGCCTCTGTGGTTTACGTAAAAGGAAATACTAACGGGCAAACTACTTATACCGCAAGCTTAGATGTTTTAGGTTGTAACCCGGTGAACAATACTATAACAGTAAATGTAACCGAGGTAGTTGCACCTACTGGAGCGGCTAACCAAACCTATACAGGTTCAGGAACAATTAGTGATTTAGTGGTAACAGGAACCAACTTGAAGTGGTATGTTTTAGATAATAATGGTGATTACCAACAGGTAACCATCAATGAGCCATTAAGCGATGGACAAACTTACTATGTAACACAGTCTACAGGTAATTGTGAAAGCGATTATCTTGCTGTGACAGTGGCAATGGAGTGTCCAGAAGCTACTAATGTAACAGTAAGCGCATCTAAGCAACCAGGCTCTACCACCGCAGGCATAGTGGTAACTTGGACAGAGCCGGCCATGTTAGATGGTGTGGTTGATTATGAGTTAATTCTTTTAGATAGCCAATCAAATCAAATAGCACAAAAGAATGTGGCCGTAGGTAATGACTTCGCTATATTCCAAAACTTAGCGCTAGATGAAGATTATACCTTAGAGTTCTCAACGATTTGTGACGGAAATAGTGCTAACCCAGTAAGAAGTAATACAGAAACAATTAACTTCGATACCAATAACTTAAGTAGTGCTAATCCAGCTTTTATCGGATTTAATTTTTACCCGAACCCAACTTCAAGCTTGGTTAACTTCGAAAACCAAATTGAAATGGAACGTTTAGAAGTGTATGACATTTCTGGTAAGCAAATTATGGTGAAGCAAGTAAATAATAACCGTGCGCAAATTGACTTTAGTGCATTAGCCTCGGGTAGTTATTTTGTGAAGGTAGTATCGAATCAAACCGCTAAAATGGTTAGAATAATAAGAGATTAATCAATTAAAATATGAGCAAGCTTAGTTATTACTGAGCTTGCTCTTATAAAACTTTAATAAAATGAATATGAAATTACTCAACTTACCGCTAATAGATACCCGTTGGTTGGTTATATTGGTTGGTGTTTTAGGTTTCTCTATCAATTCGGCAATGGCTCAATGTACCACCCCGCCACCGGTTGGAGAATCCTTACAAGATTTTTGTTCTCAAACCAGCTGGAATAATGGAGGCTTTAACGTTTCTGAAGGAGATGTTTTAACCGATTTACTTATCTCTGGTGAGAATTTAACCTGGTATGATGATAACAATGGGGTTCCTGGAAACCCAATTGCTAATCCATCAGCCGAAGAAATGGTAGATGGAGCTACTTATTATGTAACTCAAACTCCAGCCGGAGGTTGCGAAAGTACCCCGCTGGTTGTTACGGTAAACGACAAGGGCTGTGGTTGTATAGAAAACAGAACTTTTGAAACACAAGATGGACAAGCCGATTATTCCGGATATAGCTTTTATAAGCAACCCTATCAGGTTGGTCATAAAACTTGTGGGGGTACCACTTTAGGAGCTGCAACTATAACAGGTGGTGACCAAGATGCATCGATTGTAGCTTCGGGAATAGACCCAACTGTGCAAGTGGCTAATGTGCCTACGACCAACCCTAACAATCCGAACTCTCAGCGTTCACTTAGATTGAATAGCAACAGTACTGGTCAAGTAGCGCACGCAACAACCGAGTTTGTGGCCGGTGAGGTGTTTGTTTTTAATTTTTCTATGATTTTAGAAGATCCTTCAAATGAACACGCTTTCGATGAGTTGCCTCACTTCCAAGTAAGAGTATATGATGTAGCTTCAGGCGATTTGTATGCTGACAGATGTATTATATCTATCCCTACAGACTGTATTTTTACACCTGACCCTGGAAATGATCTTTTATTTAGCGAATGGTCTTGTGTTAAAATTAATACACTTGGTTTAATTGGTCAACGTGTACGTGTTGAGTTTACAGCAACCGACTGTACCTTAGGAGGACACTTCGGGTATACTTATGTAGATGACTTGTTTGTAGGAGACGAAGCAGATGCAAATTGTGATGATCCTGCCTTTGGTTACGTTGCGATTGATAATTTAGAAACTTCTGGTAATAATGGTGATGAAGGCTGTGTGATTGGAGCAACCAGCACAACTACGGGTGCTTGTGGTACTTCTAATATTGCCGATGCTTTACCTTTCCCATTAGAGGTTTGTGGTACTTATGTGTTACCACAGAGCTCAGGTAATCCTGCTACAATTGACGAATTCAGATTAGATATTTTACAAAATAATACAGTGGTTGGGTCACTTACCAATCCTGTATTAGATCCGGTAAACGGAACTTTCTGTTTTACCGTAACGGCACAAGATGTAAATGCTTCGCCATACGGAGACTTTAATTTTGAGACCTATGCTGAGTTCGGATTAAACTGTGGTCGACCACAAGTGGTGCCTATTGATGATCAATTCTCTATAGATATTTGTCCAGATGCAGGATGTCCTGCACCAATCACGGTTTGTGATGATACAGGAACAGGTATCGGTACTTTTGATCTAACTCAAGCAACACCTCAAATTCAAGCTTCTTGGGCGGCAGGTGATCTAGATATCACTTACTACGAAACCGAGGCAGATGCTTTTGCAGCAAGTGGAAATGAAATTACCAACCTATCGGCTTATAACAATACCATTGCTTATGAGCAAGTTATTTATGCTCGTGTAGATTGGAATCCAAACGGTGTTACCGGAAGTGATTGCTACTACTTAGTAAAAGTTGAGCTAAATGTGGATGCGTTGCCAGTAATCAATATCGATACCGATAGAACCGTTTGTGGGTCTAGTTCATCGGTTTCTACAAATATTGTAGCTACACCAGATAACTTAGCAGATCTAGAAGATATTAGATATGTATGGTTCAAAGACGGTGTGCAGTTACCACATACAGGTAGTTATTATACCGCTACAGAGCCAGGTCAATATACTTTTACAGTATGGAATAACGATTGTGAGGTTTCAGAAACCGTAAACGTAGAAGTAATAGAGTTTGATGTAGATTTAGGAGACCCTATGGTAGAAATTTGTAGTAATTCTTCTTATACGATTACCGCTAATATTATTGACAATACTACAGCGGGTATGGATATGAGTCAGGTAACCTACGCTTGGAGTAATGGTGAAACCACTCCTAGTATAGATGTTACCGAATCTGGAGACTACTCAGTTGATGTAACTTACGAGGGTTGTACAGTAACCGAAATGATTAACGTACAACTTGCTATCCAGCCAATTGTTTCGTTAGGAGACGATATTACTTTCTGTTCGGGTGATTCTAACCAATTAATGGCCGATGTTTCTAACTTCACCGATACTAGTGGCCTTGAATTTACTTGGTTTAGAGATGATGTTGAAATTACTGGAGAAACAGGAACTATGCTTAACGTAAGTGAAGCAGGTGTTTATAAAGTAAGAGTAAATCAAGTAGGAGTAGGTAATTGCTTCGGAGAAGCAATGGTTAACGTAGGATTTTATGCCAATGAAAATTGTGTAATTTCAGAAGGTTTATCGCCTGATACTACACCAGGAGAAAATGATAATTTTGATTTATCTTTCTTAGATGACAGAACAGGAATAAGCTCTTTGCAGGTTTTCAACCGATATGGAAGAATTGTTTTTGAAAAGAACAATTACAGAGATTCATTCATCGGTCAAGATAAAGATGGAAATAAATTACCAACAGGAACTTATTTCTATGTGATCGAATTCAAGCAAGAAGATGCTGTTTTTGGTAAATCTAAAAAAGGTTGGATTTACATTAACCGTGAGGCTAATTAATAATTGTATAGCAAGCACCCCAACCCACGGGTGGGGTGCTTTATAAAACTTGAAATATTAAATATGAAAAAACTATATATTTTACTGTTCGCAGGGATGTCGCTTTTCGGTTTTGACGCCCAAGCGCAGCAAGATCCACAGTATACGCAGTATATGTACAATATGAACGTGGTGAACCCCGCATATGCCGGCTCAAAAGAGAACTTGAGTATAGGCTTATTGTACAGAGATCAGTGGAGTGGTCTAGACGGTGCGCCTAAATCATTCACTTTTTCGGCTCATTCACCGGTAGGAGAAAAAACAGGATTAGGACTATCGGCTATTTCAGACGAAATAGGGCCTGTAAAAGAAACTAACGTGTATGCAGATTTCTCGTATACTTTAAACTTAGGGGCAACTACCAAGTTGGCTTTTGGTCTTAAAGCGGGAGCTACTTTTCACGATGTTAACTTGAATAGCCTGCAATTAGATGATACTGCAGATCCAGCATTTGCCAGTAACATCAACAATACCTACCCTAATGTAGGTGCCGGTGTTTTGCTTTACGGAGATAATTACTACATCGGTTTATCGGCGCCAAACTTTCTTAAGTCAACTCACCTTGATGCAGATCCAGACGGGAGAGAGTATGGTAATGAAGAAATGCATTACTTTGCAACGGCAGGTTACGTTTTTCAGTTAGGAGAAAACTTAAAGTTTAAACCTTCTACCTTAGTTAAGGCTTCATTTGAATCGCCTTTGTCATTCGATCTGAATGCTAACTTTTTATTCTATGACCGTTTTGAAATAGGGGCTTCTTACCGTTATGAAGATGCTATCAGTGGTTTGGTAGGAGTTAGAGCAACCGATTGGATGCATATTGGTTTTGCATATGATAACTCAATTTCAGATATTGATGAGCCTTCGTACGAAGCCTTCATCATATTTGATGTGTTCTTCAACAAGAAAACCTATAGATCGCCTCGTTACTTCTAATGCTAAAAACTTAAGTGAATTTAATTATGAGAAAAATATATTATTTATTTATACTTGGCTTTATGGGTTCTATGACCATGGGCTTTGCACAAAATTACGATGCCAAAAAGGCCGACAAATATTTTGAGCGCTTGCAATATGTAAAAGCAGCCGACAAATATTTAGATATCGTAGAAGACGGAGACGCAGATGCATATGTGTATGGGAGATTAGCCAAAAGCTACTACAATCTTTACAACACCAAAGAAGCAGAGCGTTATTATAAATTGTACCTAGAGACTGCAGAAGATGCTTCGGCAGATGAGTATTACAACTATGCTCAAATGCTAAAAGCCAACAAAAAGTATGACTTAGCGCAAAAGGCTATGCAAGATTTTGCACAAAAGTTTCCAAGAGACGGTAGAGCACGTAGCTTTATGGCAAATCCTAACTATATGCAAGATTTGTTAAGCAAGCAACCTGCTTACGAAATGATGGCTTTAGAGAACTTGAACTCAGAACTTTCAGATTTTGGAGCTTATGAGTTCAATAATCAATTGTACTTTGTTTCTTCACGTAATAAATCAAGAAAAGATTACGGGTGGAACAAGCAACCAACCTTAGATGTTTATGTGGCTACCAAAATGGCTGGTGAATATACAGAGGCTAGTTTGATACCAGGGGATGTAAACTCTAAGTACCACGAAGGTACAGTGAGTATTACTCCAGACGGGCAAACTATGTATTTTACGCGTAATGATTATTACGACGGTGATTACGAAAAGGATAGCACAGGAATCAACCAATTAAAGGTTTTTAAAGCTACTTTATTAGAAGGCGAATGGGCAGATGTACAGCCTTTGCCTTTTAACAACTCCAACTATTCTACAGGTCACACTGCACTTAGCCCTGATGGTCGTACGCTTTACTTCTCTAGCGATATGCCAGGAGGAGAAGGTCAATCAGACTTATATAAAGTGAGCATCAACGAGGACGGTACTTTTGGTTCGCCTCAAAATTTGGGTACTGCAATCAATACTTCGGGTAGAGAAAGTTTCCCGTTTGTAGATGAAAACGGAATCTTATACTTCTCAAGTGATGGACATTTAGGAGTAGGAGGATTAGATGTTTTTAAATACGAAAACGGTCAAGTAATCAATATCGGTAAACCGATCAATAGCGAAGGAGATGATTTCGCATTTGCCTATTACCCAAGTAAAGAATACGGTTTTGTAAGTTCAAATCGTGGCGAGGTTTTAGAAAATATCGCTAACGATAATATCTATATGTTCAAAGATATCATCAGAGATCTAGAGCTTATGGTACACGTAATCAATATGGAAACAGGCGAAAGCATTACCAATGCAGAAGTGGCGGTGTATAACCAAGCAGAAGAGAAGCTTAAATCTGCCGGTACCAACGCAAAAGGAAATGCTAAATTTGTTCTTTCTTCACAAGAAGATTATACGGTTCAAGTTAATGCAGGAGAATACGAAAGTAATTCGGCTGCTGTAACGAGTGTAGAAGGACCTAAGAAAATCACTATCGAGCTTACGCCGATTAAACCGATGATTCAAGAAGAAGAAATCGTGTTAAATCCTATCTACTTCGAGTTTGATAAGTCGGCTATAACCAAAGAAGGTGCTTATGAGCTAGACAGATTGGTGGCAATTATGAAAAAACACGACAGCTTAAAGATTTTTGTTCGTGCGCATACCGATAAACGCGGTTCTGAAGCTTACAACTTACAGTTGTCTCAAGCTAGAGCTAAGAGTACGGTACAATATGTTATCGATCAAGGTATAGATGCAAGTCGTATTGATGGAGAAGGTTACGGGGAGAGTCAACCAAAAGTTGAATGTTCACCTTGTACAGAAGAGCAATACCAAGAAAACCGTAGATCTGAATTTAAGATTGTTAAAGAATAGCTTAGCTTATTTTTAATCTCATAAAAGCCTGTGATTGTTCACAGGCTTTTTTTTGTTTTCATATTTTTAAAAGAAAGGTTAAATACTTGTTAAGAGAAGTCCAAAAAATTGTTTAAATTTCGAAACTCAAAAATTATCATAAATAAAACAACTTTGAGGTAGGAGTTTTCCTTACTTAGTTGTTTTATAAGTAACCATTAAGATAAAAACTTGGATTAAAAGATTACTTATGAAGAAAATTACCCTACTACTACTGTTAGTACTCGCTAGGTTTGCGGCGTTTGGGCAATGTACACCTAACCTTACGGTGGCGTATACAGATCCTAGCGCACCTGTGCTTTGTGCCGATCCAGCTACCGGACTCTATATTGTAGATCCGGCCTATGAATTGGAAATTACACTCGAAGATGCTGTGGGTGCACCACTAACTTTTACGTTAAACAATAATGATTGGATTTATGTGGCTCCTGGTCAAACGGGGCCATTGCCAAATCCAGGAGGAGCCTCAGGTCAAACCTCACCTCCATTGCCTAGTGTGTATTGGAACGGTAACCCGCACGCAGGTGGTGCTGGTAACACCAACCCAGATATTGGGGCGCAAGATTATACCAGTTACCAATATACCGGTACCTTTACCATACCAGGTTGTGGTCAAGATACTTTTGATATTACTTTAATTACCACTGGGTTTACTTATGACGACTTGTGTAGGGGAGATGTAAAAGATTTAACTGATTTAGAAAACGATATCCCTATTTTGGGGAATTACCCTAGTATTACTTGGTATGATGATGCAGCGGGAACCACCGCTTTACCGAGTAATACCCAATTGCAATTCAACGAGATTTACTATGCCGATTTAGGTTTAGGTTGTGCTTTGGTACCGGTGCAAATCAGTTCCAAATCGCCAGTTCCCGAAGCGGCCAGTGTGCAAGAATTTTGTACAGCGGCCACTTGGGCGGCTGCAGGTTTTCCTGCCCAGCCCGGTGACACCGTAGAAGATTTAATTATTTGTGGTCAAAATTTAACTTGGTACTCAGATGCAGCGGGTACAACAGTTATTCCAACTAGCACGGCTTTGGTTCAAGGACAAACCTATTACGTAAGTCAAACCGTATTGGGTTGTGAAAGTGACTTATTGGCCATTACGGTGACGGAACAAGAGTGTGCGTGTTTGGAAAATTCAGGTTTCCAAGACCAAGGTGGTAATTTTAATCCAGCTGGTTTTGACTTTTATTCTAATTCTTTTGGTAGTATTTCGGCTTGTCAAGGGATGGATTATATGCCTGGAGCAACACTTATAAATGGAGCCAGTATACCTGCCAATGATCAAGCTGCAGCGATTTCGTATGCTACCGCTGGTAATAATATACCGGTTTTGACGCCTTATTCAGTATATGTTCCCACCACCAGTCCTTTTGGTTGTTCTGCTAACTCTATTAAGTTGAATGATAACACTGGAGGAGGTAGAACCGTTGGTATTTTAGAAAAAGAATTTATCGCAGGCGAAGTGCTTGTTTTTGATTTTGCTTTGGTTTTTGAGAATCCTGCCGATCACGCTTTTGATGATCAGCCTTTTATGACGATTCGGGTTTTTGACGAAAATGGAAATTTAGTACAAACCCGTTGTGTGGTGTCAAATCCTGAAGATTGTATATTTAATATAGCTAATCCTGGGGCAACAGATCTTATAATTTATAGTACTTGGTCTTGTATCAAATTAAATACCGGTGAGTTACAAGGGCAAAAAGCTAAATTGCAAGTAACTATTGGTGACTGTGATTTAAGTGGCCACTGGGCGACAGGTTATCTAGATAACTTTTATACCGGAGATGATGTAGCAGGAGTTTGCGATGATTCAGCTTTCGGTTATTTATCTATTGTTCCTGTGGATGACGGAACAGATCCGTACGCCTCTTGTTCTTTATTCGATGTTCCTCAAGATCCTAATTGCGCGCCAGCGCTACCTGCTTTGAACCCACAGTTCCCTATAGATGTATATTTTGATTATGATACACCTATCGGTGGGCAGTTAAATGAATTGCAGTTTGATATTTTTGATTCTAATGGGAATAAGGTCTACACTCCAGTACCTTCAACAGTAAGTACAGATCCTGTAACCGGTTATTATTACTACACTATTAATCAAACTGATATTCCAGCAGGTTTTGGTGCTTATAACTTTGTGAGTAATGCTGAGTACGTGATGAATAATTGTGGTGGTACGCAACCCTATACCTATCCAGTACAAGCAATCAGTAATGGTTTTAAAATTTGTCCTACTGCCGGTTGTCCGCCAGCTGTTTCTTTCTGTGGTACTACAGGTTCTAGTTTTAGCGTAGATTTAGAAGATCCTAACACCCAAAGTGCCGTATTAGATGGTATGAATGCGTCAGATCTTAGCTTTACGTATTGGACAGATCAAAACGACGCCTTAAATGGTTCTGGCCCTTCACAGATTCCAGCAGCCAACATAAATAACTATACAGTGACTACTTCTACCACGGTTTATATTCGTTTAGATGCTATACCAGCTATTGCCGATTGTTATGATGTAGTGCCTTTAGATATTTTAATCGGTGATGTGCCTGCTGTTCCAGCTACTATCGCAAATATGAACATTTGTGGTGGGGGAACTGTAGATTTAACCACTCAAGATGCGGCGGCTTCAGCGCAAGCGACCATAACGGTTAGCGTTACTTATTTTGACGATTTAAATAATGCACAAAATAATTTGTCTCCTATTGCCAATCCAACTAACTATAGTCCGGCAGTAACCACGACGGTATATGCTCGTGTAGAGAATGCAGAAGGTTGTTATGAAATCACAACTTTTGATGTAGTGGTAGGTACGCCACCAAATTACAATCCCCCTGCAAATTTAGCGGAGTGTGATTTAGGTACCCAAGACGGATTTACGCAGTTTGATCTAAATGCAGCGGCAAATCAAATTATAGGAGGAAACCCGAATACTTCGGTAGACTTCTATGAAACCCAAGCGGGAGCCGATGCACAAGACCCTAACGATTTATTGCCTTTAAACTATACCAATACTACTGCCAACCAACAAACGATTTACGTTTACATAGAAGACACTTCTAACGGTTGTTATGTAGTAGAGCCATTAACTTTAGATGTTACTCCTGCTCCAGTAGCCAATCCTGCTGGTCCGCTTTTTGCCTGTGACAATGATGGCGATGGTAGCGAAGATTTTGTATTAACCGCTATGGATAATACCATATCTGGAGGTGGAGCTAACTTAGCAGTAACCTATCATGCAAGCTTGGCTAATGCTCAAGCCGGTACAGCTGCTTTAAATTCGCCTTATACAGCTAGTGGTGCAACTACTACTATTTATGCACGTTTAGAAGACACTTCTGGTGCAGGCTGTTATGATACAGTAGCCATTGATTTAGAAATCGGTGATGCGCCAAATCTTCCTGCTTCTATACCTAATTTAGAAGCTTGTGACGATGCTCAAAACGGTGTTCAAACCTTTGATTTGACTTCACAAGCGGCGGCAATTACTGCTAATATGGCTAATCCCGCTGGTGCAAGCTTAACTTATTATGCGAGTCAAACCGACTATAATAGCGGTACGCCTATACCTGGTGCTAACCTTACTGCTTATGACAACATAAGCAATCCGCAAAGTATTGTGGTTGAAGTAGAGGGGGCTAATACTTGTATTGCAACCATTAGTTTTGACCTTGTAGTAAATCCATTGCCAACGTATAATACGCCTAATTTGTACTCTATTTGTGATCAAGGGGCACAAGATGGTCTTGCCACTTTTGATTTAAGTGTAGCAACCGCACAAATAACAGCTGGTTTTGCTAATCTTAACTTGAGTTATTATGAGCTTCAGGCAGATGCAAATGCGGCTAATACCAATACTTTAGCTAATAACTATGATAATACAACCCCTTATAATCAGACTATTTATGTATTGATTGAAGACACCACAACAGGTTGTACTATGGTAGATCAATTAGATTTAGAAGTAGTGGCTTCACCAACAGTGAATCCTGCGGGACCACTTGAATTGTGTGATGCAAATTTAGACGGTAGCGAAACTTTTATTTTAGCCAGCCTAACGGCGACTATTGAAGGTGGAGCGGCAGGAAGTGTAACCACTACCTACCATCCTACACAAGCCGATGCAGACAACGCAACGGCAACGCTACCAATGAATTACAGTACAGTAACTACTACAGTTTATGCAAGAGTAGAAGATAACGGCCCTGCTGGTTGTTACAATACGATTGCAGTGAACCTTAATGTATTGCCTAGCCCAGACCTAGTGACCAACCTACCGGCTTTAGAAGCTTGTGACGATGCGCAAAATGGTGTGCAGACCTTTGACTTAACCAGTCAATCTGCAGCCATTTTGGCCAATGAAGCAACACCAGCTAATTTCACCCTGACCTA
>NZ_VRLT01000056.1 GCF_008017835.1 Mesonia sp. HuA40 | reverse complement strand
TTATGCAGCTTGTCTGAAAAATACCTCAGAAAAAGTGTACTTTCTTTTGTTTCGTTTTCTCCTGTATCCGACGAGCGAAGCGAGAGGAATACACCGTAAAGAAAATGAAAATTAGAACATAGTATTATTGATGTGTTGTTGTGATGTAGGTTTTGAAAAAGAAAATAAACTCGCTACTTTTCGACTACACCTCGATACAAGGGTGTTTGTCTATCGCCAAAAACCCGCACTCAGTTTGACAAGGTAGGTTTTAAAATACTATTTAATGCGACCTTTCGGGAGTCCCGAGTATTCGGGATCACGATACACGCTTTTATGGCTTTCGCCATAAATTCGCACCCGCAGTGCCAAAGCCTGGTTTCAAAACATTTTAAAAACTTAAGTAGCCATCAAAAAAAAAAGCATCCGCTTTGGCGGATGCTTTTTTTTATTTTAGAAACGGATTAGTAATTCCACATATCCGATTCAAAGTTACGTATAGATTCTTTGATACGATTTGATTCTAGCAACTGCATCAAGGTATTGTCTGCAATGTACTCATCTACTTCACGATCACCATAAACGTTATCTTCTCTGTAAACCATGGCGTCGAAACGTCTTGAGTTTAACAAATGATCAAAGGTAAGCGGGTGCGCTGTGTTTTTAGCATTGAATACATAATTGCTATGCAACTGCTTTCTGATTTCGGGATAGTATACCCAGAATAATTCTACGGGTACTACCTCTAAATCTGGATTCTCCTGCTGTTGCAATTTGTTTTGAGCGGAGACTACTACTGGTGCGATGGCTAACAAGCGGTATTTTAACTCGCCTTGTCTTTTATCGAAGTACCAGTACCCTCTAATCTTATAAGCGTGAACATCAGCTGGCTTGATTTCGGCCATTGAGTAATGCCACTCTTCTAGAGGCTCTCCTGCATTTTGGGCTGCGATACCCGCATCATTCAATACCTTTACAGACAAGTTGGTCTCCAACTGATCCATCGGATATTTCTGACGAAAGTATGAATCCATATACATGGTTACCTGGTCGGTTCTCACCGCGTCGATAATCACCTCAAATAAAGATTTTCTTCCTTGGCTTGTCTTATCTAAAGGGTAAAGCAAAGGGAAGTTCACTCGCTGATTCAAATCTATGTATTCCCAAGTTGTTTTTGCCCACAAGATATCTCTATCGTCTACATAACCGTAGTCTAAAGGTTCCTGGTTGGCATCATTCTGCACTTGAGCCTGACTTTTCTTCCCGATCTCTTCTGGTGATTCTGCATTTAGGATATTCAGCTGCGCAAAACTCGCAAAGCTAAATCCTAGTGCAGCTAACATAAATAAACAACTCTTCTTCATAAACGTTTTTAATTTAATATTAATCTTGTAGTTCTATAATTAATGGGTTTACTCGTTGTAATTGATACTTCGAGTTACCGGCTACTTTAGCCTGGATATCAAAAATCTGAACTACCGCACCTCTTTTTGCCGAGTTCAAGGCTGCTTTTGCAGCGGCGTTTAAACGGTTACCATTAACTTGTACTACTGGTTTACCCATTACCTGGAATTTAAATCCAGATACATTTAAATTCAAATCGAAATCGAAGTCTGGTAATTTGGCTGCAACTGGTGATACTTCAACGGCACGCTTACTCATACGAATAGCACCATTACCACCATCTTTAGCTCCGATTACTCCTAACGGACGTGGGATTTCTTTGATACGGAAAACCTTGCTAGATGAAACTGATTTACCTCCTGGTAAAGTTCCAGATACGTTAATTTTAACCTCTCTTGCTTTTACGTTGGTTACATCCATCACATACGCTCCTGCTCCGCTTGCTGGCGATAATCCAGGTGCTTGAGCATTTACCTGTGGTACACCAGGAATAGAGATAGTCATTGGGTTTTTAACACCACGGTAAACCACGTTCATCTTATCGGCTGAAATCACAGCTGAGTTAGGCTCAGGAATTACGGTATAAGCGCTCTCTACAGGAATGCTTACAATCGAATCTCCTTCTTTAAACTGCAACTCTCCTTTGATTTCTTGCTGCCCAACGTTTCCGGCTGGGAATTCTAATTCTACCTGACCGGTTTGGTTTTCTAATTCTTTGTTGTTGATTACTACTTTATCAAAAGTAAGTGAGTTATCAAAACGACCCAATACCACTTTACCTTTAAAGCTCTCTCCACTGAAGAATGCTGTTTTCTCGGGTACCACAATTGCCTTGTAATTACTCATCGATAACTGCGAAGTCATTTGACCTTGCAACCTAGCCGATAATACTTGGCTTTCTGTAGTTTTAATATCCGCTTGAATCTTAGTTAATTTAGTTACCGATGCGATTAATGGGAAACCAACATAGTGATAGTTTACCCAGTGCTTCTTAATTCCGTCACGTGTAGCCACTTTATTATCGTCACCACCGGTTGAGAATTTATCGGCAACATCTTTTTTGATATCGTCATAACCTTCTCCTAATTCTCCTATAACCGTTTGGCGATAAGCGATGATTTTATTCATCAACTCCTCCCCTTTAGGTTGTAGTTTTCCACCTTTCCAGAACAACTCATCGAAATAAGCTGTCTTGTCCATAGTTTCGTAATCTTTAGGATCTTTTACTCCTTCTAATGCACCAGCTTTTAACTCACCGATGAAATTATACAAGTCTGATGAAGCCGCGCTAATTTTAGCCGCTTTTTCTTGTAAAGGCTTGTATTGTTTAGGTTGTTCTGAAGCTTTTTCGGCTAGACCGGCCATAAAGTTGGCATTACGAGCGGTAGCCGCTGTATTGGCCTCATTAAAGCTTTCATTGATTGAACCAAAAGCAGACAATACTTCTTTTGACATATTTAGGGCCATCATTGCGATGAAAACCAAATACATCAAGTTAATCATCTTCTGCCTTGGGGTTTGTTTTCCTCCTGCCATAGTTAAATTTTGTAAATATTAATAATTCAATTTAGACTTAGGCGTTAGGACGCATTGCCGTTAACATACCTCCGTAAACATTGTTTAAGTTTGACAGGTTGCTAGTTAAGCTTTCCATTTCAGACTTTAACTTAACCGCGTTATCTGCTACCGCTTGGTTTACTTCGGCTTGCTTGCTAGTAGATTCTAATTGTACTTTATAAAGGTTGTTTAAAGATTCCATTTGAGATGCCGCTAAGGTCATTTCTTCGCTATATTTCTTTTGCGAAGCAATAGCGTCTACTGTTGGAGCCATATTTTTAGCTGCACCTTCAAAGTTTTTAATGCTTTCTCCTAGGCTTGCCATTAAAGCTCCATCTATCTTAGCTTCTTTCAACATATCGTCTAATTTCTTAGAAAGTGCTCCTTGTGCATCTTTAGGATCTTCTACTAAGGTATTTCGGTTAGAACCTGAAGAAGCACCTCCTGCCAATTCTGGGTAAACCAAAGACCAATCTAATTCATCATCTACTGGTTCGAAAGCTGAAATAGCGAATACTAATGCCTCTACTACAAGACCAAGGATTAACATCTCGTTTCCAAAAGGCCAGTGCATAATTTTAAATAGTGCTCCTAAGATTACTACCGCTGCTCCTAGACCATAAACCATATTCATGATTTTCTTTCCTTTTTTTGACTTTGCCATAATTTAAATTTTAGTTGTTTAAGTTAAGTTTAATTAAAATTGAGTTTGTTGTTTGTTGTTCTTATCTCGGTGGCTGATTCAAGTCTAAATCATTACCTAAATAATCTTGTACTGTTCTGAAACCGATATAACTTCTTGCCGAATCTGCATACTCGTAATCTCTCGAGCTTACTTGTAGGAAATAGGCTACATCTTTCCAAGAACCTCCGCGTACCACTTTACGCTTGTTGTTTTTATCGTTTACGTTCGGGTTCATCGACGAGTAGTAGTCGTATGAATCATCTGAGTAAGATGAATTTACCCACTCGGCCACGTTACCGGCCATATTGTATAAGTTAAAATCGTTAGGCTCAAATGACTTGGCCTCTACGGTATACAAAGCTTGGTCTGCTGCATAATCTCCACGCAAAGGCTTGAAGTTTGCCAAGAAGCATCCGCGATCGTCTTTTGCATACGGCCCACCCCAAGGGTAAGTAGCCGATTCAATTCCGCCTCGAGCAGCATATTCCCACTCCGATTCAATTGGCAATCTATACGTATTCACGTTATGCAAACCTTTTTCTTTACGGAAAGCATTATGCTTTAAAGTTCTCCAGTCACAAAATGCTTTGGCTTGTTTCCAAGAAACACCCACTACTGGATACTCATCATAAGCCGCGTGCCAGAAATAATCGTTATGCATAGGCTCGTTATACGAGTAGCTAAAGTCACGGATCCATACTGTGGTATCAGGATACACCTCAACCTCTTCGGTTTGAATGAAGTTGGAACGGTTGCCACGAGAACGGGCCGCAGCATCCATATCCATAGTTTTATAACTGTATTTGAATTTGGTTACATCCATTAGACGCTCGCCGTTATACGACTGGTCTTGCGGCAAGTACAGTTCATCCATTACATAAACGTAAGATTCGTCTGGATACTCATCGGTTTTCCAAATGATATCTACATCCCAGTTTAAACGCTGGTTATTGGGGTCATAGTGTTTTGAATACTGCTGGTAAGGCGTCTCTTGTGCTTGACCTCCTTTATTATTGTTGGCATTTGCCGAACCTTTAAAGGCAAAATCGCCTATACTAGCGTTTTTACCACCTTGGCCACCGCCACCGCCACCGGCTAGCTCTGCCTCCTCGGCAAGTCGCTGTCTGATGATTGAATCTCTCACCCAATGCACAAATTCACGGTATTCTGAGTTCGTAATTTCGGTTTCGTCCATATAAAAGGATCGAACGGTAACCGTTTTGGTTGGGGCATTATTCAAGCCAGCCACATCATCGTCAGATTTACCCATAATGAATGAACCACCGGGTACCAGTGTCATTCCGTAGGGCTTCTCTGCATGCCACTGCTTTCCTTTTACTCCAACTAATTGACCTTTGTCTCCTCCGCCACAGCTGGCTAAAAATGAAACTAAAGCAAGAACTGAAAAAACTTTCTTCATAACTATATCAGGTTAAGATAATCTAATTTTAAGGGCGTAAACCTATTTAATAATTTCCAAAAAAACAATTTTTTATTTAAAAAAAAGTTAAAATTGGTGACAAATTGTTGACTACAACTCGTTTTTTATTCTTGCCTTCCACCAAATGGCTGGTAATTTTTGGTTGCAAGCGCTCTCATAGTCTTCATAAGTACATGGCAATAACGTCATATTTTTCAATTTATTGTTAATTTTTTTTGCAATTGGTACTTCAAGCCACCATCTACCGGTAAGCTGACTCTTATAAAACGTTAAAATATCGGTATCTACCGGAACTTGGTACTTGATAAAATCTTTTATAGCGCTGGGTGAATTTTCATCTTTTCGGTACACCACCCCCTCGATAAAATACCACATAATTTGGGCTACAAGGGTATTGGCTGCTTGGCAATTGGGCAAATCGTCTAAATGGTAAAGCCCCATACTCGAAACTTGATCTCCCAAACCGGCGTAGCGGGCAATGGCACAAATCTCCCTACCGTTAAAGCCATTGGCCGCCATATTGGGCGCCGCCAAATGAGCCGGCTCTATGGCGTGCACATCGATACTAGCCATACTTGCGTTTCTATATACCGGCTCTACTCGCTCGATTTGCTTACAGACCTCTCCTAAGCGATAGGCGTCAAAATAAAGTTTCTCTAGCAAGTTGATCTCCTCTTGTGCATTGTAAAAGGTTTGGTAACCTATATTAGAATAATGATACAAGTTAAAAGGCTCTTCAACCACCATTTTTCCTACATAGGAATAGGGCCCAATAGGGGCGGCGGTATCACCCAAGTCGAATTTCGCATCTACATTCACATAATGTACCATTTGCCCGTGGTTGTCATAAGCCCGGTATTGGGCATAGGCCAAATCTTGGCTACCGCCTAATATCAAAAGAATGGTGTCTTGCTCAAGGCAATACGCTAAACATTCGCGCAAGGCAAAATAGGTATCCTGGGGTGTGGCACCGGCTCGAATATTACCCAAATCGGCTAGTTGTAGCGGCCAATTGCCGCGGTGCATATGGTAGAAAGCTTTACGGATGGCTTCCCAGTTTTCAAAATCTGGGTTTTGCGCTTGGGTAGTGCGCGAATCTTTTACACCCAAAATAGCCACTTGCACATTTTCTAAATCGGGAAAAGCTCCAGCCTCCCGATAGGCCTGTATTTGCAAGCCTATACTCCCCTCGCCCAATTCTAAGGTTTCAAAAAAAGCTTCGGGCAAGGGAGTAAAAAATGATGTATTCATAAATTATTAATCGGCTTAAGATTTTTTACTCGTCTTCTTAGTCGTCGTTTTTTTCTTGGCCGTGGTTTTCTTTTTGGCCGTTGTTTTTTTCTTGGCCGTGGTTTTCTTTTTAGCTGAAGCCTTCTTTTTTGTAGTCTTTTTCTTTCCACCTGCCTTCTCAAGCATCGCCTTCACTTCTTCTAAAGTAAGGTTTTCGGCATCGGTGGTTTTAGGTAATTCTACCTTGGTCTTTCCTTGACTTAGCTTAAAACGACCCCATCTGGCTTTCTCTACCTTTATTCCTTCTTCTTCCCAGTGGTGAATCAACTTATCGCGTTCTTTTTTCTTTTTGTCTTCGATTAGCTCGATAATATCGGATTCACTCAGGTTATCGAAATCGTATTTTTTATTTACATTGATAAAAATGTTGTTCCATTTGATATACGGACCAAAACGACCTACTCCTTTTTGTACGTCTTTACCCTCATAAGTATAAATAGGCGCATCGGCTTTTTCTTTAGCCTTGATCAATTCCATCGCCCGTTCAAACGTAACATCTAACGGATCTTCGCCTTTATCAAGAGAGACAAACTTTTTCCCATAACGCACATACGGACCGTAGCGACCGTTATTCACCTCAACCGCTTCGTCTTGGTATTCACCCAATTTCTTAGGCAACTCAAACAAAGCCATAGCCTCTTCAAAGGTAATACTGTTTAAAGTCTGATCGGGTCCTAGGCTTGCAAATTGCGGTTTCTCCTCATCTTCAACCGAACCGATTTGCACCATGGGTCCGAATCTTCCTAATCGAGCACTTACAGGTTTGCCCGTTTTTGGGTCTTTACCAAGTATGCGCTCTCCTACTTCACGTTCGGCATTTTCGGCTACATCTTTAACGGTAGGATGAAACTCCTGATAAAAAGCCTGCATCATCTCCGTCCACTTCTGATTCCCCTCGGCAATATCATCAAAATCTTGCTCTACTTTAGCAGTGAAATTGTAATCTAAAATATTGCTAAAGTGCTGCACCAAAAAGTCGTTTACCACCATACCCACATCGGTAGGGATAAGCTTACCTTTATCTGATCCTACCATTTCGGTTAGGCTTTTTTCGCTGTACTTGTCTTGTTTCAGCACCAGCTTGGCATAGGCACGTTCTTTCCCCTCTATACTTCCTTTCTCAATATACTTTCGGTTTTGAATAGTCGATATGGTGGGCGCATAAGTTGAAGGTCTACCAATACCCAATTCTTCTAGCTTTTTAACCAAGGAAGCCTCGGTATAGCGGGCGGGTGGGCGGGTAAATCTTTCGGTTGCGCTGATGTAGTTATTTTCGAGTTTATCGTTCACCTTCATCGCTGGTAAAAGACCTGCTTGCTCTTCTTCTTCATCATCGGTTCCCTCTAAATAAACTTTTAAGAATCCGTCAAATTTCAAGATCTCTCCGTTAGCCGTGAATTGCTTATCGTGCTTATCGGCATCAATTTTCACCACAGTACGCTCCAATTTAGCATCGCTCATTTGCGAGGCAATGGCACGTTTCCAAATGAGTTCGTATAAACGTTGTTGGTCTCTTTCTGCTGGTACGCTATGGTTTTCAAAATGCGTAGGTCTTATCGCCTCGTGCGCCTCTTGAGCACCTTTAGCTTTACCTTTATAATTACGCGGTTCTAAATATTCTTTACCGTAGGCGCTTTGAATCTCTTTTGCAGCCCCTTTTTTAGCCTCATCAGAAAGGTTTACGCTATCGGTTCTCATATAAGTAATATGTCCGGCTTCGTATAAGCGCTGCGCCATATTCATGGTTTTACTCACCGAAAAATACAATTTACGTGCAGCTTCCTGCTGCAAAGTAGAAGTGGTAAATGGCGGTGCTGGTCTTTTCTTGGCAGGCTTTTTAGTGAGATCGGCTACCACATACTCGGCGCCGATATTTTGTTTTAAGAAGGCCTCAGCCTCTTCTTTGGTGTCAAAGTTTTTCGGGATTTTGGCTTTAAAGCTTTTGCCTTCTAGCGTTGCGAATTCCGCATCGATACGGTAACTAGCTTTGGTTTCGAAATCGATGATTTCGCGTTCGCGCTCTACAATCAAACGCACCGAAACCGATTGCACACGTCCGGCCGAAAGCCCTCCCTTTACCTTGCGCCACAATACAGGCGAGAGTTCATAGCCCACTAAACGATCGAGCACCCTTCTTGCTTGTTGGGCATTCACCAGGTTGTAATCGATTTCTCTAGGGTTCTCTATAGCTTTGAGAATGGCATTTTTAGTAATTTCGTGAAAAACAATACGCTTGGTCTTACTCGGCTTTAAATCCAATTCCTCTGCCAAATGCCAAGCAATAGCCTCTCCTTCGCGGTCTTCATCACTTGCGAGCCAGACGGTTTCTGAAGCCTCGGCTAGTTTTTTCAAGTTGCGCACCACATCTTTCTTATCTTTGTTAACCACATATTTGGGCTTGAAGTCTTTTTCTACATCTACCCCCAATTCTTTGGTAGGCAAATCGGCAATATGCCCGAAACTAGAAGCTACTTTATAGTCTTTACCCAAAAACTTTTCTATGGTTTTGGCCTTTGCTGGTGACTCTACTATTACTAAATTTTTCGCCATGCTTTTGTTTATTTGTATTTGCAAAAGTAGGAGAAATTTTTGATTTCTTTTTTCTTTACCGATTTTTAGTCCGCTTCAAGCGAAATAGAAACCAGTCTCATACGCCTTATCACAAAGCTTTTCGGCCTCAAAAAGAAATAAAAGCGCTTACTTGAATTCCACTGGATGTTGGTGGAATTGTATTTTATTTATTGCTGTCAGTTTGTCAGAGTATGGTTTTCATTGTATCTTTGGCGTTCAAATTTGATTAATAGCATAGAATATGGAGAAGGTGATCGACGAAACCCAGCAAGGCAGCGCCTTGGTTATGGAGCCCAACAAAGATAACAGCCGAAAACTTTTTATTGAAAGTTACGGTTGCCAGATGAATTTTAGCGATAGTGAGATTGTAGCTTCCATCTTAGCCAAAGAAGGTTTTAACACCACCGATAAATTAGAAGATGCCGATTTGGTATTGGTGAACACCTGCTCGATTCGAGAGAAAGCAGAGCAAACCGTGCGCAAACGTCTTGAAAAATACAACGCGGTAAAACGTCATAATCCCAGTATGAAAGTAGGGGTTTTAGGTTGTATGGCCGAGCGCTTAAAGAGCAAATTCTTAGAAGAAGAAAAAATAGTAGACCTGGTGGTAGGTCCAGATGCCTATAAAGACCTACCCAACCTCATTGAAGAAGTGGAGGCCGGCCGCAATGCCGTAAATGTAATTTTAAGCAAAGAAGAAACCTATGCCGATGTTTCACCGGTGCGCTTGCAAAGCAATGGGGTTTCTGCCTTTGTATCGATTACCCGCGGTTGTGATAATATGTGTACCTTCTGTGTGGTGCCTTTTACCCGTGGTAGAGAACGTAGCCGTGACCCTCAAAGTATACTCGAAGAGGTAAACGACCTAGCGGCACGCGGTTTTAAAGAAATTACTTTATTAGGCCAGAATGTAGATAGCTATTTGTGGTATGGTGGTGGCCTTAAAAAAGATTTTGACAAAGCCAGTGAAATGCAAAAGGCTACAGCAGTGAATTTTGCCGGATTATTAGATCAGGTAGCAAAGGCTCAGCCTAAGATGCGTATCCGCTTTTCTACCTCTAATCCGCAGGATATGACTTTAGATGTTATTGAGACCATGGCTAAGCACCAAAATATCTGTAAGTACATTCACCTGCCCGTACAAAGCGGTAGCGATCGTATTTTGAAAAAGATGAATCGTTTGCATACACGCGAAGAGTATTTTACTTTGATTGATAATATTAGAAAAATCATACCCGATTGTGCGATTTCTCAGGATATGATTGCGGGATTCCCAACCGAAACCGAAGAAGATCATCAAGATACGCTTTCGCTGATGGAATATGTGAAATACGATTTTGGTTTTATGTTTGCTTACTCCGAGCGCCCAGGAACGATGGCAGGTAGAAAGATGGAAGATGATGTACCCGAGCCAGTAAAAAAACGAAGACTTCAAGAAATCATCGAGTTGCAACGCGAACATTCGTTGTACCGTACCCAGCAACATTTGGGTAAGATAGAAGAAGTGCTTATCGAAAAGGAGTCTAAAAAATCTGACTTACATTGGAGTGGTAGAAACACCCAAAACACTATGGTGGTTTTTCCTAAAGAACATTATAAAGTAGGCGACTTTGTAAAGGTAAAGATTGAAGATTGTACCAGTGCCACCTTATTAGGAACCCCAGTTGGATATTCTGACAACAATTAAAAATCGGGTACTCGCCTGCCGAGTACCTTATTCAATTTTGCCTCAAAGGCCTATCTTATTGGCGGTTTTTACCACCGATTTAATACCTTAAAAAAATGGAATCATTACAAGCAACCAAACAGCGTTTTGAAATAATCGGCAACGATGCCGGGCTCAACCGAGCCATAGAAAAGGCTATGCAGGTAGCACCTACCGATATTTCGGTATTGGTAACCGGTGAAAGCGGTGTAGGTAAAGAGAGTATTCCAAAAATCATACACTCGCTTTCTCATCGTAAACATGGTAAGTATATCGCCGTAAACTGCGGGGCCATACCCGAAGGAACTATAGACAGTGAGCTATTTGGTCACGAGAAGGGTGCCTTTACAGGGGCAACCCAAACCCGTAGCGGTTATTTTGAAGAAGCCGACGGCGGGACCATCTTTTTAGACGAAGTAGGCGAATTGCCTTTGACCACACAGGTACGCTTATTGCGCGTGCTCGAAAATGGTGAGTTCATTAAAGTGGGTTCTTCTAAGGTGCAAAAAACCAATGTACGCATTGTAGCAGCGACCAATGTGAATATGTTTGAAGCCATTAAAAAAGAAAAGTTTCGGGAAGACCTGTATTATCGTTTGAGCACCATTGAGATTCACCTTCCCCCTTTGAGGGAAAGAAAAGGCGATATTCATTTATTGTTTAGAAAATTCGCTTCCGATTTTGCTTTAAAATATAAAATGCCCAGCATACGCTTAGATGAGGCTGCTGTAAAAACTTTAGTCAATTATCGCTGGAGCGGAAATATACGTCAGTTGCGCAATGTGGCCGAGCAAATATCGGTATTAGAACAAAACCGAAGCATTGATGCGCAGACCCTGGCAGAATATTTACCTCAAGCAGGAAGCAACCTACCTGCTGTGGTAGAAAACAAAAAAAGCGAAAGCGACTTTAGTAACGAACGAGAGATTTTATATAAAATCTTGTTTGATATGAAGAGCGATTTAAACGACTTAAAAAAGCTTACCTTAGAACTCATGCAAAGTGGTAATAGCGCCGATTTAAAAGATGAGCACGAAGGACTCATCAAAAAAATATACGGTCAAAGCAAAGAGCAAGAAGCTTACGAAGAAGAGTTTGATGAGCAGATGGAGATATTGCAATTGGGAAATGAAAGCAATAAAACTCCGACAGAAGAGGTAAATACAGCTCCCGATCCTTATGATTTTGCCGAAGAGATCGAAGAAGAGGAAACCCTGTCTTTGCAAGAAAAAGAAATCGAACTGATTAGAAAGTCGCTTGAACGTCATGACGGTAAGCGCAAAGCTGCGGCTGAAGAATTAGGCATTAGCGAACGCACTTTGTACCGCAAAATAAAACAATACCAATTGTAATGATGCAGAAATTTTTAAAGCTTTGTTTGGTAGGTGCAAGTCTGTTGACTTTGCAAGCCTGTGGCATTTATAGTTTTACGGGCGCCGATACCGGAGATGCCGAAAGCTTTCAGGTGAATTTATTCCAAAACACTGCCAGTTTGGTAGAGCCTGGAATAGAACGAAGTTTTACCAATGCGCTACAAGATCGTATTCAAAACCAAACCAGCTTGAGTTTAACCAATACCGGAGGAGATTTGGTGTATGAAGGAGAAATCACACAATATTATATTGCGCCGATGACGGCTACCAGTAGCAATACCGCGGCCGAAAACCGACTGACCATTGCGGTAAATGTTCGGTTTTATAATAACTTAGACCCCGAGAAAGATTTTGAAAAGCAATTCTCTTTCTATTGGGACTATCCTGCCAATCAACAATTGGTAGGAAGCACCTTAGATACCGCACTCGATGAAATCTTTTTAAGGCTTACTCAAGATGTATTTAATGCCTCTTTAACCAATTGGTAATCAAATATGATAGATAAGGCAACATTTAATGCAGCATTAGAAAAGGAGACTACCGATAGTCTTGCTTCTAGTCAATATGCCGAGTTATTGGAAGAATACCCTTATTTTCAAGCTGCACGTGCTTTATATTTAAAGGCTCTTAAAAAGGAAAATAGTTTTAGCTATAATCATGCTTTAAAAGTCACAGCAGCTTATACCGAAGACCGCGGTGTTTTGTTCGACTATATCACCTCTCCGGTTTTTAAGCAATTGGAAAAGGCACGGCAGATCAAAATCCGCTTAAGCGAAGAACTGGAATCAGATTTATCGCTAGCCCCCGAAGAAGCCAGCAGGGTATTTGATCCCGATTTATTTCAACCCGAGAAGGCAGAAAAGCCTGAAACAAGCCAGCTGCAGCACTCCACTGCTGCAGATCAAAACCAAACCCCGCCTGCAGAAGATGTTTTGGAAAGCGGACGCCCGCTGAGTTTTGACCGCCAAGAGACCCATAGCTTTAGCGAGTGGTTGAAACTCACTCAAGCTCAACCTATTGATAGAGCTACTGCACAACCAGAAGAATCAAGTACCAGCGAATCATCGACTGTACCTCCTAAGAAATTTGAATTGATCGATAAATTTATTGCGAGTAACCCAAAAATAATTCCGTCTAAAGAACCGGTAGGAAAACCCGAAGGCCTGCAGACTAGCCCTTTAAATACGGACTTAATGACTGAAACTTTGGCACGAGTTTACCTGGAACAAAAAAATTATTCTAAAGCAATTCAAGCTTTTAAAATATTAATTTTGAAAAATCCCGAAAAAAGTAGTTTATTTGCAGACCAGATTCGAGCAATCGAAAAATTACAAGAAAAACATTAGATATGAGCACATTTGGAATATTTTTAGTTTTAATCGTTATCGTAGCCTTTTTATTGGTAGTTGTTATTATGGTACAAAACCCTAAAGGAGGCGGACTTTCTTCTTCTTTTGGAGGCGGTGGTGGCCAGCAAATGGGTGGTGTTAAAAAAACTACCGACTTTTTAGATAAGAGTACGTGGACATTAGCTACGGTTTTATTGGTGCTTATCTTACTTTCTAACGTAACCATTACGGGTACAGGAAGTGCCGAAGAGTCTAGAATCATAGGCGGCGATCAAGAAGCTACTCCAATTGAAGCTCCTGTTCCTAACCCGACTACACCAGCTACAGAAAACACTACAGGCGAGCAGAACTAAGCCTCAGTTTATAAAGTTTACCAATGCCATCTGTCACTTAAAAATGACAAGATGGCATTTTTTTTTGCCCTAATTAGACTGGCATACTTTTGGGAATAGTGCTGAACAGAAATTAATAACATTAAAATAAATACATATGGCATTAACATTTAAACCCTTAGCAGATCGCGTGGTGATAGAGCCCGTAGCTGCCGAAACGAAAACCGCTTCTGGTATTTACATTCCTGACTCTGCAAAAGAGAAACCACAGCAAGGAAAAGTAATCGCTGTAGGAAAGGGAACCAAAGAACATGATATGACCGTGGCAGAAGGCGATATGGTTCTTTACGGAAAGTTTTCTGGAACCGAATTAAAGCTTGACGGTAAGGATTATTTAATTATGCGTGAGAATGAAATTTTAGGAATACTCTAATCTGTTCACCTCTTTAAAACTTGTATTGAAACAATTAAAAAAAAAGAATTATGGCAAAAGATATAAAATTTGATATTGAAGCACGCGATGGTATTAAGCGCGGTGTAGATGCATTGGCCAATGCAGTAAAAGTAACTTTAGGTCCAAAAGGAAGAAACGTTATTATTTCAAAATCTTTTGGTGCTCCTGTAGTAACCAAAGATGGTGTTTCTGTAGCTAAAGAAATCGAATTGGAAAATGCGCTTGAAAATATGGGCGCTCAGATGGTGAAAGAAGTTGCTTCTAAAACCAATGATTTAGCCGGTGACGGTACCACAACGGCAACCGTATTGGCGCAGGCAATTGTAAAAGAAGGTTTAAAAAACGTAGCTGCAGGGGCAAATCCGATGGATTTAAAACGCGGTATAGATAAGGCCGTTGAAGCCATTACCAAAGACCTAGCTGAACAAACAAAAGAAGTAGGAAGCTCTTCTGAGCAAATCAAACAAGTGGCTTCTATCTCTGCCAATAACGACGAAGTAATTGGTGAATTAATCGCTCAGGCTTTTGCAAAAGTAGGAAAAGAAGGAGTTATTACCGTTGAAGAAGCTAAAGGTACCGATACTTACGTAGACGTAGTAGAAGGAATGCAATTTGATCGCGGATACTTGTCGCCTTACTTTGTGACCAATAGCGAAAAAATGACTACCGACTTAGAAAACCCTTATATCTTGATTGTAGATAAAAAAATATCTACTATGAAAGATTTAATGCCTGTACTAGAGCCAGTAGCACAAACTGGTAAGCCTCTATTAATCATTGCTGAAGATGTAGACGGTGAAGCTTTGGCTACTTTGGTAGTAAACAAATTGAGAGGTTCTTTAAAAATTGCTGCAGTTAAAGCACCAGGTTTTGGAGACCGTAGAAAAGCGATGCTAGAGGATATCGCAATTTTAACTGGAGGAACTGTAATCTCTGAAGAGCGCGGATTCACTCTTGAGAATGCAAGTATCGATCAATTGGGTACAGCAGAGAAAGTGAGCATCGACAAAGACAACACAACGGTAGTAAATGGTGCCGGTGATGATGAAATGATCAAAAACCGCATAAACCAAATTAAATCTCAGATAGAAACTACTACCTCAGACTACGATCGTGAGAAGTTACAAGAGCGTCTTGCTAAGCTTGCTGGTGGTGTAGCCGTACTTTATGTAGGTGCAGCCTCTGAAGTTGAAATGAAAGAAAAGAAAGACCGTGTAGACGATGCTTTACATGCTACTCGTGCAGCCGTAGAAGAAGGAATTGTTGCTGGAGGTGGAGTGGCCTTAGTACGCGCTAAAACCGTATTGGCTAACCTAGAAACCATTAGCTTAGATGAAACTACGGGAGTACAAATTGTAAACCGTGCTATTGAAGCACCGCTTAGAACCATCGTAGAAAACGCAGGAGGAGAAGGTTCTGTAGTGATTAACAAAGTGCTTGAAGGTAAGGATAACTTTGGATATGATGCCAAAACCGAAGAGTATGTAGATATGCTAGAGGCTGGTATTATTGACCCTAAAAAAGTTACTCGTATTGCTTTAGAGAATGCAGCTTCTGTAAGCGGTATGATCTTAACTACCGAGTGCGCTTTAATCGATATCCCAGAAGAGGATAACGCTGGAGGCGGAATGCCACAAGGTATGGGCGGAGGAATGCCCGGTATGATGTAAACCAATTATCATATCTTATAATACTCAAAACAGCTCGTCTTTCGACGGGCTGTTTTTTTTATGCCTTGACTTTTTACACCAATTGAGATACTGTTTTTAAGTTTAGTCTATGGGCAACGAATATCGGACAAATTTATACTTAAGACCACCAAACTCCCAAGATAAATCAGAGACAATCGGTTATGGCATACATTTCTTTAAGGTTGATTTGGCCCGGTAAACCTATTAACTCTTCTTTTATTAATTAGCTAAATCAGTTGAACTTTAATTAGAGGTAAATGCAGGCTCGGCAGCATAGGTGAAAAAAATTCCCCTTGGCAGGCAGGGGAATTTAATATATATTTCGTAGGATTAATGCAATTAAAACAAGCCCCACTTTTTCTTTTTGGTCACTTCCTCGGCATGGTAGCCATAACCGTAGCCGTAATTATAGCCATAGGCTCCATCGGCTTTTACATCGTTAAGCACCAGTCCCATATTCTTAATTTTTTCGTTCCGTTGTAAATCTTCTATATGCTGGGTCAATTTACTATCGGTATAATTGGCACGGATCATATATAAGGTAGCATCGGCGTGTTCGGCTATCAATAAAGTATCGGTAACCAAAATGGTTGGTGCGGTGTCTACCACAATATAGTCATAATTTTGTCTGGCTTCGTCTAACAGACTTTCAAAACGCCCGTTAAGCAGGAGTTCAGCCGGGTTTGGTGGAATCTCTCCAGACAGCACCAGGTCTAAATTGGCATGCTCAAATGCATTTTTCTGTACCAATTCTGCTAAGCTGATGTCTTTACGGTATAAATAATCGGTTGTACCGGGAAGATTCTTCTTCAGATTGATATAGGAATGCAACTGCGGATTTCGTAAATCACAACCCAACAACAACACCTTTTTACCCGTAGAAGCTATTGAAATAGCTAAATTAATCGCCACAAAAGTCTTTCCTTCTCCTTTAGTGGTCGAGGTGGTAAATACCACTTTACCGCCTTTCTGGTCTCGCTCTACAAAGAAGTTTAAATTGGTTCTTAAAATCCTAAAAGCTTCGGCCAACACACTGTGATCATTCTTTTGAATGAGTCGATCGGAGGTTTTTAACAAAGTGGGTACTTCACCAACAATAGGTATTTGTGGCAGCAAGCGTTTCACCTGATTTTTGTGGTGAATTTTGGTATCGAGTAGAAACAAAACGTACAAAATACCAAAAGGTAATAATAGACCTAACACCAAGGCCCCCAACAAAATAATTTGCTTTTTAGGCGCTACCGGTTGGGGTTGTGTATATGCCCAATCTACCACCTTAATTACGGGCGAAGTAATAGCATAACTCAGGGCTGCTTCTTCTCTACGCTGTAATAAAAATAAGTAAAGTCTTTCCTTAATTTCACGCTGACGGGTGATGTCTCTGATTTGTTTCTCTTTCTCAGGAATACTCCCTAACTGGCCCGCCGAAACACTTTCGCGTTGCCTAATACTGCGTAAAGCGGTTTCAAGCGAGCGGATATAAGCATTTACACTTCCGTTTAAATTGCCACGCAACTGATTGATTTGTTGGTTTAGGTTAACCACCATAGGGTTCTCTTCGGTTCCTGAAACCAAATAGCGTTGACGCTCGGTCACCAAACTGTTGAACTGCTGGGTAAGCGCATTTACATTTTCATTATCTATCCCAATATTGGCAGGCAACAAATCAAAAGCCGACTGATTTTGTAGTGTTTCTTGGAAATCACGCGCTACCAGCAACTGGGTTTCCATCTCGTAACGTTTTTGTTCGGCCCCAGCTTCTTTACCAAATAATTGCTCGGCACTAGACTCTACGGTTACCACATTATTATCGCGTTTGAAATTTACCAGACCCGACTCAACTGTATCTAATTCTCCTTCTAAAAACACCAAACGCCGTTCAACAAAATCCTGAGTACGTTTTGAAACCAAACGCTTGTCTTCTATACCATCTTGATTGAATACTTGAATTAGCCTATCTAATATGGCTTTATTCAATTCTTGATTAGCGCCTTTGATGCCCAATTGCAATACGTGACTTTTATCGCCTACTGGCTCTAAACTGATTTGCTGGGCTAGGTTTTTTACTTTATGGTTCATGGCTGTGTGCCAAAAAGACATATTGGCAATAGGTTTAGGATCTTCTCCTACGCGTTTATCGGTGATTAACAAAGTAAAATCGCCGTACTGGAGGGTATCACCAAAACGCCCCATTTGTTCACCAATAGATTCTGAAATCAGCTTAAACTCATTATTCCCAAGGCTAGCCAATTGTATGCTTGGCGAGTTTCCTACCTCCTGCTGCGTACTATCTGGAATCCAGTTAACATGAAAAGGTGCATCTGGACCAAAAACAAGAAAAGATTTAATGGTACCTTTAGATTGGTAGGTTGTATTGAAATCAAGACTTTTAACGACCTGCTCTAAAATACGTCTCGATTTAAAAATTTGCATTTCGTTTTCGAGATTTACCTTGGTCATATTAAACAAGGTACGCGAACCCGAAAGTCCCGAAAGGTCGAGCCCACCATCATCGTTTTCATCGAGTACTTTAACCTTGGCCGTAGTTTGGTAAATACTAGTCGAATACCGCAAATAAATGAAAGCCCCAATCACAAAGACTAACACGCTGGCTAGGAACCAAGGCCAGTACCGTAAATACTGAAAAATAATAGCCTTGATATCTTCACCGTTTTCCAGGTTGGGATCTGTGGCTTGATTTTCTTGAAAAGCTTGAGGTTCTTTCATTTTATCTAAATATTAATACCGCTGAACTTAAAAGAATTGAAAACACAGAAAGCAGGGTTCCTAAATTACCTACTATACCAGCCGATTTTACTTTGGCTGTATTTGGGGTAACATAAAGAATATCGTTTTGTTTTAAAAAGTAATAAGGCGAGTTCATCCAATCGGTTTGAGTTAAGTCGATGCGTTGATGCACGCGCTCGCCATTAATTTCGCGTACCAATAAAACTTGGTTGCGATCTGCTTGAATGGTTAAATCGCCTGCCATACCCAATGCCTGAGGAATACTGATGTTCTCATCGGTGATGCTGTAAGTTCCTGGAGCTTTAACCTCTCCTAAAACGGTAAACTTAAAATTCACTAAGCGCACTTTAACCTGTGCATCCCGTACAAATTTTTGCAAACGCAACTCAATCACCTCTTTGAGTTCTTGGGTGGTAAGACCAGCTGCTTGAATGTTCCCTAAACCAGGATAATCAATAGCTCCATTTTTATTCACCAAATAACCCTCTAGCAATATGGCCGGACCGTTTAAATTGGTCGCGCCCATAGCTTGGGTTTTCTTAAACTTAAAAGGGGTTAAACTTTCTTCATTTAAAGCGGTTACATCGATCTTTAAAATATCGTTTACTTGGATGTATTTTTCGGTATATAAATCCAAGGTTTGCGCAGGTGTATGCTGGTCTATATTCTGCATATACAAAATGTCCTTTTTACTGGTACAAGCGTTCAAGCAGATAATCCCAACAAAGAGTAGTAGTAATTTCTTCATGCGTGCAAAGATAATTAAGTTTTGCTACTATAAAATTAAGTGCACCTATTATTTACAAAGGCTCAATTTATAAAAACTTTTAGTAATTCTTGTATTTTCATCAAGATAAAACCTATTTTTGTCCCATAAATCAATTCGATTAACCTAAGAAAACGAGCGGGTTAGCTTGTTTTTTTTTGAAGAACAGACAAATTTTAGCCATACACAAGAAACAAAAAGTGCTTTTCCTTAGCAACGCCCTCTTTATATGAGAACACTTTTACCCAAAATAAAAATCAAGCTGCTACGGCTGTTAAAACCTCTAGTGCAAAATTATGTACCCAGGCGGTACATTTTATTTATTGACAGCCTATTGGCTTTCATCGCTTTAGAGTGCTCGTTTTTTCTAATCAATAGCGTTCAAGGCAGCACCCAAGCTCGATTTGTTTTATCTTGGGAATTAGCGGTTATGCTAGGGGTACAAATACTAAGCTTTATCTTGCTAAAGTCCTATTTTGGTTTAGTTCGTTTTTCTAGCTTTCGCGATGTTATCACCCAGTTAAAAGTAACCGCATTAGCCGTATTTACCATTTTGGTAATTAACCGTATTTATTATTATTTTGACGCTCAAAAACTCATTTTAGATGCAGGAGTAATTGTTTACGGGTTCATCAGTTTTTCTCTATTGTTTTTCTTTCGCGTATTGGTAAAGCAAGTATATAAAAGTATATATCCCAGCAAAAAGAATAGTACCAAAGCCTTTATATACGGCACCGATTTAAAAACCTTAACCACCACCGAAGGTTTACTATCAGACCACTCTGAGCATTTTCGTATTGCGGGATTCATTCATTCGGGAAAAGGCGCCTTGGTCAATCGTATTCATAATCTTCCTATTTACAGTCTAGCTGAATTGAAGCAGATTTCAAACGAAGCTTCAGCTTTAATTATTACCGAAGAGAAGCTAAAAAAACTGCAACTGCATCGTCCGCATTTGGTAGATGAATTGCTTGAATTGCAATTGACCATATACAAAATAGCACCGCCTCAGAATTTAGAAGACCGGGTAGATTTCAAAAACCTAAAGGAAGTTAAAATAGAAGATTTACTACAGCGCAATCCTATTAAAATCAACAACCCGAAACTCAAAGATCGCTATACAGGAAAAACGATTTTGGTAACAGGTGCAGCAGGTTCTATTGGCAGTGAAATTGTGCGACAGCTTATTCCGTTTAACCCAGGACACATTGTTCTGTTAGATCAAGCTGAGACACCTTTGCATGAAATTTCTTTAGAACTTAAAAACAATCACCCACACCTCAGTTTTAGTCAGGTGATTGCCAATGTGCGCAACAAAACCCGATTAGCCGAAGTTTTTTCGCAATACAAACCTCAAGTGGTTTTTCATGGGGCAGCCTATAAGCACGTACCCATGATGGAAAACAATCCTATAGAGGCGCTCTCGGTAAATTTCTGTGGCACTTGTAATCTAGCCGATTTAGCTCTAGAATACCATGTAGAGCGTTTTGTATTTGTAAGTACAGACAAGGCGGTCAACCCAACCAACATTATGGGTGCTTCAAAACGATCGGCCGAAATTTATATTCAGGCGCAAGCCAAAAAACAAAAACAAACTACCTTTATTATTACCCGATTTGGTAATGTATTAGGTTCAAACGGTTCGGTAATACCACACTTTAAAAAACAAATAGCCGCTGGTGGTCCCGTAACGGTAACCCATCCTGAAATCACCCGTTATTTCATGACGATTGATGAGGCATGTCAATTGGTATTGGAAGCTGGAGCTATGGGTAATGGCGGAGAGATCTATGTATTTGATATGGGACAACCCATTAAAATTATCAATTTAGCCAAACAAATGATTCGCTTAAGCGGATTGGTACCCAATGAAGATATCGCCATCACCTATACCGGATTAAGACCAGGAGAAAAACTCTACGAAGAATTGCTTGCTGATAAAGAAACTACACTACCTACCCACCACGAGAAAATACTCATTGCCGAAGACACCAATTATTTTAACAAAACCAGTGGAGTAATGCTACAAAAATTTAGTCAGCATATTATTTCCAATGATATTCACCATGCATTTGCAACGCTTAAAAGTTTGGTACCCGAATATGAATGCCATCAACAAGAAGAGCAGTTAAACAAAAAACAACAAGCCAGTTAAAAGTATTTTTTATTCTATTTAAGCATGCCTAGAGTTTTAAACCTATGCCTTGGCTTATGCTATCATCCTTGATTTAAGTATGTATTAGCCCAGCGCTTAGAACTTAGCTTTTTGTTTATAAAAAAGTGCTTTATTTTTTTTCGAAGCCCATAAATAAATGTAAGTTTAAGCCAAGATTTTAGCTCTCAACACCACCGCTATGTATTTAATTTTTGATACCGAAACAACCGGTTTACCCAAACGCTGGGATGCCCCCATAACCGATACCAACAATTGGCCTAGAGCCATACAGATCGCCTGGCAATTGCACGATGACCGCGGGAATCTAATTGAACAAGAAGACTTTTTAATACAACCCGATGGATTTGACATTCCGTTTGATGCAGAAAAAATACACGGGATTTCTACTCTACTTGCTAAAGATCAAGGAATCAAGCTAGAAGAAGGATTAAAACGTTTTCAAGCAGCACTGGGGCAAACCAAATTTTTGGTGGGTCAAAATGTGGGTTTTGACATCAATATTATGGGAGCTGAGTTTCATCGCCTAGGCATAGAAACACAGCTTACTCAACTTCCTGTTTTAGATACCTGTACCGAAAAAACAGCTCAATTGTGTCAAATTCCAGGCGGACGTGGAGGTAAGTTTAAACTTCCTACTTTAACCGAGTTGCATGAGCATTTATTTGGAGAAGCTTTTAACGAGGCACATAATGCAACAGCCGATGTTGAAGCCACCACACGTTGTTTTTTAGAATTAATACGACTTAAGCAATACAGTCTTGATGAGCTGCATGCCCAACCTGGGTATTTTGAGGCTTATGCCGCTGCTAATCCACAACCAATACAAGGCATTGGTTTAAAGCACGTAAATTTAAAAAAGGCTTCGGCTCAATTGCGTAAGCAGCAAAAACAGCAATCACCCGATACCGGTATTAGTCAGGCTCAAATCAAAGAAAACCTAGCCGAGCTAGAAGCCGTTTCATTTACCCACCTACACAACCACAGTCAGTTTTCCATTTTGCAATCAACGATGAGTGTGCAGGACTTGGTAAAAGCAGCAGCCAAAGAAAATATGCCTGCGGTTGCCCTAACCGATCACGCCAATATGATGGGGGCCTTTCATTTTGTTACGGCCATAGAGAATTATAACGCCAAAATATCGGCAGAGGCATCCGGCGAAAGCCAAAAAAAACCCTTAAAACCTATTGTAGGCTGTGAATTTTTTGTTTGTGAAGATCACTTAGATAAAAGTAGAAAAGATAACGGCTACCAAATTGTTTTGCTAGCCAAAAACAAAAACGGTTACCACAATTTAGCCAAGCTATCTTCTATTGCATACACCCAAGGGTTTTACTATGTCCCGCGAATCGATAAAAAGATAATAGAGCAATACAAAGAAGATGTTATGGTACTTTCGGGTAACCTTTACGGAGAGGTGCCCGGTAAAATTCTAAATGTAGGTGAAAAACAAGCCGAAGAAGCTCTAATTTGGTGGAAGGAAACTTTTGGAGAAGATTTTTATATTGAGGTGATGCGCCACGGACAAGAGGATGAAAACCGTGTAAACGATATTTTAATCCCTATGGCCAAGCGTCATGATGTAAAGCTTGTAGCCACCAACAACACCTATTATGAAAAGAAAGAAGATGCTAATGCCCACGATATATTACTTTGTGTAAAAGATGGCGAAAAACAATCTACTCCCATAGGTCGAGGACGTGGCTATAGGTATGGTTTACCCAACCAAGAATATTATTTTAAGAGCGTCGAAGAGATGAAAGCCCTCTTTAAAGATATACCCGAAGCCATAAGCAACACTCAAGAGATTGTAGATAAGGTAACCCCCTTTGGTTTAGCTCGAGACGTATTGTTACCTGCTTTTGATATTCCCGATGAATTCAAAGATCCACAAGATGAGATAGATCATAAAAAACGTGGAGAAAATGCTTATTTGCGTCACCTCACCTACCAAGGCGCCAAAGAACGTTATGGTGAAATTACCGAATCAATAAGCGAGCGACTTAATTTTGAATTATCGGTAATTGAAAAAACCGGTTATCCCGGATATTTCTTAATTGTAGAAGATTTTATTCGTGAGGCCCGAAATATGGACGTTTCGGTGGGTCCAGGACGAGGTTCGGCTGCCGGTAGTGCAGTAGCATACTGCCTGAAAATTACCAATATAGACCCTATTAAATACGACTTGCTTTTTGAGCGTTTTCTAAACCCCGATCGAGTGAGTATGCCCGATATTGATATTGATTTTGATGATGAGGGTCGTGGTCGTGTGATGGACTATGTAATCAATAAATACGGTGCCAACCAAGTTGCGCAAATAATCACTTACGGTACTATGGCCGCCAAATCTTCTATTCGAGATACAGCAAGGGTATTAGATTTACCTTTATCTGAAGCCGATAGAATTGCCAAGCTGGTGCCCGATATGTCTAAGCTGTATAAAATATTCGCTTTAGACGAAAAGGGAGTTGCTAAAAAATACCGCAGTGAGGATGTAGAAAAAATAAAATCGCTCTTTGATATTGCTGCTGGTAACGACTTAGAGGCCAAAACCGTAAACCTAGCTCGCACCTTAGAAGGATCGGTTAGAAACACCGGTATTCACGCTTGTGGGGTTATTATCACCCCAAGTGATATCACCAATCACGTTCCCGTTTCGCTAGCCAAGGATTCCGATTTATATGTCACCCAATTTGATAACTCGGTGGTTGAAGATGCTGGCTTATTGAAAATGGATTTCTTGGGGTTAAAGACGCTTACGCTGATCAAAGACACGGTAAAAATTGTAAAAGGAAGACACAATATAGATCTCGATCCAGAAAATTTTCCGCTTGACGATGAAAAAACCTATGAACTGTTTCAACGCGGAGAAACCATTGGGGTGTTTCAATATGAATCGCCTGGGATGCAAAAGCATATGAAGAACTTGAAACCCACAGTGTTTGAAGATCTTATTGCCATGAACGCTTTGTACCGTCCAGGACCTATGGAGTACATCCCTGATTTTATCGACCGTAAGCACGGGCGGCAGGAAATTACCTATGACTTGCCCGATATGGAAGAGTACCTGCAAGAAACCTACGGAATTACGGTTTACCAAGAGCAGGTGATGTTACTCTCGCAAAAACTAGCCAACTTCTCTAAAGGTGAAGCCGATAAATTGCGAAAGGCGATGGGGAAAAAGATTTTTGCCCAACTCGAACTCCTAAAGCCTAAATTTATGGAGGGCGGTGCATCTAACGGACATCCGCAGGAAACGCTTGAGAAAATTTGGAAAGACTGGGAAGCCTTTGCTAGTTACGCATTTAACAAGTCGCACTCTACTTGCTATGCATGGATCGCTTACCAAACAGCCTATTTGAAAGCGCATTACCCTGCCGAATATATGGCAGCGGTTTTGTCTAATAATATGAATAACATCAAAGACGTAACTTTCTTTATGGAAGAATGTCAGCGTATGAAATTAGCCGTATTGGGTCCAGATGTTAATGAATCCTACTATAAGTTTTCGGTAAACAAACAAAACGCAATTCGTTTTGGTATGGGAGCTGTAAAAGGAGTAGGCGCCGGAGCGGTAAAAACCATTGTAGACAACCGTAAAAAAGATGGTGCTTATAGGTCTATTTTTGATATGGCCAAGCGCATCGATTTACGAGCTGCCAATAAAAAAGCCTTTGAGAACCTAGCTTTGGCTGGGGGGTTTGATAGTTTTGGCGGTACGCATAGAGCCCAATATTTTCACGACCCAGGAGACGGTATTAGTTTTTTAGAAAAAGTGATTAAGTATGCTGCCAAATTTCAAGAAAATCAAAATTCTGCTCAGGTGAGTCTGTTTGGTGAAGCCAGCGAAGTACAAATACCCGAGCCTGAGGTGCCGCCATGCGAACCTTGGGGCACAATGGAGAAATTAAAAAAAGAACGCGAGGTGGTGGGAATTTACATTTCGGGACACCCACTAGATGATTTTAAGTGGGAATTAAAGTATTTTTGTAATGCTTCGCTGAACAAATTGGAACACCTAGAATATTATGTAAATAAAGAACTCTGCATAGGTGGAATTGTAAGTGGCGAAGTTCAACATCGCACTAGTAAGACAGGTAAAGGTTGGGGTATTTTTACCATTGAAGATTATGAGGGTTCTTATGAATTCAAAATATTTGGTGAGGAATATCTTAAGTTCAGGCATTTTTTACTGCCCAATAATTTTGTCTTCATTCGTCTGTTTGTAAAAGAAGGCTGGACCAATCGGGAAACCGGAAAAAAGGGAGATCCGCGAATACAATTTAATATGTTTAAACAGCTTCAAGACGTGCTGCCCGATTTATCAAAGAAAATTAGCATACAGCTTGACATCGATCAGTTAAACAAAAACACTATCGACTATTTAGATCAACTCACCACGACCTATGTTGGTGATAAGCATATTAATTTCATCGTTTATGAACTGAAAGAAAAAATTAAATTACAAATGCCCAGTCGAAGTCGAAAGCTAAGCATCAATAGAGAATTGCTTGACAGTTTAAAGACAAAAGATATGCATTTTAAAGTGCATTAGCAGTCAAGCTGATTTACTTTGAACAAAAAGATATAAAACCCCGCCTATGGCTTAGCCCTTCGGGTTTTGAGTATTGAGAAAGCATATACGACTATTAGAAAATCTAATTTAGAAGGTGTAAGGAAAACATAAAAATATTGACTAAATTTGTAGAACAACAAAAATATAAATTATGGCATTAGAACTTACAGACGCAAATTTTGAAGAAAAAGTATTAAATAGCGACAAGCCCGTATTAGTTGATTTTTGGGCAGCATGGTGTGGACCTTGTAGAATGGTTGGACCTGTAATTGATGAAATCAGTAAAGAATATGAAGGGAAAGCAGTTGTTGGAAAGGTAGACGTAGATGCAAATACAGAGTTTGCTGCTAAGTATGGTGTAAGAAATATACCTACCGTTTTAGTTTTTAACAATGGGGAATTAGTAGGAAGACAAGTAGGAGTTTCTCCAAAAGATACTTACACTAAAGCAATTGACGAGCTTTTATAATTTTTATCTTTAATTTATAAAAAAGGTTTAGCTTATCGGCTAGACCTTTTTTATTTTTTATTAAATTGTTGTTCTATGAATTTACAAGAACAAATACAAAACGGGCCCGGTTTTGGGCGTCTAGACTTGCTGGCTAAAAAAGTAGTCGAAGGCTTTATATCGGGGCTTCACGCGAGTCCGTTTCACGGCTTTTCAGCTGAGTTTGCCGAACATACGCTTTACCATCCTGGGCAGAGTACTAAACACATTGATTGGAAACTCTATGCCAAAACCGATAGGTTATACACCAAAAAGTATGAAGAAGAGACCAATTTGCGTTGTCACGTAATCATTGATCAATCGAGCTCCATGCACTATCCGGCTCTAAAAAAGCAAAGTTTAAGAGCCTATAATAAAATTGGATTTGCAGCCTTAGCTACAGCATCTTTAATGCAATTATTTAAGAAACAACGCGACGCTATGGGACTTAGTCTTTACAGCGATGCCTACGATTTTTACCTGCCAGAGAAAGGAAGTGAACGGCATTTTCAACTGCTTTTACATCAATTAGAGCAAATGCTCACCCCTAGCTCAAGCCGCAAAAAAACCGCTACCTATGAGGTTTTACATCAAATTGCCGAAAAGGTAAAACGTCGTTCCTTGATATTTCTCTTTACCGATTTATTACAAGCCCACGAAGACCAAGAACAACTCCTGGCTGCTTTACGGCATTTGAATCACAATAAACATGAACTCGTTGTGTTTCATACTTTAGAAGCCTCAAAAGAAATGGATTTTGATTTTGAAGATACTCCTAAGAAATTTACCGATGTAGAAACCGGTGAGGAATTGGCGGTTTATCCCTCTCAATTACAAGAAGCCTATCGCCAACAGATGAAAAGTTACCAAAATCTGTTTAAACAAATGTGTTTAAAAAACAAGATACAATACCAAACTGTAGATATTCAAAAAGATCTGCATAAAATACTGATTACCTATTTAATTGAACGACAAGGCTTTAAATGATTTTATTGAAAAAAATACAAAAAAATCTGTGTTTTTTTTTGCACGAACCATAAAAGCACTTATATTTGCACTCGCAATTGCGCTGAAGCTTTGAAGAAGCGCAATATAGACAAGACAAAGTCTAAAAAATGAGTTACGGTCTGGTAGTTCAGTTGGTTAGAATACCTGCCTGTCACGCAGGGGGTCGCGAGTTCGAGTCTCGTCCAGACCGCAATAAAAAAAGCTTCAATTTTCATTGAGGCTTTTTTTTGCGAAGTTGTGTTGTGTATGTCAAGCAATTGTTTGGCAACTCGGTTTAAGTAGTTAAACCAATGAAGAGCTTTTCCTTTCTTTTAAGGAGAGGCTTTTTTTAGTTTTTATGATCAAATATTTCGTTTATATCATCTACTCGGAGTCCTATGATAGCTACTATCGTGGATATTCAACGCAACCAGAACAACGGCTAAAACAACACAACGAAGACAAAGGCCGATTCACCAAAAATAAAGGACCCTGGAATTTAGTTTTTCTACAATCTTTTTCTACTAAACGTGAAGCTTTGATTCGAGAAAGAAAAATCAAGAAGTACAGTAAATCTCAAATCATTCAATTAATAGCATCAACAAAAAATGAAATAAAATAGAATACCTGCCGGTCATCCCCAAGCAAACTTGGGGACGAGTTCGAGTCTTCCCCTAAAGATTTGGGGACAATAAAAAAAGCTTCAATTTTCATTGAGGCTTTTTTTTGCGAAGTTGTGTTGTGTATGTCAAGCAATTGTTTGGCATCTCGGTTTAAGTAGTTAAACCAATGAAGAGCTTTTCCTTTCTTTTAAGGAGAGGCTTTTTTTAATTTTTATGATCAAATATTTTGTTTATATCATCTACTCTGAGTCCTATGATAGCTACTATCGTGGATATTCAACGCAACCAGAAAAACGGCTAAAACAACACAACGAAGACAAAGGGATCAATCCCATTTTCTGGGTTTTTGATTTTTTAAGGATCAATCCCATTTTCTGGGTTTTTGATTTTTTAAGCAAATAATTTTTCAAGTCTATATAGGAAGAATTCAGTTCTTCTTACTCCTCTTAATTGAGCTCTAAATGCTTTAATTTTTGCATTAAAAGATTCTGCTGATGCATTTGTACTTCGATTGGTAAAATAATTTAAGATGGAGTGATAATTTGGATCAATCCCATTTTCTGGTTTTTTGAATTTTTAGGCAAAAAAATTTTTCGAGTCTGAATAAGAAAAATTAAAATTTTCTTGTCCCTATTAAGTTTTTGACGCTTTTCCTAGCACACAAAAAAAACCTCCGAATGGAGGTTTTTTATTTTTTATAATTCTGCAGTATTCTACTAAGCCGAACAAGGCAGTGCATCAATTTTATCTTGAATACTACCATCTTCATCCCCACAAGCTGCTTTTTCTTGCTCTAAGGCCACCGCATACTGTTGGCAAATGGCTGAGTAATTTGGATTATTGGGGGTGGTGTTTTCAAATAACACTCTAGATTGGTTTGATGTGGTTTGCGCTTCTTCGCAGGTAATGCTAGGTTCTGGACCTGGCTCTTCTCCCCCTCCTATACTGGCAAACGGAACCTCAAAAAAATAACCCTTAGAAAAGTTTAGCGTATCCCCATCTATTTCAGAAATGGCATTGAAGTAAAACTCACCCGAAACACTTCCATTTTCGTTACGGGTAATACTAATCATTCCTTCTCCGTTAACTTCTGAGGTGGTAAAGAACTCCCCGTCAAAAGTCATAAAGCTAGCTGAGTTTCTACCCTCTGGTGTAATCAAGTAATTACCAACTTTAAAATTCTCTGTGTTTAAAGTAATGGTTTCATCGGCTGTGTTCCCCACAATTTGCAGTGAATTATCGGTAGCTACATCAGCATAAGAAGTAGAGGTCCTAAAAAAGACGCCTTCTAATTCTCCTTGAATAGAGGGAGCATTAGATTCTACATCATCGCCACAGCTCACTAAAAACAAAGCCATTAAATTAAGTAAGAAAAATTTTTTCATAAGTTTAAAGTTATTGGGTACACCTGCAAATTTATAATAAAAATTAAGAACTAAATTAATCGCAGAAAAAAAATATCTCGTATCTTTGCCAAATTATTAATAATCGAGGTCGAGAACCTCAAAATTTAATTTTTATGTCAGTAAAAATAAGATTACAAAGACACGGTAAAAAAGGTAAACCTTTTTACTGGATCGTTGCAGCAGATGCACGTGCTAAAAGAGATGGTAAATACTTAGAAAAAATTGGTATTTACAACCCGGTTTCTAACCCGGCTACTATCGAATTAAACGTAGACAAAGCTGTAGAGTGGCTTCAAAACGGAGCTCAACCCACAAGCACAGCAAGAAACATTCTTTCTTACAAAGGTGCTTTATTAAAAAACCATTTAATGGTAGGTGTTCGTAAAGGTGCTTTAACCGAAGAAGAAGCAGAGAAGAAATTCAACGCTTGGTTAGAAGATAAAGCAAACCGTATCGATGCCAAAAAAGATTCTATCTCAAAAGCCGACCAAGAAGCTAAAGCTCAAGCGCTTGCTGCAGAAAAAGAGGTAAATGAGAAGCGCGAAGCAGAAGCAAAAGCCGCTGCAGATGAAGCCGAAGCTGCCGCAAAGGCTGCCGAAGCAGAAGCTCAGGCCGAAGAAGCTAGCGAAGAAACAGAAGAGACTAAAGAAGATTAATTTTACTTGCTTACGGTATGCGTAAAGAAGATTGTTTTTATGTAGGCAAAATCGTAAGTAAATTTAGTTTTAAGGGAGAGGTACTGGTTAAACTAGACACCGATGATCCCGAAAGTTTTCTTGAAATGGAATCAATCCTTGTCGAAAAACACAAGCGATTGATTCCATTTTTTATTGAAAAATCTTCCCTTCAAAAAAGTCAGCTGCTACGCCTTAAATTAGAAGACGTGAATAACGAGGCAGATGCTGATGCCTTACTAAAAAAAGAAGTTTACCTCCCCCTAAGTTTTTTACCCGAATTAAAAGAGGACCAGTTTTACTATCACGAAGTAATTGGTTTTGAGGTAATCGACAATCAATTGGGACCTATAGGTAAGATTACGGGTGTTAATGATACCACCGCTCAAGCCCTGTTCGAAATCTCCTTTCAAGGTAAAGAAATCTTAGTTCCGATTCACGATCATTTCTTGAAGCAGGTAGACAAGGTCAATAAAAAAATACATCTAGAAACTCCTCCCGGTTTATTAGATTTGTATTTGTAATTCGCTTAAAGCGGATTTATAAACTTAACCGCAAAGCGTATGAACCACGAAAAAGCATTTAAATTTAAAGCATTTAGTGTAGCGCAAGACCGCTGTGCTATGAAAGTTGGCACCGATGGCGTATTGCTGGGTGCTTGGGCAAGCATTTCCCAAAATCCTTTTTCTATACTCGATATTGGGGCAGGAACTGGCGTTATCGCTTTGATGCTAGCACAACGTAGCACTGCAGAAATCATAGACGCTATTGAAATCGAAGCAAATGCTTATGAGCAATGTGTCGATAATTTTGAAGCCAGCGACTGGAACGACCGACTTTTTTGTTATCACGCTAGCTTAGATGAATTTGCAACCGAAATAGAAGATACCTATGATTTAATTGTGAGTAATCCGCCGTTTTATGAAGAAAACTATAAATCAAAAAACACCTCGCGCAACCAAGCCCGATTTACAGATGCTCTTCCTTTTCAAGAATTATTAAAATATACTTCCCAATTACTTTCAGAAGAGGGTATTTTTTGCACCATTATTCCGTATAAACATTATGAGGCTTTCCTCGCTTTCGCGGAAGCAGAGCAACTGCATCTACAGAAAGTAACTTTCGTAAAAGGCAATAAAAACAGTCCCATCAAACGCTGTTTGCTACAGTTTGGTTTCACCTCCGTGCAAACACCAGAAAAAGCCGAGTTGATTATAGAGACCAAAAGGCACCAGTACACCCAAGCCTATAAAGAGCTAGTAAAAGATTTTTATTTAAAAATGTAAGGTAAGAGAAGCTGCGCTTACTGTTTTTGATTTTATTTAGCAGATTTATTTTATTTTCTATTAAATAAAGATTCTCTATATACGTTTTATAACAAATTACTTTAGAAGCAAAAAACAAAATTGGTTATTGCCACTGGCAGGAATACTTTTTTGCCATTTTTTATAATAAAGGCAAAGGGCCTAATAGGGGTAAAAGCTAGCTTTATGATGTTGAAATTATAAGATCAAACCTAGACGCTAGGGTATCATTTTTCGCCTATGTTCTTATATATCTTTATTCGAAGAGCTAGCACTTCGCGAGACATTAATCAAAAACAAGTATTTTAAAGCAATTGGTTTTCTATGCTTTTTACTTCTAATGGTTATCCTATTTCATGAAAGTCTCTACGATTGGTTCAAGTGGTTGTGCTTCATTTTAATGCTGTCAATATATTTTATCACCTGATTTTAAAGCAAAATATTCAGCTAATTTTTAAATAGCAATCTTCTCCTTAGTCAATAGCCTTTTATTTGCATTTCTTCATATTGCTGATGACATTTTGAATTGGGAGAATTTATTTATTAGCTTCAGTTTTTTTGTTTAGTTGTTTAACCCTTAATTATTCTATTACTCTAGCTATTTTATTTCACATTTTAAACAATATAAAAGCCACCTTAAGTGATGTTTCCTTTACAAATCATGAAGTAAAAGCAAGATAGTATAAAAACAACACCTCGGTAAAATAGCGTGAAAAATCACTTTTTAATATCGATCACCTCTAGGCTAAGGTTAACAATAAAAGCTATATTTATAATGCTGCAGAGATTAATTCTATGATCCAACAAGATTCTTTGAAAAAATACATTCCAACAAAAGAATTAGGTAAATAGAAAATTGAAATTAGAAGTGACACCCTTATTACCAATGAGCGTTTCTTTGAAGTTATGACTGATCTTAATTTACTTAAAAAAATAAAAACTTAACTAAAAATTTCTTGGTTTTCCCCTAGCGCATTTCCTAAAATAACCCATATACAAAGATTTTTTTTCTTAAAGTCAAAATTTTAATACAACTTATAGCGAATTAAGATTGGTCTGTAAAGAGTACATTCGCTTAAATAATTTTACTGCAAAGCACTAATTTATTCAACCCATTTAATTGCTTAGTCGGCTTGATTTGGTTAACTTTACGGCTACCAAAAAAAACAAAATAAACCTATGAAACCCGATTTATTTCAAGCCCCTGATTATTACCAAATAGATGATTTGCTTAGCGACGAACACAAAATGGTACGTACTGCCGCCCGAGACTGGGTTAAAAAAGAGGTGTCGCCAATTATAGAAGATGCCGCTCAAAAGGCAGAATTCCCAAAATCAATCATTAAAGGTTTAGCCGAAATTGGTGCCTTTGGACCTTATATTCCAGCTGAGTATGGCGGTGCGGGCTTAGATCAAATTTCATACGGCTTAATCATGCAAGAAATTGAACGAGGAGACAGTGGCGTGCGTTCTACCGCCTCGGTACAATCTTCTTTGGTGATGTACCCTATTTATAAATATGGAACAGAAGAACAACGTCAAAAGTATTTACCTAAATTGGCTAGTGGCGAATGGATGGGAAGTTTTGGTCTTACTGAACCTGACCATGGATCTAACCCTGGTGGAATGACTACCAACTACAAAGATATGGGTGACCATTACTTATTAAACGGAGCCAAGATGTGGATCTCTAACTCCCCTTTTTGTGACGTAGCCGTAGTATGGGCCAAAAATGAAGAAGGCCGCATTCACGGACTTATAGTAGAGCGTGGTATGGAAGGCTTTAGTACTCCCGAAACACATAATAAATGGTCTCTTCGTGCATCTGCAACCGGAGAGCTTATATTTCAAGACGTAAAAGTACCTAAAGAGAATTTATTACCCAATAAATCTGGTTTAGGAGCTCCACTTGGTTGTTTAGATTCTGCTCGATACGGAATTTCGTGGGGCGCAATTGGTGCAGCAATGGATTGCTATGATACGGCTTTGCGCTATGCCAAAGAGCGTATACAATTTGGTAAACCTATTGCCAGCTTTCAGTTACAACAAAAGAAGCTAGCCGAAATGATTACCGAAATCACCAAAGCTCAACTAATGGCCTTGCGTTTGGGACAACTTAAAAATGAGGATCGAACGACTACAGCGCAAATATCAATGGCCAAAAGAAACAATGTTGAAATGGCTATCAATATTGCACGTGAAGCTAGACAAATGCTTGGTGGTATGGGAATTACAGGAGAATACAGCATAATGCGTCATATGATGAATTTAGAAAGTGTAATCACCTACGAAGGAACGCACGATATTCACCTTTTAATTACCGGTGCCGATATAACCGGAATTCCAGCTTTTAAATAGTCGAAACATACATAAGTTATAAATAAAGAGGTAAGGGTTTCAACCTTGCCTCTTGTTTACGTGCTTATTCGTGGTAAAATAATTTAATAGAGCAGCTGATAAAAAATAGAAGAATCACTTTTTAGATCTCGATAAAATAAAAAGGTCGTTATTAAAAAATAACGACCTTTTTAAAATTCCATTTTTATTTCAGTCAATCACCAACAAAGGCGGCAGTTAAGACTCTGGTGCTAATTCTATTGCTAATCCCTCCATCTCGGGAGTAAGTTGTATTTGACAACCTAAACGACTATTTTCTTTCGTATAAAATGCTTCCGAGAGCATGGCCTCTTCATCATCCTGCATTTCTGGCAACTCAATTTGAGGGGTTAAAATATAGCATTGGCAAGATGCACACATGGCCATTCCTCCGCAAACACCAATAGTACCTTCGGGAGCCAACTCATACGAGCGAACTAGCTCCATAATGTTCATATTCATATCGGTTGGGGCTACCACTTCGTGTTTTTGACCCTCACGATCTGTAATGATTATATTTATATCTGGATTCATAGCCTAATTTATTGCCTTTACTACAGCTTTGGGAGCTTCTTTTTTGCTTCCATCAAAGCCAGTAACTCCTCCTACAGTTGTATATTTCATTACGTATTTTTTATCGGGGAAAATACGTTGGTATGCACTCTGACACATTAGAGTAGCTTCGTGAAAACCACAAAGAATCAGTTTTAGTTTACCAGGATAGGTATTTACATCGCCAATAGCGTATATACCAGGAATATTGGTTTGGTAATCTAGGCTATTGTCAACCTTAATCGCATTTTTCTCTATTTCTAATCCCCAGTCAGCTATAGGACCAAGTTTTGGAGACAAGCCAAAGAGAGGAATAAATTCATCTACTGGCAACCAAAATTCTTCTTTCGCCTCGTTGCTTTTTCTTATGAGTACCGCCTCGAGAAAGTTTTTACCTTCTAACTGTACAATTTCGGCTGGGGTAATCAAATTGATTTTTCCCAAATCTTTTAATTCCTTCACCTTATCAACAGAATCTAAAGCCCCTCTAAATTCATTTCTTCGGTGCACTAAAGTCACCTCTTCTGCTACATCGGCTAAGAAGATACTCCAATCTAAAGCCGAATCGCCACCCCCTGCGATGACCACTTTTTTATCACGGTAAAATTCGGGATCTTTAATCATATAGCGAACGCCTTTATCTTCGTAATGCCCTAAATTTTCTATCAAGGGTTTACGAGGCTCAAAACTACCTAGACCACCTGCAATAGCCACCACGGGAGCGTGGTGTTTTGTACCTTTATTAGTTGTTACGACAAAAGTACCATCGTCTAATTTTTCAATGGTATCTGCACGTTCTCCCAGCGTAAAACCGGGTTCAAAAGGTTTGATTTGCTCCATCAAGTTATCTACTAAATCTCCGGCTAAAACCTCGGGAAAAGCTGGAATATCGTAAATAGGTTTTTTGGGATATATTTCTGCACATTGCCCGCCAGGCTGTGGCAAAGCATCTATCAAGTGGCATTTTAATTTGAGTAAACCGGCTTCAAATACGGTAAAAAGTCCGGTTGGACCTGCACCGATTATAAGAATATCTGTTTTAATCATAGCTTATTTAATCGCTTAGTATTTTATACAAAATTAGCGGTTATAGATTTCACAAAGAATGACAATTATCAATTTGATAATTCGGGAGCAACGTTGATAACTTTATCAATTTGCGGAGCATATTTTTTAATGGTCATTTCTACTCCAGATTTTAAAGTCATTTGGTTTACACTACAACCTACGCAAGCTCCTTCAAGTTGCACGCGCACTATATTTTCTTTTTCGTCGATATCAAGCAAAGAAATATCTCCCCCGTCATTCTTTAAAAAAGGTCTAATTTCTTCTAGTGCCTTTTCTACCTTTTTCCTAAGTTCTAAATTCATTCTCTTTCCTATTTTTTTACAGCACTGCAACCTGCCATAGTGGTTATTTTGATAGCTTCGGTAGGTGGCAAGCTTTCGTTTCTTGCTACAGTTTCTTGCACTACCTGCTTGGTAATAGCCTCAATTGCTTGAGCGGTTGGCGTATCTTTCTGTAACGCAGCCGGTCTACCTATGTCGCCAGCTTCACGAATACTTTGCACCAACGGAAGTTCTCCTAAAAAAGGAATTTCTAGGTCTTCTGCCAAGTTTTTAGCTCCGTGTTTTCCGAAGATGTAATATTTATTGTCTGGTAATTCTTCAGGCGTAAAATAGGCCATATTTTCTACGATACCGATAACAGGAACATTGATACTTTCTTGTCTGAACATCGCCACACCCTTTTTTGCATCGGCTAATGCTACATTTTGCGGTGTGCTTACCATTACTGCTCCTGTAATAGGTAAGGATTGCATAATAGACAAATGGATATCTCCTGTACCTGGAGGCAAATCGATTAAAAGAAAATCAAGCTCACCCCAATCGGCATCAAAGATCATTTGGTTTAAAGCTTTCGCCGCCATAGGTCCGCGCCAGATTACCGCTTGGTTGGGTTGGGTGAAAAATCCTATTGAAAGAATTTTTACCCCGTGATTTTCAACTGGCTTCATCTTAGATTTATCATTAACTTGAACAGACAGCGGTCTTTCGCGTTCTACGTCAAACATAATGGTTGCCGAAGGGCCATAAATATCTGCGTCAAGCAGACCCACTTTAAAACCTTTATTCGCTAAACTAACCGCTAGGTTGGCGGTAACAGTAGATTTACCCACCCCACCTTTACCAGAAGCCACCGCAACGATATTTTTAATACCGGGTATAGGCTTACCTTTAATCTCATTTTTTGGTTTAGAAGGTGCATTTACTTTCACGTTTACTTTTACCTTAGCTTTGGCATACACATGTTCATGAATTGCCTTCATCACATCTACCTCTGCTCGTTTTTTTATGTGCAAAGCTGGTGTGGCCAACTCAAGATCAACCACGACCTCATCACCAAAAGTAACAATGTTCTTTACTGCACCACTCTCTACCATATTTTGCCCTTCGCCAGAAACGCTTATTTTTTCTAGGGCCTTATAAATATCTTGTTTATTTAATTTCATGAAGTATATCTATTTTATAATGAGCACTTAATTTGGATTAAGTCTAAATGCAAATATAAGGTTTAAGCTTCTAACTATAAAGCTCTTTTAAGAGGCATTTATTAATTATCTAACGACAACACAGGAGGCTGCCAAAAATACTTTTGCAAGTTTTGGACTTGATTGTTTTTAACGCTAATTCCTTCTGCTTCAATCTGGGCTTGCATGGCTTGAGAACCTAGAAAATGGGCTTTACCTGTAAGCATCCCATTTCTATTGACTACACGATGAGCTGGAATATCTATATTGCCGGCACTGGCATTTAAAGCATATCCTACCACCCGTGCACTTTTGGGCGAACCAATAGCTTTGGCTATGGCGCCATAGGAAGTTACGCGCCCGTAAGGTATTTGACGAGTCAAATAATATACGCGTTCATAAAAATCGTTTTGCGGCATAGTTTTTTACTTAATAAAAGATTCGGAATAAAGTAATTACGACCAAAATAAACATCAATCCAGCCATAAAGTAATTGCTGTATTTAGAGAAAGACTGATTGTATTTTTCTATTTTCATAAAAGAAACCACATACATATACAAAGTAGTGAAAGTTCCTAAACTCGCAGCTAAAGCAAAAAGAACTATGGTGGTACGGCTAAAATTAAAATCATCTGCGTGAAAGGCGGCACTTATGGTTACAAAATAAGGTATAGGAAACACGTTTACAGCAGCAATCATCATACCTTTTATCAGATTGCGGGTTGATTCTTGTTTTCTAAGAGCTACTTTTTTATTGGATTTGCGTGCGGCTATAAAAAAATAAACGCCCATAATCAAGAAAACCACTAGACCTGCTCGCAAAATCATCTTTTGAACATAAGGATGATTAAATATGTATTTGGCCATTAGAATGGCTACCAAAGCTTGAAAAAAAACAACTAAGGAAGCTCCCACAGCTACCCGTAAACCACTGCGTTTACCTTTGTTAACACAAGTTTTTGCCACCGTCATATTAACTAATCCCGGAGGAATAACGCCCACCATGGCAGCAAAATAAGTAATTACAATAAATTGGGTCGTGTCTAACAAATCTTAGCTTATCTTAAATCTAATATACGTAATTGATTTGTTTTTTTCAAGATATTGTTTTTCATAGAAGGTCTGTATACCTACCACTTCTGGTGCACTGTATTCATTTTTATACACATCGTGATTGGCTTCGATAATCTCGTGCCCTTCTCCGTGCAGAAGTCCTAAGGTATAGCCGTGCATAAACTCACTATCTGTTTTAAGGTTTACTACGCCATCTTCTTTTAAAATTACTTTATATTTCTGCAGAAATTCTGCATTGGTTAAGCGGTGCTTAGTACGTTTGTATTTTATTTGCGGATCTGGAAAGGTAATCCAAATTTCATCGACCTCTCCAGGTGCAAAAATTTGATCTATTAATTCGATTTGCGTACGCAAAAAACCAACCCGTTTGTTGTTTTCGGTTAAAGCGGTTTTGGCTCCACGCCAAAAACGCGCGCCCTTAATATCAATACCTAAGAAGTTTTTTTCGGGATACATTGCCGAGAGTCCCAAACAATACTCTCCTTTTCCACAACCTAATTCTAGCACTAAGGGTAAATCATTTTTAAAGAAATCTGATTTCCATTTGCCTTGGTATTTAAAGCTACCCGAGGTAATCTCTTCTCGACTTGGCTGTATTACATTTTCAAAACTTTCGTTTTCTCTAAATCTTTTTAATTTATTTTTGCTTCCCACTGCTGCATTAATTTTTGGCAAAATTAAACAATTTATACGCAGCTTTAAGAATTGATTTCAATATTGCTGAATGTTGTATTTTTAAGCTATGCAAAAACCAAAAATTTTAGTAGTTGTTTTAAATTGGGGGCTGGGGCATGCCAGCCGTTGCATACCCCTAATCACTGCACTCGAACAGCAAGGTTTTGAACCAATTATGGCTTCAGATGGCCTGGCTTTAGCTTTGCTCACAAAAAACTTTCCGCATCTTAATTCTTATCGTTTGCAAGCTTATGAAGTACGCTATAGCCGAAAGCCTACTTTTTTAAAGGCCGTATTGGCTTTGCAGGTGTTTAGTTGGATTAAGAATATTTATTTTGATAAAAAGCAGATTCTAGCCATACACAAAAAAGAAAAACTTTCTGGAGTAATTAGTGATAACCGACCCGGAGCGGTGTTATTGGGTATTCCTAGTGTTTACCTCACCCATCAAACCAATATTTTGGGCGCAGGCCAATCTATTGCCAATGCCTTACACTGGCGTCTCATTCGAGCACATTCGCATTGTTGGATCCCGGACTTCACCCATAATTTGGCTTTTGCCGGAAAGCTGAGTCAACACACAACCTCAAAAAAAGTTAAGATAAAAAAAATCGGCTTATTAAGTCAGCTTAAAGCGGATACTCCCCCGGTGACGAAAAAACACATTTGCATACTATTGTCTGGGCCCGAGCCGCAACGCAGTCAACTAGAAGCCATTTTACTTCAGGCGGTTGAATTTAGCGAAGTACCCGTTGTCTTAATCCGCGGAAGCGATAAAGAGTTAAAACTAAAAAAGGCTCTTAGCCACTTAAAAATAATTGATTTTGCTACTAAAACTCAAGTACAGCATATTTTAGAACGCAGTCATTTTGTTATTGCCCGTTCTGGTTATAGTAGTTTGATGGATTTCTGCGCTTTAGGCATTAAGGCGTTTTTAATTCCCACACCGGGGCAACCTGAACAAGAGTATTTGGCAAGTTATTTTTCTAAGCAAGGTTGGGCGACAAGCTGTAAACAAGAAGCCTTTACATGGCGTAAATTAGAGGCACTAGAAAACATAAAAGGTTTTCCCACTTTTGAAGCTCCCGATTTTAAAACTTTGTTTTCGATTTTTCGAGCGTAAAAGAAAATTCACTGCCTGTACCAAAATCACTCTCTACGTAAATGCTTTCTTGATGCGCCTCGAGTATATGTTTAACAATAGCTAAGCCTAGGCCTGCACCACCCTCTTTTCTAGATCCGCTTTTATCTATGCGGTAAAAACGTTCAAAAATGCGATTAAGGTTTTCTTTTTGTATTCCTTCACCGTTATCTGTAATGCGCAAAATCAATTTATTTTTTACCAGAGGTTCAATCGCTACTTCTGTAGTGCCCCCGTGCTTTCCATATTTTATTGAATTTACAAACAAATTGATTAAAACCTGTTGTATTTTATCTTTATTGGCATGTACATAAATAGGCGAATTATAGTCGGTATCAAATGTAAAGCTAATATCTTTTTTATGCGCTTTCATTTCTAACAAATCAAATACATTTTGTATAAGAGACACCAAGTTAAAATCTTGTTTTTCTAACTGTATATCTTCCATCTCGAGCCGGGTGATTAAGTCAAGGTCTTTTACAATATAAACCAACCTATCAACACCTTTGCTGGCACGATGTAGATATTTTTCACGTACTTTTTTATCGTTAATCGCGCCATCTAATAAGGTTAAAATATAGCCTTGCACAGTAAAAAGGGGTGTTTTAAGCTCGTGAGAGATGTTACCCATAAACTCTTTGCGGTAGTTTTCACGATCTTTTAAGGTCTCTATTTCAAGTTTTTTAACTTCGGCAAAATGCTCGAGTTCTTGAATTAGGGTATTCATGTCGGTTGTGATTCTCGGACTTTTTATGGCAGAGCTTTCAATTAATTCAACCTTATCATAAACCTCTTTAACCCGTTTAAAAATGTAGCTTTCTAACCGCAATTGAATCAGTAAAAAAGTAGTCACCCACGCGAGTGCAAAAAACAGGATACTTGGCCAAATATACACCTCGATATAAATGGCTTGCAGGAGCACGGCTAAGCCTAGCATTACTACACTAATGAGGCTGGCACTAGCGGTTGCAAATTTATAGGATTTCTGTATTTCTTTACCCATAGTTTTTTAGACTACAAATTTATAGCCAACACCTTTGACGGTTTTAAAGCGTTTATCACCCATTTTCTCGCGTAATTTCCTGATGTGCACATCTATGGTTCTTCCGCCTACAACCACCTCGTTGCCCCAAACATTAGCTAGAATATCTTCGCGCTTAAAGACTTTTCCTGGTTTAGATGCTAGTAAGGCTAAGAGTTCGAATTCTTTTCGGGGTAAAATCAATTCTTTTTTGCCTAGCATTACTTTATACTCTTCTTGATTGATGGTAATATCACCAATTTCTGTAATTCCCTGATCGCTATTTGAAGGCTGAGTTCGTCTCAATAAAGCCTTAACCTTACTCACCAGCACCTTTGGCTTAATAGGCTTGGTGATATAATCGTCTGCTCCAGCATCAAAACCTGCCATTTGAGAATAGTCTTCTCCTCTAGCGGTAAGAAAACAGATCAAGCTATCTTCTAATTGGGGCTCTTGACGAATTTTTTCGCAAGCCTCCATGCCGTCCATTTCGGGCATCATAACATCTAATACAATTAATTGGGGTAGATGCTTTTTGGCTTTTCGAACTCCTTCTTTCCCATTTTCGGCCGTTATCACTTGATACCCCTCTTGCTTTAAATTATAGCTTATGATTTCTAAAATATCGGGTTCATCATCGACTAACAGAATCTTTATATCACTTTTATTCATGCTTTATATAATATTTATGCAGGTGTAAAAATAGTTAAAATTAAGCTACCCCCTTTGTTAAGAATTGACGCTACCAACTTAACACAGATAACCATTTGCTAACATGGGTTTAAAGATACTTAACAACGGGATAACTTTTTTCTTGTGATTATAAAATTTCTTTGCAGCGTAAATGAAAACTGCAATGAAAACTACATTAACATTATTATTAATTTGCCTAACACCGCTGGTCTGGGCGCAAGAATTTGGAAGCATTAGCGGTAACCTTACCGATGAGGAAGTGAACAATGAACCTCTACCCTTTGCCAACATTACTCTTAAAGGCACCAACAAAGGTACCACCTCTGATTTTGATGGAAATTATGAAATTACCCAAATACCTGAAGGTACCTATACTGTTATATTCAGTTTTGTTGGGTATGAAACCGTAAGCATTCCTGGAGTTATTATTAAAGCCAATCAAACTACACGTTTAAGCACTGGGTTAAAATCGAGTGCAGCAGCATTAGAAGAAGTAATGATTACTGCAGTAAAGAGCAGAGACTCTGAAGTAGCCCTTTTACTCGATCAAAAAAATGCGATTCAGATGCAGCAATCGATTGGTGCCGAAGAATTATCGCGAAAAGCTGTAAGCAATGTAGAACAAGGCGTCTCTAAAGTGTCAGGAATTACTATGGTTCAAGATCGTGGTGTCTTTGTGCGCGGATTAGATGACCGTTACAACTACTTATTGGTAAACGGCTTGCCATTAGCCTCCTCTGATCCCGATTTCAAAATCATTCCGCTTAGCTATATCGCCACTTCGATTGTAAGTTCGGTTGATGTCTTAAAAACTTTCTCTCCCAATTTGTATAGTGATTTTGCCGGAGCTACCTTTAAAATAAATACACCAAAAGCTCCTGCTAAGCCTAAAACACAAATAAATTTTGGCGTAAATTATAATACGAAAACCACTTTTAAAGATTTTTATACCGATGATGCCAGCGGAACCGAATTATTTGGTTACACGGGTGACTCGCGTGCATTACCTTCTGAAATTGGCGACCTGAGTTACAGTGCTTCACCGGGTGAATCGGGTGAGCTTTTTTCGACCTCTTGGACACCAAAAAAAAGAAAAGCACCACTAGACACACGCTTTGGGATTACCCACGGTCAGCGCCTTTTTAGTTCAGACAATAGTAATCTTGGTATGGTTTTAAGTATGAATTTTAGAAATTCACATCGCGCCCAAGACGGTGTTGAACGTACTTTGAACTCTGAAGGTACAGCCGGACAAGATTTTACCTCATCTACCTATGAGTACCGTACACAAAAATCGGCTTTGCTAAGTTTAGACTACAATTTATATGAAAAATTAGATCTAACCTTTAATACAATTTATCTACAAAACAGTTCTAATTTCATTCGAGAAGCCTATGGCCGAAATGATGGATTTACCCAGTTGAATAATCGAGATTTTTTTATTCGAGATATGCGGTATACCGAGAATCAGCAAGTAAATTTTCAACTTTTAGGTAAATATGCTCTAGACGGAAAAAGACAAGAATTACACTTTGCCAGCGCTGTTGGTCTCGGAAATAATCAAGTACCTGATAGACGTGTACTACGTGCTGCTGGAGTAGGCGAAGATGCAGAGTACATTACCACTAATGGGATTAATCCTTTTAAGTTTTACCAAGAATTAGACAACCAGAACTTTAATGCTAGAGTAGCTTACCGCTTAGGATTACTCCCTACCGAATCAGAAGATTTTATGGGTCATCTAGAGATAGGTTATCAAACCGATCTAATTACCCATGACTTCTTTAATAAATTTATTACTGCCCAAGTTAATACCAACGATCTTCCCGCATTGAATACCAACAACCCACAAGATTTCTTCGAGACAGGATTTGCCAACGGGTTTTTAAGTTATTCGAGTACATTTGATCCGACTGCCAAAAGTGAAATCACCCAAGGTATTCATGCGGGTTATTTACAATTCAACAGACAATGGAAAAAAATAGTCTTAGAAGCAGGGGTACGCGTAGAAAAAGCTATACGAGAGATCAGCTATCGTGAGCCTTTAGACCGTCCCGACACCCCCTTTAGCAAGATTAAGTATGATCCGCTAGATATCAATCCATCTTTAAATTTAAAATACAGTTTAAACGAGTTGTCTAATTTGCGTTTCACCTCATCAATCACCAATACCAGACCACGCTTACGCGAAATTTTACCCACAGTATACCAAAATGGTGATGGCAATCAAGTAATTGGTAACCCCGATTTATTAAACTCTACCAATTATAACCTAGACATCAAGTACGAAATTTTCCCTAGTAATGCCGAGCTACTTGCCGTAACCGCATTTGGTAAGTATTTAAAAAATCCTATTGAGCGTTTGGCGCGTTCTACCTCGGTTGGTTACCGTACCTTTTTCGACAATTTTGAAAGCGCCCACCTTTACGGATTGGAATTTGAAATGAAATTAAACCTAGGGAATGTTAGTAAAATTGATCAGCTTAAACCTTGGCAATTTGGTTTAAATGCAATACTTATGAATTCAAAGGCTCAGGCCGACGAGAATGACCCTCGTTTTGCAGTGGTTACCCATAAAGAGAGAAAATTACAAGGTGCTTCTAACTGGGGCTTAAATGCCGATTTAGGCTATCAATTATTTGATAAAGAGCAACTAGAATCTAAAATCAACCTGATTTTTAACACCTACGGAAAACGTATCTATGCCGTTGGAGTTGAAGGTGCAGACGAGATTTATGAAAAACCTCTCAACCAATTAGATCTTACCTGGAACACCCAATTCAACAAAAGGTTTGGTGTTAAACTCACTGTACGTAACCTCTTAAATGAAGAAACTTTATTTACACAAGACCCAACGCAAAACGTTCGTTTTCCCGACCGCTTTAGCAATCAAATTGAACGTTTTGACCAGGGAATTACTTTTGGATTAAACTTTACATATACATTTTAACCTTTAAATTTTAAAACAATGAAAAAAACAATCAGCAAAACAATTTTAGCCACAGCCCTTTTGGGTATGCTGTTCTCGTGCAGCAGCGATGACGAAGGAAACTCAAGCAACAACCCTGTGAATGAGGATATTCTTCAAGGTGACGTACTTGCAGGTGACATCACGCAAGACTTATTTGTTCCTAAAGGAAATTACGCTCTTCGCGGAGCGGTCTCTGTTAAAGATGGTGCTACTTTAACCATAGAAAAAGGTACTACTTTTACGGTAACTGCCGAAGATCAAGCTGCCGGAATCAACCTTTTGTTCGTTGAGCAAGGTGGTAAAATAATGGCTGAAGGTACAGCACAAGAGCCAATTGTATTTACTTCTGAAAATAAAAATGCAGAAGGAGGCGATGGCGATTGGGGTGGTATTGGCATACACGGTAAAGCTAAAATGAACGCTCCCGGCGGCACTTCTTTATCTGAAGCAGGACAGTTGCCTTATGGCGGAAACGACGATAACGACAACTCTGGAGTTTTACGATATGTTCGTGTTGAGTATGCCGGTCAAGCCTCTTCAGATGGTCAATTTGAATTCAATGCTTTCTCGTTTTTTGCAGTGGGAAGCGGTACTGTAGTAGAGTATTGCGAAGCATTTGAAGGCGCAGATGACGGTTTTGAATTTTATGGAGGTACGGTAAATGCCAAAAACCTTTCAGCCGTAGGAATGGAAGATGATTCAATCGATTGGGATGAAGGTTTCCGCGGAAGCTTAAACAACGTTGTGATTTACCAATACGATGCTACTGGAGATTTTGCTTTTGAATTAGCCAACAGAAGTGGAGAAAACAATGCTAGCCCACGCTCTGGTGCACAAGTAAGTAATGTAACCCTACGAGGACACAATAGACCAGGTAAAGCCGCATTTGATTTAAAGCAAGGTACTGCTGGTATTTTTGACAACATCGTAGGATATAATTATGACAGTATGATTTTTGTAAACGATCAAACACAAGAAGTAAATAATGGTGAATTATCTTTTACCAATACTTTCTTTGACCAGTACAACAACTTAGTGGTTAATAACGTAGATCAGACCGACATTGCCTCTCAATTAATCGATGAAAACCCTGCAGCAAGTGGTGCAGATGAAAGCGCTTTTGACAATTGGACTAATTTCTCGGCTCAAGGCGGATTCAATCAGTAACTCACACAATAACAGCGGGAAAGTTTTAAAAACTTTCCTGCTGATAAATAAATAAAATCTAAAATTAGTTTTTAATCAATTAGCAATCAGACATATATATTATCGCCCGATTAGTTAAGAAATAAAAAAATTGATTAAAATCATACCAAATCCTAGTACATATTTGTACCTTTGATGACATCATTAAATAAATTTATTATGCAAAAAATTACTTTTTTAACTTTCATGCTCCTTACAGGCTTATTTAGTTTTGCTCAAGGACCTATTATTACCATGATTTCCGATGGGGATTGTTCAGGTGGTAATCCTAAAGTTTTAGAAATCTACGCTCAAGGTACTGTAGATTTTTCTTTGTATTCTTTAGAGAACCAAACCAATGCCAATACCACTTGGGGTAACGCTTTAAACTTAGCTTCTCTTGGTACTCTTACCGATGCTTTTGCTTATGTGTATGCAGATGACCCGAGTTTTGCAACCGAGTTTCCCAGCGCGACCAATACTTTTGCTACTACAGCAAGTGTAATGAGTTTTAACGGTGATGACCGTATTCGCCTAGTTTTAGATAGCAACCCCGGCGTTTCTGTAGATGAGTACGGCGTAGACAGCCAAGACGGTACAGGAGAAGTTTGGGAATACAAAGATGGCTACTCTAAGCGTAAGTCTGGTACTACGGCTGGTACATTTGCCGCAGCAGATTGGGATTTCTATAACGGATCATTAGATGGTTTAGGTACTTGCCAAGGTGGTGCTACTTTTGAGAGCATCATTGGTTTAGGAACTTATACTACAGCTGGTACTCCATGCCCATTAAGCTTTACTATTACAGACGTAAGTTGTGATGCAAAAACTAGTGGTACAGACACGTATACCGTTACTGCTTCATTTTCAGGTGGAGGAACAGAAACTTATACGCTTAACCTTAATGAAGGTACTTTAGGAGGTGACGATGCCAATACACAAGCAACAGGTACGGTTACTATTTCTGGTATTACCGAAGGAACCGACTTAAACTATACCATTACCAGTGCTAACTGTAACATTTCAGGAACCATAACTTCTCCTACTTGTGACCCGTCTACTCCTATAGCAGATTTAGCTACCTTAAGAACACAAACCTTAAACGAGAAATACATCTTAACTGGTGAAGCTGTACTTACTATGCAACAATCTTTTAGAGGCCAGAAGTATATTCAAGATGCTACTGCTGCAATTTTAATTGATGATAATAACGGTATCATTACTACAACTTATAACATAGGTGACGGAATTACAGGAATTGAGGGTACCTTAACCGAGTTTGGTGGTATTATGCAATTTGTACCAGAAACCGATCCAGGTGCAGCTACTTCAACAGGTAATAACGTTGCTCCACAAATTCTTACTATCAGTGCTTATAATGCTAATCCTGAGATGTATGAGTCTGAGTTAATTGCATTTCAAAACGTTACCATTACCGAAGCAGACGGTACAGCAACTTTTGCTACTGGTACTAACTATACTTTAAATGATGGTAATGATAATACTGTATTAAGAACCAACTTCTACAGTGCAGATTATATTGGTACCGTAATCGCGGGACAATACCAAAATGTAGTAGGAATCGCTTCATCTTATGATGACGGAACAAACGTAACTGCTCAAATATTCCCAAGAAGTTCAAACGATTTTAATGCTGCTTTATCTACTCAATCTATCGAGCTATTAAGCAAAATCAATATGTATCCTAACCCTGCTAAAGGAGCTGTGGTTAACTTAGAATACCGCGATTTAAATCAGGTAGAAGTGAGTGTTTACACAATTTTAGGAGAGCGAATTTTTAAGGCAAATAACGCTGTAAAAACTATCGACGTTTCTAACTTTGCTGCTGGTATGTACTTGGTACAAATCAAAGCAGATGGTAACACTGTAACCCAAAAGTTAATTGTAGAATAATTTAATTCGTTTCTCAATTAAAAAAAGCGCTCTACACCAGAGCGCTTTTTTTATTCGTAATTTTGCCGCAAATGCATTCGCAAAATGACGAAATTAGAAAATAAAATATTTGCCATTTCCAACCAGCGTACTTTTGACGAGGTTTGTCTTGAAGTTTTCCAATATCAATACCATAAAGTACCAATTTACAAACAGTTTTGCGATTACCTTAAGGTAGCACCAGAACAGGTAAACCAAAAAGAGGAGATTCCCTTTTTACCCATTCAGTTTTTTAAATCCAATAAAATATATAGTGCAAGCACCCCTGCCGAAGTAGTCTTTAGTAGTAGCGGAACCACAGGTCAGACAACTAGCAAACACTATGTAAATGAGCTTAACCTTTATAAAAAAAGCTTTAGAACTACTTTTAAACAATTTTACGGCAATATTAAAGACTATGCTGTACTAGCTCTGTTACCTGCGTATTTAGAAAGAGAAGGCTCCTCTCTCATTTTTATGGCGCAAGATTTAATCGCAGAAAGCAATCATGCTAAAAGCGGATTTTACCTCAACAATTTAGAAGAATTAGTGCAAACCTTAAAATTGCTAGAGTCACAAAAACAAAAAACTTTATTATTAGGTGTTTCTTTTGCCTTATTGGATCTAGCCGAGCAGTTTCCGATGGAATTAAAGCACACAATAATAATGGAAACGGGAGGCATGAAAGGCAGACGAAAAGAAATGATTCGGAAAGAATTGCATCAAGTAATTGGTAGAGCATTTAATTTATCAAACATTCATAGTGAATACGGAATGACAGAACTGCTCTCACAGGCGTACTCGAAGGGAGAAGGAATATTTAAACCGGCAGCCTGGATGGATATTTTAATACGTGATCCTGAAGAACCCACTAGAATTCTTAAAAACGGAAAAACTGGAGGTATAAACGTCATTGATTTAGCCAATTTGCACTCATGTTCTTTTATTGCAACACAAGACCTCGGAAGTAAGCTCAACGCCAATGAATTCAGGGTTATTGGCCGCTTTGACGCAAGTGATATTCGCGGCTGTAATTTACTTTTATTATAAAATTTTGTTAAAGTTATTTTTAAATGTAAGTTTTTTGCCTTAAATTCGTCTTATATTATGCTAAGATGAAAGTTTTTTCATAATAGATTGGTTAGTTAGTAGGAAACCCCAGCAGTGCTGGGGTTTCTTTTTTTATACCGGTATTTTAAAACTTCGGTTTAATCCGCAATAGCGATAATATAGGTATTCTTCTTTCCTTTATTAAGAATCACATATTGATCATTGATTAGATCTTCTAGTTGAATAACAAAATCCTCCTTTACCTTTTCTTTATTTACCGCAATACTATTGGCTTGAAGAGCTCTTCTCGCTTCACCATTACTAGATAAAAAATTAGTCTTAGCCGAGAGAGCTGCAATCATATCTAAGCCTTGCCTAATATCGGCTCTGCTCACCACTGCCTGTGGCACCCCTTCAAAGACATCTAGAAAAGTAGCTTTATCTAATTGTTTTAAGTCTTCTGACGTACTCTTTCCAAAAAGGACTTGTGAGGCCTGAATAGCTTTTTCATAATCCTCTTCGCCGTGTACCATTTTGGTCACCTCCTCTCCTAATCGTTTTTGAAGTAGACGTAAATGAGGAGCCTCCTGATGTTCTTTCAAAAGGTTCTGGATTTCTTGCTGACTTAAAAAGGTAAATATCTTAATATATTTTTCGGCATCTTTATCGCTAGTATTTAACCAATATTGGTAAAATTTGTAGGGTGAGGTACGCTCTTTATCTAACCAAATATTACCCCCTTCTGTTTTTCCAAATTTTGTACCATCGGCTTTAGTAATCAACGGACAGGTTAAAGCATAGGCTTTACCTTTACCGATTCTTCTAATCATTTCTGTACCGGTAGTAATATTACCCCATTGATCGCTACCTCCCATTTGTAAGGTGCAATCTTTTTGCTGGTAAAGGTGTAAAAAATCATAACCTTGAATCAATTGATAAGTAAATTCAGTAAAACTCATCCCTTCTTTAGATTCAGCACTAAAACGTTTCTTCACAGAATCTTTTGCCATCATATAATTTACCGTGATATGTTTACCTATATCACGTGCAAAGTCTAAAAAAGAAAAATTCTTCATCCAGTCATAGTTATTGACCAAAATTGCGTTGTTTTCTCCTTCAGAAAAATCAAGAAAACGTTCTAATTGCTTTTTAATGCTGTCTTGGTTATGCTTAAGCGTTTCTTCGTCTAATAGATTACGCTCTGCCGATTTTCCAGAAGGGTCTCCAATCATACCCGTGGCACCACCTATTAAAGCCATTGGTTTATGCCCCGCCAGTTGAAAGTGACGCAGCATCATAACACCTACCAAGTGGCCAATATGCAGCGAATCTGCGGTAGGATCTATACCTACATAAGCCGAACGCATTTTTTCAAGTAGATGCTCTTCTGTTCCTGGCATCACATCATTTAACATACCTCTCCACTTGAGTTCTTGTACAAAGTTTTTATTCTCCATTGTTACTGATTTATCTTAGCAAAGATACTGGTTTCTGTATTTATTAAACACAAAAATTCCTATATTTACACTATGATTTTAGTGACGGGAGCAACAGGTTTGGTGGGCACACACCTGCTGGCTGAACTGCTTGAAAAGCAAGAAAGTAACATACGTGCGATTTATAGAGAAGATTATAAAAAAGAGTACAGCTTAAGGCTATTAGCTTCTTATTATCAACTTTCTCATTCGCTTTTAGAACGGATACATTGGGTTAAACTTTCTATTCTAGATATCCCTCAACTAGAAAAGGCTATGCAAAACGTGAAATGGGTATTCCATTGTGCAGGCTTAGTAGCCGACGAACCTTCTAATCGTGGTTTTAAAAAACTGTATAAAGTTAATGTTGAAGGTACGGCTAACGTAGTAAACCTCGCGCTTACAGCTGGAGTACAAAAACTATGTCACGTTAGCTCTATTGCCACTTTAGGGCAAGAGATAAAACCTACAACCCCCATTACCGAAACCTCTATTCGAGAAAACAATCGGGTTTACAGCAATTATAGCATCACAAAGTATGGTGCCGAAATGGAAGTATGGCGCGGTTCTCAAGAAAAGCTACCGGTAATAATTGTTAATCCTGGCGTTATTCTAGGAGCCGGATTCTATGAACAAAGTAGTGGTCGGTTATTTCAAAAAATTGCAAAAGGTCTAAAGTTTTACATTACCAAACAAACGGGTTTTACCGACGTGCAAGACCTTTGCAAAATTATGGTTTTATTAATGCAGGGCCCTATACAAAATGAGTCGTTTATCGTTGTTAACCAATCGCTAGGATTTAAAGATTTTTTTACAAAAGCAGCATTGCAACTAGGAGTGCCGGCTCCAAAATTTGAAGCCAAGAAACCTATACTATATTTGTTGTGGTTCATACAATTTATAGGCAGAAAACTTTTGGGCACACGACAACACATCAGCAAAACCTTTGTACGAAACAGCGATACCATGAGGCTGTATAGCTCAGAAAAATTACTAAAGCATTTAGACTTTCAATTTACCGATTTGAATCTTAGCATCAAACGGGTTTGCCAGCACTATCTTCGCCAAAAATAAAAGTGAATATCTAGGGTAAGGCATTTGCTTTCTCAACCTCTTTTTCTTTTTTCATTAAACTATCATTAAACGCCTTTTTAGCCTCTAAACGCTCTAAAACTTCTCGATAGATTTTTTCGTTTCTTTCGGCATCTTCAAAATAGTAATTTGCATTTTCTACAAAGGTTAGACTGTCTATATTGTATTTTTTCAAAATTAACTTGTTCACTTTTACATCTCTTTGCATGAACTTAGTGCCGCTATACCCTTGAATTGCATCGGTATAATGCAAATCAAATAACAAATTTACCATGGTTTTTTCATCTATAAGCGAATCTGGTTTAGAAACCTTTTCGATATTCTGGCAACCGGTTATTACAAAAAAAAGCATTAGAATAAGTACTACTAGATGTTTCATGATCTTTGAAAACTTAAAGCTTGTGCATTTTTGACACCCAATACTTTAAAATTATGGTAAACCAATGCACCATTTACAAAAGTATGCGTGATTCGTGACTTGAAAGTTGTTTTTTCAAATGGCGACCACCCGCATTTGTATAGTATATTTTCTTTTTGCACTGTCCAAGGCGCATTTAAATCAACTAAAACCAAATCGGCTTTATAGCCTTCACGGATAAAACCTCTCTTTTCAATTTGAAAAAGAATGGCCGGATTATGACACATTTTTTCGACAATCTTAGGTAAAGTAATCTTTCCTTGATGATAAAATTGTAGCATGGCCGGTAAAGCATGCTGCACCAATGGTCCGCCACTTGGTGCTTTGGTGTAAACGTTATTTTTCTCTTCTAAAGTATGTGGCGCATGGTCTGTAGCGATTACATCTATTTTGTCTTGCAATAAGGCCTTTAACAAGGCTTCTTGATCTTGTTGTGTTTTAACAGCAGGGTTCCACTTAATTAAGGTCTTTTTATCGGCATAATGGGTGTCATTAAACCAAAGGTGATGTATGCAAACCTCGGCGGTTATCTTTTTATCTTTTAAGGCTTTTTTCCCATCAAAAAGTTCCATTTCTTTAGCAGTGCTTAAATGAAACACGTGAAGTCTTGCCCCGGTTTCTTTAGCTAGCGCAATAGCGCGTGATGAAGATAAATAGCAGGCCTTTTCACTTCTAATCTTGGGATGATTCTCTATGGGGATGTCCTCTCCATATTTGCTTATATACTCTTCTAAATTATCTTTTATGGTAGTTTCATCTTCACAATGAACGCAAATCAAAACAGGAGAATGCGTAAAAATTTCTTTTAAAACTTCCTCATTATCAACCAACATATTTCCAGTAGAAGAACCCAAAAATAACTTTAGTGCTGGGGTTGTTTTTGGATCAATTTTTTTGATTTCCTCTAAGTTATCGTTCGTACCGCCAAACATAAAAGAGTAATTAGCATAAGCAGATTTAGCTGCTATAGCAAACTTTTCTGCAAACCTCTCGTGTGTAGTAGTTTGTGGTTGAGTATTGGGCATCTCTATGAACGAAGTTATTCCTCCTGCCACAGCTGCCCTACTTCCGTGCTCTATATCTTCTTTATGCGTTAAGCCTGGCTCTCTAAAATGCACCTGATCATCAATAGCACCAGGTAGTAAATATTTACCCTCGGCATCTACTACTTGAATATCATGCGATTTAACACTAATGATTGGCGCCACCTCAACAATAGTATCATTTTCAATGTAAACCTCACCTTCTTCAACCTTGCCTTCATTTACAATTTTAGCATTTTTAATCAATATCTTTTTCATAATTCTTTACCGAATAAACTCTTAAATTTCATTTTTAAAACGCCAAAAATTGCCTCCGAAATTATTCGTCCGTTCATCTTTGACTTACCTCTTTCTCTATCCGTAAAAATTACTGGAACTTCTACGATTTTAAATTTTTTAATATAAGCTTTAAACTTCATTTCAATTTGAAAAGCATAGCCTATAAATTGTATTTTATCTAAATTAATACTTGTTAATACTTCTCGCTTATAGCAGACAAAACCAGCCGTTGTATCGTGAATGGGCATACCGGTAATAAACTTAACGTATTTAGAGGCTGTATACGACAATAAAATACGCTTCATAGGCCAATTTACTACATTAACACCAGTGACATAACGAGAACCGATGCTTACTTGAGCGTTGTTTTCTTCGCATGCATTAAACAAACGTACCAAATCTTTTGGGTTGTGAGAAAAATCGGCATCCATTTCGAAAATATGGGTATAGCTACGCGCAAGAGCCCATTTAAATCCGGCAATATAGGCAGTACCCAATCCCGATTTGCCAGATCTAGAAAGCAAGTGAATGCAATCGCTATACAATTTCTTTTTCTCTTCTACCAAGGCTGCGGTGCCGTCTGGGGAGTTATCATCTACCACTAGCACATCAAAGCTGAGCGGAAGCCTCAAAATCGCTTCCAGAATATGCCCAATATTCTCGGCCTCGATATAAGTAGGAATGATGACTAAGCGATTGGACATATTTTTTGGTCACAAATGTACTTATTTTTAGAATGAAATATTAGCACCTATCCGTCAATTTAGTCTTAAATTTGCAAATAAACAGTGTAGCTTGGATATCGGCCTTAGAAATTTAATACAACAAGATTGGATTATTTTTGTTCTTCTCATCGCTATGACCCTTATAGCTGGTACGGCTCTTGCCTTTGGCAATCGCTTTATTCAGTTTAAAGAATTGTACCGCTCAAATGTTTATTTCACACAATACAAAAAGAGTCCTAATGTTGTAAGCCTTTTCAGTTTACTTTTGTTTTTGGCTCATCAGTTAATTGCTAGTTTAGGTCTATTTGTCCTTTTCAAAGCTACCGATTTACTGTCTTCAACTTATAATTTTAATTTATACCTTCAAATTCTTGTAATTTTTGCTGCGCTGAGTATTTTAAAATATTTGGTCGAGAAAATAACTGCAGTAGTATTTAAAATCGAACCCTTAATCGACAATTATATTTTTTATAAAATCACTTATCGCAACCTTTTTAGCTTATACTTTATACCCATATTATTTTTATTGGTTTACACCTTAAACTACCCTAGATTAATCAGTATAATTTGCATTGGATTGATGGTTCTTCTACAAATAGGTGGCTTAATTGTTTATTACAGAAAAAAGCAAAAGTCTCTTATGTTGTACTGGTATTATTTTATTTTGTACCTTTGCAGCCTTGAAATCGCTCCCTATATTATTTTGTATAAAGTGATTACATAAAAAAATAGCATTTAACAAATAGCTTATCGATGAAAGTAAAAACAATTTTAATTTCTCAGCCAGAACCAAAAATGGAGAATTCTCCCTATACTGAGTTGGAGGAGAGACAAAAAGTAAAAATTGATTTTATTCCTTTTATTCACGTAGAAGGGGTAACCTCAAAAGATGTTAGGCAGCAAAAAATAGATCTGAGTCAATTCACGGCTATAATTCTTACGAGCCGGAACGCTGTAGATCATTTTTTTAGAATTGCCAAAGAGATGCGCTATGAGGTACCCGACACTATGAAATATTTTTGCCAGAGCGAAGCTGTTGCCTATTATTTGCAAAAATATGTAGTATACCGCAAAAGAAAGATTTATGTAGGTAAGCGCACCTTTCCTGAGCTAATCCCATTAATTAAAAAGTATAAGACTGAGAAGTTTTTGCTCCCTTCTTCTGATATGCTCAAACCACTTATTCCAAAAGAATTAGACAAGATAAAAGTAAATTGGAAACGTGGTATTTTTTATAAAACCGTGGTAAGCGATCTTTCTCATTTAGAAAAAGTTTTTTATGATGTGTTAGTCTTTTTTAGCCCGAGTGGTATTAAATCTCTTTTTGAAAATTTCCCAGACTTCAAACAAAATAATACGCGTGTAGCTGTTTTTGGAAATTCTACAATTAGAGCGGCCAAAGAGCATGGCTTGGAGGTAAATATCAAAGCACCAACTCCAGAGACTCCATCCATGACAATGGCTTTAGAAAAATACATAAAAGAGCATAACAAAAAATAGTTTCAAGTTTTTTTATCGTTATAAAAAAGAGGCGGTTTTACAACCGCCTCTTTTTACATTATAGTGTAGATTTAAGATTTATGCCTTGGGTCCGCCATTCATAATTTCCTCATTGGCATATTCTTCAAACTTCTTAAAGTTATTTTTAAAGAATAAGGCTAGCTCTTTAGCTTTAACATCATAAGCTTCTTTATCTTTCCAAGTATCTCTCGGATTAAGCACCTCATCGGGTACATTTGGGCAAGTTTTTGGCATTTGTAGACCAAATATAGGATGCTCTTGAAACTCAACATCGGATAGTAATCCTTCTAAAGCTGAAGAGATCATTTCGCGCGTGTATTTCAATTTCATTCTCGAACCGATTCCGTAAGGGCCACCTGTCCAACCCGTATTAATCAACCAAACATTTACATTTGCCTCTTGCATTTTATGGCTTAGCATTTCTGCATAACGCGTAGGATGTAGCGGCATAAATGGCGCTCCAAAACAAGCAGAGAAACTAGGTACAGGCTCTGTAATACCTGCTTCTGTTCCTGCTACTTTTGCAGTGTACCCACTAATAAAATGGTAAGCTGCTTGTCCTGGCGTAAGTTTACTTATAGGAGGCAACACCCCAAAGGCATCTGCGGTTAAAAAGAAAATATTCTTTGGGTTTTCGCCTACAGAAGGCTCTTTAATGTTATTAATATGATAAATAGGGTAGCTCACTCTTGTATTTTGAGTAATACTAGTATCATCAAAATCTACCTCTCCATCTTTAATAATTACGTTCTCAAGAATAGCTCCCGGCTTAATAGCTCCATAAATATCTGGTTCTTTTTCGGCAGAAAGGTTTATTACTTTGGCGTAGCAACCTCCTTCAAAATTAAAGATCTTGTTTTCGGCTGTCCATCCGTGCTCATCATCACCTATAAGTTTACGTTCTGGATCGGCCGACAAGGTAGTTTTACCAGTACCCGACAAGCCGAAAAATATAGCCGTATCACCTGCCTCGCCTACATTAGCAGAACAGTGCATAGGAAGGGTGTTTTTATTTACGGGTAAAATAAAGTTTAAAGCAGAAAAAATACCTTTTTTGATCTCGCCTGTGTAACCTGTACCACCGATAAGCGCAATCTTCTTTTTAAAGTTTAAGATTGCAAAATTATGCTGCCTTGTACCGTCTATTTCTGGATCGGCCATAAAGTTAGGTGCGTTTACCACCGTCCATTCTGGAGAAAAATCTTTCAACTCTTCTTCGGTTGGTCTTAAAAACATATTATGCGCAAACATATTGCTCCAAGGCAACTCATTGATAACGCGAATGTTTAATTGGTATGCTTTATCTGCACAAGCATATGCATCTCTTACAAAAACTTCTTTCCCCGATAGGTAATCTACAACCTTTGCATAAAGGGCATCAAATTTAGCTGGGTCAAAAGGTATATTTACATCTCCCCACCATACCTCATCTTGAGTTACATCATCTTTAACAATAAATCGATCTTTGGGCGATCTTCCCGTAAACTCTCCCGTATTTACAGCCAGAGCACCAGAGTTCACCGTTACACCTTGGCCTTTTTGCACTGTGATAGCGTGAAGTTCTTCAGAAGAAAGTTGATAATTGATTTTTGCGTCTTTTATACCGTAATTTTCTAGCGAAAATTCTTGCGTGGTTTTATTATTGTCCACCATAAAAAATTTTGAGTTGTGTTCTTTGAACAAAAATAACAATATTCACTAACATATAAAGAATTAGCTTTCTTTTATTTAGTTTTCATTTTTAATGCTTGAAATAAAATCAGCACCCAAGCGCTAATCAGAAGTAAGCCTCCTGTTGGCGTTAGTAGCGCAATTTTGGTAAAATCAAAGCCAGTTAAATCGTTGGTTGCCAGCCCATAAATTGACCCTGAAAATAATGTTACCCCAGAGACCAACAGCACAAATAAAATAATTTTTGCTTTATTAGGTATAAATGTGGTGCTCCCCAAAATTAACGCTAAAAAGGCGTGGTAAAACTGGTAACGCACCCCTACTTGAAAGGTTTCAAGCTGTTCATTAGTTAATAATTTTTCTAAACCGTGACTAGCAAAAGCGCCTAAAATTACTCCCAATAGACCTAGTACGGCACCCAAAATCAATAATTTCTTTTTCATATTTTTAAGCCGAATTAAATTTTATTACTTTCGGAAACGAAACACAAATTTAATCAACTTAGTTTAACTTATGAGAAGAATTCTTATTATTGGTGCCGGAAAATCAACCTCGGCTCTCATACAATATTTACAAAACAAATCAGACCAAGAAAATTTAAAATTAATAATCGCCGATTTAAATCTGGCACAGGCTCAACAATTAGCTGGAGAACATCGACATTCTCAAGCCTTAAAATTAGATATTTTTAATGAAGAAGATAGAAAATCCGCTATAAGCGAAGCCGATATTGTTATCTCGATGCTTCCTGCTCGCTTTCATATCGAGGTGGCAAAAGATTGTATTAACTTAGAAAAAAATTTGGTAACTGCCTCTTACGTAAGTAAAGAAATGGAAGCTCTGCAAGAACAAGTAAAAGACAAAGGGCTTATTTTCATGAATGAAATAGGTGTAGATCCCGGTATTGACCATATGAGCGCTATGCAGGTGATTGATCGCATTCGCCACACTGGCGGGAAAATGCTTTTATTTGAATCGTTTACAGGAGGCTTAGTTGCTCCCGAAAGCGATAATAATCTTTGGCATTATAAATTTACTTGGAATCCTAGAAATGTAGTGGTGGCTGGACAAGGTGGCGCAGCCGAATTTATTCAAGAAGGCCAGTACAAATACATTCCGTATCACCGCCTTTTTAGAAGAACTGAATTTCTTGAAGTTGAAGGTTATGGAAAATTTGAAGGTTTAGCCAATCGCAACTCGCTAGCTTACCAAAAGGTGTACGGGCTAGAAGATATTAAAACTCTTTATCGCGGAACTTTACGCCGTGTGGGCTTTAGCAAAGCTTGGAATATGTTTGTTCAACTTGGAATGACCGATGATACCTATACTATGCAAAATTCAGAGCATATGAGCTACCGTGATTTTGTGAATGCTTTCTTACCTTATTCTCCTACAGACTCGGTAGAGTTGAAAATGCGTCATTCTTTAAAAATTGATCAAGATGATTTGATGTGGGAAAAGTTACTTGAACTCGATTTATTTAACAAAACCAAAACCATAGGTATTAAAGATGCAACGCCCGCACAAGCGTTGCAAAAAATATTAGAAGAAAAATGGACTTTAGCTCCTAATGACAAAGATATGATTGTTATGTACCATAAATTTGGATATGAATTGAACGGAGAGAAAAAACAAATTGACTCTACTATGGTGCATATTGGTGAAGATCAGACTTTCACTGCTATGGCTAAAACGGTTGGCTTACCGGTGGGTATTGCCACTTTAAAAATACTTAATAAAGAAATTAAAACCCCAGGTGTTTTACGCCCCATAAGTAAGGAGGTGTATGAACCCATTTTAAAAGAGCTAGAAGACTTTGGGATTGCATTTAAAGAAAAGGAAGTTCCTTACCTAGGCTATAACATTGATAATGTTGTGGGATAAAAAAAAACCGACTTACCAGGTGGTAAGTCGGCTTTTTTTATTAATTATGCTTTTAATCTCTACTCAAATAAACACTTACAAAATACAATAGCGTGGCTAATGAGCCTACAGCTGCTACCACATAAGTTCTGGCGGCCCATTTAAGGGCATCTTTAGAATCATCATATTCTGTAGGGGTAACAATTTGTTTCTCTTCAAGCCAAGCCAAAGCACGGTTACTGGCATCATATTCTACAGGAAGCGTAATAAAACTAAAGAGTGTACCCAAACCAAACATAATAATTCCGGCCAATAATACAGTTTTACCCACACCCAAAGAAACAGCAGACATTAATATAAGACCTCCCATAATCACCCATTGACTATAATTTGCCGCCACACTTACTATAGGAACTAGTTGACTTCTCATTGTTAACCAGTTATAAGCCGTCGCGTGTTGTACTGCATGTCCGCATTCATGGGCCGCCACAGCTGCCGCAGCAGCATTTCGTTGATTATACACCGCCTCACTTAGATTAACAGTTTTGTCTTTAGGATTATAATGATCTGTTAGTTGTCCTGGTGTTGATATTACCTTAACATCATAAATTCCATTATCCTCTAGCATTTTGCGCGCTATTTCTGCTCCGCTCATACCGTTTTGCAAATGCGTTTTGCTGTATTTTTTAAACTTAGTTTTTAACTTATTACTTACATACCAGCTTACAAGCATAATTAAACCAGCAATTATATAATATCCCATCATGGTAGATTCACTTTAATTGTTTAGCATTCAATTAGCAAAAATAGCACCAAATTTGATATTTAAAAGCCACCTGACAGTCAATACCTCTTTTTGTTATTTTTTTTAACAAGTATTTATAAACAAAAATTTCCTTTAGGCTTTTCGCTGCTGTATCTTTAAATAAAAAGTATTCCATGAAATCTTTTTTGTTTAATAAAAACAAAGGAGTTTGCCTTTTTGATTTTGAGCAAACTACCGCCGAGTCCAATGCGCAAGCCATACAAAATATGCGCAATTTATTGAATATCCACAAGATGAGCATTCACGATTTAAATTTAGAGTTAGCAGACGGCATCTTGACGGTTTATGGTGAAGTAAATTGCCAAAAAACCAAAGAAATAGTTATATTGCTTTTAGGAAACGCCAAAGGTATTGCTTGTGTGAATGACAAAATGTCTCTTTACCAAGAATTAACTAACGGCCCAGCTAACGCTAATAAACCTTCGCAGTTTTATGAAATAACTCCTACAGACAATTTAAAAAAAATTGCCAAACGATTTTATGGGGATGAAAGCTATATCGATAAAATAATAAATGCTAATAAGCCACTTCTAACGGGGCCCACTGATGTTTTTAGTGGTTTAGTAATTCGTATACCGAATTAAAAAAACGCGCTACTTTTAAGTAACGCGTTTTGACTTATATGGTTATGTTTTTAACCTACAATATTTACAATTTTACCTGGCACAATAATAACCTTTTTTGGGGTACGCCCTGCTAATTGTTTTTGGGTTCTCTCATCTGCCATAACGATTTGTTCAATTTCATCTTTAGAAAGCTCTAAACTTAACTCTAGGGTAAATCGCATTTTTCCATTAAAAGAAATAGGGTAATTCTTCGAACTCTCCTTCAAAAATTTTTCTTCGAAAATAGGATAATCGGCAAAGCTAATACTTTGTTTATGACCCATTTTTTCCCAAAGCTCTTCGGCAATATGAGGGGCATAAGGAGCGATTAATATAACAAGTGGTTCTAAAACTGCACGAGCATTACATTTCAAGGCTGCCAATTCGTTCACACATATCATAAAAGTAGAAACCGATGTATTAAAACTGAACGCCTCAATATCTTCTCTAACTTTTTTAATAGTTTTATGTAAAATTTTTAAGGCATCATTGCTAGGTTGCTCCTCGCTTATCACAAACTCATCTCCTTTATGGTATAGCTTCCATAATTTCTTTAGGAAATTATGAACTCCAGAAAGACCCGCTGTATTCCAAGGCTTAGATTGCTCTAAAGGTCCTAAAAACATTTCATACATACGCAAAGTGTCCGCACCATATTCCTGGCATATCACATCAGGATTTACCACATTGTATTTAGACTTAGACATTTTTTCGACCTCACGCCCTACTTGATAAGTCGCATCATCTTCAGTAATAAAAGTAGCCTCTTTATATTCCTCACGCCAATTTTTAAAGCCTTCTATATCTAGCTCATTTGAGTTATTCACCAAAGATACATCTACGTGAATAGCTTGTGTGTCGTAATTATCTTTTAATCCGGCACTAACAAATTTGTTTTGATTTGCTATACGGTAAACAAAAGCACTTTCTCCTAAAATCATACCTTGGTTGATCAACTTTTTAAAAGGCTCATTAACGGGTACAAATTGCCGATCATTTAAGAATTTAGTCCAAAACCTAGCATACAATAAATGACCGGTTGCGTGCTCGCTTCCACCAATATATAAATCTACATTTTCCCAGTAATTTAACGCTTCCGCGGAAGCAAAAACACTATCTCGTTTTGAGTTTTCTTCGTGTTTACCAGGCTCCATATACCTAAAGAAGTACCAAGAGCTACCTGCCCATCCAGGCATGGTGTTTAACTCTAAAGGGAAAATATTTTTATGATCTATTTCTTGATTACTCACCACTTGGTTTTTAACGGTATCCCAGGCCCAAATATCTGCACGACCTAGCGGCGGCTCTCCACTTTCTGTTGGTAAATACTTTTCTATCTCAGGTAATACTATAGGAAGATGCTTAGGTGCAATTGTTTGAGGCAACCCGTTTTTGTAATATACAGGAAAAGGCTCGCCCCAATAACGTTGTCTACTAAAGACAGCATCACGTAAGCGATAATTTGTTTTTTCTACTCCTTGTTTTTCTTGCTCTAACTTTTCTATCGCTTTTTGCATACCCGATTCATAGGTCAAGCCATTTAGAAAATCAGAGTTGGTAAGTTTAACCTGATTATCTTTTTCTGTAAAAGCCTCTTGGCTAATGTCTACACCTTCAAAAATGTTTATTATAGGTATATCAAAATGTTTAGCAAAATCATAATCGCGCTGATCGCCACAAGGAACTGCCATAACTGCCCCTGTACCATAACTAGCCAACACATAATCACCTACCCAGATAGGGATAGGTTCTTGAGTAAAAGGGTGCAAGGCATATGCGCCAGTAAATACACCAGAAATATGCTTTACATCGGACATTCTTTCTCGCTCACTTCTCTTGGCTGCAGCTTCTACATACTGCTTCACAGCCTCTTTTTGCTTTTCTGTAGTTATTTTTTGAACCAATGAATGCTCTGGAGCTAGCGTCATAAAGCTAACACCAAAAATAGTATCTGGTCGGGTAGTAAATACTTCGATAAAAGCTTCATCATTTTGCACTTTAAATTTTACCTGAGCCCCAGTTGACCTTCCTATCCAATTGCGTTGAGTTTCTTTTAAGCTCTCTGTCCAGTCTAAGCTTTCTAAATCCTGTAAAAGTCTTTCGGCGTAAGCAGAAATGCGCATACTCCACTGCTTCATTTTTTTTCTAACTACGGGGTGTCCACCGCGTTCAGAAACACCATTCACAATTTCATCGTTAGCTAAAACCGTACCCAATTCAGGGCACCAATTAACTTCTGTTTCTGCCAAGAAAGCTAAGCGGTATTGCAATAAGATTGCCTCCTGCTCTTTCCTATCCCATTCTCTCCATTGTGCTGCAGTAAAACTAAGAACTTCTTCATCGCAAGCCACATTGACTTCTTGGTTACCACTTGCCTCAAACACTTGTACTAACTCAGTTATCGGTCTGGCTTTGTTTTCATCAAAACAGTAATAAGACTCAAAAAGCTGTATAAAAATCCATTGGGTCCACTTATAATACTCGGGATCACTGGTACGCACCTCTCTACTCCAATCAAAAGAAAAACCAATTTTATCTAATTGATTTCTATAACCAGCAATTTGGTTTCCAGCTTTATCTGTTCCTCCTTCAATATTAACTTTGGTAGTATCGGCGGGGTGTTGTCCTGTTAAAATAGCATATTGTTCGGCGGGTAGACCAAATGAATCATAACCCTGAGGATGCAATACATTAAAGCCGGTATGTCTTTTATAACGTGCAAAAATATCGCTGGCAATATACCCCAAGGGGTGCCCCACGTGCAAACCAGCCCCAGAAGGATAAGGAAACATGTCTAACACATAATATTTTGGTTTATCGCTTTTATTACTGGATTTAAAAGTATGGTTCTGTTCCCAGTATTTTTGCCATTTGGCTTCTATAGTATTAAAATTATAACTCATGGTTAACGCGTTCGAAAAATGCCATTAATAATTATTTTGATTGGCAAAAGTACTATTAATGTACGAAAGTGAAAAGTTTGATCGTTTTAAAGAAACTAGTTTCAATTACTTTATTATTTTTACAAAAATTACAAGCCTATTCTTTATGAGTTCTTCTTTTGAAAAATACCAAAAAAGGCGTTTAATCTCTTCTTACTTTTCTGTGGTAATAAGTATCGCATTGGTATTATTTTTATTAGGTTTATTAGGATTGCTGGTTTTAAACACCAAAAAAGTAGCCGACCACTTTAAAGAGCAAATCGCCTTGAGTATATTTTTAAAAGATAGCGCCAAAGAAGTAGAAATTAATCAATTAGAGAAAAGCTTAGCTTTAGCCGATTACACCAAATCTACTCAATTTGTTAGCAAGGAAGATGCCGCTAAAGCGCATAGTCAAGAGATTGGTGAAGACTTTATGGATTTTTTAGGATATAACCCCCTAAAAAACTCTATAGACGTTTATTTTAAAGCCGATTATGTTTCTGAAGCTAAGATTGCAGAAATATCGAAAGATCTTAGCAATAAAAATTTTATTGAAGAAGTGGTGTATGACAAGCCTTTGATCGCCCTGCTCAATGACAATATTAAACGCATAAGCTTTTGGATTTTAATCATTAGTGGTATTTTCACCTTTATAGCCGTATTGTTGATCAACAGCAGTATAAGACTCTCGGTGTACTCCAAGCGATTTACCATTAAAACTATGCAAATGGTTGGTGCTACCAAAGGTTTTATACGCAGACCGTTTATTTGGAAAAGTATAAAGCTAGGAATTATTGGTTCTATTCTAGCGCTCTCGGGGATGGCTGCCGTTCTTTATTATTTAGACAAAGCTTTTCCTGAATTGCAATTACTAACCGATCATCGACTACTTATTGCTATATTTGCCGGTGTATTCATTTTAGGTTTGGTTATATCTTGGATTAGCACCTTCTTTGCTACCTCAAGATTTTTAAACTTAAAAACAGACGAATTATATTATTAAGCGCTATCTATAGCTTTAAAAAAAATTATGGGAGAGCAAAAGAGACGAGAAAGAGAACAGGAAAAGCCAGAGGCCTATTTCATTTTTGAGAAGAAGAACTACATTTTTATGGCTGTTGGTTTAGCCGTTATTGCCTTGGGTTATTTATTGATGGCCGGAGGCGGAAGCGATAATCCAGAAGTATTTAATCCCGATATTTACAGTTGGAGACGTATTCATCTCGCACCTAGTCTTGTGCTACTAGGTTTTGGTATTGAGGTTTACGCCATTCTTTTAAATCCAAGTAAAAAGAAATAATGGATGTTTTAGATGCGCTTGTTCTTGGCATTATTCAAGGATTAACCGAGTTCTTACCGGTATCTTCAAGTGGTCATTTAGAGCTAGGCAAAGCGATTTTGGGTGATGATAGTATACCTCAAGAGAGTATGCTATTCACCGTTGTGATGCATTTTGCTACTGCGCTGAGCACCTTGGTAATATTCCGTAAAGATATTTACACTATAGTTAAAGGGGTGGTAGCATTCAAATGGAACGAGGAAACTCAATTTACCTTAAAGATTATATTATCGATGATTCCAGCAGCCATAATTGGGGTGCTATTTGAAGAACAGTTAGAACAATTATTTGGAGGAAGCGTGTTTCTAGTAGGAGCTATGCTGATTGTAACTGCTTTGCTTCTATGGTTGGCCGATAAAGCAAAAAGTACTTTAAAGCCGGTTAGCTACTCCAATGCATTTGTTATTGGGTTAGCTCAAGCTATTGCCATGCTTCCTGGTATTTCCCGAAGTGGTGCCACTATATCTACTTCTGTTTTATTGGGAAATGACAAAACCAAGGCAGCACGATTTTCTTTTTTAATGGTGGTCCCATTAATATTGGGGAAAATTGCTAAAGATATACTTAGCGGCGATTTAAGCCATACTGGCAACAGTACGGCATTATTTGTTGGTTTTATAAGTGCCTTTGTTGCTGGCCTCTTCGCTTGTACTTGGATGATTGCACTGGTACGTAAAAGCAAACTTTCTTATTTTGCTATATATTGCTTAGTGGTGGGAATCATAGCCTTAGCGGTAAGTTATTAATTAAAATATTATTTTTTTGAGTTTTTTTAGTCTAGAAGATTTTAAAGAAGGCCAAGTTTTATTATTTGATAAACCCTTGGAGTGGACCTCTTTCCAATTAGTTAATAAGGTACGCTGGTTAATCAAAAAAAATTATGGCATAAAAAAAATTAAAGTAGGTCACGCAGGGACTCTAGATCCCTTAGCCACTGGATTATTGATTATTTGTACGGGAAAATTTACCAAAACCATTCATGAAATTCAAGGCTTACCCAAGGAATATACAGGGACTATTCGTTTTGGGGCAACTACTCCTTCTTACGATTTAGAAACGGATATCGACAAAACTTATCCGATTAATGATTTGCAACCGGCAATTATAAAAACAAAAGCGGCCAGCTTTGAAGGAGACATCATTCAAAAACCCCCTGTTTTCTCGGCCTTAAAGAAGGATGGCAAAAGACTGTATGAATATGCACGCAAAGGCCAAGAAATAAAAATAGAAGGTCGCCCTGTTCGCATAGACGAATTTTCTATTGGGAAAATAAATTTACCCGATGTAGAGTTTAAGGTAAAATGCAGCAAAGGAACTTATATTAGAAGCTTGGCTCACGATTTAGGTCAAGTTGTAAACAATGGTGCTCACCTTACCGAGTTAAGACGCACAAAAATAGGCGATTTCAACGTTGAAAACGCCTATACTTTAGATACTTTTATTGCCAAATTGCCAAAAGATTTAAGCTAGAAGCAAACTTAATTCTTTCATAACGGTTTTACCTTTGTCTTTGTTGTACCAACGTTGAAGTTCCTCTTTTACGGTGGCATCTACTTGCCCATGCGCAGCTTTATAGTCGGTTATTAATTTTTTAGCTGGCGCCGGACGCTCTCCCCAAACGCCTAAAACCTCGAGCGATTTTTGATCGACCATTACTAATTTAGGAATAGACCTCGCGCCATTTGTCAAGAATTGATCTATAAAAAAACTATTGTCATCGCGAAGAACAATTTTTAGTTCAATGTTCTCATTTAACTCAGCCAACTTATTTATAACTGGCAAAATATGGGCTACATCACCGCACCAACCTTCGGCAACAACTATCCAAAACACTTTTTTTTGAAAGGCTACAACTTTATCGGCTAACGCCTCATCAACCTTTAGGGTTTTATCCCATCGCTTAATCCTTTTTAAATTGAGTTGGGTATAGTTTAATAAATCTTCAGATTGTGTATGCCCCGTTACGCGGCCTTCTTCAAAACTTTTAATCACCAATTCTTTAAAATCAGGATAAGTCATTGCGTTTTCTAATGCTTTCGCCACTTCGGATTGTAATTCTTTTACCTTCATTTTTTCTTATATTTTTTGCACCTTTAAGGTTGATTCAAAATTACACAATTATGAGCAAGCAGCGTTGTCTTTGGTGTCAAGGAAATGATTTATATGAGAAATATCACGATTTAGAATGGGGTGAACCCGAATATAACGACCAAAAGTTATTTGAAATCCTTTCTTTAGAGGTCTTTCAAGCTGGTTTGAGCTGGATTACGGTATTAAAAAAACGAGATAATTTCCGTAAAGCCTTTGATGAATTTAATCCGGTTATGGTTGCCCAATATGATTCTAAACGGGTTCTAGCACTACTAAACGATAGCGGAATCATTAGGCATAGAGCTAAAATTGAAGCTACGATTCATAATGCCCAAGTTTTTATACGGCTGCAACAAGAATTTGGTAGTTTTAGCAAATACATTTGGTCATTTGTTAATCACATACCAAAAAATAACAACCCCCGAACCGCAAAAGAGGTTCCCTCTAGTACAAAGCTAAGTGCTGATATTTGTAAAAATCTAAAAGCGAAAGGATTTAAATTTTTAGGAGCTACAACCGTTTATAGCTTTATGCAGGCTGCTGGATTGGTGAATGATCATCTGGAATATTGTTTTAAACAACAGCAAACTTAACAAGGCAATTACTGGTGTATAATTTAATAAAACGGCAACTTGATATTTAATTTTCAATAAAAATAGAATAAAGTTAAAAAAAGCAGCTAAGAATAATTATTTTCGCCACTTTAAAAAATTGTCAACTTTAGATTAAAAAAATCTTTGCATTTATGGAGTGTCTTTATAAATACAGAAAAAGTAGTTTCGCTCTTTTAACCTTGATTTTAATTAGCCTTTCAGCCAATTCGCAGACACATTTTGATGGTTTCATTAATCCAGAAATTAATTTAAATCTCAAGACCGAAACGCCTTGGAGTTATACTTTTGGCATCGCACACCGATCGATTGTATTCACCGATATTGAAGATAACAGCCAATTTGATGAACAAGTAAAATACGAAGCTGAGTTTATAGAGTTAAATCAATATACTCATTATAAACTAGGCGAAAAGGGTAAAGCAACAGTGGCAGCTCGCTATCGCTTTAAAGATATTTTTATTGACAAGCATAACGAGTTAAGACTTCTGCAACAATACAGCCACAAAATAAAATTGAACAGTTTCTCATTAGAACAACGGCTGCGCTTTGCACAACGATTTAGAGAAGAACTGGTATTAAGATGGCGCTACCGCATAGGAGCTAGTTTTAATTTAAGCCCGGCCTTAGCCGATAAACAACCTGTAGTCTTTAATGCCTCAACAGAAAGCGTTTGGGAATTCGGTAAATACAACAAGCCCAGTTTGGGTCAGCGTTTTACAGGAAAATTTAGTTTACCAATTGGCGCTAATTCAAAAGTAGATTTAGGTTTAGAATATCGGCACCGAAATTATACCCACCAACCCTTTACAGAATTGTTTTTGATAAGCGGATTAAATATCAATTTGTAAAATTTACTGCAAATAGCTTAAAAAAGCTTCCCGTTCAATTTCTTCGGCTCCCAAGCTGGCTAAATGGTTGGTGTGCACCTGGCAATCAATTAAGCTAACCTTTTGTCTCTCCAAAAATTGAACCCAAGTTATGAATGCATATTTAGATGCATTACTTACTAAAGAAAACATGCTTTCTCCACAAAATATCCTTTGAGGTTTTAGCCAAATTCCGTAAAGCCCTCCTACCAATCTTTCGTTTTGCCAAACCTCTACCGAATGGGCAAATCCTTGCTGGTGCAATTGGGTGTAGGTATTTATAATGTCTTTAGTAATCCAAGTTCCGTTTTGGCCTGGTCTTTTTACTTGTGCACAGGCTTGAATCACCTGCTCAAATTCTTGATTAAAAGTGACTTTAAATGTCTCCCTATCAAGAAGTTTCCTCATACTTTTTGATACCTTTAACTTCTCTGGAAACAAAACCATTCTTGGATTTGGCGACCACCACAATACGGGTTGATCGTTTTCATACCAAGGAAAAATACCTTTTTTATACGCCCTTAAAATGCGTTCTGGGGTTAAATGACCACCATAAGCAACCAATCCCATTTCGTTTGAAGTATTGGGATGCGGGAATTCTTGCTTTGTATCTAAAAAAGGTATAGACATAAAAAAAGCTGCTTTAAAATGTTTAAAACAGCTAAAAGTTTTTAAATTATCAATTTAGAACGGTAAATCGTCATTATCGTCATCATTGAAATCGTTTGCGGGTTCAAACTGATCTACAGGAGGTACATTTCCTTGTGGAGCACTACCGCCTAAATCTTCAATACGCCAGCCCTGAATAGAGTTAAAGTATTTGGTTTCACCTTGTGGGCTTACCCACTCTCTTCCGCGTAAATTTACACCAATTTTTACCGGCTGACCTACTTGAAAATTGTTCAGTAAGTCGCATTTATCCTGAACAAATTCAATAAGCAGGTGTTGCGGATATTGTTCTTGGGTAGTTACAACAACTTCACGCTTTCTAAATCCGTTGTTCCCGTAAGTTTTGGTCTCGTCTATTTTCTTTATCGTTCCTTGTACTTCCATATTTCTAATTTAATTTTGATAATAATACCTTCCAGGCTTTCTCTATTTCCTCTTGTTTTAAATACTCTTGGGCTACTGCATGAATTTTCTCTACAGAGCCTTCTTTTATATATTCTTCTAAATTCAATTCATTCAAAAAAGCATCGATTTCCTCTTTATTGGGTAAACGCTCAATTGTTCCTAATTTCCCTAGGTCATTCCCGGTTAACACATTACTTGTACGCACATCTTCAGGAAAAGCATCTACACCTATACCCATAATTGTTTTGGGTTTAGGAATTTCAAACATACCCTGATTGGCACGTGAATAATAATTGCTTCCCATGCGTGCCACTTGATCAATCTTTGTTTGATCGATAATATTTAAATGCTCATCCATAACCTCTTCGGCAATATGCATACGCACAACTTCACACAGCACCACATTACCTGCGCCTCCTTCTTCACCCAAACTTACCACCTCTTTCACCACGCATTCAAATTGCACAGGACTTTCTTTTACTCGAAATGGCTTCACTACATCTGACTCCAGTGGCGTTAGACCCGTTTTCACGAATTCATTAACACCAGTCGCGTAATCTGTACTAGCTAGTGACATTTGCTGCACCATATCATAATTAACAATATTAATCACCACCTCACCTTGTGTGCGTACATTATTCAAGGTGTCCTTAGCGCTGCCATCACTAATGCGTAATAGAGGTGAAAACATAAGCATAGGCGGATTGGCACTTACAACATTAAAAAAACTAAATGGGGCTAGATTGGCTTGCCCCTCCTCATTTATTGTACTGGCAAAAGCAATAGGCCTAGGCCCTACGCTACCAGCCATAATACCATAGTTTCTAGCAATTTCAACTTCTTTTGGGTTTATTGTCAGCATGAGTTAAGATGTTTTTGCAAAGATAAGGAAAGTACCGAGCTAATAAAAAATAGCTTTGTTTTTATAAAAAAGATTATCTTTCAATTTTAAAACAACCTATGCTTTACCTTAAAGAACGTAGTTTTGCCCGTTGGTTTGTGACCATAGCCTCTCTAGTAATTGTAGGTTTATTTTTATGGAATGTTTCTATTTTTTTTGAGCGCATCAAAGAAGAAGAGAAAAATAAAATGGAGATCTGGGTAAATGCCTTTACTGAAGTGTCAACCCCCAATTCTGGCACAAGTCTCAGTAATAATGTTATTGAAATCTTTAGTTCAAACACAACCACACCCATGTTGGTTTACTCGGTTGGTGACGACAGCTATAATTCGAGAAACATTGAAGAAGATAAAGTTAACACACGCGAAAAAAAGTTGGCTTTAATCGAAGAGTTTAAAAAACAATACCAACCCATAGAGATTAAAGATGACAATGAAACCATTAATATAGTTTATTATGGCTATTCAGACACCCTAAAGCGACTCACTTACTTCCCAGCTTTTGTCATTTTTATAATTATTCTTTTTTTGAGTATAATTTACTATTTCCATATCACTTCAAAAAGTGAAGAACAAAGTTTGTTATGGGCGGGAATGGCCAAAGAAACTGCGCATCAAATCGGTACACCCTTGTCTTCCTTAGTGGGATGGATCGAAATTCTTAAAAGTGAAAACATCAACCCCGATTATGTTCAAGAAATACAAAAAGATATAAATCGGCTACAAACCATAACCGATCGTTTTAGTAAGATAGGCTCTGTTCCTAATTTAACACCTACTAATCTGGTTCAAGCTACACTTGAGACGAGTCAATATTTGCAAATCAGAACCTCAAAACTGGTTCAATTTAATGTAGATTTACCCAAGCATTCTATTTTTGTAAATCTAAACGAACAGCTATTCAGCTGGACGATTGAAAATCTAGTAAAAAATGCGATCGACGCAATGAAGGGTAAAGGCACGCTCAAAATTGAGATGCGAGAAGACGCGCAATGGGTGTTACTATACATTTCAGATACAGGAAAAGGAATTCCTAAATCTGATTTTAAAAAGATTTTCAAACCTGGTTTTACAACCAAAAAAAGAGGCTGGGGTCTTGGTTTATCTTTAGTCAAACGCATTATAGAAACCTACCATAAGGGCAAAGTTAGGGTGCTCAAAAGCGAATTGAATCAAGGTACTTGTTTTGAAATAAAATTAAAAAAGATTAAAAGTTAGAACGTATTGCCTCACAGGTTGTTTTCATCTCTTCTTCATTCAATTTCACTTTGGTTTTAAAGCTGGCGTCCTCCATACGCTGTAGCGGAATTAAATGCACATGCACGTGAGGCACCTCTAACCCGATAACAGCCATACCTACCCGTTTACACGGAATAGATTTCTCTATTGCTTTAGCCACCTTTCTAGAAAACCGCATCAATTCTATATAAGTTTCTTCATCCAAGTCGAATATTTTATCTACTTCTTGTTTGGGAATGCATAAAGTGTGTCCTTTTGCATTAGGATTTACATCTAAGAAGGCATAAAATTTATCATCTTCTGCAATTTTATAACTCGGGATTTCACCCGCCACTATTTTTGAAAAAATACTAGCCATAATTATTTATTTTTAATTTATGTTTTAACATCTAAAGCATCGCGTAAAGCATTTCCTATTAGCATAAAGGCCATGACCAAACTCATAATGGCTAATCCAGGAACCAATGCCAAGTAGGGTTTGCCCAGCAAAATATAACTATAATGATCTTTGATCATACCGCCCCAACTTGGTGTTGGCGGTTGAGCACCTATACCCAAGAAACTCAATCCGCTTTCAATTAAAATGGCTGCCGCAAAATTGGCTGCAGAGATAACAATTAAAGGCGCTATTACTTGAGGTAAGATATGCTTTAAAATTACTCTGCTGTGCGAGTAACCCAATGCCTTAGCAGCTGTTATATATTGTAATTTTTTCACTCCCATCACCTGCCCGCGAACTACTCGCGCCACCTCAACCCACATGGTTAAACCTACAGCAATAAAAACTTGCCAAAAACCTTTACCCAAAGCTAAGGTAATCGCTATTACTAATAGTAGAGTGGGTATAGACCACATTACGTTAATCAACCACATAATAGTGGCATCTATAAAACCTCCAAAATATCCCGCAAGCGCACCCAGACTAAGTCCTATTATTAATGAAATAAATACGGCAACAAAACCGATAGATAGTGAGATTCTACTCCCAACCAATAAGCGACTAAATAGGTCTCTACCGTATTTATCTGTACCCAATAAAAATGTATGTTTTTTAACAAATGCCTCTTGTATAGCTTCTAAATTTGTTAATCCGTTAAAGCGAGAAAGTTCAAAACGCTGGGGCAAGCCTAAAGAAGTTTGTGCATCTTTTTTATATGGATACACCAAAACTTCATTTTCTTCAATTTTTAACCGACTAAATGGTATTTGTTGTGGCGTATCCTCTTCACCCAATAACCATTCCCAGTTGTTTTTGTGATGATTACCACTTCTCTGCGGAAGGATTAACATTTCAACCTGAAAGCCTGGTGGCTGAGAATGAATGCTCAGATTCATCGTATTTGCATTGACAGAGCTGTCTGGAGCTATAACATATGCGAAAAGGGCCATAAACCCAATTACCATAATATAAATCAAACAAAAAACACCCCAAAAATTTGACTTAAATTTTTGGAGTGCCATTTTGGTTGGTGACCCAGACTCGTATTGCATTAGTCTCTAAAGTTTGCAGCTGTTTTCTTGTTTTGGCTGCCTGCACCCAGGTCTTCTAAAACAAAAATAGCTTCTTCTACATACACATCTTTACTCAAATTTTTATGCCAGCGTTTTCTCTTCTCTTGCAAGGTAGTATCGGTTTCAAACAACATTTCCTCTACTGTTAAAGATGAAAAACTCAAATTGGTTTTATAATCGTTTATACTTTCGAACTCCTCAAATACAGCCTCACTCTGTTCTAAATCTGCAACGTAGTCTTCATAATTTATACTGTATTGATTTAGATCTCTTTGTGCTTTAATCCACTTTGCGTTTTTATCGATTAAATTAAACTGTTTATTTTGTGAAATTCTACTTTTACTTTTTGCAATCACAGCATCAATATTATCGTACCCGTCCCACAAGCTATAATTCGCTGGTTGTATTTGATCCCAGGGCAAGGGGTTGTTTAGGTCTTTCTCTCCAAGATCTATATAACTGTATTTATCGGGCACTACCACATCGCTTTTTACTCCTTCTAACTGGGTAGAACCTCCGTTAATTCTGTAAAACTTCTGGCGTGTAACCTTCAAAGCTCCCATATCTCCCAAATCGCTATTTCGCATCCATCTATTCAGGTCGATTACACCTTGTACGGTACCTTTACCATAGGTTTGTTTGCCACCAATAATTACGGCGCGCTTATAATCTTGCATAGCTGCGGCTAAAATTTCTGAAGCTGAAGCAGACAGCTCATTCACCAAAATTACCAACGGACCGTCCCATAGTACTTCGCCATCTTTATCTTTTAAAATCTCTTTGCGTTTATCTCCGTCTTGAACTTGAACTACAGGTCCTTTCTCTATAAAAAGTCCGGCAATATCAACAACGGTAGATAAAGATCCTCCTCCGTTATTTCTCAAGTCAATCACCAAACCGTCCATATTTTCTTTCTTGAGTTCAATTATTTCTTTGCGCACATCGCTAGCCGCATTACGTTCTTTGGCATCATTTATATTAAAGTAAAACTTTGGTAAATAAATAAGACCAAATTTCTGATCGTCTTTTTCTACCATAGCGCTTTTGGCATAAGTCTCTTCAATTTCAACCACATCACGAACAATTGAAATTTCTTCAATAGCTCCCGACACCTTCTTAACCGTAAGATGTACGGTGGTGCCTTTTGGACCTTTTATTAAACCTACAGCATCATCCAATCGCATTCCTGAGATATCAACTGCCTTTTCTTCATCTTCCTGCCTTACCTTTTGAATTACATCGCCAACCTCAAGTTCTTCTCCTCTCCAGGCGGGACCGCCAGAGATAATATCCATAATTTTAATCTCGTCCATCTTTTTTTGCAAGCGAGCACCAATACCCTCTAGACTACCAGACATTTGTATATCAAAGCGTTCTTTGTCTTGCGGTGCAAAATAAAACGAATGCGGATCAAAACCTTCTACAATGGCATTAACATAAACGGTAAACCAATCTTTACGTTCTAAATCATCTGTCAAATCAAAAAATTCATCTAAAGAATTTTTCACCTTCTCTCGTGCTTCTCGCTCCAACTCCTTGTCTGTTTTTTCAACAAAATCTTCAGTTTCATTTTCTTTCTTTAGCTTTTGTTCTTCTTTTAGATCATAAAAGTAACCTAGGGTTGAATATTTTAATTGCTTACGCCAGCGTTCTCTTATCTCTCGTTTAGAACTGGCAAAAGGTAAATTTTCATAATTTAGATTAATACTTTCTTTTTCAGAAAAATCAAAAGGCTCGTTTAATATTTCGGTGTAATACGATTTAGAATCTTCAATACGCTCTAGAAAACGTTCATAAACCAAATTAAAGAAATCTAAATTTCTCGATCTTATCTGATCATCTATTTGCTCTTCATACACCGAAAAATCACCTATATCTGCTGTGGTAAAATAGCGCTTTCGCGGATCGATTTTATTTAAAAAATCATCATAAACAGATTGTGAAAATTGATCGTTTATATCTTTGGGATCATAATGACCTTTTTCTAAAACATAAGTAATTAACTCAATAAGAACTTGGTCTTTATCTGAGTTTTCATCGGTATCAAATTTTTTGGTGGTAAAGCTGCAAGAGGCAACCGCAAACAGCAGCCCAAGTAACCATATAATTGAATTTCTTTTCATAAACGTTTTTATTATCATAGAATTTCTTCTTACTACAAGCATAAAAATTATGCCAAGGTCTAAATTAAAAATAATAAATAGTTTTATTGAATAATCAGCTAATAAATTTTTGCTAAAACAGAGTTAGCATAGCAGCCTAGGCTGAATAAGTATTTTGCATTAATCGGTTTAACCGAAACAATGCATAGCCGTAAAAATAATTGAATTTATCACTTAATAGCTACTTTAATCGTAGTTTCTATCAATTTGCTTATTTTAGCTTAAAAAAAGAATGGAAGACAAAAGGCCTTTGATTCTCGTTACCAATGATGACGGGATTACTGCACCAGGAATACGCACTCTTATAAAAATAATGAATAAACTTGGAGATGTGGTAGTGGTGGCTCCAGATAGTCCGCAAAGCGGAATGGGACATGCCATTACACTAAACGACAATCTCTATTGCGACCCGTTAAACGTTGAAGAATCGGCCAATCATTTAGAGTATAGCTGTTCGGGAACCCCTGCTGACTGCGTAAAAATAGCCAAGCAGGAAATTTTAAAGCGAAAACCCGATTTATGCGTGAGTGGTATTAATCACGGCTCAAACGCCTCAATAAATGTGATTTATTCTGGCACTATGAGTGCAGCCGTAGAAGCCGGTTTAGAAGGCATACCTGCTATAGGCTTTTCTTTATTAGATTACAGTCTGTCAGCCGATTTTTCTGCTTGTGAGGATTTTGTGGAACGCATTGCTCGTAATGTTTTAGAAAATAAACTTCCCCCTGGTGTGGTTCTAAATGTAAATATACCTAAGCTCAAACGAGAGGAGATTAAAGGAATAAAGGTTTGCAGACAAGCAAAAGCGCATTGGCGTGAAGAATTTGACAAGCGCACCAATCCGCAAGGTAGAGATTATTACTGGCTTACCGGCACTTTTATAAACGAAGATGAAGGCGAAGATACAGATGAGTGGGCTCTGGCTAATAATTATATTTCGCTTGTACCTATACAATTTGACCTTACTGCTCACAAAGCCATTAACACCATAAATAACTGGAATTTAAATGATTAAAAAGGAAATATTTATCGGTTTTGTTGTTGGAATTTTTGCCAACATGGCCGGACTATTTATGTATTTATATTTTTTTTCAGAATATAAAGTTGAGACTTCTTTGGCTATGGCTTATGAAAATAACGTACTAGGAAATGTTATCGCATTGGGTGCAATTGCTAATTTTTTACCATTTTTTGTATACATTAAAAAAAATAAAATATACCGTGCTCGCGGCGTAATTTTAGCCACCTTACTTGCCGGCTTAAGTATCATATATTTTGAATTTTTATAACCTCAAACGTTTATGAAGTATTATTTGATTGCAGGAGAAGCCTCTGGAGATTTGCACGCCGCCAATCTTATGAAGGCTTTATTAAAGCAGGATGCAAAAGCAGAATTTCGATTTTGGGGAGGCGATTTGATGCAAGCTGTAGGCGGAAAGTTGGTAAAACATTACAGAGATTTAGCCTTCATGGGCTTTATTGAAGTGGTAGCCAATTTAAATACCATTTTTAAAAATATAAAAATTTGCAAAGCCGATATTAGTACTTTTCAACCAGACGTTATAATCTTTGTAGACTATCCAGGCTTTAATTTTAGAATTGCCAAATGGGCCAAAAAACAAGGTTTTAAAACGCATTATTATATTTCTCCACAAATTTGGGCTTGGAAAGAAAACCGGATTAAAGCCATTAAACGAGACATCGATGCCATGTATGTTATTTTGCCCTTTGAAAAAGATTTTTACGAGCAAAAGCATAAGTTTCCGGTGCATTTCGTGGGGCATCCTTTACTTGATGCCATAGATCAACGGCCCTCGATTTCTCATCAAGCTTTTATCGCTGAACATAATTTAAACGATTTACCCATCATTGCTTTGCTGCCCGGTTCTCGACAGCAAGAAATTAGCAAAATGCTAAAAACCATGCTGGAAATGGTACCGCATTTTCCCAATTACCAATTTGTAATAGCCGGTGCTCCTAGTCAAGACCTAGCTTATTATGAGCCATTTTTAGCTAAGAATAGGGTATCTGTCATTAACAATAAAACCTACGATTTGCTAGAGGTGTCTACCGCAGCACTTGTTACATCGGGAACAGCTACTCTCGAAACCGCTTTATTTAATATTCCAGAAGTGGTATGCTACAAAGGGAGTTATATTTCTTACCAAATCGCTAAACGCATTATTAAGCTTAACTATATTTCTTTGGTGAACCTTATCATGGATAAGCCTGTTGTAACAGAATTGATTCAGAATGATTTTAATCCGCGAAAGCTGCGAGAGGAATTGAATTTAATTCTCCAATCGGCAAAACGTAAGCAAATCTTAGAAGATTATCAGCAGTTACGCGAAAAATTGGGAGGTAAAGGTGCTAGCGAAAGAACCGCCAAATTAATTTATAATTCTATAAAAGCATGAAAATAAAAGCCTTTTCTCTACTCTTACTTTTAATACTATCTGCCTGTGGAAGCAAGCGCGAGGTGGCATCAAAAAATTATAAAAATAAAACCACAGCCGAAAAAATCATTTCCCACGCACGTAGTTTTGAAGGCACACCATATAAATTTGGCGGAACCACGAAGCGAGGTATGGATTGCTCTGGGCTTATTTACACCTCATTTTTAAGTCAGAATATTAGCTTACCGCGTGTTTCTAGCGAAATGGCTAAAAAAGGGAAAACACTTAGACAAAGAGAGATAAGACCTGGCGACTTGGTTTTTTTTAGAACAAATAAACGCCGTAGACGTATTAATCACGTTGGGCTAGTAGTTAATCATAACAAATCTGGCATTTATTTTATACACTCTTCAACCTCTCGTGGTGTAATAGTATCAAAATTAGAGGAAAACTATTGGAAGAAGGCTTATGTTTTAGCAAAAAGGATTTTATAAATTACTATTTTTGAGTAACTTAACCAAATGAAGTTACTCAACACCTCTTTTTTGTGGCTTTTTCTTGCATTTGTAATAGGCATATTCTTAGGGCATAATTACACATGTAAATTTGACTTTGCTTTCTCTTTATTGCTTGCCACCCTATTTAGTTGGTTAATTGTATTTCTTTACCAAAAGAGAAGTTGGTTGCCCCTAAGAATTTTTAGTGTAACCAGTTTGATAACCTTCTTAGTTATAGGATTTTTTTGTGTCAAATTGCAAAAGCATTATTTATATCAAGAAATAAAAACACAACCTAACCAGCTCTTACACTTAAAATTAAAGCAAGAATTAAAAGGTTCAACTTCTTTTAGCAACTATATTGCACAAATTAAAAACCCAACCGATTCTCGGCAAAACAATCTTGTTTTATTACGGGTGTATTTAAAAGATAGTACAGTTAATTATCAACCTGGAGATGCAATCATTACTAAAACAAATTTAACTCCTTTAAAAGAGCCCCAATTTCCCGAACAGTTTAACTACAAACAATACTTAGCCAATAAACACGTGACACGGGAGACTCGGGTAGCTAGTAACGAAATTATTCATCATAAAAATAGTAATCCAACTTGGTTAGACCACTCTGGAGTCATCAAAAAGAAAATAAATCATCAACTTAAAAAAACTAAATTAAAGCCACGGCATATAGCTTTTATCAATGCTCTAGTTTTAGGAAATAAAGATCTTTTAGAGCGTAGCACTTATCAACAGTTTCAAAAAGCAGGTGTAGTTCACATATTGGCGGTATCTGGATTACACGTTGGGCTCATCGTTTTATTGTTGCAGGGAATTACCTATTTTTTAAAATATAATAAATGGACTCGGGCATTGCGCGTTTTTCTTATAGTTATTGTTCTATGGTTGTATGCCTGGCTGGTTGGTTTTAGCCCTTCTATAACCCGTGCCGTAACGATGTTTAGTTTCTTTATTCTTCTTACTTTAAATAAGCGGAAAACCAATGGGGTTACAAGTTTGGCGCTATCGGCTATGTTGTTACTGTTTATAGATCCTTGGTTGGTATTTGATGTAGGGTTTCAACTCAGTTATTTTGCGGTAGCCTCTATATTATTTTTTTACCCAATTATTTATAATTTATTTTCTAAAAAGACCTGGTTGATTCGTAAGCCTTGGGCATTGGCCTCGGTTACCTTAAGTGCGCAAATAGGAGTACTGCCCTTTACGCTTTATTATTTTAATCAGATTCCAGGATTATTTCTTATTTCTAACCTATTGATTTTGCCCTTCCTATTTTTGGTGCTTCTTAGTTGCATCATCAGCATTATGGGGAGCTTTTATTTTATTGAATTAGAATGGATTCAAGAATTAACTACACACATAATTGATGGTTTAATGTGGGTTATTGAGTCTATTGCCCAGCAAGATGCGTATTACTTTGACCACGTGTATTTTTCTAAATACATGTTAGCTTTGTCTGTCTTTTCTTTTTTTAGCCTTATCGGATTTTTTTATAGTTCGCAAAAAAGAATATTCGGATTGTTTGCACTGAGTGCACTAATAGCCACACAGTTGGTTTATATCATAGACTATCAAAATGCAAAACAAATCCGTAAAGCTATGATTTTACCTTATTATAAAACCAGCACCCTAGCTATACATAATCCTAACGCAATGCAGATCTACACCGATTCTATTGTGCCTACAAAGGTTTTAGACAATTATAAAACTAAGTATTTCATCAACGATATTCAGCAAAATAAACGCTTAAATCGGGCTTTAGAAATAGATGGTATATCGGTGCTACGTATTGACAATGAATTTTACACAAAACCTTCTAAAACACCAGTAGACGTATTGTGGTTAAGTCATTCTCCTCGTATCAATTTAGAGCGCGTAATAAAACTCGTACAGCCTAAAACCATTGTAGCCGATCAAAGCAATTACAAAAGTTACGTTACCCGTTGGCAAAGAACTGCCTTAAAAGAAAAAATCCCTTTCTTTGACAGCGCAAAGAAAGGGACCTTTTACATTATGTCTAAACCTTAATCTTTAAATTCTCCCTTAAAGTTTTTTTGATAACTTGTCCAGGCTTCGCTTGTTTTTAAATTTTTGTAATCGTCGTTGGCAATCATCTTTAAATAAATCTCAAGCTGAGAAGGGGTATGATATCCCGCTACTGGAGAAATAACTTCTCCTTTTTCATCAAAGAAGACCATACTAGGGTAAGCTGTAATTTTAAGAGCGTGAGCAAAAAGATGCTGACTATTTCTACCTTTTCTTCCCGGCTTATATTTTGGGTTTGTATAGGTGAAATCTTTATAGGTTACTTCCTCTGTTCCCTCTGCATTAAACTTCACCGGATAAAAATGTTTATTCACATACTGCGCAACTTGCTTATTACTAAATGTGTTTTTATCTAGCAATTTACAAGGTCCGCACCAATCAGTATAAACATCCATAAAGATCTTCTTTGGATTTTCTTTTTGAGCTTCTAAAGCTTCATTCATAGTCATCCAATTGATTTCTTGGGCTTGCGTGCTAAAACTAAGTAATAAAACTAGCGCCCCTATTATTTTTTTCATACGATAAATTTTAATGCATTAAGAAACAATTATTGTTCCACTTTTTTAATCTACCCCTTTCATTAACTTTTTAATAGGTTTATTCACCGCGATTATCAATAGACCAGCAGCGATTGGGACCACCGTAAAAATCAAGAAAAAGGTAGTTAGTGAATATTCTTCTCTAATATTCTCTAGTTGCCCACCCAGTACGGCGGCAAATTTATTACCTATTGCGATTGCCAAGTACCACATACCAAACATAAAGGCAATCATACGGGCAGGAACTAATTTGGATACGTAAGATAAACCTACAGGTGAAATACAGAGCTCTCCAAAGGTATGAAAGAGATAAGCCAATATTAACCAGATCATACTAACTTTAACCCCGTCTTCTACTCCAAAGGTACCAAAAGCAAGCATACCAAAACCTAGTGCCAATAGGATAAGGCCTATACCATATTTCTGTGGTGCAGAAGGGTTGTATTTGCTCTCCCACCATTTAGAGAATAAACTTGCAAACGCAATGATAAAGAATGAATTTAAAATACTAAACCAAGAAGCAGTAATCTCAACCCAGTGATTTTTAACCTGTGTAACTTTAGCTTGAATCACGCCACTATCTCGACCTAAGTTTTCGGCATTTTTCTTAGCGGCTTCTAATCTTTCTGGAGTTAAATAGCCAAACTTAGCGAAGTTTGCGTCTTTGGTAATGATATTGATTTCTTGTCCTTCTTTAAAATCACTAAAAGCCTCACCTATCACCACTTTTTTAGTGATAATATCATTTTCAATTTGGGAAATATCTTGATCAACAGAGATTGGTGTTTCCATAAAAATTAACTCACCATTCTTTGCCAATTTAGGCTCATTGGTTTCTTCATCTATAACCGCAACCTTTTGAGCTTGAAACTCCACTTCATAGGCAGTGGTATTAAAATCTCTGTTTAGCATATAAATAACCACTCCCCATATTCCGACAAAACAAATCGCTAGAACAATATTTGATCCAGGAATTTTTGCGAAGGTCTGTTTCGCTAAAAGCACCAAAACATAGGTAATTATAGCTAATGGAACTATGGTTAATAAGGCGTTTACAATGTTAAAAGTAATAGCTGCATTGCCAATGAGTTCTCGATCGATATAATCACGAGCAAAAAGAACCAAAGAGGTAGCGCCCTGCTCAAAACCTAAGAAAAAGAGAACGGTAAAGAATGCAAAAACAATAACAGCGTACATCCTATTACGCACGACGGTCGCATATCTGTTTATACGCCCTAAAGTAAGATACAAAAAGAGCACCAAACCAAATAGTACTACTACATACTGCCCTTCCATTCCAAACATCTCAAATGGAAACAAATTGATGTCAGCGATTTTAGAAAGCGGGTCATTAATGGCATATGCTAATCCTATTATAGAGGTAATGACTATTAAGATTTTATCTATACTAGTAAACGGATTGTATTTTACAGGTTCTCCGTCACTTTCTACTTCTTGCTTAACGTTTTGCTCTTCTTTAGAAGGTACATCTCCTATTTTCCCAAATAATGGTTTAGCTAACCAAAATTGCAGTGTCCCTAATAGCATAAAAACTCCCGCTAGACCAAATCCCCAGGACCAACCCACGCGCTCAGCTAAGTAACCACAAAGCATCATTCCAAAAAATGCACCGGCATTTACACCCATATAAAAAATGGTATATGCACCATCTTTTTTCTTGGGCAAATCTTTATACATTTCGGAGATTATTGAGGTCATTGTAGGCTTAAAGAATCCAGTACCAATTACCAGTAAAGCTAATCCTATGTATAACCAAAACTCAGTTTCAACGGCCATTGCGGCGTGTCCCAAAGTCATTATTACTGCACCAATAACTACTGCCCATCTATACCCTGTAAATTTATCGGCGATAACTCCACCAATAATTGGCGTGATATAAAGCAACATGGCATAGGTACCAAAAAGTGCTCCAGCATTTTCGGTAGTCCACTCCCAACCAGGATTATAACCAATGGCTGCCATGGTTAAGAAGTTAATCAATAACACACGCATCCCGTAAAAAGAGAAGCGTTCCCACATTTCTGTGAAAAATAAGACAAATAAACCGGCTGGATGGCCTAAAACTTTACTTTTAAAAAACTCACTGTGCTGAGTATCACTAATTGCTGACATAGGTGTTTAAATTATTCTTTTATTTCTGTATCGGCTATTTCGTAGCCCTCTTGTTCCAATTTTTCTACTTCTTTATCTTCTGCTCCGTGGGTTAGTTTCTTTAGTTTCTTCAGAAATAGGATTACTAAAAATCCGAAGGCCACTGTAAAAATAGTCAAGAACAAAAAGGTATTGTATTCTTGTTTGTTCTGCTCTTCGCTCAAGACAAAAGAAACCTGATAGTTTTTACCATCTCCCTTATTTTCTACTTGCTGGGCGGCATCTGGATCTTTCTCAAATGTTAAGATCGCGTGATAAGGATTTTCTGCTGTTACTTGATTTTCTTGAAGTGTTGTTTTGAACTTATTCACCGCCTCATCATCCAATTCAAAAATCGGGTTTAAGATTTTTTCTGCTTGGTATTGTTTAAATTTAACCTGATCATTTTCTAAGAAAACGGTTGATTTAAGGGTGAAATTTTTATCTTGGTTTATCGGGTAATCATAAACCGTAACCACTTTATTTTGCTCGTTTTTAATCTCAATGCTATCTTTTGACATAAAAGGAATAATCTGTTCTTTGTTGTATAGCATCGTTCCCGAATAGGGCTCTAACTGAGCAGACTCCCCAATGCTTCCTGCCAATTTATTACCAAAACCAGTGGCTGCAAAATAAACCCCCATCATTATCGAGGCATATTTAAGCGGTGCAAGCTTAGTGATAAAAGATAAGGCTACAGGAGATGTACTCAATTCACCAATAGTGTGAAATAAGTAAGCCAAGAAAATCCAAAACATAGCTGCTTTACCAAAAGTCTCTTGACTGGCTTCTTGTGATGCAAACATCATGAATACATATCCAAGTCCCATAATAATAGTACCTATGGCCATTTTGAAAAGTGAAGAAGACTCTCTACCCTTCTTTTTCCACCATACCCAGAAGGCTCCAATTGCGGTTCCAAAAATTATGATGTAAGCGGCGTTAAGCGATTGAAAAACACCAGCTGGAATCTCTTCTAACCAACTTAAACCAATGCTTCTATCTATTTTAGCATCGGTGTACAAGTTCATTAATCCACCAGCTTGTTCAAAGGCACCCCAAAAAACAATAACAATCAAGAAAGAAATGAATAAGACGATTACTCGATCTTTCTCTATCTTAGTTAGTGGTCTTTTGGCTGCTTCCTTTTCTTCGGCACTTACCAAAGAGCCTCCACTAAATTCTCCAACACCTTTTAAAAACTTTTGTCCCCAAATATAAACGGCTTGACCTAACAACATTCCTATACCAGCTAGACCAAATCCATAGTGCCATCCGTAATAATAGGCCACCAAACCTACACTTATACTAGCTAAAAACGCACCGATGTTAATACCAATATAAAAAATAGTAAAACCACTATCTCTTCTAATATCACCCTCTTCATAGAGACCACCTACCATTGTTGAAATATTTGGCTTAAGTCCTCCTACTCCCAACACAATAAGCAGTAAGCCGGTAAAAAATGCCCAGTCTTGGGGAATCGCTAAAATACCATGCCCTAAACACAGCAGTATACCTCCCCACATTACCGTTTTCTTTTGGCCTAAAAATTTATCGGCAATCCAACCTCCAGGAATTGAGGCAACATATACCAACATAGTATACCAACCGTACAGCCAAATGGCATCTTTACTACTCCATCCCAAACCCGGATCTACCGCTGTGGCCGAGGCCGCAATATACAAGGTTAAAATACTCCGCATTCCATAGTAGGAGAATCGCTCCCACATTTCGGTGAAAAACAATATAAAAAGCCCTACTGGGTGTCCAAAAATTTCTCTTCTTTCTCTCGTAATTGCTGCCATTTATGTTTAGGTTGATTTATAAGTTTTTTAAAATATAATTTGTCATTAGTGTATACAAGTGCAAGCGGGTATTTCCTCCGTAAATTCCGTGGTTTTTATCGGGATATATGCGCCAATCAAATTGTTTATTTTCTTGCACCAAAGCTTCGATTAATTGCATGGTATTTTGTACGTGAACATTATCATCTGCGCTACCATGTATAAGCAAAAAATGATTGGTATCGTCAAATTTGCTGACGTGCGTAATGGGTGAATTCTCATCGTAACCCGTAGGATTCTCTTGAGGTGTAGTCATGTAACGCTCTGTATATATAGTATCATAAAAACGCCAGCTTGTAACGGGTGCTACTGCGATGGCTAAATTGAATACATCTCCTGCTCTAAAAATTGCATTTGAAGACATATAACCACCAAAACTCCAACCCCATATTCCAATACGATCTTCGTCTATATAATCACGCTCCCCCAATAATTTTGCAGCAGCGATTTGATCTTCTAATTCATATTTACCCAATTCTTTCTGGGTGACTTTCTTAAACTGAGCTCCTTTAAACCCCGTACCTCGACCATCAACGGTAACTACTATATAGCCTTGGTTGGCCAATAATTGGCACCAATAATCATTAGTAGAAAAGTAAGTATTGGCCACCGATTGCGAACCAGGACCCGAATATTGATACATCAGCATCGGGTATTTTTTATTCTCATCAAAATCTTGGGGTTTAATCATGTACATATTTAAATCTTCGCCGTTTACACGGATGGTGCTTAATTCTTTTGGAGAAAAACCGTAGTCTTTTACTTTTTCTGCTAAAGCACTATTGTCTTGTATTTTACGTACCAACTTGCCATTTTTAGCTTGATGTAAAGTGTAGACGCTTGGCGTATTAACACTTGAATAATCATTGATAAAATAACTATAATCTGCACTAAAGTCTGCATTATTGGTTCCAGTTTTAGGCGTTAAACGCAGCTTATTTTTTCCATTAGCCAAAATGCTATATACATCGCGGTTTACACTACCGTTCTCTGTACTTTGAAAAAAGATTCTTCCCGTATTGGGGTCAAATCCGTAAAACGCTGTCACTTCCCAATCACCTTGAGTTACTTGTTTGATTAACTCACCCTTTTTGCTATAATGATAAATATGGTTATAGCCGTCTTTTTCACTTGTCCAAATAAAGCTATTGTTGTTTAAGAAAGTAAGATTATCGGTAACATCTACATAGGCCTCATCTCTTTCTTCTAGAATTACATCCGCTTCAAGCGAAGTAGCATTTACAAACAATAAATCCATTTCATTTTGATGTCTGTTTAAAGCCTGTACACTTAAAACATCTTTGTCTTTGGTCCATTTTAAACGCGGCAAATATTCATAATTTTTTGGCAGCTTAACCGACTTACTTTCTTTCTGGTTTAAATCAAAAATATGCAAACTCACTTTAGCATTATCATCACCCGCTTTAGGGTATTTAAACACCTGTTGACTAGGATATAACTGATTGTTATAACTCCCATAAATATCCATTGAAAACTCAGGAACACGGGTTTCGTCAAACTTCAAGTAAGCTATCTTAGAAGCATCTGCACTCCAATCAAATGCGCGAACAAAAGCGAACTCTTCTTCGTAAACCCAATCGGTAATCCCGTTTATGATTTCATTCTTTTTACCATCTTGGGTTAACTGAGTGGTGTTTCCAGAAGCTAAATCTTTAACGTAAATATTGTTTTCGTAAACATAGGCTACTTTGGTTTCGTCTGGCGAAAATTGAGGCTCTTGAACTGGATGAGCAGCTAACATAATATTCTCTCCATTGTTTAAATTATAAACAAAGTAAATGGCGCGGGTAGAACGTCTATAGATCGCCTCTGTATTTACTCCCAACAAAGCAAAATTTTCATTAGGACTTAACTGGTAGGTCTCGAAATAATTAAGTTGTTTGATTTTATTTGAAGATAAAATATTTCTCGTTTGCTCGCCCGTCTCGTAGCTATAGGCATCAACCCGCATATTTTGGTTACTGCGGTCGTAATGTTGCACTATATATTCTTTTCCGTTGTTTAATGAAGTTAAAGATTCCATATAGGCCAGCCTAAAAGCTCCTCCCCAAATCTCTTCTAAAGTAACTTGCTTATTTTGAGCACTTAACGAAAAAATACCCATAAAAAAAACTAGCGCGAAAGGCCTAAAAATTCTCATAATCTATATTTCATTTTTTACGAATCCAAGTTTACTAAAAATTAACGGATTTTTACGGGTTTTTGTTGTTAAATACTAAGATTATGTTAAGTAAAAAAGTTAGCTTCATTATCTTCTTAGCTTTTAATTGAATTGAGCTTAGTATCTTTGCCCAGTAATAATTCAAATATAATGAAGCAAATTCAAGGTTTTTCTAAATTAAGTAAGCAAGATAAGATCGAATGGCTAGCAACTCATTTTTTTCAAAATGCAGATTTGGCCAAACAAACTTTGATGCAGTATTGGAATTCGAACCAACAACTACAACAATTACACGATGAATTTACCGAAAACACCATTAGCAACTTATACATTCCCTTTGGCGTAGCCCCTAACTTTTTAATCGATGGCCATTTCTACAGTTTGCCTATGGCCATAGAAGAAAGTTCTGTGGTGGCTGCTGCCAGCAATGCAGCTAAATTTTGGCAAAGCAGAGGCGGGTTTAAAACCGAAATTCTAGGAACAGAAAAGGTAGGACAAATACATTTTACCTTTAATGGTCAAGCCGATTTTTTATTCTCACAATTTAATGCTTTAAGACAAAGCTTAATTCAAACGGCCAATGAGGTAAGCGCAAATATGATAAAAAGAGGCGGCGGACTTACGAAAATTGACTTAATAGACAAAACCGATGCCTTAGAAAATTATTATCAAATTCATGCTTGTTTTGAAACCTTAGACGCCATGGGCGCCAACTACATCAATTCTTGCCTAGAAGCTATGGCTAAGTTATGGGAAAAAGAGGTGAATACAGCATTAGCAAAAAGTACACATAAGCTTGAAGTGGTAATGAGTATATTATCTAATTACGTACCCAATTGTCTGGTCAAAGCACAGGTTAGCTGCCCAGTATCGGCACTAGCTGAAGATCAAGATAAAGCCAAACAGTATGCACAAAAATTCGTACAAGCTGTACAAATTGCTCAAGTAGAGCCTTATCGGGCTGTGACGCACAATAAAGGAATTATGAACGGAATTGATGCCCTGGTTTTGGCCACAGGTAATGATTTTAGAGCCGTTGAAGCAGGCGTGCACGCTTATGCTAGCCGAACAGGTACTTATCGCAGTTTGAGCGATGCGCGCATTGAAAACGATGAATTTATTTTTGAAATGAGCTTACCTCTAGCTTTGGGTACTGTAGGCGGCTTAACTAAATTGCATCCATTGGTTAAATTAGCTTTAGAAATGCTGGGCAACCCAAATGCCCAAGAACTTATGCGTATTGCCGCAGTTTGCGGATTGGCACAAAATTTTGCTGCCCTAAATTCATTAACCACTACAGGCATTCAAAAGGGCCACATGAAAATGCACTTAATGAATATCTTAAACCAATTTCAGGCTACCGAAGAAGAAAAAACAACCATTGCCAAAATGTATGAGAACAAAACCATAAGCCATACCGAAGTAGTCGAAACCTTAAACGCAATGCGTGATGCAGCAAATTAGAGCAAACGGTAAGATCTTATTATCTGGCGAATATGGGGTTCTTGATGGCGCTCAAAGTCTGGCACTCCCTACCCAACTGGGTCAAATCTTTAGATTTGAAAAAATTAATGAACCAGAAATTCAATGGAAAAGCCTGTTTGCCGATAACAGCCTATGGTTTGAAGTTATTTTTAAGCTTGAAAATAACCAGCTATTCGAACAAATAACGCCAGCAACCTCTGAAATAATCCGCTTAAAAGAGATCCTAGAGTTCATTTTTAATAAAAACCCAGATTTAACGCAAACTGGCGGTTACAAAATAACCAGCCAGCTAGAATTTGATAAAGATTGGGGCTTGGGCTCTTCTTCTACCCTTATTTACGCTTTAAGTAAATGGGCAGGAATAAACGCTTATGAACTTCTCGAGAATACTTTTGGCGGCAGCGGTTATGATCTCGCTTGCGCGGATGCTAGCACAGCCATACTTTATAAGAAAACCAGCCACCCATATACACCAAACGTACAACCTATACATTTCACCCCCCATTTTAAGGAGCAACTCTTTTTTGTTTATTTAAATGAGAAAAAAAATAGTCGGGAGGCTATTGCGCATTATCAGCAGCTAGAAAAAAACCAGCGCATGCATCTAATCGAGGCACAAAATAGGATAACCCAAAATTTATTGACTGCCCAAACCCTAACCGATTTTGAAGCAGCGTTAGAAAAAAGCGAATCGGTTTTAAGTAGAGTTTTGGATATTAAAACGGTAAAAGAAGAGCGCTTTAAGGATTATCCTTATACCATAAAAAGCTTAGGGGGCTGGGGAGGAGATTTTGTGTTGGTAACCACAAGAAAAGCAAAAGATATGGACTATTTCATTCACCAGGGTTACACTAATTATTTTTCTTTCCAGGACTTTATAAAATAAAAAAAGCAGCTTTAAAAGCTGCTTTTTTTATTTTATAAACCTAGATCTAGGTTAAGAACTTAGTAAAACTTAGCTCTTTTATCTTCGATTTCTGCCGAATTCTTCAAAGCTTTCATCAAAGCATTAGTTGCTTGGTTGGCTCTTTCTTTCGACTCTCTCTCTGCAATCAGACGGTATGAATCTAGGGGTGTAGCAGCCGTTCTGCCAGTTACTTCTACAACATATATACCCTTTTCACCTTTAATTGGAGCGCTTGGTTTACCTTCAGGTAAAAAGAAAGCTGCACCCACTACCTGTGGTTCAGAACCTGCTCCTGGTAAGACCGGATTCTCTAAATTAACAGCGTTAGCATTTTTCACCCCAACCTGCTGGCTAGATGCTAAGTCTTGTAAACTATCAAAGCTACCTATCTGATCAAGAAGAATTTTTGCTTGTTTTTCTTTTTTGATAATTGGTGTAACTTCTTCTGAAGCTTCTTCAACGGCCATAAGGCCTTTATCATACTTTTGTGTCAATTGTGCCACAACATATCCTGTAGGTACATCAAAACGTTTAATGTCGTTTACCGCTGTATCTTCATTGAAAGCCCACTGCACAATCGCTCTTTGATTACCTAATCCGCCTAGAGCTTCATCCATCTCTTTAATACCGTTGATTTCTTTAACCTCATAATTATTTGATTTGGCTACTTCTTTAAAATCTGATTCGCCGGCTGCGATTTCGAATTTTGTAGTTTCAGCAAATAAATCATTACCAGTTTTTTCAGATGGTTCTATTTCTTTGGCAATTGTTGCAATTTTAATTGCCTTTTTAGGCTCTTTTTTCTCCTCAATCAAAACTACGTGATAACCAAATTCTGTTTCTGTTACCCCCAAACTTGGTGAACTATCTGCAAAAAGGTAGTCAATAAAGTCTGAGCTATTCGTATTTCTATAGTTCACCCAACCTAAGTCGCCTCCTTTATCTTTGGTAGACGCATCAGCAGAAAACTCTTGTGCGAAATCTTTGAATAAATCTTGATTGGATTTCAATTCTGCACTTAAACTGTCGGCTAATTTTTTGGCTTCTTCTTTGGTACGTTCTAGATCTTGACCAACTGCAGTTCCCGAATAAGCGACCAAAATATGTTTTGCTTTTACAGAATCTGTCATTTGTTTTGACTCAATTACCTTAGAGGCTTTCCAGAAGTTATTATGTTTGTACGGCCCGTATATAGCTCCGGATTCGGTACTCATTAGTGCGTCTGCAAATGCGGTTGGAAGTTCATCTTTAAAACTAAAGCGATCTTCATGGGCTAAATCAGAATTCTCATTAATAAATTCTTGATAATCAGTAGTGTTTTTTAAGCCCTTGATTTCCTCTTCCATTTTAGAAACCTCATTGTAGATTTTTCTGTCTTCTAATAGGCTCATCAACTCTTCCTTGGTTTCTTCGTCATCCGCTTGCGAAGGCTTTTCTTCAAAATACACATACTGTATAGCACGAGAAGCTTCGGTGGTATACTTTTTCTTATTATCTTGTAAATAAGCCTTAATATCTTCTTTACTTACTTCTACTTCTCCAGCTTTTTCGTAAGGTATTTGTACAAAATTCAAGTTAACTTGATCGTTTTGCTTTTTATAAGCTTGCTCGCCTTCAACTAAAGTTGCCCCAACACCTGCTCGCACAAGATTATAGTACAATTGTGCTTTGGCTTGTTGAGCAATATTATTTTCTATACTCACCCATTGTTGATATGCCTCTGGAGAGTTTGCCTTTAAATTAGCAATGTATTCTTTCATTTTAGCAAAATCAAATTGTCCATTTTCATTGGTAAAGTTTGGATTACCTGCAAATTGTTGCTTGATACTGTTGTTGATTTGATCGTTTCCTACCTGCAGGCCTAATTTTTCAAGCTGCTCGCTTAACAAAGTCTGGTTTACTTGATTTTCCCAAACTTGCTTTACGGCTTGTGCTGTGGTTAAGTTACCTCTTGAATTACGCTGAACCCCCTCAACTTGTCTTGCAAAAGCTTCGCGGCTAATCTCCTCTCCATTTACAACACCAATGATGTTTTGATCTTTAGCACCCGAAAATCCTCCACTTCTAAACAAATCAGCTAAAACAAAAGAAAATAAAGCTAATGCGATAATGATGATTAGAAAAACAGAACGTTGTCTAATTTTATTTAATACTGCCATTTTTAAAGGTTATTTATCTAAATATAGTGGGCGAAAATAAGATATTTATACAGATAATAAAATATTTTTCAAAGAAAAACTTAGGCTTATTCTTATTTTTAAAGCAATTTTCTAAGTATAATCTTAATCTTCTAATCGTTCTATTTGTACCAATTCTATTTTTGTATTGGAAACTTCGAGCACTGTAATTTTATAATCATTCACCATGATTTGCCCTCCTTTTTGAGGAATTTCTTCGGTGTGATGAACAATGAGCCCACCAAGTGTTTCATAGTTTTCTTCTTCGGGGAGATCTAATTTATAGGTTTCGTTTATGTAGTCAACCTCCATTCTAGCCGAGAATTTGTACTTGTTTTCGGCTAGCTCTTCTTCGATGAGTATTGGTGCATCATGCTCATCTTCAATTTCCCCAAATAACTCTTCTACAATATCTTCGACCGTCATCATACCACTTGTACCACCATATTCATCTAGCACTACGGCAATACTTTTTCGTTTTTTAATCAGTAAATTTAATACGTCTTTCACCAGCATAGTTTCGGGCACATACACCACTGGTATCATTATATCTTTTATACTTTGCGGATTTTTAAACAATTCAAAAGAATGCACATAGCCTATAATATCATCATTACTCTCTTTGTAGACCAACAGTTTACTCAAGCCTGTGTCGGTAAAAATTTTAATTAGGTTTTGTGGACTTTCGGTTAGATCTACGGCAATAATTTCTGTTCGAGGTACCATAACTTCTCGAGACTTAACCTCTGAAAAATCAAGCGCATTTTTAAAGATTTGAATTTCTGAATCTATCTCATCATTTTCTTGAACGGCATCCATTTGCTCGTTGATATAATGCCCCAATTCTACCTTACTAAAAGCCAATTGCACCTCATCGCCCTCGGTTTTAAAAAAAAGTTTAAGCACTAAATCTGATATCCAAATGACAAATGCTGAAACCGGAGTAAAGAGGAGGTAAAAGCAATAAGCTGGTAAAGCAAAAAACTTAAGTAATGTATTGGCATATATCTGAAAAAACACTTTGGGCAAAAACTCAGCCGTAAATAGAATTACCAATGTAGAAATTAAAGTTTGTGTAAAAAGCAGGGCTTCGTTAACCAAATAGGAAAAAAAAGCGGGCGTATCTGAATTTACGGTTTGTTGCAATAATTCTACTAATAAATCACCCATAAAAAAACCGTAAATCACTAAGGCTATATTGTTGCCTACCAACATGGTTGCGATAAACTTGGATGGTTTTTTGGTAAGCTTTGCTAATACTTTAGCTAGAAAATCATTTTGTTTCTTTTCAATTTCAATATGAATTTTATTGGATGAAACGTAGGCGATTTCCATTCCTGAAAAAAAAGCGGAGAGAACTAAGGATAAAAAAATTATAAAAAGATCTAACTCCATTATTGCTGATTGCGTTTCTCTATGCGTTTCCTAAACCTTCGTTTAAAAAAGAACATAAAGATTGCCAGAATTACAAAAAAACTAAATAGATAAGCTTGGCTTCGGTCTTTATTCCAAAGCATTATCGTTTCATAAGTAAAAAAGGCTGCTATTACAAGATAAGCATATTCAAAATATCTATACACTTTATTCATAGTCTATTGGTCTATAACCTGCATTCCTTTATTAGAACGCGAGATGAATTTATTAAATTTTTCATTAGCATCAAAACTTTCGCCGTTATTCACCGCTCCGTTTTTGAATTGAACCTGATAGGGTACATCAGAAAAAACCCACTGTCTAGATTGATCCCAGTAAAGTTGATTTGCTTTAAGCACCACACTATCACTTGTAGTGATGACGACATTATCTTGAAGATCTACCAGATTTGTTTGCTCATATAAAATACCATAATCGGCTTTAATGGTATTTTTCTGATTTTTTTCATCATAAAAGTCAAGCTCTAAACCTTCTGGAAAAGCTCTATAACCAAAATCTAATTGTGTAAAGTCCTGCATCAATGGAGTTCTTAAAAAAGCTTTGATTTTACCACTATCGGTATAAACTAGTTTAATACCTTGACCAGATGTTTGTGGTTTTATTTCTTGCACCTCCCATTTTCTTACCGTACTCAGGCGTTCATTGCAAGAAAAAAACATTGCTGCTATAGCGATAGCAGCAATGTTTTTAAACTGAATAATTAGACTTTTTTTAATATACATCTTATCCTGGAATTCGAACGCTTTCTCCAATCCAGCATCCAATCTTGATGGTTTCCCCGGCTTTTCTACCTTCTTGGAAAACATCAGATTTCTGCGGTGCTCTTCCTCTATAACTTGCAGCGGCTTGCTTTGCAGATGAACTAATCGCCGGACTAACACGCGCTGCTCTTTCTGCATATTCTGCTGCCAACCAGTATACAGCACGTTTATTAAAAGTGGTATCTCCACAATTGTTTGCACTACTAGCATACATACTTGCTATTTGCAAATAAGCGCTACCCAAAGATGGCTGTATACTTAAAGCCTTTTTATAGTAACTACGTGCATTTGAGAAGCTGCCAGACTTTTTATAGTTACCAGCAATCATCATATACACTCTAGCTTTATCAATTTTATTATCTTCCAACTCAGCCGACTGCTCGTAATACTCCAAAGCCTTACTATACTTGCCGTCTTTAGCAGCCAATTGCCCCAAATAAAGCGCTGATTTAGCAGATGGTTCTTGCTTGTGCAATGATTCAACTAATTTAAAGAATAAGGGATCTCCAGTACACTCCTTAGCCGATAAACGCTTAGCTGCTCTCTTTAACCACTCTACATCCTCTTTTTTAGCATCAAACTCTTTATTGTATAATGGAATTAAGTTGTCACAGTCTGCTCTTTCTCCTAACAACCCGTTAATTCCTTGTTTAATTTTATTGAAATTATTTAAGTAGATATCGGTATTTTTTAAGGTACGCTCTTCTTTACTACTTAAAGACTCACCTAGTTCCTGCTTTTTAAGCAAAGGTTCGGCTTGACCGGCACGATAAATTTCTTGTTCTTCAATTTTTTGAATTAACTCATCATACATTGTAAAAACCTCTTGTAAGTCGCGGTTTCCAGCATCCTGTTCAGCTACCAAAATATTAAAGTAAACATAAAGCGTACGTGGGTCATTTACATTCTCTTTATCCTCTTTCCAGGCTTTCTCATACCAACCCAATTGTTCGGCTGCTGTACCGATTTTATAATCGTACATTGCCTCTGCGATGTTGGCATAGGTTTCTCCTTTTGAAGTTTTTGCTGGGAAATTTTGGAGTCTTAATTTATAATTCTCTATCAATTGCTCTGCATATTGTTTTTGCAACTCTGCATCGTCTTTGGCAGACTTGGCAAAATGCTTTAACATACGATCTCCGTATTGATACAGGCTAATGTGATAATCTTGACAAGATTTTATCAATTTTTCATAATAAGGTTTTGCTGCTTTGTAATCTTTTACCTTGGCACTTTGCGAAAACAAAGATAAAGCTCTAGCACAATCTACCTCTTGAGCAGCAACAGATTGATTTGCAAAAACACCAATGGCCAATAAAATTAAGAATTTGATTTTCATAGTACTTGAATTGTGTCTATTGATTTTAATTGAATTTCCTTTTTATAAACCACTTATCATTTAATGATAAGCCCACAAAGAAACTAAAAAACTTTTCTTCAACCAAGTTGTTTTTGGTGGTACCTCTTTGGCCATACTCAACCCCAAGATTGATATTGGTTAAAAAGTCTCCTGCTGGCAATCCAACTCCAAAAGATATGCCAAACTCATCAATATTCTCTTGATTAATCGCTAAACCTAAGTCTTCATAACGTAATCCTGCACGGTAAGTAACTCGTTTGAAGTACCCTGTAACATCATTAAAATTAGGTATATAATATCCTCCTAACTTATAAGAATGTCCTGTATTAAACGCTAAATTATTTAAACTATACGACCGATTTGAGAATTTATTTGCCTCGGTAATTTGGTATTCAAATCCGGCAAACCACTTTCTAGGCTGCCCTATACCGGCGCCGAAACTTGAGACCGCACCCAAGTCTAACTCACTATCGGCTACAGCTATCTCACGTTCCTCTGCTACCAATTCATCATCTCCTAGATTAAGTACAATAGTAGCCAATTGCCGTTCGTTTTTAGCATTTAAAGTACTGGCTGGCGCATAGGTAGCAGATACTGTTAACTGCAGTTTATCTGTTAGCATTTTCTCGTAATGTGTACCAAAATTAAATCTAAAACCGCTAAGATCTGATCTATTCTTTTCTCGGGTACCAAATTGAACGTTCTGTTGTCTTAAAATACTTTTATTCTTTATATTACCAAAGTAGTACCCACCTTCAACACCTACGCTAAGCTCTGGTAAAACTTGATAAGCTGCACCTAAGTAAAGTTTGTTTACGCCACCACTTCCGCTAAAGCTAGCTTCGCGATCCTCGGTGAAGTCACCCATTTCATAACCTACAGAGCTAAATGGTTTGAGCCCAAAACCAAAACCAAATTTACCCGCAGGAAAAGCTAGAGCAATATAATTTAATCCTGTAGCGGTAACTTTACTTTCTGAAATATTATCACTTATCGTATTGCTAGTATGCGAGGCACCAACACTAAAAGTGGTTAAACCTAAACCAGCATATCCAGCCGGATTTTGCAGGTTGATATGAATACTATCTGATTTGATGCCCAAGCCACCCATAACTCTATTTTCTACGGTACCGCTAAACTTATTGGTACCTACCCCAAAAAAGGAGTATGGCGATGCGGTGTTATCTTGTGCAAATCCTGCAAAACCTAGAAAGGTTAAGAGAATAAAAAATGTTTTTTTAATCATTTATTTAAATTAAATTCTAAAATGTAGTTTAATCCTTTGACCAGAAAATTGGGCGCTGCAAATATGCTATTTTTTAACCGCTTAGACAAAATTTCGTGATCTCCCCCAGTAAAAATAACTGTTAAATCGCTGTATTTTTTTTTATAATCATCTATAAAGCCGTCTATTTCTCTTGCCAATCCTTCAACTGCGCCAATCTGCATTCCTTTATTAGTATCATCTCCTATCAAAGGTAGATCATCAAAAGGCTGATCTCGTAAATCTGGCAATCCAGCGGTAAAAGAATGCATGGCGGCAAACCGCATTTTTAAACCTGGCGAAATTGCCCCTCCTAAATATTCATTTTGATCATTTATAAATTCATATGTCACACAAGAACCAGCATCAATAACCAAAACATTACGTGCAGGGTAATAACCGACGGCAGCGGCAGCCAAAGCAATTCGATCTTTACCCAAAGTTCTTGGAGTGGCGTATAAATTACGAAAAGGAAGAGAGGTTGTTGCAGATAAATGTATAAAATCAATTTGCCGAATCTTAAAAACCGATTCTAACTCAGGAATTAATACACTCACATTACAAATAATCGCTTTACGGATTAGATTTTCGGATAAAACTGAATTTATTTTTTCCAGCAAATCGTCACGCTCTACACGCCACCAAGCAGCAATATTATCCTGCTGAAAAACAGCCACTTTAGCAAGTGTATTACCGATATCTAAAATTAAATTGCTCAATCCCTTTCATTTTATTTCACAACAAATGTAGTTTTTTTTATCAAATTATTTGGTAGAATGTAAAAATGAATATATATTTGCCACCGCTTACAAGCACTGGTGCCTTAGCTCAGTTGGTAGAGCAAAGGACTGAAAATCCTTGTGTCCCTGGTTCGATTCCTGGAGGCACCACCGCAAAACCTCGATCTTTTGATCGGGGTTTTTTGTTTTAAACTGGTTATGCATTTTCTTTATATTATTCACAGCCCAACCCTAAATAAATTCTATGTTGGAGAAACAATAGACATCCAAAATAGAATTAACAAGAACAATAAACATAGCTTTAATGAGTCATTCACAAAGGCTGCAGCCGATTGGAAACTGGCACTCGCTTTTAAATGCAGAAACAAAAACGACGCGCTTTATTTAGAGAAGTTTATTAAAAGAATGAAAAGCAAAAAGTTTATACTTAAAATTTAAATCGGCCCGATATCTTAAAGGACATCATTAATAAAAAATAGTCCCTGGTTCTCCCGAAGCATAGGGACTAGAGGCACCACCGCAAAACCTCGATTTTTTGATCGGGGTTTTTGTATAATTGTCACAGCTAACTAACGACAATGAAGGCAAAAATATGAAGACAACCACATAAAGAATAGAATAACTCAATAGCTTTAGGCAAGTAATTCATTAGTCTTTCTTTGTCACTTTATACTTCTACACACTAAATTGCTCTTCTTCAAATTGAATACCATATTTTTCATTTAAAAAGTTTTGTAAAGAAGTAATAGACATACCTGAATCAAAGTTTATATTATATCCTTGTAAATTTTCTCGCTCTTTACCCGTATTAACCTTTACCCCATATAGATCTTGAATAACATTGGCTAATATTTTTAAATTAGCATTACGCATATTAACTATGCTGCCGTTTTGCTCTACACTAGTGTTTTGATTGTTTTCTGCCAGATAAATCTTTATTTTATCATTTTCTAGACCTAAAGTATAGCCTTTCTCTAACTTTTGATTTTTATTTATATGTAAATCATAATAATCAAGAAACTTTTTTAATATATGGTTTTTATGCGCCGTAGCATCAGGGCCTCTATACTCTAAAGTGTAAAAATTTTTATCAATTCTGTCATCAACAATAACATCTTTTAAATCAACATCTTGAAGAAAAGAAATTAAATGTCGCAAATCTGCTCCTCTTACTTCATAACCATTTTCTAGTTTTTTATAGGAATAATATTTTGTACACTGAATATCATTATCTGCATTCGTTTTATTTTTACCTTCATAGATAGTAAAGCTAATAGAATCGCTATACACTTCATCTATAACCTTCACACTTCTTGCTTTATTCTGACAAGAAGCCAATACGCTAATTGCCATAAAAATGACCACTAGCGTATTAACGAATATAAAATTCTATAATTCATTTATTTTATTTTCGATTAATCTGCACGACAAGTCTAATCACTCTTAAAATCACAGGGATTATAACTAAAACAGCAAAAAAATACCGTAACTGAATGAAAATTATTGCTCCAAATAGTTTTAAAGCTATAAAAATAATATAGCTACGAGAAAAATAGAAATATCGAGGTTTTTATTTATTATTCTTGATGGTTATTCTTACTACAAGTAGCAAAAACTATACTAGCTAACAACACAACAAAAGGTACTCTAAAAAAATTTTTGATCTTATTTTTTAAATTTAATTATACTTTTTTTAGATGTATGGCCAAACACGATTGCAAGAAAAAAAAGAATAATATCTAAAAATTTAAAATGTTAAAATTTCATCTCATTAAGCATATATGATAAATGTAAAGGTAAAAATTCTATTCTTAGGATTAGTAGTACAAATAAACCCATTTATATATGATTTTACGCTTTTAGTTTGATGTAAACACTTTGGTTGGGTATTCCTGCAAAAGCCGTAATATTTGCCGCAGGTATAGGTAAATCATTATTCAAATCTTGCTAACTGGCATAATAAAAAAGCTCATAATCTGATGGCGACACACCTAGAATCTGGTGATTATTGACGGTTAAATCCCAGAAATAATTAGCTCGATCGTCGTAACATATCTTTAAATTATTAGCTTCATTTATTTGCACTTGTGTCAATTGTATCTCGTCGGTTAAAAGACAACCTGTATTATTTACGGTAACCTCAACACTATAATCACCCGGATTGGTCACCGTAAGGGTATTGGTATTGGTGTAGTTCACCACGCTACCATTCATTTTCCACGTATGGTTATAAAGCTGAGTATCTAATCCCGTGGTCAAGGTTTTAGATTGCCCCAAACAAATGGCTTCATCGTCTCCAAGATTTACATTGGTTTGAAAACTACCCGCCTCCAAAAAAATGGCCGAATCAAAATTAGCATCGTTAGAATCTGCTATTAAAAGCTCTATTTTATAGGTATCACCTGGGACAATTTGAGCCAAGGCTTTCATCACCTTGGTATACCCGCGCATATTTAAACCAGCATTGGGTTGATTTACCAAATATTCACCAAACAAATGTTTATTATCTGATGAACAAGAATTGTTGTAAGTCTTGTCTTTTATATTCTTTACGGAAACAGGGGTAGTTGTTCCAGGTATTACCGCTAGATTTTGTGATTGGCCAGTATTAAGATTGGTCAATACAAACGCAAAAACATCACTAGAAACACATTGCCACTGCCCATACTCATTTGAAGCAAAGACAAAGTTAAAACTGAAGTCATGAGACAACGGCACAAACTCAAACAATAAAAATGCCACGTCGGTAATTTGAGCGTGTTGTCCTGAGGCAGCATTTAAATTTTCTAAGTAGGCATTAGTATTTTGATTTATTTGAGAACTCAGGTGGTTCCCTGAAAACGGACCTTCGCTATGCTTTGCGTTTCCACTTCGAATAATCACGCCTTCCTCAATAGGAAAATTACTGTTGTTTTGAGAAAAATAACCAACCGCTTGACTGGATGACATCTCTTCATTGAATAAACTAGAACACGCATTATTCAATAACATTTCACTTAAGTCTTGTGCATTATATGTATTCACATCTACCTGCACATTCTGACAAAATCCAATATTGAAGATCAAAAAAACAACCAACACAGCATATTTCATAGCGACTCCTAATTTATTCTTAAAATCGATGGCAAAAATAATCGATTATCTTAATTTTTACACGATTAAAGGTATTTTATTTCGGATAAATAACAAACAATTTTTTGATATTTTTTAATATATTGTATTTCAGCGGATTAAAATGGATTTATACAGATAAATCACTCCAGATAAAGTACTTGCAAAATCGATTTAAGGTTATTTTTCGCCGTCATAAAACTATTATCTGTAGTTAAAGATCAATTTTGTACCTTTAATCTTAATTTAAAGGTTAAAAATTATGCGTTTTATTAATGAGACTTCTGTCTATTTAAAAGAGAAAGGATTTGAGGCACCAGAAATTGGTATCATATTAGGTAGCGGATTGAGCGATTTTGTGAATCATATCAATATTATTCAAGAGGTATCTTACAATCATATTCCGCATTTTCCTACCGCAACAGTTGAATTCCATAAAGGTAAACTTATATATGGTGAGTTAAGCGGAAAGAAAATTATGGTTATGCAAGGGCGATTTCATTTTTATGAAGGCTATACTTTACGGGATGTGACTTACCCGGTACGTATAATGAAAAATCTAGGAGTGAAACACTTATTGGTATCTAATGCAGCTGGCGGTTTAAATTTGAATTATAAGACCAGCGACTTAATGCTGCTTGAAGATCATATTAACTTATTAGGAGATTCACCTTTAGCTTTTAAAGGTGTTGCAAAACATGGAGAGCGTTTTGTAGATATGAGTAATCCCTATGACACTGGTATGCGCAAAAAGCTAATGAAAATAGCTAAGGAAGAAAACATTAAGCTACATCAAGGGGTGTATGCCGCAGTAAAGGGTCCGCAATTAGAAACCAGGGCAGAGTATAGGTATTTGAAACTGATTGGCGCCGATGCAGTAGGAATGAGCACCGTACCAGAAATTATTGTAGCCAATCATTTAAAATTACCTGTCATTGCTTTATCGGTTATTACCGATTTGTGTGATCCAGACCATTTAAAACCTGTGAATATTAAAAGTATAATGCAAGCCGCTAAGCAAGCTGAGCCGCAAATGATCACTTTATTCTGTAAACTCATCGCAAGTTTATAAAAAAAGAGGCGAAGATATCTCTCCGCCTCTTTCTAAATTTTAGATTTAATAGATTACCTAGAAATTTCTAAGATTTCAAAAGTAATCTTGCCATTAGGCACTTGAATCTCAGCTTCTTCACCTGCTTTCTTACCCAACAATCCTTTCCCAATAGGAGAATCTACCGAAATTTTACCGGCTTTCAAATCGGCTTCGCTTTGGGCTACTAATTTATATTGCATCTCCATATTATTGGCAAGATTTTTTAGCTTCACCGTAGAATGGATTAATATTTTTGAGGTGTCTAGTTGTGATTCATCAATTACTCTTGCATTTGAAACCACCTCTTCTAGTTTAGAAATTTTCATTTCTAATAAACCTTGAGCTTCTTTAGCTGCGTCATACTCTGCATTCTCACTTAAATCTCCTTTGTCTCTAGCTTCTGCTATAGCCTGCGAAGCTTTAGGACGCTCAACGTCTCTTAAATGATCAAGCTCTGCTTTAAGTTTTTTCAAACCATCTGCAGTGTAATAAGATACTTTACTCATAACTTCATCGTTATTAATTATACTATAAAAAAAAGAATCCTACTCGCATAGGATTCGTTAAGACCAAAGATAATAAAATTAAATCAGTAAAACAATTTATATTCGCACACAAAAACTATTATGATGAAATACCTCAATTTTTTGCTTTTAACTTGCCTTCTTTTTGCGGGTTGCGATTCTGATGATGGCCGTTTAGACAATCCTTACTTGTCTGGGGCACCTGTAAATCTAGAAATAAATCTTAGACTACCACAATACACTCCTTTGTTAAATCCTGCTAATCCCGTTTTTATACCCAACCAAGGTAATGTTGGTATTGTTGTAATGAACACCGGCACAAACACCTATGTAGCTTTTGACGCCTCAGACCCTAACCACCCTATTTCATCTGATTGCTATGCCATGCAACTAGAAGGGACTCGATTAGTTTGTGATTGTGAGCAAAATACCTACGAATTGTTTACCGGGAATTTTATAAGTGGTGAGAATTTGAGGTTCCCTTTGTATGCTTATCGTATTTCTAAAATAGACAACAACACCCTAGTGGTGACTAATTGATTAAATTAATTCCCCCTCCTTCCTTTACGGAAGTAAGGGGAACATAATTTTAACTGTTTAAAATTTTAGGTTAATACCGAATAAAAAGTTTATAGTAGCCTGCGGATAATAACCAGCACCTTCTAGGGTCTCTAAACCGCTTGGAATATTGGTATTTTCAACCTCATAATTGAAGTAATAGCCGTTGGAAACATATTTTACATTAAAAATATTATTCACCAAACCAGTAAAAACTATTTCGTTAAAAAAAGGTGGTTTTTCCCAAACGTATTGCAAATTCAAATCGTTAATAAAGTAATCGTCTAATCGTGAAGCCTCACGCTCAAGATTACTCATATATTGTTCTCCTACATATTTACTCAACCAATTGATTTGAAGATTTTTTACCGGTGAAAACCGAATAGCATTAGCGGCCACTACACTAGGTGAAAATGCAATTTCTGTATTGCCAAAATTTTGCAGCTCACCATCAAAACGAGTTTTAAAATCTCTATTTTGATTTTTACTGATCGCCACATTGGGGTGAAGGCTTAATGTATTGGTAAGTTTGATACTGGCATCTAATTCGATTCCTGCTCGGTAACTATCGCCTACGTTTTCTCTGACAGCTCCTCCCTCTGCATCAATTTCACCAGTTAAAACCAATTGATTTTTATAATTCATGTAATAGAAATTAGCATTTAAGACAAGTTTTGGTGTTTGCCAACGCCATCCCCATTCAAAATCGTCTAAACTTTCTGGCTCAACATCTGCATTGTTGAATAACGCATTTTCAAAATCTGAACGGCTTGGTTCTCTGTGCGCTTTGGCATATGAAAAGTAAAGTTGATGGTCTTCAGCAGGTTGATAGGTAAGTCCGAATTTAGGGTTAAAAAAACTATATTGCTCATCAACACCTAAAGGAATACCCTCTTCAATTGCTCCATTTGTTTCATATCCGATCCATCGTCCTTGTAAATCGATATAGGTATTAAGCTTATTGTTTAGTGCGTATGATATTTTGGTGTATAGATTTGCATCGGTTTTAACCGCATCATTATCATAATAAGGCACATAAGGTTCTTTATTTTGTGCAAATCGGGTATAAATAACTTCTCCAAAATGATCTCCTTCGTAACGATTTGCCCCTCCACCAATAAGAGCATTAATCCTCTTAAAATTATATTGAACACTAAAGGTTGTACCGTAAAAATGATTATCTAACCATTTGGTATTAATAAGATCTGAAGTTTCAACCAGTTCGCCATTAGCTGTAAAGCTTGGTAAATTATAGTCGTTTAAACTTGCATCTTCTTGAAATTCCTCATAATAACCTTTACCGCGCGTGTAATGTAGCGCAAAATTTGATGACCATCTACTATCATAAGTCTGGTTCCACAACAGTTGGTAATGGTCTTGCCAGTAATTATCGGTTTGGTTATCATAATACTTTACTACTCCTTCATCTGTAGTGTATTCTCCTGCGGGGTTGTACCGTCTATCCTCTTTTAACTGATTGGCATCTATGCCATACCAAGCTTGGTAGGTCTTTTCTTTATTACCAAAAGTTATCGCTTTAATCTTGGTATTCTCATCAATAAAAGCGGCTTGCAAGAAATAAGAGCGCATCGAGCTACTGGCTCTATCAATGTAACCGTCGCTCTCAAGAACAGAGGCTCTACCAGATATTTCCCAGTGTTGATTAAATAAACCGGTGCTAAAATTTAGGGTATGTTTATGGGTATTAAAAGAGCCATAACTGTTTGATAACTCGGCATAAGCTTTTTCAGAAAAGTCTTTTGTAGCGATATTTATACTCGCACCAAAGGCACCTGCGCCATTTGTTGAGGTTCCTACACCACGTTGTAATTGCAAACTCTCGATAGAACTGGCCATATCGCTTAAGTTTACCCAGAAGCTCCCTTGGCTTTCGGCATCGTTATAAGGAATACCGTTAATGGTCACATTGGTTCTTGACGCATCGCTACCTCTAACCCGTAAAGACGTATAACCAATACCAGCCCCCGCATCTGATGTCATAACCACTCCTGGCATATAACCCATTAACACTGGTATATCTTGTCCTAGATTTCGCTCTTCAATTTCATCCTCCTCCAAATTGGTGTAAGCAATGGGCGTTTTTTTGGTTGCTCTAAGCGCCTGAATAAAAACCTCCTCTAAGTTCTCTTCTACTCCATCTAAGCTTATATTGAGTCGTGTATCTTTATTCAAAAACACCTCAACTTTTTTGGTATTGCCCGATGTTACCACCAAATTATAGTCTCCCTTTTTTAATTTTAATCGGTATTTACCGTTTTGATCGCTTAGCGTTCCCATTTTTGTGCCTTCTATACTTATTTGAGCGTAAGGCACCGGTTTTTCATTTCTTGATATTTCGCCAGATAAAACATAAGTTTCCTCTTGGGCAGAGACTATACTGGCAGAAATTAAACCAACTAAAAATAATACAATTCTCATTCGTAATTTTTTTTAAATACGAATAAAAGGGGCGATTATTCTTGGTAAATTATTAAACATAAAAAAACCTGCAATTCTTTTCGTCAAAAGAAAAACAGGAGTACACCTACAACAAAATGCTGCTAGCCGCATTTTCCCTTGGCAACATTACTTGCCCAGGTTCATTGGGTATGATCTCAGCCTTCTTCAAGGCACCCCTTAGAGATGCTGCGAAATTAATTCTTTTTTTGATTTTACCATAACTTTAAGGCACTTTTAAAAATTTGCATTCTATTTTTGAGCATGTCTGAATCTACAAAGAAAAGAATTACCCTTAAAGTTAGCCTTGGCTATCTGTTACTTACTGTTTTTACAGCAGCATCTATTTACATAATTTACTCTCAGGTAGTCGAATTAAATCAGGCAGGGAAAGAAAATACCAAAAATCAAGAGCGCCTATTGTTAATGAACAAGATGGTGACAAAAATTTATAATACCGAAGGAATCAGTCGCGCTATTATTCAAAATCAAGAGGCAGACAAGGTCGACTCTTTAGAAAGACAGCATGATTCTATACACTCGTTAATAGGCCAATTAAAAGAGGTATACCCCGATCGAGAAATAAAAATTGAATTAGACAGCCTCAATGAGCTACTCGTTCTTAAACAAGAAAATCTTTTAGAACTACTAAAATTAAGATCTCAAAACTCAAGTGTAAATTACTATGACAGAGTGCTCAACAATTTAAAAAAGGTAAATTATTTATTTGAGGAAGACAATTATGATAAACTTTTTAAAGATCATAGTCCGCATGCGCGTAGGGCTCTTATAAAATGGTTAGAATATGCAAAAGAAGACAACGCCCAGCGGCTGACCCAGCAAACCGCCGATTCGCTCATAACTTCGGTTAAAAAGGTATTGAGCTCTTTAGAGCGCGAAGAAAGACGCTACCAAACTGAAGTAATTGCTAAAGAGAATGCCCTTATAAAAAACGATCAAAAACTATCGGCGCAACTTCAGAAAATTAGGAATGAGATTGAACGAGAAGAACTACAACAATCTGTACAACAACTTCAAAATTCGCAACAAGCCATTAGTAAAACCACTTTAATTATAGGAGTATTAGGGGTGGCCTGTATTTTTACTATTTTGTTATTTGTAATTTTAATTTCAAGAGACACCAGAAGCAGTTCTCGTTACCGGGAAGAACTCGAAAAAAGCAAACGATATGCCGAGTTTTTATTGAAACGCTATAAGCAGATTTTAGCCACTGTTACGCATGATTTAAGGTCTCCCCTAAATACTATTTTGGGTTATTCTGATTTGATCAATCAAGAACCGTTAACTGCGAGGCAAAAGCACCAATTGGGACAATTGCAAAAATCATCAGACTATATTTTACAAATGGTCAACCGGCTACTTGACCTTTCAAAGCTTGAAGCGGGAAAAATCGGTTTAGAAATTTTACCTTTCGTGCCTAAAAATTTGGTAGAAAACTGCATTAGTGCTGCGATACCTGCGCCAGCCAAAAAAGCTGTTGAACTTGAAATTTCTTTTGGCGAACACACCGGGCTATCTTTCTTAGGTGACCCCTTTAGAATACAACAAGTGTTAACCAATCTCATTAACAACGCTTACAAATTTACTCAGAAAGGTAAAATAGAAATAAAGACAAAATTACAACCGGTCACGCGTAAAAAATTCAATCTTCTTATAGAGGTAAGTGACACAGGAATTGGCATAGCCAAGAGTCAACAGGAAGAAATTTTTGAAGAATTTACACAAGCGAACAATAAAATTGAAAGCCAATACGGTGGTTCAGGATTAGGACTAGCCATTACAAAAAAAATCATAAAGCTCTTAAACGGCAGTATTTCCTTAACAAGTGAACCCGGTGTTGGAAGCGTTTTTAAGATTGAAATACCGGTTCATCTCAATGAAGACCGAGTAAAAATCCGTAAAGACATTAAAGTACGCAATGCTAAAGATAAAAAGATTTTACTCGTTGATGATGAGCACAGCCAACTTGAATATTTAAAAGCGATGTTAGAAAATTCCGACTTTAAATGTTCTACAGCCAACAACGGCAAAACCGCTTATAATTTGCTTAAAAAAAGGAAGTTTGATTTGGTAATTACAGATATTCAAATGCCCGTCGCTAGCGGATTTGATTTGCTCAAAAAAATGAAAACTGATGCAATTTTAAAAAGCATTCCCATAATTGCACTTACGGGTAACACACAGCTCAAAGAAGAGGATTATCTTATAAAGGGGTTTTCGGCTATGCTTATTAAACCTTATAAATCTCAAGAATTACTACTAGAGATTGCTCACGTCTTAAAACTAGAAACGTTCCAAAAACAAACCAGAATATCCACACCTATAAGTAAAGACAAATTGTTTACGATATCCGAAATACAAAATTTCACTTTGGGTGATGATGATGCTACAAGAAATATTATTAAAAGTTTCTTAGCAAGTTGCCAAAACAGCGCAAAACAATTAAACTACAGTTTAAGAACAAAGCAATTTGAATCTGTTGGAAAAACAGCTCATAAATTACTTCCTATGCTTAAACAATTACAAGCCAGTAAATGCGTGGAATCATTTGAATTATTAGAAAAACAAGGACTCCAAAATCCAAGCCAATTAGATGAAGAAAACTTGATTAAGGCTATTGAAGAACTAAGCCTATTAATTAAAGCGTTGAAAAATTATTTAAATACGTCTAATTAATAATCTATATTATACTGCTTTAATTTATTATAGAGCGTTTTGCGATCTATTTGTAACAACCTTGCGGTTTTACTCTTATTTCCGCCCGTTTTGGCCAGCGTATCTTTAATTAACTGAACCTCATTTTTATTTTTAAATAACGAATAAGATTCTTGGGGTTCGGGTTTTACTAGAATTTCTTTTGGCAAATCTGTTTCCTCGATATAGTCGTTTTGTGCTATTAAGCTGGCTCGCTTTACACAATTTTGTAATTCGCGTAAATTTCCTGGCCAAGAATAGCGCTCCATTCTACTCATTGCTTCATCGGTAAAACCCAAAATTTGTTTATTTAAAATTTGGTTGGCTTGGCTTAAAAAATGGTTTGCAAAGAGCACTAAATCTTCTTTTCGATCCGCTAAAGCAGGAATTTGAATACTAAATTCATTTAATCGGTGGTATAAATCTTCTCTAAAGTGACCCGCCGCAACAGCTTTGTCTAAATTTTCATTTGTAGCGGCTATCACCCGAATATCCACTGGGATTTCAGTATGACTTCCTATAGGTTTTATTTTCCTTTCTTGCAAGGCTCTAAGTAAATGAATTTGCAGTTCATAAGATAAGTTACCTATTTCATCTAAAAATAAGGTTCCGCCGTTGGCAGCTTGGAAATGACCCACCTTATCTTGAATAGCTCCAGTAAAAGAACCTTTCACGTGCCCAAAAAATTCGCTAACAGCTAATTCTTTGGGTATAGCACCGCAATCTACTGCGACAAAAGCCTTTTTACCACGTTTGCTTTTATGATGTATTTTTTTTGCTACATACTCTTTACCTGTACCGCTTTGGCCTACAATAAGCACTGAGAAATCTGTGGGAGCCACTAAATCTATATAATCTGCCAAAGTCTTTGCCTCTTTACTCACCCCTTGTACGTATTTCTGCTTTTGAGACTCTGAAATTAAAGCATCCGATTTCTTATGGGCTTTAGTTGTTTGTTTTATAGCACTTTTCTCAAATCCTTGCAACTCCTTGAGCGCGTTCTTTATGCTAGCAAGTAGTTTCTCGGGGTTAACAGGCTTAGCAATATAATCAAAGGCGCCACTTTTCATCACTTCAACCGCTTTACTCACTTCTGCATACCCTGTCATTAAAATCACTTTGGTAGACCAATTATTCTGCTGAACACGATCAAGCAATACCGTTCCTTGCTTTTCGGGCAAACGTACATCTGTAAGTAAAACATCAAATAGATTTTGATCGAGTTCTTTATGTGCTTGCTCTGCACTTGTACAGGTGGCAACTTCAAAACCCTTTTTGGTTAAAAAAGTGGCTAACATCTGGCAAAATGCAAGATCATCTTCAACGATTAAAATTCGGTTCACAATGCGTAATTTATTTACAAATTTAGTCTAAACAAAAGCAATCCATTCTCAATTTTTTCATAAAATAAGACCGCCTTTTAAGGCGGTCTTCACTAACTGTACAAAACTAACCAATCTTAGCTTTCGCTACAAATTTTCATATTTTGGATAAATCCAATTTCCTTTTTCATCTAAATAAACTACTTGTTTCTCGTCTTTAGCATTTATTAGTTCTACTTTATAATCATTTTGCTTATTTACATAAATCTTAACCGATTTACTCTTTTCAAATCGTTTGGTAATTGACTGTATAATTGATTTTTTTACTTCAATCTCCGGCAGAAAAACAAAACCATCGCTTAGAACGCTTTCATTCTTATTTATGGCTTCAACTTTACCATTTTGTGAAAACCCTAAACTGATAGAACCTAGGCAAAAAATAAGCATTATTAGTATTTTCATCATGTAATGGTTTCCTTTATTAATACTATAGAAAAAAGCATACCATTTAATTATAAAGTCAAGTATTGGCTAAAATCTAGTAATAGTCTAGCGTTTCTATAAAATAGAATTTAAACAATGTGTAGAATTCCACACACAAGTGTGTAATTTTTCTACACTTCCTCACCTATAAAATTCTACAAAGGAGGTTTCCTATTTCGTTTCTTTTCCGAATGCAAGCGTTTATTGTGAAGTCTCTTTAATCGGGCAGCCTTTGTAGGAAGAGTTTTCTTTCGCTTTCGCGGAACTTTTAAGCTCTTTTTAAGCGTCTGTAGGAACTGCCGTATTACTAATTGTTTATTTTTAAACTGGCTACGGCTCTCTGCGCATCGCATTTGTAAAACCCCATCTTTATTTAAATAGGAGCTTAATTTTTGGGATAGCCGTTCTCTTTCTTCAGCTGTAAAACACTCTGAATTTGAAAGGTCCCAGTATAATATTATTTGCGAATATGTTTTATTAGCGTGCTGTCCTCCAGGGCCACCGCTAAGGCTAGCCTTAAATTGTGTTTCGGCTAGTATTTTTTCTTCTTGCAAACCTATTGATGATTTGGCTTTAATAGGTCCAAAACTGTTTTTACAGGATTAAAGGTATTCACTGGTACCTCAACCATAATTGTATTCCAATAAGCCATAGCACCATTCCATAGTCCCGGTAACTCCAGTGCTTTAAATTCTTCCCCATTTTTAGATTTGATTGAAATAAAACATTCGTTTTCATTTCTAAAATGAGTTAAATCAAAGGCGTTACCCTTATAATTTTTAAGACCACAAACTAAATCAACCGGATTAAAATGTGTTGATTTTTTTAATATAGCCAATTGGTTTTTATCTTTTTTATCTATTTGAGAAGACTCTACAATTTGTAAACTAGGGTGTTGGTTATCGTGTTGCACCCAATACGGACCTCCACCTGGCTCTCCTTGATTTTTAACCATACCACAAATCCGCAAAGGCCGATTATAAAAATTAAAAATTGCCTGAGCACTATCAAAATTAATTTTTTTAAAAAAGTAGGTTTCGGCAATGCTATCAGCCTCCGTTGCTAAAGCTTCGTTAAAACCCTTTTCTTCTAACTCATTTAATAAGGAGAAAATTTTGTCTTGTACTTCAATTAGCAATCCGGCCAAAGCCTGTTTATAAACAACATTCTCCTGAAGAATGCGTTTTGAACTTACATTATCTATGTTTTTAATAAAAACAATATCGGCATCTACATCATTTAGATTATCTAATAAAGCCCCGTGCCCACCAGGTCTTAAAATAAGCTGACCTTCTCTATCTCTTACTGGCTTATTTCCATGATCTACCGCTAAAGTATCGGTATGTCTTTTCTGATATGAAAAATCAATTACAAGCTTTTTCTGAAATGCCTCCTCCAAAGCTTTAAGTTTTTTCTCCACCACTTTTTTAAATAAAGAAGCTTTACTTTCTGAAATGGTAAAATGTAAAGCTACTCTTTCAAGAGGTTGGGTGTAGCACGCTTCAACCAGTTGTTCTTCAAAAGCAGTTATTACATTATCTTGCTCTAAATGAAAAGGTACAAGTGCCTTAGGTAAATTTACAATAGCTTCTCCTTGAATAACAGGTTGAAACAATGCCTTTAAAAATAAGTAATTTTGTTGGTTCTCATTTTGGCTCTCGTAACCTGGATTATTATTTTTTAAAAAGGGTCTTAGTTGCTGATATATAGCCAATTTGTTTTTATTCTTAAAGAAATTACACCACGAACTCCAAGATGATTCTTGCAGGGTATTGGCTAGTGTTTCAGAGCTATTCGATAGTTCATGCAACCTGTATAAGTCTTTAAACATACGTGAAGCTGCGCCACTAGCTGGAATAAAACTTAGACTTTTTCCTTGATAATTAAGAAAGCCATTCTGCAAGCCCGCTATTTTCTCTGGAGAAAGAGATTTAATACCATTATTTACAGTTGCAGGTTCGACCAACTTGATAGGCTCAACACCATTCTCAAACAAACGCATCTGGTTGGCTATAAGGTTTTGGTTTAAACCATGTTTTTCTAGTTGGGCTATATCTTTCTGAGAAAAATCAAAATTATTAATCATTGCTTAATAGTTTATCAATTTGCTTTTTTGCCAACTCTACGCGTGTGTTTAAACTGCCAGAAAGTTGTGTATAAGGCAAATTATTTTTTTGCAAAGCCCGCTCAAAATGATTGAACATAGCTTGGCGTTCATTGGGTTTATCTCTTAAATCATCTGCTTCCCAAGGCACATCAATATCTGTAAGAAAATAATAGGTGTATTGATGTTTTTGCGCCGCTTGCTCTAAGCGTTCATTTTTAAAGTTTGTGTAATACACTTGAGCATAGCAGTAAGTTTGCAATACATTGGTGTCACAAAATAACACTTTGTTCGCTAATACTACAAGTTTATTTTCTAGATCTATTTGCCCAATGGCAATGGGTATAAGATCTTTTTCTTCACAAATAACACCAGAGTCATCATATTTTCTTTGCAAATAGTCACGTGCAAATTCAGGTACCCATTGTGTTTGGTAGTGTTCTGCTAATTGCCTTGCCAAGGTGGTTTTACCAGTTGACTCTGGACCAAAAAAAACTATTTTGATACAATTACTTGGTTGTTGTTGTAAATCTTTATCCATGAATAATATCCGTAAATCGCAATGATAGTAAATAATATGTATTGTACTGCTGCCATATTCAATCCTTTATAAAAATACAAGGGCACCGAAACCAAATCACCTATAATCCAAAAAATCCAATTTTCAATTTTACGTTTGGCCATAAGCCACATGCCAACAAAAAATATTGCCGTGGTAAAAACATCCATATAAGAAATCCATCCATCCCATTTTTCAAATACAGTGTACACCCCTATAACAAATATAGCTGTGCCAAAAAAAAGAAGTAAACCATATAAATGTTCTTTAAAACTGGCATGTTCTATTTTATGTAAAGTCTCTCCATTTTTTTTTCTTGACCAAATATACCAGCCATAGATACTCATACTAAAGTAATACCCATTAATTAGCATATCTCCCAGTAAACCGTAATGCCACAAAATGTATACAAAAATACTGGTGTTGATGATTCCTGTAGGATACACCCAAATATGATTTTCTTTAGAGTACCAAACCGATAAAAACCCGAACACTACGGCCACAATTTCAAGTAAAATAAGATGCGAAGAAACACCAATATAAGGCTCAAAAAACCACTCCAACCAATTCATAGTTTCTATATTAATGCTCTTTGTTCAAAAGCTGTTCCTACTACAACCATTCGGGCACCGGCTTTATAATATTCTTTCGCTAAGCTAAGACTCCTTATACCTCCCCCTACCAATATGGGCAAATCTATTTCTTGCTTAAGTTTCTTAATAATGTTTAAATCAACTGGTTTTTGCGCTCCACTACCTGCTTCGAGATAAATCAATTGCATTCCCAAAAATTTTGCTGCTAAACAAGTATCTACAATCAATTGAACCGAATTTTGTGGTATAGGTTGGGTTTGCGTCACTTCTTTAACGGCGGTTCGAGTTTCCCCATCAATTAACAAATAGGCTGTAGGAATGACTTCGAGAGCATGTTTTCTTAAAAACGGTACAGCCTTGACATGTTGATTGATTAAAAATTCTGGATTTCTTCCTGAGACCAAAGAAAGAAATAATACTGCATCTACATTAGAGCTCAATTGTTTTTCATCACCAGGAAATAACATTACGGGTAAAGAAGTAAATAGTTTAATATTTTTACAAATCAAGTCGCTTTTTCCTGGCTCCACACGGCTACCCCCTACCAGCACACAAGTTGTTTCTGCCGGTAAGCTCTTTACTAAATTAGGTATATCTTCTACCTCCTCTTTGTCTGGATCAATAAGAATTGCCAAACCCGCAGTAGATGCCTTTAAAAACTTTAAAATTTTTTGGTTGTCAATTGAATTTTGCATTACATGCTGGGTAATATATATGCACAAGTAAAACCTTCAAACTCCAAAAAAGCAGCCTCATAGGTACCCTGCGCAAGATGACTCACACTAGCCGCTGTTGATCCCGCATCAAAGTCGAAGTCTTCAACATAGATATGTTCTAAAAATCTTAAACCTGGTATGCTTAAAACTTTATATACCGATTCTTTAATCCCCCAAACAATTGTAAGTTTTCTAATTTTTGCTTCATCGTTAGCCAAGGTATGATACTCTTGTATAGGAGTAAACTTATGCGCTATTCGCAATATTTTATCTCGCTGCTTTTCAATATCAATACCAACTGGCCTATCACTTATAATTATCCCTGTAAAGGTAAATGAATGAGTTATTGAAATATACTTACCATCTTTTAGGTGTGGCTTCCCAAATTCATCATAATACAAATCACAATCTTCATAGCCCTCTAATGCTAACAAATGTCGAATACTCATAAAACCACGTTGATGAATTTCAGACTTCATCGAATCTAAACGTTTTTGGCAATGAGGCGTAAGCTTAATTGATTCGCTCAAAAATGCTAAGGACTCTTCTATCTTCCAAATGAGCACTTTAGTACGCTCATCAATTGTTATATTTTTATAAAGAGGCATCCTGTTAATTGATTATTATGTATTTTTGCACATGAATTGATAAATACAAATATAAGGATATGAGCACGAAAACAGTAGGTTATGTACCATATAAAGTAAAAGATATTAGTTTAGCCGATTGGGGACGCAAAGAAATCGAGTTGGCTGAGGCCGAAATGCCAGGATTAATGTCATTACGCGAGGAGTACAAAGACCAACAACCTCTTAAAGGCGCAAGAATAGCAGGTTGCCTGCATATGACTATACAAACCGCAGTTTTAATTGAGACATTAGTGGCGCTTGGCGCGGAAGTTACTTGGAGTTCTTGTAATATTTTTTCTACACAAGATCAAGCCGCAGCAGCAATTGCTCAAGCTGGGATTCCTGTATATGCTTGGAAAGGCATGAACGAGGAAGAGTTCGACTGGTGTATTGAACAAACATTGTTTTTTGGAGAAGACCGCAAGCCGTTAAATATGATTTTGGATGATGGCGGAGATTTAACCAATATGGTTTTAGATCGCTACCCAGAATTGGCGAAAGACATCAAAGGTCTTTCTGAAGAAACTACCACAGGAGTGCATCGTTTATACGAACGTATGAAAAACGGCACCCTGCCCATGCCAGCCATTAATGTAAATGACTCGGTAACAAAATCTAAGTTTGACAATAAATACGGCTGTCGAGAAAGTGCCGTAGATGCTATTCGAAGAGCTACAGACGTTATGCTTGCTGGAAAACGAGTAGTAGTGTGTGGATATGGAGATGTAGGAAAAGGTACGGCTGCTTCATTTAGAGGAGCTGGCTCGATAGTAACGGTGACCGAAATTGATCCTATTTGCGCGTTACAAGCAGCAATGGATGGTTTCGAAGTAAAACGCCTAGAAACGGTATTACCTAAAGCCGATATTGTAATCACAACAACAGGTAACAAAGATATTGTTCGAGGTGAGCATTTTGAAGCCATGAAAGATAAAACTATTGTATGTAATATTGGTCATTTTGATAATGAAATAGATGTGGCTTGGTTAAATGAAAATCATGGAGAATCTAAAACCGAGATTAAACCGCAAGTTGACAAATACACGGTGAATGGAAATGATATCATACTTCTTGCCGAAGGTAGATTGGTGAATCTAGGTTGCGCAACTGGACACCCGAGTTTTGTAATGAGTAACTCATTTACCAACCAAACTTTAGCTCAAATTGAATTGTGGAATCATAGCGATAAATATAAAAATGAAGTTTATATGCTTCCTAAACACTTAGACGAGAAAGTAGCTGCGCTACACTTAGAAAAAATTGGTGTTGAGCTAACTGATCTTTCTGAAGATCAAGCAAAATACATAGGAGTTGAAGTGAAAGGACCATTTAAACCTGAATACTACCGCTACTAATACAAAAAATAATTTTAACTAAAAAGCCGCGCAAATGAGCGCGGCTTTTTTATTTGAAAAACTTTTCTTTTACTGATTAGAAACTAAAGCTTCATTATATTGAACCATTTTGCTATTAAGAATGGCCAATCCGTTTTCTGTAGTGGTTGCTGCGTTCATTTTAACCACCTCACCTTCTGGCAAATAAACTACATAATTCCCTTCTTCAATAGCTGCAAGCTTAATCGCCTCTTCATCTTCTTGTTTTAAATTCCAAGATTGTTCTTCTGGTGAATAAAAGAAAGTGGCACTGCGACCTTTATCTTTTCCGTCAAGAACATTAACTTTCATAGTGTTGGTAGTTGCAATTAATTCATACGTTACTCCTTCGTGAGTTATGATTTGCGATTCCATTTCACCAGGTTTCATCGCGATAGGATTTGAACCTGACCAGAATTCTATCACGTTAAAAATAATTACATCCCCCAAAAAGAACAATCCGTAAACAGGAATAATATTTAGCCCCCAAAATATTACATTGTTAACGTATTTGTTATTTGTAGCTTGTTGGTTCCAATCTTTCAACCCATTAAACGCGCTAAAAGAACCCAAACAACTCGTACTTAAAATTGCGGCAGCCAGTGCCATACTTACATAAACTCTTCTCATAATTAAATATTTTATTTAGAATTCTAAGTTAATTGGAAATTACGCTACCTCTATCAATTTTAAAAAAATTATAACAAAAAAACCTCTAACGCTAGGTTAGAGGTTTTCAAGATTTATTTACGATACATTTCTAAGCCTCAAATGGCTCTATAGAAACATATGATTTATTGTTTTTCTTCTTCGTAAATTTAACAATACCGTCAACTTTTGCATGTAAAGTATGATCTTTACCTGCATAAACGTTTTCGCCAGGGTTGTGTGCCGTACCGCGTTGTCTAACGATAATATTACCAGCTACAGCTGCTTGCCCTCCAAAGATTTTAACCCCAAGACGTTTCGATTCTGACTCTCTACCGTTCTTCGAACTACCTACTCCTTTTTTATGTGCCATTTTACGTAAATTTTAAAATTAATACTTATTTGCTTAAAGCTTCAATAAGCTCAGCTTTCTTTAAAGAAGAGTAACCTTCAAGACCTTTTTCTTTAGCCATTTCTTTAAGTTCAGCTACTGTGTAACTACTTAAATCTTTATCTTCTTTAGATTTTGATTCGGCTTTTGCCTTTGTTTTTTTACCTCCATTAAGAGAAATATCGTTGATAACGATCTCTGTTAATGCCTGACGGTGACCATTTTTTACACGATAACCTTTTCTTCGCTTCTTTTTGAATACAATTACTTTATTTCCTTTAAGGTGTCTAGTAATTTTGGCTCCAACAAGAGCTCCTTCTATAGCCGGGGCGCCAACAGTAATATCATCACCATTACCAGCCAAAAGAACTTTATCAAAAGAGATCTCGTCTCCCTCTTCTCCTGCTAAACGGTGAACAAACACTTTTTGGTCTTTTGCAACCTTAAATTGCTGCCCTGCTATCTCTACAATTGCGTACATAGCGTAAATTTATTTAATTAAAACGGATGCAAATATACGTCTATTTTTCTAATTTACAATATGCTCATGATTTTTTTTATACTCGTTTACAGGATGTTTCTTTGCATTCCAAGAGTTTTTAAACAGCTGCATAAAAGTTAAGGTAACCACTAAGGTGGTAGCAAAACCCATTATGGCCACAATGAATAAAAGCAATGCAAAATTATTAATCAATTTAATGTCCATTTGCTCTAAAAAGTCAGGCTGCAAATGCGTAGCATACACACCAAAAAATAAAGTAAACAGAATACTGGCGATGAATCCCGAAGTTATACCTGCAGTAAAACCATCTTGATAATTAAATTCAGATTCGATATTGCGCTTGTAAGCTCGAATACAAAGAAAAATACCAGCACATGTAATCACCGCATTAAAAAAACTAAAAGCCGGGTAAACATGCAACCCGAAAAGAGCTAGGATTAGAAAATAAGCACTTAGCATTACAGCTATCCCAAAGCCATATATAATAGGAATATTTTGTCTTCTCATAATCATAATTTTTGTTTCACTAAATTTAATTAAAAAGGAATAAGTTATTAATTAAGTTCTTGTTAAATTTACCTTAATACAGTAATTTATAGCTAATTGAAAATTACTACCTATTTTTGTAACAAATTTGTATTTTTGGAGTCTTATTTAATAAATAACTAAACAAATAAAACATGATTAAAAAAATCAGCTTAACGGTGTGTTCGTTACTTTTGACTTTTGGAGCTTTTGCCCAACAAGTTGAATTTAGCAAGTACACCCTAGACAACGGTCTTGATGTAATCTTACATCAAGATAATACTGCCCCTGTTGTTACCGTGGCAGTAATGTATCACGTAGGAGCTAAAGATGAGGAAGAAGGACGCTCAGGATTTGCACACTTTTTTGAACACCTACTTTTTGAAGGGACAGAAAATATTCCACGTGGCGAATGGTTTAATATTGTAGCAGCCAACGGCGGTCGAAACAACGCAAATACCACGCAAGATAGAACTTATTACTACGAGACCTTCCCTTCAAACAATTTAGAACTTGGGTTATGGATGGAGTCAGAACGTATGTTACACCCAGTTATTAATCAAATTGGAGTAGACACTCAAAACGAAGTGGTAAAAGAAGAGAAAAGATCGCGAATAGATAACGCTCCTTACGGTAAGATTCTTTATAACACAGGAATCTCACCTTATATGTTTGAAAAACATCCTTACAAAAATTCTGTTATCGGAACGATGGAAGATTTAGATGCTGCTCAATTAGATGAGTTTAAAGCATTTTTTGAAAAGTATTACGGTCCCAATAATGCGACTTTAGTGGTAGCCGGTGATTTTGAAGAAGCTAACACTAAAAAGTTAATCGAGCAATATTTTGGCCCAATTGAAGCTAAGCCAGAGGTTGAACGAGTAAATGTTAAAGAAGATCCTATTACTTCAACTATTAAAGCAACCGAATATGATGATAACATTCAAATTCCTGCCAAGCTTTATGTGTACAGAACACCTTCAATGAAAGATAGAGACGCCTATGTTTTAGACATGATATCTTCTATTTTAACCGATGGTAAAAGTTCTAGAATGTATAAGAAAATGGTTGATGAAAATAAAGAAGCATTACAGGTATTAGCCTTTCCTAGGTCGCAAGAAGATTATGGAACTTATGTGATGGGTGCTCTAGCAATGGGTGACACGCCACTTGAGCAGCTAGGAAAATCTATAGATGAGGAAATTGAGAAACTACAAAACGAATTGATCAGCGAAAAGGAGTATCAAAAGCTTCAAAATAAATTTGAAAATAGATTTGTAAACTCTAACAGCAACATTCAGGGTATTGCCTCTTCTTTAGCTACCTACCATACGTTATACGGCGATGTAGATCTAATCAATGAAGAAATTGACATCTATAGAAGTATAACACGCGAAGAAATAAGAGAAGTAGCTAAAAAGTACTTGAACAAAAATCAAAGACTTGATTTAGATTATTTACCAACACCAGAAGACGCTAAATAAAAACAACATGAATAAATTTAAAATATTTACCATTCTATTTTTATGTGTTTCTCTCTTTGGAGCACACGCACAAATAGATCGATCTAAACAACCTCAGCCCGGGCCAGCCCCAAAAATCAACTTAGGACAACCAGATACTTTTACGCTTAAAAATGGCCTAAAGGTATTGGTGGTTGAAAATCACAAGTTACCAAGGGTAAGCGCCACATTAATCATAGATAACAAACCACATTCAGAAGGTAACAAAGAAGGCGTTAAAGCTCTATTTAGTGCACTTATGGGTACTGGAACGCAAAACACAAGCAAAGACGCGTTCAATGAGCGTATTGACTTTTTAGGAGCTAGAGTAGGATACGGAACTTCTAGCGCTAGCGCAGCCTCATTATCTAAATTCTTCCCAGAAGTATTTGGGCTTATGGCAGAAGGCTTACTAATGCCAAAATTCACCCAAGAAGAATTTGATGCTGAAAAAGCAAAATTAATCGAAGGTATAAAATCTAGTGCCAAAAGCGCTGGAGCTATTGCTAGCAACGTTTCTTCTGCTTTAGTATATGGTAAAAATCACCCTTACGGGGAATTTGCCACAGAGGAGTCTGTAGAAAATGTAACTTTAAACGATGTAAAGAAATATTACCAAAATTACATATCACCGAAAAATGCATACTTGGTGGTTGTAGGTGATATCAAAACCAAAGAAGTTAAGAAATTAGTTAAGAAGAATTTCAAATCTTGGCAGGCAGACACGCCTCCAGCGGCAGCGCTTCCTAATTTACCTACAGTACAATACACTCAAGTTAACTTTATAGATGTACCCAATGCCGTACAAAGCGAGTTGCGTATACAGAATGCTATTGACTTAAAAATGGCAGATGAAGATTATTTCCCTGTCTTATTAGCCAACCAAATTTTAGGAGGTGCATTTGGAAGTTACTTGAACATGAACTTACGTGAAGAACACGGTTGGACATACGGAGCCAGAACAAGTACAGGTTCAGACAAGTATGCAAGCCGTTTTGTTGCATCAACCAGCGTAAGAAATGCAGTTACAGATAGTGCTATTGTAGAATCGTTTAAAGAATTTAACCGTATAAAAACAGAACCTGTTTCTTTTGAGGATTTAAATAATGCTAAAAGTCAATTTGCAGGAGATTTTGTAATGCGCTTAGAAAGTCCTTCAACCGTTGCTAATTATGCACTAAATATCGAAACCAATGATTTACCTGAGGATTTCTACGTGACTTTTTTAGAAAAAATCAATGCAGTAACCCCAGAAGATATTTTACGTGTTGCTAACAAATACTACAAAACAGATAAAATGCAAATTGTAGTAGCTGGTAAAGGTTCAGAAATTTTAGAAAATTTAGAGAACATCCACTTAAATGGTAAAAAAGTTCCAGTATTTTACTTTGACAAAGAAGGTAATAAGGTAGATCGCCCTGTTTACAAAATAGCGCTTCCTGAAGGTGTAAACGTTGAAACTGTTTACAACGACTATCTAAAAGCTATTGGTGGAAAAGAAAAACTTAAGGATGTTAAAAGCCTAGCCATGGAAGGCGAAGGAAAAATTCAAGGGATGACACTTAACTTTAACATCAAAAGCACCCAGAAAGGTGAATATGCTAGAGTGGTAAGTATGAATGGAATGACAATGAGTAAAGAAGTTTTTGATGGTGAAACTGGATACGTGATGGCTCAGGGTCAAAAAATCGACTTTACCCCAGAACAAATTAAGGATGCCAAAAAATCTGGTGGATTATTTCCTGAATTAAATGTGCCCGCCGATGCCAAATTAACAGGTATTGAAATGGTTGACGGTAAAAAAGCTTACGTGGTTCAAACTACCGAAAACACGCAAGATTTTTACAGTGTAGAAACTGGTCTTAAAATCCAATCAGTTACAACCGCAGAACAAATGGGACAAACCGTTAGCAATACAGTTGGTTACGGAAACTACAAAGAGGTAAATGGAGTTAAAATTCCACACTCAATGACAATGAGCATGGGACCTCAAAATTTAGATATTAACATGAAGAATGTTATTATTAATAAAGGAGTAAGCAGTAAGGATTTCGAATAATCTAAATGCGATAAATCTTTAAAAGGTCTGGTTTTCAAAGAAGAACCAGACCTTTTTTTATATATTGATTTGATTGACTTGCTTGTAAGATTTTCTTGCTTTTCTTTTGTTAGCGTAAAAAACTCCAATAAGCACCACAAAACCGCCAAAAGCTTGCATCCAACTAAACTTTTCACCATCTAGAAATCCCCAGAATAAAGCCACTACAGGAATTAAATAAGTAACCGATGTGGTAAAAACCGGGCTAGAAAGCTGCACCAATCTATTGAATAATATTTTAGCAACACCAGTGCCTACAATCGCTAAAATCGCTATGTAACCCATAGATTCATATACAATGGGATCATTAAGCAATCTAGTTGTAAAAAATCCGCTGAAAAGCAAATAAAAAAGCGCTGGAAAAAACAATACTATAAAAGAACCCACTGTAATGCTTAAAGCGGATATATCTTGAAGATAAGTTTTGATAATATGAACATTAAATGCATACATCGTCGTGGCAAACAAAGGCAACAAGGCGAACCAATAATTCTGATCTTGATTAGTAGTTGCGCCACTCCCTATTAGTATTATACTACCTATTAAGCCAATTACTACCCCTATAGTCTGCTTTTTACTGGCTTTTTGAGCAAAGAATAAACTTCCTACAATTATGGCTAAAATAGGAACCGTTGAGTTAAGAATAGATACCACAGCACTATCTACCTCTAATTCGGCAAAAGCGAACAAATAAGCAGGAAAAAAACTTCCAAGAAATGCCGATAGAATAATATAACGCCAAGAAACCTTCGGAATTTTTTTAAGACTTCTAGCACCAATAATCATTAAGAATAAAGCCGCTAAACAAATGCGTAACGACCCCAACTGTAACGGAGTTAAACCAACCAAACCTTTTTTTATAAGTATGAAAGAACTTCCCCATACCAAGGAAAGGGCGAATAAGTAAACCCATTTAAGCACCGATTGCTGCATTTCTTTTTTTTGCAAAAGAAAGCAAAAAAAATTACATCAGAGATAAATTAACGCCATTGTAATGACTCAAGCAAACGCTTCATATCTGTTTTAAGATAAGCGGCTGCTGGTTGAATGCTATCAAAATTAGGTTTTGTTTTAAAGTAAAGTGAACCCGTTAGGAAGTGATTTACACTATCGGTTACATAAAATTGAGCTTGAGAGGCGGCATCTCCCTTTACTTCATAAAAAGTACCATATACTTTTCTTTTATTATTTACATAGGTATCTCCCTCAATTTCATCTGCCTTAATTGTATGCTCTAAAGGAAGACGCTGAGCATCGACTAACAAATCCCTTAAATTGTCCTTATTTACTGGCCTGTAACTTAAAAATAAAGTAGCATTTAAAGTAGGGTATTCTATATTGTACCAACAGTTTTGCTTTGCTTTTGCTGGTTGAATCTTGGCTATTTGATTAATTTCAAAAGCATAAGGGCAAGCTAAAAATTCACGCATACTATAGGTTGGTTCTGGGTAAGTAAGTGCCAAGTAACCACCGGGTTTAGGAGTGTTTGTTTCTTCACAAGAAAATAAAAGCAATACAACCACCAATAAGTATTTTAAAATTTTTATGCTCCTATACATAATTTCACCTGTTTAATTCTTTTTTTATCTACAATTTCAACAATAAAAGTAAGGTGCCCAATTTCTATTTTGGTGTTGCGCTTGGGAAACTCTCCCGATATTTCAAGTAAAAAACCAGCTAGAGTTTCTGCCTCTCCTTTTTTTTGTTCGATTAACTCTACCTCATCAAGGTCAATTATTTTATAAAAATCTTTTAAGGCAGTTTTACCTTCAAAAACATAAGTATTTTCGTCTAATTTAGAGTAAATTAAATCTTCATCATCAAATTCATCGCTAATATCGCCCACAATTTCCTCTATGATATCTTCAAGAGATATAATTCCACTCGTCCCTCCATATTCGTCTACAACAATAGCTAGGTGATTTTTCTTTTGTTTAAAATCATTCAATAAATCATCTAATTTTTTATTTTCTGGAACAAAAAAAGCTTCGCGTATTAGGTTTTGCCATTTAAAGTCTCGCTCCTCTAAAAAAGGTAATAAGTCCTTAATGTAAAGGATACCTAAAATTTGGTCTATATTATCTTCGTATACTGGTATCCTCGAGTATCCATTTTCGATAATTTCATCAACCACCTCTTTGAAAGATTGCTCTTTATTAAGCGCAAAAACATCCATCCTATTCTTCATTACCTGTTTGGCTACGGTATTACCAAATGAGACAATGCCTTGTAAGATTTTTTGCTCCTCTTGGGTAGTATCCTCTGCATTGGTTAACTCTAAAGCTTGCGATAATTGATCTACACTTAAGCTAGACTTTTGCTTTCCTAAACGCTCATGAATCCGTAAAGTAACAAAACGCATGGGTATACTAAATACCAAAAAAAGCTTATCTAGGAAAGCTAAAGGATAGGCCATAAACAATGAAAACTGTAAACGATTACGATTAGCATATATTTTAGGAAGGATTTCGCCAAACAAGAGAATTAAAAAAGTTACCACTACCACTTCAACCAGAAAACGTAAATTAAGTCCTAGTATACTTGTGTTTAACTGATGTAATAATTGCTCTCCCAATTGATCAAAAAGCAATACAATAGCAATGTTTACAAAATTATTGGCAACCAAAATAGTAGCTAATAAACGCTTGGGTCTGTCTAATAATCGTATTAATATTTGCTGTTTTGCCGGAATTGATCCCTGCTCTACTTCAAAATCTGAAGGCTTTAAAGAAAACAAAGCAACTTCGGAACCAGATATTAAGGCCGAAAAAATTAACAGAACAAAAAGCCCAAAAATACCCAAGGCTTCAAAATATCCTAAACTATAAATAAGCAACAAACTGGAAGGGTCGGGGTCCAAGTCTTAAAAGATTAATTAAACAAGAATTAAAATGGCAAGTCATCGTGGTCTTCGGTATCAACCGATCCAGCGTGGCTTGTATTGGGGTTTGGCGTCTGCGGTTTGGCCTCATTTGCAACACCTAAACTAGCATCTTGGTTTTGATTACTCGCCGATTTGGGTGTAAGAAAAGTGAAATCTGTGCATTGTACCTCTGTACTATACCGCTCTTGGTTCTTATCATCTACCCATTTTCGGGTTTTAATTCTACCTTCTATATAAACTTTATCTCCCTTTTTAAGGTATTTTTCACAAATTTCGGCTCCTTTATTACGCACTACAATGTTATGCCACTCTGTATTGCTTACTCGCTCACCAGTTGACTTATTTAGGTATTCTTCATTGGTAGCTAAAGGGAATCTACCTATGCAGCCACCCCCTTCAAAATAGTGCATCTTCACTTCATCTCCTGTATGCCCTATAAGCATTACTTTATTTAAGGTTCCTGACATAGTTTTATTAATTGATTATAGTAGTAAATGTAAAAAAAAACTACGAGTTGAAAAAATCGCTCGCTCCAATAAATCTTTCAATTACCACTGGAACTGCAAAGGTATGAATGTTTTGCACAAAATGATATTTTTTTGCCATCGAAGAAAATGTAGAGTAATCACTAAATTTACCTATCCAAAATTGAATATGCAGCTTACGATGTGATAATAAATGTTTTACCGGCTTTGGATAAAAAGCGGTTAATTCTACATTATGATTTTCTAACGATTTCAACCTAATAGTTTCATTTAAGCCCTCAGAAACGTCATTAACAAATTCACTTTCTAGTCTAGGAAATTCAAATAAATTACGCCAAATACCTTTCTGTGTTCTTTGCTTCATAAAAGTATTGCCATTTTTGTCTAACAACACCAAATAATTTATGTGTTCTTCTTTAACTTTAACCTTCTTCTTTTTTCGAGGTAAGTCTTCTATTAATTGATTTTGATATGCTACACAATTCTTGGAAAACGGACAGATAGTGCAATCTGGAATCTTCGGTGTACACTGCAAAGCCCCAAATTCCATAATGGCCTGATTGTATAGACCTGGTTTTTCTCTGTCGAGTAATTCTTGAGCTAAATCTTTGAAAATCCTTTTTCCTGCGGGAGTATCAATTTCGTCATTTACTCCAAAAACTCTGCTCAGCACTCTAAAGACATTTCCGTCTAGAACGGCAACAGGTTCACGAAAGCAAAATGAAGCTATAGCATGAGCCGTATATTCTCCCACGCCTTTAAGTTTTTTTAATTCTTTAGCCGTTTGCGGAAAAATCCCATTTTTTTCCTGCGCAATATATTGTGCTGTTGCGTGCAGGTTTCTAGCTCTCGAATAATACCCCAAGCCCTGCCAGAGCTTTAAAACCTCATCTTCTTTCGCCTCTGCTAAGTCAAAAACTGTAGGAAATCGCTCTAAGAATTGCAAGTAATACGGCATGCCTTGTGCTACACGGGTTTGCTGCAACACAATTTCGCTTAACCATATTTTATAAGGATCTTGGGTTGCTCTCCAAGGGAGATCACGTAGATTAATTGAATACCAGTCAATTAATTTTTCAGAAAACAGCATAGACAAAATTTGAATGTACAAATTTAATAGAATAGATTGAAAACTAAATAACGATTTAATGCTTGACTTATTGATAATTAAATTAGTATATTTGCATCCTCGAAAATATTAACCCATATTTTAAAATAACTTAACGATGACGAAAGCAGATCTTGTAGCGAATATTTCAGATAAATTAGGTATGGAAAAGGCGGACGTACAAGCGACTATTGAAACTTTTATGCAAGAGGTAAAAGAATCTTTAGAGAATGGTGACAATGTATATCTAAGAGGCTTTGGTAGCTTTATCATAAAAACAAGAGCAGAAAAGACAGGAAGAAATATATCTAAGAATACAACTATAAAAATTCCTGCACACAATATACCTGCATTTAAACCTGCAAAAGTATTTGTAGAAGGTGTAAAAACCAATGTAGAAGTAAAGTAACAAAAATCATTTATTAATCTAAAAACATATTTTTATGCCAAGTGGTAAAAAAAGAAAAAGACATAAGGTAGCGACGCACAAGCGTAAGAAGAGAAGAAGAGCTAACCGTCATAAGAAAAAGAAGTAGTTTAGCACTACTTCTTTTTGTTCAAACGTTCATTGACAAAGAAGCCTTTAAAAAAAGGTTTCAATTTATTTATTTACATAACCTGTGAGTAAAATTGTTTAATCCATCTGTATATTTATATACGGATAATAAATCTATTAAGCTGGAATTATGGATAGAGAATTAATTATCAGATCAAATTCCGATGCTGTTGATTTTGCCTTACTAAAAGATGGAAAACTAATTGAATTACATAAAGAAAAAGATGACAGCAACTTTTCTGTAGGTGATATATTTATTGCTAAGATAAGAAAAGCTGTGCCAGGTTTAAACGCAGCCTTCGTTAATGTAGGCTATGAGAAAGATGGTTTTTTACACTATCATGACCTTGGCCCGCAAGTTTCTACTTTATTAAAATTCGTAAAACGTGTAAGCACAGGTAAACAAAAAGACTTTTCTTTAAAGGATTATCCTTTTGAGAAAGATATTGATAAAGACGGCAGTATTACTGATGTTCTTAAATCAAATCAGTCTATACTGGTACAAATAGTTAAAGAACCCATTTCTACTAAAGGTCCTAGAATAAGCAGTGAACTTTCTTTCGCAGGAAGATACATTGTATTGGTACCTTTCTCAAATCGCATTTCTATCTCACAAAAGATTGAAGATAAAGAGGAGAGAGATCGCTTAAAGCGATTGGTAAAAAGTATAAAACCAAAAGGTTTTGGGGTAATTGTACGAACTGTAGCAGAAGGCAAAAAAGTAGCAGAACTAGACCGCGATTTGCAAAACTTAGTAAATCGATGGACTGGCATGTGTAAAAAATTGTATAAAGCCCAGCATCCTACAAAAGTATTAGGCGAGTTAAGTAGAGCTTCTTCCATTTTAAGAGATATGTTCAACGACTCCTTTACCGCTATTGTGACCGATGAAGAAACCCTTTATACACAATTAAAAAATTACGTGGGAAAAATCTCCCCACAAAAAGAGTCTATTGTTAAGTTATACCAGTCTAACGTTCCTATTTTTGAAAAATATGGTATTGAAAGACAAATAAAATCTGCTTTTGGTAAAACTGTTTCTATGAGTAAAGGAGCTTATCTTGTAATAGAGCATACAGAAGCCATGCACGTTATAGACGTGAACAGCGGTAACCGAAGCAACAAAGCAAAAACCCAAGAAGATACCGCTCTAGAGGTAAATCTTATAAGCGCTACAGAAGTAGCTCGCCAATTAAGATTACGCGATATGGGAGGTATTATAGTGGTAGATTTTATTGACATGAGTAACGCCGAAAATCGTAAAACGCTCTACAATCATATGCGTGATGAGATGAGCGATGATCGCGCAAAACACAAAATTTTACCCCCAACAAAATTTGGATTGGTACAAATTACAAGACAACGCGTAAGGCCGGAAATGAATATTAAAACCCGCGAAGAAAATCCTAACGGAAATGGAGAAATAGAAGCTCCTATTGTGGTCATTAATAAAATAAATGCCGACCTTCAAAAACATATTAAAAAAGGGCACAAGAACTTATCTTTAAGCGCACACCCTTTTATTGCCGCCTTTTTAACTAAAGGTATTCCATCACCCAGAAGCAAGTGGTTTTTTGATCACAAGCGATGGGTTAAAATATTACCTAGAGACGCTTACACGTATCTGGAATATCATTTTCACGATAAAAATGGTGAAATTATTTCCTAAAATTAAAGCCCGAGTTTTATTTTCTCGGGCTTTTTTTATTTTTATAATTCAAAAAAAAGAATCGTGAAAAAGAAGTCATTTACCGTTGAGGAAGCCAAAATCAAACTGATGCGTTATTGCGCTTATCAAGAGCGATGTCACCAAGAGGTCAATAAAAAATTAGATGAACTCCATATAATTCCCCTAGCAAAAGAGCATATTATAGTCGAGTTGATTCAGCAGGACTTTTTAAATGAAGAACGCTTTGCAAAAATATTTACCATTAGCAAATTCAATCAAAAAAACTGGGGCAAAAAAAGAATTATTAACGAGCTGAAACGTAGAGAGATTAGCGCTATAAATATCAAAACCAGCTTAAATCAAATCGACGAATCTGAGTATTTAGCAAAGTTAAGCCGTCTTGTTGAAAAAAAATGGAATGCTACCGCAGAATCTAATCTAGCAAATAAAAAGAAAAAAGTAATGAATTACTTTCTTTATAGAGGTTGGGAGACCCATCTGGTGTATGAGCAAATTCAAAATCAGGGTGATATCAAGTAGTTTTCAATTTATGTTCGGTTCTTTTTATAGCCTCCCTGTTTTTATAGTCTATCCAATCTTGCCCCTTCCATTTTCGCATAAAGTTATCGTAATTGCGCATAATAAAAATATTATAAATTGCCTTTGCTAGGTTTTTTGGCTTTCGCGGAATTGATCTAAGGCTCATAGAAAAACCTGGAGTAACATATCGCATATAGTGCCAATATCCTTCTGGCATATACAACATATCCCCATGCTTTAAACTAGCCTTAAACCCTCTAGCTTTAACTAATGCAGGCCATTTTTTAAAATCTGGATTACTAAAATCGATATCTTCTCTTACAATTAAAGAATGAGGGATTTTATATAAATAATCATTTTGCTTTTGGTCAAATAAAATTACCTCTTTTTCTCCGTGAAAATGAAAGTGAAAAATATTGGCCAAATCGATATCATAATGCATAAAGGTGTAAGAATCTTTTCCGCCAAAAAATAACATCGGTAAAGTTTTTAAAAACCTAACCCCAAAATTTGGGTAATTAAAATCATTTTGAAGATCTGGTGCCTCTTTAAGGATGTTCCATAAAAAAATCCTGTATTTGGTAGGCTCATTTTTTAATAAATCTACATATTCCTTCAGCTTCATACGAGCGTGCGGCTCATTAAAGCCTTCATCATGCCGCACCGGTCGATCATCATATAAAGGGACAACTTTGTCTCCTGCCTGCTCTACCATATAATCTAAATTCCATTTTTGGTAGGCTGGCCAATGGGTGATGCCTTTTTCTATGATAAGGGGTTTCTGTGGCTTCAGGTAGTTTTCTTTAAAAGATTTTGGGCTAATATCTTGAACCCGCTCAATAGATTGTAAATTCAATTTTTGCATTTGGTATAGGCTTTAAAATAAAAAGCCTTGGTAGAACCAAGGCTTAAATGTTAAATCAGGTTACCCCAATATCCTAATTTACAAAAACTAAATTAATTAGCTAGATCAAAAATACGAAATTCTTCCACTTTTTATCGGTTTGATTGAACTTTTTTCGACAAAAAATCAATCTTCTTGTTCCTTTTCGTGCTCTACAAACTCTTCTTTACTACTTAAATGGTGTGTAATTCGCTTGTATTTCCCCTTAAGATCGTCTCTCTTTGTTTTTTTCCACAAAGGCATTCCTAACAAATAACTTGCTCTGCCAATTAAGTGAGCCCCTACCGGTGCAGTTAAAATTATAAATAAAATTATAGCCAGTACACGTGAAGTTACCGATAAATTATCAAAATAAATGGCCGCGGCCACAAGTATTAACCCTACCCCCAGCGTAACGGCTTTTGTGGTTACCGATATACGTAGGTATGTATCTGGCATACGTAAGAACCCTACTGCAGCCAAAAAAATAAATACTGCGCCTAATGTTGAAAAACCTATTATGAGTGCATCTGTCATTTTTATTTATTTTTCTGAGCTTTATTCAAGTTTGCTTTATTGCTTTTTTCTAGATAATACGAGAAAGCCACAGTACTTAAAAACGCGATAAGCCCTAATATCATTGCGATATCTAAAAACGTAGATTGGTCGTAAACAATACTGTAAACAGCAATAATGGTTATACCAATTGTAATTAATAAATCTAATGCTACTACGCGATCTACTATTCTTGGCCCCATAACAAAGCGAATAAAAACCAATAGCACCGAAATGGCCAGAATGGGCAATATGATATAATATAAATATTCTTCTACTGTCATCTTAAAATCTCTAATAAACGTTTTTCAAAACCATTTTTAATATCTCTTACAAAATCTTCTTTGTTTTCCATGTACATGGCGTGCACGTACAGAACTTTTCGGTCATCACTCACATCTAAACTCAAAGTACCTGGTGTTAAAGTTATAAGATTAGCCAATAAGGCAATTTCTAATTCTGTTTCGGCGTCTAAGGGCACCTGAACAATTGCTGGTTGCATATAGAAGGTTGGGGTAACCACATCATAAGCGACCTGTAAGTTTGCTTTTAGCAATTCATATAAAAAGAAGAAAACAAAGGATATTAACTTTGGTATTATTTTAAAATACTTCGCATCACCTTTACCTCGGGTAATCACATACAAAACCACAAAACTTAAAACAAAGCCAAATACATAATTAGAAAAATTAAAATCTCCAGTAATGGCCACCCAAATAAAGGTAAGTAGTATGTTAGATAAGAATCTATTTTTCATAGTTAATTATTTGGTAGAACCGCATTGATATAAAAATCGGTGTTCATTAATTCACTGGTTATCCGTATAGACAACTGCTGGATGTTTTCAGCTCCAAAACCTAAATATAACGAAACTCCTGTTAACATCAATATAGGTAAAATCATTTGCAATTTCCTAGCAAGAGTCATTTTCTTAAAGTACAAGAAGTGATTCTTCTTAGGAAACTTATCTGGATCTTTCCAGAACACCTCAGCCCATAGCTTAGCTACTACAACTAGGGTTATAAAACTTGCAAAAATAACGGCTGCCAAAATAAAGTAACTCTGCGTATCGAAACTAGCAATAATTAAGCTAATCTTTGGCCAAAAACCAGACAAAGGGGGAACTCCTATAAGCGAAAACATGGGAATAATCATCATTAAGCTTAATTTTGGATATTCTTTATAGATACCGCCTAGCTCTTTAAATCTATTACTTCCTTTAATTCGGTAAATTAAACCACTAATCATAAACAGATTTGTTTTTACCACGATATCATGAATTAAATAAAACACAGCCCCTGCTATTGCCAATTCTGTAAACATTGCCAAACCAGCAATCATAAATCCTATATGGCAAATAATCAAGTAAGAAAATACCTTTCGTACGTTAGTTTGCACCATAGCGCCTAGACCTCCGCTTATTAATGTAAGTATAGCTATTACCATTAAAATTTGGTCAAGCAATACATCTTCTACAAACATTAGGCTAAAGAAACGAATTAGTGCATATACGCCTACTTTTGTGAGTAAACCTCCAAAAATCGCAGCAATAGCAGATGGAGGCGTATGGTATGAGGCTGGAAGCCAAAAATACAGTGGAAAAACAGCCGATTTGATTCCGAAAGCCACCAAAAATAGAATCGCAGCAACTTCTACCAGACCTCTATTTTCAATCTGTGGAATTAAAATAGCCAAATCTGCCATATTTAACGATCCGGCTAATCCGTAAAGCACAGCAATTGCGGTTAAAAAAATAATCGAAGCCAGAAAGTTCAATGTAAAATATTTAACTGCACCTTCTATTTGTGCTTTTTCGCCACCAAGAGTTATTAAAACAAATGAGCTTATTATAATAATTTCGAACCAAACATAAAGGTTAAAGATATCGCCGGTTAAAAATGCTCCTGTAAGGCCTAAAATTAAAAAATGGAAAATAGAAAAATAGCCAAATCTCAATCTGGCTGGGATAAGTGATGCCGCCGAATAGCTAGATACCGCGAGCCCAGCTATAGATGTTAACAATACGAGAGTGGCCGCTAACATATCGCCCACAAAACTTATTCCGAAAGGGGCTTTCCAACTGGCGGCTTGAACTACCAAGGTACCATTTTGCCAAACCTCATAAAAGAGAGCTACAGAAAGGCCCACCCCAATTGCACTTCCTACAATACTTATAATTTTTTGTATTTGGATATGGCGCCAAGCAAACATCAACACGATGCTTAAAAACAATTGCCAAAGTAATGGATATAGTAAAAATTGTTGCGTCATACTTCTTCTTCTATGGTATTCATTTCGTCTAAATCATCTGTTTTAACTACTTGGTAAGCTCGTTTTATCAATATTATGGCAAAAGACTGCAAACCAAAACTGATAACAATGGCTGTCAAAATAAGGGCTTGCGGAACGGGATCTGCATAAATATCGGCAAAGAACTTAGTGTCTCCTGGAATAATAGGCGGAGCACCTTTAGTAATTCTACCTAATAAAAAAATGAGCAGATTTGCCCCATTACCAATGATAATAAGCCCAATTATAAGTTTTACTAAACTTCTTCGTAGCATCATATACAAACCCGCTGCATATAAAACTCCTGTCATTATAGCTAAAAGAAACTCCATATTAAGCTGATTCTGAAATGGTGAATATAATGGTTAAAGTGACTCCTAGAACAACAATGTAAACGCCTACATCAAAAAATAGCGCAGTACCTATACTACCTATAACTGGTATAGGGTTCTCTAGCCATAAGCCTGTCATAAAAGCTGCATCCTGAAGAATTACCGGTAACAATCCGCTCAAAAAAGACAAGAGCAAACCTGCAGGCATCAAAAATCCTGGATGAAACTTTAATAATTTTTTTGTGTCTTTGAGTCCGTTGGCAAACGCGTGCAAAACAAAAGCAATAGATGCCATTAGTCCGCCCACAAATCCGCCTCCAGGCAAATAATGCCCTCGAAGAAGGATAAATATTGAAAAAAGCAACAAGATAGGCAAAAGGTAATCTGAAGCTGTTTTTAAAATTAAGGTTCTCATCTCTTTTAAATTATTGTTGTTTTCTTTCTTCTGACTTCAATCTGAGCTTCAATAACCCAAAAACTCCTATAGCCGCAATAGCTAAAACAGAGATTTCAACCATAGTATCTATACCTCTAAAATCAACTAAAATAACATTTACTACGTTTTTACCATGCGCCAACACATACGCATTTTCTGCATAATAAGCGCTTATCTCATTATTTTGGGGCTGTGCCAGAACTTCTAAAGCTAGTATGCTGATTAATCCACCAAAGGCTATGGCTATAACACCATCTTTAATTCGGGTTTTATAGTCTGATAAATTTAAATAGCGGGGAAGTTTATATAAAACTAAAACGAATAAGATAACGGTTAAAGTATCAATAGCAAATTGTGTCATAGCTAAATCTGGAGCACTATAAAACACGAAAAATAGGCAGATGCTATATCCCATAACCCCTGTAGCCGCAACTGCTGCTAGTCTCGATTTCGTGAACACCGCAAAGCCTATAGCTAAAATCAAAATACATAAAGAAACCACTTCATATATGGTTAGTTTTGAAAAAGAACTATAATCAATTTGGTAAGTCGTATTGTTAAGCAGTGTAAAGGCTACCAATGAAATTAAAAAGACTACAATTACGGTGATATAATTGCGCAAATATCCGTTCTGAAAAATTCTTGTCCACAAATCCGAAAAAGATTCGAACCAATCCGCCAAGGTTTCAATTATAAACTTTGGCGAAAGTTTATCAAAACGTTGAATAAAATAGCGTTTAGTAGCATTGGGTTTCCAAATAAAATACAAAGCGATTCCCGAAATGATTGTTATAGCACTCAAACCCAATACGGTGTTAAAACCATGCCATAACTTGATATGGATATCACTTGTATCTACGCCAGTAGTAGCTACTATTGGTTTTATAAGAGAGGCTTCAACCAGACTTGGAAATAAACCAAAAACAAATCCTAGCACCCCTAATATAACTGGTGGTATCCAAATAGCCGGATGTGGGAATGTTACTTTTTCTAATCCTGTAGGCGTTCTCCCTAAAAATGGTTTAACCCCAGCAACATAGCCTGCATAGCCAATTAATATATTAGTAAGAATGGCAAGCGTGGTAAGTAAAATAGCGTTATGTTTAAAATGCAAAGTACTTTCGTAAATAAGATCTTTACCTATGAAACCTATACTAGGTGGAATTCCTGCATTTGAAATTGCAGCTAAACCTCCAGCTATAGCAATAGGCAACATAACCTTGTGTAGGCCTGAAAGCTTAGTAACATCTCGCGTGCCGGTATATAAATCTATCGCACCGGTCATAAGGAATAAAGTTGCTTTATAAAGCGCGTGTACTAGAATAAATACGGCGGCTGCAATAAAAGATTCTTTGGTACCTAAACCTATTAAAAAAGTAAGAATACCTAAAGCTGCAATTGTGGAATAAGCTAAAATTCCTTTTAAATCTGTTCTGAATAAGGTGTGAAATGCGGCATAAAGCATGGTAATACCCCCAACGATTAACAGGGTGTTGTTCCAAAAATCGCTATTTCCTAAAACCGGCGAAAGCCTAAACAATAAATATATTCCTGCTTTAACCATGGTTGCAGAGTGCAAATAAGTTGAAACCGGTGTAGGGGCCTTCATCGCACCGGGCAGCCAAAAATGAAAAGGAAACTGAGCCGATTTGGTGAAAGCTGCTCCAAAAATTAACGCCACAATTAAGACATACAAACTATGATTTACTAAAAGTTCGTTTTGACTTATCATTTGAGAAATCTGGTAGGTGCCAGTAACCTCCCCAAGCAACAACCCGCCTGCTAGAAATAGTAATCCGCCAATACCGGTAATAGATAACGCAGTTAAAGCAGATTTTCGGGAATCTGGATTGGTATTATTAAATCCGATTAAAAAAAATGAACTAATACTGGTAAGCTCCCAAAAGATAAACATAGCCAGAAAATTATCAGATAGTACCAGCCCAAGCATAGCGGCCATAAAGATGAATAGATAGCCATAAAACCTATCTAGCATAGGATGATTTTTTAAATAAGCCGAGGTATAAATAAAAACCAAAGTTCCTATTCCTGTTATCATCAAACTAAAAAGAAGCGCTAAACCATCTAATTTCAAATCTAAGTCTACCCCAAATGAGGAAACCCAAGTGTGCTTGACTGTTACAATTTCGCCAGCGGCAATGGCCGGAATATATTGAACAAAAAATATAAATAATGCTAGCGGAACTAAGCTTAGTAAAATAGAAAGTTTACCCTTCATAAATTTACCAAACAACAACTGAGATAATGCCGCAAAAAATCCAATTAATATGGCTAAAAGCATAGATAAAAGTATTGAATTTACAAATATAAAAACTAAAAGTTAAACCTTTGGCAGCGAAAGTTATATTCTACAGGTTTAACACGTTGATAACATTATACGCAGTTTTAATTATTGTTATTCGATAATTTTATTTACATTTGTTATCGATAAACAATAATATCATGAATAGCTTAAAAACTTTACGCACCTTCATAGGAACTTTATTTTATCTATCTGTATTATTTTATATAATTATAGTGGGGCTATTGATTTATATGAAATTTTTTAGTCAAGATTTAGCCGCAATGGAGAATTTACATTGGCTGTCGATAAACGCATCAGCAACTCACAGCTTAATTTTTTATAGTTGGATCATAACTGGTATGCTCTATATATTTACCCTTAAACTTTTTAAAGACCTTGTTTCGCATTTTTACAGAAAGGACTTTTTCAGCCTCAATCAGATCAATAGATTAAAAATCATTGGAATTTTAATTTTATCCATAAAGGCTGTACAGCTACTAGCAAGCTTTATTTCCGTCTTAATAACCCAAGGTAAAATAGAATTTGGCTTGCATATCAAATATGATTTTACTGGCACCCTATTCCATTTAGTTTTAGGATTATTTTTCCTGTTTTTATCCAAAATTTTTAAAGTTGCTCAACAACATAAAAACGAGATAAATTTAACCATATGACAAAAAAGATAATTTTTTTCACCTTGTTAGACATTCTGGCTTTTATCGTAGGGTTTGCCTTGCTTAATCATATTCTTAGTTGGTTTTTTGGGCTCAAGTTATTGGCACCTGAGGCACCTATAAAAACAGAACTTAACTGGCTAATCAAAACAATTTTCCTACTGCTCGCTTTTTTGAGTTCGGCTTCATTCTTCTATGCCATTTTAAATTTCAGAAAAGTAGCAAAAAATTTCCTCCGTAATGGATTTAACAACCAAAAACATGTGAGCTTAATCAAGCGCATAGGTCTTATGTTAATCTTAGCTTGTTTAACTGAGATTGCATTAGGTGTTTTAAAATATTTTGTTTTTGAAAATTTCCTTGGCGGAGCTAATTTTGGCGTATATAATAGCCATTACGTTTTGTTTACGGGCTGTATTGGTGTTTTTATGCTAATTGTAAGTCAACTATTAAAAGAACATCAAAAGATAAAACACGAGAATGATTTAACAATTTAAGGTTAAAACACTATGCCCATTATTATTAAGTTAGATGAAGTTTTAGAGAAAAAAGGGATGAAGTCTGTAGCCTTGGCTGAACGCATTGGCATTACAACAGCTAATTTATCTATTTTAAAAACTGGGAAAGCCAAAGCAATTCGTTTTACCACGCTTGAAGCTATTTGTGAAGCATTAGATTGCCAACCAGGAGATATTATTGTACATAAATTATAATTGATTATCTTTACTTAGCTAGAAAAAACTTAATCTTATGAAATCAATAAAAGTACTACTCCCCCTATTTCTTACTTTCTCCTTAATAACTTCTTGCAGCAACGATGATTCTAAAGTAGAAATCATTGAAGAAGATAAAACAGAAACCACCGCCCCCAATTCACTAAAATCCTTTACTGTAGACCAAAATGGAGATATTTATTCTTTTTATTTTCATTACTACGACAATAAGCTAGATAAACTTGCTTATGTAAATGAGTTAAATAAAATTACTTATTATTCTTTTACATATAATGCTTCAGATAAAATAGAAGAAACCATTAAATATGAAATGAACCCTAATGCCACTTCTGTGGATTTCGGTGATTCAAATAATTTTAGCAATGTTGAAAGCTCCATAGTTCATAGCTACCATGGTAATAATACATTAAAGGAAATCGCTGGTTATATCTACGCTTATAACAACAATGGTTTAACCTCGCAAATTATGGGCTTAAACATGTTTCCTACTGTCAATATTTTTTACGATGCTAGCAACAAAATAGAGAAAACCGAAACATTTGAAAACGAATATGACCCAGGCTTTAAGCAGTTTTTACAATTTGACAATAATAATAATCCTTTTTATTATTTATTTGATGAGTTTGGGTTTGTAATAGATAAAAATCTAACAGGTGTTTCATATAACGGCTCAACAACAACAAGTATAGGAAGAATCATAAAAGATTTATACTGTATTTGTCCTTACAATATTACTGAAAAGAAAGAGTATGATGAATCTCAATGGCCTTCATATACTGTAGACTACACTTATAATACAGGTGACTATCCTGTAGAAGGAGTCTTTATTGCTGAAAACCTTGACACCCAAGTACAAACTGTACGTTATACTATTAATTTTGATTATTACTAATGCTTTATTTTAGATAATAAAAGCCCGAACTAGTGTTCGGGCTTTTTTAGTTTTATAGTAAGATCAATTTAATCGGCTAACACTATCGCTTTATTATTATTAAATTCAAGCACGCCGCCTTTAATGTGGTACTCTAATCTACCATCTTCACCAGTTGCAAATTCTTTAGCGATGGACTCGTCTAACTCAATTTTCCCGTCTATTTTAACCTTCCCTGCTACCAGAACAGATACAATAGCCTCGTGATTATTAAGCATTTGAAATTCACCATTAATACCCGGTACTGCCACCGAATCAACTTCGGCACTTAACAATACTTTCTCTGGGGTTACAATTTCTACGTGCATACTTTTAAATTTTAAAGCTTTAAAGCATTCTTTATGATTAAGCTTCAGCTAACATTTTTTCTCCAGCCTCGATAGCCTCTTCGATAGTCCCTTTCAAGTTGAACGCTGCTTCTGGTATGTGATCTAACTCACCATCCATAATCATGTTAAACCCTTTAATGGTATCTTTAATATCTACTAAGACTCCTTTTAAACCAGTAAACTGTTCTGCTACGTGGAATGGCTGCGATAAGAAACGCTGTACACGTCTTGCTCTTGATACAGCAAGTTTATCTTCCTCAGATAATTCTTCCATACCTAAGATTGCAATAATATCTTGTAATTCTTTATATCGCTGCAACAACTCTTTTACACGTTGTGCACAATTATAATGATCATCACCAAGAATATCAGCGGTAAGAATTCTAGAAGTAGAATCTAACGGATCTACTGCAGGATAAATACCCAACTCGGCAATTTTACGCGATAATACGGTAGTAGCATCTAAGTGAGCAAATGTAGTTGCTGGTGCTGGATCGGTTAAATCATCTGCTGGTACATATACTGCTTGTACCGATGTAATAGATCCTTTTTTAGTTGAAGTAATACGCTCCTGCATAGCCCCCATTTCTGTTGCTAAGGTAGGCTGATAACCTACAGCAGAAGGCATACGCCCTAATAATGCCGACACCTCAGAACCTGCCTGGGTAAATCTAAATATATTATCTACAAAGAAAAGTACATCTTTACCTTGACCGTCTCCTGCTCCATCTCTAAAGAATTCCGCAATGGTTAAACCAGACAAGGCAACACGAGCACGTGCTCCTGGTGGCTCATTCATTTGCCCAAATACGAAGGTTGCCTTAGACTCTTTCATAGCAGCTTTATCTACTCTCTTAAGATCCCATCCACCGTCTTCCATCGAGTGCATAAAATCATCTCCGTACTTAATAATTCCAGATTCTAACATCTCACGCAACAAGTCATTACCTTCACGGGTACGCTCACCTACTCCAGCAAACACAGAAAGTCCACCGTGTCCTTTGGCGATGTTGTTAATTAATTCCTGAATAAGAACGGTTTTACCTACTCCTGCTCCTCCAAAAAGACCAATTTTACCACCTTTAGCATAAGGCTCAATCAAATCAATTACCTTAATACCTGTAAATAAAACTTCTGTAGATACAGATAAGTCTTCAAACTTTGGAGCCTCACGGTGTATTGACAAACCATCTTTACCGGTTTTTGGTAAATCACCTAAACCGTCAATAGCGTCACCAGTTACATTGAATAGACGTCCATAAACATCATCGCCAATTGGCATTTGAATTGGATTACCAGTAGCTACCACTTCGGCCCCTCTACTTAATCCATCGGCAGAATCCATTGCAATGGTTCTTACCATATTTTCTCCAATATGTGTTTGCACTTCAAGTACGAGTTTTGCTCCGTTTTCTCTTATGATTTCAAGAGAATCATAAATCTTGGGTAACTCGGCGTTCTCTGTGTTAAACTCAACATCAACAACAGGACCTATAATTTGTACAACTTTACCTGTAACTTTAGACATTATCTAATGGTTTTATTTATAGTTTGTAATCACCAAAAATGGTATTGCTTTTTCTGGCTGCAAAGATAGATTTTTTTTATAAATTTTCTAGTACGCTTTCATAAATTTTAAATTACTTACTCTACCGTTACAGATTTTGCTAAATTTCTGGGCTGATCTACATTTTTACCCAACATTACCGCAATATGATATGAGAGTAATTGTAGAGGTATGGTTGTAAGTAATGGCGTGAGGGCTTCAACCGTATCGGGAACCTCTATCACATAATCGGCCATAGATCTTACATCTTGGTCGCCTTCTGTAACTACTGCAATAATTTTCCCTTTTCGGGATTTTATCTCTTGAATATTGCTAACTACTTTTTCGTAGTGCCCTTTCTTGGTTGCAATTACCACCACTGGCATTTTTTCATCAATCAAGGCAATAGGGCCGTGTTTCATTTCGGCAGCAGGATATCCTTCTGCGTGGATATAAGATATCTCTTTTAATTTTAAAGCTCCTTCAAGTGCTACAGGAAAATTAAAACCTCTACCCAAGTAAAGGAAATTAGCTGCATTCATATATTTTTGAGCCACTTCTTTAATATGCTCGTTAGAAGCTAAGGCTTTTTTTATTTTTTCTGGAATTAAATCTAATTCTTCTAAATGGTATTGAAAAACTGAATTCGAAATCGCTCCTTTGGCTTTAGCAAGTTTTAAAGCAATCAAACTCAAAACGGTAATTTGGGTAGTAAATGCTTTGGTTGAGGCTACCCCTATTTCAGGTCCGGCGTGGGTATAAGCTCCTGCATGCGTTTCTCGCGAAATCGATGAACCCACAACATTACATACTCCAAACACAAAGGCACCTTTCTCTTTGGCCAGTTTAATAGCAGCCATAGTATCGGCAGTTTCTCCAGACTGAGAAATTGCAATAACTACATCATTTGAACCTATTATAGGATTTCTATATCTAAATTCTGAAGCATATTCTACCTCAACAGGAATACGTGCTATATCTTCAAAAATATACTCAGCAACTAAACCTGCATGCCAAGAAGTACCACAAGCCACAATTATTATTCGGTCAGCATTTAAAAAACGCTCGAGATTATCATCAACACCCGCCATTCTAACCAAGCTTTGCTCAACCAGCATACGACCTCTATAAGTATCTGTCACAGCATCGGGTTGCTCATATATCTCTTTAAGCATAAAATGCTCATATCCTCCTTTTTCAATCTGCTCAAGATTAAGTTGCAATTCTTGAATGTAAGGATCTACGAGATTATCATTTTTTATTTTACGGATTTTAACCTCTCTACCCCTTCTTACAATTGCCATTTCTCCATCTTCTAAATAAATAGCATTATTGGTAAACTCAATAAACGGAGAAGCATCTGAAGCAATAAAAAATTCATCTTCACCTACTCCAATAGCCAGAGGACTTCCTAGACGAGCAACCACAATTTCATCGGGTTTATTTCTATCAAAAACGGCAATCGCATAAGCACCAATGGTCTGATTAAGTGCAATTTGTACAGCTTTACCTAATTTTATATTTTCTTGTTTTTTAATTTCCTCGATAAGATTAACCAGCACTTCTGTATCGGTGTCTGATTGAAAAGTATATCCTCTAGAAATCAATTCTTTTCTTAAGGCATCATAGTTTTCGATAATTCCGTTGTGAATAATTACCAAATCTCCAGAGTTCGAGTAGTGCGGATGAGAGTTTACGTCATTAGGCACTCCGTGTGTTGCCCACCTGGTATGTCCTATTCCTATTGTACCGCTAGTATCGGTAGTTTTCTCAAACTTCTCTTTTAAATCTTGAACCTTTCCTTGAGTTTTACAAACCTTTAGCGATTCACCATCATACAATGCAATTCCAGCACTATCATATCCTCTATACTCTAATCGCTGTAATCCCTTCAAAACAATGGGATACGCGTCTCTATGACCTATATAACCTACAATTCCACACATAATTAATCTGGTTGTGTATAAAAAATTTCTAATTTCAATTCTTTGCCTTCTGGAGCTTGAACACCATACAATACAGTGCTATAAGGGTTCAATACCATTGGCGAGGGAATCCGCTTAAGTTCAGACTCATTAGGCAAATCTACCGTTACCGGATTAAATACATTAACATTATTAGATAATACTACTCCTAATTTAGAACTAGTACGCTCGCTTTCCGGGTTTAACAAATCTCCTATATAATTCGTAATTCTAAGTTTATAAAAAGAAACACCATCTTCGGTAGTAAGCGGTTGCAAATGGTTCAGCCTTGATATATTCGGATTATTATCATTAGCGGTTATATCTAAAGTGTAATCCGCCAAGGTGGCACCATTGGTTAAATCATATATAAATAAGCGATTGGGTTGTTTTTCCCCTCCAGCTAAAGCCGATTCATTCACGTAAAAAGTAAGATTAGCCTCATTTATTAACCAATTATTTGCTCTCAAATCTTCTAACTCGCCCTCTTCGGTAAATAAATCTATAACCGCCATTGAACCAGCACCTCCTTTAATATAAAGGTCTTGCCCAGTTGGGATATTTTGATTTTGCGTATCAAAAACATTCACCATTTGACCGCCAAATTTCAATCGGTAAATTCCGGTTTCATCTTCTTCATCTACCCCAGTAGCAGGAATATGATAATAGATTAAAATCTCGGCCTCATCAGACCTCAAGTTTAATAAGGTGTATGCTTGTGAGGGCGTACCCGAATTATTCTTAACTTTAAAATAAAGCCCTCTAAAATGATTTTTAAAATTTTCATTACTTAGCAAAGCATCGCTGCCTGCTTTATTGATTACATGCTGTTGAAAATAAGCAGCAGGCAACTTTAGTTTCATTCTAGGGCTTTTAGATAGCGTATCTAATTTACCCGACTCAAAATCAACCACACTTACAGCGCTTGCTGAAGGGCTGAAATTATTTTCAATATGAATTGGCGTACCTTCTAAATTGCTTTCAAATAAACTTTGCTGGTCACTATAATACTTCTGAGTCTCATAGTTTTCTGTTGGATCTAGATCTCTTAAAAAATAATTCGAACGATAAATTTCAAGTGTGTACGAATCATTTCCGTAAAGGGAATCTAATGCATAGGTAACATTCTCTCCTTCTCTTGACTCAATTCGGCTAAAATAAGGCACCAACATTACCACACTATCAACTACAGGATTGCCATTGAATTGAGGGTTTGGAAAACTTAAACGAAGCTGACTTAAAATATTTGCCGAGGTTTCACCATAAACAGGATCTTGATTAAATCCTAGTGCATAACTAGATAAGGCATTGGTTTGAACTTTTTTAATAGGTTCAGTTTTTGCCGTCAGCGAGACTAAGTTGTACTTTTGTGCATTAAAATTGGTCTCACCAACCAGACCGCTTCCTGTTTGAGTCAAATCATCTTCGCAAGAAACAAAGACTAGACTTAATACAATTGCACTTAAAACTATTCGGATAAAATTCATATATTAATCTTCTTTTTCCTCTCCCAAGACATCGTGCAGATAAAAATCTTGATAAGCTTGAGAAAATTCTTCCTTCGACTTGTATTCTAATACAGGTACGTCAGCATTTTCTATATGTTGCAAAACTCCATCTGGCAATTCTGCACTTCCTTTAATTAATGCATCTGAATTATCAATTGCCACTTTCATTAATGCAGCATAATCTGGTTGCTGCAATGGGGTTACCACATCATCTTCTAGTCCATCAAAAAGCACCTTGGTTTGCATTTCACTATCTAACTCACCTTCAAAACCTTTATTATAAATAGACGTTACAATTTTTGATTCGGCAAATAAAGGTTCATTTCCGTAATAATTTCTTAAATAAAGGGGTAAAAGCGAGGCTAGCCATCCGTGTACATGAATAATATCTGGCGCCCAATTTAGTTTTTTAACGGTTTCTATAACTCCCTTTGCAAAGAAAATAGCGCGCTCATCGTTATCATCATATAACTGGCCGTCTTCATCGGTTAAAGTGGCTTTACGTTTAAAATAATCCTCATTATCTATAAAGTAAACTTGCATCCTTTCTTTAGGTACCGAAGCTACTTTTATAATAAGCGGCATATCTAAATCATTTATCACAAGATTCATTCCCGATAAGCGAATAACCTCGTGCAACTGATGTCTTCTCTCATTTATATTACCAAATCTTGGCATAAAAATTCGTATTTGCCCTCCCTGGTTATTCACCATGCGAGGAACTTCAAAAGACATAGATGATATTTCTGTTTCTGGAAGGTATGGGATTACCTCTGAAGACACATACAAAATTCGTTTATCTTTCATAAATAATTTAGAATTGGAAATTACTGTTAACGACAAAAAACAGGCAAAATTACAAAAATTTATGCAGTTTACCAGTAATATATTAATTTTGCACGAGTTAAAAAAATTAACGTGCACATAATACACGAGAGAGAATCATTAGAAAACCAGCTTTCTGCCAAGCGTAAAGCAGGTAAGAAGATTGGGCTAGTACCTACTATGGGAGCTTTACATGCCGGGCATTTATCATTGGTAGAAAAAGCATACACCACAACTGATGTTGTTGTGATTAGCATATTTGTAAACCCTACTCAGTTTAATAATCAAAATGACTTAGCCAACTACCCACGTACCTTAAAGAAAGACAGCGAGTTACTGGCTAAGCATTATCCAGATTGCATACTATTTGCACCATCTGAACAAACTATGTATAGCGAAAAACTGCAAGCACACCCGTATGAATTTGGTCCTTTAGCCAACTATATGGAAGGTCAGTTTAGGCAAGGGCATTTTGACGGGGTGGGAACTATTGTGAACAAATTACTTCGCCTAGTACAGCCAGATTATGCGTTTTTTGGCGAGAAAGACTACCAACAACTCTTGATCATCAAAAAATTGGTCGAAATTGAAAAATTACCAGTCACTATTATTCCATGCGCTATAAGCCGCGAAAAAAACGGCTTGGCTAGAAGTTCCCGAAATGAATTGCTTACAACCGAGCAACGCGAAAGGGCAAGCCTTATTTTTCAGAGTTTGCAAGGAGTAAAGCAAAAGTTTGGCACAAAATCTGTTATAGAACTAAGTGCCGATATTGAAAAAGAGTTTAAAAACTCAGCTATTTTAGAATTGGAGTATTTCATTATTGCAAACGCAGCAACCCTGGAGCCTGCAACAAAGATAGAAGCCAAAATTAAATACCGCGCATTTATAGCGGCTTATGCTGGAGAGGTGCGATTAATAGATAATATAGCATTAAATTAAATCAACTTAAAGATGCAAATTCACGTTGTAAAATCAAAAATTCACCGCGTAAAAGTTACGGGGGCCGATTTAAATTATATAGGTAGTATTACTATCGATGAAGACCTAATGGACGCTGCAAATATTGTAGAGGGTGAGAAGGTGCAAATAGTTAATAATAACAATGGCGAACGCCTTGAGACCTATGCAATTCCTGGACCAAGAAATTCTGGTGAAATATGCCTTAATGGCGCGGCTGCGAGAAAAGTGGCTAAAGGAGATGTACTTATCTTAATCACCTACGCCATAATGGATATCGAGGAAGCTAAAAACTTTAAACCCGCTATATTATTCCCTAATGAAGAAAATAATTTATTAGAATAAAGCAGATGCCTCGCAAGAAATATTTAAAATACCTTAAGACGATACTCCCATTATTTTTGGGAGTATTTTTTGTTTATTTGTCTTATTTACACTCCACCCCACAAGAACGTCAAGCTTTGTATGAGAATATTCTTGAAGCGAAAATAGGCTATGTCTTATTATCGGTAAGTTTTGGTGTGCTTTCCCACGCTTCCCGTGCCTACCGTTGGAAATTTTTAATAGAACCTTTAGGCCACAAATTACCTTTTAAACTTAGTTTCCCGGCTGTAATGAGTGGTTACTTGGCAAATCTTGGCGTTCCTCGTTCGGGAGAAGTACTACGGGCCGCTACCGTTGCCAGCTACAAAAAAATACCTTTTGAAACCAGTCTAGGCACCATTATTTCTGAGCGGGTAGCCGATTTAATTATGCTTTTTTTAGTGGTAAGTTTTACCTTCTTTTTGCAGAGCGAACAACTTATATTTCTTTTTAACCGATTTGAAATCAACCCTTTTATAGGATTATTGGCCCTTGCCATTTTAATAAGTGGAGGTGTCTTGTTTTTACGGATTATTAAACGAACTAAAAATAAATGGCTAAGTAAATTACGAGATTTTGGCCAAGGCATTTTGCTTGGGATGAAAAGCATCTTAAGAATGGAAAAACGAGGGTGGTTTCTTTTTCATACTATTTTTATATGGGCTATGTATATAAGCATGTTTTTTGTAATGAAATATGCCATTTATGGTGCCGAAGATATTCCTGCCAATGTAATTATGCTAGCCTTCGTAGTGGGTAGTTTTGCCATTACGCTCTCCAACGGCGGAATAGGCATATACCCCATTGCCATAGGTAGTGCGATGTTTTTATATGGCATACCTAGAGAAACTGGCGAAGCCTTCGGTTGGGTATTATGGGGCTCCCAAACCTTAGTAAATATCATTTTAGGAAGCCTTTCTTTATTTTTATTGCCTATATTTCAGAATAAGAATTAAATTTTTTATCTTCCAGCAGTTAATCAACTAGAAACCGCTCATATGAAAAGGATGCATTTTATCGTTATTTTATCAATCCTTATTTCTCCATTTTTTATATCAGCGCAAGTTACCTACAAGATTATAAAATCTGAAAAATTACAGGTAGAACGCGAACTCAAAATTCAACTCCCCCGGAATTATAATAAGAATACAGACAAAAAATACCCCCTTGTGGTGGTACTTGATGGCGACTATCTTTTTGAACCAGTTGCAGGCAACATAGATTATTACAGCTATTGGGAGGATATCCCTGAGGCGATAGTGGTGGGTGTAAATCAAATAGGCAGCAGAGAAAACGATACCAAGGTAGATTTTGAAACACTCTTACCAGCCGACGAGGGCGCTCTGTTTTTTGAATTTTTAGGAATGGAATTGCTTCCGTTACTCGAAAAAAATTATAGAATTGCTCCCTTTAAAATGATTATTGGGCAAAACAGAACCGCTAATTTCATGAATTATTATCTTTTTAAAGACAAATCGATATTTGATGCCTACATCAACTTGAGTCCAGATTACCTAAGACCTGTATCTAACAATCTTGCTACCCAATTAAAAGCTATTGACCAAAAAATATGGTATTACATAGCCACGGGTAGCAATGACATCCCTGCCCTTCACGAAACAATTCTAGCCACCGACAAGCGTTTACGAACACTAGAAAACCAAAAGTTGTTTTATTATTTTGACAACATCGAGAACGCTACACATTACACCCTAGTAGGAAAAGCTATCCCCAGTGCTTTAGAACAGATATTTTCGGTCTTTAGAGCTTATTCTGCAAAAGATTATGAAATACTTCTTGAAACGAATGCACTGGTTGATCATTTAATCGAGAAATATAAAACCATAGAAAATCAATATGGTTTAGCTATAAAAATCCGCGTAAGCGATTTTGTAATGATTGCCAAAGCTATTGAAGTAAATGAAAAATATGATGAATATAAAGAATTAAGCAAGTTAGCTTCAAAAGCACACGAAAAAACCATGCTGGGTGATTATTTTGAGGCTCGCTATTATGAAACAAGTGGAAAGCCAAAAAAAGCCTTACGGAAATATCAAGTCGCTTTTGGGAAAGAAGAGGTCGCTTTCATTAATAAAGACCTAATTTTAGAAAAAATAAATACCTTGAAAAAAGATTTTGGGTTGTAAACGTTACCAAAAATAATGGCTAAAATAAAAACTACCTTTTACTGCCAGAATTGCGGCACACAGCATGCAAAATGGCAAGGGCAGTGCTCATCTTGCAAACAATGGAATACCCTAGTAGAAGAGGTCATTGAAAAAAATGAGACTAAAGATTGGAAAAGTAAAGATATAACCGCCTCTCATAAACGCCTCTCAAAGCCCCATTTGATTGAAGAAATTGAATACGAAAAGCAAAAACGATTTAAAACCAACAATACAGAACTAGATCGTGTGCTTGGTGGCGGATTGGTACCTGGTTCTTTAACCTTATTGGGCGGCGAACCAGGTATAGGGAAAAGTACTTTGTTGTTACAAGTATCGCTTCAATTACCCTACAAAACCTTATATGTTTCTGGAGAAGAAAGCTTACAACAGATAAAAATGCGTGCCCAACGCATTGGAAACGACACCAAGAATTGTTACATTCTTACAGAAACCAAAACACAACATATTTTTAGACAAATTGAGCAATTGAGTCCCGAGATTTTAATTATTGACTCTATTCAAACATTACAAACTGATTATATTGATAGTTCTGCTGGGAGTATTTCTCAAATTAGAGAGTGTACTGCAGAGCTTATAAAATTTGCTAAAGAAACTCATACTCCAGTACTATTAATTGGGCACATTAACAAAGAAGGAAGTATTGCTGGCCCCAAGGTATTGGAGCACATGGTAGATACTGTTTTGCAGTTTGAAGGGGACCGAAATCACCTCTATCGCATATTGAGAGCACATAAAAACAGATTTGGCTCTACCCACGAAATAGGCATCTATGAAATGCAAGGAGAAGGCTTAAGAGAAGTTAACAACCCTTCGGAAATTCTTATTTCAAAAAAACAAGAAGATTTAAGTGGCGCCGCTATAGCGGCTACCCTTGAAGGATTACGCCCACTTATGATCGAAATACAAGCGTTGGTAAGCACTGCCGTTTATGGCACTCCTCAACGTTCAACAACAGGATATAATGCCAAACGTCTAAACATGTTACTGGCAGTTCTAGAAAAACGTGCAGGATTTAAATTAGGGGCCAAAGATGTGTTTTTGAATATCACTGGTGGTATTAATGTTGATGACACAGCAATTGACCTAGCCGTGATCGCAGCCATTTTATCTTCTAATGAAGATATAGCTATTGCTAAAGATATTTGTTTTGCCGCCGAGGTGGGACTTGCAGGAGAAGTTAGACCAGTTCCTAAAATCGAACAACGTGTTTTAGAGGCAGAAAAACTAGGCTTTGCTAGCATAATGCTATCTGGACAGAGCAAAATAAGTATAGGAAAATACGGTATTAAAATCTTATTTGTGAATAAAGTTGAGGAGGTAATAGAGTATCTTTTTGCTTAAAAATAAAAATGATTTAGAATTGCTTTTAAAATTCTAAATCATTTTTATTTGTTACCCCTAACTGATTATTAGTTTACAGCTAGCTTAATTTTGAACACTCAAAAGAGAATTTAATTCATCCCAGTTAGGTGCTAGTATAACCTCAATCCTTCTATTTTTAGCGCGCCCTTCTGGCGAAGTATTGCTAGCTACAGGAGCAAACTCTCCTCTCCCCGCAGCTGTTAAACGATTGGGCTTAATCTTTTTGTTTCGCTGCAATAAATGCACAATGGCTGTGGCACGTTTGGTTGATAAATCCCAATTGTCTTTTAATACACCATTTCCAGAATAAGGAACGTTGTCTGTATGGCCTTCTATAAGAACATTGATGTCGTTATTTTTAGATAATACTTCGGCCAATTGATTAACGGCTTGAATCCCTTGCATACCCACTGTCCAACTTCCCGAAGCAAATAGCAATTTATTCTCCATTAGTACATACACCTTACCATTCTTTTGCTCTACACTTAAACCTTTACCTTCAAAATTGGTAAGTGCTTTTGACAAACTTGTCTTTAAAGCATTAAGTTTTGCATCTTTTGCGCCAATCAATTGCTCTAGTTCATCAATCCGGCCAGAGCGTTCACTTAGTTTTTGTTCTAAATCGCTTAGTCGCTGTTGCTCTGCATTTATGCGTTTTCTTTTCTCCTCTAACTCTTGAAGTAATTCTCTGTTCCTTTTTGAATTTGCTTCTAGATTGGCTGCGCTATTTGATTCTAAAGCATCATAAGAATCCTGCAGTTCACTTAAAGCCCGGGTTTTACCCTCTAACTCATCTTTCAAATGCATTTTTTCTTGTTTCAATGCTGTAAAAGCAGATTTTTCTGCTTCAAGTGTCTCTTCTAATTTATTCTGTGCTTTATCACAATCGGCTACTTCTGCTTCTAGCTCTTGCGCATGTAATTTAAGCTCTTTGTGTTGCTCTTCTAAATCGGCTAACTTTTTAGCCGGAACACAACTTACCAAAGCTCCAACGGCAATGGAATATGCAAATAAAAATTTCTTCATAATTATTTATCTATTTCAACCAAAACTGGACAATGATCGCTGTGTTTGGCTTCTGGTAATATAACGGCACGCTTAATATTTTGTTGCAGTGGCTCACTTACTAGATGATAATCTAAACGCCACCCCTTATTATTAGCTCTTGCATTGGCTCTATAACTCCACCAAGAATACTCCTCTCGTTCTGGATGCAAATACCTAAACGAGTCTATCATTCCGTTATTCAAAAACTTTGACAACCACTCCCTTTCTACAGGTAAAAATCCTGATACCTTTTTTAAACGTACCGGATCGTGAATATCAACAGGCTCGTGGCAAATATTATAATCTCCCGATATTATCAAATTGGGTATTTCTTGTTTTAATTGATCCACGTAAGTGTAAAAATCGTCCATGTAGCCTAATTTATGCTCTAGTCGCGCTATATTGGTACCAGAGGGAAGGTAGAGACTCATAACAGAAAATTTTTCAAAATCTACGCGTAAGTTTCTTCCTTCAGCATCCATATAATCAATACCTGTACCGTAAGCTACGTTTAAGGGCTTCTTTTTACTAATGATTCCTACCCCACTATACCCTTTTTTTTGAGCCGGGTACCAATAACAATATTCATAACCCAATTCTTTAAAAACAGTATCATCAAATTGATCTGCCGTGGCTTTTATTTCTTGAAAACAAACCACATCTGCTTGTGTGTTGGCAAGCCAATCGGTTAAATTTTTACGCAAAGCGGCGCGTATACCATTTACATTGTAAGAAAGTAGTACCATTCTTATAGTTTTTACAAAAATAGAAATACCCGCCAGCTAATCAAATTTATTAGGTTCATCTTACTAATTTTGCCGTAGTATTTTTTTACGCCAATTGTAATAATTGAATGCTAAACTGAGTTTTATATATAGATGAAATCACGGCTTACCTTTCTCTTTCTTTTTCTTTCTTTTTTGACTAGAGGTCAGGTTGAGAATGGTATACAGTTAAAAAAACTCAAATTACAAGATAGCATACAGATAGATAGCGTAAGTATAAACCCCTATAGGTTTCAAGTGCTAGATGATCAACAACAAGCTATTGACACTTCACTATACCGGGTTGACTTTCGCTTGGCGCGGATTTATTTCTCGCCTATTTACCAGAAAAACAATGACAGCATTTATATCAGTTATAAAAAATACCCCGATTTTTTAACGAGAAAGTACCAGCAGTTTGATCCTGTAATTATTGTCAATTCAAACCCTAAAAATGCCATACCCTATAGTTTAGAAAGTCCTTCTGATCCTAAAAATTATAATCCTTTCGAAGGTTTATCGACCACCGGAAGCATTTCTCGAGGGATTACGGTAGGCACCAATCAAAGCGCGGTACTAAATTCTGAACTTGATTTACAAATAGTTGGAGAAATTGCTCCCGGAGTGAGTCTAAGGGCTTCACTACAAGATGCTAATATTCCGCTACAGCAGCAGGGTTATGCTCAAACCTTAAGTGAATTTGATCAAATTTTTATTGAACTAGAAAGTAAAAATTGGAAGGTAAGGGCTGGTGATGTAGATTTGGTAGAAAACCAGAGCTTTTTTGCCGCTTATAGAAAAAAGGTACAAGGCATAAACCTTCAAGCCAATTTGAGTTCAGGTGACGATTACCAAATTAGAACGCATGCTTCGGCTGCTCTTGTGCAAGGGGTATACACTCAAAATGAATTTATTGCGCAGGAAGGTAACCAAGGACCGTACAAATTAACTGGACCCAATAACGAAATATTTGTTTTAATCATATCGGGAAGCGAACGCGTGTTTGTAAATGGCAATCTCCTTTCACGTGGAGAAAATGAAGATTATATTATTGATTATACCGCTGGAGAAATAATTTTTAATCCCACATTCCCTATCACATCAGAGATGAGAATTCGTGTGGAGTTTCAATATACCGAGCAAAATTACAGCCGTATTATAGCCACTGCTGGCGGTGATTTTCAAGATGAAAAATGGCGAATAAGCGGATTCGTTTACCACGAAACCGATTTAAAAAACCAGCCTCTTCAACAAAATCTTAATCAAGAGCAGGTAGATCAATTAGCACAAGCAGGCGATAATCAAGAAAAGATGTTTATTGCCAGTGCCCAAGAAAGCAATTTTTCTGAAAACAAAGTGCTGTACACCAAAACCCAAGTAAACGGTCAAGAAGTTTTTGTGTATTCTAATGATCCAGAGGAAGAATTATTTCAAGTTAAGTTCACACTTGTAGGTCCCAACCAGGGCGATTACATTCTTGCAAGTAATTCGGCTATAAGCAAAATTTACACCTATGTGGCTCCAGTAAATGGTATAAAACAAGGTAACTTCGCACCCATAATACGTTTATATGCACCCGAGAGGTTACAGGTGGCAATGACCAAAGCTCAATACAGTGATAAGCAAACAGCCATGAATATTGAATTTGCCGCCAGTAAAAGAGATTTAAATTTATTTTCTTCTATAGATGATCAAAACAATACTGGTTTGGCTTTAAAAGGAGAAGGCAAGCAACTGCTTAAAACTTTCGCAAATAAAGCGCAATTTTTTATACAACAAGATCTTACTTATATTGAAAATACCTTCTCTCCTATTGAACGTATTTATGCTATTGAATTCGATAGAGATTGGAATTTAGAAAATCAAAAAGGAAATCAAATTTTTAATCGCAGCGGATTTAAGTACATTGACTCCACTTCTCATCAAACAGAATATTGGTTTGAACATCTTAATTACAAGAATAACTATTCGGGTAACCGCCATGTTTTTTCTACGCAAAATCGATTTAATCGCTTTAATATAACAGGAAATGCTAGCTATTTAAACAGTCAATCTCAATATGAGAAAACCAAGTTTTTAAAAGCTTATTTAGATTTAAATTTACAACTTAACAAATGGTATACAGGTACTCGAATAGCCACAGAACACTTGAAAGAGCAAAATAAAATAAGTGACGATTTAGCCTTAAACTCGCAAGCCTTTAAAAGCGGTACAATATATTTGGGTGTTGGCGACAGTACGGGAGTTTTTACCGAAGTTGGTTTTAAACTGCGTACTAATGATAGCATTAGAAATAACCGTCTAACCCACGTAAATACCGCGTACAATTATTACATAAAAGGTAATGTATTAAAAAAAGAAAACAGTCAACTAAGCTTCTTTGCCAATTACAGAAAATTAAAATATACCAATAGCATTCCGGCTGAAAATTCTTTGAATGCCCAAATAAGGTACAGGCAAAATTTTGCTAACCGGTTTATACAAAGCAACACGCTTTACCAGACCAACAGCGGGACCTTAGCGCAACAGGAATTTACTTACGTAGAAGTTAATACGGGAGAAGGGCAATTTATTTGGATTGACTACAATCAAAATGGCACCCAAGAATTAGATGAGTTTGAAATAAGCCCTTTTCCTAACGAAGGGAAGTACGTCCGGGTTTTATTACCAAATCAAATCTTTATTAAAACCAATCAAAATAAAATTAGTCAAGTATTAACTCTGGATGGCTCCCGATTAAATCAGCAGAAAAAAGCAGCCTTTTGGCATCACTTTTATAATCAAACCAGTTATTTACTAGAGCGTAAAATTCGAAGAGCGTCGGGCAAGTTTAACCTAAATCCTTTTCAACAAGATCAAGAAGAATTAGGAGCCAATATCAACTTTAGAAACAGTCTTTTTTATAAGCGGGGTAAGCAAAAGCACTCTACCACCTACACTTATTTAAACGCCAAAAACAAAAATTTTCTAATAACAGGAGTTCAAGAAGGCAAAATTAGAAGTCACCAAATAAATTATCTGCACCGAATTGCCTCGGTTTGGTTGTTGGGCTTAGAACAGCAGCTTTCAAAAAATGAAAATAGCTATCAAAACTTCCCTTCACGTAATTTCAACATCAATAGCCTGCGTATTTTCCCTAAAGTGACCTATCTTTTAGATCAAAATAAACGATTTGAATTGTTTTATGAGCTAGACATACAAGAAAACATCATTAATAATCTAGAAACACTACAAAAACAGCGATTAGGCTTATCTTTGCAATGGGCAAAGAGTCAGATCTATAGTATTTCTACAGAATTCAATTATATCTATAATGAATTTAAAGGTGATGCTTTTAGCCCCGTTGGGTATCAAATGCTATCTGGTTTACAACCTAAAACCAATTATACTTGGAAATTACTCGCGCAAAAAAAAATCACCAATTACCTTGACTTAAATTTAAACTATCAAGGAAGAAAGAGTCCTAACAATGCAGCCATTCATACAGGAAACGTTCAGCTAAGGGCTTATTTTTAGAATTACTTTACGGATTCAATCTCGTGGATATTTATTTTTTTAATAGTAAAATAAATTAAGAAAATTAAATCTGTAAAGAAAAAGAGTACAGCTATCAATGAATAAGAAAATTAGTTTAGAGAAACATAAGGTTCCAGCTTTGATCAATTCATATAGAATACAAGAATATGCGGCAGAAGCATTTGAATATCTTTATAGCCGAAGTGCCGCGAAAAAAGCAATAAAGAAAGGTCTAATTCATATCAACGGTAAGGTAGCGAGCACCGCCGATTTTATCGAAGAGGGGATGATGTTAGAGCTATTTAAAGAATTTGAAGAATCAAAAAAAATTTTCAAGTTAGATTTTCATGTGTCTTTTGAAGATGATTACCTTGCTGTAATTCAAAAGCCTGCGGGTTATCCTACCAATGGCAATTATTTTAAAACCATTGAGAATGCTTTGCCCCATAACTTGGTTAAATCGCAGCAAAAAGATGCACTCCCTTGGCCGCAACCCGTTCATCGCCTAGACAACCCTACAAGCGGATTGCTACTAATAGCAAAAACCAAAAAAGCGCAGCAGGTACTTTCTGTAGCATTTGAACGAAAACAAATTTTTAAAACTTATCAAGCCATTGTTACTGGCCAATATTATAAGGGCCTTTGCTCATTTGACGCAATAGAATCTAAATCGGCTCGAACAGAAATTTTAAGAAAACAAATACTCCAAAAAAATGAACAGATCTACAGTCTTTTACAGTTAAACCCTATTACAGGTAGAACTCATCAATTAAGAATACATCTTTCTAGACAAAACTTCCCTATACTTGGCGATAAAACTTATGGATGTCAACAAGATAATCATAAAAACGGATTGATGTTATGTTCATTCGGATTAAGATTTACGCACCCTATTACAAATAGTAAATTAAATATTGAAGGGGTTTTACCTAAACGATTTCGCCAATTCATAAATAGATGTAACGTGCCAAATTAATCTCAAAAACTAAGCTTAACATAATTTTAGTGCTAGATCTGTTAAATAATTCATTATTTTTGTATTAATCTATATTAATTTTTCACTATGCTAAAGCAGCAATTAAATTTAAAATTATCTCAAAAGCTATCTCCACAACAGATCCAGCTCATGAAATTGATTCAACTTCCTACTCAAGCTTTTGAGCAAAGGGTAAAACAGGAATTAGAAGACAATCCTGCTTTAGATAGTGGAAAAGAGGATCAGGATAATTTTGATGATGAATTTAAAAATGAAGAAGTAGAAAGCGATTCAGAAATTATAGAAACAGATTCGGAAATTGATGTAGATGAGTATTTGAGTGATGATGAAATTCCAGATTATCGTACTCAAGCCAACAACTATAGTAAGGATGATGATGAGAAAACCATCCCTTATGCTTCTGGGGTATCTTTTTCGCAGTATCTTAAAACTCAATTGCAAAGTTTTAGATTGAGTGAAGAAGAAAAGCAAATAGCAGAATTTTTGGTAGGCAGCGTAGATGAAAGCGGCTACATTAGACGGGAGACAATCGAGATTGTAGACGATTTAGCTTTTACTCAAAATATTTATACCGATGAAGAAACAGTTGAAAAAATCTTTCAGATAGTACATAAACTAGATCCTGCTGGCGTAGGAGCACGTAGCTTACAAGAATGTTTATTAATACAATTAAAAAGAAAAACCCCAACCCAAAGTACTGCTTTATCTATAAAAATAATTGAGGAAGCTTTTGAGCAATTTAGCAAAAGACATTATCAGAAACTTCTGTCTAAGTTTTCAATTAGTGAAGATGAGTTAAGGGATGTTATTGATGAAATTTCTCATTTAAACCCTAAACCGGGAGGCTCCTATGCTGGGAATAATCGAATTGTAGAGCACGTTGTACCCGATTTTACAATCAAAATCAAAGATGGTGAGTTACAACTTAGCTTAAACGGCAGGAACGCGCCCACCATGCACGTGTCTAGAGAGTATAGTAATATGCTAAAGGGCTATAAAGAAACCGACAAAAAAACAAAAAAGCAGAAAGATGCGGTCATGTTTATTAAACAAAAATTAGATGCCGCAAAATGGTTTATTGAGGCTATTAGGCAACGTCAAGAAACGCTATTTGTAACGATGAATGCTATTATGCATCACCAGTACGAATATTTTATGACTGGAGACGAGAGAGACTTAAAACCAATGATTTTAAAAGACATTGCCGATAAGATTGGCATGGATGTTTCTACTGTTAGTCGGGTGGCAAATTCAAAATATGTTGACACGCCCTACGGTACAAAATTGATTAAAGAATTCTTTTCTGAATCTATGACAAATTCAGAAGGTGAAGAGGTTTCTACGCTAGAGATAAAAAAGATTCTACAAATTACCATTGAAAAAGAAGACAAGAAAAAGCCTTTAACCGATGAGAAATTAGCTAAAATATTAAAAGATAAAGGCTATCCTATTGCTAGAAGAACTGTAGCAAAATACAGAGAACAATTAGATATTCCTGTAGCAAGATTACGCAAAGAAATTTAATCTTGAAGTTCTTTTTTAAATTTATAAGTGCTCTTTTTCATCCTTTATGGTTACCCTTTTTAGGTAGTGTAATTTATTTTTTGGTGACTCCCAGGTTTTTACCAGAAGCTATTGTAAAGGCTAAACTGCTAGGTATTTCGGTATTGAGTATTTTTATTCCCATTTGTATTTTTTTTCTACTCAAAAACCTTAAAATAATCAGTAGCGTTCACTTAAAAACCTACACAGAACGAAAAATACCTTTGATGTTATACATACTTATATTTATGAGCATCAAAAATTTTGTTTTAGGAGATATTTCCCAATCCGAATTATATTTTTACTTCTCAAATTGGATATACGCTTGTTTTATAGCGCTATGCCTATGTTATCTTAAAATAAAAGCGAGCTTACACTTAATGGCAAGTAGCTTGCTGGTAGGATTCATTATAAGTATTTCTTTTTTATACCAGACATCGTTTTACTGGTTTATCGGCATTTGTATTGCTCTAACAGGATTAGTCGCTACAGCTAGGCTATATCTAAAAGCGCACACCGTAAACGAATTACTTTGGGGCGTTTTATCGGGTTTAGCTCCTTATTCACTTTTATTCTTTTATACATAATTAAAGAATATAAAAAGTAAGTCCCACCTTAATCGGATTCAATCTAACGGGAGCATTGGTGTCTTGCAAAGTACCATTAAACAGACTATTCAAACTATAATAAACCGAAAAATTAAAAGTATTATACCCAAATGTAAACGTAAGGCCATATCGTAGTCGTTCGAGCTCATCTAGGTTATATTGTGCCAGACGAATGTCTTCATACTCACTTTTTATTTTAGAATAATGAATATAACCGAGGCGTAAACCACCATATATTCTCCAAAATTTGTAGCTCGTAGGAGTCGAAGTGCGCCATCTAAATTCTAAGGGCATTTCTATAAGGTATAAACTAAGTCTATTGCTTTTATAACGCTCTAATTTGGTATAAACAGGATTGGGTTGGCTTTCATCGATCAACAAATTAAATCCGTAAGAATTCGCCGACCAGCCCAAGCCCACACCCAAAGCGACGTTTCTTCGTTTATTAATAGGCATATCGCGAATAAACCCAAAGTTTAGACCACCCGAAAAGCCAGACTGTCGAATCCCTTTGGGCCTATTTAGTAACAGGTTAAAACCGAGACCTGCATAAAATTGATCTTCTCGGTATAGACTGTCTATACTAGTACTATCTGTTACACGCACAACATTTTGGCCTCTTGAAGATGAAATAGAACCAAGAAAAACTAATAATAAAACAAGGTATGTCTTCATAGACTTAATTTAATTAAAAAAAGACCGCTTTTTAAAATAAAGCGGTCTTTTAAGCTGGTTAAAACAACAACAAAAATTATTGCATATTTTTTATAGCTTCACCATTCTTAGTGGTGTAATTTACGCGATAAGCCTCTGCTTTTCTCAACTCATATTTAATATCAGATACTAGGCCCATTCCTGTTTCTGAATCTATTTTTAGAGAAGTTGTTAATAAACCTTGTAGCTCTTCACGTTTAGACTCACGCTCCTCGATAATAAACTGTTGTATATCGTTAACATCAGCAAATTTATCATTCAACTGTATCCGGGCTTCTTTACCAAATTGTTTCTGGTAACGTTCACTAGGTTTACCAGCATAAATATACATTACCAAATCTTTCTTTTCTAGTTTCTCAGTTTGGTCAGCAAACGGCAGTCTATTTTCTACCATAAGTGTATTTTGACGCATAACTGTTGCCACCATAAAGAAGAAAAGCAACATAAAAACAATATCGGGCAAAGATGCTGTAGATATCGCTGGTAAATCTCCGCTCTTTTTCTTTTTAAATTTAGACATAATTTAATTTTTAGGTCTTTTATTCTCTTTCTTTCGGCTCCGCTTCAGATAAGTTTAAAGGAAACATTTCACGTATTTGCTTAATCTGTTCTTCTAATTTATCTTTATTTCCCCTATATTGAGAATCATTGAAATCTTTTTCCATCTGGATAAAAGACTTACCAAACAAACGATTGGCTTCTCGGTTTCTCAAATAGTTAAAAGCTGCAACGAGCTCATTTTGCACGGCGATATAAGCGCCATATTCGGTCTCTCTATCGTTCTGCAAAGAGATCACCGCTTTAAGCGGATTGTCTGATGATGCTGGATCTTTTGCTCCTTGGCAATAATTACAATCGCCTCCACCATTATCTAAAAAGTCTATTGCCGCCTGTCTTAAATCTTTAAGTTCCATACGCTCGTCTTCAACAAGCAGTTCTTCATTTTGATTTATTAACACGATAAAGATATTTTTTTCTTTACGTGGTGGCGGATTTTCAGGCTGTTCTTCTATAGGTGGCAATTTACTATTGATACCAGTATCTGTTTCGATAGTTGTAGTTACCAAGAAAAAGATAAGCAGCAAGAAGGCAATATCTGCCATTGATCCTGCATTCACTTCTGGTGCACTTCTTTTTGCCATAAGGGTTTATATTACTTGATTAATTTTTTAATTCCTGAATAAATCATTGCTCCAATAGCAATTGCTGCTAAAATGTAAAAAGTTCTCAATCCTGCACCAATCCATTGTGATTGACTGGCCGTTAACATTTCACCGTTTTTCAATTCAGTAGCGGTTCCTTCAGATAAAAAGTAAGCAATAAGTACCACAACAGCAAATGAGCCAATAGCAATCAATGTACTTTTAACATTTCCAGTAAATAGGTCTTTAAGAACAAAGACCAGCACCAATAACAAAATGATACCAAAAACAGCATAGGCAATTGTCATCAATGGTTGCACAAGAGACTCGTCGCCTGTTGAGAACAACCATATCCCCATTACCAATGCAATAGCACCTAGTATTAGTGATACAATTTTTAATATTTTATGTATAATCATTACAATTGATTTATAGGGTTATTACTTTCTTCTCTTGTAATCTACAAGGATATCGATTAATGTAATTGACGCATCTTCCATATCATTAACAATGCTATCAATTTTTGCGATAATGTAATTATAAAATATCTGAAGAATAATAGCTACAATAAGTCCAAATACAGTAGTCAATAAGGCCACTTTAATACCTCCTGCTACTAAAGATGGTTGCATATCTCCAGCTGCCTCAATTTTATCAAAAGCTTGAATCATACCAATTACAGTACCCATAAATCCTAACATCGGTGCCAATGCGATAAATAAAGAAACCCAAGAAACGTTTTTCTCTAATTGTCCCATTTGTACTCCTCCGTAAGCTACAACGGCTTTCTCTGCTGCATCTGTACTTTCATCTGCTCGATCTAAACCTTGGTAATAGATAGAAGCTACAGGACCTTTTGTGTTTCTACAAACTTCTTTAGCTGCTTCGATGCCTCCGCTATTTAAAGCGTCTTCAACATTTTGAGCTAATTTCTTTGAGTTTGTGGTTGAAAGATTTAAGTAAATAATTCTTTCAATAGCTATGGCTAAACCTAAAATCAAACATAATAGAACGATACCCATAAATCCGGCACCACCTTCTATAAATCGTTTCTTAAGCTCTTGATGAAAACCTAAAGACTCTTTTTCTTCGGTCGCACCAGCATTTGCGCCATCATCTTCTTGAACAATCGTTACATTTGCTGTAAAAGCATTTACATTGCTTGTCGCGTTTGCAGTTAAACCTCCAAATACCATAATGGCTGCGATGACAAGGATTGAGAATAATCTTTTCATTACTTGTTGTCTTAATTAATTATTATTAAAGTTTAAAGATATAAATTATTTTTTAAAAAAAAGCAGAGAGGAAGGGATTCGAACCCTCGATACGCTTTTGACGTATACACACTTTCCAGGCGTGCGCCTTCGACCACTCGGCCACCTCTCTTCACACTCTTCATTAAAGGTCAGCAAATAACAAAAAAAAATTAAGCCAAAAAAGAAACTTAACAAATTTTACATCATTTCACCTCGAATAGCGGTTTCAAAAATAGTTTTGAATACGGTAGGAGACAGATTTTTACCCAACAAATACATGGCCTTTGCAACGGCTGCTTCTGTAGTAATATCTTTTCCTGAAATAACACCTATCTTTTCTAATCGGGTGCTTGTCGCATACAATCCCATATTTACCGAACCCCCGATACATTGAGTTACATTGATAATTTTTAACCCTCTAGCAATATGGTCGCTTAGTAACCTTATAAACCAATCTTCGCTAAAAGCATTACCTGCCCCATAGGTTTCTAAAATAACGGCTTTTATATGTGGAGCATCCAACAAATAAGCTAGCGTCTTTGGATGCAAACCTGGAAAAATTTTAATCACTAGCACATTTTCATCAAGCTCTTTATGCACTATAAGATCTTTTTTATAGTTAGCTTGTTTTAATTTAGGTTTATTAATGGTAAGATTAACACCAGATTCAGCTAAAGCTGGATAGTTTAAGGATGCAAAAGCTTGAAAGTGCTCGGCGTTTATTTTGGTAGTTCTATTTGCTCTATATAGTTTGTATTCAAAATAAAGTCCAACTTCTGTAATCACACTTTTATTAGCCTTCCTTAATCCAGCTAATTGTATTGAGGTAATCAAATTTTCTTTGGCATCAGTTCGCAAATCTCCTATGGGTAACTGAGAACCTGTAAAGATTATAGGTTTATTTAGATTTTCTAACATAAAGCTAAGTGCCGATGCCGTATAAGACATTGTATCACTACCGTGCAGTACTACAAACCCATCGAACTTGGTGTAAGCTCCCTCTATGATCTCAGCTAATTTACGGTAATACCCAACATTCATATCTGACGAATCAATCGGATTTTCAAAACTATAGGTTTCTATTTGATGTTCTAAAAGTTTTAGCTCTGGTATGTTGGCCAGCAGGTCGTCAAAATTAAAGGCTTTTAGCGCCCCGGTTTCAAAATCTTTAATCATCCCGATTGTACCTCCGGTATAAATTAGAAGAATTTTAGCTGAATTCTGATACATTACTTATAATTTTTAAAAACAGACAAAGCGTTCTGGGTAGTTTTTTCTGCCACTTTCTCTAAGCTAATATTGTAAATATCGGCCAATTTTTGAGCAATATAAACTAAATAACTACTTTCATTTCGCTTTCCGCGGAATGGTTTGGGACTTAGGTATGGTGAGTCGGTTTCTAAAACCATGTGATCGATAGACAATTGATTTAAAAACTGATCAATTTTTCCGTTCTTAAAAGTAAGCACTCCACCTATTCCTAATTTCATATTGAAAGAAATTGCCCGTTTAGCTTGCTCCAAAGTGCCAGTAAAGCAATGAAAAATTCCGTAAAGATTTTCAGACTTTTCTTCTTCTAACACCTCAAAAACCTCATCAAAAGCTTCTCGACAATGAATAACAATAGGTAGCTTTTTTTCTTTAGCCCATTGTATTTGAATACGAAAACAATCTTGTTGCAAACTACAAGTTGACTTATCCCAATATAGATCTACTCCTATTTCACCTATAGCACAAAAATCACGCAGTTCAAGCTGTTTTTTTACATGCGCCAATTCAGTTTTAAAGGACTCTGGCTTAACCGAAGTGGGGTGAAGACCCATCATTAAGTGCATCGCCTTGGGGTAGCGACGCTGAAGATTATACATTGCTTGGGTAGTTTCAGAATCTATAGCCGGTAAATAAAAAGATTTCACTCCGGCATCTAAAGCACGACTTATCATTTGATCCTGATCTTCTTTAAAGGCTTCGCTATATAAATGGGTATGCGTATCTACAAAATGCATGAATATTTTTTTAGGTAATCTGATGTTGCAAAACTAATTTAAATTCTTCGGCTATCTTTGCCAAAAAACGAAAGAATGTCTACGCTACGAAAATTAATGAAGGAAAAAGGTTACACCCGCATTAAATTAAAAACCACTGTCACCAATCATTTAGAGTTAAAAGCCAAGATAAATAAAGTAGAAGGTAATTTTATTTTAGATACCGGTGCTTCTAGTTCTTGTGTTGGACTTGACACCGCCGAATATTTTAATTTGTTTGCCGAAGACAGCGATGTAAAAGCTGCTGGAGCTGGAGCTACCGATATGCTAACGCAAGTTTCCTTAAAAAATGAACTAAAGATTAAGGGTTGGAAAAAGAAAAAAGTAAGCTTGGTATTGTTCGACCTAAGTCATATAAACCAAGCTTTAGAAAATCATAATGCAGAAAAAGTACACGGCATTATTGGTGCAGATATACTAAAAAAAGGAAAAGCCGTGATCGATTATAAAAACAATTGTTTGTATTTGAAATAAATTTTTATTTAACGGTTTAAGTAATTAATTGCATTAGGGATATTTTAATCGTAGCTTTATAACATCAACTAAACTAACAAATTATGAAAAAAATTACTTACTTACATTAGCTAGTTTAGCAATGTGGGCACAAGAAGGAATTTCACAAGGTAATTATTTATATGGTAAATGGTATTTAGAAAAAATAGATATCAACGATACGATTATTTTTACGCCTGATGATTTGCAATCGACAATATTCATCTATGAAATAGTGGCTCCTTTAGACAAACTTATAATTGACTGTTGTAGTGGTGCTTCTACAGAAATCATTCATAATGATTTATCAAATTCTTTTGTAATAGATCAAAGTTTGTTTTTTAGTGAATTCTGCTTCAATATAAATATGGGAAATTTTGAACAATTTTATTTTAGTGATTTTTTTGAGATTCAGAATCATACAAGTACTTACACCTATACGGTATCGCAGCAAGGTAGTCTAGATTTTTTAGTAATTACAAACACTAGTACTGGAGATCAAGCGTTTTACCAGAGTCAACAACTAGGGGTGGTGAGCAAAGAAAAAGTAGCGATTCAACTATATCCTAATCCTGTGACAAAAAGCTTTCAGCTGGAAATGGATTCAAGTAAAGAAATAAACTCTATCAGTGTTTTTTCCATTAACGGAAAAGAAGTTTTAAGCTTTAAAAAGGCTCAAGCTATTTATGATATTTCGCAACTTGCTAAAGGAGTTTTTTTTGTAGAAATTGAAATTGAAGGAGGAAAGAGTATTAAGAAAATTGTAAAACAATAAATTTTAAAAAATAAAATAGCCTTTGAAATTTTTAAAGGCTATTTTATAAAATTATATATGCCATTCAATTAAAGCTCTAACGCTTTTTTAACATCATTATCCGTCAATAATTCTTCAGGACTTTCTAAGGCTTCTTTAATAGCCACTAAGAAACCAACAGATTCTTGCATAGATTTTAAATATGTAGAACATTTTAAGGTTTTAGCTCAAGAAAGCGAAGTAAAAGCTGCTGGGGCTGGAGCAGCAGATATGTTAACCGAAATTTCAAAAGACAATAATTTACAGATAGGCTCCTGGAGCATGAAAGAAATAGAGTTGGTTTTATTTGAATTAAGCCATGTAAATTTAGCCTTAGAGCAATATGAATCTGAACAGATTCACGGTATAATCGGTGCAGATATTCTACTAGCTACGAATGCTGTTATAGACTATGAAACACAATCGATGTTTTTAAAACTTCAGTAATTTTAAGTCTGTTATAACCAAGAACTTTTAAACACAAATTCCTAGATGTTTAAATACTTTTTATGGTTTAAGCAAACAATTAGTAGTTCTAAAAATTGCTAAGATGCAAGTATATGTTTAGCTTTATGGCCATATTTTAAAATTTAAACCATGAGAAAAACTTCACTCTTTTTAATGCTTAGCTTTTTATTAATCAACTTTAGTTGTAAAGAAAATTCTAAGCAAGATGAGACCATTTCCAATCAAGTAGAACAAACCAAAACCCAAGAGGTAGTTTATCAATTAACCCCAGACAAAACCACTCTAACTTGGACAGCCTATAAAACTACCGATAAAATGCCTGTGAACGGTACTTTTAAAACCTTGAAATTCGACAGTCGTGAAGGAAAAGATCCAAAAGAATTATTTCAAGAATTAGACTTTAGCATTCCTGTTTCAAGCTTATTTACCAATGATGGAACAGGTACACGTGATCCTAAAATACTAGCTTTCTTTTTTGAAAAGATGGATAACACCGAACTAATTTCAGGAAAAATAAAGTTAGAAAACGAGGAGTTGAAGGCACAGATTAAAATGAATAATCAAACCCACGATTTACCACTAAATTACAGTATTTCTAATAAAAATGTTGTAACGTTAACTGGTACTATGAACTTAGAAGATTGGGAAGCCTTAGAAGCGTTAGCTTCATTAAACGAAGCTTGTTTTGATTTACATAAAGGAGGAGACGGTGTGAGTAAAACTTGGGAAGATGTTGCTCTTGAAATTAAAGCAACTTTATAAAAGCTATAAAATAAAATTTTTTAGCAGGCGCCCCGTTTTGGGTCGCCTTTTTTTATGAGGATGTTATTAAAACCTGAAAACAATTATCTATATACCCAAAATTGAAATTTACTTACTGTTTAAGCCTCTTGACAGCGAAAAAGATATATTCTACCCTTTATCATAATAATGCCCATGTAGCATTCTAAAGAAAAAAGATGCAAGTCTTGATATACAAAGTTTTTAGATATATTACTTTTTGTGTTTTATAATAGGCGTAAAAGGCTATTCGTTTTAATTCTTTTCATAAAAAAAACCTGCAAAATTGCAGGTTTTTTTTATGAATACATTATTAGATTACAACTCTAAGGCCTTTTTAACATCTCCATTCATCAGTAGCTCTACAGGATTTTCTAAAGCCTCTTTAATAGCCACCAAGAATCCGACAGATTCTTTACCATCTATAATTCTATGGTCATAAGATAGCGCTAGGTACATCATAGGTCTTATTTCTACCTTACCATCAATAGCTACTGGACGCTCTATTATATTGTGCATTCCTAAAATACCACTTTGAGGTGGATTGATAATTGGGGTAGATAGCATACTACCAAATACACCACCATTGGATATAGTAAAGGTACCGCCGGTCATCTCATCTACGGTAATCTTTCCATCACGGGCACGTAAAGCAAGACGTTTTACTTCTGCCTCTACTCCTCTAAAGCTTAAGTTTTCTGCATTTCTAATTACCGGAACCATTAAACCTTTTGGTCCAGATACAGCAATACTAATATCTTTAAAATCATAGGTGATCATTTCTTTACCATCAATCATACTGTTAACGGCAGGATACATATCTAGAGCACGTACTACAGCTAAAGTGAAAAAAGACATAAAACCAAGACTAACCCCATGTTTTTCTTTGAAATCTTCTTTATATTGTTTACGCAAATCAAAAATTGGCGACATATCTGCCTCGTTAAAGGTCGTAAGCATGGCGGTTTCATTCTTAGCACCTACTAACCTTTCTGCTACTTTACGTCTAAGCATAGACATTTTTGTGCGTTTTTCACTTCTACTTCCTGGGCCTGGAGTTCCCATAGAAGGTTTTGCTTTAACAGCATCTTCTTTGGTTATACGTCCATTTTTACCACTACCCTTAACGCTACTAGCATCAACGCCTTTTTCATCCATTATTTTTCTAGCGGCTGGAGAAGGTGTTCCACTGGCATAATTATCATCTTGCTGTTGTGGAGGCGTAGAAGGTTTTGAAGGCTCCTCTGTCTTTGCTTCTGCTTTTTCGCTGTCGGTTTTGCTGCCAGCTGCTTCTTGTCTTTTTTTCTCCTCTTCTTCTGCGCTTTTTTCATCAGCGCCTGGTTTCTTGGCATCGGTATCAATTAAACAAACCACCTCACCTACTTGCACGGCATCTCCTTCTTCCGCTTTAAGCGTAATAATACCACTTGCCTCTGCAGGTAATTCTAGGGTTGCTTTATCACTATCTACTTCTGCAATAGCTTGATCTTTTTCTACATAATCGCCGTCTGATACTAGCCATTCTGCAATTTCAACTTCTGTGATTGACTCTCCCGGTGAAGGGACTCTCATTTCTAAAGCCATAATTTCTATTATTTCGGAATCGGTTTTATTTTTTATTTATCTTGTGATTTGTCAAATACAATATCTATCACCTTGTTGTGTCTTTTCTTAAATCTTGTCGCACTACCAGCGGCTGGTGCACCATAAAATTTACGGCTTGCTACTCTAAATGATTTAGCCTCATCAAGGTGTAGAAGCAAATGACTCCAAGCTCCCATATTTCTCGGTTCTTCTTGAGCCCAAACTACTTCTTCGGCGTTACTATATTTGGCAATTGTTTCTTTAATTTCATTTATCGGCAGTGGGAAAAGTTGTTCTAACCTCACCAAGGCTACGTCATCTCTACCTTCTTTCTCTTTACGCTCTAATAAATCATAATAGAATTTACCCATACAAAACACTAATGATTTTATGTTTTTAGGGTTTTCCACTTGATCATCGATAAGCGGTTTAAAGCTTCCCTCTGCTAATTCTTGTTTAGTAGACACTACTTTGGGGTGTCTCAATAAACTTTTTGGTGTAAAAACAATTAAAGGCTTTCTAAAGTTAGATTTAATTTGCCTTCTGAGCAAATGAAAAAAGTTAGCTGGTGTAGTACAGTTTGCTACGTACATATTGTCTTTTGCACAAAGTTGCAAGTAACGTTCCATACGTGCAGATGAGTGCTCGGCCCCTTGACCTTCATACCCGTGAGGCAACAGCATTACAAGACCATTTTGCAGTTTCCATTTATCTTCGGCTGATGAGATATATTGGTCGATTACAATTTGAGCTCCGTTGCTAAAGTCTCCGAATTGAGCTTCCCAAATGGTTAAGACATTAGGATCTGCCATGGCATAACCATAATCGAAGCCTAACACGGCATATTCAGACAATAAACTATTGTAGATATATAGCTCACCTTGATCTTCGCTTATTTTATTGTGAAGAATAACTTCTTCTTCACTTTCCTCAACTTTTAAAACAGCGTGTCTATGTGAAAAGGTACCTCTTTCAACATCCTGCCCTGTCATACGCACGTCATGACCCTCTTCTAGTAAACTACCATAAGCTAATAGCTCTGCCAATCCCCAATCTAATTGGTTTTTCTCAAAGTACATATTTTCCCTAGCCTTAATAAGTCTAGTAATTTTCTTTAAGAATTTTTTACCTTCAGGTAATTGTGTAATCCTTTTGGCAACACGATCTAATTTTTCTTGGTCATAGCTAGTGTCTACCTTCTGCATCATTTCTGTTTCAGAACCATAGCTAAAGCCTTCCCACTCCTCTTGCATTATAGGAGTAATAATGGTAGTATCTTCTTTTTTAGAACTTTCAAAATCTTGTTCTAAGAAAGTTTTGTATTCTTTTTCAAGCTCTTCAGCGTAAGCTTGATCTATAATGCCTTGGCTTAGCAGTTGTTCTTTATATATCTCTTTAGGATTTTTATGCTTAGCAATGGCTTTATAAAGTTTAGGTTGTGTAAAACGCGGCTCATCTCCTTCGTTATGTCCGTATTTTCTATAGCCTAATAAATCAATAAACACGTCTTTACCAAATTCCATTCGATAATCTAAAGCAAACAACATGGCGTGTACAACCGCTTCGGTATCATCTGCATTAACGTGTAAAACAGGCGAAAGGGTTACCTTTGCTACGTCTGTACAATAAGTTGAAGATCGCGCATCGAGATAGTTTGTGGTAAACCCAATTTGGTTATTTACTACTACGTGAATGGTTCCTTGTGTTTTATAACCGTCAAGCTGAGCCATTTGAATGGTTTCATAAACCACTCCTTGTGCAGCAATTGCGGCATCACCGTGAACTATTATAGGTAAGACTGCTTTTGGTGTTTCTAAATAATGTCTGTCTTGCTTAGATCGGGTAATTCCCTCTACCACAGGCCCTACTGTCTCTAGGTGTGATGGATTGGGAGCAATGTTTAAAGTAATACCTTTACCGCTATCGGTTTTACGGCAGGATGTCCAACCCAAATGGTATTTTACATCGCCATCAAAAACTTCTTGTTCGTAATCTTTTCCTTCAAACTCGCTAAAGATATCTTTGGGTGCTTTACCAAATATATTGGTAAGCGTATTTAGGCGGCCTCTATGAGCCATACCCATAACAAATTCTTTAACTCCTTTTTCTGCTGCTTTTTCTATTAAAGCATCTAAACCTGGAATTAAACTCTCGCCACCTTCAAGCGAAAAGCGTTTTTGACCTACAAATTTTGTATGCAAAAACGACTCAAAACCTACGGCTTGGGTAAGTTTATTTAAAATTTGTTTCTTTTGTTTTGGTGTAAACTGCGGTTTGTTTTCGTTAACGTTGAGCCAGTCTTGAATCCATTTAATTTCCTCTGGATTACGCATATACATATATTCTACTCCAATTGAAGCACAATACACTTTTTGCAAATGATCTATTATATTTTTTAAAGTGGTCTTGCCCAAATCTAAAATTTCTCCAGCAGAGAAAGTCATTTCTAGATCGGCTTGACTAAGTCCGAAATTATCAATATCTAAAGTAGGTGCGTATTTTCTACGCTCCCTTACCGGATTTGTTTTTGTAAATAAATGCCCGCGCGTTCGGTAAGCATCAATTAATTGAACTACCTTGAACTCTTTCTTAAGCTCTTCAGGAAGCTCAACTGGTGCTACTGAGGGATTGGCATTATTGGATTGTACCGCTTGTGAATTAGGGACAGGCCGAAGCTCTTGCTCTTCTTGAGACTCTTTTACTCCAAAGTCAAAACCTTGGAAAAAAGCCCGCCAACTGGGTTCTACGCTATCGGGATGTTGCAGGTATTGATCGTATAGCTCTGCGAAATATGCGGTATGTGCCGCATTTAGAAATGAAAATTGGTCCATGTTTGGATGCTAATCTTATGTTTTTATAAACATTTCAAAAATACAACATTTCATATACATGACCAGTTTATAAACATAAATTTATGTTATAGTCCTATTTAAACTGCAAAGTAGAACTTTTTCATGATTAAACTTAAACATTACGGGTCATTAAATCTTTAGCGAAAGTTGTAAACCTTTGTTTTTTTTCTGGCTTCATTTCTAAGTCTTGAAGGTGTTTTAATGCAGTACTGGTATATTTTTCTATTTCTTGTTTGGCCAACCCAGCTGCCCCACTTTTTACAAACAACCCTCTTACGGTTTCTATTTTCTGTGCGGGATTTAATGGACTTATTGAATATAAATGCTTTAATTGTTCACTTTCGTCTTGGTCGAGTAGTTCTAGAGATTTTAGATATAAGAAAGTTTTTTTATTCTCTATAATATCTCCCCCTATTTGTTTACCAAAAGTTTCTGGGTTGCCGAAGACGTCAAGATAATCATCTTGCAATTGAAAGGCTAGACCTAAATTACAGCCGAAATCATAAATAAGTTGTTCATCTTTTTTACTTGCCTTAGCAATTATAGCCCCCATTTGAAGTGCTGCCCCCACCAATACAGCGGTTTTGTATTTAATCATTTGTAGGTATTCAGGAATACTCACCGTATCACTCTCTTCGTAGTCAACATCGTATTGTTGTCCTTCGCAAACCTCAATAGCCGTTTTTGTAAATAATTGAGCTAACTGCTTGAATATATCATTATTGTAATTTTCAAACAATTGATACGCATTGATTAACATGGCATCGCCAGAAAGTATTCCTGTATTAATATCCCACTTTTCATGAACAGTATCCTTACCTCTGCGCAAAGGAGCATCATCCATAATATCATCGTGAACTAAAGAAAAATTATGAAATATTTCTATAGCTAATGCGGCATCTAATGCTTTTTCAACATCGCCTTCAAACGCATCTGTCGCCAAAAGCGTTAAAATTGGTCGAAGTCTTTTACCACCTAAATTTAAAATGTATAATATTGGTTCATATAAATTCTTTGGTTCCTTTAGGTTCACCTTCTCATTCATATATTTTAAAAAGTGCTCTCTATACTTCTCAACTTCTACCATGATATAATATCTAAAATATGGGCTAAAATATTAATTTTTACAGAAACATCATCAGTTTTATCGCTTAACTAAAGTTTAACAGAAAAAACAAAGAAACTATAATAGTATAAAAAGTTTCTTTGCTTAATTTTGCACCGTGAAAGAAAAGATTCTAAAAACAGCCACCGATTTATTTTTAAGCTTTGGTTTTAAAAATGTAACCATGGATGTAATCGCCCAAAATCTAGGCATATCTAAGAAAACCATTTATACCTACTACACAAACAAAAACGAACTTGTAAGTTCTTGCACGCAGTATTTATTTTACCAAATTAGTCAAGGTGTAAACACTATTCTTGAACAGAATTTAAATGCAATAGATGAAATGATTGCTATTCATCAATTTATCATCAATTCTTTACGGGAGGAGAAAGCTTCGATTCAATACCAACTCAATCGTTATTACCCCAGCGTCTATAAATCTTTAAAAGAAAAAAAGAGTGAAAAAATGTTGGTGGTAATACAAAAAAATCTAGAAAAAGGGATGGAGGCAGGTTACTATCGTGAAGATTTAAACCCAAAAATAGTAGCAGAATTTTATCGCACCTTGATTGAAGGAATTCGTAACAACGAAAATCTTTTAATAGACCATTTAAGCATAAACACTATTATAAATAATTTTCTTGATTATCACCTGAGAGCAATAGTAAGTCCGCTTGGGTTAAAACACTTAAAATCTCTTAAAACTTCAAATTCATGAAACAAATAGTCACATTTTGCTTGGTTTTATGCACTTGCATTACTCAAGCACAAGAGTTGGCAAAATCGTACACTTTCACCTTAGAAGAAGCTATTCAATTTGCGTTAGACAGCAGCTACACAGCAATCAATGCAAAGCGAGATATTACAAAAGCTATGAAACGAAAGTGGGAAACTACCGCCGATGGTTTACCTCAAATTAATGCAGATATTGCTTATCAAAACAATATAAAACAACCAGTAAACCTGCTTCCTGCAGAACTTACGGGTGGGCAACCGGGTACATTTATCCCAGTAGTATTTGGGACCAAACAGAATATGAATATCACCGCTACCGCTTCACAAATACTTTTTGACGGTTCTTATATTGTAGCGGTTCGGGCAGCAAAAACCTATCTAAAATACACCAATACCAACGCAAGAAAAACAGCTTTAGAAATTAGGCAAGACGTGATTGATTCTTACGGGAATGTACTATTAGCCAAAGAAAGCGTTGAGATTCTTAAAAGTAATTTAGCTACCCTAGAAAAGAATTATAGAGAAACAAAAGCTATTTATGAAAATGGCCTACAAGAAGAAGAAGCTGTAGAGCAGATAGAGATTACTTATTCACAAGTGAATAACCAATTGAATAATGCAAAACGCTTGGTAGAAGTCACAAAAGATGTGCTTAATTTAACTTTAGGTATTCCTTTAGAGCATCAGGTAAATTTAGCCGAAAACTTAAACGATCTCACCGAAGAAAATATAAGTCTAAGCTTGATGAATGAAAATTTAAATCTAGAAAATACAATAGATTACCAATTAGCGCAAAATTTAATTGAGCAACGCACCCACGAATATAACCTAGAAAAAGCCAAAGCTTTACCACAATTAACCACTTTTTTAAACTATGGTACAGCTGCTTATAGTCAAGAATTTAGTTTTTTAGACAGCGACCAAAATTGGTTTCAATCTTCTATGTGGGGCGTGAATCTATCCATTCCTATATTCAGTTCATTAAAGCGTAGTGCTAAATCTGCTCAAGCCAGAATTGCATTAGAGCAAGCCGAAACACAATTTACACAAACTCAAGAGCAAATTCGGTTAGCGGTGGAGAAAGCTCGTAATGATTACCAATTTGCCGTTGAAAATTACCAAACCGCTAAGCGTAATCTAGATTTAGCAGAACGTATTGAAAATAAAAACCAAATAAAATTTCAAGAAGGATTAGCTTCAAGTTTTGAATTAAGACAAGCTCAAACCCAATTATACACTTCCCAACAAGAATTTTTAGAATCTATGGTGAATGTCTTGAATGCAAAGGCGGCATTAGAAACCTTATTAAACACACCCAATATAACTCTAAGTAACAACTAGTATGAAAAAATCAATTAGCTTATTAATTATATTCATTAGTCTTTGGAGCTGTTCAAATAAACAGGCCAATATTGAAGAAGTGTTAGAAAGTAATGATATGGAGCGCTTACGCGAAATGAAATCACAACTTTCACAACAACAGATGCAAATCAAAGATGATTTAAATAAAATAAATCAAAAATTACAGAAGTTGGATACCACAGATCAAGGTACCTTGGTCACCACACTTCAATTAAATGACACCTTATTCAAGCATTATCTAGAAATTCAAGGAGATGTTGACACCGATAAAAATATCGTAATATATCCAGAATATAGTGGAATTCTAAAAACCATATCCGTAAAGGAAGGTGATCAAGTTCGTGCAGGTCAAATTTTAGCGCGTATAGATGATGGCGGCTTGAGTAGTCAACTTGCTCAAATAGAGACCCAATTATCGTTGGCAAAAACCACTTTTGAACGTCAAGAACGTTTATGGAAACAAAAGATAGGTAGCGAAATACAATTTTTAGAGGCTAAATCAAACTTTGAGTCCGTTCAAAATTCAGCCAAGCAATTACGTGCTCAATTAGCCAAAACGATTGTACGGGCACCATTTTCGGGCACCATAGACCAGGTTATTGCCGACGAAGGTCAAGTGGTGAATCCAGGCCAAAACGCTCTTTTTAGACTGGTTAATCTAAATGAAATGTATATTACCGCAGAGGTTCCCGAAAGTTATTTAGGTAAAATTAATAAAGGCACAGAGGTACAAATTCAATTTGCTGCTTTAGACAAATCTATAGCTGGCAGCATAGATCAAGTAGCCAATTATATTAATCCTAATAACCGTAGTTTTGAAGTTAAGATAAATTTACCAGCAAAAACTCAAGGCATAAAACCTAACCAGATTGCTACTTTAAAAATAAACGATTATACTGCTCAAAATGCGATTGTCATTCCGCAAAGCATTTTACAAGAAAACGCTGCTGGAGAACATATAGCCTATGCTTTCAAACCTACAGAAAAAAATAAAGGCATAGCACACAAACGCAAAGTAAAAACGGGCTTAACTTACGACAATAAAATTGAAATTAAAGCTGGATTGAAAGCCGGAGAAATAATAATTATTGAAGGAGCTCGTAGCATGCGCGATCAACAAAAAGTGAAAACCAAAGCATAATGGCAAATAAAAATACCTATAAAGATTTCTCCATATCTACTTGGGCGATAGAAAACAGCATGACTGTTTTTGTTATCATTAGTATCGTTTTGTTAGGAGGCCTTTTAAGTTACTACAGTATGCCCCGAGAGGCTTTCCCAGAGGTAGTAGAAACCAAAATTTACGTTAGTTCTATTAACCCGGGTAACGCTGCCGAGGATGTAGAAAAATTTATTACCGAACCTCTTGAGGAAGAATTTAACAACATAGCTGGGGTTAAAGAAATAAGCTCAAGCACCTTACAAGATTACTCAATGGTAATCGTAGAATTTGAAGAAGACGTGTCGGTTTCAGATGCTAAAGTAAAAGTAAAAGATAAAGTTGATCTGGTGAAAGCTGAAACTACTTGGCCAACACTAGACAATGGCGCCAAAGTAGAACCTAACGTTTTCGATTTAAATATCTCTGAAGAGATGCCAATCTTGAATGTAAATTTAACGGGGAATTTCACAGTGCCTCAGCTTAAAGATTACGCCGAGTATCTGCAAGATAAGATTGAAATTTTACCACAAATTAAAGAGGCAACTATACGTGGTGCCGAAGAAAAAGAAGTAGAAATCGCGGTAGACCTTTATAAGATGACCGCTTCTAAGGTGAGTTTTGATGATATTATAAACGCTGTAAATTTTGAAAATAAAACTATCTCGGGAGGTAATGTAACCACAAATGGAGTCGAAAAAAATATTCGGGTTGTTGGGGAGTTTGAGAACCCAAAGGAAATTGAAGATGTAATCATAAAACGTGAAGGGGGTCTTGTTTACTTACGAGACGTAGCAAAAGTTAATTTTTCTGAGAAAGATGCTAGCACCTTTGCACGAGAATATGGGCAACCTGTGGTAATGCTTGACATTAAAAAAAGAGCAGGTAAAAATATGATTGAGGCGGTAGAAAGCATCAAGGATATCATTAAAAATGAACAAGAAAATTACCTGCCAGAGCAACTACATATTAGCTTAACCAACGACCAATCTATAAAAACCGAAAGCCAAGTTGATGACTTGGTAAACAACATTATTTTTGGAGTTATTTTAGTGGTTGGGGTTCTTATGTTTTTCTTAGGATTTAGGAATGCATTATTTGTAGGAATCGCCATACCGCTCTCTATGTTCTTGTCGTTTATCATCCTGTCTAGCATGGGATATACCTTAAACACCATGGTGCTTTTTGCTTTGGTAATGGGTCTGGGTATGTTGGTAGACAATGGTATTGTAGTTGTTGAAAATGTTTATACGCTAATGAGCGAAGGCATGCCACGAATTAAAGCAGCCAAACAAGGATTAGGAGAAATTGCTTGGCCTATCATCGCTAGTACAGCTACCACCCTAGCAGCTTTCTTCCCCCTTGGACTTTGGCCAGGAACCATTGGTAAATTTATGGTTATATTTCCCATTACCTTGTCGGTAGTATTGGGGTCATCGCTTTTCGTAGCCTTGATCATCAATTCTATGCTTACCTCTAAGTATATGCTGGTTCAGGAAAAACAAGTAAGTCGCAAACGTATAATCTTTATAACCGCTATTGTTGCAATATTCGGATTAATCCTACTGATTTTAGGCTTTGTAGCCGATTCTGGATTACTGCGTGGTTTAGGAAACCTAGCTATTCTAATTTCTATTTTAATATGGGTGTACCGTCTATTCTTGGTAAAAGCAGTTGATTATTTTCAATATAAATCACTAAAAAAATTAGAGAATTTCTATGAGAATACTCTAAAGTTCGCTTTACGCGGAAAACGGGCTTATCTGTTTTTCTTTGGAACTTTAGGTCTTTTGATTTCCAGTTTTGCTTTACTTAAAGTGGTTCAACCCAAAGTTTTGTTTTTTCCTGAAAATGAACCTAACCAGATAATCACTTATATCGAATACCCCGAAGGTACGGCTATAGAAAAAACCAATGAACTCACAAAGCAAATAGAAGAGCGTATTTTTAATAGTATAAAAAAATACGAAGATGCAGACGGTTATAACTATATGGTCGAATCTGGAATTTCTCAAGTGGGTCAGGGAGCTGGAAACCCACAAACCGATGGAGGCCAACAGAATGAAATGCCTCATAAAGCAAAAATTACTCTCTCCATGCGTGAGTTTAACCTTCGTAGAGGAGTAAAAAGTAGTACGGTTTTATCTGAAGTACGTGAGGCGGTAAAAGGTTTTCCCGGTGTTTCTATCATCGTTGAAAAAGACCAAGCAGGACCTCCTACGGGATACCCAATAAATATAGAAGTTACAGGAGAAGATTATAACGAACTTCTTCACGAAGCCGAACAAATGCGTGCTTATATCAATGATTTAAAGCTTGATGGTATAGAGGAGCTTAAAATTGATGTTAACAAAGCCAAACCAGAACTCAATGTAAGTGTTAATCGAAAAAAAGCAGGTAGACTTGGAGTAAGCACGGCTCAAATAGGTCAAACGCTTAGAAGGGCCATTTATGGCGAAGAGATTTCTACTTACAAAGAAGGTGACGATGATTACGAAATCAATATAAGATTTGACGAAAGTAAACGATTTGACGAAAGTGCTTTGTTCAATCAGCCCATTACTTTTAAAAACCAAAATACGGGTGAAATTATGCAAATTCCTATCTCAACACTCGTAAATAAAAGAGAATCGGCTGCCTTTAGTGCAATTAAAAGAAAAGATTTAAAAAGGGTGGTTACCGTGTACTCAAACGTTCTTACGGGATATAATCCTACCGAAATCGTTAACAAATTAAAATCAGAGCTAAAAAGCTACGAGCTTCCTAAAGATGTTAATTTTAAATTTACTGGAGAGCAAGAAGAACAAGAAAAAAATATGAGCTTCTTAGTGAAAGCACTGCTAATTGCACTTGGAGGTATCCTATTGATTTTAGTGGCCCAATTTAATTCTATCTCTAAACCAATAATTATTTTAATGGCAGTAATTTTAAGTCTTGTAGGGGTTTTATATGGTTTAATTGTTTTTCAGATGGATTTTATCATTATCATGACCATGATGGGTATAATTTCTTTGGCCGGAATTGTGGTAAACAATGCTATTGTCCTTATCGATTATACCCAAATTCTAATTGACCGTAAAAAAGAACAATTGAATATAGACTCAGACCAACTACTTAGCAAAAAACAGTATTTTGAAGTTATTGTTGCGGGAGGAAAATCAAGATTGAGACCTGTTTTGTTAACTGCTATAACCACGGTTTTAGGTTTAATTCCGCTCGCAGTTGGTTTAAATATAGATTTCTTTAGTTTGTTTACAGACTATGATCCGCGTATTTATATTGGTGGAGACAATGTTATCTTTTGGGGACCCTTGGCCTGGACCGTGATATTCGGGCTCATATTTGCCACTTTCTTAACTTTAATTATTGTGCCTATTATGTTCTACCTTAGTAACCGTGCCAAAATAAGATTTAAGAAAAAGGCAGTGGCTTAGAATTTATCTTGAAAAATAAAAAAGGAAATCATTTTACAGATTTCCTTTTTTATTTCTCTTATGTAAAAGCCTGTTTTAGTCTTGAGGATTAAGTTTATAAGTAAACCCTACTCCCAATACCTCTCTAATTTGAAATCCGCTTATAGCGTTATCATCATATATTGCTTGAAAAATAAAGCTGGTAGATAAATAATCATTGATTTTCATATTTAGCGTTGCAGTATAATCTAAATCAACGTTTTGAGGGTCTTCTAAATAATTGGTATACAAGCTTAATATATTATCTAAACTAACATTTTTTACCAATTCAAAATTAGCAAATGCGTTTAAAGAAGCTCCAAATTCAAATCGGGTAGACTCTCCCCTGTCTACACCAAAATAGTCACCATCTGTATAACCTGCCACGCTGGTAAAGGCATCATCTACAAATATCAATCTTGCAGTTGCAGGAGCGATGTTCACTTTTATTTTGTCGCTTTTCTTCCATAACATACCCGGACCTGCTTGTAAATAACCTGGCGATAAAAAGTGAGTTGTTTCTGTTCGTACAGTTTCTACCCCAATCACATCATTGGTAATAGGATCAATCACATCGGCTTCGCTATATTCATAGCCTTTTGCAAATTGGGTTCTGAAATTTAAAAAGAAAGAGTAATACCAGACAGATTCTTGCAGTTGCTTACCTAAAATCGAATTGATTTCAACTCGATCATTTGTTTTACGAGTAAAGTCTTGATCTTTGACTTTCGTTAAACCAAAATCGGCAATAAATTTATTATCCCAAGTAAGGTCGCCTTTTTTATAGTTTAAATCGTAATTAAAATTAAGGCTACCAGCATAGTTAGAAGTACCTCCTCCTTGCCATTCGGCGTTGAAAGCCGCTTGATTAAATAGCAGTGATAACGTTCCTGTACCCAACCATCCTGATTGTTCTTGATTCTCTTCTTGTGCAAATCCCATTTGCACAATTAGCGACAAAAGTAAAGTGATTGTAATTTTTTTCATGAATTGATTTTTATTTTTTATCAATCACAAAAATATAACAATCTAATTCATAACCAACAATAGTTTAGCCACTACTTTTGGCGTTTAAACATTGGTACAGCCGAACAAGCCTCGCCATACATAATACTTTTAGCATAAACTTGGAGTTTTTGAGCCAACAGCACATAAGCATTGGGTGGAATTTCACGTTTAGCACAGCCTTTTATAATAACTGGTTTATCTTGATAAATGGAAGCATCAAAATCTCGAACTGCTTCTGTAAACAAGGTGTTTTCTAACGTAAATTCATCACCCACCACAACCTTTTTGGCAAAATCTCCTAATTGTAGACTTACAAACATATACGCCCAACCGGGTAAGATAGCATCTGTGCTGCAATATAGATAAACGTAGGCTCCTTGATATTTCTTCCAATCTTGGCTATTTACAGCTTTACGAAAGTCTTTCTCACGCAAGACTATACCTTCTAGTAACCATTGGGCTAAATCTATACCTAGTCTTGGGCCAGGTTGATATAAATCTTCCAAATCTATGCTTACTAATGCACTATTCGCTACTCGGTTTATGATAGGCTGATTTTTCATATCAATAATTAAAGCATACCAAGTTCAAGTTTAGCCTCTTCGCTCATCAAATCTTGTGACCATGGCGGGTCAAAAGTTATTTCTACTTCTGCATCTTTCACCATGTCAATACTTTTAATTTTTTCTTCTACCTCTTGAGGTAAACTTTCTGCAACCGGACAATTAGGAGTGGTAAGTGTCATCAACACTTTAACTTCGTAATCTTCATTCACAAAAACATCATAAATAAGTCCTAGTTCATAAATATCAACAGGTATTTCTGGGTCATAAATGGTCTTAATTACCTTTACAACTTTCTCACCCAGTTCATTTACATTTATATCTTCTAATTTACCCATAGTTTTAATTATTTGCTTTAGCTTGATAAGCTATTGCATACATTTTTAATTGTTTTATCATACTAACCAAACCGTTTGCTCGGGTTGGAGATAAATGCTCTTTTAAACCAATTTCATCTATAAATTTAGTATCTGCTGCAATGATATCCTCTGACTTTTGATGCGAAAATGAACGCACCAAAAGAGCTATAATACCTTTGGTAATTATAGCATCACTATCGGCGGTAAATACTACTTTACCTTCTTGAAAGTCGGCATGGACCCATACTTGACTTTGACAGCCTTTGATTTTGTAATCATCGGTTTTATACTGTTCTTCGATAAGTGGTAATGATTTTCCCAGCTCAATCATATATTCATAGCGCTGCATCCAATCATCGAACATAGAAAACTCATCTACTATTTCTTCTTGTATCTCTTTAATCGTATTCACAATCAATTCTTTTTTCCACGCATTAATTCTTTCTTATTCTCATCTTTCAAGATCAGCTGTTCACCATCGTAGGCATAAAACCGAACTTTCGCCAGTCTTTCTAAGTACTCTCTTTCTAGATCCTGATCTTCACATGCTGCTTGGGTTACTCCTGCGGGTTTTACAAATATTCCAAAATCATCTTCTAACTTAAAGCTAGTAGTATATTTATTACAAACTATATTGCCTACTAACTGCATCTCTTCAAGCATAGCAATAAGATTTATCTTTTTTGGTGTTACATCTTTATCGTCTATGTACTCAATATCATAAGCGCCACTTTCAAGTTGCTTGAGCGCATCCATCTTTTGCTTATCGGATTGCTTTTCTTGGCAGCCCACAAACAATAGCAGTACCGTGAATAAACTTAATATTCTTTTCATAATAGCATCTGTTTAGCTTTTTTAACTGCCTGCACTAAGGCTTCTACTTCTTCAAAGGTATTATAAAATGCAAAAGAGGCTCTAACCGTACCGGGAATCTTGTAATAATCCATAATAGGTTGAGCACAATGATGCCCTGTTCTAACTGCAATACCCAATTTATCTACGATAGTACCGATATCATACGGATGTGTTCCTTCTATATTAAATGAAATTACCGAAGTTTTTTCTTTTGCCGTACCATAAATTTTAAGGCCATCAATTTCAAGTAAAGCTTGTGTTGCCTTTTCTAATAAATCATGCTCATATTGTGCTATATCCTCAAAGCCAATTGTATTCATATAATCAATGGCGGCACCAAAGGCTATACCTCCACAAATATTTGGGGTTCCGGCCTCAAATTTATGAGGTAAACCGGCGTAAGTTGTTTGCTCAAAACTCACTTGGTCTATCATTTCTCCACCGCCTTGATAAGGATGAAGTTTTTCTAACCAAGTTTTTTTACCATATAATACCCCAACGCCTGTAGGACCGCACATTTTATGTGCAGAAACAACATAAAAATCTACGTCTAAGGCTTGAACATCGGCTTTAATATGAGGTGCAGCTTGAGCTCCATCTATTAAGACAGCAGCTCCCACCGTTTTTGCCTTTTCAATAATTTGTTTTATTGGGTTAATGGTTCCCAAGGCGTTTGAAATATGATTTACAAAAACCAATTTCGTATTGGCATTTACCAAATCCGCGTAAGCGTTCATATCTAATTCGCCATTAGGCAACATAGGAAGAACCCGCAATTTAGCCCCTGTTTCTTCACACATCATTTGCCACGGCACAATATTGGAATGATGCTCTAAAGCCGAAACAACAACCTCATCTCCTTTTTTCAATCGTTTTGAAAAACCGTGAGCCACCAAATTGATTCCCTCGGTGGTTCCCGAAGTAAATATTATCTCTTCACGATGTTTTGCATTAAAATGAACTCTAATTTTTTCCCGAGCAGCTTCATACGCATCTGTGGCTTCTTGAGATAGCGTATGCACCCCCCGATGGATATTGGCATTGTAAAGCGAGTAGTACTCTACTATACAGTCTATTACCTGTTTAGGGGTTTGCGATGTGGCTGCATTATCAAGATACACCAAAGGTTTTCCATTTACCTTTCGCTGTAGGATTGGAAAATCTCGACGTATTTTATCTATGGGGAAATTTGTCATAATTTATAAGTCAAAGCCTAAATTTACATTTAATTTATTGGCTATTAATTTATTAATCCGTTTTTTGATGGCTCCAATTTTTACACTTTCTAAGACATTGTTGGCAAATGCATAGGTTAATAAAGCACGAGCTTCTTTGGCCGGTATTCCTCTAGATTTAAGATAAAATAATGCTTCTTCATCTAATTGCCCAATGGTACACCCGTGACTACAAGCTACATCATCTGCAAAAATTTCTAGTTGCGGCTTAGAGTTGATAGTGGCATCATCATGGGCCAAAATATTGTTATTACTTTGGTAAGCGTTAATTTTCTGGGCAATTTTATCAACCAAAACTTTACCATTGAATACGCCAACCGATTTTTCATCATATATACCTTTATAATCTTGATGACTCTCACAATTAGGTTGAGTATGGTGCACTAAAGTATTATGATCTACATGTTGTTTACCTTCGATTAAAGTAACGCCTTTAAGGGTAGAGTTAGAGTGCTCTCCTTTTTGGTAAAACTCTAGGTTATTTCTAGTTAAAGCTCCTCCTAAAGAAAAGGTATGCACCGAGCAATGCGTATCTGCCATTTGCTCGATAAAAGTATTATCAATCAGAGAGGCTTGGTGGGTATCGTTTTGTATTTTATAGAAATCGAGCATACCGCGTTTTTCAACAAAGATTTCTGTAACCGAATTAGTAAAAACAGGATTTTCGCTTAAACTCTGGTGACGCTCAATAATTTCTACCTGGGCGTTCTCCCCTACTACAATCAAATTTCGGGGCTGAATCATAAGATTATTTTCTTTACCCGTTGAAAAGTTGATAATTTGTATTGGTTTATCTGCTACGGTATTCTTAGGAATATTAATAAAAGCTCCTTGTCTGGCAAACGCAGTATTTAGGGCGTTTAAACCGGATTTTGGTGCAATTTTATTAAAATATTTCTCGAGCAAATGGGCATATTTATCCTTCTCCATAGCCGAAGACATCAAGCAGGCATCAATTTTATCATGCGTGGTACTAGATAATTGAGAAGCATACACGCCATCTACAAACACTATAGTGTAAGTGTCTATCTCATGTATAAAGTATTTTTTTACTTCTTTATAATCTAACGCATCTTCAACCTGAGCAAACAAATTATAATCTTGCTTAAGTAATTTATTTAAGGAGGTATATTTCCATGCTTCTTCTTTTTTCTTAGGAAAACCTAGCGTTTCAAAATCTTTTATTGCCTGTACTTTCACATCGTGAACCTGATTGGTTACTTGCAAATGGTCTTCATAAGCATAAAAAGAAGATATTAATTTTTCTTTTAAATCCATAGATCTTAATTCAGTCGTTCATTAATAATTCTCAAAAGCACTTCTTTAGGCCATTTTCATTTCTTCTTTGATCCAGTCATAACCGTGCTCCTCTAATTTATGAGCTAACTCTTTACCTCCAGATTTCACAATTTTTCCATCCATTAAAACGTGAACAAAATCAGGAACAATATAATTTAATAAGCGTTGGTAATGGGTGATTACCATAACCGCATTATCTTTAGTTTTTAATTTATTTACACCATTCGAAACAATACGCAATGCATCGATATCTAATCCTGAGTCAGTTTCATCAAGCATGGCAAATTTGGGCTCGAGCATAGCCATTTGAAAGATCTCATTTCTTTTTTTCTCTCCACCAGAGAAGCCTTCATTTAAAGAGCGCGACAAGAATCCCCTCTTAATTTCGAGCAATTCAGATTTTTCTTTAATCTTTTTCAACATGTCTTTAGCCGGCATCTCTTCAAGACCTTGCGCTTTTCTCGTTTCGTTTATTGCAGTTTTAATAAAATTGGTCACCGAAACACCTGGAATTTCAACTGGATATTGGAAGGATAAAAAAACACCTTTTCGCGCGCGCTCATCGGCCTCTAGTTCTGATATCTCTTCGTTCTCTAAAATAATCTCACCTTCTGTTTGCTCGTATTCTTCTTTACCTGCAATAACAGAAGCCAATGTACTTTTACCCGAGCCGTTTGGCCCCATTATAGCATGAACTTCTCCGGCTTTAATTTCTAAATTAATTCCTTTTAAAATCTCCTTGCCTTCTACGTTGGCGTGTAAATTTTTTATCTTTAACATATTAATTTGCTTTAACCTTAATTACACCTTCTTGTGTAGGCGGTGACACCTTTATTATTTCTTTAATTTCTATAATTTGTTCCCAACCTCCTTTAACTGGGTTTGGTTTTACGCTTGCTTTTACCTCAACAGGAATCATGTCAAACTTATCGCGTTTTAGCACTTTTGCTTGTTTATCTAATACACGCATCATACTATCTTGCTCTACCGCATACAAAAAGCTATCGCCTTTTAAAACGGCGGCCTCGTTTAAATAAATAAACTCTCCATTTAATACTACTAAATCATCTTCTTGTTCTGTAGTTGTAGTTGACTCAACTTCTTTTTGGTCTTCTTTTTTACTATCGTTACAAGCCATAAACAAACTTGCCACAATAAAGATAAGCGCTATTTTTCTCATATTTATTTTTTATCCTACAGAACCTTCTAAAGATATTTCTAGTAATTTTTGTGCTTCAACAGCGAACTCCATCGGTAGTTTGTTTAATACCTCTTTACTAAAACCATTTACTATTAGCGCTATGGCTTTTTCTGTATCTATACCCCGCTGGTTGCAATAAAAAATTTGATCTTCACCAATTTTACTTGTCGTTGCCTCGTGCTCTACTTGTGCCGATTTATTTTTGGTTTCTATATAAGGAAAAGTATGCGCTCCACATTCGTTGCCCATCAATAAAGAATCACACTCTGAGAAGTTTCGTGCATTTTCGGCTCTTTTGCTAATTTGCACTAGTCCGCGGTAAGAATTTTGCGACTGACCAGCAGAGATTCCTTTTGAAATAATAGTACTCTTGGTATTTTTACCTAAATGAATCATTTTGGTACCCGTATCAGCTTGTTGGTGATTGTTGGTTACAGCAACCGAGTAAAACTCACCTATACTGTTGTCTCCCTTTAATACACAGCTTGGATATTTCCACGTTACTGCACTTCCTGTCTCTACTTGAGTCCAGCTTATTTTGGAATTGGTTTCGCAAAGGCCTCGTTTAGTTACAAAATTAAACACTCCTCCTTTTCCTTCGGCATTACCAGGGTACCAGTTTTGCACGGTGCTGTATTTAATTTCGGCATCGTCTAGCGCGATGAGCTCAACCACTGCGGCGTGCAACTGGTTTTCATCTCGTTGTGGCGCTGTACAACCTTCTAAATAACTTACATAACTTCCTTTGTCAGCAACCACCAAGGTACGTTCAAACTGCCCTGTACCAGCCTGGTTAATTCTAAAATAAGTAGAGAGTTCCATAGGACACCTTACCCCTTTAGGGATATAGCAAAAAGATCCATCACTAAACACAGCTGAATTTAAAGCCGCATAAAAGTTATCTTTTTTAGGCACCACCGTCCCGATGTATTTTCTTACTAGTTCTGGATGATCCTGAATCGCTTCAGACATAGAGCAAAATATAATACCCTTTTCGGCTAAAGTTTTCTTAAATGTAGTAGTTACCGAAACTGAATCCATTACAACGTCTACAGCTACACCAGCCAATTTCTTCTGTTCATCAAGTGAAATACCCAGTTTTTTAAATGTGTCTAATAGTTCAGGATCTACCTCATCTAAACTTTCGTACTTTGGCTTTTTATTGGGAGCCGAGTAGTAAGAGATATTTTGAAAGTCTGGCTTTTCATATTTCACATTTGCCCATTCTGGCTCCTCCATTTCTCGCCAAATTCTAAAGGCTTCTAATCGCCACTCGGTCATCCATTCGGGCTCCTCTTTCTTTTTTGAAATGGCACGTACTACGTCTTCGTTTAGTCCTACTGGAAATGTATCAGACTCAATATCGGTGTAAAAACCATACTCATACTCTTTGGTTTTTAACTCTTCTCTTAAGTCGTCTTCGGTAAATTTATTCATTTAATCAAGTTTAAGGTTAATTCAGCTACTAGCATAAAATCTCAAGTATTTATTCTTCTGTAATACTAAAAACCGTTTTCCCGATGCGTCATTAACTTTTATTTTCAAAATTTGAAATTTTTTATTTTTCTACTGTGCCCTAAGGCTGTTTGGTTGATAAAAAGCAAACCATTTTTACGGCTCTTAAATTTTGTCGTTATTACAAACCCGTATTAAGCTTTTTTTCGCAATTAATTAAAGTGAAAAAGACTCTCCGCAACCACAGGTGCGTTGCGCGTTGGGGTTATTAAAAACAAAGCCTTTGCCGTTAAGCCCACCACTATACTCTAAGGTTGTACCCAACAAATACAAAAAACTTTTTTTATCTACGATTAGCTTTACGCCATTATCTTCAAAAATCTTATCCTCGTCTTGCTTAGTTTTGTCAAATTTTAAGTCGTAAGAAAGACCAGAGCACCCGCCGCTTTTCACTCCTACGCGCACAAAATCTTGTTGGGCATCAAAACCTTCTTCTGTCATTAATCCAGAAAGTTTTTGCCTAGCTTGTTCACTTACTTTTATCATCTTAATTTTATTTAAACTATATTGCCCACAAAGATACAATATAGCCCGCTTAATCCCATAGCGACTTTAGTTATTTTATTTATTTATGCATAGGTTTAAATTATAAAGCATAATCCATTTCTATCTTACAATACGATAACCATAATTACCTAGAAATAAATAGGTTATAATTTTACAAAATGCCTTATCCTTGAGCAGCCAGTGCTAAACTTACTTTTTAAATTTTAAATCTAGAATCGCTTCCGCGGAAGCGATAAATTTTTACTAATATGCATTCTGTTAGTCATTATTCTACTAATTTTGCATTTTATAAATATTGGAAAAATCACTTATGTTTGAAGACAATTTACCCAAAACCAGCTTATCTGAATTAGGCGAATTTGGACTTATAGATCACCTTACTCGCTTTGTAAAAACCCACCAGCCAACCACCCATAAAGGCATTGGCGATGATGCCGCGGTGATTAATCACGAAAAAGAGCAAAGTGTGATCACCACCGATATGCTGATTGAAGGAGTTCATTTTGATTTGGCCTACACCCCTTTAAAACACTTAGGTTACAAAGCCGTGATGGTAAATTTATCTGATGTGTATGCCATGAACGCCCAAGCTTCACAAATAACCGTGTCTGTAGCGGTATCTAACCGTTTTCCTGTAGAAGCGCTTGAAGAATTATATGCTGGTATCACTTTAGCTTGCGACACTTATAAAGTTGATTTGATAGGCGGCGACACTACCTCCTCACAAAGTGGTCTGGTAATTAGCATTACCGCAATTGGACAAGTGCAAACCAATAAAGTTACCTATAGAAGTGGAGCAAAGCCGAATGACCTATTGGTAGTAACGGGTGATCTTGGCGCTGCCTTTATGGGACTTAAAGTCTTAGAAAGAGAAAATGAGGTGTTTAAAGTAAATCCTAATGCGCAACCCGATTTAGAACCTTACGCCTATTTAGTTGAACGGCAATTAAAGCCCGAAGCTAGAAAAGACATTCCTCAACTCCTAGAGGCGCTCGAGGTAAAACCTACCAGTATGATAGATATTAGCGATGGTCTTTCTTCTGAAATAATACATTTATGCAGAAATGCTAAGGTTGGAGCAAATTTGTTTGAAGAAAAAATTCCGTTAGACCCAGCTGTTATCTCGGTATGCGAAGAATTTAATATTGACAGTACAACCATTGCTTTGAGTGGTGGCGAAGATTATGAATTATTGTTTACCATAGATCAAAACGATTACGATAAGATTAAGGGCAACCCTAATTTAACCGTAATTGGCCATATGACCGAAGAAAAAGAAGGCATGCACTTAATAACTCGTGCGAACCAAAAAATACCTATTAAAGCAAGAGGATGGAATTCTTTTGAAGATGAAAAGGATAAAGAATAAAACCTAAGCTTATATTATTTAAAAATCCCGCCAATGAGCGGGATTTTTAATTGATTTATTTTGATTTCATTAGCTTTAGTATAATCCAAATTGAAAACGGAGTTATTAACAAAAAACCTCCTAAAAGAGCTAATAACCTCCAAAGCTGATCTTCATAATTTATAATTTGATTCAATAATTGCCATAAAACAATTGCATTTAAAAGCACAACAGGAACTAGAACAGCGAGTAATCTTTTCTTCATTTAATATAAATTATTTAATAGTTTGATTTTAGACGTTTTATAACGGTAAAAGCTTTTTCAACCAGCGCATCATCTACCAAGGCTATAAATTCATTGGTGGTTGATACCACATCATAAACCGCAATGCCGTTCCAGGCCAAATCCTTGAAAATTTGATAGTACAATCCGGTAATTTTATAATTATCTTGTGGCAGTTTTACGCTTATAGCGGATAAATTTGCCCGAAAATGCATCTGCCTTTCTCCTTTAAAATAGCTATTCACCAAATCTTTCTGTGCACCTGAAATCATTAAATTACTCTCGGTTATACCTCGGGTAAACGCATAAAAAAGTTGCTCTCGATGGTTTATTTTATCGAGTAACTTTACTTGAGATGGAATTAAAGTGGCAGAATTCTCAAATGTATAAGCCACAATATCTGATTTTAAGGTTATATCGCCCAAAAGCCGTAGGCTTTTTTTTATTTGCCCAGATTGATGAATATGCGGCGGGATAGGATATCTACGCAACGCCATCATAATAGCTCCTGTCTTTACAGGTTTTCTAAGCAAATCACTGATTTTAGGCTGTAAATCACTTGCCAAAGCACTATAGTTTACAATACCTCGAGCTAAAGCTTCTTCTAAAAAGTGTTGCCCTTTCACCACTTCTCCAACAGCCTGTGCTACAGTCTTCATAATGTTATATATTTAACAGATTGTGTAAAATTAGTCAATTTTTGATAAAAAAATGGAATGATTCAAATGTACTTATACATTTGAACTCAGATTAAACTAATATGAAAGTTTTAAAATTCGGTGGAACCTCTGTAAGCTGTGCAAATAATATTGCACAAATTGCCCATATAGCTCAAAGATCAGGATCAAAATTTATGGTCTTTTCGGCATTGAGCGGAAGCACCAATCAGTTAACTCTTTTTGCTGATTTTTTGGCGCAAGAAAATTTTAAAGCGACTAATGAGTTAATCGAACAAATTACGCATCACTTTAGAAAATTTAGTTGTGATCTATTGGAAAATCATCCTGAGCAACTTCAGGTAGCCCTAGAATATGTTGGTTTACTAGCTACCTGGTTGGCAGGATGTTTCCAAAAGCCCTTCAGCGAAAGCCTAAAAAATGAGATTATTGCTCAAGGAGAATTGTTTTCTAGTCGATTAATAAGTTTGTATTTTAAATCACAACAAATTGAACATATATACTTACCTGCTCTAGATTTTATGCGCACCGATAAAGACGGTGAACCCGATTATTTTTATATCAAGCAACAGCTTAAACAACAATGTATAGGTTACCCCAATAATCCTATATGGGTTACCCAAGGTTTTATTTGTTTAGATGCCAAGGGTGAAATTGCCAATTTAGGTCGTGGCGGGAGCGATTATACCGCCACGATTATTGGTGCTTGTTTAGAAGCAGAAGAAGTTCAAATTTGGAGTGATATTGATGGCTTTCACAATAACGACCCTAGGTATGTAACACCCACCAAACCATTAGCAGAATTATCTTTTGATGAGGCGGCTGAGTTGGCTTATTTTGGTGCAAAAATCTTGCATCCGGCAACGGTATTGCCTGTTAAAAACCTAGGCATACCTGTACGTTTAAAAAATACTGTGCAACCAGAAGCAAAAGGGAGCTTAATCACACAGAAAACCTGTAAGACTGGGATCAAGGCCATTGCTGCCAAAGATGGCATTACCGTTATAAAAATAAAATCTGAACGCATGCTGCTGGCTCACGGATTTTTAAAAAAGGTTTTTGACATTTTTGAACGTTATCAAACAGCCATAGATATGATAACTACTTCTGAAATTGCCATCTCTTTAACCATAGACAACGACACTTATTTAGAACCAATAGCCAAAGAGTTATCGGTGTTTTCTCGCGTTCAAATAGAACAAGAAATGAGTATTATTTGCTTAGTTGGTAATTCTATTGTTAATCACCCAGATACCTCAAGACTTTTTCAAATAATGCAAGATGTAAATTTACGTATGATCGCATACGGTGGCAGCAACAACAATATATCTTTATTGGTAAATACTTCAGCCAAAAAGGCAGTTTTAAATAAACTTAACCACTATGTGTTTCGCACCCCAAAAAAAGAACTGCCTGAATTGGTTGAATACTAAAATTCATATTCGGTTACCCCAAGTATTTATTTTGTTAAACCGAAAAAACCAGCTCTTTGGAGCTGGTTTTTTAGTTAATTCTTATTTTAAAAAATTGGAATTATATAAATCATTAGTTTCCCTAGCCAAACCCGTCGGCAAATAAAGGAAAACGCTATAATGACCTTTATAAGAAGAGAATATTCTTGTTTTCCGAGCTTATTTGTTTTAAATAGAATTCCTAAGAAACTCCAACAATTCTGCTCTAGCTTCTAAATGTGTCATATGTCCGCCTTTAAAAGTCTTAAGTTGAGTATGGGTTGCTTTGGCGAGTTGCTGTAAGCTTTCTAAAGGAACAATTTCATCTTCTTCACCTGCCAAGAATATTTTCTCTCCAGTAAAATTGTTCAAAATATGGGTTCTATTCTTTCTAGACTTCAGACCTTCTATGGCCACTACAATATTTTCTACTGGCATTTGCTGCGCCTGTTCAACGAGCGTGTTGATGTGTTCTTGTAATTGCTCTCTACCTTCTTTTCCGAATAGATTAGTGATTGCCATCCGCACAAAAGCATTCTTGTTTTGCTTTACCAGGCGAATGGCTCGATTTCTATTGACAACACGTTCGGAGGAATCGGCTAGCGGTGTTGAATTTAAAAGCAACATTTTTTTTATCCTTAACGGAAATAATTCCGCGAAAGCGAGTGCAACATAACCTCCCATTGAATGCCCTAAAAAAGTAGCTTGTTTTATATTTAGTTGATTGAGCAAATGGTTAATTGATTGTGCCATCTCTTCCATAGTATGAATATAACCCAAGCGCTGCGAACTGCCATGCCCCAATAAATCTACACAAATAAAGCGCTTTTTTTCAGGCAATTCTGGCAGTATAGCCTCCCACATGCTGAGGTTTTCTAAAAAACCGTGTAAAAGTACAATTACCTCACCTCGCCCCGTGTCTGTATAGGCAATTTGTATATTTTTGTATTTGATGAAATTTTGCATAGCGCAAAAGTACAATGTTCACCCTTTAAAAAGTCTAACTACGTATGAAAATTAGTCCGTACCTTTTATTTTTATTCATGCTTTGTACCGCCATTTCCCAGGCACAACTTAGCGAAAAACAAATTGATGATTTGGTAAAAAACACCTTAACAACCTTTGAAGTGCCGGGTATTTCTGTTGGTATTGTTAAAGACGGGAAGGTAGTTTACGCCAAAGGCCACGGTTTGCGTTCATTGCAGTCTAAATTACCAATGAACGAAAAAACCTTGGTGGGGGTTGCCTCTAATTCAAAAGGTTTTACTGCCTTTGCACTAGCCATGCTGGTTGAAGATGGCTTAGTAAAATGGGATGACAAAGTGCGTGATCACCTGCCAGAATTCAGGTTACAAGATGCTTATGCCACCGAAAATATGCGCATTAAAGATTTACTCACCCATAATAGCGGTCTTGGTTTGGGAGCAGGTGATTTGATGTTCTTTCCCGAAGGAAATGACTTTAGCGCTCAAGAAATTGTAACCAATTTAAAACATATAGCGCCAACTAGCTCTCTGAGAAGTGAGTTTGCTTATAACAATAATATGTATATTGTTGCCGGTGAAGTAATTGAACGTTTAAGCGGACTCAGTTGGGAGGAGTTTATCGAGCAGCGTATTATGCAACCGGTAGGCATGAAAAACAGTAAGGCAGCCTACAATCGGGTAAGCGATAAAAGCAATAGTATAGCGGCGCATACCCGCACCGAAGGTAAAGTGATTCAAATACCGCATGACTGGAGCGAAACCGCTAATCCTGCAGGAGGAATTATGAGTAATATTCCCGATATGCTTACATGGGCTCAATTTTTAATGAATAATGCTCAAACCAAAAATGGCATACAATTGTTACCTGCCAAGCAATTGCACCAACTTTGGCAATTGCAAACTCCCCTACCAGTAAGCCCAAAAAACGATTATAACACGCATTTTTTTGGTTATGCTTTAGGTTGGTTTGTTAAAGATGTTGCCGGCTATAAAGAAGTAACACATACCGGAGGTTTACTAGGAACGGTAACTCAATTTACGTTAATTCCAGAATTAGATCTTGGTATTGTGGTTCTCACCAATCAAATGAATGGCAATGCTTTTAAAACCATTACCAATACGATTAAAGATAGCTACCTAGGGTACAAAAATAGAGATTGGTTAACACGTTATGACAAACAAAACCAAGATTGGCTAGCCAAAAATGATAGTATAAAGCGTGCAGTTTACCATCAAGTGGATTTAGCCAAAGAAAATCCACAAATTATTACTCCAAAACAAATAATTGGAGAATACAAAGACAATTGGATGGGAACCTTTAAAATCTATCAAGATAAAGGTAAATTACGCATAGCTTCTTTTAGATCTTCTCAACTGGTGGGCGATTTGTTGCCTTATAGCGCTACCACTTATGTTGCCAAGTGGGATAACAGAAGTTTTGATGCCGATGTTTTTGTGATTTTTAGTTTAGATGAAAACGCAATTGCCCAACAAGCGCGTATGCAATATATTGCTCCTATTACCGATTTTAGTTTCGACTTTGGCGACTTAAAGCTAAAGCGGATTAAGGACTAGGTTTTTTATAAACAAACAAAAGGAAGCTCGTTGAGCTTCCTTTTGTTTTAAAAAATAATAATCTCGAAAAGATACTACTTTTATTTATTCATTAAATCTTCAATTTCATCAGCCTCAATAGGGATATCAGCCATTAGATTTAAGGGTTCACCTTGTTCCTGAATAACCACATCATCTTCTAAGCGAATACCAAAACCTTCATCGGGGATATAAATTCCTGGTTCTACAGTAAACACCATATTCGCTTTTAAAGGCTCATACAATAAACCATAATCGTGCGTATCTAAACCGATATTATGTGAGGTACCGTGCATAAAATATTTTTTATACGCTGGCCATTCCGGGTTTTCATTTTGCACATCAGCTTTATCTAATAATTTCAAGTCAAGCAGTTCTGAGGTCATCAACTTACCAACTTCTTTGTGGTATTCGGTCCAATCTGCTCCTGGCACCAATAGTTGAGTGGCCAAATCTTTCACTTTATTAACCGAATTATACACCTCTTTTTGTCTTTTGGTAAATTTTCCTGAAACGGGAATAGTTCGAGACATATCGCTAGAATAATTAGCATACTCTGCACCAACATCCAGCAAGATAAGTTCACCCGCCTTACATTGTGCTTTATTTTCTATATAATGCAAAACATTGGCGTTGTTACCCGAAGCCACAATAGGTGTGTAGGCAAAGCCGCGTGAGCGATTACGCAAAAATTCGTGCATAAATTCTGCTTCTATTTCATATTCCCATACACCAGGTTTTACAAAATCTAAAATACGTTTAAATCCTTTTTCGGTAATTTTACAAGCTGCTTGCATTACTTCTAACTCCAAGCTGTGTTTCACCGCACGCAGTCGCTGCAAAATAGGATTACTTTTAGCTCTTTGATGAGCGGGGTAGGCTTCTGTTATCCATTTATTGAAACGCGCTTCTCTTGTTTCGGTTTCTACATTGGCTCGGTAATGCTCATTGGTATTAATATAAATGGTATCGCATTGAGCCATTAATTCGTGAAAAACTTTTTTAAAATCTTTTAACCAGTATACCGTTTTCACTCCTGAAATTTCAAGCGCTTTTTCTTTGTCTAATTTCTCCCCTTCCCAAACGGCGATATGCTCATTGGTTTCGGTAAGAAAAAGAATTTCTCTATGCTCTGGTTTTGGTGCATCGGGAAAAAGCACTAAAATACTCTGGTCTTGATCTACCCCACTTAGATAAAAAATGTTTTTATCTTGCTGAAAAGGCATGGTGCTATCTGCCCCCGTTGGATAAATATCATTGGAGTTAAAAACAGCCAAACTAGAAGGACGCATTTGCGCCATAAAGTTCTTTCTGTTCTCAATAAATAAGTCGTTGTTTATAGCTTGATATCTCATAAAACTTGAATTTTTTCAAAGGTAATAATTTGTCGTTGAATGCTCTATTTATATAGCACTAGATTCTGAATTGCAAAATTATATAGCTAGAAAAAAGTCAAAGTTTATACAGATTTACTTGAGATTTTGAAACCATACTCTTGTTTAAAACAAGAAAACCCTATTAACAAAATCCTGATCTAATTAGAATGCAAACAAAAATTAGCGGAAAGTATATTTGTTAAATTGCCATTTTTACACCCTTGCCTTATCGGAATTGTTTTTTTTTCGCCAAAATAAATCAGTTATCATTAAATATTATCTCAATAAATTAAAAACAAAACGAAACAGTTTGTTAATATTTATTCTAAATAAGAAGCTTGTTCTTTAGAAACTTTGCAAATGATATAGGATAGCTTATTTTTGTGCTAAATTCATAAAAAAATCATTACAACCAATGGGTGGATTACTAAAATCGTCTGTAGCAAAAAAGTTTGCTATGGCTCTGTCAGGTTTATTCCTAGTTTTATTTTTACTACAACATTTTACCATAAACTTTATATCGGTTATAAGCCCCGATGTATTCAATGAGATATCTCATTTTATGGGTACTAATTTTTTAGTGCAAGCCATCTTGCAACCCATCTTAATTTTTGGGGTGATTTTTCATTTTATTATGGGGTTTGTGCTTGAAATTCAAAACCGAAATGCTAGAAGCATAGGTTATGCCAACTATAAGGGCTCTGCTAATTCTAGCTGGATGTCTAGAAACATGATTTTTTCTGGAGCGGTTATCTTAGCCTTTTTAGGCTTGCATTTTTACGATTTTTGGTTTCCAGAAATTATGCACAAGTATATTGAAAGTCACCCAGAAGACCCAACACGCTATTATGAAGAAACCATCGCTAAATTTGAGAATCCTATACGCGTAGGTGTTTATGTGATTTCATTTGTTTTCTTAATGCTTCACTTATTGCATGGTTTTGCTTCTTCATTTCAATCGGTTGGATTTAATAACAAATATTCAAAAGGCTTGCAAGGTTTCACAAAGGCCTTCGCAATCTTAATCCCATTAGGGTTTATTTTTATAGCCGTTTATCACTATATTAATCACTTGTAATACGAAAGATTTATGTCAGTTTTAGATTCAAAAATACCATCAGGACCATTAGCCGATAAATGGACAAAACATAAAAACGAAATAAACTTAGTAAACCCAGCCAACAAAAGAAACATAGATGTGATTGTAGTTGGTACAGGTCTTGCAGGCGGTAGTGCAGCTGCCACCTTAGCCGAACTGGGTTATAATGTTAAGACTTTCTGCTACCAAGATTCACCGCGAAGAGCACACTCAATTGCAGCGCAAGGGGGTATAAATGCCTCAAAAAACTACCAGGGTGATGGCGATTCTGATTATCGTTTATTCTATGATACGGTTAAAGGAGGTGATTATCGTTCACGAGAAGCCAACGTATATCGCTTGGCCGAAGTATCGGGTAATATTATCGACCAATGTGTGGCACAAGGAGTGCCTTTTGCAAGAGAATATGGCGGACTATTAGACAACCGCTCATTTGGAGGGGTACTAGTATCGCGTACTTTCTACGCTAAAGGTCAGACGGGGCAGCAACTTTTATTAGGAGCATACTCGGCAATGAACAGACAAATCAACCGCGGGAAGATTCAATCTTTTACCCGTCATGAGATGATGGATTTAGTCTTGGTTGACGGTAAAGCAAGAGGAATTATTGCCCGAGATATGGTAACTGGAGAAATTCAAAGACATTCTGCACACGCAGTAGTTTTAGCTTCTGGAGGTTACGGTAATGTTTTCTTCTTATCAACTAATGCAATGGGTAGTAACGTGATGGCAGCATGGAGAGCACATAAGCGCGGTGCCTATTTTGCCAATCCTTGCTACACCCAAATTCACCCTACTTGTATACCCGTATCGGGAGACCACCAGTCTAAGCTTACGCTGATGTCTGAGTCTCTACGAAACGATGGACGTATATGGGTACCTAAAAAGAAAGAAGATGCAATCGCAATTCGCGAGGGCCGACTAAAACCTACTGATTTAAGTGAAGAAGAGCGCGATTATTATTTGGAGCGCAGATACCCTGCATTTGGTAACTTAGTACCAAGAGATGTAGCTTCAAGAGCAGCAAAAGAACGTTGTGACGCTGGGTTTGGAGTAAATAAAACAGGTGAGGCTGTATTCTTAGATTTTGCAAGTGCTATCGAGCGTTATGGTAAGGAAAAAGCTTTTACCTCTGGCCATAAAAATGCTTCAAAAGAAGAGATTACTCGTTTAGGAAAAGAAGTTGTCGAAGCAAAATACGGTAACCTTTTCCAGATGTATCAAAAAATTGTAGATCAAAATCCGTATGAAACACCTATGATGATTTATCCTGCGGTACATTATACAATGGGTGGTTTATGGGTTGATTATAATTTACAAACCACTATTCCTGGTTGTTATGCTGCAGGAGAGGCCAATTTCTCTGATCACGGTGCAAACCGATTAGGAGCTTCGGCCCTTATGCAAGGTTTAGCCGATGGATATTTTGTACTGCCTTACACCATTGGAGATTATTTATCTAATGACATTAGAACAGGAGCTATCTCAACAGATTTACCAGAGTTTGCCGAAGCCGAAAAAAATGTGAAGGATAAAATTGATCGTTTGATGAAAGCCAGTGGCAAACACTCAGTAGATCATTACCACAAGAAATTAGGTAAAATTATGTGGAACAAATGTGGTATGGCTAGAAACGCTCAAGGCTTACAAGAGGCTTTAGAAGAAATTAAAGCTTTACGTGAAGATTTTTGGAAGAATGTAAAGGTGACTGGAAAGGCTGAAACCAAAAATGCAGAACTTGAAAAAGCGGGAAGAGTAGCAGATTTTCTTGAGTTAGGTGAACTATTTGCTAAAGATGCTCTACACAGAAATGAGTCTTGTGGAGGCCACTTTAGAGAAGAGTATCAAACCGAAGAGGGCGAGGCATTACGAGATGATGAGAACTTTAAATATGTTGCCGCTTGGGAATATACCGGTGATCCGCGCGAAGCTAAATTACACAAAGAGGATTTAGTATTTGATAATATCGAATTAAAAACAAGGAGTTATAAATAATTTGAGAAATTGAAAAGCAGCTCGCCTCAATAGCGAAACTTTTAAATTTTTCAATCTTCAAATTAGGATTATGAAACTTACACTTAAAATATGGCGCCAAGACGGTGCTAACACCAAAGGAAAAATGGTCGACTATCCCATTGATGGTATAGAAGGAGATATGTCTTTTCTAGAAATGCTAGATGTATTGAATGAAGAATTAGTGGCCAAAGGAGAAGAACCAGTAGAGTTTGATCACGATTGCCGAGAAGGTATTTGCGGATCTTGTTCGCTACAAATTAACGGAGAGCCTCACGGTCCAGACCGTTTAATTACTACTTGTCAATTACACATGCGCTCTTTTAACGATGGAGATACCATTACCATAGAGCCTTTTAGAGCCAATGCATTTCCTGTAATTAAAGATTTAATCGTAGACAGAACAGCATTTGACCGCATTCAGCAAGCAGGTGGTTACGTATCGGTAAACACATCGGGTAACACAATAGATGCTAATTCTATTCCGGTAAATAAGCATAACGCCGATGATTCTTTTAATGCAGCCACTTGTATAGGCTGTGGTGCATGTGTAGCAGCTTGTAAAAATGCAAGTGCAATGCTTTTCACTTCAGCTAAGGTTTCTCAATATGCCTTATTACCACAAGGACGTGTAGAAGCTGTAGATCGTGTTCAAGCTATGGTACGTCAAATGGATGAAGAAGGTTTTGGAAATTGCTCGAATACAGGAGCTTGTGAACTTGAATGTCCTAAAGGTATTTCTCTTGAAAATATCGCACGTATGAATCGTGAATACCTTAGTGCAAATGCTAAAGGCTAGGAAATAACCTTACTTATAATACCAAAAAAAATCCTTTTCAATGAAAAGGATTTTTTTTAAGTTTAAAATAATCTACAGATTTCGCAAACCATCGAGCATCGCTTTCGTCATTTTATCTAAATCAAATTGGTGTTTCCAACCCCAGTCTTTTTGCGCCTGACTATCATCGATACTTGAAGGCCAAGAATCGGCTATAGCCTGTCTGAAATCTGGCGCGTAATCTATTCTAAAGTTAGGAATATGCTTTTTAATGCTTTCGGCAATTTCTTTAGGTGTAAAGCTAATACCACCTAAATTATAAGAAGATTTGATGCTTAAAGATTCCTTATCTGCATTCATTAAACGTATAGTTGCCTCAATGGCATCATCCATGAACATCATAGGTAAAGCTGTATCCTCACTTAAAAAACTGGTGTAAGATTGTTGGTTTAAAGCTTCGTGAAAAATCTCTACAGCATAATCAGTTGTTCCACCACCGGGAGCCGTTTTATAGCTAATTAAGCCAGGGTAGCGAATGCTCCGTACATCTACACCATATTTTTCATGATAATATTCGCACCAGCGCTCTCCTGTTTGCTTGCTAATTCCGTAAACGGTAGTAGGCTCCATTACCGTTGTTTGTGGCGTGTTAAGCTTTGGAGTAGTAGGTCCAAACACAGCGATACTCGAGGGCCAAAACAATTTGCTAATCTTCTTGTCTTTGGCTAGGTTTAATACATTGAAAAGAGAATTCATATTCAACTCCCAACCGCGCATGGGAAATTTTTCGGCGGTAGCACTTAGCATTGCCGCCATCAAATAAACCTCATCAATTTCATAGTGCATTACAATATCTTCAATTGCCTTATAATTGGTCGCATCTAAAATTTCAAAAGGACCAGTTTGCATCAGTTGTTCATTGCCTTCTCTAATATCGCTGGCAACTACATTTTCATTCCCAAACTTTTCTCTCAAAGTAAGGGTTAACTCCGTTCCTATCTGCCCGCAGGCTCCCATAATTAATATTTTATTTCCCATTGATTCATATATTTAAAAAGGCTTTAATAGCACCTCAAAAAAACAATTTTTTAAGCGCACTACAAAACTTTCCCACACGTAAATTGACCCAGAAAAAACAATATTCTTCTAAAAAATTGTATCTTTCGCATCTAAAAGCGCTTATATGAAAAGGATTTTTTCCCTGCCTTTCTTGCTCATCTTTTCAGTTTTAATAGGTTTGATTTCTTGCCAAAATAAATCTGATAAATCCAAAGAGAATTCTTTCCTAGAAAAACAAACTAACATTTTACAAAAAGATATTATTTTACCCACCTCAACCCAAGTAAAGCTGAGCAAAAAAACACAAGACACTGCCAATACCTGGGCCGATTTTAAAACCTTTGAAAATGAGCTTGAAAATTTAAAATCATCACATTACCAAGATTTGGTAGAAAACGCCACTAATCTAGCCAATATAGCAAAGCAATTAAACGACAGTGTGCCTCTTGTTTTTAAGGAAAATGCAATAGCGGCAAGGTTAAATGTTCTTTACACCCATACCAAAATGTTAGAGCAAGTGAGTCAGCGCCAAGTAAAAGACACCACTTTATTGAAAAATAATTTAGAGAAAGTCATCATCGCCTTCAATAACTTAAAGACGCAACTCAATGAAGTTTTTTTACCGAGCATAGAAGAATTTGAAGCTGAGCTTCTAGAATCTATAAAATCTAAAGATTCTGTAGCAACAAAAGAATAATGACCTGTAAATAAGAAAACAAATGAATAAGCTTTGTGTTTTTCTCCTTATCGGATTTTTTTCAGTGGCTGGAAGCGCACAAGTAAAAGATTCTACCAAAGCAGCTTTAAATAATTTTATAGATGCTTGGCACTTGGCTGCAGCAAATGCTCAATTTGACAGTTATTTTGATAAAATGCATAAAGAGGCCACCTTCATTGGTACACAAGCCGATGAGATCTGGGACAAGCAAGCTTTTATGCGCTATGCCGCACCGCATTTTCGCGCAGGAAAAGCTTGGCACTTTGAAGCTTTTAACAGAAAAATAAATGGAAACCAAAATACATATTGGTTTCACGAACTTTTAAAGACAGCTATGGGAGTTTGCCGTGGCTCTGGCGTTATCATAAAAACCGAAGATGGTTTTTTAATAAAGCAGTATGTTCTTTCATACACCATACCCAATGCTTTGGGTAAACAAGTTGTTTTATTTAAAAAAGAAAAAGACAACATTTTTTTAAAAGAAAACTATAAAAAGTCTGTAACAAATCAGCAAAGCAATAACTAATAGATAAAGATCAATAACAACAATACTAATGAAAACAAGATTAAAACCCCATTTGTTGGTTTTGGCTGGTGGTTTGGCATTATTTTCTTGCAAAGAAAATACCCAACAACTAGCACAATCAACAGAAAATGCCACACCCGGTATCGAATTGCAATATATGGATACCTTGGTAAGCCCAAAAGATAACTTTTATCAATATGTGAACGGAACTTGGCTACGAGAAACCAAAATCCCAGATGACAGAACTTCTTGGGGAGGTTTCCAAGTATTAAGGCAAAGTACAGACAACGATGTATTGGCAATAATCGACAAAGCGATTGAAAACGAAGCCTATGCTCCAGACACCGATCAAGCTAAGGCTCTATTTTTGTTTAAATCTAAACTAGACACCCTTGCACGAAATGAGGCTAGTATTACTCCTATTGAGCCAGTACTTGAGCAAATAGAGAAGATACAAAGCATTGCAGAATTACAAGAAGCATTAGCAAAGAATCCTACAGCAGTTTCGGCTCCATTCTTTAGTTTAGGAGCTTATGCCAACCCTTCTAATTCAAATATTAATGCTGCCTATCTCGCCCCTGATGGTCTTGGTTTACCCGAGAGAGATTATTACATCAAAGATGATGCAGACTCAAAAGCTATTCGAGAAGATTACAAAGCCTATATTGCTAAAATGTTAGTTAAAATAGGTGAAGACGAAGAAAGCGCTAAAGCTCAAGCCGAAACAATTTTAGCCTGGGAAACCAAACTCGCCGAGCCTAGATTAGATAAGGTACAAAGCCGCGACTTTAGAAACTTTAACAATCCCACCTCAATAGAGGAATTACAGCAAATGGTTCCGGCTATAGATTGGAAAAAATACTTTACAGAACTTGGAGTTGAAAAAGAATTAGACACTGTACTGGTTATGCAACCTAAATATATGGCTACCGTACAACAAGTATTACAACCAGAAAACCTAAATGAAATTAAAACCTTAATGCGTTGGGCCACCTTAAATAGTGCCTCTAGTCAATTAAGTACAGATTTAGAGCAAGCTAGCTGGGAGTTTTACAGCAAACGTTTAAATGGTGCTCAAAAAATGAGACCTGCGAGAGAGCGTGCTTTAGTGACGGTAAATAACGCTATCGGCGAAGCCTTAGGCCAATTGTATGTAGATGAAAAGTTTCCGCCAGAAGCGAAAGCAAAGGCTAAAGAAATGATAGACAACGTAATTGCAGCCTACCAAGCCCGAATTGAGCAATTAGACTGGATGAGTGCAGAAACCAAGAAGAAAGCTATTGAGAAGCTGGACAAATTTACAGTTAAAATTGGCTATCCAGATCAGTGGGAAGATTACTCTGATTTAAACGTAACACAAGACAATAGTTACTATGCAAATATGCAAGCCATATCTCAATGGGCTATGCAAGATAATTTGGCCGAAATTTATGAGCCTGTAGACAAAAGTAAATGGGGAATGTCTCCTCAAACAGTGAATGCTTACTTTAACCCTATGTTTAACGAAATTGTATTTCCTGCAGCGATTTTACAACCACCATTTTATAATTACAAAGCAGATGCTGCAGTAAATTATGGTGGAATCGGGGCAGTAATAGGTCATGAAATTTCACATGCTTTTGATGACAGTGGTGCACGCTTTGACGCCGAAGGAAATTTAAACAACTGGTGGACAGATAAAGATTTAGAAGAATTCACCAAGCGAGGAAACCAATTGGCCGAACAATACAGCGCCATCGAAGTTTTAGACAGCGTATATATCAACGGTAAATTTACGTTAGGTGAAAACATTGGCGACCTAGGCGGCGTTTTAGGGGCTTATGACGGATTACAACGCCACTTTAAAGAGCACGGTAGACCCGAAAACATCGATGGATTTACCCCCGAACAACGCTTTTTCTTATCGTGGGCTACTGTTTGGAGAACCAAATCTCGTGAAGAAGCCTTACGTTCACAAATAAAGACAGATCCGCATTCTCCAGGGCAATATAGAGCTTATGTACCTTTGCAAAATGTTGATGCATTTTACGAAGCATTTGACATAAAAGAAGGAGATTCTATGTATGTAGCTCCAAAAGATAGAGTTGCTATTTGGTAAGCGCTTTTGAATATATTTATAAAAAACAAAACCCATCTAAAGTTCGATGGGTTTTGTTTTTTCGTGATTATTTTTAATGAAATAAGAATTTTATATTGATTACTATAGAAGAGTACTAGTTTTTAATCAGTTTCTGAGTATAAACTTGCTTACCACTTCTAAGTTTTAAAAAATAAACTCCGCTAGCTAAATTTGAAATATCATAGGTTTCTTGCTGATGAAATGTTTTTATCAGTTTACCTTGTAGGTTGTAAAGTTTTATTTGATCTAAATTTCTGGTTGATTTAATATGAAATTGATGGCTTGCCGGGTTGGGGTATAGGCTAAAGTTTATTTTCTCTTTTGAAGCTGTATGCAATTTTTCACAATCATCTGAATAGGAAAGAACGCCGGTTTGTGAGTTGTAGGTAACGTTCCAACTTGCATAAACACCTTGTGCATTTTGAGCCGCAACAGGATCTGTTACATTTATGCAGATGTCTTGCCAGTCTCCAGTAAAATTCATAGTTAAATTAGTTAGATTGACATCGCTTCCTTCTAAATCTATAAATTCTAACGCACCCACATCTAAAGATTCTAAGGTGGTTAAATTAGGATTGTTGGTTAAATATAAATGAACTAATATATTATTATGAGTATCACCTTGACTTGTAAAATACAATTCTTCCAGCGCTGTTAAAGTTGACAAATCTAAGTAAGGAGGTATATCTACTTCACCTGAATTAATAAAGCCTATCCCACTAATATTTAGTACCTGTAAAGCAGTAAAATCTTTTATTCCTTCGATATCTGAAATAGGAAGATGACTGGACGCACTTAAATCTAAATGCGTAACTTGGTCTATATCTGAAGTTAAGACTTGATAATTAACTGTATTATCACTATCGATTCCCAAATCGATTAAGGTTTGCTCAAAATTATTATCGAATATAAACGTAGTTTGAGTAAAACCTACTAAACTTATCAAAAATACGAGAGTTGTTATTAATGTTTTCATAATGATTTTTTATTGAATTACTAAATTTTTGCTTTCAATCACTTAAACTTGAATAGTTCTGTAGGTTAGCATTCTCCAAAAAAAGACAATCATCATAATTTTGTTGTGCTATCAAAAAAGGAGATATCATTAAAAAAACGATGCATAGACTAAGCAGTTGCTGTTGTTTTGTTGTTTTGTTGTTTTGTTGTTTTGTTGTTTTGTTGTTTTGTTGTTTTGTTGTTTTGTTGTTTTGTTG
>NZ_VRLT01000005.1 GCF_008017835.1 Mesonia sp. HuA40 | reverse complement strand
TTCCGAACAGAGAAGTTAAGCTCGTTAGCGCAGATGGTACTGCTATTTTGTGGGAGAGTATGTCGCCGCCTTTTTTTAAAGCCTTTGGATTTAGTTCCAAAGGCTTTTTTTTGTTTATAATAGTATTTTTGGGTGTGCCCCGAGGAGCTATTGCTCCCGGGATTAATTCCCACAGCTTTTTATACTGCGCTTACGCTTGTATTCAAAGGTGGTAATTGTATAGGTCGTCACCTTTTTTTAAAGTACTTAAAAACCACTTGGACAAAAGGGATAACTCTTTAACTAGGAGATATGAATTATTTTTTTGCTAGCATCCAAAAAAGTAGTAAATACGGCTAAATAGAAGCATAAGTTGGTTGTTTTAGCCCGCCGTGTTGTGTCTTATCAATAACCACTAAGTAATATGATGAGAATACCAACTTGCGTTAGGGATAGAGGGGCCTGTTTAAGCTCTTGCGAGGCCTATGCCCGCAAAGCGAGTAGCGATAGCCCGACCTTTTTTAATAAAAAGGGAACGCCATAAAGCAATTTTACTTTAATTAGATATTAGCCCTTCTGATTTTACGAATAAAGCTTTATTTTTACACCATATTTTAAGTTTATGAGTTTAGAAAAAATTTGGCTGTCTTCACCGCACATGGGTGGCAAAGAATTAGATTTTATTCATTCTGCTTTCGATGAAAATTGGATTGCACCCTTAGGGCCTAACGTAATTGGGTTTGAAAAAGATCTTGAGGAATATCTTGGAGATAAGAGCGTGGCTGTGCTTTCTAGTGGTACGGCAGCTTTACATTTAAGTTTGATTTTAGCCGGTGTAGAACGTGATGATTTTGTTCTTTGTCAAAGCATGACCTTTTCGGCTTCCGCTAATCCTATTACCTATTGCGGGGCTAACCCTATTTTTATTGACTCTGAACCCGAAACTTGGAATATCTGTCCGCTGGCTTTAAAACAGGCCATTGATTTTGCTATTGCTAATCATAAAAAGCCCAAAGCGGTGATTGTGGTTCATTTATATGGAATGCCCGCCAAAATGCAAGAGATTAAAACCATTTGTGATACCTATAATATAACGCTTATTGAAGATGCGGCAGAGGCTTTGGGTAGCAGCTATGCTAACCAAGCCTGCGGAACTTTTGGTGATTTTGGAATTCTATCTTTTAACGGAAATAAAATTATTACAACTAGTGGTGGTGGCGCCTTAGTTTGTAAGGATAGGGCTACCAAAGAGCGTTCTATTTTTTTAGCTACTCAAGCAAGAGATGTTGCGCCCCATTACCAGCACTCTGAAATAGGTTATAACTATCGTTTGAGTAATATCTCGGCAGGTATTGGTAGGGGACAGATGTTGGTTTTGGAGGAGCATATTGCTGCTCGGCGTAAAATGAATGAATTTTACAGAGAACTTTTTAAAAATTGCAGTGGCGTAGAAGTTCTTAAGGAACCAACTGAAGATTATTATTCTAACCATTGGTTGAGTGCTATTGTAATTGATTCAACAAAAACAAAAGGAAATTGGGATAAAGAAGAATTACGATTAGCATTAGAAAAGGAAAATATAGAATCCCGACCCTTATGGAAACCTATGCATTTGCAGCCAGTTTTTAAAGATGCGCCTTTTGTTGGTAAAACAGTGGCATCAGATTTGTTTGCCACCGGCTTGTGTTTACCTTCTGGATCAAATTTAACCGATGCTGACAAGCTAAGGATTGCAGCTGTAATTAAAAAATTTTTATAAATAGGAGTATGGAAAGGACTATTAAAGAAAGAAGAAGTATTTTTCCTAATCAATTTACAGGAGAGGTTATTCCTGACGCCAAGATTACAGAATTATTAGAATTGGCTCATTGGGCGCCTAGCCATCGTAAGACTTTTCCTTGGCGCTTCCATGTCATAGGAGGTGAAGCTAAAATCGCTTTTGCGGAATTTATGGCAGATACTTATAAAAATACTACTCCTAAATTCTCCGAATTTAAGTATCATAAGCTAAAAGAAAAGGTTTTAAATAGCAGTCATATAGTGATTATCAATATGCAACCAGACCCAGAAAAGCGTGTACCTGAATGGGAAGAGCTTGCGGCTACGGCGATGGCGGTTCAAAATTTATGGTTGGGAGCAACAGCAAAAGGATTAGGAGGTTATTGGAGTTCTCCTAGTTTAATCGATAAAATACCTGATTATTTGAGGGTTGCTGATAGCGAGCGTTGTTTGGGTTTATTTTATTTAGGCGTGCCCGGTGAAGCTGAATTGTTAAGACGCGAACGCCCAGAGCTGATGAATTATGTTAAATGGCTTTAGAAAAAATTGTTCCAGTGTATCACCACTTGGTAAATAAATATTCCTAAATAAATACAAGCGGTAAAAAAAGCCATAAAAGTTGAGGCTAGAAAACCTATAAAAGAACCTACTGCAGCCTTTAGTGATTTCTTAAATGTGCTGGCTTTAACAAATAATAATTCTCCCAAAAAAGCACCCAGAAAAGCACCTATCAAAAAACCAAATGGTATTGGAATAAATAATCCGATTAGCAACCCAATACTGGTGCCGTAAGCGGCAGCCTTTCCTCCACCAAACTTTTTTGTTCCTTGGGCAGGGATGATGTAATCTAGAATTAAAATGACAATACAAATAAACAAGGTGACACCTAAAACCCAATAATTTGCGGGCACGGCATTTGTAAAAGCCAGTACTACTAACCCCAACCAGCTTAGACTAATACCAGGTAAAACCGGTAAAAAACTTCCTATTATTCCTGTACAACAAAGTAAAAAACCACAAATAAGTAAAAATATATCCATCTTTCTGAAATAGAATTTGAGATAAAAGTACTTTTTTTATTTAATTCTCGGGTATTTAATTTTATAACTAAAAAATTAGTTTAAACTAAAAATTTAGTTATATTTGAAATAAGAATAATAAACAGAATTTATAATGAAAGAACTTACCAAAGCCGAAGAACAAGTAATGCAGCAACTTTGGAAATTAAAAGAAGCTAATGTAGCTACTATCATAGCTGAATTTTCTGATCCCAAACCAGCATATAATACCGTTTCTACGATTGTACGAATTTTAGAACAAAAAGGCTTTGTAGGGTACCGAAAAGCGGGGAGAGGGCATATTTATTTTCCGTTGGTTAAAAAGGATAGTTACAGCAAATTTTCTATGACCAAGCTTATGAATAATTATTTTGATGGCTCAATGAAAAGTATGCTTTCCTTTTTTGTAAAAAAAAATGATATGAGCACCGCAGAACTGGAGGAGATTTTAAAAGAAATTAATAAAAAACAATAAGATGGGATTATATATAGTACAATTCAGTTTATTCTTAGCGGTCTTTTATGTGGCTTACCTATTGTTTTTAAAAAAGGAAACTTTTTTTAACTACAATCGCATCTATTTACTATTAACGCCGTTTTTAGCCTTGCTGTTGCCATTCATAACCTTAGATTTTTTAAGACCAAAAGATTCTACTGGGGCAGCATTTATTAATTTACCACCCGTTTTATTAGGTGATTTTGCGGTCGCCGCCGAAGAAACTCAAGCCGTGACTCATAATTTGGAAGTCTTTAATTGGAGTCAATTTTTATGGCAAAATGGGTTTTTAATTCTTCACGGAATTGGTTTTTGCGTCGCTTTCTTACTTCTGATAAAAAAATGGAATCAGTTTAGAAAATTTAAGCAAAGAGGAATCCAAAAACAACAAGACGGTATTTTTTATAAAGAAATACAAAACAGCAGAGTTGCTTGTACCTTCTACAATCAAATATTTATAGGTAGTGAAATTAATGAAAAGGAAAGGCAACATATTTTGCAGCACGAATGGGTTCACGTAACGCAAAATCATAGTCTTGATTTATTGTTTTTTGAAATTTTAAAACTCTTGTTTTGGTTTCATCCAGCGGTTTATTTCTATCAAAAAGAAATTACAAGTCTTCATGAGTTTATAGCCGACGAAAAAGTGGTAAGGAATTTATCAAAACTTACCTATTACCAAAATTTACTTAACGTAGCTTTTGGGACTCATCATATATCCTTCATCAATCAATTCTTTAATCATTCATTAATCAAAAAACGAATCGTTATGTTACAAAAATCAAAATCAGCTGCGCAAGCAAAGCTAAAGTATTTAATTCTTTTGCCTCTAATGGCAGCCATGCTTACGTATGTGTCATGTTCAGAAAATGAAGAAGCTGTAGAAACTACTCAATCTGAGCTTCCAACCCCACCGCCACCGCCAGCTCCTCCGGCTAATTTATCTCAAGAAGATGCTCAAATGATGAATCAGTTATACACCGAGTTGACAAATATGAAAAAAGAGGGGAAGAGTATGAATGAAATATCTAAAGTTTTTTACGATGCTAATATTCATAAATACATTCCTTCACGTGAAGACTATTATAGAAGTATGGTTTATATAAAATTTACTTACCAGAATTATAATAGTAGTATAGATAGTGACAAAAAAATTGAAGATTTTGAAATCATCCCATATGATGAATACTTGAAGTTTAGAAGGCATACAAAAGATGCACTTATTCCACCACCACCGCCACCAAGTAATTTAGAGAATGGTATTCCATTTTCAGCTATTGAAACGTTACCTACTTATCCTGGTTGTGATGAAGGCTCCAATAATACAATTAGAAAACAATGTTTTAGTGATAAAATTAGAAACTTTGTAAATAATAATTTTGATGTTGGTCTAGGCAAAAAACTTGGTTTGACTGGGGAAAATAGGGTTTATGTACGATTTGTTATTTCCAAGGATGGTGGTATAGAAGATGTACAAGCGCGAGCTCCGCATCTAGAATTACAAAAAGAAGCAGAACGAGTAGTGAACAGTTTGCCTCAAATGCAACCAGGAATGCAAGATGGCAAACCAGTGAATGTTTTATATAGTTTCCCCATTATTTTTAAAATTGACTAAATGTTAAGAATGCTTAGTTTATTTATTTTAACAGGTGTTTTTCACCGGGTCGAAGCACAAACTTCGACCCTTGCTTTAGCCGATAGTTTATTTAGCGTGGGCGATTATCAAAAAGCGATTCAAGTCTATGAGGTGCAAGAAAATATTTCGGCCAATGTATATCAAAAAATAGCATTGGCTCAAAAAGCTGGAGGAAATTTAAATGCAGCACTTGCAGCTTATCAACAAGCGATTCAGCAAAATTCTAATTTAGTGGTTGCAAAAGCTAATTACGGTAAATTATTAAGGAGGACTTTTCAGTATCAAAAAGCAGATAGCGTTTACACGGATTTATTAAAACATTACCCAAATCAGGCTAATTTTTATTATGAGTTGGCTTTAATCCGTAAAGCGTCTAAAGCAAAGCCTTACGATAAACTGCTTTTACAAAGCATAAAAATTAATCCCAGTTATTTTAATAGTCTTTATGAGTTGGCTTTATTTTACTACAAGCGTAAGAATTTTAAAGAAGCCGATATTTTTATAAATAAAGCCTTAAGATTAATTCCGAAAAATACTAAAGGGCTACTTTTGGCTGGCTTAAGCGCTTATGCACTACAAAATACAAAGCGAGCCATTGTTTTATTTGAAAGCCTAATCGAGTCAGGTTACCAAACTGAGCAGGTTTATGAAAAATTAGGGGTTTGTTACGCTAGACATAAACAAAATCAAAAAGCGATTGATTGTTTTAAAAAGCTTATAGCGCTAGATGATAAAAATGCAACGGCTCATATATATATGGGACGACTTTACAATATAGAGGAATCCTACACCCTTGCCGAGAAGCACTTGCTATATGCACTTTTATTGAGTAAACCCGATCTAAGTTCGCTATATCAATCTTTAGGAATTACCTACAAACAACAGCGAAATTATAAAGAGGCCTTGCGGTATTTCGAACTTGCGACCTTAGAAAACCCCGATTTGGTAAGGAGTGGTTTTGAATTGGCTAATGCCGCCGACAACTATTATGCTGATTTAGAATTACGAATAAAATATTATAACATTTTTATAGAAAAGTATAAAAATAAGCCCGATGTACAGAAATGGCTAAATTTAGCAAAGTACCGTATATCAGATTTAAAAAAAGAGAAACATTACAAGCAAACTCCAGACAACAAGCCATAAATAAATATTAAAATAATTAACCCGAATGTTTGCCCAAGCATTTGTTTGTATCTTTGAAAAAAAAGTATGAAAAATTTTATCTACGCGTGTTTGGCTTTATTTACTTTAACAGCATGTGGTCAACAAAAAAAGCAATACAAGGATTTAAAAAACATGGAAAAGCAAAGCATTTACAGTTATAGTGTTGATGATATTTATGGTGAAACCTTTAATTTAAGTGAATTAAAAGGTAAGAAAGTGATGTTGGTGAACACTGCCAGTAAATGTGGCTATACTCCCCAATACAAAGACTTGCAGGCTTTGTATGAGCGATTTAAAGATGATAATTTTGTGATAATTGGATTTCCTGCTAACAATTTTGCAAATCAGGAGCCTGGTAGCGAAGAACAAATTGCTCAATTTTGCGAAGCCAATTATGGGGTAACCTTCCCAATGATGAGTAAAATTTCTGTAAAAGGAAGCGATATACACCCAGTTTATAAATTTTTAACTCAAAAGGAACTAAATGGTGTAATGGATAGTGAAGTGAAATGGAACTTTCAAAAATATTTAATTGATGAGGAAGGCTACCTGGTTAAAATGCTTCCGTCTTCAACTTTACCTACTGATGAATCGGTGGTAAATTGGATAGAGCAAAGTTAAACAAGTCGATTTTAAAATAATTACTAAACCAGTAGAAGCGTCGTTTCTTCTGGTTTTTTTTGATTTATAATAAATGTTTATTTTAGATTATCTTTATATTTAGTTTCGTTACTTTTACCTTATGAGAGTTATTGTAGCTATACTGTGTTTGGTACTGCTAGGCAGCTGTTCATTTTTTGAAAAACAAAAAATGAACCCAAAAGATTTGGTTGAAGAAGAATTAAAGCAAATTGACTGGCACCAAGTAGAGCAATACCCCGTATTTAAAAGTTGTGCCCATTGCGACGGACTACAAGCGCAACAGCGTTGTTTTGAAGTTACACTCACAAAATGGGTGATGGAGGAGTTAAGTAAGCAGCAAGCTTTAGTAACTGACTCAATTGATGACCAGATGCTGGTGTATTTTAAAATCACTCGCCGAGGTGAAATTTTTGTAGATTCCCTTCAACAAAGTGAGACCTTAGAGCATCAGCTGCCAAAATTAAAACAATGGTTGACGCAATCTATAGAAAATCTACCCGAAGTCTATCCGGCTCAAAAGCGTGGTGTCCCGGTACAAACCACTTTTAAATTGCCCGTTCAAATTATTAGTGAATAGCTTCTAGCGTTTGTAATATTTTCCTTTCCAATAAAAGCCACCTTTTAAAGCAAATAAAAAACTGGTCACCACAAAAAGGGGATAGAATAAGGCAGAAAAAATAAATTTATGAGAACAAAAAGAAACGCCTATTTTTTTTGCAGTCGCCCTTAAAAAAAACAGATCAACTAATAACTTAAAAACCCAAAGACCACCAGAAAGAAAAATATAGCTAATTTTAAAAAGACCGCCTAGAATCAATAAAATTAATAAACTAGCATTGACAATAAAAACCAATGCGCCCATTAATTGATTCCATCCAAATTTTAAATAGGTGTTTTTTGCAGCCCACCGAACACGTTGCATAAATAAATCTCGCCACGAATTTAAAGGATAAGTAAAAACCGGTTCGGCATAAACTAAGCTATACCCAATGGGTAATCCACTAGTTTTAAACTTTTCGAGAACAAATGTGTCATCACCGCTACTTATATGCAAATTGTTTTCAAAACCACCTAAAGCAAGAAAACTATCTTTGCAATAAGCCATATTTGCCGCGCTGCAAAATAATATAGATCCTCCACCAAAACTTCCTAGGCTTACTCCCTGTAAACTTAAATAATCATGCGCTTGAAATAGATTTAAAAAACCTTTACCTGGTAAATAAGTAACCGGTCCTACAACGAGCTTTGCTTTATGCATAGAGATTTCGTGTGCAAAACCTTTCAGCCAACTTTTTGGCAATAAAACATCGGCATCTGTGGTGGCGATATATGAAAACTGGCTGGCATTAATGGCTAAAATCAAGGCCTCTTTTTTAGGTGCTTGTTGAGCTTTTTTTTGATGAACTAGCCTTATGTTGTAATTTGGATTTTCTTGTTTAAACCTTGTAATTATTGAAGCAGTTTCATCGGTGCTGCGGTCATTAATAAAAATAATTTCATATAACTCTTGAGGATAATCTAAATCTAAGATCGATTTTAATAATCTGGGCAAATGTTTAGCTTCATTATGCATAGGAATACAAATGCTAAACCCAATTGAGGTTGTTTCACCTTTATTTGGCTTGTATTTAACCTGATTAACTCCGTAGCTCAACCAAATTATGACCAACGCATAGAGTATAAAAAAACTAATAGCTATCATATTATTCTGTGGTTTTGTAAGGATGAAGCAAATTTAAAATAGCACCTACAAGTGTGGGAAGTACAAAATTTAAACACCACATTAACATTACCGCCAAAGCAATAGTTGCTTGTTGATTTGAATATAAACTAAAAATAACTACGGCAAAGCCTGTTTTGGTAAGAGCGTCAGAAAATAAAAATTGAGGTATAATACTGGCAAGCAAATAAACTAACCAAATTCCGCAAATAGCATGGCTATAAGAAATTTGTACTTCAAAGAGCATTAGAATTAACACAAATTGATGCGAGAAAACCAAATGTCTTGCAAAACTTAAAGCTACAATTTTTCTTTTTGTTGGTAGCGGTATAATATCCGTAAAGTTTAACCGAGCTTGCAGCGATTTTTTAATAAACTGGTATCGCCATTCAAGTAAGATGATAAAAATAAAAACAACCGTTATACCAAAACTGAAAAAAAGCTGGGCTTTACTTAAACCGGGAATTATAGATTGCATAAGGATATAGAAGAGCAAACCTAAAAAACCAAATAACAAGGTAGCTAACATTTGTGAAAAACTTGCCCAGGTTTTACGGCTTAATATTTTTTTTCTGTGCTTCTTTGGGTAAAATAAAATTTTAACGCCAAATTCCCCTATTTTGTTAGGGGTTAAAACACCTACCGCATGCGCAATCAAATATTCCTGAATGGAATTTTTGAAAGACTTAAGCTTTAAACTTATAGTTAATATATGCCATTTTAGTATTTCTAGCCACCAATTTATAAGCGTGAAGCCTAGGCAACCAAGTATACCCCAAAAACCAATATTTCGCTCTGTAAAGACGATCTTGTCTATTGTGAATTGAGATGATAATTGATAATAAATAAAAATGCAAAGCCCCCCAAACAAAAACCATTTGAGGCCAACTAAAAACATTTGCTTAGCTTTGTGCTGACATACTTGCATACGCAAAGAAACAAATAAAATAGCAGTTGAAAACAGAAAAGATAATTTTGGGTATAGATCCAGGTACCACCATAATGGGATTTGGACTTATTAAAGTTCAAGATAAAAAGATGGAGTTTTTACAACTCAACGAACTTTTATTAACCAAGTATGATGATCACTATGTAAAATTAAAATTGATTTTTGAGCGCACTTTATCTTTGATCGATGCCTATCATCCCGATGAAATTGCTATTGAAGCGCCTTTTTTTGGTAAAAATGTGCAATCTATGTTAAAGCTAGGTCGAGCCCAAGGAGTTGCGATGGCCGCCGGTTTAAGTCGTGAAGTTCCCGTTACCGAATATTCGCCCAAAAAAATAAAGATGGCTATAACAGGCAACGGTAACGCCAGCAAAGAACAGGTCGCCAAAATGTTACAAAGTCTTTTGAAGTTAAAGAGTCTGCCTAAAAATCTCGATTCAACCGATGGTTTGGCTGCTGCTGTTTGTCATCACTACAACTCTGGTAAAAAAGTACAAAGCAAAAATTATAGTGGTTGGGCCGCTTTTGTAAAGCAAAATCCCAAAAAGATTAAATAATGAGCAAGAGGGCAATCCCTCTCTTTTTCAAGAGAGGGCCGGGCTATCCGCGCTACACGGTAGCTTGCTACTATCCCTATTGCAAAGTGTATTATTTTAGAAGGCCTGCTCTTTTTAATAATGCCTCTGGGTTAGGTTCTTTTCCGCGAAAGCGTTTATATAAAACCATCGGATCTTCGGTGCCTCCTTTGCTCAAAATATGGTCTTTAAATTTATTTGCTACGGTTTTATTAAAAATTCCTTCTTCTTGAAAATACGCAAAAGCATCGGCATCTAAAACTTCTGCCCACTTATAAGAATAATAACCCGCCGAATAGCCGCCTTGAAAAATATGAGAGAACGAAGTACTCATACAGTTTTCAGCCACATCAGGGTATAATTTAGTGGTTTCAAAAGCTTTTAATTCATTTTCTTTTACAGATTTGATCGATGAAGGATCTACCGCGTGCCAAGCCATATCTAACATCCCGAAACTTAACTGGCGAACGGTTTGCATCCCTTCGTGAAAATTGGCCGATTTTTTAATCTTCTCGATCAATTCCATCGGGATTACTTCATCAGTTTCATAATGGCGAGCAAATAGCTCTAAAGCTTCCGGCTCGTAACACCAGTTTTCTAATACCTGGCTTGGTAATTCTACAAAATCCCAATACACAGAAGCTCCCGATAAACTCGGGTAGGTTGAGTTAGCTAGCATTCCGTGTAACGCGTGACCAAATTCGTGAAATAATGTAGTAACTTCATTAAAAGTAAGTAAGGACGGTTTTTTAGAAGTGGGTCGGGTAAAATTACAAACGTTAGAAACATGCGGACGCTCATTTTTACCGTCTTTCACTTTTTGGTCTTTATAAATGGTCATCCAAGCGCCATTTCTTTTGCCTTCTCTTGGGTGAAAATCGGCGTAAAATAGTGCCATAAAGTTATGATCACCATCATAAACCTCGTAAGTTTTTACTTCTTCGTGGTACTTATCTATATTGAAAACTTCTTTAAAATGAAGATCATATAATTTTTTGGCTACCGTAAAAACTCCCTGAATTACATTGTCGAGTTTAAAATAAGGCTTGAGCTTTTCATCATCTAATTGAAAGCGTTGTTGCTTTAGCTTCTCTGCATAATAAGCGCTGTCCCATTTTTCTAAATGGTCGATGCCATCTAATTCTTTTGCAAATTGCTCTAGTTCTTTAAATTCTTTTTCAGCCGCAGGTTTTGCTTTTTCGAGCATTTCATTTAAAAAGTCATTTACTTTTTCAGGGCTTTTTGCCATTCGCTCTTCTAAAACAAAATGTGCGTGTGTTTGAAAACCTAATAGATTAGCACGCTGGTGACGAAGTTTTGCGATCTTTAATACATTTTCTTGATTGTCGTATTCGTCATTTTGAAAACCTTTCGCTCCAAAAGCAATCGAAAGTTTTTTACGCAGTTCTCGGTTTTCTGCATACTTCATAAACGGAATATAACTCGGGTATTGAAGCGTAAAAATATAGCCGTTTTTTCCTTTTGCTTTAGCTAATAAATTGGCATTTTCTAATTCGCTTTCCGGTAAACCTTTTAAATCTTTTTCATCTTCAACGTGCAGTTCGTAACGATTGGTTTCTGCTAAAACATTTTCACCAAACGAAAGTGAAAGTTTAGAGAGCTCTTTATCGATTTCTCGAAGTTGCTCTTTTTTATCTTCCGGCAAATTAGCCCCGTTTCTCGTGAAACTTTTGTAATGTTTATCGAGCAGTGTTTTTTGTTCTACACTCAATTCTAAATTTTCTTTTTGCTCGTAAACGCTTTTTACACGTTTAAATAATTCTTCATTTAAGGTAAGATCATTACTAAATTCACTTAACCAAGGAGAAACTTCTTGCGCTATTTTCTGAATTTCTTCATTTGTTTCAGCCGAATTTAAATTGAAAAATATACTGGAAACTCGGCTCAAGGTTTCGCCTGCAAATTCTAAAGCTTCTAGGGTATTCTCAAAAGTTGGCACTTCATCATTAGAAGTAATGCTAGTGATCTCTGCTTTGGCTTTAGCAATAGCTTCTTGAAAAGCCGGTTTAAAATGTTCGTTTTTTATCTTAGAAAATGGAGCAGCATCAAAAGGCTGCAATAACGGGTTTTCCTGACTCATAATTTATTTTTCTGTACAAGTGTAAAGATACAAAGAGTAGGAGAGTTGAGGTCTTAATTTTTAGTCAAAAAAATAGTTGAGCATATTAAATCGCGTTGTTTTTTATAATCTAAAACGTTAAAATTTTTATATTTTTAAACTTAACACTTTTCATGTGCTTTTCTTAATTTATTTGTACCGTAAGTTTACATTATTATTAATGATATTATGAAAAAAAATATACTAATTCATTTGATTGCAGGTATAGTATTTACATCAATTCTATATTTTATTGTCAGTCTTCAAATAAAAGCATCTGTATTCATAGGTTTAGGTACTGCTGTTCTAAGTTGGTTAACGCTTGGCAGAACTTTAAATAACAAGCACCATTAATTTTGCTGGCATTATATAAAATGAAAAAGAAAGGTGATTCGCCTTTCTTTTTTATTTACTTGAAACTAGAATATTGTTAGCTGGGTGGAACATATGTTGGAGATATTTTTAAATTTAAAGTGAACTGAAAATCATTATAAAAACAAGTTGCTGTAAAAAATAAAAATTTGAATTGTGGGATCGCTACATATAATCAAAAACGATATTATATCTATGATGGATATTAAAATCCATTATTCGAATCTTGAAGTATATGGGTAAAAACAATTAATAATAAGCAGAAGGAATATACTGGAACTAAGGATTGCGGTTTGGCGTTTCTAGCTCTTTATTATAACGCAGCCAAAATGATTCATCAAAGGCTGGTGTGAACAGAATTTTTAGCTTCTCTTTTTCATTAACCGCTTTAAAATCCGCGAAAGCAATGGGTTGAGGATTAATTAGCATCAACTCATTTAAAACATTGTTTTGCTGCTCTATTTTAAAGTTTAACTTAAGCTTTGTTCTCTTACTAGGTTTAGCGTTGTTTTCCTTTAATTTTAATGGCCTATTTATGTAAATGTACTGGCCTGTTTTCCAATTTATGTATCGCGGTAAATACCGATTGCTTGCACTATCTCGCTTAAATATTATTTTAGCTTGGTGAACGTTTGCCACATATTTTAAACCTAATAAAAATTTGAGATTAATATTGCGGTCTACACGGTTTTCTGCTAGTTGATAGCTAGCTTGTAAGATGGCTTTGCTAGCCTTGCTTATATACAATTTGCCAGAATAATCGGCTTTTTTATTTTTTGGAGTAAAGTGCAATTCATAAACCAATTCATCTTGAAACAATCTAGTTTTTACGTGTTTCCAGTTGTAATTAGTAAACTGTTGGATGAAATCATATTGATCTAGGTTAAGCGGACTGCGATTAAAAAATAGGTTTTTGTAAAAATCACGTTCATTATTTGTTTTAAGGCTTGTACTTTGACTGCTGTCGATTTTAAAAAGTTGGTTTACTTTGTGATTTTTGCCTAGAGGAATCATCCCAGACTTTACTTTAAAGGTATTTTCGCTATCGAGCCCTTGTTGAATGAGTCGAAAGGTTTCTTTTATAAAATTGTTTTTAGGTGCAACGTATCGCTCGTTTTTAAGCTGATTGACTAGCAACAATTTTAATTTTAAAGAATCCTGGTTAGGGGCAATGAATACTTTTGACTCAATTTGCCTTTGTTGGCTGGGTAAATTTTTTTTAGAGTTGGCTAGACTTTCTTTAATTTGCCGATTAAATTTTTGCGTTAAAGCTTTACTTAAAAAGCTGGCTTTGTCTACCTCAAATTCGGCATCTTGTAAATGGTTCTCATCGCTTTCACGCATGAGCAATTCAAAACTTAAGCCGTTTATATTATGATTTTTTCTATAGTTTAAATAGACTTGTTGAAGAAGGTTAAAAATATCTAATTTTTGACTCGTCAAAACCACTTCTCCTAGCTCTTCTGCCAAAGCTACTAAAGTAATTCTTGGTTTTTCTTTTAATTCGCTAATTGGTAGCATTAGTGTTTTATAACCCAAAGCGCTTATTTTGAAAATAGCATCTGCGGGGTAATCTTGTAGATTTAATGTATAAACGCCTTTTAAATTGCTGGCAACACCCATTTGATCTTGGTATTGAATGTGTGCATATGCCACGGGATTTGCTTCTTGATCTATAATTTCACCGGTTAATTGCTGGCCTAAACAGGTTAAAGTGAAAATGAAATTTAATACAAATAAACCAATTATTTTTTGGGCAAATGCAGGCATCACTATTTTAAATCAGATGAGGATAGGGCCATTGGCGTTGCTTGGTTAAAAAGCATCTCTTGTTTAATCTTTTCTTTACTTCCTTTTGTAAATTCTAGCTTTAATCGATTATTGCTTTTATTTCCCTTCAGCTTTATAGTCCTATTACCCCATAATTTTTTTGTTTTATAAATTATAACATGCGCAGGAAAGTACTTACCGTTAGCTAGTTTTTGATACACAATGGTTTTATCTAACTCGGTAGTTACGGTTTTAAAGCCCAATAAGAATTTGGCATTAAAAGAAGCTGTGGTGTGACCTGGTAATAACCGATAGTTCAGTTTTACTATTGCTTGAGTTTTTAGGTCTATGTGCATGCTTCCAGTATAAGAAGCGTTTTCTTTTTTAGGATTAAACTCAATTTCTGCAATAGCGGTAGAATCTAATTCTTTAATTGATTTAATACTGTAGTCATAATTATTCGTTTGGTATAAGAAGTCATACGCAAACTTTCGCGAAGTTAAATTTGAATCTTCTAAGCCTTCCTCAATATCTAATTTCAAATTTTCTGTATTAGCTGTATAATTATTACATTGATTTAAATTAGCATTTTCTATACAAGTTAACATACCTGACTTTAATTGGTAGGTATCGTTTTTATCAAGTTGCTCGGTTAGCATTTCATAAATAGTAGCGGTTGGCGCAATGAATCCAATAGAATCACCACCCTTTGCCTTCTTTGTAAAGTCTTTAAATTGAAGGTTTTTGTTGGCTATAGTTGCTTTACCTTGGGTTAATGTTTTGTAATGGTTGGTAGATAAAGGCTCTTTACCTATAAGTTTTTCTACTTTGCTTTGCAACTGCTTAGTAGCTTGTGCCCCTAATTCACTATGTTTTTTAATTTCTATTTGCAACTCATCAATTATTTCATCTTTATTTACCTGATAATTAAAATCAAAATCTACTTGGTTAAATTCATAATTTTTATCCAGACTTTCTTTGGCCATTTCAACCAATTGCAGTGCTCTTAAATTAGTATTTTGAGCAGATAACTGCCATCCGCAAATAAATAGGAGACTTATGAGATAATAAATTTTAGACATACGTTTAAATTTTTACTAAAGATGAATAAAATGTATAAAAAAACCTCATCAATTTGTAAAAAAATAATGAGGTTTAAAGAAGGTTTTAAAATTAGTTGTGATTTTTAAGGTTTTTTGCTCCTTCAATCACCTTTTGCTTAAGACCTTCTTTATAAGTAATAATTTTATCGAGCACGCATTTATCTGAAGCTCCAATAATTTGAGCAGCCAAAATCCCAGCATTTTTTGCGCCGTCTAAAGCTACCGTGGCTACTGGTACGCCGCCTGGCATTTGTAAAATAGAAAGTACAGAATCCCAACCATCGATTGAGTTTCTCGATTTTACAGGTACACCAATTACGGGTAGCGGAGAAAGTGAAGCAATCATTCCAGGAAGGTGAGCCGCACCACCAGCACCAGCAATAATCACTTTAAAGCCTCTTTCGTGTGCATTTTTACCATAATCAAATAATTTTTCTGGTGTGCGGTGAGCCGAAACAATGTCAACTTCTACTTCAATATCAAATCCGGCCAAAATATCAATGGCATCTTGCATAACTGGAAGATCACTTGTACTTCCCATAATTATCCCAACTTTACTCATGGTAATTATTTTTTAATTGTTCTTATTTTCGGTTAAACCGGATTAAATCCGATAAGTATAAAAAGCTATTTATTATAATGTTAATTTTTACAGTTTTCTATCTACTTAGTTGAGCTAATTACTTTAATAGACTGCTTTACTTGTTCGGCTATTTTTCGAGCTTGATTTATATCTTTGTTAACAATGCAGACGTGTCCCATTTTTCTAAAAGGGCGGGTTTCTTTTTTTCCGTAAATATGTGGTGTTACGCCGGGCAGCTGCATAATTTTTTCGATATTTTGATAATGCACAGGTCCGTTATAGTTTTCTTCACCTACAAGGTTAACCATTACCCCACCTACTTTACTTTCGGTTGCCCCTAAGGGTAGATTTAATACCGCACGAATGTGCTGTTCAAATTGATTGGTAAAACTCGCTTCGATACTATAGTGTCCGCTATTATGCGGTCTGGGTGCGACCTCGTTTACTAGAATTTGGTCATCTTGTGTTTGAAACATTTCTACAGCCAACAAGCCCACGTGTTCAAAAGACTCTGAAACCTTATGCGCCACGGCTCTAGCGTTTTGAGCAACCTCATCTGCAATTCTAGCAGGACAAATAACATACTCTACTTGATTAGCCTCTGGATGGAATTCCATTTCGACAACGGGATAAGTTTTTACTTCTCCGTTGGCATTTCGTGCTACAATTACCGCTAATTCATTTTTAAAATTAATCATTTCTTCGGCGATGCAGGGCACATCGGGTAAAGGAATTAAATCTTCTTTGCTTTTTATAACGGCAACGCCTTTACCATCATAACCTCCTGTACAACTTTTCCATATAAAAGGAAAAGTTTTCTTTTTTTGCACCCAATCGGTGACTAGCTCATCTTTGCTTTGATATCTGGTAAAAGGAGCGGTAGGAATTTCTTCTTTTAAATAAAACTCTTTTTGGTCTCCTTTGTTTTGTATTTTTTTTAAAGTAAAAGCGCTAGGGTAAACCAATTTACCTTTTTGCTCTAAATGCTCTAAAGCTTCGATATTAACCGATTCAATTTCGAAAGTAAGTATATCTACATCTTGACCAAAATTTACTACGGTATCATAATCCATAAGATCACCAACCACAAATTTATCACAGGCCAAACGTGCAGGAGCAGCAGGGTTGGGATCTATTACTTTTGTGCAAATGTCGTATTTGCGGGTTTCATAAAGCATCATCTTACCCAATTGGCCACCACCTAAGATACCAAGCGTAAAATTTGAAGAGAAATAGTTCATGTAGTGTTGTGTTTGGGCAAAAATAAGATTTATCAACTAGATTAAACAAGTTTTTTATAAGAATTGGTTTGCCCGAAGTCGCTATCTTTAATTCGAAATATTTATCTTTGCAACCTGATTTTAATTTAGATCTATGATAAAAATTCACGATCTTACCTTTACTCCGTTTATTGATAAGTCTCAAATAGACTCGGCTATAAATCAAATGGCAGAGAAAATCCAAAAAGACTATGCAGGAAAAACCCCTGTTTTTTTAGGTGTTCTTAACGGTGCATTTCCTTTTGTAGCAGCCTTAACACAAAAATTTAATGGAAATTGCGAGGTAGAATTCACCAAATTAAGGTCTTATGCAGGTACCCAAACCACTCAACAAGTGCAAGAGCTTATCGGCGTAAATAACTTAAAAGGAAGAGATGTAATTGTTTTAGAAGATATTGTAGATACAGGACATACCCTAACAAAAATTATTAATATCTTAGAAAATCAGGAGGTGAGCAGTTATAAGATTGCAACCTTATTTTATAAGCCAGAAGCTTATCATCAAAACCACGCTTTGGATTACGTTGGTATAGAAATACCCAATAAATTCATAGTAGGATTTGGATTAGATTATGATGGTTTAGGAAGAAATTTACCCGAAGTTTATCAATTAATCGAAACACAACATGATTAAAATAGTATTATTTGGCCCTCCTGGAGCCGGTAAAGGGACCCAAGCAAGTATACTTAAAGAAAAGTATAACTTAATTCATTTATCTACCGGAGACATTTTTAGGTATAACATGAAAAATGATACTCCGTTAGGGGTTCAGGCCAAATCTTTTATAGAAAAAGGTCAATTGGTTCCCGACTCGGTAACCGTTGACATGTTAAAAGATGAGGTATCTAAGCAAAAGCCAGCGAGTGGGTATATTTTTGATGGTTTTCCTCGTACAAAAGTTCAAGCAGAAGCGCTTGATGCTTTTTTGGCCAAACACGACGAAAAAGTAAATGCTATGATAGCCCTAGAGGTAGATGATGAGGTTTTGGTTGAACGATTGTTAGAACGCGGTAAAACCTCAGGTAGGAAAGATGATGCCAATGAAGAAGTAATCCGAAAAAGAATAGAGGTATACCATAAAGAAACGGCCGTGGTAAAATCATTTTACCAAAAGCAGAACAAGTACTTTGGCGTTAATGGAGTAGGCAGCATTGCCGAAATTACCGAAAGAATTTGCCAAGTAATCGATAAGTTAGAAAAATAATAAGAAGTGAAAGAAGGGAATTTTATAGACTACGTTAAATTACACGTTAGCTCAGGTAATGGCGGAAAAGGTTCTATGCATTTGCATAGAGAAAAATACATTACTAAAGGCGGCCCCGACGGCGGAGATGGCGGCAGAGGGGGCCATGTGATTATTCGTGGTAATGAAAACCTTTGGACGCTTTACGAATTTAATTTTAAACGCCACATCAAGGCAGAGCACGGCGGGAATGGCGGTAAACAAAGAAGCACGGGAGCCGATGGGGAAGACGTTTATATCGATGTTCCGTTAGGAACGGTAATTCGAGATACCGACACCCAAGCTATTATAGATGAGATTACCGAGAATAACCAAGAAATTATTATCGCTCGAGGCGGAAAAGGAGGAAGAGGCAATTGGCATTTTAAATCCTCTACCAATCAAACCCCAAGATATGCACAACCTGGAATACCAGGAGAGGAGCGAGATATTACTTTAGAATTAAAAGTACTTGCAGATGTAGGTCTTGTTGGTTTTCCTAATGCAGGCAAATCTACATTGCTTTCGGTTATTACCGCGGCCAAACCCAAGATAGCCGATTATGAATTTACGACCCTTAAACCCAATCTGGGTATTGTAAAGTATCGCGATTATCAAAGTTTCGTAATGGCAGATATTCCTGGAATCATAGAAGGTGCAGCAGAAGGGAAAGGCTTAGGTTACCGGTTTTTAAGACATATAGAACGTAACTCGACGTTACTTTTTTTAATTCCCTGTGATGCAGATGATGTGATAAAGCAATATGAGATTTTGTTAGATGAATTGCGCCGATACAATCCAGAATTATTAGATAAAGATCGTGTAGTGGCCATTTCTAAAAGCGATATGCTTGATCAAGAGTTGCAACGCGAACAACAAGAAGAACTCGACGCTTATTTTAATAAGATACCCTATTTATTTATATCAGCTGTAGCGCAGCAAGGAATAGCCCAGTTAAAAGATGTATTGTGGGAAAACTTAAATAAAAAGCCTATTTAAAACTTAATTAGTATTTTGTTTTTCAGTATCTTGTGGTAAATTTATTAGCATGACACGTATTTTAGGTTTGGTTTTTTTTTTGTTTTTGATGAGTTGCGGTCCAAAGGTTTATGTAGATTATGATGCTAAAGTAAATTTCCAAAAATACCGCACTTATCAATTTTATCCTCAACACAATATTGCTGCTGGTCATTTAAACGAGCTAGACCAAGAACGCCTGATAAAAGCTGTTGAAGACGTCTTAGCCCAACAAGGTTACGCAAAAAGCAGTAATCCCGATTTTAAAATTCTTTTAGAAACCGATTTGTTTCAAGAGCGTAACAACTCTCAAATAGGAATTGGATTTGGTGGAGGAGGAGGCCACGTTGGCGGTGGTGTTTCAGGTGGAATACCTATAAGTACGACGAAAACCATATTGAGTTTAAGCCTTAATTTTAGTGAGGCTCAAACCAACGAATTATTTTGGCAAGCTGTTGTAGAAGATCAATATAAACGCCAGATGAATCCAAAAGAAAAACAAGTATTTTTTAATCGGCTAATCAGTAAAGGCGTAAAGGAATTTCCACCAAAATAACAATTTCTAAAAAAAGCGATTAGGTTAACCCTAATCGCTTTTTTTTATCTATAATTAGAAATTCAGGTCATATTTAATTTTTTGTTCGTGGTAATAATTCAAGTCTTTTACCTTCAGATTGTACTTTAATTTCTGGTGCATACATACTTTGCAATTCGGATAGCCCATTTGAAAAATTACCTGCATTAACAACCCTTAGGTTGTATTCGAATACATAAGTGCCCGCCGGTATGTTATCAAAGAAGAAGTGTGTTGCTACATCTTTTGTGCTCTGGTAATAACCTAAACCATCTTGCCATTTGTATTTGGATATCACATCAACTGGTTCTAGACCAGCTGCACGGCTATCTTTTAAATGCATAAAATTAAAATCTTCTTTTGCCTTTATTATTAAACGAACCCTAATTAAGTCTCCAACACGAAGTTGATCTACCGATATGGGCCTTAACACACTCCCTTCAAGGGTTTCTACTCTCTTTAACAATTCTTTCTCAATCTTAAGGCTTTCGTGGTTACTGGCTTGCACGGCATCAGACTCTTCAAAGTACTGCCAATACATTGCGCCATACTGTGCGGTTTTTGAATTGTTCCTAATAGCTATATTTGCGAGTTCTTTATTAATAAAATTGCCTTGCCATATTTTCTTAACATAACCGGCAGCGCTGGAATTGTCAAAGCTAATTTTTTCTTCACCAATTTTTATTTTAGGAGATTCTTTTTGCAGTGTTGCTTGCTCTCCGTAAATAAGTAGTGCATAAATAGCTTCTGTAGTAGCTTTTGTAGAGTGCCAAGCTTGATTTTTTCTTTGACGTATTAACCAAGTTTTGAGTTTCGTAATCGTTTTTTTATCTCCTGCAATTTCCGCGAAAGCTTCAATTGCCCTAACTTGTGTAGTAATGGGTTCATTGTGCCAGCCATAATTTTTCTTTAGTTCTTTCCAATACATTCCGTGCTTTGAATTTATTACAGCACTTTCTTGCAGAGCGGTTAAAATCTGTTTTGCCAAATCTGTATTTTTATGACGCTGCGCTAGAATAGCAAGGGTTAGCTGTGAGTGAATAGTCAAAGACGTCCAATTATCTTCATAGGCTTCAAACATAGTTTCTATGTAGCGTTTAAAATCGGCCGTAGCTTTTAGGTCATAACAACTTTTCGCATAAGCGTATTGAATGGCTGTGGGGTTGAACGAGTATATTTTTGGACTGTCATTTGGCTGCAGAAATTCAAAATCTAAATAACGGGCTAATTGCTCTGTTATTTTTTTAACTTCTGGTAATTGAGCTATTGCGGAATCTAACTTCTGAAGTTTGCCTAACCCAGCATAAATGTGCAGAGAAATGAACCTGTTGGCACGACCGCCCCCAAACCAAGGAAAGCCTCCGTTATCAAGTTGTAGGTTAGATAGTTTTTTTAAGGCTTGGTGAATATTTTGTTGCGTTTTTTCTATGTCGAGTACTTCTGCAATTCTTTTTTGTTGTTCCGCTGGGGTTCCTGCTGTTTTTAGCCAGGGGCTTTCTTCCCAAAGCATCTGTTTTAAATTGGTATTTTTATGCCAATCGGGAATAGTAGTTTTATTCTTTTGCCATTGATGCAATACCTTTTTAATTTCTGGATTTAATTCTTGCATTAACTTTGTAAGATGACTCGCATAAAATTTTGCAAATACTTGTTCTGAACATTCGTGCGGATATTCTACTAAATAAGGTAGCGCCAATAAACTGGTCCAAGCCGGATTTGAGGTGTACTCAAAAACCAACTGGTGATTTTCTTTTGTTGGTGAATTATTATTTTTTAGACTATTAAAGCTATACTCTTTCTGCTCATTCGGATTAACCCAAATGGGTAGTGTTTCGGTGGTTAAAACACGATTGGTTAACACCGGTATAAGCCCTTCTTCACCATCGCCTAGATTATCGGCTTTTGCAACAATACGGTACTTGACTGCCGAAAGACCTTCCGGAATGGCTATTTTCCAGGTTACCTGAGTATTATTTTTTGCGTTTAGACTGAAGTTTTTAGTTTGTTGTGAACTTGTAAATAAATCTACGAGGCTTTCATCTTTATTGGTGAAAGACAGTTGAATGATTCCTTCTATTGCTTCATTCGAGAGATTACTGATTTTTGCCGAGATACTTAAACTATCTTTACTTCTAAAAAATCGAGGGAAATTAGGAATAAGGTTAAGTTTTTTCTGGGTATTGACATAAAGGTCTAATTTATCTTGATTTAGCCGTTTATCGTGTGCAAAAGCTTGAAAATGCCATTTTGTTAATGCCTCTGGACTTTTAAAATTAAAGATGATTTCTCCTTTTTTGTTGGTTTTTAGTTGAGGCAAGAAAAACGCGGTTTCACTCAAGTTAGTGCGCGCCTCTATCTGTTGCAGTTGATCTTTTGGTTCTTGATTGGTTGTGATAAGCACAACGCCATTGACGGCTCGAGCACCGTATAGAGCCTTAGCACTAGTTCCCGTAAGCATTTGCATATCGATAATTTGGTCTGTTGGTATGTCTTTAAACTTGCTAGGGTCAACTATTTCGCCGTTTATTACATACAGCGGTACCTTATCTAAAGTGCTGCCATTACCACGTATACGAACGCTTGTAGCAGCACCCACTTGCCCAGAACCTCCTCCTACCAGCATTAGACCTAGGGCTTTATTCTGAAGTAGATCTTTAAACCGCGGATGATTATCAGATAAAATGGCAGAACTTACTTCTTCTAAGCTGTATTCAGCAACGCTATAATGGCTTAAGATTTTATCATTGTTGTGAACAAACCCATTCTCTAATGTAAGGTTGTTGTATTTTTTAGCTATAATTTGTGCTTTACTATGTCCTATATATCTAACAAACAATAAGTCGCTAGGCTCTCCTTTTAAAATGAAGTAACCGTCAAAATTGCTTAAAGTTGCTTGTTTTTTTGTTTGATTAAAAACCTGTACACCCGGTAAGGCTTTGCCTAAACGGTCGGTGATTTTACCTGCAATATAGCCTTGGGGTGTGTTTTTGGCTTGGTATTTATTTACAGCTAGCCCTTTTAAATAGGTTTTATTGGTTAGGCTGGTGTATATAAAATGATAACCAAAATAATTAAAATTAGCATAATTCGGTGAGAAAAAATTATACCCATTGCTATTCAAATGTTGAGTAGCCCTTGAAGTGTAAACTTGGTTATAATGTCCTAAATGATTGATACTGTTGGGAAGTCCATTTTTTTTACGTTTAAAATAATTATGGTACAATACATTACTCCAGCGATGAGGTTTAAATTGATCTAATGAAGCGTCATACATACTCGCGAGTACTTCCGCTTCAGCTGGGCTTCCGTCTTGATTTAAAATTTTAAGTTGCCATTGTTCGGCTTGACCGGGTTCAAGCTTATCACGAAAATGTAAAACTTCAAATTTTAGCTTTGATTTGTTTTTAGTTGGCGGTAGAAGTTCAATTTTATGGCGCTTATTTCCGTAACGTCCCAAGTAGTTGTAAAAATACGCTAAGTGTAGGTATTTAGCATTTTTAGGAATCGAAAGAATGATACTCTTTTCATTTTCATTAAAATGCATAACCTCTTGTTGCAGTTGACTATCATCGAAAGTTAAATTGGTTAATAAGTGTAAATTTTTAAAAGGGGTTTTAAAATCAAGCCTTATTTGTTTTTTTTCTTGGTCTAGGTGGTAATCAAAATCTATGGTGTTTTGATGAAGATCTAAATTTGGCCGATTGGGGTTGACCAGGGTAATTCGTCGGTTTACTTCAACGGGAAATTTACGGATATCTTGGCCTTTGTAAGATAAAAGATACTGTCCGCTTTTAAGCTGCTCTTGGTAAGCTGCTAGGTTTATGCTTTGTGTTTGGTTTATTTTGACAGGAATTTTTAAAATTTCAGTTTTTGGCCATTTTTCGGCTAAATCTAAACTGTCGTATGCCGTATGCGGAAAATTTTTAATAAACTCATTGTAAGGTATTTGTTGTATTTCTGGTAAAGGAATATCCCTTTTTAACAAATAACGGTTTGGTGTTTTATATTGGTATAAATAGAGATGACCATCTACTTTGGTTGGTAAACCATTTAAATCGTTAGCTTTTACATGTATGGCTGCATTTTTATTTAAATTGACAACATTAGAGTAATTATTGGGTAAATCAAAATAAATATCTGCCGCGTGATATCCTAAACGTATTTGTTGAAATGCACTTTGTGTTTCACCATTTACATCGGTTACAACCGCATTTATAGTATAGGTGTAAATGGGTTTTAAATCAGATTTAATATGATTGGGAGCCAGGGCTTTAAATTTAATTTTAAAATTCCCATTAGCATCGGTTACTGTTGCCCCCTTGTATAATCGTTTTTTCTTCCTCTCATGATAGGGTAAACCATATCGATAAGAATTAAATATTTCACGATCTATTGTGTAAGGCACCTTAGCTTGTGTTAGGCTTCCGCCGAAATATGCTTTGGCTTTTCCGCTTAACGAAATAGAATCATTTATAACCTTTGTTGTCTTTATTTTGTCAAAGAAAACTTCAAAGCGGGGTCTTTTGTATTCTTCAACATTGAAATAACAATAAGTTCTACTCCAATCTGCACTGGCATAGGTGCTACCTGAGGCTAACTCTTCTTTTAAAAATAAGTTATAACTTCCCGTAAGGTCATTTTCTGGCAGTTTAAACTTTCCATGTCCAGAGCCATAGGAATTGGTGGTAATTTGCAAACTATCAATTATCTGACGATTTGCATTACGCATATAGATGGTGATATTTTGATTAGCAACTGTTTTGCGTAATTTTTTTCCTTGTACGGTCAAAATTGCTTTAAAATGTACCTCTTGCCCGGGCCTGTAGATGCTGCGATCTGTAAATAAGCTTCCTTTTAATAGGAATTCATTTTGGCTATCCTCACCCAAATTTTGTTTAAAAAAAATAAGATCAGTGTGCAACGTGTCGCCATCTTTTGTAATAGTTATGGGGAGTCTCTCGGTTTTATTTATAGCTGGTGCTGGTATAGTGGCTAGCCCTTTTTGATTGGTTCTGTAGTATGCGTTTGGTCTATTTTTAGCGTGAATTTTTGCATTTTTAATAGGTTTACTTGAGGTTCTACTAGCAATATAGACTTGTTGATTAGGGCTCAAATCAAAACTGGTAAGGCTTAAATCAGTTACTTGAAAATTATGGTATAGAAATTCCTCACTTTCAAAATTCAAGTTTTCTTTTTTACTGAAAATCGCTAAATAATCCCCTGCAGGTAAGGCCTCTAGCAGAATTTCTGTTGAGTAGGTATAATAATCTATTTTTTTTGGCAGAGAAAAAGATTGCAAACTAAGCCTTTTAGCACGCGTGTAATTGGCTTTAATCACAGAGTCTTGCTTAGTGCTCGGGTATTTAGAGTGGTTTAGCTTAGACTTATAAATATGTACGTACAAGCTATCTATATTTTTATAATGTACAAGAGCTCTAAACTTTTTATTGGCTAATGGCTTTTTGTGGATGGTAACACGGTATTTTTTGTCTAAAATAACATACTCGAGATGCGAAGATTCTACAGCAGGATAACTATCTGGGGCGATTTCTTTAACTTTTTTAAGATGGGTTAGACTTTTATTTAAATAATCGGGGTGACTATTTTTTTCGGCCTCATCTAAATAAAATCGAGCTAGGTAGTAATGAATCCAAGCGAGCTCCTTATCGGATTTCACCTCATTTTTAAGAATTAGAAGTGCGTTTTTATAAAGCGTATTTCGATCTTTTCGGTGATCTTGGTCCTTTATAAAGCTTAAACGTTCTAAGGTAGTTACTAGTAAAGAACTTTTATTTTTGTTTTTCTGATGCTGTCGTGTTAAATGCTGGTACACTTCTAATCCTTTAATAAAGCTGCCATTGGCGGTGTCCTTGGGTAACTGTAATTGAGAAAATTCTCCTGGTAGAGCATAAAGATTATTTGACTCGATTATGTCGATGTCAATTTCAGTTTTGGTTGGAGACTGTTGCTTTAAGTAATTTAAATAACGATTGGTTAGTAAATCTAATAATGTACTTCTAAAACGATTATAATTAATACCGTAATGTAGCGCTGGCTCGAGTGCGTTTAAATTTGTAGCTAGCAATAATTCTTTTTTAGTAAGCGATTTGTTGTAGTAAAAATCAATTTGATATTTAAAATGTTTAGCATCCCACAACCTATAATCATTGGATGGATTTTGAACCGGTGTTCTTCTGGCGATAGCCCATCTATTCGCTCGATAGAATTCATTTAAATTTTCGGCTAGAAAGGAATATAGGATTTGCTTAGTAGGGGCTGGTTGTTTTTCTATTTCAGTTAAGAAGTCTTGATAAACTTCAAAATGACTTTCTTCTTTTAAAAGGAGCTTGTATTTAGAAACATATAGAAAAGCTTTTATAAATTGAGAAGTATTTTCTCTTTTATCTGCTTTTTTTAAAATTAACTCTGCTTTTTCAAGAGCACTACTCAATCTTCCTTCTTGCTCTAATTGCTCAACCGTCGACCAACGTTTTTCGAAGCTTTTTTGAGCAAACTGAAGTTGGCTAGTAAGCACCAATAATAACCCTAAAATGTATCTTTTATTCATAAAACCTCTAATTTTTTTAAAGATACATAAATAGATTAAACTTTTTAAATATCTAATTTAATTGAGTTAGTCTTCAATTTGATCTCGATTTTGCTATTTTTACGCCGTGAAGAATATACTATTATACCTGTGTTTTCTGTGCTGTTTTTCAGTGTTAGGGCAATCTGCATTTGAAAAAGGAGTAGCTTATTATAAAGATCAACAATGGGTGTTGGCTAAAAAACAACTGATTCAAGTTGAACCCGTTTCAAAAAATTATTTTAAGGCTTGCGAATATTTAGGAGATATTGCAGCCCATGAAAAAAAATGGGACAAAGCGCTTCACTTCTATGATTTGCTGCTAAAAGAAAAACCTGATAATGCTAATTATAATTTTAAATATGGTGGTGCTTTGGGGTTAAAAGCTTTGGAGCTATCAAAGTTTCAGGCTGCTTTTTATATTTCAGATATTAAACATTATTTAAAACGTGCGGCTGCCTTAGATAAAACGCATCTAGGAGCAAGATGGGCTTTATTAGAACTTTATTTAAAACTTCCTAAAATTTTAGGAGGTGGTACAGATGTGGCTTTAGCCTATGCTAATGAATTAAAGGCAATAAGTGAAATTGACGGATACCTAGCTTACGGAAAAATCTACCAAGAAATTGAACACTACAAGCAAGCAGAAAAATATTTGGTTAAGGCATTGCAATTAGGTGATTCTGTAACCTGTTATCAGAAGTTGTTAGAACTATATATTAAAGCAAATTTTGCGCCAGAGAAAATTAATGATCTTCTGCAACGGGCAAATCGGGCCCACCCCAAAGAAAATTGGAATGCTTTTATGGCAAAATCTTCTTAAAACTGCTGGCATTTAATATCTTTACGCTAGAATTATTTTTTATGCATATTCATTTTATAGCTATAGGCGGAAGCGCTATGCACAATTTAGCATTAGCGCTTCATCAAAAAGGAGAAAAAGTAACTGGTAGTGATGACGCCATCTTTGAACCCAGTAGGTCGAGGTTGCAAAAAGCCAATTTAATACCAGAACAGATGGGCTGGTTTCCCGAAAAAATTACCACAGCTATAGATGTGGTAGTTTTAGGAATGCACGCCAAAAAAGACAATCCAGAGTTACAAAAGGCTAAGGCACTTGGATTGAAAATTGTATCTTATCCAGAGTTTTTGTACGAACACAGCAAAAACAAAACCCGTGTGGTTATAGGAGGTAGTCATGGTAAAACAACTATTACCTCTATGATTTTACATGTTTTGCACTATCACGAAAAAGAAGTAGATTTTATGGTTGGGGCACAACTTGAAGGTTTTGATACTATGGTGCATTTAACTCAAGAAAATGATTTTATCTTGCTAGAGGGTGATGAGTACTTATCTTCACCCATAGATCTTAAACCTAAATTTCATTGGTATAAGGCTAATATTGCTTTGATAAGCGGAATAGCCTGGGATCACGTTAATGTTTTTCCTACAGAAGAAAATTATCAAGAGCAATTCAGTCGTTTTACCGAAACAATGGTACCCGGAAGTATTTTAATTTATAATGAGGAAGATGAAGCAGTAAAAGCAATAGCCGAAGCGGCTCAAAATCCTACGCGTAAACAGCCTTATAAAACACCTCTGTATAAGATAGAGGAAGGAGAAACGCTAATAGATACGCCTGAGGGTTTTATGCCAGTAGCTGTATTTGGTAAACATAATCTTAATAACCTGGCAGGTGCTAAATGGGTTTGTCAACATATGGGTGTTGATGAGTCAGACTTTTATGAAGCCATTGCCAGTTTTAAAGGTGCTTCAAAACGATTGGAGCGCATTGCAGAAAATACAAAATGTGTGGCCTTTAAAGATTTTGCACATAGTCCCTCTAAGGTTAAGGCAACAACTCAGGCTATAAAAGAACAATATAAAAACAAAAAGATATTGGCTTGTTTAGAGTTACATACTTACAGCAGCTTAAATGCCGAATTTTTAAATCAATATAGTCACACACTTGATGCTGCCGATGAAGCCGTGGTTTTTTATTCGCCCGAAGCCGTGGCCTTAAAAGGTTTAGCTCAGATTGATGCTAGAGCTATTGAAAGTGCTTTTAGACATAAAAACTTGAAAGTTTACACGGATACACAAGCCTTTCAAGCATTTTTAAAAAATTATTCTTTTGTCAATAATGCGGTTCTTTTCATGAGCAGTGGGAATTACGGAGGGCTTGATTTTGAAGAAGTAAAGGCTTGGATATCTTAGTTTTATGCTGTAATTTAGATGCTTATCTAATTACATATGACTGAATCTACCTCCTTTTCAATTAAATATTGGGCAGAATCTGATAGGCCTAGAGAAAAACTTTTGTTAAAAGGCAAGACAAGCCTTTCAGATGCCGAGCTGTTGGCCATTCTGATTGGTTCTGGTAATCGAGAGGAAAGCGCCGTGACTTTATCGCAAAGAATTCTGCAAACCAATCAGAATGAATTAGGCCTTCTCGGTAAAAAATCCGTTAAGGAGCTTATGAAATTTAAAGGTATTGGAGAAGCCAAGGCAATTAGTATCGTAGCCGCTTTAGAATTAGGAAGAAGAAGAAGAGCAGAAGAACCAAAAAAAAGGGTTAAAATCACCTCAAGCGATTCTGTTTTTGATTTGATGCAGCCCTTAATAGGTGATTTGGGGCACGAAGAATTTTGGGTATTGTTTCTAAGTAACAGCAATAAAGTTTTATGTACATTTCAATTGAGCAAAGGCGGAATAACTGGTACCTTAGTGGATGTACGCTTAGTGTTTAAGAAGGCCCTAGAAGAAAATGCAGTAAGTATAATTTTGGCGCATAATCACCCTTCTGGGAATCTAAAGCCTAGCATGGCTGATAAAAATTTGACCCTAAAACTTAAAAAAGCAGGCGAAAGTTTAGATATAAAAGTGCTAGATCACCTCATTGTAACTGAAAATGCTTACTTTAGCTTCGCTAATGAAGGTCTTATTTAATAGCCCATGTTTTTAATTTATGTAAAAACACTTACTCCCCGAATTTCATATACATTTAAGCATTTGCTCAATTCAATATTAGGTTATGAAATTCAGTTTACTTCAAAGATTGAAGAGTTTATCGCTCATCCCGGGTTGAAAATTTCTTATGGTAAAAAAAAATTGGGGAATGAGTTTTTTGTACAGCAACACGATTTACTTGACCAGCAAGGCATTCAAGATATTGAAATAAATGTAGGAGATTGGGAGGGCTTACCCTGTTTTTTTAAATGTAGTCAAGATAGTGATGTGCCCTTTGATATTTTTGCAGCCAGTTTTTTTCTGCTTAGTCGATATGAAGAATATTTGCCCCATGTGAAAGATGAGCTAGGAAGATTTCCCTTTCAGGAAAGTTTAGCCTTCAAAGAAGATTTTTTAGAATTGCCCGTCATAGATTTATGGACTTTAAAGTTTAGAGATCTGCTTGAAAACCGCTTCGAGAAAAAATTACCACTTCAAAGAACCTATCAAGCAAGCTCAATAATGGTGGTGCAAGAAGTATTTAAGTATAAAAAGAAAGGTATTGTAAGAACATTAGGCGCGTTGGTAAGAGATATTGTTAAATTGCAGTTTAAATCGAGCCTTGAAAGAATTAGGACTTTAGTTTTTTTACAAAGTGATCCTTACGACATTTATGATAGGCTTATTGAACGGGCTAGATTGCAAAAAATGCATTGGACATTTTTTTTTCAGTTATCTGATTTTTCATTGCAAAATAAAAATATAAGTTTTCATAAATTGAGCTATCAGGCGCTCATAAAGTCTATGGGTGATTATGGTGTTTTAGGTTTGTTGCCTGGTTTTGATGCACTTGATAAATTAGCGATTTTACGAAAGGAAAAAAAAAGATGGGAAAATATTGTAAATACTCCTTTATCTCGTGTTTTAAGTTTCCAATATGGAATCAATTTGCCGCAATTTTACAACAATTTGGATAAATTAGAAATTAGTCAGGATTTTTCTATGGGATACCCGAAACATCCTGGCTTTAGAGCGGGAACATGTACACCTTTTTTATATTATGATATTAATTTCGAAAGGATTTCACCATTGACCATTCATCCATATGCATTAAGCAGTCTATGTTTTCAAGAGTTTTCTTTTTTTGATATAAAAGTGCGAATTGACAATTTAAATAGCAAAGTGCGTGAGGTAAATGGTAAATTTTTATGTTTGATAGAAAATGCATTATTAGATCCTTGGGATGAACAAGTAAAGTATTTATCCCTTCTAGAAAAATTACAGGCCGATGATTAAAGATGTTTTTTTTGACCTAGATCATACATTGTGGGATTTTGAGAAGAATTCCGCGTTAGCTTTTCAAGAAATATTTAAAAAAAATAAGGTTTCTGTTGATTTAGAACATTTCTTAACGCATTATGTCCCAATCAATTTTAATTACTGGAAACTCTTTAGAGAAGAAAAAATAAGTAAGCAAGAACTGCGTTTTAATAGATTAAATGAGGCGATGCTAGCTTCGGGTTACACTGTCAAGCCTGAATTGATTCACGTATTGTCTCAAGCGTATATCGAGCATCTGCCATTGAACAATCATCTTTTTGATGGTGTAGAGCAAATGCTACAAGAACTATTAAATAGAGAGTTGAGGTTGCATATTATCACCAATGGATTCAAAGAAGTTCAAAGCATAAAATTAAAGCGATCTAATTTAAGTCATTATTTTACCACTTTGACCACCTCAGAAGACGTAGGCGTTAAGAAACCTAATCCGGCCATATTTGAGCACGCTTTGAGTAAGGCGAATGCACAAAAACAACAGAGTATAATGATTGGTGATAATTTAGAAGCCGATATACTAGGAGCAGAATCTGTTGGTTTAAAATCTATTTTATTCGATCCTGAAAATAAAATTTCTCATGCGGGGAATAAAATTGTACATTTTAATGAATTACAACAATTTTTTTAATCAAAACTTATGAAATTAAAATTTTTAACGCTGATATTTTTTTCGATTTATTTTATTTCAGTGAAAGCACAAGAAAGAGAGGTTCAAAAATTAAATGCTTATAGAAATGTTATTGTTCCCGTTCAGTTCGATTCGGCTAAACAGGAAAATGAGTATTTGCTATCCTCACTTACGAGACACTTGTTAAAGCAGCATGGTTTTAAAGTGTTTATGGATAATGAAACTTTGCCAATAGCAGCCCAAAAAGATCCTTGCCTAAATTTACGTGCTAGCGTTTTAACTCAAGGGGGTATGTTTGCATTTACTACAGAGGTTACACTGGTGTTTTATGATTGTCGAAATCAAATTGTTTATAAAGCTAAGGGCAGTAGTAGAGAGAAAAAATTTGATAAAGCACATCAAGAGGCCTTACGCGAAGCTTTTGGCAAATTTGGCGGATATAGATACGCCTATGAACCTTTAAAGAAAGGCGAGCAGCATGAAACTCAGCTGCAGCAAAAGCAATCAATTCAAAAACAATTAGCCACACAATACAATTGGGAGGGAAAACGATATCAATTACAAAAAATAGAGGTAGGCTATTTATTGCTTGACGCGGAAGGGAATAGAAAAGCAGTTATTACCGAAAATTCAGAAAAACAGTACCTTTTTAACTCGGCTGATATAAATGGAAGTTTAAAAATCGATACTAATCAAGATTTAATTGTTGAATATTTTAACATGCAAACGGGTAAACAAGAGAAAATAATACTTAGCGCAATAAATCAATAATTATACTTATTTTTCCAGCGCTGTTTCAAAAACTTTAAATTAGAGGTTTCACGCGTGTTCTCTCCTGGATGGTAAAATTTACTTCCTTGAATCACATCAGGTAAAAACTCTTCTTCAATAAAATTGTTTTTATAATCGTGGGCATACTTATAAGATTTACCATAGCCTAAGTCTTTCATAAGTTTGGTAGGTGCGTTTCGCAAGTGTAATGGTACTGGTAGATCTCCAGTCTGTTTTACTTGTTGTTGCGCTTTATTAATAGCCATATAACTGGCATTGCTCTTTGCCGATGTAGCTAAGTAGATTACACATTGACTTAAAATAATTCTTGCTTCAGGTAAACCTACCGTGCTCACGGCTTGAAAAGTATTATTCGCTAGAATTAAAGCGGTTGGGTTCGCTAATCCGATGTCTTCACTTGCCGAAATTATTAAGCGTCTGGCGATAAACTTTACATCTTCGCCACCTTCAATCATTCGAGCTAGCCAATAAACAGCTGCGTTGGGATCGCTACCACGTATAGATTTTATAAAGGCAGATATTATATCATAATGTTGTTCACCTGTTTTATCATACCTAGACGGGTTGCTTTGTATTTGTTGGCTTACTAAAGCATTAGTAATCACCACCGGATCTTCGGTAGAATTGCTTACCAATAACTCAAAGATATTAAGTAATTTACGTGCATCTCCGCCTGACGCTCTAAATAAAGCATCAAACTCTTTTATTTCAATCGATTTTTTGCTTAAAAATTGGTCTTTCTCTTGGGCCCGTTTGAGTAATTCTTTAAGATCGTCTTGGCTAAATGGGTTAAGCGTATATACTTGGCAGCGAGAGAGTAATGCGGGTATTACCTCAAAACTTGGATTTTCTGTGGTTGCGCCTATTAAGGTGATGATACCTCTTTCTACCGCACCCAATAATGAATCTTGTTGTGATTTGCTAAAGCGATGTATTTCATCTATAAATAGAATGGGGTTCTTTGTCGTGAACAATCCGTCTTGCCTTTTGGCTTTCTCAATAACCTCTCGCACCTCCTTCACACCACTATTGATTGCACTTAAAGTAAAAAAGGGGCGCTCAGCTGTTTGAGCAATAATCTGTGCAAGTGTGGTTTTACCCACTCCAGGCGGACCCCAAAATAATAAAGAAGGCAAGATGCCCTTCTTAATTTGTTGTGTTAGGCTACCCTGTGGCCCCACTAAATGCTGCTGACTGATATAATCCTCTAAATTCTGCGGACGTATGCGTTCGGCTAATGGTGTGTTCATAATGCAAAAGTACAAAAGTAACTGACAATATTACTGAAATATGTATTTGGTTAAGAATTTGATTACCTTTCTGTATGCAAAATCAAAAACAAATTCACACTTGGTCTGCGGGTACCTTATTAATTCCATTATTTAGTGTACTACTACTGTGGATAGTATATTGGTTTGAAATAAAGTTTCATATCAATTTAAATTCATATGGAGTAGGGCCAAAATCCTTAAAAGGATTAGTAGGTGTTTTTTGTGCCCCTTTTATACACGGGAGCATAACTCATTTATACAACAATAGCATTCCGTTATTTGTATTATTAATGAGTCTTTTATACTTCTACAAGCCGATAGCGGGTAAAGTACTTCTTTACGGATTTTTAATAGCGGGTGTCTTAACTTGGCTTTTTGGGAAGTCTGGAAGCGTGCATATAGGAGCAAGTGGCATCATTTATATGTTGGCTAGTTTTTTATTTTTTAAAGGTATTTGGTCTAAGCATTATAGGTTAATTGCCTTAGCTCTTTTGGTGGTATTTGTTTACGGTAGTTTGGTCTGGGGTCTTTTTCCAGGTGAACGCGGAGTGAGTTGGGAAGGGCATTTGGCTGGTTTTATTGCTGGTTTGGGTCTAGCTCTTTTTTTTAAGTCTCGCGTAATTGAAAAACTACCGGTTTATGATTGGCAAAAGCCAGATTATAACGAAGCGGAAGATGTCTTTATGCAACATTTTGATGCCGATGGCAACTTTGTACCAAGTCAAACGCCCCTATCAAGTGATAAAGAGGTAGATGTAAAATTAGATAAAGATAATAATAAGGACGATTCAGTTAACCACAACTTCTGGGTTACTACTACGACAAATGATTAGAGCCTTTGCCGAACAACTTCATATAAAATTGCACCACAAGCAACCGATACGTTTAGCGAACTTGTTTCGCCAAAAATTGGCAGTTTTACCTTATCGTCACTCATTTTCAAAGCTGCCTTAGAAACACCCTTGCCTTCACTTCCCATAATGATGGCTATGGAATCTCTAAAATTTACATCATATACCATTTTAGAGGCCTTTTCGGTGGCTGCTATGGTTTTTATGCCGTATGATTTTAAATAAAATAAAGCATCCTTGGTGTGGTCTACTTTGCATAGTGGGATATTAAATATGGCACCTGTAGAGGTCTTTACCATTTGTTCATTTATAGATGCACTACCTTGTTTGGGGAAAATAATAGCGTCAACCCCAACGCTTTCTGCCGTACGAATAATAGCTCCAAAGTTGCGTACGTCTGAAACGCCATCTAGAATTAAGTACAATTTAGATTTTTCTGTTTTCTGATTTTCTTCTAATATAGCTTCAAGACTATGAAACTGTATTGGTGAAATTTTTGCTACGATCCCTTGATGATTACCATTTTTAGCTAATTTATCTATTTTTTGATGAGGTACGTATGCAATTTGTACACTGGCATTTTCGGCCAACTTTAAGATTTCTTTAATTCCTGATGATTGTACAGCAGCATCTACAAAAATTTTGTCTAGGGTTTGATTGCTTTTAATTGCCTCGTGTACGGCATGTATGCCAAATATAATTGTACTCATTTTAATATTTATTAAAAAACAAAAATAGGGTTTGATTTAATCAAACCCTATTTATATAAATTAAATTAAATAGGTTTTACTCTATCAAAATCTTATGTTGATAGTTTTCTCCGTTAACACCAACTTGTAAAATATAAACACCACGTTGCAAAGACGCTGTAGATAATTTTAGATTACCGTTAGTATTGTCATAATTTTTATTGGCTACTAATCTTCCCTGTAAGTCATATAATTTTACTTGAGCATTAGCATTGATATTATCTCCCAAAGCAATATTTATATCACTAGCACCACGTACAGGGTTTGGCCAAACTGAAATATCTTCTGAAAGAGTAACCTGTTCTGCGCTTAAGCTAGTAGATTGTACTCCAGATACTACGATACTTACCATTTGGCTGCTTCCGCTCAAAGAACCTTTATGGCTTACCTTTATTTCGTAAGTATTCGCATCTGTACTTTCAACAAGAATACTTTCAACGTTATCAACAGTGTTGTCACCTAAAGTGGCTGGTGCCGCAACATTACTTAAGTTTAAGCGATAAGGTAATAAAGTAGTATTAGTAGCTTGGTTGGTGACACGTAAATCTAAATCGTTCACAAGGGCAGGGGTAGGGCTATTCAACTGTCCGTCTTTAGCATTTCCTGCAGGATCGTTCCAAGCAATTGTTACGCGTAAATCTTGACTAGGATCTTTAGTTACGGTAAAAGTAAAAGTGTCTCCATTGTCAAGATCAACTTCTTCAATTCTAGCGTTATCTGTTTGAGAATCTTGAATTACTTCAATCGCTTTTTTTGCATTTACTAATCCCCATCCGTATCTAGCGTCCGGTCCGGTGTTACCTAAATCGTCTGCAGTATGAATGGCAAGGGCTCTTAAACTAGAAGACAACATGAAATTAGTTTTTTCTTGATTGTAATATTGTTGAACTAAAGTTAATGTTCCCGCAACATTTGGAGCAGCCATTGAAGTTCCAGAAAAGGTGGCGTAAGAAGCTGTAGACGCGTCAACTGGCGAAAATACTTGCGTGCCGTTTCCTACAACATCTGGTTTTATACGGCCATCATCAGATGGTCCTTGACTACTTCCTGAATTAATAAAAACAGGAAATAAAAGCTCACCGCTGCTTGGATCAACACTTGCGTCTTGTGCATTTCCTACTACTAGGTTATTTTTGGCGTTCTTCTCTCCGGTTAATTTATCATATCCAGCCCTTAAACCGCCTTGGTAACTCGATTGTCCGTCGTTACCAGCCGATACTACCATTAAGTAGTACGGGTAGGCATTTGCTTTTAAATCCCATAGACGAGCTTGTGTGTCATAGCAACCCATCATCCAGGTAGGAGCATTTTGACTTCCACCATCGTTTACAGGAATACCATAAGAATGGTTTGAAATTAAGAGGCCGTTTTGTGCTTCTGTGTCTACTTCGCTTAAATCTGAGGTCCAGTTGTAAGATACCAAAGTAGCCTGGGGAGCCATACCTTTAGCGTTAGGGTTTGTTCCTGCCGCAGCCATGGTTCCTCCTACGTGGGTACCGTGAGAATCAAACTCATCTTGATTAAATGGTGTGGCATCTCCTAATACAACTCTAGAGCCTGAAGCAGTAGCAAATTCTTGGTGATCTTTTCGTACGCGACCCCCGTCCCATATTCCTATCGTCATGTTTTGCCCCTCTAGATTTAATCCTAAAGAGCCTCCTTGCCATAGAAAATTAGCACGAGTTGACTTGGCTGCATCGAGATTATGTGTAGTTCGGTAAATAGGTTTACCGTTTTCAAAGCCTACTAAATTATAGCGTTTGTTGTTTTCTATTCTATCAATAGAAATACCAAAACTCTCAGCTTTTTTTCTGGCTTCATTTCTTTTAGCTTCAAGATTGTTTGCAAGTTCTTGAGCTAATTCTATTTTAATAGGTTGGTTCTGTTTTTGAATTTGTTTCACCTCGCTTGCTGTTTGAGATAAAGCTAAACCAGAGGTTAAAACAAAACCTAGTGATAGTAGTCTATTTAATTTCATAAAATTTTTTTGCACAATTTAAGATTTTTTTTAGAAAAACGAAAATGTAAATATAAAAAAGGGCTAATCACTTTGATTAGCCCTTTTAAAAACGTTAGAGAGTTACTCTTAGTTTTTTGGTGTTAAAACAACTTCTACTTGGAAAGGATTGGTGAACAACTCTTGATCTAAGATTATAGTGATGTTACCTGTACCTTCATTGTAAGTACCAGTACCTCCAGGAAGGCTGGCTTCGTCACTTGAGTAGGTCACTACGCCTAAACAATCAATGCTTAATACACCAGCATATTGATAGTCTCCAGCATACGATGGGTCCCCAGTAGCCGCAGCTACGAAGTCTCCCCAAATGGTGGCTACGTTGTACTCATTTAAATTACCAGTAGGAACCAATTCAACATCGTAAGAATTTACAGGACCTTGACCTACAATAGAGGCAGTTCCGTTATATTCTAATGCGATATCAAATGGGCAAAACTGACTTAATTTTAATTGGTATACATTATCGAAATCTGCAATATTAGACCCCTCTATGCTTTCTAATTTTAGAGCAAGAATAGAACCTTCTAAAGCAATATTGTCATAGTTTCCTTGTACTTCGATATATCCAATGTGCTCGTTTGCAGGAATCACAAAAGAAGTACCAACGCTATACTGGTCTGGTGTAGCAGTAGTCAAATCTGCATCAACACTAACGGTAAACGTTCTGTCGGTAGCAGCTTTGTCGGTTACACCAACAGGAATTTTATATCCTTCAGTAGCATTCTCTTCAACAAAAAATGTGCTTGTTGTTCCATCAGCAAAATAGGTTAAACTATCACCCTGATAAGTTTGTGGATCTTCATTCTCATCACAAGAAACAAATGCGAATGAAGCTACAAATAATAATAAAAATAATTTTTTCATAGTTTTAATTTTTTAGTAACCTGGGTTTTGTGAAATGTTATCATTTGCAAAACGCTCAGATTGTGGAATTGGTAAAGCAAATCTATAATCACCGCTATCTAATGAGCAAGCTCCAGCAGCGTTATCACAATCGTTAGGTAAACGGTCTACACCTAAGTCATATCTTCTCAAGTCAAACATTCTGTGACCCTCGTAAGCTAATTCAATTCTTCTTTCTTCTAAAATATCAGCTAAAGCATTAGCTTGCGAAGCATAACCTACAGTTACAGTAATATCTTTTCTTGCATTTTTTAAAGTTTCCATATCGGTAGAGGCTAAACCTAATTTGTTATCTCTAGCGTATGCTTCTGCACGAATTAAATACATTTCTGAAGTTCTAATCATTTTGATGTTATTCAAAAATGGGTTAGCCTCAGAACCTAAGTATTTTCCAACTTGTAGGTTGGCAGGATCAAAGTTTTGTGTATCTAATACAGCAAATGTTCTATGGTCATCTGTCCAATCGTTGTTGTTTAAAGTGTTTAACATTTCTTCAGAAACATTAAAGAAAACATCTCCGTTGGTATCGGTAAATATAGTACCAATTGCTCCTTGACCAGGTGTTCTGGCTAATTGCCATAAAGTTTCACTAGTGAATTCATCTGCCCAAATACCTAAGTATTCAGTTTGAGAATTAGCTAAAGTAGAGTTATTAATTACTTCTGTAGAAAAATTAATAGCTCCAGGTATATCTCCTGTATACAAAGCCAAACGAGCTTGGTAAGCGGTAACTGCTAAACTAGACATTCTGTTGATGTCTGTAGAGGCAGGTAAATTTGCAAAAATATCTTGTGCTGCTTTGAAATCATCGCTAATAAATTTTGCTACGTCTTCAACAGTGTTTCTAGCTGGCTGCTCGTATACCCAAACACGGTCTACGATTGGCACAGACTCAGCATTTGGCTCGTAGCTTGCAGAATAAAGACGCATTAAATCAAAGTGCGCAAATCCGCGAATAGCATATAATTCAGCAACAATTCGGTCTTTTTTCTCTTGCTCTGCTTCTGTAGTAGCCTCAATTCCCTCTGCTGCACGCAAAATACGGTTAGCACGGTTGATCACAAGGTAATAATTGTTCCAGATTGATTCTGGCTCATTTGTACCTGAGTTGATTGACCATGTGAATACTTGAATTCCTTGTCCACGGTTAGAAGCCGCGATTGTTAAGTCATCAACAAACTTTGAGGTAAAATCGATTAAAGCAGATCCAGATATACCGCTATACACTCCGTATAAACCGGTCTCTAACTGATCAACAGTATTAAAAGCGTTCTCTTCAAACACTTCATCTTTTGGCTCAACCTCATAAGCATCTTTACAAGATACCACGGTAAGAATGGCCAATAAAATTAATTTAAATTTAAATATATTTTTCATAGGAGATTAAAATTTTAAGTCTACACCAAAAGTGATGGTTGTTGGAGTAGGGTATTCGTACTGTGCGATATTGTCATCATCTTCAGGATCAAAGCCTGTAAACTTGGTCCAAGTGGCTAAGTTTTGTGCCATACCATAAACGCGGATTCCTTTGAAATATTTTAAAGCATCTACTACGTCATCAGAGAAGTTGTAAGATAAAGTTACGTTTCTCCATCTTAAGAAAGATGCATCTTCGATATCTTTAGAGGTAGACTCTCTGTTGTAAAGGTAGCTCTGTACTTCAGTTACATCACCAGGTTGTTTCCACATATCTAACATTTTAGTGCTCAAGTTATACTGTGCAAAGTTAGGATTTTCTTGGAAGAAAGTTTGGTTGTTGAAACGGTAGTATTCTGCCTGGAAAGTGAACAATGTAGATAAGGTGAAACCTTTGTAAGAAATATCTCCACCAAAACCACCTGTATACTCAGGGTTAAAGCTTCCAAAATCTGCTCTAGAGTTATCCTCAGAGTATACGTTGGTTACATTACCGTCTTTGTCGGTATACAACGGTTGTCCGTTTGCTGGGTTTACTCCAGCCCAACCTACAAAATAGTGAGTCCCTAATGGCAAACCTTCCCGGATAATAGATGTACCTAATTCGAATTCGCTAACTTGTCCTAAATCTAAAATTTCATTTTTGTTATAGTTTCCGTTGAAATTTAAATTAATGTTTACTTCATCACGCCCTTCACCTCTTAAAAGGTTGTAGTTTAATGATAAATCAATCCCTGAATTTCTCATTTCTCCAGAGTTGCTATCAATGAAAGTAGTTCCAGATGTAGCACTTAAATTTTCTCGAATAAATAATTCGGTAGTTTTGTTGTTGTAGTACTCAACGCTTCCTGATAATCTGTAATCGAATAAATCGAAATCAAAACCAGTATTCAATTGGTTAGATATTTCCCATTTTAAATCTGGGTTTCCGATGTTAGTAGGGGCAAATCCAGGATTACCTGCATAAGATACTTGTCCGTATCCAGTAGCATAACGAAATGCACCAATTGCATCTTTATTTCCCGCAGTACCATAACTAGCTTTGAATTTTAAGTTGTTAACAAAGCTTACATCTTGCATAAAGGCCTCTTCACTAATGTTCCAACGACCTGCTACAGACCAGAAAGTTGCCCATTTGTTAGATTCGGCAAAGAAACTTGAAGCATCACGTCTGATCGATCCACCGATACCAAATCTATCGTCGTAACCGTAATCAGCGATTGCGAAATAAGAAAATAAGCCTTCTTCAAAATCCGTACCACCTACAGTAGGAATAAGCTCGTTATCTGGAGTTCCAGCAGTAATACCAGCTGGGTAACCAATTAATAATTCGTTGATTCCGTAACCGGTAAAGCTACTAGATCTATAATGATTCTTGTAGTACTCTATATAACCGTCGATACTGAAGTCGTGCTTTTCATTAAAAGTGTTAGCATAACCAATGTTCGTAGTAGAAGTGAAATTGGCTTCGTAAGAGTTAGCTTCGTTATAACGTCCTGCATTTCCAGGAGTAGTAGTACGACCGTATTCTGTGTTAGGGTCTGTAAATCGAACAACGTTAGTCTGCTCATAATCTACCCCTAAGTTGATTCCAGCGGTTACATTATCAAAAATCTCTCTTTTGGCAAAACCAGAAGCTACAATCTTAGTTCTTAAACGATCGTTATCACTTCTTAATAAGTGCTCTAATGCATTGGGACCTACACGTCCTCCACCGGTTGCGAAATCTCCGTTTTCGTCATATACTGGGTGGTAAGGTGATCCTAAATAAGCGGCAGCAAAAGGGTTTTGTAAGGTAACAGAATTTTCCGAATCAATTCTAGATTGTTTCGTAAACGCTAACTGGGTGTTTAAACCAATTTGAGTTTTTTCATTTGGTCTGTGCTCTAAGTTGTTACGTAAAGTAAAACGCTGTAATCCAGAACGTTTAATTAAACCCTCTTGATCTAAATACTGTACACTGCTAAAAAAACGGGTGTTTTCATTACCACCATTCATACTTAATTCTTGAGTATTTACGGTACCAGTTCTAAAGAACACATCGCTCCAATTAGTATTTACCTGAGCTAACTCTGCAATTTCAGCATCGGTTAAACCAGCCCCAACTCCACGATTGATTGTCCTTTGGAAATTTAATAACTGGCTAGAGTTCATCATTTCAAAGCGAGGTTCGCTAATTTCAGTAAAACCAATTGACGATTTGTAGTTGAAAGTAGTAGCTTGAGAGAAAGAACCTTTCTTAGTAGTTACTACAATTACACCGTTTGCTCCACGAGATCCGTAAAGAGCGGTTGCACTTGCATCTTTTAATACATCTACTCGGTCAAAATCGTTTGAGTTTAAGGCAGAAAAATCACCAGCCGAAATTTGAATACCGTCTACGATGTATAATGGGTTGTTGTTTCCATTAATAGATCCGTTACCACGAATTCTAACACGTGCAGATGAACCTGGTTGACCAGAACCTGCAGAAACCTGAAGACCTGCTGCTTGACCTTGTAATACTTGGTCAAAAGAAGGAATTGGCACAGACTCTAATGCCTCAGCCTTAACGGTTGAAATAGAACCCGCATACTTTGTTTTGTCTATGCTTGAGTAACCAGTCACAACGATCTCGTCTAACTCGTTACCTGCTTTCATAGATACATTGTAAGTATTTGCCGCACCAACAGTAACTTGTTGAGTTTGGAAACCAATGTAAGTAAATTCTAAAACATCTCCTTGGGTAGCATTTAAGCTGTAATTACCATCAAAATCTGATTGCGTACCAGAAGACGTTCCTTTAATAATAATGTTAACTCCTGGCAACGGCATACCGGTATCGTCGGTAACCGTTCCGGAAACTGATTTTTGTTGGGCAAACGATAGTTGCACCATAAACGCTAGAAATAGCGTCAAAATTCCACTAAACTTTGTTTTCATTTTGTAATTTATTTGAATTAGCCAACGTCAAAAATCTTAATAAATACTTAATAATGCAACTTATTTTTACTAAAATTAATTTTTAACACTTTGAATAAGCAAGAAATAGGAGGGTTTTAAAACCTGCTTTGAAGACGGAGATGTACTAGTGTATTTCTAAATTTGAAGCCTGTGCCAGGGTATTTGGCATTAGCAAACATGACCTCTAGTTTACCAGCTTTGGTGTTTAAAGCCAAACCAAAACCTAGGCTAGTTAAACTTTCCAGTGAAGAGTTAGGGGCAGGTGTGTATAAACCATAATCTAAAATGCTGTGCAAATAAAAGTTGGAGGCAAACTTAAAACGGTATTCAGTTTGTAGTAAACCGTAAAAATTTGTCGTTAAACTGTTTTCTTCAATTCCGCGAAAGCTGTTAATTCCGCCAAAAAAGCTTAATTCGTTAATAAAATATTCTTTGCTCTCTAAATAGTGGGCCGTTAGGTATGTAAGAATTCCGCTTCGTTTTGCAATTGGCAAGAAGTGGGCGTGCTTTAGCGTGTAAATTTGCTGAGAGCTATTGATAGTTGCTTTTCGTGAGCCAAAAGAAGTGCTTAGGTTTAGGTAACTGGGCGCGGTGAAAAAATCTTTTTTTTGGTTTACGTCGAGACGAACACCTATTTGAAGGAATTTAGCGTTGTAGTTGCTAAAATTTATTTTTTGTGAAAAAGATGGGATTGACTGGGTTTGATTTGACTTAATAGAGGTGTAGCCTATATAGGGTTTCCAGTTTTTAATACTATAATGTATCTGAGCCCCAAAAGTATTTCTTGTAAAAGTACTGTCCTTGCGTAATAAATTAAAATTTAGATTGATACCAATTGGAGAATTAAATAGATAAGGAAGCTCTGCTGCTATTTTAAATTCTAATTGAGATTCGGCATTATTTAAATAAGAGAGATTTATTTGTTCGCCTTGGTTGAAATTGTTTAGTAGAGATAAATTTAAATAGCCGTTTAAATTAAATTTCCCCTGTTCCTCATTTGAAAATCCTAAGTAGCCATCAAATTCATTTTGCTGTTGTTTGTTTAAAAATAGATATAGCTTGGTGCTGTCTTTTTGGAATAAAATTTCGGGTGGTTTTATGCTTGTGACAAAATTTAATTGCTGGATTTGTTTGTATTTCTCCAAAATCTCTGCTTTGTTGAAATTCTTTCCAGTAATAAGTTGTAAGCGATGTTTTAAAAAAGATTTAGGAAAATTGGAGTAGCCTTTTATAATAATTTCATCGAGTTGGCGCTTTTTAGATGATTTGACCACAAGAGTAGCGTAGAGTTGGTGGTCTTGTTTCCGAATCTTTACTACTTGGAGTTGTAAAAAAGGCTGGCCTTTATTGGCTAAACAGTTATTTACTTTTGTGAGTTGCTCTTCTATATCAAAAATTGGTAGTTTAATTGTTTTGTTGAAAATTTTTAAATCACATTCGGCTAAATCCTGCGCTAGACTGTCTGTTATTTTTAAATGTAAGTATTCAAATTGTTTACCTTTTTTTAATCTATATATATAGGTATTGTTTTTTTGTGCTTTTAATGAAGTGAATTCTGCATCTAAATAGCCTTGCTTTTGGAGATTGGTTATTTTTTGGTTTAAAACTTGTTTTAATTCCTTTACGGATTTTGTTTGTAGTACTTCTAGTGTATCCGATTTTTCTATAGAGATTGCTGCGTTTAAAATATAAGCTTTTACGGTTGTTTGAGAAAAACCCAAAGGACAGCTTATTAACAGTAGAAGTATTATTTGTATGAAGGTGCGGTTCACTTATTTTTAATGGTACTTTTTAGGATAACGAAATTAATCGAATAAACTTGTGTATGCAAAGTATAATTGTATTGAAAATTAATCAATTATAATTTGCTTTTTTGAAATTAATTTTTACATTTGCAAACCCGAAAAAACGGGAATTAATATTTTAATAATTAGTGTAAAAGAAATTATGCCAACAATTTCACAATTAGTAAGAAAAGGAAGAACCAAAATAACTAAGAAGTCTAAATCGGCTGCTTTGGATTCTTGTCCTCAAAGACGTGGGGTTTGTACGCGTGTTTACACCACTACGCCAAAAAAACCGAACTCGGCTATGCGTAAAGTAGCTAGGGTAAGGTTAACCAATGGTAAGGAAGTAAATGCCTACATCCCAGGAGAAGGACACAATTTGCAAGAGCACTCGATAGTATTAGTTAGAGGTGGAAGGGTAAAAGATTTACCAGGGGTTAGATATCATATTGTTCGTGGAGCATTAGATACGGCCGGAGTAGAAGGTAGAACGCAACGTAGGTCAAAGTACGGAGCAAAACGCCCTAAAAAGTAAAAGTTATTTGTTGATCGCTAAAAGTTGAGAAATACATTTATCTATTAACAATAACCGTTAACAATTAACTTATTTAAGAGAAGACATGAGAAAAAGACAGGCAAAAAAGAGACCTCTTTTACCAGATCCTAAGTTTAATGACCAGTTAGTAACTAGGTTTGTTAACATGATGATGTGGGACGGTAAAAAGTCAATCGCTTTTAAGATTTTTTATGATGCAATTGATATTGTAGAAGAGAAAAAGCAAGACGAAGAAAAATCGGCTTTAGAGCTATGGAAAGACGCTTTATCTAACGTAATGCCGCACGTAGAAGTGCGCAGTAGAAGAGTTGGTGGAGCTACCTTCCAAATACCTATGCAAATTCGTCCAGATAGAAAAGTTTCAACCGCTATGAAGTGGTTGATTATGTTTGCGCGTAAGCGTAATGAAAAAGGGATGGCGGCAAAGTTGGCTGCAGAAATTTTAGCTGCTGCTAAAGAAGAAGGTGCTGCAGTTAAAAAGAGAGTAGATACGCACAGAATGGCCGAAGCAAACAAAGCATTCTCACACTTTAGATTCTAAAAAACAATGGCACAAAGAGATTTAAAATTTACAAGAAATATAGGAATTGCAGCGCATATTGATGCGGGTAAAACAACTACCACAGAGCGTATTTTGTTTTATACTGGTGTAAACCATAAAATAGGTGAAACACACGAAGGTGCTGCAACTATGGACTGGATGGAGCAAGAGCAAGAGCGTGGTATTACCATTACTTCTGCTGCAACGCACTGTACCTGGAACTATAGAGATCAAGAATATGTAGTAAATATTATCGATACACCAGGTCACGTTGACTTTACTGTTGAAGTAGAGCGCTCATTGCGTGTTTTAGATGGTGTTGTGGCTTTATTTAGTGCAGTTGATGGTGTTGAGCCGCAGTCTGAAACCGTATGGAGGCAAGCTGATAAATATCGTGTACCACGTCTAGGTTTTGTAAATAAAATGGATAGACAAGGTGCAGACTTTTTTAATGTTTGTAATCAGGTGCGAGAAATGTTAGGAGGTAATCCTGTTCCTTTGCAAGTGCCAATCGGTGATGAAATTGATTTTAAAGGAGTGGTTGATCTTATTTCTAAAAAAGCAATTATTTGGGATGAGGATAACTTCGGTATGACTTATAAGGAAATCGAGATTCCTGCTGAATTAGTTGAAGATGTAGATAAGTATAGAGCTCAACTTGTTGAGGCTGTTGCTGAATATGACGAGGAGTTAATGGAGAAGTTCTTTGAAGACGAAAACTCTATTACTGAAGATGAGATTATTGCAGCGTTAAGAGCAGCTACAATTGACATGTCTATTATACCAATGATGTGTGGTTCAGCTTTTAAAAATAAAGGAGTTCAGGCTATGCTTGATGCGGTAATGCGTTATTTGCCGTCACCGGTAGATATCGATGCTATCGAAGGAACTAATCCTGAAACTGGAGAGGCAGAAGTGCGTAAGCCTAATGTAGATTCTCCTTTTTCTGCTTTAGCATTTAAAATTGCAACCGATCCTTTCGTAGGTCGTTTAGCATTCTTTAGAACTTATTCAGGGTCATTGGATGCAGGTTCTTACGTATTAAATAATCGTTCTGGTAAAAAAGAGCGTATTTCAAGAATGTATCAGATGCACGCCAATAAGCAAGAGCCTATCGATCGTATCGAAGCTGGTGATATTGGGGCTGCAGTAGGTTTTAAAGATATTAAAACTGGAGATACCCTTACCGATATGGATAACCCAATTGTGCTTGAATCAATGACTTTCCCTGCGCCAGTTATTGGTATTGCAGTAGAGCCAAAGACAAAAGCTGATGTTGATAAAATGGGTATGGCTTTAGCTAAATTAGCTGAAGAAGATCCAACTTTCCAGGTAAAAACTGACGAAGCTTCAGGGCAAACTATTATTTCGGGTATGGGAGAATTGCATATCGAAATATTAGTAGATCGTCTAAAAAGAGAATTTAAAGTAGAGGTTAACGAAGGTGAGCCGCAAGTAGAGTATAAAGAGGCTGTTACACAAACTGCTGAACATAGAGAAGTTTATAAGAAACAGTCTGGTGGTCGTGGTAAGTTTGCAGATATCGTATTTGAAATGGGGCCTGTTGATGAAGATTTCGAAGGTACTGGTCTTCAGTTCGTAGACGAAATTAAAGGGGGTAGAATTCCAAAAGAATTTATTCCTTCGGTTCAAAAAGGTTTCGAAGAAGCGATGAAAAATGGTCCTTTAGCAGGTTTCCAAATGGATACTTTAAAGGTTACTTTAAAAGACGGGTCATTTCACCCTGTAGATTCTGATCAATTATCTTTTGAATTGGCAGCAAAATTAGGATATAAAGCAGCAGCTAAAAAAGCTGGTGCTATTATTCTTGAGCCAATTATGAAAAACGAAGTGGTTACTCCAGAAGAAAATATGGGAGATATCGTAGGTGACTTAAACAGAAGAAGAGGTCAAGTTAACAATATGTCTGATAGATCTGGTGCTAAGGTGATTAAAGCAGAAGTGCCATTAGCAGAGATGTTTGGTTATGTAACTACATTAAGAACCTTATCTTCAGGTAGAGCTACCTCTACAATGGAATTTTCTCACTATGCTGAAACTCCTTCAAATATTTCTGAAGAAGTAATCAAAGCAGCAAAAGGAGCTAACGACTAATATCAAGTAAACATGAGTCAGAAAATTAGAATAAAATTAAAATCTTACGATTATAACTTGGTAGATAAATCTGCTGAGAAAATTGTAAAAACAGTTAAAACTACAGGAGCTGTGGTAACGGGTCCGATACCTTTACCTACGCATAAAAAAATATTTACAGTGTTGCGTTCGCCACACGTAAATAAAAAAGCGCGTGAGCAGTTCGAGTTGAGTTCTTATAAAAGGTTATTAGATATATATAGCTCATCTTCTAAAACAATTGATGCTCTTATGAAATTAGAGCTTCCAAGTGGAGTAGAGGTAGAGATTAAAGTTTAATGATTTACCAAGCTATTACTTAATTACAAGTGATAGTAACATGTCCTGAGCTGCGAGCGAGGGAAAAGCGGAAGAATATAGTCTAGGGGTTAGATATATTTTTCTAGCCCCTAAATTTTTTTAATATAAATGTTTAATAATAAATAATAATTATGTCTGGGTTAATAGGAAAGAAAATAGGCATGACCAGCATTTTTGACGAAAACGGAAAAAATATTCCGTGTACCGTTATCCAAGCTGGACCATGTGTAGTTACCCAAGTCAGAACCATCGAGGTTGACGGGTATGAAGCTCTTCAACTTGGTTTCGATGACAAATCAGACAAAGCTACTACAAAAGCGGCTGCAGGTCACTTTAAGAAAGCAGGTACTGGTGCAAAACGTAAAGTTGTCGAGTTCCAAGGATTTGAAGAAGATTACAAATTAGGTGATCAAATTACTGTAGAGCACTTTACAGAAGGAGAATTTGTTGATGTAGCAGGAACTTCTAAAGGTAAAGGTTTTCAAGGGGTTGTAAAGCGTCACGGTTTTGGTGGTGTTGGACAACAAACGCACGGTCAACATAACCGTTTAAGAGCTCCAGGATCGATTGGTGCGGCTTCTTACCCTGCGCGTGTTTTTAAAGGAATGCGCATGGCAGGTCAAATGGGAGGCGAAAGAGTGAAAGTAGAAAATCTTAAAGTGTTAAAAGTGGTAGCAGAAAAAAATCTGCTAGTAGTTAAAGGATGTGTTCCTGGCCACAAAAACGCTTACGTAACTATTCAGAAATAATGAAAGTAGCAGTTTTAGATAAACAAGGTAAAGAAACAGGTAGAGAGGCAAACCTTTCTGATGCTGTTTTTGGAATTGAGCCTAACGAGCACGCTGTTTACTTAGATGTTAAGCAGTACTTGGCAAATCAAAGACAAGGTACACATAAGGCTAAAGAAAGAGCCGAAATTGTAGGAAGTACTCGTAAAATTAAGAAGCAAAAAGGAACAGGTACGGCCCGTGCCGGTAGTATTAAGTCGCCAATTTTTAGAGGAGGTGGCCGTATATTTGGACCTAGACCAAGAAACTATGGTTTTAAATTGAATAAAAACCTTAAGCGTTTGGCTAGAAGATCGGTTCTTTCTCAAAAGGCAAAATCTAGCAATTTAATGGTTGTTGAGGATTTTAATTTTGATAAACCAAAAACTAAGGATTTTTTAAGCTTTTTAGCTAATTTAGGCTTAAATGATAAAAAATCATTGATAGTATTGGGTGAAACAAATAAAAATGTATATTTGTCATCACGTAATTTGAAAACCTCAGAAGTTGTAACTGCCTCAGAAATAAGCACTTACAAATTGATGCATGCAAATAAAGTTGTGTTGACTGAGGAGTCATTAGAAGAAATTGAAAAGAATTTGAGTAAATAAGCGTTATGAGTATCTTAATAAAACCTATTATTACAGAAAAAGCAACTAATGATAGCGAATTGAATAATCGCTTTGCTTTTGTGGTGAATAAAAAGGCGAACAAGATTGAAATAAAAGACGCAGTAGAGTCTGCTTATGGCGTTTCAGTTGAAAAAGTTCGCACAATGATTGTCCGTCCAGATCGAAAAACTCGTTATACTAAAACGGGTGTCGTGACTGGTAAAACAAATGCTTATAAAAAGGCAATTGTACAGGTGGCAGACGGAGAGACAATAGATTTATATACTAATCTTTAAGAATTAAAGGATGTCGGTTAGAAAATTAAAACCAATCACTCCTGGTCAGCGTTTTAGAGTAGTTAATGGGTATGACGCCATAACTACTGATAAGCCGGAGAAAAGTTTACTTGCTCCGAGAAAAAGAACGGGAGGTAGAAACAGTCAAGGAAAAATGACCATGCGCTATAGAGGTGGTGGTCATAAGAAACGTTATCGTATTATCGATTTTAAACGTAACAAAGCGGGTATTCCTGCAACTGTTGCTTCAATCGAGTATGATCCCAACAGAACTGCGTTTATTGCATTATTGAACTATCAAGATGGAGAGAAACGTTATGTAATTGCTCAAAATGGTTTACAGGTAGGTCAGAATTTAGTTTCTGGAAGCGATGTAGCCACAGAAATAGGAAACGCAATGCCTTTAAAGGAAATTCCTTTAGGTACTGTAATTTCTTGTATTGAGTTAAGACCTGGTCAAGGAGCTGTGATGGCTCGTAGTGCTGGAGCGTTTGCTCAATTGATCGCGAGAGAAGGAAAGTATGCGACGGTAAAGTTGCCTTCAGGAGAAATTAGAATGATCTTAAGTGAGTGTATGGCAACTATTGGTGCTGTATCAAACAGTGATCATCAATTATTGGTTTCTGGTAAGGCAGGTAGAAAGCGTTGGTTAGGAAGAAGACCTAGAACTAGACCAGTTGTTATGAACCCAGTTGATCACCCAATGGGTGGTGGTGAAGGTAGAGCTTCAGGAGGTCATCCAAGATCTAGAAAAGGTATACCAGCCAAGGGTTATAGAACTCGTTCTAAAACCAAAGCGAGTAATAAGTTTATTGTAGAACGTAGAAAGAAATAATAAGATATGGCACGTTCATTAAAAAAAGGACCTTACGTTCACTATAAGTTAGAGAAAAAGGTAGCGCAAAATGTAGAGTCAGGAAAAAAGACTGTTATCAAAACGTGGTCAAGAGCTTCGATGATAACTCCAGATTTTGTAGGCCAGACTATAGGGGTGCATAACGGTAGACAGTTTGTACCAGTTTATGTAACAGAGAATATGGTGGGTCATAAATTAGGAGAATTTTCACCAACTCGTTCTTATAGAGGGCACGGAGGTTCTAAAAATAAAGGTAAAAAATAATTGAAGCTATGGGAGTTCGTAAAAAAGAAAGAGCAGAGCAAATTAAAGAAGCTAAGAAACAAGTAGCTTTCGCAAAGCTAAATAACTGCCCTACTTCGCCAAGAAAAATGCGTTTAGTAGCAGATTTGGTACGTGGTGAAGGTGTAGAAAAGGCGCTTCAAATATTAAAGTTTAACACAAAAGAAGCATCTATTCGTTTAGAAAAACTTTTGTTGTCTGCGATAGCAAACTGGCAAGCCAAAAATGAAGAGGCGAGTCTAGAAGATGCAGAACTTTATATTAAAGAAATTAGAGTTGACGGTGGTAGTATGTTGAAAAGATTAAGACCGGCACCTCAAGGAAGAGCACATAGAATAAGAAAGAGATCAAATCATGTAACTATGATTTTAGGATCTAAAAATAATACACAAAGCTAAGAAGTAGTATGGGACAAAAAACAAATCCAATCGGGAATAGACTTGGTATCATCAGAGGATGGGAATCTAACTGGTACGGAGGAGACAACTACGGCGATAAATTAGCTGAAGACGATAAGATTAGAAAATATATCCATGCTCGTCTTTCTAAAGCTAGTGTATCTAGAGTGATTATTGAGCGTACGCTTAAACTTGTAACCGTTACTATCACAACGGCCAGACCAGGTATCATTATTGGTAAAGGGGGTCAAGAGGTGGACAAGTTGAAAGAAGAGCTTAAGAAAATTACTGGAAAAGAAGTTCAGGTTAATATTTTTGAAATTAAAAGACCAGAACTAGATGCTCATTTAGTAGCGGCGAGTATTGCAAGACAAATAGAAAATAGAATTTCTTACCGTCGCGCAATAAAAATGGCTATTGCTGCTGCAATGCGTATGAATGCTGAAGGTATTAAGGTGCAGATTTCAGGTCGTTTAAACGGTGCTGAAATGGCGCGTAGTGAAGCCTACAAAGAAGGTAGAATACCTTTATCAACCTTTAGAGCCGATATTGATTATGCTTTAGTTGAAGCCCACACCACTTATGGTAGATTAGGTGTAAAAGTATGGATCATGAAAGGCGAAGTATACGGAAAAAGAGAATTATCTCCGCTTGTAGGAATGTCTAAAAAGCAAGGAGGTAAATCTGGATCTGGACGAGGTGGTAACAAATCACGTCGTAGAAAGTAATTTTTTAAATTAAGAGAAATGTTACAGCCTAAAAGAACGAAATATAGAAAGCAACAAAAAGGTCGTATGAAAGGAAATGCCGGAAGAGGGCATAGACTTTCAAACGGTACTTTTGGAATCAAATCATTAGATTCTAGCTTCGTGACAGCACGTCAAATAGAAGCTGCGCGTATTGCAGCAACAAGATACTTGAAAAGAGAAGGGTCTATTTGGATTAAAATTTTCCCAGACAAGCCAATTACTAAAAAGCCATTAGAAGTACGTATGGGTAAAGGTAAGGGTAATGTAGAGTATTGGGCAGCTGTTGTGAAACCTGGAAGAATCTTATTTGAAATAGGAGGGGTTCCTCAGGAGTCAGCCAAAGAAGCCTTGCGTTTAGCGGCTCAAAAACTGCCTGTAAGAACTAAGTTTATTGTTGCAAGGGATTATCAAGAATAATTTTTGAGTTATGAAACAATCAGAAGTAAAAGAATTATCGGTAGCCGAGTTGCAAGAGCAATTGGCTATACAAGAACAATCGTACAGAGACTTGAAAATGGCTCATGCGATCACGCCTTTAGATAACCCGGCGCAAATAAGAAACGTGAGAAGAAGTATTGCACGTATAGCAACAGAAATCACAAAAAGAGAATTACAATAATTCTGCTGAGTAATGGAAAAAAGAAATTTAAGAAAAGAACGTATAGGTGTTGTTACTAGTAACAAAATGCAGAAATCTATTGTGGTTTCTGAAGTGAAAAAAATGAAACACCCTATGTATGGAAAATTCGTTTTAAAAACGAAGAAATACGTAGCGCACGATGAAAAAAATGACTGCAACGAAGGAGATACGGTTAGGATTATGGAAACTAAGCCTATGAGTAAGTCTAAATGTTGGAGATTAGTAGAAATCATAGAAAGAGCTAAGTAATTATGGTACAACAAGAATCTAGATTAAAAGTAGCAGACAATACTGGAGCCAAAGAGGTTTTGACTATCCGTGTATTGGGAGGTACCAAGAAGCGTTATGCTTCTGTTGGAGACAAAATTGTGGTAAGTGTGAAAGAATCTACTCCTAACGGAAGCGTTAAAAAAGGAGCTGTTTCTACCGCAGTAGTGGTGCGTACCAAAAAAGAAGTTCGTAGAGCAGATGGTTCGTACATCCGCTTTGATGATAATGCTTGTGTGTTGTTAAACCCAACTGGCGAAATGCGCGGAACTCGTGTTTTTGGTCCAGTGGCTAGAGAACTTCGCGATAAGCAATTTATGAAAATTGTATCATTAGCACCAGAGGTGCTTTAATACAGAAAAAATGACAAAGCTTAAAATAAAATCAGGAGATACCGTACGTGTAATTGCTGGAGATCATAAAGGTCAAGAAGGTAAGGTGCAAAAGGTATTGGTTGACAAAAAGAAGGCCATTGTGGAAGGAATCAATTTGGTTTCTAAACACCAGAAGCCTAGCGCTTCTAATCCACAAGGCGGAATTCAAAAGAAGGAAGCTCCTATTCATATTTCAAATCTATCTCTTATTGATAAAAACGGAGAAACTACACGTGTAGGATTTAAAATGGATGGAGAAAAGAAAGTGAGATTTTCTAAAAAATCTAATGAACTAATTTAGTTATGAGCTACGTACCAAGACTTAAACAAGAGTATAAAGACAAGGTCATTTCTGCTCTTACAGAAGAATTTAGTTACGAAAATAAAATGGAAGTGCCTAAACTTACTAAAATTGTAGTAAGTAGAGGTGTAGGTGCAGCTGTGGCTGATAAAAAATTAATTGATCATGCCGTTGATGAATTAACTACAATTACAGGTCAAAAAGCTGTTGCAACCATTTCAAAGAAAGATGTTGCCTCTTTTAAATTACGTAAAGGTATGCCTATTGGTGCCAAAGTTACTTTAAGAGGTGAGCGTATGTATGAATTTTTAGATCGATTAATCACCGCTTCTTTACCAAGGGTGCGTGATTTTAACGGAATTAAAGCCACTGGTTTTGACGGGAGGGGTAATTATAACTTAGGAATTACTGAGCAAATTATTTTTCCTGAAATAAATATCGATACAGTGAACAAAATATCAGGTATGGATATTACATTTGTAACCACGGCAAAAACCGATAAAGAAGCGAAGTCTTTATTGACAGAACTAGGTTTACCATTTAAAAAGAAATAACATGGCTAAAGAATCAATGAAAGCCCGCGAGGTGAAGAGACAAAAATTGGTAGATAAATATGCTGAAAAGAGAAAAGCTTTGAAAGAAGCTGGTGACTATGAAGCATTGCAAAAATTACCTAAAAACGCCTCTCCAGTTCGCTTACATAATAGATGTAAATTAACCGGAAGACCTAAAGGTTACATGAGACAATTTGGAATTTCTCGTGTAATGTTTAGAGAAATGGCCAACAAAGGTTTGATACCTGGTGTAAAGAAAGCCAGTTGGTAATATTGTTTAACTGATTGAAGGTTCTATAAAAAAGAAGAAAACCACAATCAAAATATTTGTAAAATGAATACAGATCCTATTGCAGATTATTTGACAAGAATTAGAAACGCTATGGCGGCAAATCACCGCGTAGTTGAAATTCCTGCTTCTAATCTAAAAAAACAAATAACAAAGATTTTATTCGATCAAGGATATATCTTAAGTTATAAGTTTGAAGATACTACCGCTCAAGGAAGTATCAAAATCGCACTTAAGTATGACAAGGATACTAAAGAGAGTGTAATTAAAAAGTTACAACGAATTAGTAAGCCTGGTCTGCGTAAATATGCAGGGGCGAACGAGATTCCAAGAATCCTTAACGGATTAGGAATAGCTATTGTTTCTACTTCAAAAGGAGTTATGACAGGTAAGCAAGCCCAAAGAGAGAAAGTAGGTGGTGAATTACTTTGCTACGTTTACTAATTTTTAAAAGACAAAAGTTATGTCAAGAATAGGAAACAGTCCAGTTTCGATACCAGAAGGAGTAACTGTAACCCTAGATGAGGGGTTGATTACTGTAAAAGGTAAGTTAGGAGAGTTAACTCAAGAATTCTCGGATATCGAAATAAAAATAGAAGATAACCAAGTTATTTTAGAGCGTTCTTCAGATAAAAAGAACTTTAAGGGTAAACATGGTTTGTATAGAGCTTTAATCCAAAATATGGTTGAAGGTGTATCAAACGGTTTTACTAAAGAATTAGAATTAGTGGGGGTAGGTTACCGTGCCTCTAATCAAGGGCAGGTTTTAGACTTAGCCTTGGGATTCTCGCATAATATTGTTTTAGAATTGGCGCCAGAGGTTAAAGTTGAGGCAATTTCTGAAAAAGGAAAAAATCCAATCGTTAAACTAACTTCTCATGATAAGCAACTTGTAGGTCAAGTGGCTGCAAAAATTCGATCATTCCGTAAGCCAGAGCCTTACAAAGGAAAAGGAATTAAATTTGTAGGAGAACAATTAAGAAGAAAAGCAGGTAAATCAGCTTAAAAGATTGTAATTATGGCATTTTCAAAAGAAAAAAGAAGAGAAAAAATCAGAAGAAGAATACGCAAAAATTTAGCTGGTAATGCTTCTCGTCCTAGATTATCTGTGTACAGAAGTAATAAAGAAATTTACGCACAGTTGGTCAATGATGTAGACGGAGTAACCCTAGCAGCGGCATCTTCTCGAGATAAAGAAATAACCTCAAAGGGAACCAAAATTGAAGTTGCTCAAGAGGTAGGAAAATTAATTGCAGAACGTGCAAAGAATGCTGGTGTAGAATTAGTAACCTTTGATCGAGGGGGCTATTTATATCACGGTAGAGTTAAATCATTAGCAGACGGTGCTCGAGAAGGAGGACTAAAATTCTAAAATAATATGTATCAAGATTATAAAAACGTAGAACTTGTAAAGCCAAGTGGTTTAGATTTAAAAGATCGCTTAGTAGGTGTACAACGTGTTACAAAAGTTACTAAAGGTGGTAGAGCTTTTGGATTCTCTGCAATCGTAGTTGTTGGAGATGAAAATGGTGTAGTAGGTCACGGTTTAGGTAAATCTAAAGAAGTTGCAGAAGCTATTGCAAAAGCTGTAGAAGATGCAAAGAAGAATTTAGTTAGAATTCCTTTACATAAAGGAACCCTTCCTCACGAACAAAAGGGTAAATATAGCGGTGCGCGAGTATTTATTTTACCGGCAGCTCCTGGTACAGGGGTGATTGCAGGTGGTGCTGTAAGAGCAGTACTTGAAGCAGTTGGCGTACATGATGTATTGTCTAAATCGCAAGGTTCTTCAAACCCACACAATGTTGTTAAAGCTACTTTTGATGCTTTATTGCAGTTAAGAAGTGCAGAAACAATTGCCAAACAAAGAGGAATCTCATTAGATAAAGTTTTTAACGGATAATACAGGAAGTCATGGCAAAAATTAAAGTTACCAAAGTACGTAGTGCTATTAACCGAACCAAGAACCAAAAATTAACATTGGAGGCTTTAGGGTTGAAAAAGATCGGACAAAGCGTAGAGCATAACGACACTCCTAACATTCTTGGAATGATAAATAAAGTAAAACATTTAGTTTCTGTTGAGGAAGCAAAATAATTGAACACGATGGAATTAAATAATTTAAAACCTGCAAAAGGTTCAGTTCGTAAGAATAACAAACGAGTAGGACGAGGTGAAGGTTCTGGTAAAGGAGGAACTGCAACTCGTGGGCACAAAGGTGCTAAATCTCGTTCTGGTTATTCTAAGAAAATCGGATTTGAAGGTGGTCAAATGCCACTTCAAAGAAGAGTGCCAAAATTTGGATTTACTAATCGTAATCGTGTGGCTTATCAAGGTATAAACTTAGATACGTTGCAGCGATTGGTTGATGAAGGAAAGATTAAAGATGAGGTAACGGTTGAAACTCTAGTTGAAAACCGATTGGCCAATAAAAGAGATTTAATCAAAATATTAGGAAGAGGTGAGTTGAAAGCAAGTTTAAAAATAACTGCACATAAATTCACAGCGACTGCAAAAGAAGCTATCGAAGCTGCTGGAGGAGAAGCAACAACCTTATAATAGAGAAACAATGAAATTTTTTGAAACTATAAAAAACATCTGGAAAATTGAAGAGCTCAAAAACCGAATTTTGGTTACTCTTGGGCTTTTACTTGTTTATCGTTTTGGAGCACAAGTTGTTCTTCCAGGAATAGACGCCTCCCAACTAACAGATCTTGCAAACCAAACCGATGGAGGTTTGCTGGGTTTACTTAATGCATTTACAGGTGGGGCATTTTCAAATGCATCTATTTTTGCATTAGGAATTATGCCTTATATATCTGCATCGATTGTAGTGCAATTGATGGGGATTGCCGTTCCTTACTTGCAGAAACTGCAAAAGGAAGGCGAAAGTGGACGTAAGAAGATTAATCAAATTACCCGTTGGCTTACCATTGCTATTACTTTAGTACAGGGGCCGGGGTACATTTATAATCTTTATGCAACACTACCAGATAGTGCATTTTTGTTAGGAGACTCTTTTACCTTTATAGTTTCATCGGTTATTATTTTAACAACAGGATGTATTTTTGCAATGTGGTTAGGTGAACGAATTACCGATAAAGGTATTGGTAACGGAATATCCTTATTAATTATGGTGGGAATCATTGCTACACTTCCACAATCATTTTTGCAAGAAATACAATCGCGTGTTGCCGAAAGTAATGGTGGTTTGATTATGATTTTAATCGAATTAGCTATTTGGTTTGCGATTATTTTTGCATCGGTTATGTTGGTGATGGCCGTTCGTCAAATTCCTGTGCAGTACGCACGTAGAAATGCCACAGGTGGCTACGAGAAAAATATATTTGGAGGTGCTAGACAGTTTATACCCCTAAAGTTAAATGCTTCTGGAGTAATGCCTATCATTTTTGCACAAGCCATTATGTTTATACCTGCAGCTGTTGCTGGACTTTCAGATTCAGAAACAGCTCAAGGTATAACCTCGGCTTTTCAAAATATCTTTGGCTTCTGGTATAACTTAGTTTTTGCTTTATTGATTATTGTATTTACATACTTTTATACCGCAATTACAGTGCCTACCAATAAAATGGCTGATGATCTTAAGAGAAGCGGAGGGTTCATCCCTGGGATTCGTCCTGGAACTGAAACTGCCGAGTATTTAGATCGTATAATGTCGCAAATCACCCTTCCTGGTTCTGTATTTTTGGCTTTAATTGCCATTTTTCCGGCCATTGTAGTTAGCTTTGGTGTACAGCAGGGTTGGGCCTTATTTTTTGGTGGTACTTCTTTATTGATTATGGTAGGGGTGGCTATTGATACTATACAGCAAGTAAACTCATATTTATTGAATAGACATTATGATGGCTTAATGAAATCAGGTAAAAACAGAAAAGCAATAGCTTAATTATGGCAAAACAACCAGCAATAGAACAAGACGGAACAATTGTAGAAGCATTGTCTAATGCAATGTTTCGTGTAGAGCTAGAAAATGGACACATTGTTACTGCACACATCTCAGGCAAAATGCGCATGCATTATATAAAATTATTGCCTGGAGATAAGGTAAAATTAGAAATGAGTCCTTACGATCTAACTAAGGCTCGAATAACATATAGATACTAAAAATCTAAAATTATGGTTTTTGAAAAAAAATTAGTACTTTTGCGTGCTGAAAAATTAGAAGCCATATAAAAGGACAAAAACTAAGTAAGATGAAAGTAAGAGCATCCGTAAAGAAAAGAAGCGCCGACTGCAAAATTGTACGCAGAAAAGGTAGACTTTATGTAATTAACAAAAAGAATCCTAGATTTAAACAAAGACAAGGCTAATTATGGCAAGAATAGCAGGTGTTGATATACCAAAACAAAAGCGAGGAGTTATAGCGTTGACCTATATCTTCGGAATAGGCAAAAGTAGGGCTCAAATGATCCTTAAAGATGCCCAAGTAGATGAGAGTACTAAAGTTACCGACTGGTCTGATGATGAGATAGGTAGAATTCGTCAAGAAGTAGGTAAATATACTATCGAAGGTGAACTTCGTTCTGAGGTTCAATTGAACATTAAGCGATTAATGGACATCGGTTGCTACCGCGGAATTAGACATAGAGTGGGCTTGCCATTAAGAGGACAGCGTACTAAGAATAATTCTAGAACCAGAAAAGGAAAGAGAAAAACAGTTGCTAATAAGAAAAAGGTAACTAAATAATAAGTAAACATGGCAAAAGCAAAATCTAAGTCAACCTCAAAAAAACGTAAAGTTGTAGTTGAGTCTTTTGGAGAGGCACATGTTACGGCTTCATTTAACAATATCATTGTTTCTTTGTGTAACAAGAATGGTGATGTTATTTCTTGGTCGTCTGCCGGAAAAATGGGCTTTAGAGGAAGTAAGAAAAATACTCCTTATGCTGCACAAATGGCTGCCGAAGATGCTAGTAAAGTGGCACACGAAGCAGGTTTGCGTAAGGTGAAGGTGTATGTTAAAGGTCCTGGAAACGGAAGAGAATCTGCAATACGTTCTATTCATAATTCAGGGGTTGAAGTAACCGAAATAATCGATGTTACGCCTATACCGCACAACGGTTGTCGTCCTCCTAAAAGAAGAAGAGTTTAATAAAAGTATTAATTAAAAAAAAACAGTAAGGTTATCGAAGGATTAAACTTTAGACCTTAATTCATAACCTGTTTTTTATAAATCAAATTTAATGGCAAGATATACTGGTCCTAAAACGAAAATAGCACGTAAATTTGGAGAGGCTATTTTTGGAGATGATAAATCTTTTGAAAAAAGAAACTATCCTCCAGGTCAACACGGTAATAATAGACGCCGTGGAAAAAAATCTGAGTATGCAATTCAGTTAATGGAAAAGCAAAAAGCGAAGTATACTTATGGTATCCTAGAGCGTCAATTCAGAAATATGTTTAAGAAAGCAACAAGTGCACCGGGAATTACTGGTGAGGTTTTGTTGCAATACTGCGAGTCTAGATTAGATAACGTTGTTTACAGAATGGGAATCTCTCCTTCTAGAAGCGGTGCTAGACAATTAGTTTCACACAGACATATTACCGTAAATGGTAATATCGTAAACATTCCTTCTTACCAATTAAAAGCTGGAGATGTAGTAGGGGTAAGAGAAAAATCAAAATCATTAACGGCTATTGTACAATCTCTAGATAATGCAAATGCTGTGTATGAGTGGATTTCTTGGAATGCAGAGCAAAAGCAAGGAACTTTTGTATCTGTTCCATCTAGAATTCAAATACCAGAAAACATCAACGAGCAATTAATCGTCGAGTTATATTCTAAATAATTAATAGACAGAACTCATAATATGGCAATACTAAATTTTCAAAAGCCCGATAAAGTTATCATGATAGACTCTACTGAGTTTGAGGGGAAATTCGAATTTCGACCGCTCGAACCAGGTTATGGTCTTACCGTGGGTAACGCTTTAAGAAGAGTGCTGTTATCTTCTCTAGAAGGTTTTGCAATTACTTCTGTGCGTATTGAGGGAGTAGATCACGAATTCTCTACCATTGCAGGAGTCGTTGAAGATGTAACAGAGATTATTTTAAACCTAAAGCAAGTTAGGTTTAAAAAACAAATCGAAGATATCGATAACGAAACAGTCACTATTTCTCTAAGTGGAAAAGATCAACTTAAGGCAGGTGACTTTCAAAAATTCATCTCAGGTTTTCAAGTACTAAACCCAGATTTAGTAATTTGTAATATGGAGAAGAATGTAAGCCTTAATATTGAGCTTACCATTGATAAAGGAAGAGGTTATGTGCCCGCCGAAGAAAATAAAAAAAGTAATGCAGCTTTAGGTAATATCTTTACGGATTCTATTTACACACCTATAAAAAACGTAAAATATAGTATTGAAAACTATCGTGTTGAACAAAAGACAGATTATGAAAAACTGGTTTTTGAAATTGTAACCGACGGTTCAATACACCCTAAGGATGCGTTAACTGAAGCGGCTAAAATCTTAATTCATCACTTTATGTTGTTCTCTGATGAGAGAATTACGCTCGAGGCCGATGAGATTGCACAAACCGAAACTTATGATGAAGAATCATTGCATATGCGCCAATTGCTTAAAACCAAATTGGTTGATTTAGATTTATCAGTGCGTGCCCTAAACTGTTTAAAAGCGGCAGAGGTAGATACCTTAGGAGATTTGGTAACCTATAATAAAAACGATCTAATGAAGTTCCGTAACTTTGGTAAAAAGTCTTTAACAGAGTTAGAAGAATTGGTAAGTGTGAAAGGACTTACTTTTGGGATGGATCTTTCAAAATATAAATTAGATAAAGACTAAAATAGAAAGTATAGTTCAGCTATATTTCTAATTTCATAGAACTATGAGACACGGAAAGAAAATTAATCATTTAGGAAGAAAGACTGCTCACCGTAAAGCAATGCTTGCCAATATGGCTAGCTCTTTAATCGAGCATAAAAGAATAAATACCACAACAGCAAAGGCCAAAGCCCTTAAACAGTTTATCGAGCCTTTGGTTACCAAATCTAAAGAAGATACAACTCACAACAGAAGAATTGTTTTTTCTAAATTGCGTGATAAATATGCAGTTTCTGAATTATTTAGGGAGGTAGCACCAAAAGTTGGCGATAGACCAGGAGGATACACAAGAATTATCAAACTAGGTAACCGTCTTGGTGATAATGCAGATATGGCCATGATAGAGCTTGTAGATTTTAATGAGCTTTACAACGCTAACGGGTCAACTAAGAAGAAATCAACTCGTCGAAGTAGACGTGGAGGTAAAAATACATCAGGCTCTGAAACAGCTAGTAAACAAGAAGAATCTTCAACCAATGAAGAGGAATAAGAACATGATGTATTATAAGCTATAATATTAAAAGGATAAACTGTCTTAAGTTTATCCTTTTTTTTTAACCTTTTTTTACTTAAACACAACACAATGATATATCAGAAAAGAAAAAAAGCACTTCTTCTCTTAGAAGATGGCACAAAGTTTTGGGGTAAGGCTATTGGAAATTTAAGTGGCACCTCTTTCGGTGAGGTCTGTTTTAATACTGGTATGACCGGTTATCAAGAGATTTTTACCGACCCTAGTTATTTTGGGCAAATCATGGTAACTACCAATGCTCACATTGGTAATTACGGGGCTTCTACCGAGGAAGTTGAGTCAGATAGTATTAAAATAGCAGGCTTGGTATGTAAAAATTTTAGTTATAATTATTCTAGACCCAAGGCAGATTTTCCTCTCGAAGAGTTTATGCAACAACACGAACTTCTGGGAATATCCGATGTTGATACACGCGCTCTGGTAAGTTATATTCGCGATAATGGGGCAATGAATGCCGTTATCACTACAGAAATCGATAATCTTGAGGAGGTTAAAGAAAAGTTGGCCGCCCAACCTAGTATGAAAGGCTTGGAATTGGCGTCAAAAGTTTCAACTCAAAAAGCCTATACCATCGGTAATTCTGATGCAATGATTAGAGTAGCAGCTTTAGATTTAGGGGTCAAGAAGAATATTTTAAGAAATTTAAGTGCAAGAAACTGTTTTATAAAGGTCTTTCCTTACAATACAAGTTTTGAAGAATTAAATGAGTTTGAACCAGACGGATTCTTTTTATCTAATGGTCCCGGTGATCCAGAACCTTTGGTGTCGGTAATTGAAACGGCAAAAAAAATTATATCTAGTAACAAGCCTACATTTGGAATTTGCTTAGGTCATCAAATTATCGCATTAGCTCATGGAGTGAATACCTTTAAGATGCATAATGGTCATCGCGGCATCAACCACCCGGTACTTAATTTAAGTACAAATTGTGGTGAAATTACTTCTCAAAATCACGGTTTTGCGGTTAGTCGCGAGGCTCTTGAAAAAAACCAAAGTTTAGAAATCACCCATGTACATTTAAACGACAATACGGTTGCAGGACTAAAAGTGAAAGATAAAAACTGTTTTAGTGTTCAATATCATCCAGAAGCAAGTCCCGGACCAAATGATTCTCTGTATTTATTTGATCAATTTTTAGAAAATATAAAAAAAGTTAAAAGCTAAGCTTTTGTTATCTTTACATCACTATTATTAAAAACTAGAAAAATGAGTATCATAATTGATATAAAAGCGCGCCAAATTTTTGATTCAAGAGGAAACCCTACTGTAGAAGTAGATGTTTTTACAGAAAATGGTTTTATGGGCCGTGCAGCCGTACCTTCAGGAGCTTCTACGGGAGAACACGAGGCCGTAGAATTGCGTGATAATGAAAGAGCCTATATGGGTAAAGGCGTATTAACCGCCGTAAATAATGTAAATACTATTATTGCAGAAGCTTTAATGGGGTTTTCTGTATTTGAGCAGGAAGCAATAGATCAATTTTTAATCGACTTAGACGGGACCCCAAATAAAGCCAAACTAGGAGCTAACGCCATACTGGGTGTTTCATTGGCAGTAGCCCACGCCGCAGCCAATGAAATGGGTATGCCTTTATATCGTTATGTAGGAGGTGTGAGTGCAAAAACTTTGCCTATTCCTATGATGAATATTATTAATGGAGGTTCACACTCAGATGCTCCAATTGCCTTTCAAGAATTTATGATTATGCCGGTGAAAGCCCAAAATTTTACCGAAGCACTTCAAATGGGTTCAGAAATATTTCATCATTTAAAAAAAGTACTGCACGACAGAGATTTAAGTACTGCAGTGGGAGATGAAGGAGGTTTTGCTCCTAGTTTAAAAGGAACAGAAGATGCGCTGGAAAGTGTAAAAAAAGCTATTGAAAATGCTGGTTATAGCTTCGGAAAAGACATTATGCTTGCTTTAGATTGCGCTGCCGCGGAATTTTATGAAGACGGTGTATACAACTATAAAAAATTTGAAGGAGATCAAGGGCAAGTTAGAAATTCAAAGGAGCAAGCAGCGTACCTAGCAAAATTATGTGAGCAATATCCAATCATCTCAATAGAAGATGGAATGGATGAGAACGATTGGGAAGGTTGGAAAGAACTAACTCAATTGGTAGGTGACAAAGTACAATTGGTGGGAGACGATTTATTTGTAACCAACGTTAGACGATTAAATAAAGGTATATCTGAAGGAATAGCCAACTCTATTCTAATCAAAGTGAATCAAATTGGTACCTTAAGTGAGACCATTGCTGCCGTTAATATGGCTCATCGAGCAGGGTATACAGCAGTAATGTCGCATAGATCTGGTGAAACCGAAGACGCTACTATTGCAGATTTGGCCGTGGCTCTAAATACGGGGCAAATTAAAACAGGTTCGGCATCTAGAAGCGACAGAATGGCCAAATACAATCAATTGTTACGCATAGAAGAGCAACTAGGCGAGACAGCTGTTTATTTACAAGAAAAAGCCTTTAAAATAAAAATATAAGATACTGGATTAATAAATTTTGAATTTATGAAAGCAACCTAACTTAAATTTTTGTTAGGTTGCTTTTTTTTAAGAATATATTAACCAAACCTTTACGAAAAAGCTCTAATTTTTGAAGGCTATACACAAAAAATTTCTAGTATTTTTTGTAAATTAGCAGCAGAAAAATTAAAAATAATATAGTTACAATATGTCAAAAAAAGCTACGATAGAATTTGATGGAAAAAAATATGAATTTCCAATAGTAGTAGGAACCGAGAATGAGGTTGCTATTCAAATCAAATCCTTAAGAGGAGATACTGGTGGGTTAATAACTTTAGATCCGGGATATAAAAATACAGGATCATGTGAAAGTGCAATTACTTTTCTGAATGGAGAAGAAGGGATTTTGCGTTATAGAGGGTATGCCATCGAAGAATTAGCCGATAATGCTAGTTTCCTTGAAGTAGCGTACTTGTTAATTTTTGGAGAGCTTCCAACTCAAGAACAATTAGATAAATTATACGCAGACATTAAACGCGAGTCTAATGTAGATGAAGAAATGAAGAAAATCTTAGATGGTTTTCCAAAATCAGCGCATCCTATGGGAGTTCTTTCTTCATTAACCAGTGCGTTGATAGCATTTAATCCAAGTGCCGTTAACGTCGACTCCGAAGAAGATATGTACAACGCCATCATCAAACTTTTGGCTAAATTCCCTGTTTTAGTAGCTTGGACTTTACGCAAAAGACAAGGGCAGCCGCTTGATTATGGCGATAGTAGCTTAGGTTATGTAGAGAATATTTTAAAAATGATGTTCAAAAAACCTAGCGAAAATTATGAGATTGATCCAGTTGTCGCCTCTGCTTTAAATAAGCTTTTGATTTTACATGCAGACCACGAACAGAATTGCTCAACGTCAACAGTACGAATCGTAGGTTCTTCACATGCAGGATTATTTGCATCTATCTCTGCAGGAATCTCTGCTTTGTGGGGCCCACTTCACGGAGGGGCAAATCAAGCGGTAATTGAGATGCTTGAAGGAATAAAGCAAGATGGTGGAGATACTAAAAAATACATGAAAAAAGCTAAGGATAAAAATGATCCTTTCAGATTAATGGGCTTTGGTCACCGTGTTTACAAAAACTTTGATCCTCGAGCAAAAATCATTAAAAAATCTGCAGATGAAGTTTTAGGTAAATTAGGGGTGCAAGATCCCGTATTGGATATTGCAAAAGGTTTAGAAAAAGAAGCTTTAGAAGATAGCTATTTTGTAGATAGAAAACTATATCCAAATGTCGACTTTTATTCAGGAATTATCTATCGTGCATTAGGAATTCCTACAGAAATGTTTACGGTGATGTTTGCTTTGGGTAGACTACCAGGTTGGATTGCACAATGGAGAGAAATGCGCTTAAAGAAAGAGCCTATTGGTAGACCTAGACAGGTGTACACTGGTGAAAATTTAAGAAGTTTTAAACCTATGAGTAATCGATAGATTTAAAATAAAAATCAATAAAAAAGCTTCATAATTTAATGGAGCTTTTTTTTAATTTAAAGATAAATATAATGTTGAATTTGAATATAAAAAATGAAACTTCGCGTTTGCGATCGGTTATTCTAGGAACGGCCGAAAGCAATGGTCCAACACCAACTATAGAAGAGGCATATGATCCAAAGTCTGCGGAGTATATCAAAGCAGGAACTTACCCTCTAGAAGAAGACATGCGCAAAGAAATGGCAGCGGTCGATGCAGTTTTAAAGAAGTATGATGTTCAGGTTTTTAGACCAAAATTGATCCCAGATTACAATCAAATCTTCTCTCGTGATATTGGTTTTGTGATTGATGATACCTTTGTTAAAGCCAATATATTGCCAGATCGTGAGCGTGAATTAGAAGCTATCCAACACGTTATAGATCAAATTGATCCTAGTAAGGTCATCCGTTTACCAGAAGATTGTCATATAGAAGGCGGAGATGTTATGCCTGTAAAAAATTATATTTTTATAGGCACCTACAGAGAAGCAGATTACCCTAATTACATAACCGCTAGAACCAATATGAAGGCTGTGGAAAAAATGCAAGAAATTTTTCCTAACCGAAAAGTTAAATCATTTAATTTGAGAAAGTCGAGTACAGATCCGCGTCTTAATGCATTACATTTAGATTGCTGTTTTCAGCCTGTAGGTAAAGATAAAGCTATAATCCATGAAAACGGCTTTTTAAATAAAGATGAATTTGATTGGTTAGTTGATTTTTATGGTAAAGAAAACTTATTCTTTATAGATAGTGATGAAATGTATTCAATGAACAGTAATATCTTTTCAATAGCAGAAAACGTGGTGATTTCAGAGAAAAACTTTACTCGCCTAAATAAGTGGTTGCGTGCAAATAATATTATTGTTGAGGAGGTGCCTTATGCAGAAATCTCAAAACAAGAAGGGCTTTTACGCTGCTCGACTTTACCGCTTATTAGAGACTAATGCCTAGAATTTAGGAATGTAAGAAATGTAACTATGAGACAAATAACAGATAGTATTTTAATGATTAGGCCAGTTGCTTTTCGGATGAATGAAGAGACGGCAGTTAATAATTATTTTCAAAAAGGAACCGCAGCGGCGAATGATGAAATTACCCAAAAAGCTCAATTTGAATTTGATACTTTTGTAAGTAAGTTAAGAAAAGTAGGTGTTAAAGTTATTGTGGTTGATGATATTTTAGAAAACGATACGCCAGATTCTATTTTCCCTAATAACTGGATTTCCTTTCATCAAAATGGTGATGTAGCATTATACCCAATGTTTGCAGAAAACAGAAGAAGAGAAAGACGCGAAGATATTTTAGAAATTCTTGAACAAGAAGGTTTTTTAATCAATACTATTTTTGATTATACTAAGGCAGAAGAGGAAGGAGTCTTTCTAGAAGGCACAGGAAACTTAATAATAGACCGAGTAAACGCCAAAGCTTATTGTGCATTATCGCCACGAGCAAATGAAGAATTGTTGATTGAATTTTGTGAAGATTTTGAGCTGTTCCCTGTAATCTTTCATGCCTACCAAAGTGTAGAAGAAGAAAGAAAACTAATTTACCATACCAATGTCATGATGTGCTTGGCCGATGATTTTGCGGTTATTTGTCTAGATACGATAGACGATAAAAAGGAAAGGAAACTTGTAATTTCAAGTCTTAAAGAAGATAATAAAGAAATTATAGCCATTAATGAATCGCAAATGCACGCCTTTGCAGGAAATATGTTGCAGGTTGAAGGCGCTTTTGGTAAAAAATATTTGGTTATGAGTACAACTGCCTATAATGCTCTAACCGAAGAACAAATAAAAAAAATAACTGCTCATTGCGAAATATTACATAGTGATATTTCTACCATAGAAACCTTAGGTGGTGGCAGTGCACGTTGTATGATGGCTGAAGTTTTTTTACCGAAAAAAGACATTTAAGCATGCGCAATTTTTTTTAGCATGCCCGCAAAAATAAAAAAATGAAAAGGCAACATACTATACCAGTATAACCTACCGAATAAACCCCTGGGTCTAAAGGTAGCAGTCTGGTGAACTATGTTGTCTTTATCTATTTTAAACTCTAACCAAGCCTCGCCTGGTATTTTCATTTCGGCAAAAAGTAAAAGACGCTTTTCTTCATAATCGGCAAATAAAACCCGCCAAAAGTCTAATGAATCGCCCGTGTAAATATCATGGTAATTGGTTCGTCCTCTGCGAAGACCTACACCGCCTACTAGTTTATCAATAAAACCCCTAATTTTCCATAAATTGTTAGCGTAATACCATCCATTTTTTCCGCCAATTTCCCAAATCTTATTCAATGACTTTTCGGGCGAATCGGTTTTTAAGCTTTGTTTATCCACCAAACATCCATGCTTAGGTACTTGTATAAATTGATTGAGATCAACTTTTGTAAAACGGCTACTAACTTTTGAGTCTTTCCAGCTTGAGATAACTTGATTTTGCTCAATTTTATCAAAAGCAGCCCGAATGGCCTCTTCATAACTAAGCGGTTTTATATCTAGTAGTTTTGTTAACCGATTGTCTTTTGAGATCACTTCTACTTTCATACTATCAACTAGGTTTACCGCCAAATTGTAAGAAGTGGATGTAACAAAATACAGCCAGTATGAAGATAATCTAGGCGACATAAATGGAACGTCTAGAATATGAAGTTTTAGACCACGAATGCGACAATAGGTGAGCATCATATCTTTATAGGTTAAGACATCTGGTCCAGCAATATCAAAGGCATCATCATAAGTCTCTTTGCGGCCCAAAGACTTTTCTAGAAATTGTAGCACATTGCGAATGGCTATTGGTTGTGTTTTTGTTTTAACCCACTTAGGGGTAATCATAATCGGCAATTTTTCGCATAAATCTCTAATTATCTCAAAAGAGGCACTACCAGATCCTACTATAATACCCGCTTGAAGACAAGTAAGGGCAAAATTGCCCTTTTTTAAAATGTCAGCTACTTGTTGCCTTGAACTAAGGTGTTTAGAAGTTTTATTTTCATTGGTCATTCCCGTTAAATATATTACTTGCTTAATATTTAAAGGGGCTAAAAGTGTATTAAAATTTCTCGCAGCTTTGGCTTCTAACTCATCAAAATCTTTTGTAGAGCCACTCATAGAGTGTATCAAATAATAGGCTGCATCAATATCATTAGGTAAAATATTTTTATCTGGTTCTTCTAAAAAATCTATTTCAACAATTTGCACTTGTCTTTTAACACTGGGGCTTACAGAGAATCTGTCGGAACTCCGTACAGCGCAAATAACCTCATGTCCTTTTGCGAGTAAAATGGGTAGTAGGCGCATTCCTATGTATCCATTTGCGCCGGTTAAGAATATTTTCATTTTAGTTTATCTTAAGTTATGCAATTATTTCTGTAAATTTATCCGTAAAAAAGTAACTGCTACCCATTATGCAAAACACTTTAAAATATGTACTACTATTTCTTGGAGTAACCATTATTATTCTTGCTAGCTACAAACTTATATTTGAGTTTCAACCAGTCTATAACAATCAACCTTTTACAGAGCAGCCCTTACCTCAAAATATGGCAATGCTGTTTACCGGTTTATTATTACTATTGGCTGGTTTCTCATTTAGAAAACGTAAATGATTTTAGGAACACGCTAAAGCCTTTTGTTGCATTACTTTTTTTATATATTTATGAGTTTTATCTCGATCAGCCTTTATCTTTAAAAAATAATGATCCATATGTATGCTGTATTCTTGTGATTTCCCTTTGTACAATACCAGTTTATAATATGGTATTACCAATGCATAAGACTCTAACAAAGACCTAAATCCAACCAAAATACCTTTTGGCCTTAACTCGATATTACAGCAGTTTTGGTTATTGTCTAGAATCAATAAGTTATGAATCGCTAAACAAGCAGAATTTATAATAATTTTACCAGATCCGATGCCTTTTAATTTAAAACGTTCTCTTAAAGTAAACGGTTCACCTACCAGCATATTAATTTTACGTTTTAACTCTGGTTTATTATAAGAGACATTAACCAACATTTTTTATTTTAAAGATAACTAAAACAAACCTTTTAATTTTATCTTTGCACAAAATTTAACCTATGTTCAAAACTGACTTTTTATTGAGTAAAATAAGTGCAGCACTAAAAGAACTGTACCAAGTAGATTTACATGATTTTGAATTTCAAGCAACACGTAAGGAATTTCCTGGAGATCTAACCTTAGTGGTATTTCCTTTGTTGCGTCACATTAAGACCAACCCAGTAAAATTAGGAGAGGACATAGGTGCATTCTTAAAAAGGAATGTAGATGAGGTTGATGATTTCAATGTAGTAAAAGGATTTTTAAACCTTGAATTTTCTGATTCTTATTTTTTAAATCAGTTTAAGACTATTTACTCAAAAAAAGAATATGGCCTAGTTGCACCAGGTGAATCTTCTCCCAGAATTATGGTAGAGTATTCTTCACCTAATACCAATAAACCTTTGCATTTAGGGCACGTTAGAAATAATCTTTTAGGTTTTTCTGTGGCCGAAATTTTAAAAGCAGCAGGGAACCAAGTTTATAAGACTCAAATTATAAATGATCGAGGTATACATATTTGCAAAAGCATGTTGGCTTGGCAAAAATTTGGAGCGGGAGAAACCCCAAGCAGTTCTAATCTAAAAGGAGATAAATTAGTAGGAGCCTACTATGTGAAATTTGACCAAGAGTATAAAGCTCAAGTAAACGAGCTTATGGCCAAAGGCTTAGATGAAAAAGAAGCTAAAGAGCAAGCCCCTCTATTAAAAGAAGCAAAAAAAATGCTTCAAGCTTGGGAAGCCGGTGATAAGGAGGTGTTGGCTTTATGGAAAAAAATGAACCAATGGGTATACGACGGTTTTGAACAAACGTATAAGCGATTAGGAGTTAACTTTGATAAAAACTACTATGAAAGCGATACTTATTTATTAGGGAAAGAAGTGGTTAAAGAGGGTCTTGAAAAAGGTGTTTTTTATAAGAAAGCTGATGGTAGCGTGTGGATAGACCTTACCGATGAAGGTCTTGACGAAAAAATTGTCCTTCGCTCAGATGGTACCGCCGTTTACATGACACAAGACATTGGTACCGCTATACAACGTGTAAATGATTACTCTATTAATGGTATGGTTTACACCGTAGGTAATGAGCAAGACTATCATTTTAAGGTTCTGTTTTTAATTCTTAAAAAATTGGGGTATGCTTGGGCAGAGCACTTGTATCATTTAAGTTATGGTATGGTTGACTTGCCTAGCGGAAAAATGAAAAGTAGAGAGGGCACCGTAGTTGATGCAGACGATTTAATGGATGAAATGACGCAAACAGCGCAAAAGATTTCAAACGATTTAGGTAAACTAGAAGGGTTTTCTGCAGAAGAGAGACAAGAACTTTATCAAACCATTGGCTTAGGAGCTTTAAAGTATTATATCTTAAAAGTAGATCCGCGAAAGCGTATTTTATTTAATCCAGAAGAGTCTGTAGACTTTCAAGGAAATACCGGTCCATTTGTTCAATATACCTACGCCCGTATTCAATCTATTTTAAGGAAAGGTGAAAAATTACTTGCGCAAACTGTAGAGGATTATACTTTTGAAGAAAAAGAAAAAGCGGTAATCAAGCACTTGTTGGCTTGGCCAGAAACAATACAACTCGCAGCAAAACAATACAGTCCCGCAATTATAGCAAATTATACTTATGATTTAGTGCGTGATTTTAATTCTTTTTATCAAAATGTTTCTATCCTAGCGGCAGAACAAGAAGATCAACGCATTTTACGAGTACAATTAGCACAACTTACTGGAGAGGTGATTAAAAATGCTTTTAAGTTGTTAGGAATAAAAGTTCCTAGTCAAATGTAGTTTGTACCATTTTAATGAATTTTTATTCTAAAAATTAAATTAGGTGTAATTCTTAAAGCCTCCTGTTGAATAAAAAATATCTCATTGTTTTCTTGTAAATAGTAGGCATTGATGATATTGGTAGAGTTCAATAAATTCCAAACCGATAAGCCAATATAGGCATTTACCTCATCGTTTAGCTTAAACTCTTGACCTGCAGATAAGTCTGTTCTAAAATAGCTGGGTAGTTGTGCACTATTTGAAGGAGAATATAAAAACAAGTTATTGGTTAAATTTTCTTGGCTTATTGGAGTGTAAGCTTTTCCTGAACGCCACTTTATTCCTAAAGAAACTTGAAGCCCATTTTGTTCATAACTGGTGTTGAAACTTAAAGAATTGGCAATTGCTGTATTGCTTGGGAAACTGTTTTGGCTAATCTCGTTGAAACGATAGTCATTGTTAGTAAGTGAATAGCCAGCCCAAAAATTAAAACTTTTAAACTCTTTACGGATTAAAAAGTCTATTCCTCTAACATAATAATCGCCAGAGAAGGGCGCATACTGGTATTGGTCTTGAAAGCCTTGACTTGAAACTGTAATATTATTTACTTTTTTTGCATATCCCTCAATACTGGCTAGCCAATTATTCTGAGTATAATGTAATCCCAAAGAGAGTTGCATACTTTGCATTAAAGGTATATCTTGGTTATTTGCACCTTGCCATTTACTGTTTTGAATACCTAAAAAATCTTTTTGGGTGCTGTTAATTTGAGTATGATACTGGCTTTTTACCTCTCCAAGAAATTCAAATGCTAGATTCTTAATCATTTTTTGATTTAAGCTAAAACGTGGCTCAAAATAAAATTGGTTTAACTGTGAAAAATAATTGAGCCGCGAACCTATATGTAGATAGGTTTTATCATCTAAACTTTTAAAAGAATAGGTGCCATACACAGCTTGGGTTGACGTGTATCGAGTTGAAAAAAAACCGTCAAGCGGATTGCTTTGGCGGGTAAAATTCTCAATCTGTGCGAAAATATGTTCAAAGCCCAGGTGTAAGTCAGATAAATGATTAAGATTTAATGTGTTTTCAATTTTAAAACCATGTTCTCTTACCTTGTTTTTTTGACGGCTAATCCTATCTTCCTTTCGCTCTTCATTACTAGCTTCTAAATTATATAGTGAATAGTAATAGTGTACCTTTGAGATAATCTTTTTGTTCCAATGGTGCGCATAATTCAATCCGAATCCTAAACTGTATTGTGATAAACCGCTTGTTTTTGGATCAATCTCATTGCCTTGCAGGAAATCCTCACGATAATTTAAGTTGTTGGATAAATAAATGAAGCTTAGCTTAAATTTGTTTCTTTTATTTGGTTGGTATAGGTAACGAAGCGTGGTGTCATAAAAATGGAACTCGTCATTCTGCTTAATGCTTTCTTGTTCAAGCGGGTCTAATATTGTGTTTTGAAAAGCCTGTTTATAGTATTGATTGTAAGTGGGTGTTCTAAAATAGTTGTTTATAGAACTTCTGGCCGCCAGCCTTAAACTTGATTGCTTGCCTAATGGGGTGTCAATTAAACCAAATCCGTAAAGATAATTTATTCCTGCTTCTGCATTGAATTTTTTATTCAACTCATCGCTTGTTTGTAAAGATATCACTCCAGAAACACTGTTTCCGTAAGAAGCGTCTGTACCATTTTTTATCAAGGCTACTTCATCTACAAAATAAGGATTTATGGCCGATATTAGTCCGAAAAAATGACCGTACTGGTACATGCGAATGCCATCCCAGAGTACCAAATTCTGGTCGGGTGTTCCCCCTCGAATATTTAAATCGCTTACCTTTTCGTTAATACTCTCCACCCCAGGTAACACCTGTAAAGCTTGTAAGGCATCTGGCTCTATAAGGCCTGGTAGAGTAGGTAGCTGGTCTAGATTAATTTCAAATACGCCTTGATCTTTTTTTATAATACTTTCGTTGAGGTAATTTTGAATGATAACTTCTTCGAGATCTAAAACTTTATCCGCTTCAAGCGGATTTTGAAGTCGTATCGCTATAAAATCTTCACTTAAAAACTCAAACTCAAGGTTGCTATTGCGTTCAATATCAGCAATTATTTGCCTAGGTGTTAAATTTGAACTAATTGTAAAGGGTGGTAATTGCTCCAACTCATTTTCAAGGTAAGAAAACTTAAATGATGTCTGTTGCTCTAATCGTTTTATGATATCTAATATACTAAGGCTCTCCTTAGTTTTTACCTGTGCTAAAAGCAGGATAGGAAAAAGCAAAAAAGTAAAAAATAGCTGAACTTTAATTTTTTTGTTCACTTAAGTTTACGGTTTTTCCATCAATATGATATGTAAGCCCAAAAGGTATGCAAACAGATTTCAAGGCCATATCAAGATTGCTGTGGGTGAAACTACCGGTAAAATAACTATTTTTTTCTAAATCTATGTTTTCGATTAGTACTTTAACGTCATACTGGCGTTCAATTTCTTGTATTACTAGTGTTAATGGTACTCTTTTAAATTTGCTTTGTCCTGTAAGCCAACTGGGTGCTGCATCGGTTATTTGAGTGGTTGTATATTCATTCTTATAGAAACTTACCGATTGTCCTCCCGGTAACGCTAAGGTGTCTTGCTCTTTAATAACCCGAACAAGCCCTTCGAAACACGTAACATTAAAAAAGTTTTGACGTTGTTTTACGTTAAAAGCGGTTCCTAAAACTTCTACCTTTCCTATTGGTGTTTGCACACTAAATTTTTCTCCTTTTTTCACCTCAAAATAAGCTTCTCCTTTTAATTGCAGTTGGCGTTCTTTTTTCCATTTATTAGAATGGTATTTAATTTGACTTCCAGCATTGAGTTTCGCCAAGGAACCATCGGGTAATTCTAAGTTTTTTTGTTGAGCATTAGCGGTATCAATTAAAACTATATTTTGCTGGGTAAACCAAAAAGCTACTAAGGCAATTACCAAAATGGCAGCGGCGCTGCTAACCCAATTAAGTATTCGTTTTCTTCTTTTTTGTTTTTTTGCTCTTTCTATAAGGCTGGCACTATTGCTTTTTGACAAAGCAGGAGCTTTAAAATAACCAGCATAATCGAGCATTTTTTTATACTCTTCATATTCGGGTTTAGACTCCAATTCTTGAAGCTGTGTTTGGGTGAGTGCTTTGCCCATTAACCATTTATATAAAATATCTTCTTTTTTCATCTCCTTGTACTTACCACTATAACAATTTAATAAGCTATTTTCCTACCTTAAAGTTCTTTTAATTCTAATTTTAATTTCTTTAATGCACTGTAAAGGTGTTTTTCAACAGTTTTTGTTGAAATATCAAGCAATGATGCTACTTCTTTATGGGGCTTGGCTTCAATTTTACAAAGACTAAATACCAAACGTTGTTTTTCGGTAAGTGAGCTTAGCGCACGCTCATACTTTTCTAGGTATTGCTTTTCTTCTAATAAAAATTCTGGGCTTTGTTTATTAGTATTTTCTTTAATGCTCTTGTTGTATTTAAGTTTAACTTTTTTATGCTTTACTTCGTTAAGCATTAAGTTGTTGGCAACAGTAAAAAGAAACGACTTAGCTTTGCTGTAGGTAACATCTTCACATTTATGCCATAGCTTTACAAAGGCTTCGTGCATTTTATCTTCGTGGTTGTAGCCATTGCCAAATTTGTAGTATAAAAAATCATGAAGATCTTTTGCGTAATCATTGTATATTCTTTCAAAAACAGAATCTACACAAATATTTTCAAATATTTTTTTAGGCATAAGCTTTAAATCTAGCTAAAAATAGTAAAAAATCTGGTATTTAAAAGGAGTCTTGTTTTTCTAGAGATGCGTGATTACTAGCTTTACGGATTAAAAATCGGTTCTAAACAAAATTAAAGTATATTTATGAGAAGTTTTTAATCTTAACAATCTAATTCATAACTTTGCAACTCTTAAAAACAACCGAAAATTATGTTTGATAATTTAAGTGATAAGTTAGACAAAGCCTTTCATATTCTTAAGGGGCACGGTCAAATTACCGAAGTGAATGTTGCCGAAACCTTGAAAGAAGTGCGCCGGGCATTGGTAGACGCCGATGTGAATTATAAAATAGCTAAAGATTTTACAAAGACTGTAAAAGATAAAGCGATAGGCCAAAATGTACTCAGCAGTTTAAAACCTGGGGAACTGATGGTGAAGTTGGTGAAAGACGAGCTTACTGCGCTTATGGGGGGCGACGCGAAGGGTATCAATTTATCAGAAAATCCAAGCGTAATATTAATGTCGGGGTTACAAGGTAGTGGTAAAACAACCTTTTCAGGTAAATTGGCCAATTTTCTAAAAAGCAAAAAAACCAAAAAACCTTTATTGGTAGCTTGTGACGTATACAGGCCAGCGGCAATCGATCAGTTGCATGTGGTAGGTGAGCAGATAGGAGTTGAAGTATACTCAAATAGAGAAACCAAAGATCCTGTAAAAATTGCACAAGATGCTATTGCACATGCAAAAGCGAATGGGTTTAATGTGGTGATTATAGATACTGCCGGCCGATTAGCAGTTGATGATGCAATGATGACCGAAATTTCGAATATTCATAAGGCTATTCAACCGCAAGAAACCTTGTTTGTGGTCGACTCTATGACTGGTCAAGATGCGGTAAATACTGCCAAAGCATTTAATGACATATTAAATTTTGATGGTGTAATTTTAACTAAGCTAGACGGTGATACCCGTGGTGGTGCCGCGATTTCGATTAAATCTGTTGTAGATAAACCTATAAAGTTTATAGGTACGGGAGAGAAAATGGAAGCTATTGATGTTTTCTATCCCGAACGTATGGCCGATAGAATTTTGGGAATGGGTGATGTGGTGTCATTGGTTGAGAGAGCCCAAGAGCAATATGATGAGGAAGAAGCCAGAAAACTTCAAAAGAAAATTGCGAAAAATCAATTTGGTTTTGATGATTTCTTAAATCAAATCCAGCAGGTTAAGAAGATGGGTAATATGAAAGACCTTATCGGCATGATACCTGGCGCTGGTAAAATGATGAAGGATATTGATATTGATGATGATGCTTTTAAACATATTGAAGCCATTATACATTCTATGACTCCAGAAGAAAGAGCGAAACCGAGTATTATTAATGCTAGTCGGAAAAAACGAATAGGAAAAGGTTCTGGTACTTCTGTAACGCAAGTAAATCAGCTGCTAAAGCAATTTAATCAGATGAGTAAGATGATGAAGATGATGCAAGGTGGAGGCGGTAAAAAGATGATGCAAATGATGAAAGGATTAAGATAAAACAGGAAAAGCTGAGTTGGAAACAACTTGGCTTTTTTGCATTATATAACACACAACATGACAATTTTAGACGGTAAAAAAGTAAGTAGCGATATAAAAGATGAAATTGCTATTGAGGTAAAAAAAATGAAAGAGCGGGGCGAAAAAGTACCGCATTTAGCAGCCATAATTGTGGGTAATGATGGAGCTAGTATGACCTATGTGAATTCTAAAGTGAAAGCTTGCGAGCGAGTTGGTTTTGAATCTACTATGGTACGTATGTCTAGTAATTCTTCAGAAATTGAACTGCTAGATAAGATAGAGGAGTTAAATCAAAATGAAGCCATAGATGGTTTTATCATTCAATTGCCTCTGCCCCCACAAATAAACACTCAGCGCGTTTTGATGGCTGTTGATCCCGATAAAGATGTAGACGGTTTTCACCCGACTAATTTTGGTAAAATGTCATTAGATATGACTTCATTCATACCTGCCACACCTTATGGTATTTTAGAGTTGTTGGAGCGCTATGATATTCCTACTAAAGGAAAACATACCGTGGTAATAGGGAGAAGCCATATTGTAGGAAGACCTATGAGTATTTTGATGGGTAGAGTGGGCTTTCCTGGTAACTCAACCGTCACACTCACGCACAGATACACCAAAAATATAACACAAATAACCTCTCAAGCAGATATTATTATTATCGCTGTAGGAACCCCGAATTTCCTTAAAGCCGAAATGGTTAAAGATGATGCAGTGATAATAGATGTAGGTATTACCCGAGTACCAGATGATAATGCTTCAAAAGGGTATGTGATAACCGGTGATGTTGATTTTGAGAATGTAAAGAAGAAAGTTTCTTATATTACTCCTGTTCCAGGAGGGGTAGGGCCAATGACCATTGCTATGCTGCTTAAAAATACTTTATTAGCACGAGAACGACATAGAATGAGAAATCCATTAAATTAATTAAGAAATGGCCCTTTTGTAATAGGGCCTTTTTTATTCTTCCTTGTTTATTTTCCAGTCCAGGTAGTTATGTAAATCGCTCTCTATAAATCGTAAGGCAAAGGTGAATACACTTAAATCATCTATATAGCCTAGTCCAGGAATAAAATCTGGGACTACATCAAGTGGATTTAAAACATAAATGAGTGAAAATACAATAGATCCTATGGTAAACCAAGGTACCTCGGTATATAAGCCTCGCCTATAATCCTTGAGCATCAATAGCATCTGCTTAGCCATCTCTGCGTATTTTTCAAATACCCCAGCGTTTTTAATTTTCTGTTCAATTTCATTTTCTTGCGCCAATGTATTATCTACATCACTCTTGGTAATGCCAGAAACTTTACGCTCAAAATAATTTTTGTCTATCTTTTTACTACTTGTAGCCATATGTTACAATTTTTTGTTTTGGTGTAAGTTTTCTAATTCCTGATTTTCTGTGTGAGCTGTTTCGGTTGAGTTAACTTCTTTTTTTCCGTATTCTTTCTTATAAATTTTCACCATTAATAAAAATAATGAGATAAGTAGAGGCCCAAAAATTAGACCAATAAAACCAAATAAAGGTACCCCCACCACAACTCCGATAAGGGTTAGAAGCGGATGAACATCAGATAAGCGTTTTAATACATAAAGCCGAATAATGTTATCGGTAGACCCGATAACTACCACGCCGTAAATAAGCATAGCAATAGCTTCCCAGTTTTGGCCTTGTGAAAAAAGCAAAATGGTTACCGGGAGAATCCCAATAGCCGTACCCACAAAAGGAATCATAGAGCCAATGGTGGTAATCACAAACCAAAAGAAAGGATCTGGAACTCCTAGTATTAAAAAGCCTATAAGGGCTATAATACCTTGGCAAATTGCTACTAAAGGAATTCCTATAGCATTTGCCTTAACCATTGATGTGCTTTCTTGCCCAATTAAAGTTAAATTTTCTCTATTGATAGGAATATAATCACCCAGCATTCTTTGCATATGGTCTCTTTTGGTGAGCATATAATACAACAGAAAATACATTATACCTATTGCTATAAATGCATCAAATGTTCCTCCTGCTAAATTCTGAAGGTTACTTGAAATTAAACTGGTTACTTCATTGGTATTTATTTGCTTGGTGATATCGAAATTTGAGGAATACTGATTGATTAATGTATTTAAATTTTGCAGTTGTGTGTTGATGGCTTGTAAAACCTTTTCTGAGTTATTTACGGCTTTACTTATTTTTGAAGTAAGCAAAAGGACCATTCCGCTTATTGGTATTAAGATTCCAATAAAAGAAAATAACATCAACACCGTTGCAGCAAGATCTTTATTCCAGTTTCTTTTTTCTAATTTTACCATCCACTTTTTGAGCAGTACATAAAAGGTGATAGCTCCCAAAACACCCGAAAAGTAGGGTAACATTTTAGCAAAGATTAAAAATCCCGAAACGCCTATTATAAGAAGGATGAATAATTGTCTTACCAATTTAGGGTGAAGTTGTTTCATCGAGCAGTAAATATTTCGTTAGTGTTTTTATAGGCTTTAAACTCTAGGGCGTTACCAGAAGGGTCTTTAAAAAATAAAACTTTTTGCTCTCCAGGTTGATTTTGAAACCGAATACAAGGAGAAATAATATAGTCGATGTTTTCGAGATTTAATTGAGCTGAAAATTCATCGAAAAAGAACCAGTCTAAAATCAGTCCAAAATGAGGAACGGGAACCTTTTGATCATCTACTTCATTGCTAAAAATAAGAGGTTCATATTGAGGTACCTCGTGTATAACCAATTGGTGACCACCAAAATTATAGTCGATCCAATGTTTGCTGCTTCGACCTTCTTTTAGTTTGAGACGTTGACTATAAAAGGACCTTGATTCTGCAAGATTTTTAACGGGTATCGCCAAGTGAAATAAGGGTACTTCTTTCATAATTAATTATTGCGTAAGGCTTTAATAAGTTCATTCTTATTCATGGTAGACCGACCGTCAATTCCAATTTCTTGGGCACGTTCATATAACTCTTGCTTGGTCCAATCTTCGTACGGTGATGCCTTACCTCCTTTTTGGCTAGCATTTTTGGTGTTGGCAATGCGGGCAGCTTTTTCTTGGCTGTATCCTTGATCTCTTAAGGCTTCGTATTGTTCTTCATTTTTTATACTTGGTCTGCTCATATCTTATCTTTTGCTTTAAATTTACCAAGTATTTTTAAATATCCTCCTTAAAAGAATGTTAGATTTTATGATTAACTATATTATTTATTTCGTGAATGTGTTTTTTTTGAGTTTTTAAGAATTGTCTGTAGATCATTTAATTCTTGATGTGTAAGTTCCCTATACTTGCCTACAGGAACATCTAGAGGAATGTTTATTATTCGCGTTCGTTTAAGTTGAACCACTTGATATCCTAAATACTCGCACATGCGCCTTATTTGCCGGTTTAACCCTTGAGTAAGCACAATTTCAAAATCGTGACTTCCTGTTTTCTTTACGTGGCATTTTTTTGTAACCGTTCCTAAAATCGGAATTCCGTTTGCCATGCGCTTAATAAATTGTTGGGTTACCGGCCGATTCACTTTTACTTGGTATTCTTTACCGTGGTTGTTGTTTGAGCGTAATATTTTATTCACGATATCTCCGTCGTTGGTTAGTAATAATAAACCTTCACTAGGCTTGTCTAACCTACCTATAGGGAAAATCCTCGTAGGGTAATTTATGTAGTCTATTACATTATTTTTTTCAACGCGAGTATCGGTTGTGCAAACAATCCCTACCGGCTTATGAAAGGCAAGATAAACAGGTTTTTCTTTGGCGACAACGATTTTACCGTTAACGGCTACCTGATCTTCGGGTAGCACTTTTGTTCCCATTTCGGGTACCCTGCCGTTTATAGTTACTACTCCAGCAGCAATGAGTTCGTCAGCTTTGCGTCTTGAGCAAAAGCCAGCTTCACTTAAAAATTTATTTATTCTTTTGCCTTGGGGGGTGTCACTCATGACTAATTTCCATTTAAAAATTTTATTATTTCCGTATTTACTCCTGGGCTGTATAATGAATGACCTAGCCCTTCCGTTTCAATCAAAAATGAATTTTGCCAAGCATTATGTATACTTCTCGATGCATAAACAGGTGCAATTTTATCATACTTATCATGAATAATTAAGCCAGGTATTTGAAGACTTTTAGCAAATTTAGCAATAGAAAAATCATTGTATTTATACCCGAGGTTTTTAAAAAAATAATTTTCTAAATCTTGAATTAAAGAAGGTCTAAGTTTTAAAATAGCTTGATAATCGCTAATTATTTTTTGCAATTCTGATGGAGGGCCAAGTAAAACCAATTTTTCAATGGGTGATTTATACTTATATTGCTCGTAAACGCTAGCCATAGCGCCCATACTGTGCCCAATAACATAGGCGGGATTTATTTTTTTTAGCGCTTGATGAATTACTTGAGCATATAAAGGCACATGTATGACTTTTCCCTTTGAATTACCATGCGCGGGAGCATCTAATGCGTAAACATCAAACGACTGTTCTTGAAGTCTTTCTATGAGTTTTTTCCAGCGGTGTGTGTTGCTTTCCCAACCATGAATTAGTAAGACCCTTTTGCCTTCTCCGGGCCATCTGTAACATTGAATTGAAGTGCCTTCAACCACTATTTCTTGGGTCTTCGCTGGATTTAAAAACGCCTTATGATGAGGTTTGGCTTTTCCCAATCTTGGCGTGCAAAAGAGCTTATAGGCTTTTTTGGTGGCTTTCGCCGAATGCACTAAGTGAAGCGAATTTAATTGCGCTCCAATTATTTTAGGGATAAATTTTTTAATGGCCTTTTTCATATTTCCGTAAAGTAAAAAACATATTAATTAACCTGATGCGCTTTAACAAATTTTAAAGCCGCTTGTTCATCTTGCCAAGAAAGCACTTTCTGGTAAGGGCCCAATCGATAATCTTCAAAATACCTGTTTATCGTTTTGATTATGTCTGGGTAGTTGGCGGCCAGTTCTTCAAAATTATTAAAAGGAGACCAGGCCCGCGACTTGCCAGAATCCATACCCACCAGTTTATAGGTAATGGTATCTTGAGTAGCAACTTTAAGTAGCGCTAATAATTTTACCCCTACGGTTTGTGCTTGTTTTGCATTATTGTTTACCAAAAGCACCTCTACTGGCTTGTTTGATTTACCTAACTCAATTTGGGTAGAGGGTATGAATCCGATACTAAAGGGTAGTGCAAGGTAATTGATTTTTCCTTGTTTTAAAAAACTAGTGTCTGGTACAAAACGCTTGTCTTTAATCTGATAGATGTTTTTAATAAGTGAGCCCGCGGTAGTGCTTATGACCGCTTGCAACTCACCATTTTTAAATGAATTTTGCTCATATAAATTGGCTGTGGCTGTATCTTCTTGCTTGCAGCTTGACAAACTTATAAAGGTAAAAAACATCAAGTAAATCTGGAGTTTCTCCCTTAATCCCATCCTAAGTAAAAGTGTTTTATAGTTGCATCATCTTTAATTTGGCTAGATTCAATTGGTAGATTTGTGTTGTATCTGGCATCTCCGCTTACAAATTCTTTATCGATACTCAAATATAAATTTTGATCGTTTAAAAAAATTACCGCTGTGCGTACGGTGTTTTCAATACGCGAAATTTTATAGTGTTCCTGAATTTTCTTGAAAGTAGATTGTATAGAGATTCCTTTCTCAGTGTGAAATAAAGAGTCCTTTATTTGAATGTTGGCTACTGTGCTTGTAGAATCAAAATCATTTTTGGGAATTAAAACCAGACGTTCCTGACCTTCTTTTGAGTATACGATAAATTCATCTTGACTACTAAACCTACTATTAATGCGCCGCTTTACAACCGAATCATTTTTAAATATAGAGTCTAAGGTGTATATAGGCGTGTCTTTTTGTAATAAGCCAATTTGATTGGGCTGAATCAATAAGGATTCGGCGGGTTTTGAAGGTTGGCAGGCATTTAATACAAGGATAATTGATAAAGCGCTTAAAAGTCTCATAAAAGTTAAAAATTAAGCTGCAAAATTAGTAATACTAACTTGGTTCAAGAAATTTAAGCATATAATATTTGGTAAGTCTATTTTTTAAAAAGGGTATTGTTTATCTTTGCAGCCTATGACAAAGAAAGAACAGGAAAAACTGGTAAGTACAGGCGAAATGCTACCCTTGATGGAAGAATTTTACACCATACAGGGTGAGGGTTTTTATAAGGGGACAGCCGCTTATTTTATACGAATTGGGGGGTGTGATGTAGGCTGTCATTGGTGTGATGTTAAAGAGAGCTGGGACGCAGAAAAGCATCCGCCAAGTATGACCTCAACCATTGTAAAGAAGGCCTTAGATAATAGCAAAACTGTTGTCGTAACAGGGGGAGAGCCTTTAATGTGGAATATGAGCCCTATAACCAAAGCCATAAAACAGGGGGGCGGAAAAACACATATCGAAACTTCTGGAGCCTATGAGGTAACAGGAGATTGGGATTGGTTTTGCTTATCGCCAAAGAAAAATAAATTACCAACTTTAGAAGCCTACAAACGCGCAAATGAACTTAAGGTAATTGTTTACAATAAACATGATTTTAAATTTGCCGAAGAACAAGCTTCTCAAGTGGGAGAAAACTGTATCTTGTATTTGCAGCCAGAATGGAGCGTTCGAGATAAGATGATACCGCTAATGGTTGATTATGTAATGCAGAATCCTAAATGGAAAATTTCATTGCAAACGCATAAATATCTTAATATACCTTAATCTAAACTTTTTTTAAAGGGAACCTTAATAAAAGTATCGTCCCAGCCTATAAATAAATTGGCACCGTTTTGGGCAGGCTGAAAGGCTATAGAAAAAATTTCGATTATGCTGGCTGCTCTTTGAGCAGGAACTTTTATTCTAAGGGCATCAAGCTTTTCGTTATAATTAAAGGCGCCCCAAGCATTTTGAGCTTCATTAAAAATTACCGTCCAAATTTTAGGGCCTGGAATAGTATATAGGCTATACGTACCTGGGTCTAGACAAATTCCGTTTATATACAGTTCTTCATAAAAAGTAATCTCAGTAGCCTCATTGGCTCCTGTACGCCAAACTTGATTAAACGGAACTAGTGCACCAAAAATCTCTCTATCCTTTTTACGAGGACGACTATAAATAATTCGAGCCAACGGCGAGTTGTCTGTATTTCGAATTACGCTTACGTCCATAGGGCTTTCATCTAGATCTTTGAAGTCTTGTGCCAAACCCAATTGGTAAGTGCATATGAATAAGAAAAAGATGATAAGGTAACGCATGCTAATTTTTTTGCTAAGATAATAAAATTGAAATCCATACAATCAGTAAAAAAATGTTAATAACTTAAAATTGAATGGAGCCTTAGGCTTTTTTTACCCACGTGCTTTTGCTATATTTGTTGACAATAAGTTAGACCTATGAGCGAAGAAAATAAAAAGAATTATTCGGCCGATAGTATTCAGGCCCTAGAAGGAATGGAGCATGTAAGAATGCGTCCATCTATGTATATTGGAGATGTAGGAAACAGAGGATTGCATCACTTGGTTTATGAGGTGGTAGACAATTCTATAGATGAGGCAATGGCGGGTTATTGCGACTCCATAGATGTAATAATTAATGAAGATGGCTCAATTACCACCAAAGATAACGGGCGTGGTATTCCTGTAGATATCCACAAAAAAGAAGGAGTTTCTGCGTTACAGGTGGTTATGACCAAAATTGGAGCGGGAGGAAAGTTTGATAAAGATTCATATAAAGTTTCTGGAGGTTTACACGGTGTAGGAGTTAGTTGTGTAAACGCATTGTCTGTACATTTGCATGCCGTAGTGCATAAGCAGGGTAAGGTGTGGGAGCAAGAATATGAAAGAGGTAAGCCTCTATATCCCGTTAAAAGTACAGGAGAAACAGATTACAACGGAACAATAGTTACATTTAAGCCAGACGACCAAATTTTTAAAGAAGGTACACGATATAATTATGAAACCTTGGCAAGTCGTTTGCGCGAATTGGCTTTCTTGAATAAAGGAATCAAAATCTCTTTGACAGATAAAAGAGAGCAAGATGAAGATGGTAACTTTAGAAGTGATGCTTTTCACTCTGAGGAAGGATTAAAAGAATTTATCCGCTTTCTAGATGAAACTCGTGAACCTATTATTCAAGATGTAATCTCCATGGAAGGAGAAAAAAATGAGATTCCTGTTGAGGTTGCGATGATTTATAACGATTCTTATAATGAGAATTTGCATTCATACGTAAATAATATTAACACACACGAAGGAGGTACACACCTTAGCGGATTTAGAAGAGGCTTAACATCTACATTAAAAAAATATGCCGATGCTTCTGGAATGTTAGATAAACTTAAATTTGAAGTTTCTGGTGATGATTTTAGAGAAGGATTAACTGCAATTGTTTCAGTAAAAGTAGCTGAACCTCAATTTGAGGGGCAAACCAAAACAAAATTGGGTAATCGTGAAGTGACTTCTGCGGTTTCGCAAGCCGTTTCTGAAATGCTCGAAAACTATCTCGAAGAAAATCCTAACGATGCCAAAACCATTGTTCAAAAGGTAATATTAGCGGCTCAGGCTCGCCACGCTGCCAAAAAAGCAAGAGAAATGGTGCAGCGGAAAACCGTTATGAGCGGAGGAGGGCTCCCGGGTAAATTATCCGATTGCTCAGAGCAAGATCCAGAGCAATGTGAGGTGTTTCTTGTTGAGGGAGACTCGGCAGGTGGTACCGCTAAACAAGGACGTGATAGAAATTTTCAAGCAATTTTACCGCTTAGAGGGAAGATTCTGAATGTTGAAAAGGCTATGCAACATAAGGTCTTTGAAAATGAAGAGATCCGGAACATTTATACCGCTCTTGGTGTAACTATTGGTACAGAAGAAGATAGTAAAGCACTTAATTTGGAAAAATTAAGGTATCATAAAATTGTAATTATGTGTGATGCCGATGTAGATGGTAGTCATATTGCAACCTTAATTCTTACTTTTTTCTTTAGATATATGCGTGAACTTATTGAAGCCGGACATATATTTATCGCAACACCGCCACTTTACTTAATTAAAAAAGGTAGTAAAAAAAGATATGCTTGGAGTGAGAAAGAACGAGATGAAATTTCTAATGAATATGCAGGGGGTATAACCATACAGCGATATAAAGGTTTGGGTGAGATGAATGCTGAACAGTTGTGGGACACCACCATGAATCCAGAATTTAGAACTCTACGTCAGGTGACTATAGATAACGCCAGTGAGGCCGATCGTATTTTTTCAATGTTAATGGGAGATGAAGTACCTCCGAGAAGAGAGTTTATTGAGAAAAACGCAATTTATGCAAATATAGATGTATAATATATTTTATATTTATATAAAAAACCTGCTTAAATAAGCAGGTTTTTTTATTGAAAAAAATGTACATTTAACAAAAATTAACTCTTTTGGTAGGTAGAACTTTTTCCTTATGCATCTTTTTTTTGATTAGCTGTCATATTCAGGCGCAAGAAGATTTAAATACATTTGTCGAGCATTTAGTTAAAGATGTAAGTCAATATGGCGAAGCTTTTGTTGATCCTGCTGCGAGTGGTCTAATGTTTAATGTGAGCAATGCTTGGTATAGCTCGGCAAAGACCAAAGAATGGGGTGAAATAGATTTTAGTTTGGCCTCTAACATAACTTTTGTAGATCGCAGTGAAAATAACTTTACACTTAATACAAATGATTATCACAACTTGAGATTTGAAGATGGTAGTTCGGTTAAAAAAGTAGCCAGCATCTTTGGTGTAAATAATCCAGATGTAAATGTTTTAATAGATTACAATGTGGGAGATGAGCAGGAAGTTATCGAAATAAGGTTGCCGCAAGGTATAGATGAAAATTTTAGGTTGGCTCCGCAGGTTTTTTTACAAACCGATATTGGTTTACCCTGGGCCAGCGAAGTTAAATTGAGGTACTCACCAAATATCGCTTATGGTCCAATCGAGCGTAACATGTGGGGGGTAGGTTTGCAACACGAAATCACCCATTGGTTTAAAACCGAAAGTTGGTCTTTGTCGGCATTAATTGCTTTAAATAAATTTAAAGGTTTTTTTGATACCAAGGAATCCGGTGAAATTCAAAATGAAGAGCAAGGAATTAATACTCAGATGGATATTCTACACGCTGCTCTTATAGGGTCAAAAGCTTTGGGTAAGTTTGATCTCTATGGTGGTGTGGGTTACTTCACCGCGCAGGCGACTACGCATTTTAACGGTGTATATGAAATCGATAGACAAAATGAATTATTTCAATCACTTGTAAAAAAGTTTTCAGTTGAAAATAAAGCAACTAATTTTAACTTTACCGCAGGTTTAAAATACAACCTGAGCACTTCTCTAAGCACACGAATGGCTGCTAGTTTACAGCAATTCTACGCCATTCATTTAGCAATTTCTTATAAAATAAATTACAGATGATAAACAAGTCAATTTTTAAGATAGGAATTTTGACGTTACTTTTATTAAGTGGATTCATCACTAAGGCACAGACAGAGGTTCAAGATATCCTTCAGGCCGGTTTAAGTGACGCCAAAACCTATCTTGGAAAATATATAGAACCAGCAACTTCGACCCTAGGTTACCTGGTAAATACAGGTTGGTATTATCGAGGTAAAGTAAAAAATACGGGACGTTTTGAGCTTTCGCTAATTACTAATGCTGCTTTTTTACCAGAAGAAAAGCAAAGTTTTTTATTTAGAGAATCAGATTATAAACATTTGAGCTTACCTAATGGTCAAGAACAAGCCCAAGTGCCAACTTTGTTAGGTGCTAAAGAAAGTGCTGATGTTTTGGTGCAATTTGAGGATGAAAATGGAGAAACACAAAGTTTTTCGTTAATGTTACCTGGCGGATTACTCGATGAAAAACTAAATACAGTGCCCTTGGCATTCTTGCAAGGCTCAGTTGGTTTGGGATGGGGTCTAGAGCTTAAAGCTAGAGTGATACCTAAAATTAAGTATGATGAGGTTGAAACCGGACTTTATGGCGTAGGATTGCAATATGAAATCTCAAGAATGTTTAGTAATAAGGAAAAAACTAGCCTTGTAGTGTCATTGTTAGCTGGCTATACCAGACTTGAAGCTAGTTATGCTTTAGAGTCTGCACAGGTTTCATCCGATAAGGCAAACCTAGAATCTAACGTTTCGGCTTGGCAATTTGCCTTACTAGGTTCTACCAATTTTAAAACTTTGAATTTTTTCGGAGGTTTAAACTATAATCTGCAAAATAGAGAGACTGGTTTGTTGGGAAGCTATACTATAAATGAAGGTGAACTGGCAGGACAAACCATTACTAATCCCTTTACCATTGACCAAGAAGATGCGGTGCTGTCGGGAACCTTAGGGTTAAACCTGCGGCTTGGTTTTTTTGACTTGAGCGCAGCCTATAATTTTCAAGAGATAAATACCTTAAATGTAGGGTTAAATTTTGGTATTTAAAGTGTGCATTTAGCTATAAAATAAATGCTTTTTGTATTTTAGCATCTCAAAATCATTCAATTAATTAAAATATATAAAACTATGAAAGTTACTGTTGTAGGTGCAGGAGCAGTTGGTGCTAGTTGTGCAGAGTATATCGCTATTAAAAATTTTGCTTCAGAAGTGGTGTTGTTAGACATTAAAAAAGATTACGCAGAAGGGAAGGCGATGGATTTGATGCAAACCGCCTCTTTAAACGGATTTGACACCAAAATAACTGGAAGCACAAACGATTATGCTAAGACTGCAGGCAGTGATATTGCTGTGATTACAAGTGGAATTCCACGTAAACCAGGAATGACTAGAGAAGAACTTATAGGTATTAATGCGGGAATTGTAAAAGAGGTTTCCAGTAACATCATTAAGCATTCTCCCGATGTAATAATTATTGTGGTAAGTAACCCTATGGATACTATGACTTACTTGGTGCATAAAACCACTAACTTACCTAAGAATAGAATAATCGGTATGGGAGGAGCCTTAGATAGTGCAAGGTTTAAGTATAGATTAGCAGAGGCTTTAGAGGCTCCAATTTCTGATGTAGACGGTATGGTAATAGGAGGGCACAGCGATAAAGGTATGGTGCCTTTAACGCGTTTGGCTACCCGTAATAGTGTGCTAGTTTCAGAATTCATTTCTGATGAGCGCTTGAATCAAGTAGCTGCAGATACCAAAGTAGGTGGAGCAACTTTGACTAAAATGTTAGGGACTAGTGCTTGGTATGCACCAGGAGCAGCAGTTTCTGGGTTAGTGCAGGCAATAGCGTGTGACCAGAAAAAAATGTTTCCTTGCTCTACACTTTTAGAGGGTGAGTACGGATTAAACGACCTTTGTATTGGTACTCCTGTATTATTAGGTAAAAATGGAATTGAAAAAGTTGTTGAAATCGAACTAGATGAAAACGAAAAGAAACAACTTCACGAAAGTGCAGAGGGTGTGAAAAAGACAAACGGGTTGTTAGATTTATAAACCACAAAATATCAAGAGAGGCTGTTTAAGAAATAATTATTTTGTTTTCTAGCAAGATGATATTAAGTTTTTTAAACAGCCTTATTTGTGAAATTTATCTTAATAAAAATATTGGCAATTCTTTTTCGAAAGCCTATATTTGTCCGTTTTATAAAAATAAACTATTAATTAACTTAAAGAATAATGCAGAATAAGGGAATAATCAAGCTATTCGCAATTCTATTCGGTTTGGTAAGTATTTACCAATTATCGTTTACATTTATCGCAAACAGTGTCGAAGAAGACGCAGAGGCATATGCGAAGCAAAAAATAAGCAGTGAGGTTCAAAATTACTCTAGTTTAAGAGAATTTGAAGAAGGTAGATATTTAGATTCTGTAGGGAATCAAGAGATATTTGCCGGTATAACTTACACTACTGCAAAAGATAAAGAATTAAATAAGGGGTTAGACCTTAAAGGAGGTATTAATGTTATCTTACAGATTTCTGTAAAAGATATTTTAAGAGAATTGTCTAACAATTCTAAAGACCCTGCCTTTAATAAAGCTTTAGCTAGAGCCGATGAGTTGCAAAAAGAATCGCAAGATGATTATGTGAACTTATTTTTTGAAGCATTTGAAGAGATACCTGATGCCAAGTTGGCCTCTCCTGATGTTTTCGCTAATAAAAATTTGAGCGATGATATCAATTTTGAGATGAGCAATGCTCAAGTAAAGCCAATCATAAGAAAACGTATAGACGAAAGTATAACTTCTGCATTTGAGGTGCTTAGAAAGCGTATTGATAAGTTTGGTGTTACGCAACCAAATATTCAGCGTTTGGGTAATTCAGGAAGAATTTTGGTAGAATTACCAGGAGCTAAAGATATTGATCGTGTTAAGAAATTACTTCAAAGTACAGCGCAGCTAGAGTTTTGGCACGTATTTAAAGGGCAAGAATTGGCTCCATTCTTGGCGCAAGCAAACGCTAAGTTGAAGGAAATGCAAGCCGCAAAAACAGAAGAAGCAACAAATGATAAGGCACAAGACTCTACCAGTACAGATCAGGATATTGATGACCTTATCGCAGATGCAGAAACTGATGATGCTGCAGATATCGCTAAAAATAATCCGTTATTTAGTAAATTACAGCCAGTTGCTGGTCAAGGACCAGTTTTAGGAACTGCAAATATTAAAGATACGGCTGCGGTTGGCGCTTACCTAAGAATGCCACAAATTCGCAATTTGCTTCCCGCTAATCAGCGCTATGCAAAATTTGTTTGGGGAAAACCAGTAAACGGCAACGAATTTATTGACTTATATGCTTTAAAAGCAAATAAAACCAATACGCCAGACCTTAGTGGTAGTGTAATCACCAACGCTACCCAAACTTATGACCAATTGGGAAGAATAGCGGTTTCTATGGAGATGAATGGTAAAGGTGCAAAGATTTGGGAAGAAATGACTACGGTTGCTTTTAACAATCAATCTCAAATTGCTATTGTTTTAGATGATATTGTATATTCTGCACCAGGAATTTCTAGTGGTCCAATTTCAGGAGGTCGTAGTGAAATAACTGGGAGTTTTACCATTACTGAGGGGCAAGATTTAGCTAATGTTCTACGCGCAGGTAAGCTGCCAGCTTCTGCAGATATCGTACAAAGTGAGGTAGTAGGACCTTCTTTAGGTCAAGAAGCCATAGATAGTGGTATTCTTTCTTTTGCTATTGCACTAGCCTTTGTATTACTTTGGATGGTGTTTTATTACGGAAAAGCAGGCCTTTTTGCAGATGTAGCTCTAGCAGTTAATATCTTATTTATCTTTGGTATTTTGGCAGGATTAGGTGCTGTTCTTACACTGCCTGGTATTGCTGGTATCGTTTTGACCATTGGTATGTCTGTAGATGCTAATGTTCTTATTTTTGAGCGTATTCGAGAAGAACTTTCAAAAGGTAAAGCCCAAGTTGATGCGATTAAAGACGGATTTAGCAATGCCTTATCTTCTATTTTAGATGCCAATATTACTACTGGCCTTACGGGTATTATCCTATTGGTTTTTGGAACCGGACCTATTAAAGGTTTCGCTACAACCTTGTTAATTGGTATTTGTACCTCTTTATTTACGGCAATTTTCATTACTCGTTTGTTTATAGACGGTTATGGAAAGAATGGTAAATCTTTAGATTTTGCTACTGCAGCAACTAAAAACCTGTTTAAAAATGTAAATATCAAGTTTATTGTAAAACGTAAGATTTCTTATGTAGTTTCAGGAATATTAGTAGTAGCTAGTGTGGCAGCTTTACTTACTACTGGTCTTAACCAAGGAGTAGATTTTGTAGGAGGAAGAACCTATACCGTTCGATTTGATAAATCAGTTACGGCTTCAGAAATTGAAAACAAATTGATAGATGTTTTTGGTAGTGCAGAAGCTAAAACCTTTGGAGCCGATAACCAATTAAAAATTACGACAAAATATAAGGTTGAAGAAGAAGGTACAGAGGTAGATAATGAAATAAGCAACATGTTATTTGAGGCGCTTAAAGCGGATCTACCTGAAGGATTAACTTATGAAGAATTTAACCTTTCAAGTGGAGAAGGTCACCAAGTTGGAGTGATGTCTTCTATGAAAGTAGGGCCAACCATAGCCGATGATATTAAAAAAGCTTCTGTTTGGGCCGTCTTAGGTTCATTAATCGTAGTATTCTTATATATTTTATTCCGATTTAGAAAGTGGCAATTTAGCTTAGGAGCAGTAGCTGCGGTATTTCATGATGTTGTTATTATTTTAGGGGTATTCTCAATAGCAAAAGGATTTATGCCTTTTAGCATGGAAATAGATCAAGCTTTTATTGCAGCTATTCTAACGGTTGTTGGTTATTCATTAAATGATACGGTGGTAGTATTCGATCGTATCAGAGAGTATTTTAATGAGCACACTACTTGGCCCTTTAAGAAAACCATTAATGCTGCTTTAAACAGTACAATTAGTAGAACTGTAAATACATCGTTAACAACGCTTATTGTTTTATTAGCAATTTTCATCTTTGGTGGAGAAAGTATTCGCGGATTCATGTTTGCATTAATTATTGGCGTTTTAGTAGGTACTTACTCCTCTTTATTTATTGCAACACCAATAATGTATGATACTGCCAAGAAGAAAAGCGATGAGTTACTAGCTAAAAAAGAAGAAGAAATTGAAGAGGAAGCGATAGCTTAAAGCTTGCTCTAACATATATGTTTAATATTAAGTTGCTTCACTAGTTGAAGCAACTTTTTTTTATATTGTTAAGGGTGTGAATTTATCTTCACGCTTCAAGGATAATCTTTTAATCTTGCTGGTTTAAAAATAGAATTATCATTTATATGCTATTTATCGGATAATTATAAACCTTTAAATACTCAATAAAATACAGTACAGAAATCAATAAAACTTGTATAAATAATAAATAGCTTAACAAATACCAATCTGTATCAGCCTCAGCTGGCTGCTAATAAATACTAAAGCGTAATTTTTCGGTGTTATTTGCTGGGTACTTTATTTATTCTGTAGTTCAACAATGAGTATAAACAAGTTTTGTAAAGTAGGATATTTAACATTTTATGGAAATATCGAATCTAAGCACTCAGGTATATTTTCATTCGATGTAATTGATTTTTTCATCATAAAACAACCAGTAAAATTTCTTTTACTGGTTGTTTAATAAAATTCAATAAAGATGCCTTGAAGGGCAGCAATATTAATTCTTTGAGAATTGTTTTTGGGCGCGAAAAATTAATAATATTCCTATGGCAATGAAAGGTAAGCTTAGCCATTGCCCTGTATTTAAAGCCCACTCGGCACGTTGGTCTACTTGGGCTTCTTTAACAAACTCTACCATAAATCGAACGCTCCACAGCATTACTAAAAATGCCCCGAAGATAAAACCAAGTTTCTCTTTACTATTGGTGCTCCAATAAAGATAAGAAAGAATAATAAACACGATAACATAACAACCAGCCTCATATAATTGAGCTGGATGTCTAGGGAAATTTTCGCCTAGTTGGGCGAAAATTACACCATAGTCAGAAAAAGTGGGTTTACCAATAATTTCAGAATTAATAAAATTACCTATCCGAATAAAAACACCTCCAATGGCAACCGGTAAAACAATGCGGTCTAGTATAAAGAGCATCGGTTTTTTTAGTATTTTTTTGGAATACAGATACATTGCAATTATAATTCCTATTGCCGCACCGTGACTGGCCAAGCCTTGAAAACCTGTAAATTCAAATTCAGGATTAAACCTGGCTGGTAGGAGAATAGACAATGGATCTTCAAAAATTAATTCAGATTGATAAAAGAAAACATGACCTAAACGAGCTCCTAAGAGCGTCGCGATAACGGTATATAGAAATAAAGGATCTAATTTTTCTTCTGAAATATTTTCGTGGGCAAACATTTTTTTAATGATGTACCAGCCCAATGCAAACGCAATAACATACATCATACTGTAGTATCTAAGCGTAAAAAAGCCTAAATCAATTCCTAAAGACGGATCCCATACTATGGCATTACTTATCATATACTAATTTTTATTGTTGACAGCGTAAATATAAGGATATATTTAGCTTAGAGCCGAGATTGTATTATTAAATCCGTGGTATGTATTAAGGAACGGGATCATAGCCACTTTTCCCCCAAGGGTGACATTTTAAAATTCTTTTAAAGCCCAAATAACCACCTTTAAATAATCCGTGTTTTTTAAGTGCTTCTTGTGCGTAAGAAGAACAGGTTGGCTGAAAGCGACAGGTCGCAGGCGTAAGAGGCGAGATGAATTTTTTATAGAGCCAAATTAAAGCTAATAAAGGCACTATAAGTATTTTCTTAATCATTTTTAATGGTAAAAGAAGTGCCTTCGCGGCTATCTTTTAACTGAATGCCAACTTTATTAAGCTCATCTCTTATTAAGTCACTAAGGGCAAAGTCTTTGTTGTCGCGGGCCTTCTTTCTTAAATTTATAAGTAGTTCAACTAATTTTTCTACCCGGTTACTATCTTGATTACTTACAAGATTAGCATTAGGAATTAAACCCATAACATCGAAAACGAAATTATGCATTGTTTCAGATAGTTGCATTTTGTCTGCAGCGGTTATTTTAGCTTGTTCTGCACGAACTGCGTTTATCATTTTTACCGCCTCGAAAAGATGTGCAATTAGAATTGGACTATTGAAATCATCATTCATAGCATCGTAGCAGTTTTGACGCCATTTGCTGATGTTCAAACTGCTCTTGCTTGATTCTGGAAGTGATTCGATTAAACTAATGGCTTCCATTAAACGATTAAAACCTTTTTCTGCTGCTTGCAGGGCTTCATCCGAGAAATCGAGAATACTTCTGTAGTTGGCCTGAAGCATAAAAAATCGGGTTACCGATGGACTATATGATTTGCTCAAGACATCATTATCACCAGAAAATAATTCTTTTGGTAAAATATTATTACCGGTACTTTTTGCCATTTTTTTACCATTTAAGGTAAGCATGTTGGCATGCATCCAATAATTAACTGGAGATTTATCATGGGCGGCTTCTCCTTGAGCAATTTCACATTCATGATGAGGGAATTTTAAGTCCATTCCTCCTCCGTGAATATCAAAAGATTCTCCCAAATATTTAGAGCTCATCACGGTGCATTCTAAGTGCCAGCCAGGAAAGCCAACACCCCAGGGTGACGGCCAGCGCATAATGTGTTGCGGTTCAGCTTTCTTCCATAAAGCAAAATCTTGGGGATTCTTTTTATCTGTTTGCCCGTCGAGTTCGCGGGTATTCGCAATCATGTCTTCTAATTTTCTTTTGCTTAGAATACCATAGTGTTTGCTTTGGTTATATTTTATAACATCAAAATAAACAGAGCCGTTGGCCTCATATGCTAGACCTTTTTCAATAATTTTTTTAATTAGTTCTATTTGTTCAATAATATGACCTGTAGCGGTAGGTTCAATGCTTGGGGGTAAGTTATTGAATTGATGTAGAATTTGGTGAAAGTCTACCGTGTATTTTTGAACCACTTCCATAGGTTCAATTTCTTCTAGACGTGCCTTTTTTGCAATTCGATCCTCTCCAGTTTCAGCATCGTTTTCTAAATGACCTGCATCTGTAATATTGCGCACGTAACGCACTTTATACCCTAAATGCTTTAAATATCTGAAAACCAAGTCAAAAGAAATAAAAGTACGGCAGTTCCCTAAATGCACGTTACTGTAGACTGTGGGGCCACAAACATACATTCCAACATAATCTTTAGTGATGGACTTAAAACGTTCTTTTTCTCCGGTTAGAGAATTATATATTTTCAATTCTTGATTTTCGTATAACGGCATGGGTATAAGTTTTAACTTGGTGTAAGAAATTTAAAATTCAGTATCCATATTGATGTAGTCTAAAAACTCTCTTTTTATACTCTTGTCTTTAAACTTACCACCAAATTCGCTCGTAACGGTGCTACTTTCAATATCTCGTATACCTCGACTGTTGACACAAAGATGTTTAGCATCGATTACGCAAGCTACATCTTCTGTTCCCAATGCATTTTGAAGCTCGGCAACAATTTGCATGGTTAAGCGTTCTTGCACTTGAGGTCTTTTGGCATAATAGTCTACAATTCTATTCATTTTTGATAGCCCCACAACAGTGCCATTAGAAATATAGGCGACATGTGCACGCCCCACAATAGGTAGTAAATGATGTTCGCAGGTAGAATAAACCGTAATGTTCTTCTCTACCAGCATTTCTCCGTATTTATAATTGTTTTGAAAAACCGAAGCTTTAGGTTTTCTCTTGGGGTGCAAACCGGCAAAAGACTCATTCACAAACATTTTAGCCACTCGTAAAGGAGTTCCTTTTAAACTATCATCTTCTAAGTCTAAACCTAAGGTTGTTAATATATTTTGAACATCTTGCTGTATTAAAGCAATCTTTTCTTCATCTGTTTTTTCAAACGCATCTTTTCTTAGTGGATTCTTTGCGCTAGAACTTACATGGTTGTCACCAATTTCATCTATATTTTCCGAGATATTATCAATTTTCATTTTACAAGCCTCTATCGATTTTAAGTTGGCAAAGATAAGCATTTATGTTTTTCTAAACTAAAGCTTTATTAAGCAAGGCTTAAACATTATATTTTTTAACTTTATTTTGGGCTATGATTAAGTTTTGAGAAAGTTGTACCATAAGGCTTAGACTTGTAACATTATCTATAAAAAAAACAATGTCCAAATGGGCGCCTACATATCAAATATTAAGCTCATGATGTAGTTAGAATCATTTCTTTCAAGTTGAGCAGCATTGCTTAAGCCAGTTTTTAATAGGTTTTGCTGCATGTTTACCTGATAGTAACTGTAGGCAAAATCTATTTTTATTCGACCAAAATTATACCCTATACCGGCTGAAAATCCGTAAAGATCGTCTTGTAAATCCTTATTTTCATATGGAGATTGTTCATAGCGAGCTCCTGCACGTAAACTCCAATTTTTTAGCCGATGTTCTGCACCCATCCTTATGCTTGAGGCGGAAGTTAACCTGTTGCTTAAGCCTTTATTTTGTAGTTCGAAATTTTGGTTTTCTCTAGATCGCAATTTAATATTACCATAGTTTTTATAGCCGTAATCTAAACTGACCAGTGTTGAAGGTGCAAAAATCAAAGCTGCACTTGCTTTTATTTGACCTGGGGTTCTAAGTTTATAATTTGGAAAAACATTCACAATAAAAGGATTAGCCGTAGCATTACCAAATTCTTGACTTGAGGTGCTTAGATATTGGGTAGTTTCATCAGAAATTGTATACCAAGTAGGAGAGTCGTAACTCAATCCAAGTCGTAAAACCTCATTGACCTTAGCTATTCCACCTATTTGAAAAGAGAATCCTGAACCTACTGTACTCAGGTTGTTTTCGAAGTAAATTGAGGATAATCTGCTGCCAGTGTCGGGTCTTTCAAAATAGCTTGTAATGCGTTCATAATTAATAAAATGAGCATTTAGGTTAAGTCCTAAATAAAATCTGTTTTGCAAAGCTAAGGAGCCGTTTAAAGAGAATTTACCATTAAAGCCTGTACTTTGGTGGCTATAGGAATGATATGTATTGTTGGTGGTGGTATTTGAAATATATTGCGTGTTTTCTAAATCATTCGGATCTGCTGGATCAAAAAGATAAGTTTCGTAACCCAAGTAAGCTGTTTGCAGTTCGGAGTTGGTAACTCCAAGGTTGTTAAAGTTTGTTTCGCCTAAAAATTGGTATAGATCATCTAAAGATTCACCAGGCCGAGTAGTGAATAAATCAAGTGGAATACCATTGGCTAAATTTGTGAAGTAAGAACCAATTGACTCATTGCTTGTTCCGCGAACAAAAAAATTTTGTTCTAAATTTTTTTGTTGATCATAGGTAAGACCAAAACTAAATTTATTTATTGTGGCTTGAGAATTGTAATTTTCAAAAACATAGACAGCTCCAGCTTGAGGAATGTGAAATTCATTTTCTTTCGCAGCTCCATTTTCACCGGCAAAAGAAGAATTGTTTTTGAGATGCTGGTAACCAAAGGTGAACCCTGCGGTGTTGTGGAGAAAAATTGAGGATCCGGCAGGGTTTACTTGAAGCGCAGATAAATCACCACCTAATGCGCCAAAAGCTCCGCTCATGGCTGTAAAACGTGCGGTTCCTAAAACATCAGACTGTCCAAAATTTAGGGCCTCATTAATACTTTGAGCAGCACCTATTGTTGAGATAAATGCTGCTGTTATTAAGCTTATATATTTCTTTTTCATAAAGATATTTTTTATCTAGGTGAACGACGAGATGAACTACTGCTGCTTCTTGTTCCGCTACTTGACCGCGTAGATCTAGAAGATCTTGTAGTGCTCGAACTGCGCGTTGATCGACTAGGAGAATAAGTACGATTGCCTGAATTTGTAGACCTACGGTTTATAGAGTTCGAACTTCTAGTACTAGGACGTGCGCTTCGGTTGTAGTAACCACTTCTTCTACTGGATTGTGTAGCCGATGAATTTCTGTTTACGCCTCGATTGCTTTGGTAACGGCTATCACCTCTCGCATTAATGCCACGGGTGTTTTTTATGGTGGTTCTTGATTGACTTCTGCGAATGCTACTATTGCTACCTCTGTTTATACCGCTATTTGAATTTCTACGGTAGTTTTCTGAGGCATTTCTACGATAGCTATCACCGGCATTGCGTCTGTAATTGCTATTACGCGTGTTACGATAATTTCTAGTTGCATCGTGATAGGCTATGGAATGTCTATAATTATGATATGCAGGATGATAAGCTACGCCACCATAAAATGGATGATTCCAAGCGCCCCAGTAATGATAAGGATGACCCCATCCCCAAAATGCAGATCCCCATCCGAAACGAGGATTATGCCATCCCCATCCCCAATTGCCGTAAAAACCTCCATGCCAGGCACCGTAAAAAGGACCGTTCCAGATACCCCAAGGATGATAAAAGCCAGAAAACAAATAAGGGTTTCTATCAATAACGGTAATATTAACCTCGGTAGGATTAGATCCCCAACTAGCATTGTTGTAGGCATATTCCTCATCTTCGTAAATTACATCCCCCTGATTGTTGTCTTGATAATCACGCTGTGTAGAGTAATTATCAATATCAGTAAAAACTTCATTCTCTTGGTTTACTCCTTGAGCCATAGTGATTTGCTCACCTTGTTCTTTAAAGTAATTCTGATAGTAATCAGCCTTTTCATTTTGCCGCTGCTGTTGCGTAGCAGTAGATCGATTTACGTTTTGACTGTAGATGCCATCTTGAGGAATAGACGAATTCTGATACGTGCCACACGATATCAGTAAAAATAGCATCCCTACCCCAAGTGGCCAAGATGCGTATTTCGATATATTTATAGAATTAAGATGCATATCTTTTGTATTTTATTGTTGAACATTTCAAATTTAACTAGTTTTGCCTAAACTAAAAACTCATTAACAATAGCACAAGCATTGTGCCAAAGATATTTATATGGCAAATAAGCTAACCTCAAGAAGTACAGATTATTCAAAGTGGTATAATGAGCTTGTTGTACAAGCAGATCTAGCAGAAAACTCAGCTGTTAGAGGTTGTATGGTAATTAAGCCTTATGGGTATGCCATATGGGAAAAAATGCAAGCTCAATTAGATAAGCGTTTTAAAGAGACAGGGCATCAGAATGCTTATTTTCCTTTATTTGTACCGAAAAGTTTATTTGAAGCCGAGGAAAAAAACGCAGAGGGATTTGCAAAAGAGTGTGCGGTAGTAACGCACTATAGACTAAAAACAGACCCTAATGATGCATCAAGATTAATTGTAGATCCAGAGGCTAAACTAGAAGAGGAATTAGTGGTTAGGCCAACCTCCGAGGCTATTATTTGGAACACCTATAAAGGTTGGATACAATCTTACCGTGATTTACCTATTAAGATTAACCAATGGGCTAATGTGGTGCGATGGGAAATGCGTACACGTTTGTTTTTAAGAACAGCCGAATTTTTGTGGCAAGAGGGGCATACGGCTCATGAAACAAGAGAAGAGGCTTTATTTGAAACCAAACAAATGAATGAGGTGTATGCTGATTTTGTAGAAAATTTTATGGCAATTCCGGTTATTCAGGGTAAAAAGACCGAAAGTGAACGTTTTGCGGGTGCAGAAGAAACTTATTGTATTGAAGCCCTTATGCAAGATGGGAAGGCCCTTCAAGCTGGAACTTCACATTTTTTAGGTCAAAATTTTGCTAAAGCCTTTGATGTGAAATATGCTAGCAAAGAAGGTAAATTGGAACACGTTTGGGCCACAAGTTGGGGGGTGTCTACGCGATTAATGGGAGCCCTAATTATGACCCATAGCGATGATAAAGGACTTGTATTGCCGCCAAAATTAGCGCCTAACCAAGTGGTTATAGTTCCTATTTATAAAGGTGAAGAACAGTTGAAACAAATTAGCGAAAAGGCGCAAATAATTGCTCAAAATCTTAGAGAATCTGGTATTTCTGTGAAATTTGACGATCGAGATACACATAAACCAGGCTGGAAATTTGCTCAATATGAATTACAAGGGGTTCCTGTACGTTTGGCAATAGGACCAAAAGATTTAGAAAAAGGTACAGTAGAGTTGGCTAGACGCGACATCCTTACCAAAGAATTTATAAAACAAGATGAACTTGTAGAGAAAGTGAAAGCTTTAATGGTTGAAATTCAAGATAATCTATTTAATAAGGCACTTAACTACAGAAATGAACACATTTCTAAAGTTGAAGATTTTGATACGTTTAAGAAAGTATTAAAAGAGAAAGGTGGATTTATTTCAGCTCACTGGGATGGGACAACCGAAACGGAAGAGAGAATTAAAGAACTAACTAAGGCAACCATTCGTTGTATTCCTTTTGATGCTGAAAATGAATCAGGTAACTGCGTATTGACTGGTAAGCCGTCTAATCAGCGTGTTTTGTTTGCTAAGGCTTATTAAAAAAAGTTTAAAAAAAAATTGAAATTTTGTTTGGTGCATTTAAAATAAGTCTTATTTTTGCATCCGCATTCAAACAATAATGGTCCGTTCGTCTAGGGGTTAGGACGCCAGGTTTTCATCCTGGTAACAGGGGTTCGAATCCCCTACGGACTACAAAGTAACAAACAGTCGGTTTGTTTTTGAAATAAGTAAACTAATGGTCCGTTCGTCTAGGGGTTAGGACGCCAGGTTTTCATCCTGGTAACAGGGGTTCGAATCCCCTACGGACTACAAAGTAACAAACAGTCGGTTTGTTTTTGAAATAAGTAAACTAATGGTCCGTTCGTCTAGGGGTTAGGACGCCAGGTTTTCATCCTGGTAACAGGGGTTCGAATCCCCTACGGACTACAATTTAATTAATGAGATAAGAAATAGAGTTATGGCAAATCATAAGTCGGCATTAAAGAGAATACGTAGTAATGATGTGAAGCGTTTAAGAAATCGCTACCAGCATAAAACTACCCGTAATGCCATAAAGAAATTAAAAGCGGCTGATAAGGCGGAGGCAGAGAAGCTATATCCTTCTGTTGTTTCAATGATCGATAAATTAGCGAAGAAAAATGTAATTCACACTAATAAAGCAAGCAATTTAAAATCTAAATTAGCAAAGCACGTTGCTGCTCTGTAAGTTTTAGTTAGTGTTCAAAAATTTTGAAACCTTCCTTTTTTGGAAGGTTTTTTTTATTTTTAGCTAGAGCTGAAGTTTTTATAGCTTTTAGTAATAAAAAAAAACCGATTGGTAATATCAATCGGTTTTTATGTTGAGTGTCTTACGATCCTTCTATCCGTTCATCGAGATAAGAAATTCTTCATTGTTTAAACTGTTTCTTACTTTGTCGTTTATAAACTCCATGGCCTCTATAGGGTTCATATCTGCTAGATATTTTCTAAGTACCCACATACGTTGAATTGTGTTTTCATCGTGTAGCATATCATCTCTACGGGTACTTGAAGAGGTAAGGTCTATGGCTGGGAATATTCTACGGTTAGCAATTTTACGATCTAACTGAAGCTCCATATTACCCGTACCTTTAAATTCTTCAAAAATCACCTCGTCCATCTTAGAGCCTGTATCGGTTAAAGCAGTTGCGATAATAGATAAAGACCCGCCTTTTTCAATATTTCTGGCTGCACCAAAAAAGCGCTTAGGCTTGTGTAGGGCATTTGCATCTACACCACCACTTAATACTTTACCACTGGCTGGCTGTACGGTGTTGTAGGCTCGTGCCAATCGAGTAATTGAGTCAAGTAAAATTACTACGTCGTGCCCGCATTCAACCAAGCGTTTTGCCTTTTCTAGTACGATATTGGCAACGCGAACATGTTCGTGCGCTTCTTTGTCAAAGGTTGAAGCTACAACTTCACCATTTACGTGGCGTTGCATGTCTGTAACTTCTTCCGGGCGCTCATCGATTAATAATACAATTTGATAAACTTCTGGGTGGTTGGCAGCGATGGCATTTGCGATATCCTTCAATAACATCGTTTTACCGGTTTTGGGCTGCGAAACAATCATTCCTCTTTGTCCTTTTCCTATAGGAGAGAATAAATCGATGATGCGCGTTGATAAATTGCTTTCCCTCTCGGCTAGTTTAAACTTTTCTTGGGGAAAAAGAGGTGTTAAGTGTTCAAAAGATACACGGTCTCTCACCACTTGAGGGTCTAGACCATTTATTTTACTAATTTTGATTAAGGGAAAATACTTTTCACCTTCCTTGGGGGGTCTTATTTGTCCTAAAACAGTATCTCCAGTTTTTAACCCGAATAATTTAATCTGTGATTGAGAAACGTAAATATCGTCTGGAGATGACAGATAATTATAGTCTGATGAACGCAAAAATCCGTAGCCATCTTGCATAATATCTAAAACTCCTTCACTTTCTATGATGGCATCAAATTCATAATTAGGCTCACGGTATTTATTACGTTTATCCTTGTTGCCGTTTTGTGATTTGTTTTTATGTTGTTGTTCTTTTTTCTCTTGTGAACGCTCAGCTTGCCTTTTATTTTGGTCCTGCTTTGTGTGCTGGTTTTGTCTTTCCTTTTGAGCATTAGAGCGGCCAGAATTAGGTTTTGAGCTTTCGCTGGCTTTTTTTCCTTGATCAGAGTGTGAAGGATTCTTTTTATTTTGTTTAGAAGTTTGTTTTTGAGCTTTTTCTGATTTTTGGTCTTTTGCTCCTTCTTTAGGGTGAGATTTTTTTTGAGGCTTAGAGTGGTTTGTCGGTTTTTCTCTTTGACGAGCCTCTGCAATATTTTTTTCTTTAGGTTTTGCTTCTGGTTCTTCTTCGCTTAAAGCCTCTTTGGTTTTGTGCGGGTTTGCCGCTTGGTAATCTAAAATTTGATAAACTAAATCTAATTTTTTTAAGCGGTTGTACTTAGGTACATTGAGCGATTTGGCAATTTCTTTAAGCTCGGGTAGCTTTTTTGCTTTTAATTCTGATATTTCTAACATCTATTGAAAAAATATATTATTGAATGTTTTGTATTAAAACCAAAACCCAAATGTGAAAAACGGCGTTTTGGTAAAATGTATGTTTTTTTTGAAAAAATTATGAAGTTCTAAGTAACCTTGTTTGAAGTGATTACGCATAGATACTGCAATAATACAATTTTATTTTCTTTTTTAGGGTTTTCAAATACAATAAATATTATATTTTTGTATCCATATCAAAAAATAAAAATGATTCAACGCATTCAAAGTATTTATTTATTGCTGAGTTTGGTAATTAGTGTTTTGGCGTCATTTGTATTTAGCTTGTGGTTGAACCCCAATGCAAATCCAATTTATGCCACAGATCTACCTTATGTTTTAGCTGGACTTCTGTTGAGTGCCTTATTGGCATTAGTAAGTATCTTTTTATTTAAAAATAGAAAATTGCAGTTTGTTATGAACAGACTCAACATCATATTGAACTTTATTTTACTAGGATTTTTCGTGTACTGGTCTCTAATCGTACCTGGAGAGATGAATGTCTCAGAGAAAGGTATTGGGTTGTTTCTTCCTATCATTTCTATCGTTTTTTTAGTGTTGGCTAATAAAGCCATTAAAAAGGATGAAGCACTTGTAAAATCTGTAGACCGATTGCGATAAACCTAATATCTTAGTAGTATTAGTGCGTAAAAACCCAGTGATTTTCACTGGGTTTTTTATTTTAATTTTCCGCGTTGGCCCAGTTCAATAACTTCGAGTTTTTCAATTTTGTCTCCATTAATTTCAAAGCGAAGCATGGTGCGAACGGTATGAAAACCGTGAGTTCCGCAAGCACCGGGATTCATATGTAAAACGCGATTATTTTTATCATACATCACTTTTAAAATGTGCGAATGCCCACAAATAAAAAGCTGAGGTTGTTCGGCTTCAATTATTTGCTTTGTTCGGGCATTATATCTTTCTGGATAACCGCCTATATGAGTCATATATACTTTCACTTGTTCGCAGTCAAAAAACAAATCTAAAGGGAAATTACGCCGAGCTTTATCATCATCTATATTGCCATATACAGCCCTTAAAGGTTTTATACTGTTTAAAGTATCTGTTACATCTAAATTTCCAATATCGCCGGCGTGCCATATTTCATCCGCTTGACGGGCATAAGTAATTATGCGTTCATCAAGATGTGAATGGGTGTCACTTAAAAGGAGAATCTTTTTCAAAAAATACGAGGTTTTTAACAGGGTTTAATGTTTTAAGACCCATATGGTCTTTAGATTCTTGTATCTTTGCAAAGCAAAAATAGGTAAATAGTTTGAGGTATTTTATCGAATTGGCTTATAACGGTACGGCTTATTTTGGCTGGCAAAGGCAGCCGAATGTGATTAGCGTACAAGAAGTCTTAGAAGACAAACTGCAAATTGCTTTGCAAAATTATACGCCGGTTGTGGGTGCAGGTCGTACCGATGCTGGTGTGCACGCCAAGCAGTTGTTTGCTCATTTTGATTATGAAAAAAACTTAAACGCAACAGACTTCTGCTTCAAAATGAATACCCTGTTGCCTAAAGATATTGCGATTTCTCAACTTTTTGAGGTTCCCGATGGAGCACATGCGCGTTTTGATGCGACCGCGCGTAGCTATGAATATATGATTGATACGCAAAAGAATCCTTTTACAAATCAAGGAAGCTATTATGTGAAACGTAATTTAGATATAAAGAAAATGCAAGAGGCGGCCGATATTTTATTGGATTATACCGATTTTGAATCTTTTTCAAAAGTTAAGACAGATGTTTTTACTTTTGATTGCTCCATTATGCACGCTAGTTGGAAACAAGTCGGGCATCAACTTATTTTTAGTATACAGGCAAATCGGTTTTTGCGTAATATGGTACGAGCCATAGTAGGAACTTTATTAGAAGTGGGTAGTGGAAAGCGCGAACCGCAAGCAATGCACCAAATCATTCAATCTAAAAACAGGTCTAATGCTGGAGCTTCTGCGCCGGCTCGAGGTCTTTATTTAACGCAGGTTGATTATCCTGCACATATTTTTACAAACCATGGCAAATAAAACGGGCAACGCATTTGATTTTAGGTTGTTTAAGCGTTTACTCACGTATACTAATCCGTATAAAAAGACCTTTTACTTTGTAGCTTTTACAGCTATTTTGCTCTCCTTACTTGGGGTGGTTAACCCGTATTTAACCAAGATAGTCATTAATCAAAGCATAGTACCAAAAGATGCGAGTTTACTGGTTAACTTTATTATGCTAATGTTAGGAGCTTTAGTGTTAGAAGTGCTTACTCAGTTTGGATTTATTTACTTTGCGAATTGGCTTGGGCAGCAAGTTATAAGGGATATTCGAGTTAAATTGTTTGCTCATATGCTGCAGTTTAAAAAGCAATATTATGATCAATCTGCTGTAGGTAGGTTGGTTACCCGTGCTGTAAGCGATATTGAAACCATTGCAAGTATTTTTAGCCAGGGGCTTTTCATGATTATTAGCGATTTATTAAAAATGCTTGTGGTAGTTGGGTTTATGTTATATCAAAGCTGGAGGTTAAGCCTCTTGGTTTTTCTCATCTTACCGCTGATTATTTACGCTACACGTGTTTTTCAGAAAAAAATGAAAATAGCTTTTGAAGAGGTTAGAACACAGGTTTCTAATCTCAATACATTTGTACAAGAAAGGCTTACGGGAATGAAAATAGTGCAGATTTTTCATCGAGAGAAAGTAGAATATGCTCGTTTTAAAGCCATTAATGAGAAACATAAAAATGCTTGGATTAAAACAGTTTGGTACAATTCTATTTTTTTTCCTATCGCAGAAATGGCAACCTCAATAGCAATAGGATTAGTAGTTTGGTTTGGAGGCTTGAGGGTTGTAGCGGGCGAAGAATTAAATTTGGGTATAATTGTCATGTTTATCCAGCTTATACAAATGTTGTTTAGGCCTTTACGACAAATAGCCGATAAATTTAATACCCTGCAAATGGGAATGGTAGCCGCAAATAGGGTATTTGCGATTTTAGATACTAAGGCTATAATAAAAGATCAAGGGACTAAAATAGCAAAAAATCTTCAAGGAGATATTGAATTTAAACAAGTGAGCTTTGGTTACATACCTGATGAATTAGTGCTTAAAGGGATTGATTTGAAAGTGAAGGCAGGAGAAACGGTAGCTATTGTAGGTGCAACTGGTGCTGGCAAAAGTACTATCATAAATTTGTTAAGTAGGTTTTATGAAATTAATGGAGGGAGTATTAGCATAGATGGTATTGATATAAAAGAGTTTCAGCTAAAATCTTTACGGAACGAAATTGCCGTTGTTTTACAAGATGTTTTTCTTTTCGCCGATACGATTGAGAATAATATCACACTAGAAAACCCGAAGATAAGCTTAGAGGATGTTATTGCTGCAGCAAAAGAAATCGGCGTACACGATTTTATCAATACCTTACCAGGGAAGTATCAATATAATGTAAAAGAAAGAGGCACGATGTTGTCTAGCGGGCAACGGCAATTGATAGCATTTTTAAGGGCCTATGTAAGTAAACCAAGCATTTTGGTTTTAGATGAGGCTACCTCTAGCGTAGACAGTTATAGCGAACAATTGATTCAAGAGGCTACCGATAAGATTACCCAAGGAAGAACCTCAATAATAATAGCACACCGATTGGCAACCGTTAAAAAAGCAGATAAGATCATTGTCATGGATGCTGGTAAAATTGTTGAAATAGGAACACATCAACAATTGCTTCAAAAAGAAGAAGGCTATTACAAAAGCCTTTATGAAGTACAGTTTCTCGAATACGATTTATAATAGTTAATGAAATAGATGAAGTTTAAGAAAGGTCTTCTTCTAATTTTTTTTCTAGCTCCTCTAAATCATCGTATAAATCAAAACTTCCATCTTTGATATAGGAGGTATGTCCAGTTTCCTCACTAACCACTAAGGCAACAGCATCTGTCTTTTCGGTAATTCCAATAGCAGCTCGATGCCTTAACCCAAAACGCAACGGAATGTTTCTATCGTTAGAAACAGGTAAAATAACCCTTGTTGCTGTAATAGTATTGTCTTCGATAATCATAGCTCCGTCATGTAGAGGAGAGTTTGGATAAAAAATAGATTCTACAATAGGCTGGTTTACTTTAATGCGCATACTGTCTCCTGAACTTTTTATAAAATCTAAATTTGTATTTCTTTTAATAACAATAAGCGCACCGGTGTTGTTTTGACCCATTTTCTGGCAAGCCTTAATTATCGATTTGAAATCGGTTTCAAGTTGATTACCATTGTTTTTATTGAATTTAAACTGACGCAGAAAGTTGCGCTTACTTCCAAAATTGGTTGAGCCAACCATGAGTAAGAATTTTCTTATTTCTTGCTGAAAAACAACAATTAGAGCGAACATCCCAGCCCCAATAAACTGTCCTAATATGCTGCTTAGCATCTCCATTTGAAGTAATTGGGTTAATTTCCAGACAAGGTAAATAATTACAATTCCTATAAAAATATTAATGGCGGCACTGCCCTTGACCAAGCGATAAACATAATATAGTAGTATAGCTACTAATAAGATGTCTATAATGTCTAATATTCTGAGTTCTAAAAAACTAATGCTATCCAAAAAAAAATGATTTTCGTAAATTTATAAATTAATCTTTAAGTTGGTCTAGTAAAAGCACACATTCTTTGGCTTCTTTAACATCGTGAACCCGAAGAATTTGTGCTCCTTTTTGTAGTGCGAGTGTATGTAAGACTGTAGTTCCGTTTAAAGCGTCTTGTGCATTTGAGTTCAATAGCTTGTAAATCATTGATTTTCTTGAAACGCCAATTAATATTGGTGCTTGAAGTTGCTGCAAAAGAGCAAGTTCATTCAGCAAGATGTAATTTTGAGAAAGAGATTTAGCAAATCCGAATCCTGGGTCTATGATGATATCATTAAGACCAAGATCGCGAGCCTGCTGTATTTTTTTTGAAAAATAAAAAATAATTTCTTGTGTAAGGTTATAGTATTGGGTTAAGCTTTGCATGGTTTTTGGATTTCCGCGCATATGCATCATAATGTAAGGTACTTGTAATTTGGCTGCTGTTGATAACATAGCCTGGTCTAACTCTCCTGCAGAGATATCGTTAATAATTGCTGCTCCTGCGTCAATACTCTTTTCGGCGACCTCACTTCTAAAAGTGTCTATTGATATAAGTGTCTCGGGAAAATTTTCAAGAATAAGCTCTATCACTGGTAGCACTCGCTGGCACTCTTCCGTTACACTCACTTCTTTAGCGCCAGGGCGAGAGCTGTATCCGCCAAGGTCAATAAAATCGGCTCCTTCGCTAAGCATTTTTTCAGTTTGTTGAAGTATTTGTGCTTCAGATTTATATTGTCCACCATCATAAAAAGAATCGGGTGTTAGATTCAATATACCCATTATTTTAGGCGAACTCAAATCGATGAGGCTTCCTTTGCAATTAATTGTCATCTTAAAAATTGATTTTTATAATTATAAATGCGAAATTTACGCAAAATTCATCTTTTCTATGCAACAAACAGCGCAGCAATACGATGCCGTAATCCAAAAATGTAGAGCTCTTTTTAGTCAGAAAATGCAAGATTACTCCAGCGCTTGGCGTATTCTGCGATTACCTTCACTAACCGATCAAATATTTATTAAAGCACAACGCATTCGCGGATTGCAAGAGAATCAAGTGCAGAAAGTAGATGAAGGTGAAATTCCAGAATTTATAGGCATTATTAATTACAGCGTCATGGCTTTGATTCAGCTTAAAAAAGGTGTTGCGCAGCAACCTGACTTGTCATTAGAGCAAGCTCTAGAAGTTTATGACGAGCAAATTACAATAACCAAACAGTTAATGTTGAATAAAAACCACGATTATGGCGAAGCTTGGCGCGAAATGCGGGTAAGCTCTTTAACCGATTTGATTTTGCAAAAATTGTTGCGGGTAAAACAAATCGAAAATAACCAAGGCAAAACATTGGTTAGCGAAGGTATTGATGCTAATTATCAAGATATGGTGAATTATGCCGTATTTGCTCTTATTTTACTTAATTTCAATCAGCAAAAAAAATAATTATGAAAGCAGTTGTAAACTTTGCACGAATATTTGTAGGTGTGCTTTTTATCTTTAGTGGTTTGGTAAAACTTAATGACCCGGTGGGTTTTTCGTTTAAGCTACAAGATTATTTTGCAGCCAGCGTTCTTAATCTGCCCTTTTTAGTGCCATATGCATTGGCTTTGGCGGTTTTTATTGTAATTTTCGAGGTGCTTTTGGGTGTAAATTTACTACTCGGTTACCTAAAGAAATTTACTAGCTGGAGTATATTGCTAATGATTATTTTCTTTACATTTTTAACTTTTTATTCGGCCTACTTTAATAAGGTAACCGATTGCGGATGCTTTGGTGATGCGATACCCTTAACGCCCTGGGAGAGCTTTTATAAAGACGTTGTTTTAAGTGTACTTATTCTTATAATCTTCTTTAATCAAAAATATATACAACCTATTTTTAACCCAAATTCTCATAAATGGATATTTTTTGCGGCGTTTATAGGTTGTTTGGGCTTAGCTTATCACGTCTTAATGCATTTGCCGGTTGTAGATTTTAGAGCCTATAAAGAAGGGGTTAATATTCAAGAGGCCATGCGAGTTCCAGAAGGCGCTCCAGAAGCAATTTACGACTACCATTGGAAATTCAAAGTAGATGGTGAGGAAAAAATTTACACTACTCAAGGCAGTTACCCGCAGGTTGATGGAGAGTTTGTTGAGGTAGAAACCGAACTGGTAGCTGAAGGTTATGTGCCACCAATCCACGATTTTGCATTAGAAATAAACGGTAAAGATTTAACCGGCCAAATTTTAAATGAACCAAAGGTTTTAATTGTTAGCGCTTATAATTTATCTAAAACCGAACGTAAAGGTTGGGCAAAAATCAAACCAGTTCTCCAGCAAGCACAAGAAAAAGGTTATAAAGTAATAGCTTTATCGGCTTCTGGAGCGGCAGAATACCAAGAAATTAATAAAGATTTTCAACTAAACCTAGATTTTTATTTTGCCGATGAAACCACTATTAAAACTATTGTGCGTTCTAACCCAGGTTTGGTTCTGCTTCACGAAGGTACCATCAAACAAAAACTGCATTGGAATGATGCTCAAAAAATTGCATTAGATTAAATTTTGATAACATACATTGGTAAAAAGATAGTTTATGCAGCCTTGACCCTTTGGGGTGTAATAAGTGTTATTTTCTTATTGTTTCAAGTTTTACCCGGCGATCCCGCTCAAATGATGCTCGGTCAGAATGAAAGTGAAGAGCAATTGCAAATCATTCGAGAAAAATATGGCTTTGACCAAAGCTTAGTCGCACAATACGGGTATTATTTAAACGACTTGTCACCTATATCGGTGCACGCAAATAACAAGTCGCATTACACCGCTCTTAGTTCAGGAAAATATGATGCTATCGCTTTGTTCAAAACAAACTCTTTTACTTGTGTTGTCAAACAACCTTATCTACGAGAATCCTTTCAAAAAAACAATAAACAGGTTGGGCAGGTGATTGCCGAAACACTTCCCAATACAATAGTTTTAGCATTTTCGGCAATTAGTATTGCTTTGCTATTGGGTGTTTTTTTGGGCATTTTATCGGCCTTGAGAAAAGACTCTTGGTTAGATCAAAGTATTCAAGTGCTAAGTACGGTAGGTATGAGTGTCCCTTCATTTTTTAGTGCCATTATATTTGCTTGGCTGTTTGGGTTTGTTTTGCACAAGTACACTGGTCTTAATACCACAGGAAGTTTATATGAGTTAGATGATTTTGGCGAAGCCAATCAATTACAACTTAAAAATTTAATACTACCCGCTTTGGTTTTAGGCATTAGGCCATTGGCTGTAGTTATTCAATTAATGCGAAATTCTCTGCTCGATGTGCTGAGTCAAGATTATATTCGTACTGCCAAAGCCAAAGGTCTTAATACCTATCAAATAGTATGGAGGCACGCTTTAAAAAACGCTATGAATCCGGTTGTAACTGCCATTTCTGGCTGGTTTGCTTCAATGTTGGCAGGGGCAGTTTTTGTTGAGTATATCTTTGGGTGGAATGGTTTAGGAAAAGAAATTGTAGACGCACTAAACACCTTAGATTTGCCTATCATTATGGGCGCTGTTATTGTTATAGCATGTATGTTTATGCTTATCAATATTTTGGTAGATGTAATCTATGCCTATTTAGATCCAAAAATAAGAACGAATTAAATAAAAAATTATGCGAGATAAAATTGTTGCAGGAAACTGGAAGATGAATAACAACCTGCCCGAATCAATAACTTTGTTAGAGGCTTTAAAACAGAATGAAATGCATTCAGAAGTTAAAGTGATGGTTGCACCTAGCTTCCCTTTGTTATTTCCAGTCAAAGAAATGCTAAAAGATTCTGCTATTGAAGTAATTGCACAAAACTGTAATGCGCATAAGCAGGGAGCGCATACGGGAGAGGTTGCTGCGTCCATGTTAACCAGTATTGGAGTAAGAACTGTGATTATAGGGCATTCTGAACGCAGACATCTGTATAATGAAAGCGATGATTTATTGGCTGATAAAGTTAATACTGCTCTAGAAGAATCGATGCAAATAATTTTTTGTGTGGGAGAGGAGCTAGAGGATAGAAAAGCCAATCGTCAAAATGAAACCATTAAAAGCCAACTTAAAAATAGTCTTTTTCACCTAAGCGCAGAGCAAATGAAGAAGGTTATAATTGCCTATGAACCGGTTTGGGCAATTGGAACTGGTGAAACGGCTACTCCCGAACAGGCCCAAGAAATGCATCAATATATCAGGCAACAGATTTCTGAGCGCTTTGACGCTGATTTATCTGAAAATACCTCTATTTTATATGGAGGAAGTGTAAAGCCTAACAACGCCAAAGAACTTTTTTCAAAACCCGATGTAGATGGCGGATTGATAGGTGGTGCATCGCTTAAAGCGGATGATTTTACAGCTATTATAAATGCTTTTTAATAATCAGAAAGGGTAAAACTGTTTATCTTTAATAGACTTTTCAAATAGACTAAAGTCAAGTGATCCAATTAATAGGAGACTTAAACCCGGTGAAATACCGGGTTTTTCTACTTATTTAAATTATTGATTTTGCTTTTTAGTTCTTGCATAGAAGCCTGTAATTCCCGCAAAATGCCATTATCAGAGTTGGCATCCAAATTAAACGTTAGTTTAGAATTGACCTGCCATAATTCCTGAATTTCAGCAACATTAACTTCAAAGGCTGGGTACTCATCGTTAAAAGAAATTAATCGAATACGGCTAGGATCGGCTAACTTATGCAATTTTTTTACCACCACGCTATCATACATCACCACCACATATACACGATGATCATTTGCATCACTTAAGCTGGGAACAGCCTTGGCTAACACCCACTCATCTGGTCTAAAATTGGGCAGCATACTATCTCCTTCTATTTGAAACCCTCTATAAGTTGCATTTCTAAATTGAGGAAGCGGCATATCAAAAGCGGGCAATTGCCGGTACCAATCAACATCTTGAACATTATGAGGGTAACCTGCAGCAGCTTTTTGATTTACCATTACAATGTTTTCATTTTCTTCAGAATTAAGGCTAATTACCTTAGGCATGGTATCTACTCGGTGCAGAGGCAAACGCTTTTGATTGCTTTCACCAAACAACCATAGTGGGTTTATACTAAACTGCTTGAGTAGCTCCATTACTACACTTCCGCTAAGTTTAGTTCGACCGCGTTCAATATCGGCCGTTGAGGTTTTAACACCTAAAAGAGAAGCAAACTCGGCTTGAGTTGCACCTTGCTCTTCTCTAATTTCTTTAAATCGACGTATTTCTATTGATAATTCCATATCCAAATATACATCATTTGACGGATATTTTCCAAAACTTATTCGGTTTATTTCCGTTTAAACGGATTTAATCCGTAAATTTGTATAAAATCCATATAAATGAATTTTGATAGAATCAAAGAAAAACTTAATATACTAGCCGATGCAGCTAAATATGATGTTTCTTGTTCAAGTAGTGGCAGCAAGCGAACCAACAATAAAAAGGGTTTAGGCGATTCAAGTGGCATGGGCATTTGCCATACCTACACGGCCGATGGTCGATGCGTTTCATTGTTAAAGATTTTGCTTACCAATCATTGTATTTTTGACTGTGCTTATTGTGTAACGCGAAAAAGTAATGACATTAAGCGGGCCGCTTTTAAAGTGCAAGAAGTAGTCGATTTAACAATTAATTTCTATAGGCGCAATTATATTGAAGGGCTTTTTTTAAGTTCAGGTATTTTTAAAAATGCGGATTATACGATGGAGCGCCTTATCTTGGTTGCCAAAAAATTGCGGTTAGAAGAAAATTTCAACGGCTATATTCACTTAAAGTCTATACCTGGGGCGAGTGATGATTTGATGTATGAAGCCGGTTTATATGCCGATAGACTTTCGGTTAATATCGAGATTCCTACACAAAACGGTTTAAAATTACTGGCTCCCGAAAAAAACCGCGAAGATTTTTTAAAGCCGATGAAAAAGGTGCGTAATGAGATTGTAAAGTATAAATCTGAAAAAAAACTGATTAAAAGTACGCCGGTGTATGCGCCAGCGGGGCAAAGTACTCAAATGATTGTAGGCGCTACCAATGAGACCGATGCCCAAATTATGTATACGGCTGCTCATCTTTATAAAAAGTATAATATGAAAAGGGTGTATTACTCGGGGTACGTTCCTATTTCTTATGATTCTCGACTTCCCGCCATTGGTACAGAGGTGCCTATGCTTAGAGAAAACCGACTTTATCAAACCGATTGGTTGCTAAGATTTTACGGCTTTTCAATCGATGAGTTATTAAATCAGAATCATCCTAACTTAGATAGTGATATAGACCCAAAATTAAGTTGGGCCTTACGAAATTTACATCTTTTCCCTGTAGATATAAACAAAGCCGATAAAAAACAACTCGCGCGCATACCTGGTGTGGGACTAAAATCTGTTTACAAGATTCTGCAAGCCAGAAAGTACCGGAAACTAGGCTGGCATCACCTAAAGAAAATGGGTATTGCTTTGAATAGAGCGCAATATTTTATGATATGCGATTCTCGTGATTTTCTAAAGGCCGATATGAGTGCGCAACAAATAAAATCAAATATACTTACTCAAGGAAAAAGCAAATACAAGCCATTGTTTAATTCACAATTAAATTTATTTGAATAAAATGAAAATCGTGCTATTTGATCATAGTTTTGAAGGTTTGTTATCTGCCATTTTTGAGGTGTTTCATTTAAGATTGAAAGATGTAAAACTGGTAGGGAAAAACAACCATGCTGCATCTTTTTTTGATGAAGAAATCTGGGTAAACACAGATCAAGTTAAAGCCGCCCGTGTGGCAAAGGGAATTATTAAATATGGGGGTAAAAGCGACCTCACTTGGTTATACCGATGCTTTTTGAGCGAGTTGGCTGAGGTTCCGCAGTTAATATTTGATTATTTACGTCAATTGATGGTTGATAAGCATAGTGGTAAAAATGACTTTAGTAGAGATGCAGTAATACAATTGCAAAAGATTAATAAAATGATTGGGAGAGAAAAGCATCGTATGGATGCTTTTGTGCGTTTCGAAAAAACGGCAAACGGTCTGTATTTTGCGCGTATAGCTCCAGATTTTAATGTATTGCCCCTAAATGCCAAGCATTTTAAAAACCGTTATGCCGATCAACACTGGTGTATATATGATGTAAAACGAGATTACGGTTTGTTGTACGATTTAGAATCCATAAGGCAAGTGCACTTGCCATCGGTAAATACTTTATTACATAGTACGCCAGCAAATTTGTTGGCTGAGGATGAAGTAGCTTATAAAAAATTATGGAAAAATTATTTTGAACATACCAATATTCAAGAACGCGCCAATAAAAAACTGCATACTCAACACGTTCCTAAAAGATATTGGAAATACTTAAGTGAGAAATATATTTTGGATTATTAAATTACTTTCTCGCCAATCATACCAATGCAAAACCCTAATATTGCTCCTAGCGTGGGGAGGTAAGTGTTTTTTAATTTATTTTCAGGAATGAGATCTTGTACGAGAAGATATAAAATTCCGCCACTTGCGAAAGTCATCAAATAAGCTGTTAAGTCAGGGTAATCACTCAAGAAATAATGACCTACTAAGGCACCGCCTATTCCAAAAAAGCTTAAAAAGAAGAAAAGTAGCAGGGTTTTACGGATACTAAAACCACTTTGGGTTAAGTCTCTAAAAGCATTAAAGGCTTCGGGTAAGTTTTGTAAACCAATAAAGACGGCAAGTAATTTGGCCATTTGAGACTGTGATGCAAACACGGCTCCCAGAGCAATGGATTCTGGTATAAAATCCATAAGCATTGCCAGTAAGGTGGCGGTTTGATCACCTTTTTTACTCAAATACCAATCGATTATTAAAAAACCGAGCGCCCCAAATAAGAAAGTCAAAACCAGCGGCCATACCGCTAACTTCTCAAGGCCATTAGGTATTAAAACTAAAGCTACTGCCGATAGGATAATTCCTGAACCAAAGGCCATAAAACTATGGCTTAACTCGTATTTTATAGGGGTTTCTTTAAGGTGATGATTAAAAAAATAGGCTAGAAGTCCGCCAATAAAAACACTTACCCCAGCTAGAAACGAAAAGAGTAATAATTTTTCCATAGGTAGGTTTTTAACGTTAAATAAAAAAACCAAACCGGCTGTTAAGGCTATTTTAAATTATTGGATTTCGGCACTTATTCCCGCTTCTAGTAAAGCAGTACAACGTGGTTTTAAATCTTCATAATCTCCCGTTTTTACGGCACATTTCCCTTTGTAATGTATAATAAGCGTGCATTGCTCGGCTTGTAGGGCATCGTGATCACAACTCTTCATTAGCATTTCAATAACATGGTCAAAAGTGTTGACATCATCATTAAAAACAATAATTTGGTTCTGTTCTTCTTCTGCGATTTCTGTCGCTCTCTTTTCTAGTACTTCCTCCTGAACACTCATAGTTGTTAAACTTGTTTCTTTCAAAAATAAATATTTTTGAATGTAAATTTTAATTTTTAACAAATTTTGCCCCCACCCAATTATCTTTTATGTGGTGGTTTACATATTGCAGTCCCAATTGATTGCATTTTTCTTTTATGAGACCTAAATCTTCTTCGTAAAAGCCGCTTAATAAAATTATACCCTCTTGTTGCAATACCTTTTCGTAAATGGGTAGATCTTGAAGAAGAATATTGCGGTTGATATTGGCGATGATTAAATCGAATTTTTTAGGGCCAAGCAGTGATGCGTCGCCTTCAAAAACTTTAATTGCAGGGTAGTTATTGCGAACTACATTTTCTTGTGTATTTAAAAAGCACCAATGGTCTATGTCTATAGCGGTTATATCTGTAGCACCTCGCATACCGGCCAAAATGGCAAGAATACCCGTGCCACAGCCCATATCTAAAACCGTTTTATCGGTGCAATCTAGTTGCAACAAGTGTTGTACCATCATATGGGTGGTGGCGTGATGCCCAGTACCAAAAGACATTTTAGGTTCAATAATAATATCATAAGTCGTCTCTTGCTTGGCGTGAAAAGGTGCTCTTATTTGGCAGATATCATCCACTAAAATAGGTTGGAAATTTCGTTCCCATTCCTCATTCCAATTTACCTGTTCAATTTCCTTAACTTCATAATCTATTTTAAAATCAGGATTTTGAAAAACGTATAATTCTTCAACCTCTTTTGGCTGATGTAGAGATTTCTCTATATAGGCCTCTAATCCCGTTTCGGTTTCAACAAAACTATCAAAACCTAATTCGTTAAGCTGGGCAATCAAGATTTCGGCAAGCGGTTGGACGGGTTCTAATTGAAAGAAATATCCTATATAAGTTGGAGTCATGGTTTACATTATTTGATGCAAAAGTAAGTAAGATTTTTAGTAGCTGAGAGACTTCGTTTAAATTTTATTCCGCGAAAGCGATATTCATTTCAGTTCTCTTTTGCGGATAAATGTTTAAAATAACTTGGGTGCCCTGCGGAGCTTGATATTCATCTTTCAAATCGACTATTCTATAGGTAATTTCCCCTTGAAAGGATTTATTATATAATTCTATTCGTTCTTTGATGATAGAAACGCCCATACTTTTGTGTTTTTTCTGTGAACTGGGTTTGGGTTGACGACCTACTCCGTTATCGGTGATGCTTATGCTGGTTTTTGTTGTGTTGTGATTGATAACGATACTTATTTTTTTCTTTTTTTTGTCACTGAGCATTAAGCCATGCCAAATAGCATTTTCTAAAAAAGGCTGTAACAAAAGTGGTGGAATCTTAACTTCTTGAATTTCAGTATTATTAGCACCAACAAACTGGATTTCCAAGTCTTGTTCGAAGCGATTTTCTTCTAGTTGTAGGTAGTAGTTGGCCAGTTTAAGTTCTTCGGATAATGAAATAACGTGTTGTTTTGAAGTTTCGAGAACCATACGAGTATACCTGCTGAATAATTTTAGGTACTTAATTGCTTTTTCATTTTGCTTGATTTGAATCAAGTAGGTGATAGCGTTTAAACTATTGAATAAAAAATGCGGATTTATCCTTAATCGGGTAACTAGTATTTCGGCTCGAGCTAAATTACGTTCGTAAATTGCATTTAGTTTTTCTTTCTCTTCTTGATTAATTCTGGCATTGGTTGCTTTTCTTTCTTTGTAATTACGGGATTGTAAATACAAAATAATAAGGATTAAAAGCAGACTAACCCCTAGAAAAAAACTGATGAGATTACGCTTAGCAAGCAATTCATTTTGATTAGCTAGTTTAACAGCTTGCAGGGCTTTATCTTTTTTTAATAGCGCAATTTCATTTTCCTTTTTAGCCAAGTTATACTGTTTGGTCAGGGCATCTATTTTAACATTTTGCTCATGTATTTTTAAACTATCTGCGTAAGCTTGCGCCCATTTATAGTGTTTCAAGGCATCGGCAAATTGGTTTTGTTCTTCGTGCAATTGCGCCAATAGCTCATAATTACCTTGCAAAACAGCCGTTTGCTTGTTTGTCGTGGCCAATTTTTGCGATTGTTGTATATAATTACTGGCTTGGGTGTAATTTTTTTTATTTAAAAAAGTATGCCCTAATTGATGCAGTACTTCTGCTTCTTTATGACGGTTTTCAAGTTGAACATAACCCGCAAGGGCTTTTTTATAGTAAATAACAGCTTGAGTAAGATTTTTACTTTCCTCAAGATAGGTTAGACCCAAATACTCATAAGCGATTGCCAAGCCAAAAACGCTGTTCATTTCTTGATTGATACGCAATAAGCGGTTAAGGTAAGATTTGGCTAAAACATAATTTTTAGTTTCGATATGATAATCAGCAATCGATAAATAGTTCATGGCTGTACCCAGCTTATTACCGCGTTGTTGTTCTGCTTTTAAAGAACGGTTAAAGTAAGCCAAAGATTCTTTTTGTTTTCCCGGGATTTGACTTAAAGCATTGCCAATCCCATTACTAGCAATGGCTATATTTCTTAAGTCTTCTTCCTCCTCGGCCAGTTGCAGGGCTTTCATATAAAAATCTACTGCTGTAGCATATTTCTGGTCGTACCGACTAGCTACTCCTGCATTGTTGGCAAAAATCATTTTGTAAAGTTTGTCAACTGATTTATTTTCAATCCACTCAAAAGCGCGTTGATGGTAAGCAAAAGCGGTAGAATAATTTTTATGGTAGCGGTAAAGCAAGCCTAAATTGTCATTTGCTCGAGCCATCAAAAGGGTGTCGTTTAGTTTTTCTGCTAAAAGTATAGCTTGCCGTGCCAAGGCAAATTCTAAACTGTCTTGTTGCTTTTTTTTATGCAATTCACGTGAACGATTTATAAGAGCGAGTACCTGGGTGCTGTCTGGTGATCGAACAAAAAGCTCTGTATCCAAATTTTGGGCTCGACCAATACTAAAACTCACCAAAATATTCATCCATAGAAAGCATAATAGCTTAAGGTTTAGAGCCTTTGCGAATTTTAATAAAGTTTGGAGAGCTGTTGATGACAAAATAACTTATATTAAATTACAAACAAACCACTGCCTATACCCGACCGAGAAAATCAGCTTTTTTATTGCGTGAGACTGGAATTTTTATGTTGTTCTTAAGCACGATATAAGCCTCGGCTTTTACAAACTCACATACTTGATCTAAATTTACCAAGTAGCTGTTATGCACCCTAAAAAAATGATTGTCGGGTAGAAGGCATTGTATGTCTTTTAGCTTTTTTGATAAAAACAATTCATTACCGTCGCATAAATAAATGCGACAATAATTACCGTCACTTTTACAATAGGCAATTTGCTGTGGTTCAATAAAAACTAATTTTCCATCGACGGGAATGGCAACCCTTTTTTGATTGTTTAGACGTTCTTCTAAAATATCACTGGGATTTTTCTTTTCTTTATTATACTTTAACCGATTGATGGTAGAAACCAGATCATCTGTATCAATAGGCTTTAGCAGGTAATCAAAAGCACTTTCTTTAATGGCCTTTATGGCATATTGACTATAAGCCGTTACGAAAACTACCGCAAACTGACGGCTTTGAAATTTGCTGATAAACTCTAAACCATTCATCTGAGGCATCTCTACATCGATGAATAAGCAATCTGGAGTATGATTTTTTAGATACAAGAGTGCCTCGTTAGGATTGGTGAAAGTCTTTAATATATTTACCCCTTGGCAATAATTTTCAATTTCCCACTCCAGACTTTTTACGGCTTTAAGCTCGTCATCCAATAATACAATTTCTAACATTTTGTTGGTTGTTTACTCTATCTAATTTACGAAAAAATTGAATTAAATAGTGGTATATTGTATAGTTTGGATTAAAAACCGTATATCTGGTTAAAATACCTTGATTGTTTTCAAGATGTTCATTTTCAAGTACCTTGGTGAGTTTAGTTTAAAAGTCATCTGGTTTATTTATTATTTTCTGAGCGCGTTCTTGATGAGCGGCTAAGGTAGATTTATCCATTTTATTAAGCATACTCATCATCATACTCATACGTTGGTTGTCTTTTAATTTTTCGCGATGAGTAGCTAGAAAATTCCAATAAAGTGCATTAAATGGACATGCGCTTTCTCCGGTTTTCTCCTTTACCTTATAGTGGCAGTCTTGACAATAATTGCTCATTTTATTGATGTAACTACCGCTTGAAATATAGGGTTTTGTGGCTACAATGCCACCATCGGCAAACTGACTCATACCGCGAGTATTTGGCATTTCTACCCACTCAATTGCATCTATATATATGCCTAGATACCAAGCATCAACCTCATTGGGGTGCACACCAATAAGCAGGGCAAAATTACCCGTAACCATAAGCCGTTGAATGTGGTGCGCATAGGCAAGTTCTAGACTTTGCGAAATGGCGTGGCTAAGACAATTCATTTTGGTTTTACCGGTCCAATAAAAATCGGGGAGTTGGTTTTGGTGGTCCAGTTTATTACTGCGGCGGTATCCTGGCATTTCCTTCCAATAAATTCCGCGCATATATTCGCGCCAACCCAAAATCTGACGTATGAATCCCTCTACTTGAGAAATATTAATATCGTTCTTGGCATCGTAGTAAGTGTCTAGAACTTTATCGATAACCTCTTTAGGGGATAGCATTTTGGTGTTTAAGGCAAAAGAGAGTCTAGAATGAAAAAGGTAGTTTTCTTTCGTATGCATAGCATCTTGAAAATCGCCAAAGTGCACTAAGAGCTCGTCGCAGAAATACCGCAAAACTTTTAAGCTGTCTTCACGCGAAGTGGGCCAATTAAATTGTGTTTTGTTTATCTCTCCTATACTTTTTACATCGGTTTTAGTTAGCGCATCAACAATATCGGCTACGTCTTTTCTAAATCCTTTTTCGTGCGGAATCGTTGGAGAGCCTTTCCACTTTTTCCGATTACTTTTATCAAAATTCCATTTGCCGCCCTCTGGGTTATTTTCGTTTTGCATTAAAATACCGTGCTTCTTTCGCATAGCACGATAAAAATACTCCATTATCAATTCTTTCTTGCCTTCAAAAAAATCGGCTAAATCATAGCGTTGGGTAAAAAAATGTTCGGTATCATAGCTTTTGGTTTTTATCTTTAACTCATCGGTAAATTTTTTTAGTTGCTCATCCAATCTATATTCATCTGGTAAGAGGTACTCAAAGCATTCAACGTCATGTTCATCTATTAAAGCTTTAAGGTTGGCATTTAAATCTTGCTTGTTCTTTTTATCGGTCAGTGTATAGTACACTAGCTTATGACCACGCTCTTTTAAATGCTGAGAGAAGTTTCGCATTGCAGCAAAAAAGCCTACAATTTTTTGAATGTGATGTTTAACATAATCGGTTTCTTGCCTCATTTCGGCCATAAAATAAAGCACATTATCATCGGTAGTAGAGAACCAAGAATGTTTATAATTCAATTGGTCACCCAAAATTAAGCGTAGCGTTTTCATGAAAATAGTTTGTTTTGTAGCCAAGTCTGTTGGTATTTACCAGAAGCATCGTATCGGTTGGCTTGACTTTTAATATTAAATTTACGATCTCGAGGGTCATTGCCTACACCACTGTTGTACATCCAATTGCCCCAATTGCTGTGCACATCATAATCTATTAGCATACTCTCTAAGTAGGCGGCGCCTTTTCGCCAATCTTGTTTTAATTCCTTTGCCCAATAACTGTTGATGTTTTGTCTTCCTCTGTTGCTCATAAATCCGGTTTGAGCTAATTCAATCATATTAGCATTGACAAACGGTTCGGCTGTTTTACCTTGTCGCCATTGTTCAAATACCTGTGGGTTATTATGCCAGGTTAGTTTTTCTTTACGGATTCCTGATTGCTTAAAAATAGAATTACCGTGCTTGAGTGAAATGTATTTGAAGAAGTCTCGCCATAGCAACTCAAAAATTAACCAATACGTGCTTTCGTTTTTTATGATTTCCTCTTCATATTTTTTGACTTCCCAATAAATTTGCCTAGCCGATATACAACCGTTAGCCAGCCAAGCCGATAGTTTTGAGCTGTAATCTGCACCCAATAGTCCATTTCTCGTTTTTTTATAAACGCTCAACTTTTGGGTTTTCCACAAATAATCCTGTATTCTTTTAGAGGCCTCTTGTTCTCCTCCCTTAAAGGGGAAAGCGGTGCGAGAATCGGGTTTAAAAGAATTCAGCCCTAGCTCCTCCAATGTTGGTATAGCTTCTGAATGTTCACTAAGTGCTTGATGGTAGTTTTTTTGCGGTAGCGGTAGGCAAGCTCTTACCTTGGCTTCTTTTTCTACTTTTTTTCTAAATGCCGTAAAGACTTCGGGTATTTGATTAAAACTAAAGGGGATGTCTTTAGGGTGATATAGCATTTGGTCAAAAAAAGTTTGCGTTTTCAACAAACTGCATCGACTTTTAATTTTACTATAAACCAAAAACTCTTCTACTGTCCATTCTTTTTGAGAATAGAGGTTGGTAATATTAAATTGTTCGACCAATTCGGGTATTTTATCCTCGGGTTGCGCCTTAAAAACTAATAAGTCTATGCCTAATTTAGTCTTTAAATTCTGTTTTAACTGCTTTACACTCTCTATAAGAAATTGCGCTCTAAACTTCTCTGTTTTTTTAAAACCATAGGAGGTGGTAGCATAATGGCGCGGATCAAAGCAATAAACCGCATATACTTGTGGGTGTTTTTTGCAAGCGGTGTATAAGCTTTTTTGATCTGCAATGCGCAGGTCGTTTCTAAACCAAACTAGTGCGCTGTCTTTTTGTTTTGTCTGCATCTTTGGCTACAATATTTTACATGTTCCCAATCGCGTTGCCATTTTTTACGCCAAGTGAATGGACGCTGGCAAGTCACGCAAATCTTTACAGGAAGATGTTTCTTATTCATAAATACTTTTTGTGGGTACATTAGGTTTGGCGTAGGCCAGACGATCTAAAAGTTGAGGTAAGGCATAGGCATCTAAACCATTTATACACACCGTATCTTGTTGGGCTAATCCTAAAAAACCATCTTCTGCTGGCGAGGTTTCGCTATAAACGCCTAAAATCTCTCCTACAATTAATCGGCATTTATTCTCTTCTATAAAGTAATGATTTTTCATTTTACAAGCTATTTGTACCGGTGCTTCTGCTACAAATGGAGCTTCAAAATCGTTTTTATAGACAGGTGTAAGACCACTTTTCTCAAATTCTGATACCTCACCACTATAGCGGGCTGAGGTATGATGAGCTTGTTGATATATCGATTTGTTCACGTGATTTACACTAAAAACACCAGTGCTGTTAAGATTATCCCAAGTGTTGCGAATTGCAGAAGTAGGGCGTAAGATAAATCCTAGTAAAGGCGGATGACTTCCTAAATGAATTACAGAGCTGAAAATAGCGAGATTTTCAATTCCATCTTGCGATCGTGTACCAATCAGATTGGCCGATTTATATCCACTCAAGCTATTGATAAAATTAGCACGGTAGCGTTGGTCCATAGCCTTGATTTGTGCTCGTGAAAAATACATATGTTTAATAATTTTATTGTTACGTTAAACAAAAATAAACTTTTAGCAAAAAAAAGACAGCTAAAACAACTGCCCTTTTCCAACAACTAAACTTAAAATTAAACTACTTTTTGTCTTTTTGGTCTTTTATAGTTTCCTCATCAAAATCTACCTCATTGTTCTCTCGCTTTCGATTACCAAATGAATCTAACGGCTGATCTTGTTCTTTTCTTTTTCTATGTTTCTCTTCAATTCGTCCCATTTCTTTTTTCTTTAAAATTAGGCTTATTTTTGCAGAAAAATTTTAATTAAAAATTAAATTTTTGTTAATTAGGTTTAAATTTATTAAAATAAATCAATAAAGCATAATTTATTGCTTTTATCTTTTTAAAATATTTGCTTTACGGATGAAAGCCTTGTTTTGATTATAATCTGAAGAAGTACAATAACTTAAACTTACATACAAAATAAAAGCCCCGCCAATGCCTACTAGCGCTTGCTGTGTAGAAGCCACCTCCCAAGCCAGAGGTAAATCGGCCCCTAGGGCAATAGCAAAATGATAACTTGAGAATGCTAGACCGTACAGCATGGTATAAAAGGCGGCTTGGCTACTCCCCTTATACCATAAAAATCCCATAACTAATGGTACAAATGCGCCGCTGGTTAAGAAATCTGACCCTATCCAAGATACTTTTAAAACCGATTTTATTTTTAGTGCGATAAATAAGGCAATGGCAGCCATAAGTAAGGTAGCTACGCGCGAGACCAATATTTTCTCTTTATTGCTCGATTGGGGCTTCAGGTGGTTTTGATAAATATCTACACTTAGTGCCATAGCACCGGTATTGAGCAGTGAATCCATAGTCGACATAATGGCGGCACTCAAGCCTACAAAAATCATCGCGCTTAGCATAGGTTGCTCTATTTGCGCAACCATAGTGGGTACAATTCCGCTTGACGGTAAATCTTCATATAGTACACTGGCGAACATTCCGGTATAGGTTACCATGAGGTATAAAGGAATAAAGGCAATAAAACTGTACAGCATCATTCTTTTGGCGTCGCTACCAGTTTTGGCGGCCGAAATTCTTTGCCAAACGTTGGCTTGTATCATCCACGAGGTACCAAAGGTAATCACGTAGGCTAATTGGTCGGGAACTTTATAAAAAAAGGAGGTAAATCCGGTTTTTTGTTGAAGCAGCGCTTGTTGCTGTACCGCCTGCATTCCACCAGAAGCGGTGTACGTAAAATAAAATAGAAAAATTCCCGCCAATAAGAAAAAGACAAATTGGAGTAAATCGGTTACCACTACTCCTTTAAATCCGCCGAAGAGCGAATATAAAAGGACTATAGCTGTACCCAAAACGGCTCCGGTTTCATAACTAATGTTAAAGAAAGCCTCAAAAAATTTACCTATGACAATTACTTGAATAGCAGCGGCAATAAGCATAAAAAGCAGTATGAAAATACTGAGTAGAAATCCGGTCCTTCGGTCATAACGGGCTTGCATCAATTGTGGTTGCGACAAATGCCCTAAGTTTCTAATACCTTTAGAAAAAACATACATCAAGCCTGTTGCAAGTAAAACGGGTACTCCGTAAATCCAAAAAGAGTTGAGGCCGTTGGTGTGGGCGTGGTCTACCAAGTCTATTGCCGATCCGCCTCCCCACCAACTGGCAATGAAGGTCACTGCCAGTAACCACGCGGGTAATTTGCGCGAAGCCAGAAAGTAATCTTCGTTGTTTTTACTTTTGCTGTAGTAAATGCCAATACCAGCGATTAGTACCACATAAATCACTAAAAAGATTACACTTAGTTCATGACTGTCCATTGCGTTCATTTTGTGGCCGAAAGTACGAGAATATTTCTTTTTTTTGAATGCAACCTAACTTAAATATAGTTTAAGGCAGTAGACAATATTCTCTATTTTCACGCAAAGGGAGTAGGCTTAAACAAAATCAAATTTATAGGGTATTCGCATGATTATTTTGCTTACATTCGCACTAAGAAATGGGGTGCTTATTTCATAGGCTGAGAAGATACCCAGAGGTCATCCTCTAAACCTGATCTGGATAATGCCAGCGTAGGGATTTTAACGGGCTACTTTTGCAAATAAAAGTCTTGGTCTGCACTTGCCATTTCGTTAAACTGTAAAGAAATGGATTCGCTGTTTTACAATTTTACCCTTATTCAAATCTTAGGCACCTGCTTTGGCGTCACTCAAGTTTTACTGGCCAGGCAAAACTATATACATAATTACCTATTTGGTATTGTTTCTATACTGCTAAGTATCTGGATTCATTATCACTCCCAGTTGTATGCCGATATTGTTTTGAGTTTATATTACTTAGTAATGAGTATATACGGGTGGTTGTATTGGCAGTTTGGCAAAAAAAACAATCCGCCACCCATACAATATGCCAATCGTTTAGATTATATAAAAAGCTTTGGCATTGTGTTGTTTTGCTTTGGGGCGATGAGCTTCTGGTTAATCAATTACACCGATTCTGATGTACCTATTTGGGATGCAACCACCAGTGCTTTTGCTTGGGCAGGCATGTGGTTGATGGCAAAACGGAAAATGGAGAATTGGATTTTTCTAAACATCAGTAATATCATCACCATCCCTTTACTTATTTATAAAGAACTTTATATCTATGCCGCCCTCACCAGTTTTTTATTTGTGGTAGGGGTTTCAGGATATTTAAAGTGGAGAAAATTAATACAAGATGAAAACCAATCTACAGGGCATCAGCCAGCAACAACTTAAAGCCGCCTGTTTAAATGCGACAAGCTTCTCTAATGAAGTACTGCAATACTTGGCGCAAGAAAATTTATGGAATATCTGGGTACCTCAAGAATATGGCGGTCAAGCTTTATCTTTAACCCAAGGTTTAAAGAAGTTACAGGCAGTAGCAACAATAGATGGCAGCCTGGGATGGACGCTCACCTTGTGCAGTGGTGCCAATTTCTTTGTTGGCAATTTAGCACACGAGGCTGCAGCCGAAGTCTTTAAAGGTAAAGAAAACACCATATTAGGCGGAAGCGGCGGAGTATTTGGCGAAGCGCATCAAGAAGAAGGGCAATACCGTATTAATGGAACTTGGCATTACGCCACTGGTGCACCTTATCTTACGCATTTTACTTTAAATGCTCGAATTATGAATGCCGGGAAGCCAGTAAAAGATGACAACGGAAACGACTTAATAAAGAGTTTTGTTTTGCCCAAAGAAGCGGTGAAGATTATTCCTAACTGGTCGAGTATGGGTTTAAAGGCTACGGCTACACATTCTTTTCAGGTTTCAGATTATCGTGTGGCGCCAAGATTTAGTTTTGTTTATCACGAAGTAAAACATACGGCAGACTTGTACCAAATTCCTTTTTTGATCTTTGCCGATTTCACCTTATGGATCAACTATATTGGCATGGCGCAACATTTTTTAGCTTTAGCCAGTTTTAAAGAGGCTCAACCAGCTTGGCGAATTTTAAATACTAGGCTAAAAGAAGGCGAAAAACGCTTGTATGATTTAGCACTACAAACCGAAAGGCGTCTAGACAACTCAACATTTGGTTGGGAAGAATGGGTGGTGGAGGTACACCAAGCAGCCGTACAATCTGTGCAAGCCATCTCTCAGGCTATAATAGGTTTGTATCCGTTTTTAGGTATTTCGGCAAGTAAAGAAGGCACCGAGTTGAACCAAGTATTCAAAGATTACTTCACCGCAACGCAACATCATATTTTTACAAAGAAGCGCTAAAAAAGATCACTTGCCAACACGGGCGTTACCAAATTGAGAATAACATACAACTGTTAGAAAAAGCGCGGTAAGATTTTTTCTTTAGTAACGAAAAATAGAAAGAGCAAATAATCCGTTTTTATTTGCATTTTGAATAGGTCATCACAATTAATGGGTCACTTTATAGGGCACATATTAAAAATAAAAAAAACCGTAACTACAATATTTCAAAGTAGTTACGGTTTTATTAAGTGGAGTCGGGGAGACTCGAACTCCCGTCCAAACAAGCAATTCAATAGCTTTCTACACGCTTAGTTTTCACTTGGATTTTCGAGAAAAATCTGGCAGAAAACCGCCTAATCTTTCCTTAGCCTTTTCAATTTCGGTATTCCTTAAAGGCGTCAGAATACCTAAATTTACTTTATCGGTGCCTCAAATGCAAGTGCCGTAAATTAAGGCCCTCACGAGACATCTCGGCTCCCTGTCTTACAGGGACTAAGCTAATCTTACTATAATTCAGATTATGCAGCCAAGGCGTAATTATTTTCGCCGTTTAAAAAAGTCTGAAACATGAGATTTACGAGCTATATTCCGGCGCTCGACGTGCTTACTATTCAATTCGACTCGCTGTCAAAACCAAATCGACCCCAATAGTAGTACCATTATCTACAACAACTATTCCCTTTTTACCCTTGGCAGAAAAAACTTAGGCAACAAGCTTAATTCAAATTTCTGGGCGTTCCGCTTTTGATGCAAAAGCGGCGGGCTATCCGCTATATCTTTTAAAGCAAACCAGCTTTAAAAGTATGCCGCTGCTATCCCTAACGCAAAATAGTTTAAAAGAACAATATCTGTAATAGATAAGGCTGGCAAAGATACAATAAAATCATATATTTACCCAATAAATCCGAAAGTCTTCCGCTAACTTGTTAAAGACGAAGTGGTTTTAACTTTTGCCGATAAAATTTTTGTGAAAATATGAAAATAGGAATTATAAAAGAACGTAAAAATCCGCCCGACAGGCGAGTGGTGTTTTCTCCAGAAAAACTTTCTCAACTTAAAAAGCAATTTCCCAGCTGCCAAATTGCGGTAGAATCTTCAGCTATTCGCGTTTTTCCAGACGAAGACTATAAGCATTTGGGGTTTGAGGTAACGCAAGATATGAGCGACTGCGATGTGTTATTAGGAGTAAAGGAGGTGCCGGTTGAAGCTTTAATACCCAATAAAAAATATTTTTTCTTCTCGCATACCATCAAAAAGCAACCCTACAATAGGGCTTTGTTGCAGGCTATTTTGTCCAAGAATATAGAACTCTATGATCACGAAGTAATTACCGATGCCCAAAACAGCAGGCTTATTGGCTTTGGTCGCTACGCTGGTATTGTTGGGGCGTACAATGGCTTTAGAGCTTTAGGATTACGCGATAATTTGTTCAATTTACCCAAGGTAGAAGACCTACCCGATTATAATGCTGTGGTAGCCAACTTGCAGCAGGTAAAATTGTCACCTATTAAAATAGCGCTAACAGGATCGGGAAAAGTAGCCCACGGGGCACAAGAAATTTTAGAACACCTGAATATCAAAATGATTAGCGTGCACGATTTCTTAACCAAAAGCTATGATGAGCCGGTGTATACGCTGCTAGATGTGCTTGATTATAACAAACGTAAAGATGCTAAGGTGCTAGATAAATACGACTTTTACAATCATCCTGAACAATACGAATCTAATTTTATGCGTTTTTCGCGGGTAACCGACTATTTTATAGCCGGTCATTTTTATGGTGAAGGCGCGCCAAAATTGATTACCCAAGAACAAATCCAACAGCCAGATTTTAAGATCAATCTCATTGCCGATGTAAGTTGCGATATCAACGGACCCATTGCCAGCACCATAAGGGCTTCAACCATCGCCGATCCGTTTTATGGCTATGATAAAACCACTGGCAAAGAAGTCGCCTACGATGCAAAAAATGCGATTTGCGTAATGGCTGTAGATAATTTGCCTTGTGAACTACCTAAAGATGCTAGCGAAGGCTTTGGAGATATGTTTTTAGAGCATGTAATTCCCAACTTTTTTAATGACGACCCAGACGGTATCTTAGAACGGGCTAGAATGACGTCTAATGGAGAGTTAACCCCAAGATATGCTTACTTAAAAGATTATGTAAATGGGGAGTAGAGCATTTTTATGCTTGCTATTAGGCACCGGCATTCTTTTTTCTTGCGCTGGATTAAAGCGTTTGCCCAAAGCCGAAAAAGATAGGAATCTTAAGATCATGAGTTACAACATTAGGTATGCTCAAGAAGGTGTGGGAGAAATTAGCTGGTCGAACAGAAAAGAATTGCTCATAAGGCAGTTAAAAGAAGTGCCCGTAGATATCTATTTGTTGCAGGAGCCATTAGATCAGCAGATAATAGATATAAAAAAGGCGCTAACTAATTTTAGTTTTGTAGGAGATCGACGTGTTGAAAATGTAAAATGGGGAGGCTATAACGCTATCTTTTATAATGAAGATAAATTTGCCTTGTTAGAAAGCAATACGTTTTGGTTGTCTGAAACGCCCGAACAAGAATCTAAAGGCTGGGATGCCAAACAAGTTACCATTGCTACTTATGCATTATTAAAAGATAAGGCAACCCGTAAAAGGTTCTATGTACTAAATACTCATCTAGATAGAGTGGGAGAGGTAGCCAAATTAGAAAGTTTAAAACTGATCAAAAGAAAGATTGAAGAAATAAATAAAAAACACTACCCTGTTATAATAGGAGGTGATTTTAACTCGAAAGAGACCACAGCGCCTATTGCTTATTTTGATAAGTATTTTAAAGACGCAAAAAAAGTTGCTCAAACAGCGCCCATTGGGCCAAAGGGTACTTTTAATTATTTTAATTCACGAATACCGCATAAATACCGTATCGATTATATTTACGTATCTAAAGCGATAAAAGTAAAAAGTTATCAAGTTTTAGATAATCAGTATGAAGGAAGGTATCCTTCAGATCATTATCCGGTTTACGTAGCCTTGATGCTTCCTTAGCACTAGACAAACTTTTATTATCAACCATAAGATTTTACTAAATAAAACATAGCCTTTAAGGCTATGTTTTATTTATTTTATGGGGTAATTGCCAGCTAATTAATGAAAACTACAGCAGCTTTTAATGACAAGTTGTAGGGCTTGTAAACACAAGCCTTTGAGAGTGTAATAAAATATTGTACAATATTCCACCAAAAATTGTACAATATTTTTATAAAAATTGTACAATATTTTTCAGAAAGTTGTACAACTTTTATAGAAAAGCTCTTTAGGTTGAAAACAAAACCCCAAGACCTTAATTTAAAAAGTTCTTGGGGTTAGGTTTAAAAGTTGAGCAGTTAGTGCTTAAAATCTATGCTACACTAAAGCCAGAGTCAAGCTTTTATAAAGCCTTAACGCATTTTCTAATTTGCACCAGGTTGTGTAAAAGTTTTTCTAGATGCTTAAGATCTAGCATATTCGCGCCATCACTTTTTGCGTTTGCCGGATCAAAATGCGTTTCAATAAAAAGTCCGTCTACATGATTCACCACTCCTGCACGGGCAATGGTTTCAATCATTTCTGGTCGGCCACCGGTAACGCCACTGCTCTGGTTGGGTTGTTGTAAGGAGTGCGTAACGTCTAGCACTGTGGGCGCATACTGGCGCATAGTAGGTATACCTCTAAAATCAACTATCATATCTTGGTAACCAAACATAGTACCGCGATCGGTAATCATAACTTGCTCGTTGTGGCTGTCGGTAACTTTTTTAACCGCGTGTTGCATGCTTTCTGGACTCATAAATTGTCCCTTTTTTAAGTTAACTACCTTATCGGTTTCGGCGGCAGCCACCACCAAGTCGGTTTGGCGCACTAAAAAGGCAGGTATTTGCAGTACATCTACATATTCGGCGGCCAGCTTTGCATCGCTAACTTCATGAATATCGGTTACGGTGGGTACCTTAAAAGTTTCGGCAACTTTACGTAAAATCTTTAAGGCCTTTTCGTCGCCAATCCCGGTAAAACTATCTATTCGGCTTCGATTGGCTTTTTTAAAACTGCCTTTAAAAATATAGGGTATTCCTAGTTTATCGGTAATATTTACCACTTTTTCGGCAATACGCAGTGCCATTTCTTCGCTCTCAATAGCACAAGGGCCGGCGAGTAAGAAAAAATTATCTTTATCTATATGTTTAATATGGGGTATTTGCTCTAAATTCATAACATTAACTTTAAGACAAAGGTAGAGAATAAATTAAAATTGATTTGCCGCTGAAGAAAAATTATAGCCAATGGGCATACTTTCGTAAACAGAGCCCTAACCAAGTAATTATACGGTAATAAGCGGTTATTTTTTAATCTTGAGCATTGCATTTTCTTTATTTATGAGTGAATTATTCCGCTTAAAGCGGATAGAAATCGTTTAAAATAAAGGGTTTATGTAAGTAAATGTTAGTTTCTTTAAACTTCATGTTATATTTTTAGGTTAAAGCTTTAATATCAGAAAATTAAGCGTAAATTTGCAGCCTTTAAATTACTATATGACTTCAATTAGAAACATTGCAATTATTGCACACGTTGACCACGGTAAAACCACTTTGGTAGATAAGATTATGTACCATTGCCGTTTGTTCCGTGAAAACGAAAACACAGGTGACCTTATTCTTGATAATAACGATATTGAGCGTGAGCGTGGTATTACGATTACCTCAAAAAACGTATCGGTTACTTACAAGGGAACCAAAATTAATATTATTGACACCCCTGGTCACGCCGATTTTGGAGGTGAGGTAGAGCGAGTTTTAAATATGGCCGATGGGGTTTTACTATTGGTAGATGCTTTTGAGGGGCCTATGCCGCAAACGCGTTTTGTATTGCAAAAAGCAATTGATTTAGGCTTAAAACCATGTGTGGTTATCAATAAGGTAGATAAAGAAAACTGTACGCCAGACGAGGTACATGAGAAAGTATTTGATTTGATGTTTGAGTTGGGGGCAGAAGAGTGGCAGCTTGATTTCCCATCGGTTTATGGTTCGGCTAAAAACAACTGGATGAGCACCGATTGGAAAAATGAAACCGAAAATTTGGAGCCGCTTTTAGATATGGTTATTGAGCATATTCCTGAACCTAAAGTAGATAAAGAAGGTACGCCACAAATGTTGATTACCTCTTTAGATTTCTCATCTTTTACAGGAAGAATCGCAATTGGACGCCTGCAACGAGGTGTTTTAAAAGAAGGTATGCAGGTTTCTCTAGTAAAAAGAGATGGTAGCATTATAAAATCTAAAATTAAAGAATTGCACGTTTTTGAGGGCTTGGGCCGTAGAAAAGTGCAAGAAGTTGTAGCAGGAGATATTTGTGCGCTAGTAGGTTTAGAAGGCTTTGATATTGGTGATACCGTTGCCGATGTAGAAAATCCTGAAGCTTTAAAGACCATTACCATAGATGAGCCTACTATGAGTATGTTGTTTACTATTAATGATTCTCCATTTTTTGGTAAAGACGGTAAATTTGTAACCTCAAGGCACATTAAAGAGCGTTTGACCAAAGAGTTGGAGAAAAACTTGGCATTGCGTGTTGAAGAAACCGATAGTGCCGATAAATTTATGGTTTTTGGTCGGGGTGTTTTACACTTGTCTGTGCTTATAGAAACTATGCGTAGAGAAGGTTACGAGTTGCAAATTGGGCAGCCGCAAGTAATCATTAAAGAAATAGACGGTGTAAAGTGTGAGCCGGTAGAAGAATTGACCATAGATTTACCCGAAGAAGTTTCTGGTAAAGCGGTTGAAATGGTGAGTATGCGTAAAGGTGAAATGCTTAGTATGGAAGCTCGCGGAGACCGTATGGTATGTGAATTCATCATTCCTTCACGTGGTATTATTGGTTTGCGTAACCAGTTGCTTACCGCAACAGCAGGAGAGGCGATTATGGCACACCGATTTAAAGAATACCAGCCTATTAAAGGAGACATTCCTCAGCGTTTGAACGGCTCTTTAGTTTCTATGGAAAAAGGTACCGCAATTCCTTATTCGATTGATAAACTACAAGATCGCGGTCGCTTTTTTATAGATCCGGGTGAAGATATTTATGAAGGCCAGGTGATTGGGGAGAATTCACGTCAAGATGATATGACGGTGAACGTAACCAAGACCAAGAAGCTTTCGAATGTGCGTTCGGCTGGAGCCGACGATAAAGCAAAAATTGTTCCGGCTATTAAATTTAGCTTAGAAGAAGCTTTAGAATACATTCAAAAAGATGAGTATGTTGAGGTGACTCCTAACCATCTTAGAATACGTAAAATTTTCTTAACCGAGAACGAACGTAAACGCAATAAAATAATCTAAAATAAAAAACTGTTTTAGTTTTTATATCACAATAACCCCAAACCAGCTGGTTTGGGGTTATTCTTTTTTAGTAGCTTACCTAAAGATTAATCTTCAATAGTGTATCTTCGTATCTTTAGTAGTTTCGAATGAGGTTTAGGTTTTTTAATACACATCGGCTTTTATTAAAAGCTTCTTATTTTAACGGAATTATTGTTGCGCTCAAAGCCTTATCTGGAGTGGTCACTACAATGGTAGTTAGTCGGGTAATAGGTCCGTCTGGCCTAGCTTTATTAGGAAACTTGCGAAATTTTACTCAGACTATTTCTAGTTTTACTGCCGAAGGTTATCAAAACGGGGCCATAAGATACGTATCAGAATACCAAGAAGACGCTAAGCAACAGCAACAAATTATCGCCAGTATTTTTCAATTGAGTATGGGGGTAGCGCTAGTCTTTGGGGTGGTGCTTTTTTTATTTTCTTCTTTTTGGAGTGAGGTGGTTTTCAAGACAGATGCATACGCAGACATCATTCGGTTGGTTGCTGTGGGCTTACCCTTTTTATCGCTTAATCTATTATTAATTTATATTTTTAATGGTTTAGAGCGCTACAAAAAATTAGTGGTACTTAATGGAGTTTTAAGCCTAGGCAATATGGTAATGACTATTGTCTTGGCGCTTCAAATGGGTTTAAGGGGCGCGCTTATAGGCGTTATCTTAGGACCAATATTAGTTTTTATCCTTATGCTTTTGGGGCTAGGAAAAGAAAGAGAGGTATTATTGAATTTATTTCAATTCAAATTATTTTCTCTTACTGTGGTAAAAAAATTAAGTGGTTATTTATTGATGACCATTTATGCTACCGCAATAGTTTCGGTTACTTATTTAATGATTAGAAATTTAGTAATTAAAACCTTATCTACAGAAGACGCTGGTTATTGGGAGGCTATGAATAGATTGTCTTCTTTTTACTTAATGTTTTTTATAAGCCTTACTTCATTTTATTTGTTACCCAAACTAGCAAAAACCGATGCGTATGGTAGCTTTAAAAAAGAGTTGAAGCATTTTTATACCCTTACAATCCCTTTGTTGGTAGTTGCATTTTTTATAATCTATTTTTTGCGTACTTGGTTGCTTCAATTGTTGTTGGGCGATGAATTTTTACCTACAGAGCGTTTATTTTTATGGCAGTTGGTTGGTGATTTTATAAGCATCTTAGCCATCGCTCTGGTAAAGCAGTTCCACGCCAAACGAATGATTAAGGCTTATTTAATTAGCAATAGCGTTTTAAACCTTTCCTATCTTATTTTTAGTCATCTGTTTATTGAGGTTTATGGGTTGCAAGGAATAGTGAAGGCCTATGCCTTGGCTTATTTTATCTATTTAATTCTTGTTTTGTTTTTCGTTTATATGCATTTTAATTCAAAAAAAAATGAATAGAATCTTCAACTTACAAGCCCCTAAAATGAGTTTAATTTTATTATTGGTTTACCCAATAATTTTGGCGCTGTTGCTGGAGGTAGGTATTCATCAAATAGGACCATCAACGTTTTTAAATGTTTTAGAGAATACGCTTTTTGGGATAATTATTTATGTGTCTGTTTTAATTTTAAATTCTTTTAAAGGCAGTAAATGGATTAGTAAAGCCATGTTGCTTGGCTTTTACTTGATTTTAATTATTGAAACCGGATTGTATATTCTATTTGAAACCAGATTTAACGCGAGTTATATTTATGTGATTCTAAATACCAATACTGCCGAGATAACCGAATTTAGCCAGACGTTCTCTACCTATTATCTGCTGTGGTTACTTTTATTTTTACTTCCTCTTTTTTCATTTTTTCCTAAATCTATAGCTTCCGCGAAAGCGATATCAAAACCCAAGATAGTAACCGGTGTCATATTTATTTTAATGTTAGCAGGGGTGCTTAAGTTTTCTAAGCTTATAATCTATAATTTACCGTATATCACGGTAAAATCTTACACGCAATACAAGGAGCAGGTAAATGAAATAGAGCAATTTAGAGCAGAAAATTTACAGATTGAAGTAGCAACCACTACTCAAAATGAGTTGATTGTGGTAGCCATAGGAGAATCTGCCAGTAGAAAACACATGCAAGTGTATGGCTATGATAGGCCTACCAATCCGTTATTGATAGCGCAAGACTCTTTAAAATTATTTAATGACGTGATAAGTTCTCACGTTTATACTATGGGCTCTTTATATGATGCCCTTACGCTGGCTAATTATGAAAACCCTAAAGCCTCACAATCGCTTATACAGTTTTTGAAAAGTGCCAACTACAAGACCTATTGGCTTTCCAATCAACGTCCCGTTGGCTTTCATGATAATTTAATTTCTAAACTAGCCTCAGTTTCTCATGAGACAGTATTTCTAAATTACTCCGCTTTTAATGAAAATGGAAATTATGACGAGGTGCTGTTACCTTTACTGAATGAAACCTTAAGTGAAGAAGGTAAAAAAGTTATTTTTCTTCACCTTGCCGGAAATCATTATGCTTATAATAAGCGTTATCCTACTCGTTTTAATTATTTTAAAACCGAAGAGAAAAACGAAAAAACGAGCAATATTAACACCTATGACAATGCCATTCGCTACAATGATTATGTGCTTTCGGAAGTTTTAAAGTTAATACAGCAACAAAACAAAAAGAGCGCTTTCTTATATTTTTCTGATCACGGAGAAGAGATGTATGATGTTGCTGAATTTTTTGGGCATTTTGAAGATAAACCCACTTCAACGATGTATGAAATTCCTTTTATATTTTGGAAATCTCCTAGCTTTGAAACGCCAACTGACTTTGTGATTGATACTAGTAGAGCCTATATGCTAGATGACTTTCCGCATACGCTAACCCATTTAATGGGCATTTCTGCTGAAGGTTTAAAAAGAACTAGGAGTATTTTTAGCGATTCTTTTCGGCCTAAAAAACGTCTGATTCAAGATGGAGTTGATTTTGATGAATTTAAAGCGAAAGAGAAAAAATGAGTTACAAAATAGGGATTTTAATCGATCGATTAAACGGGGGAGGAGCCGAGCGTGCTGCAGGAATTATATCGAAACTTTTATCTGAATTGGGGCATAAAATTTTTATAGTGACCTTGTTTGATGATGTAGCCTATCCCTACCAAGGAAAGTTGATTAATTTAGGGAAGTATAAAACCGGTTCACGCTCTTCACTTTCAAAATATTTAAGGTATAAAAAACTTCATACAACTTTAAAAGCCGAAAATCCCGATTTGATTTTAGATTTTAGAATGAAGGATTTTCCGTTAAGGGAAAAGTTACTGAATAGATTGGTTTTTAAATACCCCATGATAAATATGGTGCGCAGTTATAGGTTGGAGTGGTATTTTCCAAAACCCAAAAAACTCGCTCAACATTTATACGCGGATTATACCGGCATAATAACCGTAGCCAAAGAAATAAAGCAGATAGTACAACAGCAATACGGTTTTGGTAATGTTACAGCCATTCCTAATGCTATAGATATAAAAACAATTCAGCGTAAAGCTAACGAAAGCCTAAATACACCAGAGGAGTATATTATTGCTGTAGGTAGAAATCATCCTGTAAAACAGTTTGAGGCTTTAATCCTAGCGTTTTCAAAAAGCAATTTGCCAAAGAAAGGAATAAAATTGGTTATTATGGGAGATGGCTACGAGAGTGAAGTGCTCAAAAATAGAATTAGGCAACTCAATTTGCAAAAGCAAGTACAACTGCTAGCTTTTCAAACTAATCCTTTTCCTTTTTTAAAGCATGCTAAATTTTTGGTTTTAAGCAGTAAATATGAAGGATTTCCCAATGTGTTGGTAGAAGCATTAGCCTGCGGAACTCCTGTGGTGGCTTTTAATTGCTCTTCGGGGCCGAGTGAGATTATTCAACAAGAAAAAAATGGTCTATTGGTTGAAAATCAAAATTTTAAAGCCTTAACCAACGGGATGAATCGAATGATTGATGATAGAGCATTATATGAGCAATGCAAAGGTTTTGCACTTGAAAGTGTAGCTTGTTTCTCTATGGAAAAGGTGAAGCAGCTTTGGAAGCAATACCTAACTGGGCTCAAAAAGGAGTGACTTTAATTCCTCTTTTTATCAAAAAGGCTTTTAATTTTTTTAAACCCTGATACATCCAAAACGGACATTCAAGTAATACTTTCTGTTTAAAGCTGAGCGCCGAAAAATCTATCTCTTGTTTAAATTTTTTAAACAAGGCTTTATTCCGTTGATTTTTATACTGGGAGGCGTAATAATACCGGCTAGCATTAAGGTATTTTTTTAATTCGGGATGACTTTCCGCTTGACGGTCAAACTTCTTGAAATCTATTAGCTTTTTATTGCGAATAGTACTATTTGTCATTTGATTAGGAATGTCTACATAGTAAATTGCACAAGCCTTATAATAATAAGCCAATTTAAATTGAGAATTGGCTCTTATGTTAAAATCTAAATCCTCACCTATATCTACTGCGGTATTAAAATTTCCAATTTTATTTAACGCTTTTCTAGAAAATGCAACACAACTATAGCAATAAATAGGGTTGAATAAACTGGCGGTAAAGAAATCTTCAATTTTTACATATTGATTGGGCCTCACCCCTTTGGGAAGGTTTTTTACGGGAATAACGGTGTGGTTGTTAATCTTTTCTTCGTAATCGGTTCCGTAAATATCACATTCGGGAAATTTTCTGGCAAGGGTGTCAATTGCAGCAAGAAAGTTGGGCTTCCATTCGTCATCGGCATCTAAAAAAGTGATAATATCTCCTTTAGCATTAGAAATCCCAGTATTTCTTGAAGCTGATAAACCTTTATTTACCTCGTGTTGAAGAATGGTTGTTCTGGAATCTTTTATTTTTTCTGCACGAGATAAACTTTCATCTGTAGAGCAATCATTCACAATGAGTAATTCAAAATCTACTAGTTTTTGTTGCAATACAGAGTGTACACTTCGCTGTATATAATCAGCTTTATTATACATAGGTATAATCACAGAAAACCTAGGCATTTCTATCGAGTTGAATTAAGTGGTAAAGACGGTACAAGTCAAAAAGACGCAAAGAAGGTTTGGGTCCTAATAAATTTCGTTCGATGTGGCGTAAAGTGCTTTTTGGCAAGGAAGCGGCAGCACGATCTAACTTTATTTTTTTTAATTTTTTATGAAAGGCTAAAATTTTAATATAGTCGGGGTCAATAAGTTTATGTTGTTTAAAATACAAGGCAGCTTTTAAAGAATCTAAAGATTTTCTCAAAAATTCTTTACTGCTTTCTATCCCCAAATGATACACCGGATTATTAATATGTAAGATAGGTACCTCTGCTTGCTGAAGCTGGTAAGAAAATAGCGTGTCTTCGTGTCTTAAATTTGGGATATCTTCATTAAACTTTACTTTCTTAAAAACTGACTTACGGATTAGAAAATTGAGTGTAAGAAAAGAAACATAGGGCTTTCTACTTCGTTTTTCGGTATCTAAAGCTTCTCTTAAATTCCCATAATGCCAGCGTAAGAGTTGAGCAGCATCGGGCTTGTTGGGAATATACTTTATGCCTCCGTAAATAATGTCGTGCTCATTAGAGATAAATTTGAGGTAGTTTTTTATAAATTCATCTTTAATGGGCATCACATCGGCATCTAAAAAAAGTAGCCAATCAAATTTTGCAGTGTCTGCTAGAAGATTCCTAATTCTGCTTCTCCCAATATTTACTTTAAGTACTTGGTAAGATGCGTGGTCTAAAGCATTGATCTCTTCATTTTCATCTATACTAGATTGGTTGGTAGAAGCATCATCTAAACAAATAATTTCAAAATCGATTTTCTCGGCAGCGAGGAGTTGGTGTACTTTCTGTACCAATGGAAAAATAGTATAGTTATAAGTGGGAATCAGAACAGAAATCATAAATAAATCTTCTTTTTAAGCCGTTTTCTGTACAACTTCAAACACTTTTTGGCCGTCGCATTTTAAAGTTTTAGACGGGTATTTTAATAACAAAGCATAATCGTGTGTAGCCATTAAAATGGTATTACCGTTACGGTTTATTTCTTGCAAAACTTCCATTACTTCTACAGAGGTTTGTGGGTCTAAATTACCCGTAGGCTCATCGGCTAGTATTAATTCGGGGTCGTTGAGTAAAGCACGCGCGATAGCAATACGTTGTTGTTCACCACCAGAAAGTTGGTAGGGGTATTTAAAATTTTTGGTCTTCATACCCACTTTGTTTAATACCGTATCAATTTTTTCTTCCATTTTGGCCTTGTCTTTCCAGCCTGTAGCTTTTAAAACAAACATTAGATTTTCCTTGATATTGCGGTCGTTCAGCAATTTAAAATCTTGAAAAACCACGCCGAGTTTGCGGCGTAAGAAAGGAATATCCTTTTCTTTGAGTTTACGTAAATCGGTACCAACAATGGTTCCTTCGCCCTCTTTCAAGGGAATATCACCGTATAGCGTTTTCATAAAACTACTTTTACCGGTTCCTGTTTTACCAATTAAATAAACAAAATCACCTTTATTGATTTCTACATTTAATTCAGATAAAATAAGACTTTCTCTTTGGTAGATCGCCGCGTTGCGAAGCGAAAGGATAGATTGCGCCATAGTTTTTAAGATTTGAGGCTAAAGGTAACAAAAGTTTTTAAGTTCTATTTTACTAGCCTAGTCAATTTATAGGGGTAATAGAAAATTTCATGAGTTTGCTTTTGCGTCAAGCGGAAGTTGAGACGGACTAAAATGCTAAATTTGATATAATTATTAACCGGGTTTGGCGTTATGTAGTAAGCAATTCTTTTATATTTGAGTTTTGATAAAAAAACGACTTTATGTTTAAAACAATAGGATTTTGTTTAGTATTAGGAATCGGTTCGGGTTTCTCGAGTTACAGTCAGCAAACGGCAGTGTATACCGAGAATTTTATGACCTACCAGCAGGCGACTCGTTTATTCAATAAACAGCAGTACCAAGCCGCACAAAATTTGTTTAAAGAGGCCAAGCAGTTAACGCAAAGCGAAGAGCTTAAAGCCGATTGTGATTATTATATCGCGCTTTGTGCGGTGCGAACACAAGCGAGCAATGCCGAACAACTCTTAGATAGTTTTGTTCAAAATCACCCCACCAGTACCAAACGAAACTCGGCCTACTATAACGTAGCCAATTATTACTTTTCGGCTGGCAATTATGTTGAAGCTAGGAATTGGTATAATAAGGTAGATGTAGATGGTCTAAGCAAAGAAGAAAAAACTACTTATTATTTTAATAATGGGTACACCTATTTTAAGGCGGGTAGAACAAACGAGGCAAAGAAGTACTTGAACCGCGTGCGAGACGATCAAGAATTTGGGGCACAGGCGAAATACTATTTGGGTTTTATGGCTTATGAAGGCGATGAATATGAAGAAGCCAACCAGATGTTTGATGCCGTTAAAGGGGATAAACGTTTAGACAAAACCTTGTCTTACTTTCAAGCCGATATGAATTTTAAATTGGGAAAGTTTGAAGAAGCTATTGCTTTGGGTAAAGAACAGCTAGATCGCTCTAACCGACTTGAAAAATCTGAACTGAATAAAATAATAGGAGAAAGCTATTTTAACTTAGGGCAATATGAAGAGGCTATTCCCTATTTAAAAGAATACCAAGGCAAGCGCGGTAAATGGAATAATACTGATTATTACCAATTAGGTTATGCTTATTATAAACAAGGCGAGTATCAAAATGCCATAAATGAATTCAATAAAATTATAGACGGTCAAAATCACGTGGCACAGAATGCCTATTACCATTTGGCAGAATCTTATGTAGAATTAAACCAGAAACAACAGGCACTCAACGCTTTTAAAAATGCCTCTGAAATGGATTTTGAGCCTAAGATTCAAGAAGACGCTGCGCTTAATTATGCCAAGTTGAGCTATGAAATAGGAAACTCCTACAAAAGTATTCCCGAAGTATTAACCGATTTTGTTGAGCGTTACCCAAATAATCCGGCCACGACCGAGATACAGAACCTTTTAATCGATTCTTATATCACTAGTAAAAACTATAAAAAAGCACTAGATCTTTTAGAGGGTAGCAAACGCTTCAGCGATAAGCAAGTGTATCAAAAAGTTAGTTTTTATAGAGGGGTAGAGCTATATAATGAGAACCGTTACAGCGAAGCATTACATTACTTTAATCAATCTCTGGCTAATCGTAGCGATGCCTTATTTACGGCTAAAGCTACCTATTGGAAGGCCGAGACGCAATATAATTTAGGTAATTTTAAAGAAGCTTTAATTGGGTACAAGGAGTTTCTAGGTATGCCAAAAGCCAATGAAACCGAGGCCGTGCAAGCCATAGATTATAATATTGCTTATGCCTATTTTAAAACCAAAGACTATACCCAAGCCATAAAGCATTTTAAAAAATATAGCGAACAAGAATCGGTGCCATTAGCACAAAAGAACGACACCTATTTAAGACTAGGCGATAGTTATTTTGTAAGCAGTGATTATTGGCCCGCGATGGAGGCTTATAATAAAGCCATTGGTTTAAAGGGTATTGACTCTGATTATGCGTACTTTCAAAAAGCTATAAGCTATGGTTTTGTAGATAAGAATGAGCGTAAAATTGAAGATTTAAACAATTTCATTACCAAGTATCCTACAAGTATTTATAAAGATGATGCCTTGTACGAATTGGGAAATACCTATGTAGCCGAAGGTAAAACCAACCAAGCTCTTGAAGCATATAAACGTTTGCAAAAAGAACTACCTACTAGCTCGTATGTTTCAAAATCTATGCTAAAAGTAGGATTGCTGTATTATAACAACAATCAAGGCGAACAGGCATTGAAAACATTTAAAAAGGTCGTAGCCGATTACCCCAATACCACCGAAGCCAACCAAGCGGTAAAAACCGCGCGTAGCATTTATGTAGATTTAGGAAGAACAGAGGAGTATGCCCAATGGGTAAGCGGTCTTGATTTTGTTGAGGTAGCCGATTCTGATATCGATAACGCTACTTATGAGGCGGCAGAATTGCCTTTTATTGAAAATAAAATGACCCAAGCCAAAAAAGGATTTGAAAAATACTTGAATCAATTTCCAAAAGGTTTACACGCTTTATCGGCTCACTTTTATTTGGCTCAAATCAATTACGCCGATGAAAATTATGCAGCGGCCATTCCGCATTACCAATATGTAATCAATCAGTCGCGCAGTGAGTTTACAGAGCAATCCTTAGCCCGACTGGGTCAGGTTTACCTAGAACAAGAAGATTATAAATCGGCTATTCCAATTTTAACTCGACTGGAACAAGAAGCAGATTTCCCACAAAATATCACCTTTGCGCAGTCAAATTTAATGAAAGCCTATTATGCGCAAGAGCAGTATGCACAAACCATCACCTACGCCGATCGCGTACTTGAAAATCAGAAAATAGAAAACAGTATAAAGAGTGATGCGCAAGTTTTTATTGCTCGGGCGGCGATAAAATTAGGCGATGATGCAAAGGCTAGAAAGGCGTATGAAGCGGTAAAGAAAATAGCACAAGGAGCATTGGCAGCAGAAGCACATTATTATGATGCTTACTTTTTACGCGAAGATGGCGATTATCAAAAGTCAAACGAAGCGGTGCAAACTTTAGCCAGAGATTATTCGGGTTATAAGAAATTTGGAGGCAAAGGACTTCTCGTGATGGCAAAAAACTTCTATGATTTGAATGATGCCTATCAGAGTACCTATGTGTTAGAAAATATCATTAAGAATTTTAAAGCCTACCCCGATTTGGTTGAAGAAGCTAAAGCTGAATTGATTCGTATAAAAACCAATGAAGCCAAAACCAATTCTTCTGTAGAAACCCCTCAAAATTAGAAAAAATAGCTATGTTATATAATCATAAATTCAATACTTCTATGCGTTTTAAATTAGGTATATCCATTGGCTTATTCCTTGTTAGCACAGCCTTAAGTTTTGCCCAAGAAGACAAAGAAGAGCAAGGCGATATAGATACCGAACGCTTGATAATTGTAAAACCATATTCGCCCACGGTAAGCGATGCTTTTAAAATTAAGCAGAACCCAGTAATCAATGATTCTACCGAGCGACAAAAGAAAAAAGTAAACTACACCATTAATTCTTTTCCAGTAGCCTCAACTTTTACCCCAGCAAAGGGTAGAGCGGCCCGAGTGCAACAACAGGCTTTACCCGCAAGTTTTGATAATTATGCTTCTTTGGGTGTGGGCAACTACTTTAATGTAGACGCTGCTTTTTTCGGACGTATCCCGCTAAGTCGTTACCAAGATCTCAATTTAAGTTTTACACACCAATCTACCCAAGGAGGAATAGACGGAGTAGCCTTAGATGATGAGTTTTATGATACCCAACTCAAGTTAGGTTATGAGCAAGAAACACGTAGTTTTACCTGGGGTACACAAATTAATGCTTTACACCAGTCTTTTAATTGGTACGGTTTACCGCAAGAATTTTCTATTCCAGAACCTTTATTAGACGGTATAGAAACCGGTCACGCTTATTTAGGTGGCGGACTAGATGCATATTTAAATACGGGAGAAGGGGTATTTCAAGCTATTGATTTAAGCTATATGCGCTTCGCAGATAATTGGGGTGCAGGTGAGAATAGATTGGTTTTAACCCCTAAATTTGAACTGCCTTTAACGCAAATGCCTGTAGACCTAGAGCTAAAATTTGATTATGTAAATGGTAATTTTGACGAACAACCCAATAATGTAAGTTTTATGCCTAAATACGCTTACCTGAATTCGAGTATTAGTCCGCGTATCGTCTTGTCAGATCAAGATTACTCGGTGCAATTAGGTGCCGAACTGGTTTACAGTATGGATGTTGAAAACGAGAAAAATAATTTTTATATCTACCCAAAAGTCAGTGGTAGTTACCGCTTAGCAGGCGATTACTTTACGGTTTATGGGGGCGCTCAAGGCGGATTAAAACAAAACTCTTATTATGGTTTTACCCAAAACAATCCGTTTGTAGCGCCGGCATTGGTGGTTGCCCCAACCGATAAACAATATAATGTTTTTGTAGGTGGTAAAGGTAAATTTACCGAAGCCTTAAGCTATAATGTAAAAGCCAGTTACCAAAACGAGGTGAATAAGGCTTTATTTAAACATAGCACAGATAACCAAAACGTAACCTCTCGTGAGGGTTACGAATACTTCAATAGCTTTGGCGTGGTTTACGATGAGGTAAATACATTACAATTATTTGCAGAATTACAATTGGATATTAACGATCAATTTAACCTAAAATTAAACGGAAGTTTTTATAGCTACGGGGAAGACAGAGAGCCAGAAGCTTGGAATTTACCACAATTTGAAAGTCAACTTATGTTAAATTATGCGATTGATCAAAAATGGTTAATAAGCGCGAGTATGTTGGCGATGGGCGAGAGAAAAGATAGTTTATTTATCATAAATAGCACCCCAGAGTCTAGTGCACAAACCCAAACGCTAGACGCTTTTATAGATGCCAATTTACGCGTAGATTATCAATTCACCGAGCAATGGGGCTTCTTTTTAAGAGGGAACAACCTGCTGGGCGATAATTATGAGCGTTGGTATGCTTACCCAACACAAGGTCTGCAAATTATGGCAGGAGCCACCTATCAATTTGATTGGTAAAAAGAAGAACGTATGAAGAATATACTGTTTAGTTGCTGCATGCTTATACTTTTTAGCGCCTGTCAACAGCGCGAAGAGGTTGATTTAATAGTAAGCAATGCCAAAGTTTATACCGTGAATGATTCATTTGATGTGGTGAAGGGTTTTGCTGTTAAAGACGGAAAGATAGTGGCCTTGGGAAATTACGAAGATTTGCATTTGCGTTATAAACCCAAGCAATCTTATGATGCCAAAGGCAAAGCCATCTATCCTGGCTTTATTGACGCACATGCTCATTTTTATAACTTAGGAATGCAGCAGCAAAGGGTAGAGCTAACCGGTACCAAGAGTTTTGATGAGGTTTTAGAAAAGTTAAAAGCTTTTCAAGAGCAAGAACAACGCCGGTTTATTGTAGGAAGGGGTTGGGATCAAAACGATTGGCCCAATAAGGAATTTCCTACAAACAAAGCTTTAGATGACTTGTTTCCTGACACGCCAGTGGTGCTTACACGCATAGATGGGCACGCGCTTTTGGCCAATACAAAAGCCTTGCAATTGGCCAATCTTAATAACGATACCGAAATATCAGGTGGGCAATTATTAAAGCACCAAGGAGAATTAACAGGAGTGTTGATAGATAATGCCATGCAGCCGGTGCAAGCTATTATTCCAGAGTCTACGCGTGCTAACCAAATTGATGCTTTGCTAGCAGCACAAAAGATAGCTTTTGAAAACGGTTTAACCAGTATAGCCGATGCAGGATTAAACAAAGATAAAATAGAATTGATTGATAGTTTGCAACAGGCAGAGGTGCTAAAAGTTAGACTGTATGCTATGCTAGCCAATAATGCAGAGGAGATTGATTATTTTATAGCACGAGGGCCACTAAAAACCGATTTTTTAAACCTTAGATCTGTAAAGGTTTTTGCCGATGGCGCTTTGGGTTCTCGAGGGGCTGTGCTAAAACAGCCTTACTCCGATAAAAAAGGACATTATGGAAGTATGCTTATTGGTATAGACGATTTTAAAGCACTAGCCCAAAAACTTTCTCAATCTTCTTGGCAAATGAATACCCATGCCATAGGAGATTCTGCAAATGCCGTGGTGTTGCGCACTTACAAAAATCTTTTAAAAGAAAAACCCAACAGAAGGTGGAGAGTTGAGCACGCGCAGGTGGTAGCTCCCCAAGATTTTAATTATTTTGATAAAAATATCATTCCGTCTGTACAGCCCACCCACGCAACAAGCGATATGTATTGGGCAAAAGATAGGCTAGGTGAAAAGCGATTGCAAAATGCTTATGCCTATAAGAAACTTTTAGAGGCCGCGGGATTGGTAGCTTTAGGAACCGATTTTCCTATAGAGCAAGTAAACCCCATACTTACTTTTTATGCGGCTGTAGCTCGAAAAGACTTGGATAACTATCCGGCCAACGGATTTCAAAAAACCCAAGCTTTGTCGAGAGAAGAAGCATTAAAAGGAATGACCATTTGGGCAGCCTATGCTAATTTTGAAGAACAAGAAAAAGGCAGTATTGCCGTGGGAAAATTTGCCGATTTTGTTGTGGTAAACCAAGATTTGATGAAAGTGAATGAGCAGCAGTTGCCGCTTACCCGTGTTTTGGCAACTTATGTAAATGGCGAAAAAGTATATTAAATGCCAGTATTAATTATTATAAGTAATTTGTGCTAAGTAATCATAGTGCTCGCCCGCAACCAATTGTTTACACGAAAATCCTTGAGCCGAAGCAGCTAATTTTAATTTTTCAAAATCGATATAAAGCCAGTCAAACCACTGGCTTTTTTGTTCTTTATATTGTATTTGATATTGAACCTCTCCATAATAGTTTTGTGAGGTTATTTTTGATAGGGATTCGTCTTCTTCTTCATATAAGTACCGCAAATCTGAAGAGTCGATTAACAATTGTCCACCAGGTTTTAAAATCATTTTAAGCTGTTTAAAAAAAGAATCCAATTGATTGAGTTTCCCTATAATACCACTACCGTTCATAAGCATCAGGATAGTGTCAAATTGTTCTTCAACCTCAAAAAAGCTTTTTACTTGAGCATCCTTAATTCCGCGTAAGCGACATACTTCTATAGCTTTAGCAGAAATGTCTATGGCGGTAACTTCTAATCCCTTTTGCTGCAAATACAAGGAGTGACTGCCCGCGCAGCAACCAACATCAAGACAATGACCAAAACTGTTTTTAAGCGCTTTTTGCTCTATAATTAGCATATCCTCGAAAGCTCTAAAAAGATAGGCGGTGGGAATTTCATCTTCATCGAAATCTTCTTGCCAAACGCGAATTGATTCGGCTTGACCGTTAGTAAAATAATCGTGAACGGCTTCTCCAAAAATATCGGGATTATAGGTTTTATCTTGTTTCATTTCATTTACTTTTGTGGTATGGAAGATTTGCTGAAAAACCTACCCAAAAACGCCAAAGATAAGCATAAGCAGAACAAAAAGTTTTTTGCTAAGCTTAAAAAAAAGCCCCCCAAACAGCTTGATGTCTTGATGCAAGATTTACACGAGGAAGAATTTGCTAAAGATTATTGTTTAGATTGTGCTAACTGCTGTAAAACTACCGGACCGCTTTTCACCGATAAAGATATAAATCGGATTTCGAAATTCTTGAGAATGAAACCAGCTAATTTTATAGCTACCTATTTGCGTATTGATGAAGATCAAGATTATGTTTTGCAGCAGGTGCCTTGTGCTTTTCTGGCCGAAGATAACACGTGTTTGATTTATGAAGTGCGCCCAAAGGCTTGCGCCGAATTTCCGCACACCGACAGAAAAAAATTTCATCAAATTTCTAATTTAACACTTAAAAATGTGGCTATCTGTCCGGCCGCTTATGCAATTGTTGAGGCGATGAAAGAGAAAATTAAAGTTTAAATAGAATAATTTGTTCGCCAAGATAGCATAGAGCTTTATTGTGGCCTGGACCGAACTTATTTACAATAGAACGAGTGTTTTTCATCAAAAAGTATCAACGCGAGATGACTATAAAGATTTATAGAATTTAATAGTTTTACAGTTACCCATAATTACACCCAAGCTATTCGTAAATCAAATAATTAGCTCTCATTTTCTTGAATTCTTCAAGTGCAGGTTTCCAAGTTTTGCGAATGGCTTCTGGGCTTAAACCTGTTTCGATTTGAGATTGTAATTTTGTAGTGCCCGCTAACTTGGTGAAAAAAGAGTTAAAGAATTTACTTTTATCGGCAGTATTTTCATAGGCCTCTATTAACCAATTCAATTGTATTTTATTTAGGGGTGTAATAGTTGATAAGTTTTTTCCGTAGCACAATTGGCCTTTGTGTTTTGGATTTTTGGCCCCTTCATTAGCTTTGGGGGTATAGGAATAATCAAAATAGTTTTTGGATAAAAAAGGTGAACCAAAAACTTGGAATTGCAAGGCGGTACCACGCCCTGCATTCACCTGAGTGCCTTCAAAAAAACAAAGACTAGGGTATAGTTTTATAGCCTGAGCGTTGGGGAGGTTTGGCGAAGGTTTTATAGGTAGTGTATATGAGTCTTGGCGCTTGTAATTTTTTACTGGAATAACTTTCAATTCGGGTTTTACGCCTTTTTCGAGCCAATTTTGGCCTATAATCATTTGGGCATATTCGCCTATACTCATACCGTGAACAACAGGTATAGGATGCATCCCAACAAAACTTTTATGTTGTAGTTCTAAAACGGGACCGTCTACATAAGCGCCATTGGGATTTGGCCTATCGAGAACCAGAACAGCAATATTATTTTCGGCTGCAGCCTCTAATACATAATGCAAAGTTGAAATATAAGTGTAAAACCGTGTGCCTACATCTTGTATATCAAAAATGAGTAAATCTATACCTTCTAGTTGAGCTAGAGTGGGTTTTTTGTTTTTTCCATATAGGGAAATGATGGGTAGTCCCGTTTTTGTATCAATACCGTTTTTTACTTGCTCACCTGCATCTGCCTTACCTCTAAAACCATGCTCGGGTGAGAAAACACGAACAATATTAAAATTATGTGCCAATAAGCTATCGACCAAATGATTATACGCTCCGTTTTCCTTAAATATAACCGAGGTCTGATTCCCTACTATACCGATACGTTTACCTTTAAGTTGATTAAAATAAGCCTGAGTTTGGTTGGCGCCTACCACTAAAGTTTTTGAGGGTGAAGCCGGGCGCTCGGAATTGTTGGTTTGTTTTTCTGAATTTGTTTGAGCCTGACAAGAAACCAGACCTAAAACCGCAAGAAAAAGTGTATTTTTGACCAATTGAAAAAACATAAGCTAAAATTGAATTTCGAATTTTTTATAAGTAAGCGCCTTATCGGTGCTAAAGATTATAAAAGTAGTATATCTGCACCAATTATTAAAATAGCGGTTACTGCAATTGCAGTAGGAGTGGTTATGATGTTGGTTGCCGTGGCTACAGGTGTGGGGCTACAGCAAAAGATCCGCGATAAAATAGCGGCATTTAATGGGCATGTTAAAATAAGCAGTATTAATAATACAGACGCACAGATTTCGGTTATTCCTATCGATAAGCATCAAGAATTTTACCCCGATTTTAATCAAATTGATGGTATAAAACACATTCAGGCAGTAGCTACCAAATATGGGGTCATACGTACCGCCGAAACTTTTGAAGGAATTGTAGTCAAAGGGGTAGGTCAAGATTATAACTGGACGTATTTTGAAGAGTATTTGGTGTCTGGAAGATTGCCCCAATATAAAGCAAACGCACCCAATAGTAAAGAAATTCTAATCTCTTCTTATCTTGCCAAGCGATTGAAATTTGAGTTAGATGATCAAGTGGTGGTCTATTTTATGAATGATGAAAATCAAAAACGCCCTCGCTTAGTGGCGTTTGAAGTGGTAGGAATATACAATTCTGGCTTTCAGGAATTTGACGAAACTTTTTTACTAGCCGATATTACCCAAATACAACGTTTAAATAAATGGGATGCTAATCAAATTGGTTATTTTGAGGTGTTTGTAGATAACTTTAAAGAGCTTCCCCAAAAGGGAAGAGCAATTTATGAACACATTAGTTCTTTCTTAGATGCCGTTAGCATTCAGCAAGAATATGCTTCAATTTTTGAGTGGTTGGCCTTATTCGATTTTAATATCGGACTTATTATTGGAATTATGATTTTGGTTTCAGGCATTAATATGATAACAGCTTTACTGGTACTCATACTAGAAAGAACCCCCATGATTGGAATGCTTAAGGCCTTGGGCGCAACAGATTGGAGTATCCGTAAAATATTCCTTTATAACGCCGCCTATTTAATACTAAAGGGTTTATTTTGGGGTAATGTAATTGGTATTGGTTTGTTGGTTATTCAAAAACATTTTAAGCTGATTGCCCTCAACCCAGAAACCTATTATGTTACCGAAGCACCTGTATTTCTAAATTGGAATTACGTAGTACTAATAAATTTTGGTACACTTTTACTTTGTTTATTTATGCTTTTAATACCTAGTATATTAATTGCGAGAATAAACCCGGTGAAGGCGATAAAGTTCGACTGATTTTTGCCTCTCGCTTAAAGCGGATTTTAATTATCAAATTCTTATACTTATAAGATTTTAAACCTATTTTGTTAAGCATTTATTAGAATTTTATTACTCGTAATATGTTTCTTATCTTTGCAGCCGAAAAAATTGCACGATGGATTATAAAAACAATATATTAGAAACCATAGGAAATACCCCACTGGTTAAAATAAATAAATTAGCTGCCGATATTCCTGCTTTGGTTTTGGCAAAGTATGAAACTTTTAATCCGGGTAACTCGGTAAAAGACCGTATGGCGGTGAAAATGATTGAAGATGCCGAAAAAGAGGGAAAGATAAAACCAGGAGGAACAATAATCGAAGGTACTTCGGGAAATACTGGTATGGGGCTAGCCCTCGCTGCAATTGTGAAAGGTTACAAAATGGTTTGTGTAATTGCAGATAAACAAAGCAAAGAAAAAATAGATATTTTACGCGCCGTGGGTAGTGAGGTGGTTGTTTGCCCCACCGATGTAGAACCAGACGATCCTCGTTCTTATTATTCTACTTCTAAGCGTTTAGCCGAAGAGACTCCCAATTCGTGGTATGTAAACCAATATGACAACCCCAGTAATGCCAAAGCACATTATGAAAGCACCGGGCCAGAAATTTGGAAACAAACCGAGGGTAAGGTTACGCATTTTGTAGTAGGAGTGGGTACGGGAGGTACTATTTCTGGTGTAGGTAAATACCTTAAAGAACAAAACCCCGATGTTAAGGTATGGGGTATAGATACCTATGGTAGTGTTTTTAAAAAATACCATGAGACTGGTATATTTGATGAAAAGGAAATCTACCCGTATGTTACCGAAGGAATTGGCGAGGATATTTTACCTAAAAATGTAGACTTTTCAATTATTGATGGTTTTACCAAAGTAACCGACAAAGATGCTGCAGTATATACCCAAAAACTAGCTAAAGAAGAAGGCATGTTTTTAGGAAATTCTGCAGGTGCTGCTATGAAAGGCTTGTTACAGTTAAAAAAACATTTTACCAAGGATGATGTGGTGGTGGTATTATTTCACGACCATGGAAGTCGCTATGTAGGTAAAATGTTTAATGATGATTGGATGAAAGCCCAAGGTTTCCTAGACTAAAAAATTAAAATAAAACAAAAATTCCTGCCAAAAGCAGGATTTTTTTATTAAATAAATTACAGCCAATGAATAAATATTTGTATTGCATATTAGTATTATTTCTCAGTTTAAATCCGCTTTTAGCTCAAGATCAATTAAATCAGGGTAAGAGTCTGTTGGTAGAATTAAACCTTAAAAATCCGAGTAGGGAGATTAATGATGCAGTAGCCATGCTACAAGTGAGGGGAGGAGTAGCTCCTTATACGTATTATTGGAGCAATAAAGAAACTTCTACGCAAGCCACTAAATCTACCGGACTAATTGAAGGTATGTCTCATCACGTTCGTGTAGAAGATAGTCAAGGAAATGAAGTTACCAAAACCTTTAAAATCCCGGCCCAATCGATTACCGAAATTTTTAACAGCAAGGTACAACCTGCCGTTGATGTACTGGCGAGTATCCTATTTTGGGATCCTTTTGCCAGTTTGGGCGTTTATGACCCTGTGGTTTACACCCAACATGAGCGTATTGGTATTCCTAAATGGGATGCCACAACGAAGTCTGCCTATACCTTGAAAACTTGGTTGGTAGCCGATGGTGAATCTGTTAAATCCGGAGATAAGATAGCAATTATACAAAGTGATAGCGGTAAAGAAATTCCGGTTTTTGCTAGTGTAAATGGAAGTTTAGAACATAAAGTAGGTGTAGGGGAAGTAATCTACAATCCAGAAAATCAAAAAGATGTGATACAAGCCAATGCGCACATTTTAGCACGTATCGCATTTGAAGAGCCACGACCTTTATTGCATAATAATGGGGAGGTAAGAACCAATACCATTCCGTTTATTGTTATTTGGCTTATTTTAGGAAGTATATTTTTCACCTTTCGTTTGGGGTTCATTAACATCAGTGGTTTTAAGCATTCTATTGATCTAGCAAGAGGTAAATATGACAACCCAGATGCTCCGGGAACTATAACCCACTTTCAAGCCATGGCAACAGCCGTATCGGCTACCGTTGGATTAGGAAATATCGCAGGTGTGGCAGTGGCCATATCTTTGGGAGGCGCTGGGGCAACTTTTTGGATGTTTCTAGCTGGTTTTTTTGCGATGTCACTAAAATTTGTTGAATGTACGCTAGGGGTAAAATACCGATTTATCAATAAAGAGGGGCGTATATTTGGCGGACCTATGAATTACTTGCGTTATGGTTTAGAAAAGAAAAACCTAAAAGGTCTAGGAAAATTCTTAGCAATATTATTTGCTGTACTTGGGGTAGGTGCCTCTTTTGGCGGAGGAAATATGTTGCAATCTAACCAGGCCTTTAAAATAGTATCAGAACAATTACCCTTCTTACAAGGTCACGGCTTTTGGTTTGGTGTCATCTTCGCCCTGCTAATAGGTGCTGTTATTATAGGTGGTATAAACAGTATTGCCCGAGTAACCGGTAGAGTTGTTCCATTTATGGCGGCGGTTTATATTATTGGTTGTTTAATTGTTATTGGTGTGCATATTGAAAATATAGGCGGGGCATTCGCAGCTATTTTTAACGGTGCCTTATCTGCCGATGCGCTCAAAGGCGGATTTATTGGGGTATTGATTATTGGCCTACAACGAGCTGCATTCTCTAGTGAAGCAGGGGTAGGCTCGGCAGCTATTGCCCACAGTGCCTCAAAAACAAATACTCCCATCGCCGATGGCTTTACCTCATTAGTAGAACCATTTATAGATACTATGGTGGTGTGTACTATGACCGCGCTAGTGCTTATCTTTTCGGGAATGCACGAGAGAACAGGTTTAGGCGGGGTAGAGCTAACTTCAGACGCTTTTGGTAGTGTGATATCTTGGTTTCCAGCAGTATTGGCTTTTGCTGTTTTCTTATTTGCTTTTTCGACAATGGTCTCTTGGTCGTATTACGGAATGCGTTCTTGGACCTATCTTTTTGGTAGAAGCAAACAATCTGAACTTGTTTTTAAAGTATTGTTTTTAGTCTTTGTAGTGCTCGGAGCTTCGGTAAGTTTAGGGGCAGTGTTAACTTTTGCCGATATGATGATTTTGGCCATGTCTTTTCCTAATATTATCGGGTTGTATTTATTATCATCGGAGGTTAGAGCAGATTTAAAATTGTATTTAGCCAAACTCAAGAAGGGTGAACTTTACATAAACCCTAAGTTTAGGGAATAATTTTTTCGATTTTAGGTAATCGAGCGGTCTTTGTGTTGAAAAAAAGCGTAAAGACCGCTTCCTAGTAAATAGCAGCCTACATCTAAAAGGTCTGCCGTATAACGGCTGTTTACCTGCGGTAGGTAGCATTCAAAATATAAAGAATAGCCCAAAACCAATACCACGAGCATCAAAATCGTAAAACGAAACGAAGGAAAAACAAACTGCATTACACCTTGAATAATACCTAATACAACAGGCATGCAAAGAATATCCATTAAATAATTATTGAAGACATCAGGTAAACTGTAATGGCTGGCCTTGAGTCCTAAATAGATAAGTGCTATCGCAGTACTTACGATCCATAACCTGCGGGTATAACTCATATTAGTAAAAAAGAAATAAGCCAAGCCAAAAAAGCACCAATGGCCAATACACCACTCCATAAATAAAAACCAACATCACCTAAAAACCTTAGGAAGGCATTTGAGCTTTGTCGTAGGCCATTTTTTTGTTTTGAATTTTCTTTTTTAGGTGGAGTTTCCATGCTGCTTTTGTACCGCTTATTTTTTAGCCTAAAAATACACTTATTTTTAGGCTAAAAAAAATAGCAAAACCTAAATGTTTATAATTTATTAGGTATCTTTAAGCCTATGTTGTTATAAATGAGTGATTAAAAGCTATCGGATAGGTTTTGTTTGTCTTTTGATATGAAAGAAGATTATTTACATTATATATGGAAATTTAAAAAATTTAATTTCCTAGATCTAAAAACCAGTCAGGGTCTTCCCGTTATTGTAAAACATGTAGGCTGGCACAATGAAGACAAAAGCGGTCCCGATTTCTTTGATGCGCGGATTCAAATTGATCACCAATTGTGGGCGGGTAATGTTGAAATTCACTTTAAGGCAAGCGATTGGTTTGCACATCACCATCATACCGATAAAGCTTATGATAATGTTATCTTGCACGTAGTGTGGGAAGAAGATATGCCCGTTTATAGAAGTGATGGTAGCAGTATACCTAGTCTTTGTATGAAGCATTACGTAAATCGAGAAAGCTTAGCGCACTACCAAGAATTATCTAGGCAAAAAAAATTTATCAACTGCGAAAACCTCTTGCCAGATTTTTCAACTTTTATAATCCATAGCTGGCAAGAGAAATTATACGTACGCCGTTTAGAGCAAAAAACAGAGTACATTCAACTTTTATTAAAAAACACCAAAAACGATTGGGAAAAAGTTTTGTTTATTCTCTTTGCAAAAGGCTTTGGTCTTAATGTAAATGGTTCATCTTTTCAAGAGATGGCAGCTAAAATTCCATTTAACCTAGTCCGTAAAACGCAAGAAGTTCAAGTGCTAGAAGCCTTATTTATGGGGGTATGTAGATTATTAGAAAGTGAGAAAGAAGATGTCTATTACCAAAAACTCCAAAAAGAATTTACTTTTCTTCGTCATAAATACCAATTAGAAAGTATTACAAACCCTTTGGCATTTTTTAGATTAAGACCACCTAATTTTCCTACCATTCGGCTAGCTCAGTTAGCTTACTTATATCAGGATTCGGCCAATTTTTTTAATTTACTGATTGAAAAACCCGATATTCAATTATGGAGAGATTTCCTAACTGATATTAAAACCAGCCCGTATTGGGAAACGCATTACAACTTTGATGTTAAATCCAAATCTAGCGTAAAAAAATTATCCTCTTCTTTCATAGATTTATTAATCATTAATGTATTGGTCCCCTTCAGTTTTAGTTATCACAAGGCTCGCGGAAAGGAAGTGATAGATGATTTGTTTAGCGTGATGAGTACGCTTAAAGCGGAAGAAAATTCTAGTGTAAAAAAATTTAAACAATTAAAGCCTGAAATGGTACAAAATGCTTGGCAATCACAATCCTTACTAAGCTTATATCAAGATTACTGTAAAAAACAAAAATGTTTAAATTGTCAAATTGGTGTATCTTTGCTTAACAAATAACCCTATGCTTAACCTTATTTATAAAATTCGCTATTATTTTGAACGCAATGGCTTTTATGTAAGTACTCGCCTAGCCGATAGGTTGGGCATAAAGGTTAAAAGCGTGCGCTTGTTTTTTATTTACCTTTCATTTGCTACTTTAGGAGTTGGCTTTGCTGTTTATTTAACGCTTGCCTTTTGGCTAAAATTAAAGGATTTAATCTATACCAAAAGAAGTTCTGTATTTGATTTGTAAAGTATGCAAAAAATCTCAACCAAAGTACTTATCGCTTTAGTTTTACTCGTTGTGATTGTGATAGGTGGCGTGATAGGTTTTAAGACGCTTGCCGATTACTCGTGGATAGATGCTTTTTATATGACGGTAATTACCGTTACTACAGTGGGTTTTGGTGAGGTAGTACCCTTAACGCCAGACCAAAAATTATTTACTGGAATTTACATCATATTGAGTATATCTATTTTTGGATATGCGATATCAACGGTTATTGAATTTATTCTGAGTGCCAACAATATTGGCACTTTAAAACAAAAACGTATGCAAAAAGAAATTTCAGCGTTTACCAATCATATTATAGTCTGTGGCTATGGCCGAAATGGTAAAGAGGCAGTACAAAAATTGAGTTCAAATAAAATGAATTTTGTTATAATTGAAAATTCTGAAGAACAACTCGATCAAATCCGACAAGAGGGTTTTTATTATATTGCTGGTGACGCCACCCAAGATGAGGTGTTAGAAATGGCAGGTATAGAAAAAGCGAATGTGCTTTTGTGCTCTTTGCCCAGCGATGCCGATAACCTTTTTGTTGTGCTTTCGGCAAGACAACTCAATCAAAACCTTACCATAATAAGCCGGTCTACAGATGAAAGCTCAAATAAAAAGCTAAAATTAGCAGGAGCAGATCAAGTTATTATGCCCGATCGTATTGGTGGTAGTCATATGGCTTCTTTGGTAGTAAACCCAGATTTGATTGAGTTTATGGGAGAATTGGCAAATATTAATGAGAACGAGGAGGTAGAAGATCAAATTCTGGTTAAGAAAATTAATTTCTCTTTATTAGGACGCTCAACGCCTATGAGCATTGCCGAATTAAACCTTAGAAAAGATACGGGATGCAGTATTATAGGGGTTCACGATAAAACCGGCGGATACACAATAAATCCCGAGGCTGATATGAATTTAGACGAGTTTTCACAATTGGTAATTGTGGGAAATATGAATCAAATGCGTAAACTTAAAAGCAAATATCCTAGCCTTAATTTTAAATTATAAACGAGATAACAAGTACTTTTTCTTTAAATAGTAAGCTAAAAATTTAATTTTTTTTTAATATTGCTATCTATTCTATCAAAAAACAAGATATCTTATGAGAAAGTATTTACTTTCGTTTTTATTTTTTTTACTGATTTTTTCAACGTTGCAAGCTCAAGAAGATTTTAATGAGAAAGATATTAAAGTCGTACCAGAGCTAATTAATCCGTCAAATTTAATTAATGACGGAATTATTGAATTGAATGTCACAGGGGGCGTTCCCCCTTACACTTTTAAGTGGAGCGACCAAGGCACTTCGCTAAAATCTAACAAAGCAACTGGTGTTGTTGAGGGTATTGATTATACAGTGGTAATTACAGATGCTGAACAAAACACCCTAACCAAATCTTACCGTATACCTGCCGAGTCAATTACAGAAAACTTTAATGGCGCTTTTAAACCCATTGTAGATAATCTAGCTTCAATTTTATTTTGGGATCCTTTTTCGGCTATAGGCTTATACGATCCTATCGTTTATGCCGATGAAAAAAATGTCCCTATTCCTAATTGGTATTCAGGAATTCAAGACACCTATAAATTAGAGAAGTGGTTGGTAAAAGAAGGAGAACATGTAAATAGAAACCAGGCCATTGCTATAATTAAATCGGAAAAAGACGGAATTATAGAAGTTAAAGCATCTGCAAGTGGAACTTTAACCCATTTGACGTCTGAAGGCAATACCATTTACGATTACCAAAATACTGAAGATGTAATTGAAGCAGGAGCACATTTTTTTGCTAAGATAAAATACGATGAGCCAGTAATATTGACACACCCCAACGGAGACCCTATTACTTTTCCTATTCCCTTTATTGTAGTTTGGTTAATTTTAGGGGCTGCCTTTTTCACTTTAAGAATGGGCTTTATAAACCTAAGAGGGTTTCGCCACGCCTTAGATTTAGCTAAAGGAAAATATGACGATCCCAATGCTCCAGGTAGAATTACCCATTTTCAAGCATTAGCTACAGCGGTTTCGGCAACTGTAGGTTTAGGGAATATTGCTGGTGTAGCAGTGGCAATTTCATTGGGTGGTGCTGGCGCAACCTTTTGGATGATTTTAGCCGGGTTGTTAGGTATGTCTTCTAAATTTGTAGAATGTACTTTGGGTGTAAAATATAGGTTTATCAGTAAAGAAGGAAAGATTTTTGGGGGACCAATGAACTACCTCCGCTACGGATTAGAAAAAAGAAATATGTCTGGTTTAGGTAAATTTTTAGCAGGTTTCTTTGCCGTCTTAGGAGTAGGAGCTTCTTTTGGAGGAGGTAATATGTTTCAAGCCAATCAATCTTTTGAGATCTTATCGGGCCAATTTCAATTTTTAGAGGGACACGGCTTTATCTTCGGACTTGTGGTTGCGGCTTTGGTAGCAGTAGTAATTATTGGAGGTATTTCAAGTATTGCTAAAGTTACCGGTAAGGTGGTTCCTTTTATGGCAGCCATTTATGTTTTGGGAGCCTTAATTGTTATTGGTATAAACATTGAAAATATTGGCCCAGCCTTTAATGCTATTTTTGAAGGCGCATTTAATCCTACGGCACTAAAAGGGGGAATTATCGGGGTGCTTATTGTAGGTTTTCAGAGAGCTGCTTTTTCTAATGAAGCAGGTGTAGGTTCTGCAGCTATTGCCCATAGTGCCGCAAAAACAAATCATCCTCCATCAGAAGGTTTTGTAGCTTTGCTAGAGCCTTTTATCGATACCGTAGTAGTTTGTACGCTTACCGCATTGGTTTTAATTTTTACAGGAATGCACGAAGTTGAAGGAATAGGCGGAGCTCAGCTTACCTCAGAAGCCTTTGCTAGTGTAATATCTTGGTTTCCCTATGTATTGGCGGCCGCGGTATTTTTATTCGCTTTTTCAACAATGATTTCTTGGTCTTATTATGGTATGAGAGCTTGGACTTATTTATTTGGGAAGTCAAACCAGTCAGAATTAATTTATAAATTACTATTTTTATTGTTTGTGGTAGTAGGAGCATCGGTAAGTTTAGGGGCTGTGTTAGATTTTTCAGACATGATGATCTTAGCGATGTCATTCCCTAATATAATCGGGTTGTATATATTATCTGGAGAAGTACGTGATGATTTACGGGAGTATTTGAGAAAATTAAAAGCCGGTGAGTTATTTAAAAAGCAAAAAATTAAAGTGTAAAATAAAAGTCGATGAAAAGCAAATTATCCCATTTTAGGTTCAATAAAAGAGAACAAAATGGGATTTTTGTTTTTATAATCCTTCTAGTTCTTGGCTTTTTTATCATTGCTTTTAAAGAGCATCTATTTGTTGGGGCTAGAACAGTTAGTCTTAAGCAAGATAAAGTGTATGAAGCTCAAATAGATAGTTTAAAACAAAAAGCTGCCGCGGAAAGAGTGGCGTATCAGCAAAAACCATTTAATCCTAATTTTATAAGCGATTACAAAGGATATCTCCTAGGTATGAAGGTAGATGAAATAGAAAGACTTCATGCTTTTAGAGCCAAAGAGCAATGGATTAATTCTGCACAAGAATTTCAAGCGGTAACAAAGGTTTCAGATTCTTTACTTACTGCCATCGCTCCGCTGTTTAAGTTTCCAGATTGGGTGAAGCAGAATCAAATCCGTAAAGCTGCAGAACCAAAGCATCTTAGTTATGCTAATAAAAGTGATTTGAATACTATAACCTTTGAAGAGCTGTTACAAGTTAAAGGTATTGGTGAAGTTTTAGCCAATCGTATAATCAAATACAGAACAAAACTTGGCGGATTTCTTCACGATATTCAACTAAAAGATATTTATGGGTTAAATTATGAAGCCCAGAAAAATTTGCTAGCACAAAGCACGGTAAAAACCCCTCCAGCACACAGCATAAGAGATCTTAATACCATAGAGGTGATTGAACTTTCAGAAATTCCTTACTTTAATTATGAGAGTGCAAGAGATGTAGTGCAATACCGTAAGTTACATCAAAAAATTAAAAATTTTAACGAGTTGGCAAAAATTGAGTCCTTTCCAGCTCATAAATTAGATAGAATACAATTATATTTGAAGATTGATTGAAAAATCAAATAAACAGCAATTGTTAAAAGAAAAAGAAGAAATATGTATTTTACAGAAGAGCACGAACTCTTTAGGCAGAGTTTAAAGGAGTTTTTACAGAAAGAAGTCGTTCCGCATATCGATAAATGGGAAAAATCAGGTACTATAGAGCGTTTTATCTGGAAAAAATTTGGAGAGATGGGATACTTTGGGATTAACTACCCAGAGCAATACGGCGGACTAGATTTAGATCTTTTTTACACCGTTATTTTTCTCGAGGAATTACAAAAAATTAATTCTGGAGGATTTGCAGCTGCAATGTGGGCACACGCCTATCTAGCGATGACTCACTTAGAAAAAGAAGGAGATGCGCGTATAAAAGAAGAATATTTGGCTCCCAGTATTGCTGGAGATAAAATAGGTTGTCTTTGCATTACAGAGCCTTTCGGCGGATCTGACGTAGCCGGTATGAAATCAACCGCAGTTAAAAAAGGAGATAAGTACATTTTGAATGGATCAAAAACCTTTATAACCAATGGTGTTTATTCTGATTATCTTGTGGTAGCTGCCAAAACGACTCCAGAAAAAGGGAATAAAGGAATGAGTATCTTTGTTGTTGATCGTGATACTCCGGGAATTGCAGCTACAAAATTAGATAAATTGGGATGGCGCGCTTCAGACACTGGTGAAATTAGCTTCACAGATGTTGAAATTCCTGCAGAAAATTTAATGGGAGAAGAAGGTAAAGGATTCCCTTATATTATGCAGCATTTTGCTTTAGAAAGATTAATAATGGGAGTAAATGCGCACGCTAGAGCCGAGTTTGCATTAGATTATACCCTGCAGTATATGAGCGAGCGAGAAGCCTTCGGTAAAACCATAAACAAGTTTCAGGCCTTAAGGCATAAAATGGCCGAAATTGCAAGTGAAGTAGAAATGTGCAAAACGTTTAATTATGCTATCACTAAACAACTTGATGAAGGAGCCTATGTTGTTAAAGAGGCCAGTATGTCAAAATTACTTTCAACTAAAATGGCAGATAGCGCTATTTACGACTGCTTACAAATGTTAGGCGGTTATGGTTATATTGAGGATTATCCTTTAGCACGATTGCTTCGCGATTCAAGATTAGGACCTATTGGAGGAGGAACTAGTGAGATTTTAAAAGAGATTATCGCCAAAATGATTATAGATGGTAAAAGTTATAAGCCGGCAACCTAATGTTATTTGGGTTTCTAAAACCAAGAAATAACTACACATTACCTAATAAATCAGGTTAAACTACTATATTTAACCTGATTTTTCTATTTATGGATGCTATTCAAAAATTCCTGGATTACTTAAAGGTTGAGAAAAACTATTCTTCTCATACACTCATGGCTTATAAAAATGATTTGGTTGGTTTTGAGGATTACTTGCAACAGAATAAACCCGACACCAGCATTGTAAAAACCACTTACTCTTCTTGCAGGGCCTGGTTTGTAGAGCTTTCTCAGCAAGGTTTAGAAAATCGTAGTATCAACCGTAAGATTTCTACTTTACGTAGTTTTTATTCTTTTTTGTTAAAAATACGTGAGATAGAGAAAAGCCCTTTAAGCCAACATAAACCTATTAAGGTCAAGAAAAATTTACGTGTACCCTTTTCTAAAGAAGAAATGAAAAGAGTGTTTGATTCTTTGCCCAACAATAGCTTTTCAGCCTCTAGAGATCGTTTGCTTATCGAGTTGCTGTATGCTACAGGTATGCGACGAGGAGAGTTAATGAATTTGCGTTTAGAAAATTTAGACCTAGAACAAATGACGGTTAATGTTTTAGGAAAGCGCAATAAAGAACGACGTATACCATTATTAAATAGATTGGTATTTCCAATTGAAGCATATCTAAATTTTCGTGAAAAACATTTATCACAGTTAAAAAAGGGGAGTTCTTATCTTTTTATTACAGACAAAGGTAATCCAGTTTATGCCAAATGGGTTTACAAGAAAGTCAATCAAATTTTTAGAACTTTTTCTCAAAAAAAGGTTTGTAGTCCGCATATATTACGACATAGTTTTGCTACTCACTTATTAACAGAAGGCGCTAATATACAAGAAATCAAAGAGTTATTAGGTCATTCTAGTTTAGCCTCTACAGAGGTTTATGCAAAAAATGACATTCAAGGTTTGCGCAAAGTTTATCTTTCAGCTCACCCACGTTCTAAATAATTGAAAATTAAGGTATTGAAAAAAAATACAAAAAAAAGTAAAAAAAAGTTTTGCGTAATTGATAAACAACTCTATATTTGCAGTCCGTTAGAAAAGCGGTAGTTCTTTAAGAATAGACGAAACAAAGTGCCGATGTAGCTCAGCTGGCTAGAGCAGCTGATTTGTAATCAGCAGGTCGTGGGTTCGAGTCCCTCCATCGGCTCTATTCTATGAAATAATGATTCAAAATTAATTAAATTGGGGAGATACTCAAGCGGCCAACGAGGACAGACTGTAAATCTGTTGTTTTTTAACTTCGCAGGTTCGAATCCTGCTCTCCCCACAAAATTTAGAGATAATTTGGAATGCGGGAGTAGCTCAGTTGGTAGAGCGTCAGCCTTCCAAGCTGAATGTCGCCAGTTCGAACCTGGTCTCCCGCTCTATTTTCTTTAAGTGAAAGCTAAAGAGGGTAGGGCTTTACTTGTATAAAAGTAACTCTGAATCACTAGGCCGACGTAGCTCAGGGGTAGAGCGCTTCCTTGGTAAGGAAGAGGTCACGAGTTCAATTCTCGTCGTTGGCTCAAAAAGCGTAAGTCGCTTACTTATACTAGCAGCTTTTTAAAGTTGTTTTTTGTATTGTATATAATTTGAACACTAATATATAACTAAGATTAAAACAAGTATTAATTATGGCAAAGGAAACTTATGATCGTTCCAAACCGCACTTGAATATAGGTACAATTGGACACGTAGATCACGGAAAAACAACTTTAACTGCAGCTATTACTAAGGTATTAGCTGATGCTGGGTATTCAGAAGCATCTGCTTTTGATCAAATTGATAATGCTCCAGAAGAAAAAGAAAGAGGTATTACAATTAACTCTTCTCACGTAGAGTATGCTACTGCAAATCGTCACTATGCGCACGTTGACTGTCCAGGTCACGCCGATTACGTAAAGAACATGGTAACTGGTGCTGCTCAAATGGACGGTGCTATTCTTGTGGTTGCTGCTACAGATGGTCCTATGCCACAAACTCGTGAGCACATCTTATTGGGTCGTCAGGTAGGGATTCCTAGAATTGTTGTTTTCTTAAACAAAGTTGATTTAGTAGATGATGAAGAGCTTTTAGAGCTAGTAGAGATGGAAGTTAGAGACTTGTTATCTTTCTATGAGTATGATGGTGACAACGGTCCTATCGTTGCAGGTTCTGCATTAGGAGCTTTAGAAGGAGAGCAAAAGTGGGTTGATACAGTATTAGAGCTTATGGAAGCTGTTGATAACTGGATCGAGTTACCAGAGCGTGATGTTGATAAGCCATTCTTGATGCCTATTGAAGATGTATTCTCTATTACAGGTCGTGGTACTGTTGCAACTGGTCGTATTGAGACTGGTATCGCAAACACTGGAGATCCTGTAGAGATTATCGGTATGGGTGCAGAGAAATTAACTTCAACTATTACTGGTATTGAAATGTTCCGTCAGATATTAGATAGAGGTGAAGCTGGTGATAACGCTGGTATCTTATTGAGAGGTATTGAGAAGACTCAAATCTCTAGAGGTATGGTTATTACTAAGCCAGGTTCTGTAACTCCTCACGCTAAGTTTAAGGCAGAGGTGTATATCTTGAAAAAAGAAGAAGGTGGTCGTCACACGCCATTCCACAACAACTACCGTCCTCAGTTCTACGTAAGAACAACTGATGTTACAGGTACTATTAGTCTTCCTGATGGAGTTGAGATGGTTATGCCAGGTGATAACTTAACTATTCATGTTGAGTTGATTCAGCCAATCGCAATGAATGTAGGTCTTCGTTTTGCTATCCGTGAAGGGGGTAGAACAGTAGGTGCTGGTCAGGTTACTGAAATTTTAGACTAATTTAAATATAGTTTAGGTTAAGGTTTGGTTGCAGACCTTAACCTAAATCCTACGGGTTTAGCTCAGTTGGTAGAGCACTGGTCTCCAAAACCAGGTGTCGGGAGTTCGAGTCTCTCAACCCGTGCAAAGCACTGGAAAAGTGCTGGTCAAATCGGTTTTATATTAAGACCGATTTGCTGAATTAAAACAAATTCAAAGGCGATGCGCCTTTTTTTCTTCAGAGAAGAGATAAAGATGCTCATCTTTTGTAAACCTTAATAAAATGGCAGGAATCGTAAAATATATATCTGAGTCTTATAGTGAATTGAAAAATCATGTTACTTGGCCTTCATATGCAGAAGGGCAAAGACTTACGGTTATAGTGCTTGTTTTTTCGGTAATATTCTCTTTAGCAATTTGGGGGGTGGATACTGTTTTTAGTTCTGTGATTGAGCAGTATTTTGATTGGGTTAAATCTTAAGAATTACAAGTAATATGTCTGAAGATAATTTGAAGAAGTGGTACGTTGTTCGTGCGGTAAGTGGTCAAGAGAATAAGGTTAAAGATTATATCGAGAAAGAGATTTCTTATCAAGGTTTAGAAGATTTTGTAGATCAAGTTCTAGTGCCTACAGAGAAAGTTATACAAATTAGAAATGGTAAGAAAATAAACAAAGAAAGAGTTTATTTTCCTGGTTATGTAATGGTTCAGGCAAATTTAAGTGGTGAGGTGCCGCATATCATTAAAAGTATCAATGGTGTGATAGGTTTCTTGGGTGAAACTAAAGGTGGTGACCCTGTGCCTTTAAGACGTTCTGAAGTAAATAGAATGTTAGGTAAGGTGGATGAGCTTTCTGTTAAAAAGGATACCGTGGCTATTCCATACACAGTTGGAGAAACAGTTAAAGTGATAGACGGACCTTTTAATGGCTTTAACGGTACTGTAGAAAAGGTAAATGAAGAAAAACGCAAGCTTGAGGTGATGGTGAAAATTTTTGGAAGAAAAACACCGGTAGAGTTGAGCTATATGCAAGTTGAGAAAATATAAATTGTTACATATATAGAATTATTGTTAATGCTTCCACTTTAAAAATAATTCAATTTTAAATTTTTAAAAATGGCAAAAGAAGTAAGTAAGGTTGTAAAGCTACAAGTTAAAGGAGGAGCGGCGAACCCGTCTCCACCAGTAGGACCTGCTTTGGGTGCGGCCGGTGTGAATATCATGGAATTCTGTAAGCAATTCAATGGTAGAACACAAGATAAAGCTGGAAAGGTGTTGCCTGTTGTGATTACAGTATATAAAGATAAATCTTTTGATTTTGTAATTAAAACACCACCTGCTGCAGTGCAAATTATGGAAGCAGCCAAAGTTAAGAAAGGTTCTGGAGAGCCAAACCGTAAAAAAGTCGCTAGTATTACTTGGGATCAAGTAAAAGCTATAGCAGAAGACAAAATGCAAGATTTAAATGCATTCACAGTAGATTCAGCCATGAAGATGGTAGCAGGTACTGCTCGATCTATGGGAGTGAATGTTAAAGGTGAAGCACCATTTTAATCTATAAAGAACTAAAAAATGGCAAAATTAACAAAAAAGCAAAAAGAAGCTCAATCTAAAATAGATTCTTCTAAATCATACACGGTAGCCGAGGCTTCTGCTTTAATTAAAGAGGTGTCAAACGTAAATTTTGATCCTTCTGTAGATTTAGCAGTGCGTCTAAACGTTGATCCGCGTAAAGCGAATCAAATGGTAAGAGGGGTGGTAACGCTTCCTCACGGTACTGGTAAAGATGTAAAAGTATTGGCTTTAGTAACTCCAGATAAGGAGCAAGAAGCTAAAGATGCTGGTGCAGACTTTGTAGGTTTAGATGAGTACTTAGATAAAATAAAAGGAGGTTGGACAGACGTTGATGTGATTATCACAATGCCGAGCGTAATGGGTAAATTAGGACCATTAGGTAGAGTTTTAGGGCCTAGAGGTTTGATGCCTAACCCTAAAACCGGAACGGTAACTATGGATATCGCTAAAGCTGTAGCTGATGTAAAAGCTGGTAAAATTGACTTTAAAGTTGATAAAACTGGTATCGTGCACGCAGGTATAGGAAAAGCCTCTTTTGATGCAGAGAAAATTGCTGGAAACGCAAGAGAATTATTAACTACTTTGGTGAAATTGAAGCCGCAAGCGGCTAAAGGTGTGTATATTAAAAGTATTCACATGTCTAGTACAATGAGCCCAAGTGTTGCAATTGATACTAAAAGGTATACTGAGCAATAAATAAATCATTATGACAAGAGAAGAAAAATCACAAGTAATAAAGGATTTAACAGCCCAGTTAGCAGATACATCTACCATCTATTTAGCAGATATCTCTGGTTTAGATGCTGGAACTACTTCAAATTTAAGAAGAGCTTGTTTTAAAGCAAACGTTTCGCTATCTGTAGTTAAAAATACCTTATTAGCAAAAGCTATGGAAAGCTCTGATAAAGATTTCGGAGACTTACCACAAGTACTTAAAGGAAATACTTCTATTATGATTTCTGAAACTGGAAATGCTCCAGCTAAAGTAATCAAAGAATTTAGAAAGAAGTCTGAAAAGCCATTATTGAAGGGAGCTTTTATTGATGAAGCTATCTATGTTGGTGATGAAAACCTAGAGGCCTTAGCCAATATCAAGTCTAAAGACGAAGTTATTGGAGATATCATTGGTCTATTACAATCGCCTGCTAAAAACGTTGTTTCTGCCCTTAAATCTGGAGGCGGAAAAATCGCTGGTATTTTAAAGACTCTTTCTGAAAAAGAAGGATAAAAAACGTACGCACTTTTTAACAATTATATAAACTAAATTACACATTTTAAAACGATAGAAAATGGCAGATTTAAAAGATTTCGCAGAACAGTTAGTTAACTTAACAGTAAAAGAAGTTAATGAGTTAGCTGATATTTTAAAGGAAGAATATGGTATTGAGCCTGCTGCTGCAGCAGTAGCTGTTGCTGGTGGTGCTGCCGCTGGTGGTGAAGAAGCTGAAGAGCAAACAGAATTCGACGTGATTCTTAAGTCAGCTGGAGCTTCTAAATTAGCAGTAGTTAAATTGGTTAAAGAATTAACTGGTTTAGGATTAAAAGATGCTAAAGGATTAGTAGATGGTGCACCTGCTCCAGTAAAAGAAGGTGTTGCTAAAGACGAAGCTGAGGCATTAAAATCTCAATTAGAAGAGGCAGGAGCTGAGGTTGAGCTTAAATAAGCTTAACAAGCAATATTATTTAGGTTTAGACCTCAAGCATTGTGTCTTGAAGGTCTAAACCATTTTGCGTATGTATACGCAGCGTTTAGTCGCAAACATTATAACTTTAATTAAGTGTTTAATTTTTAGAGCTTCAAATTAAAATTAAATACTTTCAAATTCCGTCAAATAGATGTTAGAAACGCAAGTTGAAAGATTGAATTTTTCTTCTGTTAAAAACAGACCAGATTATCCTGACTTTTTGGATATTCAGATAAAATCGTTTCAAGATTTTTTTCAGTTAGAAACCAAATCAGAAGAAAGAGGGAATGAAGGATTATATAATACTTTCCTAGAAAATTTTCCCATTACCGATACCCGCAACCAATTTGTTTTAGAATTTCTAGATTACTTTATTGATACTCCTAGATATTCTATTCAAGAATGTATAGAAAGAGGCTTAACTTACAGTGTGCCTCTAAAAGCCCGTTTAAAATTATATTGTACAGATCCCGAGCACGAAGATTTTGAAACTATAGTGCAAGATGTCTATTTGGGAACTATACCCTACATGACCCCTAGTGGTACCTTCTGTATTAACGGAGCAGAACGTGTGGTTGTATCTCAATTACACCGCTCACCAGGCGTTTTCTTTGGGCAATCTTTTCATGCAAACGGAACAAAACTATATTCTGCAAGAGTAATTCCTTTTAAAGGTTCTTGGATTGAATTTGCTACCGATATCAATAGCGTAATGTATGCTTATATCGATAGAAAGAAAAAATTACCAGTTACCACCTTGTTTAGAGCAATCGGCTTTGAGCGAGATAAAGATATTTTAGAAATATTTGATCTTGCTGAAGAAGTAAAAGTATCTAAATCTGGACTTAAAAAGGTGTTGGGTAGAAAACTTGCTGCCCGTGTACTTAACACTTGGTATGAAGATTTTGTAGATGAAGATACTGGAGAAGTGGTTTCTATAGAAAGAAACGAAATTGTTCTTGATCGAGATACTGAATTAGAGAAAGAACATATCGAAGAAATTCTTGAAACCGGTACAAAAACCATTTTATTACATAAAGAAGATAATAGCACAGGCGATTACGCTATTATTCATAATACACTTCAAAAAGACCCTACCAATTCAGAAAAAGAAGCGGTAGAGCACATATATAGACAATTGCGTAACGCAGAACCGCCTGATGAGGAAACCGCTCGAGGAATTATAGATAAGCTTTTCTTCTCTGATCAGCGCTATAATTTGGGTGAAGTTGGACGTTACCGAATGAATAAAAAACTAGGTTTAGATATCGCAATGGATAAGCAAGTGCTTACCAAAGAAGATATCATAACCATTATAAAATATTTAATTGAGTTAATTAATTCAAAAGCCGAAATTGATGATATTGATCACTTGTCTAACCGTCGTGTTAGAACTGTAGGAGAGCAATTATCACAACAGTTTGGTGTGGGGCTAGCTCGTATGGCTAGAACCATCCGTGAGCGAATGAATGTTCGTGATAACGAAGTGTTTACTCCAATAGATTTGATTAACGCGAAGACTTTGTCTTCTGTTATTAATTCTTTCTTTGGTACCAACCAACTTTCGCAGTTTATGGACCAAACCAACCCTTTAGCCGAAATTACGCATAAGCGTAGATTGTCTGCTTTAGGACCAGGAGGTTTATCTAGAGAGCGTGCAGGTTTTGAGGTGCGAGATGTTCACTATACACATTACGGAAGATTATGTCCTATTGAAACCCCGGAAGGACCGAATATTGGACTGATTTCTTCGCTATCGGTTTACGCTAAGGTGAACGCTATGGGATTCATCGAAACTCCATATAGAAAAGTAGAAGAAGGCAAGATAGATTTGGATAATGACCCAGTTTATTTTTCTGCCGAAGAAGAAGAGGAAAAGTTAATTGCACAGGCCAACATTCCTACCAAAGAAGACGGGACAATCGATGCCGAAAAGGTTATTGCCCGAATGGAAGGTGATTTCCCTGTTGTAGATCCTAAAGAAGTTCACTTTACGGATGTAGCACCTAACCAAATTTCTTCAATATCTGCATCATTGATTCCTTTCTTGGAGCATGATGATGCAAACCGTGCCTTGATGGGATCAAACATGATGCGTCAAGCAGTTCCATTATTGCGTGTAGATTCACCAATCGTAGGAACAGGTTTAGAGAGACAGGTTGCTTCAGATTCACGAGTATTGATAAATGCAGAAGGATCTGGAACAGTTAAATATGTAGATGCACGAAAAATCACCATAGAATACGATCGTACAGAAGAAGAACGCATGGTAAGTTTTGACTCTGATGATAAGACCTACGATTTAATTAAGTTTAGAAAAACCAACCAAGGTACTTCGGTAAACTTAAAACCTATTGTAAAGGTTGGAGATCGAGTTGCTAAAGGACAGGTACTTTGTCAAGGTTATGCTACCGAAGCCGGAGAATTGGCGCTGGGTAGAAACATGAAAGTTGCCTTTATGCCTTGGAAAGGATACAACTTTGAGGATGCAATTGTTATCTCTGAGCGTGTTGTTCGTGAAGATTTATTTACTTCTATTCATATCGATGAATATTCATTGGAGGTGAGAGACACCAAATTAGGTAATGAAGAGTTGACCAATGATATACCTAACGTATCTGAAGAAGCCACCAAAGATTTGGATGAGCACGGAATGATTCGTATCGGAGCAGAAGTTAAGCCAGGCGATATATTAATTGGTAAGATTACTCCAAAAGGAGAATCTGATCCTACTCCCGAAGAAAAGTTATTACGCGCTATTTTTGGAGATAAAGCAGGAGATGTTAAAGATGCATCTTTAAAAGCTTCACCTTCTTTAAATGGAGTAGTAATTAACAAGAAACTTTTTGCTCGTGCGGTAAAAGATAAAAGAAAGCGTGCAAAAGATAAAGAGGAAATTGCCAAACTCGAAGATAAGTACAAAGTTAAATTTGAAACGCTTAAAAATGAGTTAATCGATAAGCTTTTTGCTATTGTAGGCGGTAAAACGGCACAGGGTGTTAAAAATGATTTAGGTGAGGATATCTTACCAAAAGGTAAGAAGTATACCTTGAAGATGTTAAATTCTGTTGATGATTATACGCATTTAACACAGGGAACTTGGACAACCGATGATCATACTAACGCTTTGGTAGCCGACTTAATACACAATTATAAAATTAAAGAAAATGACCTGCAAGGTAACCTTAGAAGAGAAAAGTTTACTATTTCTGTAGGAGATGAGTTGCCATCAGGTATCATTAAATTGGCCAAAGTTTATATTGCTAAAAAGCGTAAACTTAAAGTAGGAGATAAAATGGCAGGTCGTCACGGTAACAAAGGTATTGTGGCTCGTATTGTTCGACAAGAAGATATGCCATTCCTTGAAGATGGAACGCCAGTTGATATTGTACTTAATCCACTTGGTGTACCTTCTCGTATGAATATCGGTCAGATTTATGAAACCGTATTAGGATGGGCAGGCGAGAAATTAGGTCAGAAATATGCTACACCAATTTTTGATGGTGCAACTATAGACCAAATTAATGATTTAACCGATAAAGCTGGGATACCACGATTTGGACATACCTATCTATATGATGGGGGAACTGGTGATCGTTTTGATCAAGCGGCAACTGTAGGAATCATCTACATGTTAAAGTTAGGTCATATGATTGAAGATAAAATGCACGCCAGAAGTATTGGGCCATACTCATTAATTACGCAACAGCCACTTGGAGGTAAAGCTCAATTTGGAGGACAGCGTTTTGGAGAGATGGAAGTTTGGGCACTTGAAGCTTATGGAGCATCAAGTACACTACGTGAAATCTTAACGGTAAAATCTGATGATGTAATAGGAAGGGCTAAAACTTACGAAGCAATCGTGAAGGGTGAGCCAATGCCAGAACCAGGACTACCAGAATCTTTTAACGTATTAATGCACGAATTAAAAGGTTTAGGTTTAGATATTAAATTAGAAGAATAATTCAAGTAGTAACAGCGATTATTCAAATTAGCAAAATTCTTTAGTACCATATATTATGGCAAGAAATAATGACAAGAATACACAAAAGAGATTTAATAAAATCTCTATAGGTTTAGCATCTCCAGAAGCTATTTTAGCAGAATCTAGAGGAGAAGTGCTTAAACCTGAAACCATTAATTACCGTACGCACAAACCAGAAAGAGACGGTCTTTTTTGTGAGCGAATCTTCGGTCCTGTGAAAGATTATGAATGTGCTTGTGGAAAATACAAACGCATTCGTTACCGCGGGATTGTTTGTGACCGTTGTGGAGTAGAGGTTACCGAAAAGAAAGTTCGTCGTGACCGTGTGGGACACATCAATTTGGTAGTTCCTGTAGCACATATTTGGTATTTTAGATCGTTACCCAATAAGATTGGATATTTATTAGGTATACCTTCAAAGAAATTAGATATGATAATTTACTACGAGAGATACGTAGTAATTCAACCGGGAATCGCTAAAAATGAAGAAGGAGAACCTTTACAAAAAATGGATTTCCTTACAGAAGAAGAATACCTAAACATTTTAGACAGCTTACCGCAAGAAAATCTTTATCTAGAAGATGAAGATCCTAATAAGTTTATCGCTAAAATGGGGGCAGAGTGTCTTATTGAGATTTTAAAACGTCTAGACTTAGACGAATTATCTTACGAGTTAAGACACAAGGCAAACAATGAAACTTCTAAGCAGCGTAAAACGGAAGCGCTTAAACGCCTTCAAGTGGTTGAAGCTTTTAGAGAGGCTAACGAAAGAAAAGAAAATAAACCAGAATGGATGATAATGAAAGCCATTCCGGTAATTCCACCAGAGTTAAGACCATTGGTGCCGTTAGATGGAGGGCGTTTTGCAACTTCAGATTTAAATGACCTATATAGACGAGTAATTATTAGAAATAATCGATTAAAGCGTCTTATGGAAATTAAGGCACCTGAAGTTATTTTACGTAACGAAAAACGTATGCTTCAGGAATCTGTAGATAGTTTGTTTGATAATACCAGAAAATCTTCTGCTGTTAAAACAGATTCTAATAGACCGCTTAAATCTTTATCTGACTCATTAAAAGGAAAACAAGGACGTTTCCGTCAGAATTTGTTAGGTAAACGTGTAGATTATTCGGCTCGTTCGGTAATTGTTGTTGGTCCAGAAATGAAATTGTTTGAGTGTGGTTTGCCGAAAAACATGGCTGCCGAATTATATAAGCCTTTTATTATTAGAAAGCTTATAGAACGCGGTATTGTTAAAACGGTAAAATCGGCTAAAAAAATTATAGATAAAAAAGAACCAGTAGTTTGGGATATATTAGAGAATGTGCTTAAAGGACATCCGGTTTTATTAAACCGTGCTCCAACTTTGCACAGATTAGGAATTCAAGCATTCCAGCCTAAATTAATTGAAGGTAAAGCAATTCGTTTACACCCGCTTGTTTGTACGGCATTTAACGCCGATTTTGACGGAGATCAAATGGCGGTGCATTTACCACTAGGCCCAGAAGCAATACTAGAAGCTCAATTGCTTATGCTTGCCTCTCATAATATTTTAAACCCAGCTAACGGTTCGCCCGTTACTGTACCTTCTCAAGATATGGTGCTTGGTTTGTATTATATGACCAAAGAAAGAAAATCAACACCCGAGCGCAAAGTATTAGGTGAAGGACTTACTTTTTACTCTGCAGAAGAGGTAATTATTGCTTATAATGAGAAGAAGGTTGAAATCAATTCTAGTATTAAAGTAAAAACAGAAGACTTTAATGAAGAAGGAGAATTGGTTCCACAAATTATTGAAACAACCGTTGGTCGTGTTTTATTTAATGAAGAAGTTCCAAGAGCAGCTGGTTATATTAATGAGGTATTGACAAAAAAATCCCTTCGAGATATTATTGGTAATATCTTAAAAGTGACTAGTGTACCTGAAACAGCCGAATTCCTTGACAAAATTAAAAGTCTAGGTTATGGATTTGCTTTTAGAGGTGGATTATCATTCTCGCTAGGAGATATTATTATTCCGGCCGAAAAAGAAGGTATGATTCAAGATGCTAATGAGCAAGTTGAAGGTATTATGGCCAATTATAATATGGGTCTTATTACCAACAATGAGCGTTATAACCAGGTAATTGATATTTGGACAGCGACCAATGCTAATCTTACTGAATTGGCAATGAAGAGAATCCGCGAAGATAACCAAGGTTTTAACTCGGTTTATATGATGCTTGACTCTGGTGCTCGTGGATCTAAAGAACAGATTAGACAGCTTACTGGTATGCGTGGACTTATGGCAAAACCTAAAAAGTCTAACTCTGGAGGTGGAGAAATTATTGAGAACCCAATTTTATCAAACTTTAAAGAAGGACTTTCAATTTTAGAATACTTTATCTCTACGCACGGTGCACGTAAAGGTCTTGCAGATACCGCACTTAAAACTGCAGATGCTGGTTACTTAACTCGTAGATTGGTAGATGTATCGCAAGATGTAATTATTAATGAAGTGGATTGTGGTACGCTAAGAGGAATCGAAGTTAGCCCATTAAAGAAAAATGAAGAGATTGTTGAAAGCTTAGCCGAAAGAATTATCGGTAGAACTGCTCTTAATGATGTGATTGACCCTATATCTGGAGAAGTATTGGCCGAAGCTGGTCAAGAAATATCTGAAGAAATAGCTAAGAAAATAGATGCTTCTGTATTAGAAAGTGTCGAAGTTAGATCTGCTCTTACATGTGAAGCTAAACAAGGGGTTTGTGTTAAATGTTATGGTCGAAACTTAGCTACCGGTAAAACGGTACAAAAAGGTGAAGCCGTTGGTGTAGTAGCCGCTCAATCAATTGGAGAGCCAGGTACACAGTTAACCTTGAGAACGTTCCACGTAGGAGGTATTGCAGGTAACATCTCTGAAGATAGTAAACTTGAAACTAAATTTGCGGGTATCGTAGATATCGAAGACCTTAAAACTGTTAAGGGAGAAGATAATGAAGGTAATCCTGTAGATGTGATTATCTCGCGAACTTCTGAATTGAAAATAAGAGATGCCAAAACAAATATTGTATTAAGTAACAACCTAATTCCTTATGGTGCACAATTATTTGTGAAGCCAGGAACAAAAGTTGAAAAAGGTACTGTGATTTGTCAATGGGATCCTTATAATGGGGTGATTATTTCTGAATTTGCTGGTAAAATTAAATTCGAAAATATTGAGCAGGGAGTTACTTATCAAGTTGAAACCGATGAGCAAACTGGTTTCCAAGAAAAAGTAATTTCTGAATCGAAAAATAAAAAGAAAATCCCTACTTTATTAATTATGGGTAAAGGCGACGAAGTAATTCGTTCGTACAACTTACCAGTTGGTGCCCACTTGATGGTAGATGACGGGGAGAAAATTAAAATAGGTAAAGTTTTAGTGAAGATACCACGTAAATCATCTAAAGCTGGTGATATTACTGGAGGTCTTCCTAGAGTTACAGAGCTATTTGAAGCACGTAATCCATCTAATCCAGCTGTAGTATCAGAGATTGATGGGGTAGTTTCGTTTGGTAAAATTAAACGAGGTAACCGTGAAATTATCGTTGAATCAAAACTGGGAGAGGTTAAGAAATACTTAGTGAAATTGTCTAATCAAATTCTTGTTCAAGAAAATGATTACGTAAGAGCGGGTATGCCTTTATCTGATGGATCTATTACACCAGAAGATATTTTAAATATCAAGGGGCCTAGCGCGGTACAACAGTACTTGGTAAATGAGGTACAGGAAGTATATCGCTTGCAAGGGGTGAAAATTAACGATAAGCATTTTGAAGTAGTAGTACGTCAAATGATGCGTAAAGTTAAAATTCAAGATCCAGGGGATACTATTTTCCTTGAGAATCAATTAATTCATAAAGATGATTTTATTGATGAGAACGATGAGATTTTTGGTAAAAAAGTTGTTGAAGACGCGGGAGATAGCGCAAATCTAAAAGCAGGTCAAATTGTGACTGCACGTCAATTAAGAGATGAGAATTCTTTATTAAGACGTGAAGACAAGCAATTGGTTACGGCTAGAGATGCACAACCAGCCACTGCTACACCAATACTGCAAGGTATTACAAGAGCTTCTTTACAGACCAAGTCTTTCATCTCTGCGGCTTCTTTCCAGGAAACCACAAAAGTATTGAACGAAGCTGCTGTAAGCGGTAAAGTTGATACCTTAGAAGGACTTAAAGAAAATGTAATCGTAGGACACAAGATTCCAGCAGGAACCGGATTAAGAGAATACGATGATATTATTGTTGGTTCTAAAGAAGAATTGGATCAAATGCTGGAAGCCAAGCAAGAAGTGAATTATAATTAATACTGAACGTACAATGAGCGAAGATCAAAAAAATAAAAAGAATCAATTAAATATTGAGCTCGATAATGAAACGGCACAAGGTAAATACAGTAACTTGGCCATCATAAATCATTCTCCGGCAGAATTTGTGGTTGATTTTGTGAGTATTATGCCAGGAGCCCCAAAAAGTAAGGTGCAATCTAGGATTATTCTTACTCCGCAGCACGCCAAACGACTGCATAAGGCACTTGGTGAAAATATACAGCGTTTTGAGCAAGCACATGGTACTATAGAAAACGATGATAAGCCACCAATCCCATTGAATTTTGGACCTACTGGTCAAGCTTAATAAAAGAAACTCCGAAGTAAGAACTTCGGAGTTTTTTTTTGGTATTTAGTAATTTTTAATCACACATATTAAAATGAATATAAAAAATTTTCAAAAAAATTATTTTATTTTTATTATTTATTAAGTTATATTTATAAAATTAACTAAAATAATATTTTATGAAAAAAATTACTTACTTACTTACTTACATTAGCTAGTTCAGCGATGTTGGCGCAAGAAACGTATCCAGCAGTTTATTATTATTACATAGAAGAAAAAGAAGCTGAAATTAGATTTTATAGGGTTGAGCACAAAGTTTATGCTTGGCTAAGCAGTGAAAACCCTTTTTCGTTTAAAGGTCAAGGTCTTAATCCTTTTAAAGAGCGGGTGCAGGAAAATCATATAACCCAAGGTACATCTTTAGACCAAATTAGAATTACTTTTACACCTCTTGCCGTTTACGATAATTATATATTAAAAGTAAAGAATCCCAATTTAAGTATTGATGTTTCCAACTATGCCTCTGGAATTTATGTGGTTATTCCTTATTGTGATGGTGAAATCATTGCATCAAAAAATCTTGTAATACAATAAAAATTTAAATCATGAAAACAACCATAAAATTAGTTATTTGCTTGTTAAGCCTTACTAGCTTTGCGCAAGTAGCCCCGCTAGAAAATCATACTTGGTATTAGAGAAATTGGTGATTAACGGGAATGATTTTCTGCCACCAAGTGCCTATCAAAATAGTTATACTGCAAATTTTGCCAATAGTGCAGATTTTATTTTTTTAGCCGCTTGTTATCCAGTTGATGGTACATTGACCTACAATCAAAACCAAAGTTTTAATATTAATTTTGCGGGCTATCCATTAGATTGTGACGGCTTATCTCAGCAAGTTATAGATTTTGATTTAAAAATAATCAACGATTATGTTAATACTAATGCACCAAATAATCCTTTTTCTTATTCCTTCACTTATCAATCTAATTTTATTGTGTTAACAGTAACTAACGGCAATGGCGATCAAGCCATATACCGTAACCAACAACTTGGGGTTTCTGTTAATGAAAAATTAGAAGTTGATCTTTATCCTAATCCTGTGACAAGCAGTTTTCAGTTAGATTTAGATGCTGGGAGCAATATTAAAACAGTTCGTATTTTTTCCGTTGACGGAAAAGAAGTAATGCATTTTAAAAAACCACAAGGCAGTTATAATGTATCTCAACTTTCACCAGGTATTTATTTTGTAAAAATTGAGGGTGAATACGTTAAGAATAATATTAAGCTTTTAAAAATATAATTCTATGAAGGCAATTATAAAATTAGTTATTTGTTTATTGAGCTTTAGTAGCCTTGCACAAATAGCGCCCTTAGAAAACTACACTTGGTATTTAGAAAAGTTGGTAATTAACGGGAATGATGTATTTCCGCCTCAAAATTTAAATCCTTATAATGATTTTAACTGGAACAATCAACAAGATTATTTTTTAGTGCAATCTTGTTCGGATTTGCTTGGTATAATGATTTATGATAACGGGAATAGTCAATTCACTATAACCAATTCTTCGGTAGGACCAGGCGAATGTCCGAGTGTCCCAGATGCTGATATGTTTGATACCACGTATATATTCGAGTTTTATGATTTCTATACTGGTCATCCAAACCCATTTACTTATGCTTTTACTAATATGTCCAATTATATTGTCTTAACAATTACTAGCGCCAATGGCGATAAGGCCATATACCGTAACCAACAACTTGGGATTTCTAGCAATGAAAAATCAGATGTTAATATTTATCCTAATCCCGCAACAAGCAGTTTTCAATTAGATATAAATGCTGGGAGCAATATTAAAACAGTTCGTATTTTTTCAGTTAACGGAAAAGAAGTAATGCATTTTAAAAAACCACAATGCAGTTATAATGTATCTCAACTTTCACCAGGTATTTATTTTGTAAAAATTGAGGGTGAATATGTTAAGAATAATATTAAGCTTTTAAAAATTTAATTCTATGAAAACAGTCATAAAATTAGTTATTTGCTTGTTAAACCTAACTAGCTTTGCGCAAGTAGCCCCACTAGAAAACCATACTTGGTATTTAGAAAAATTGGTAATAGGTGGAAATGATTTTCTGCCGCCAACGGCTTATCAAAATAGTTATACTACTGAATTTTTAAATGGCTCGTTATATTATTTTAATTCACCTTGCTCTGCTGTTTATCTTGAAGGTGGAATAACACATTTGAATAATCAAAAGTTTAAAATGAATTATGCTTATGTAACTTTATCCACTTGTCCATCTTTAAATGGAGTAGATGAGTATGACTTATTAATATCTCATACATATATAAATATAAGTAATATCAATAATAATTTTTCTTACGCCTTCAATTATCAACCTAATTATATAGTGTTAACAGTAACTAGCGCCAATGGCGATAAGGCCATATACCGTAACCAACAACTTGGGATTTCTAGTAATGAAAAATCAGAAGTTGATCTTTATCCTAATCCTGTGACAAGCAGTTTTCAATTAGATATAAATGCTGGGAACAATATTAAAACAGTTCGTATTTTTTCCGTTGACGGAAAAGAAGTAATGCATTTTAAAAAAGCACAAGGCAGTTATAATGTATCTCAACTTTCACCAGGTATTTATTTTGTAAAAATTGAGGGTGAATACGTTAAGAATAATATTAAGCTTTTAAAAATTTAATTCTATGAAAACAGTCATAAAATTAGTTATTTGCTTGTTAAGCCTAACTAGCTTTGCGCAAGTAGCCCCGCTAGAAAATCATACTTGGTATTTAGAGAAATTAGTTATTAACAATACAGATTTTTTTGTACCCAGTGGGTTTAGTAATTCTTATTTCGCAAATTTTGCTAACGGTGCAGATTATTCCCTTAATGCACCCTGTTATCCCATTCAAGGAACATTAAACTATAGTCAAAACCAAACTTTTAATATCAATGATGCAAGTACACCTTTAGACTGTGACGGCTTGCCTCGGCAAATAACAGAATATGATGAAAAAATAATGTTTAGCATTAATCTTTCAAACAATCCATTTTTTTACGTCTTTAGTTACAAATCCAATTATATTGAACTAACAATAACTAACGCCAATGGCGATCAAGCCATATACCGTAACCAACAACTTGGGGTTTCTAGCAATGAAAAATTAGAAGTTGATCTTTATCCTAATCCCGCAACAAGCAGTTTTCAATTAGATATAAGTGCTGGCAGCAATATTAAAACAGTTCGTATTTTTTCCGTTAACGGAAAAGAAGAAATGCATTTTAAAAAACCACAAAGCAGTTATAATGTATCTCAACTTTCACCGGGTATTTATTTTGTAAAAATTGAGGGTGAAATAGGGCAGAAAATGAAGAAAATCATTATAGAATAAGCTATCTAAGCCATAATTAAAAAACCTAACTGCAGTAGTTAGGTTTTTTTTAGTTTTATTTCTAAAATAGAGTTTAGAACTCAGAAGTGAGATGAAATTTAATTGTTGGGTATTTTTGTTGGGTCATTTGCAATGAAAATGCAGAATCGGCTAAAAATACCAATTGGTTCTTTTTATCTTTGGCTAAATATTTAGCCTTTACCCTTTTAAACTCTTTAAACTCCTCATTTTTTTCATCAGAGGGTTCTACCCATAGCGCTTTATACACGTTTAGATTTTCATAATTGCATTTTGCCCCATACTCATGTTCCAATCTGTACTGTATAACCTCAAATTGTAAGGCGCCTACAGTACCAATTACCTTTCGGTTATTCAACTCGAGTTTAAACAGTTGCGCCACTCCTTCATCCATCAATTGGTCAATACCTTTTTCTAGCTGCTTTGACTTCATGGGGTCTGCATTGTTGATGTATCTAAAATGCTCTGGGCTAAAACTAGGTATTCCTTTGTATTGCATTTTTTCGCCTTCGGTAAGCGTGTCACCTATTTTAAAGTTGCCTGTGTCGTGCAGGCCTACGATGTCACCCGGATATGAAATATCTACGATTTCTTTTTTCTCTGCAAAAAAGGCATTGGGACTACTAAACTTCACCTTCTTTTGATTTCTTACGTGTAAATAGGGCTTGTTACGCTCAAAAGTTCCCGAGACAATTTTCACAAAGGCTAGTCTATCTCTGTGTTTAGGATCCATATTGGCATGTATTTTAAACACGAATCCGCTAAACTTATCTTCTGTAGGTTCTACCAAACGCGTATCGCTTTCTTTGGGTCTTGGGCTAGGAGCAATTTTTATAAAACAATCAAGCAATTCTCTTACTCCAAAATTATTTAAAGCACTACCAAAAAATACAGGTTGTAAATCGGCTTTTCTGTATTCTTCAATATCAAACTCAGGATAAACGCTTAAGGCCAAGTCTAAATTATCTCTTAGCTCTTCGGCGTGTTTTTCGCCAATTAGTTCATCGAGTTCTGGGTTTTCAATTTCATCTATTTCTACCGTTTCCTCAATATCTTTTCGAGGGTCTCCAGTAAATAGATTTACATTTTTCTCCCAGATATTATAGATTCCTTTGAAATCATATCCCATACCAATAGGAAAACTTAGTGGAGTGACGTGTAAGCCTAACTTTTGCTCAATTTCATCAAGCAAATCAAAAGCATCTTTTCCTTCTCGGTCTAGCTTATTGATGAAAACAATAATGGGTATTTTGCGCATACGGCAAACTTTAACCAATTTTTCGGTTTGTTCTTCGACACCTTTAGCTACATCTACGACCACAATAACACTATCTACGGCAGTTAAAGTTCTAAAAGTGTCTTCAGCAAAATCCTTGTGACCCGGCGTATCGAGAATATTGATTTTAATATCTTTATATTCAAAAGCTAGTACCGAGGTGGCCACAGAAATACCACGTTGGCGCTCAATTTCCATAAAATCACTAGTGGCGCCTTTTTTTATTTTATTAGATTTTACCGCTCCAGCCTCTTGAATGGCCCCTCCAAAAAGCAATAATTTTTCTGTAAGCGTTGTTTTACCAGCATCAGGATGTGAAACGATACCAAAGGTTCTACGCTTGTTTATTTCTTGTTTTAACTTCATGCGGCAAAAATACTTAAAATTTGTTGAAACGAAACCTACTGTTTTTAATTCTGGTTAATTATAATTAATAATAAAAAAGTAAGTTACTTTTAACCAATTAATTTTTATTAAATAATGCGTACCTTTACCCCAAATTATAATTTTATTCTTCTTTACTTTAGTGGATAAGCTTTTATTAAACCTAACCAATAAATTTTCTTTCTGTATGAAGGTGTTTTTACGAGTTCTGTTTTTACTCTTTTTCTTATTTGTTTTTGATTTTACTTACTCTCAGCAACAACAACCGCCGTCAATTTTTAGCATAGACGCTATTATTTTAGGAAACAACAGCATATTTGCCACTACCACGGTATCGGGTAGAATTTATCGAGATGCTAATAATAATGGTACCCAAGATCCGTTTGAGAATGGTATCCCTAATGTAGATGTTTTAATTTTTGGGGTAACTATTTCTCAAGCTGTTTCAACCGATGCCAATGGCGATTGGATAGCGGTTATAGAACCGGGGCCAACCACTATTGCTATTGATAATACTGATTTACCTCCGGGATATATTCAAACAGAAGGTACCAATCCTCAAACCATTAATGCTGTTGCCAATGTCGATAATTTTACCGATAATGATGGTTTTTATTTTGAAGGTCAAATAAATGGTCATTTATATTTTGATGTAAATGGTAATGGATCGCAAGATTCAGGCGAACCCGATATGCCTAATGTAACCATAAACATTACCGATACTTTTGGGCAAGTTACCAGTGTGAGTACAGATGCCAATGGAGACTGGCTAGCTACGGTTGCAGCTGTAAACGTAAGTATTGATATAGATGATAACGACCCCGACTTCCCCACAGGGGCTATACAAACCGAAGGAACAGATCCTACACCTTTTACGGTAATCAATAATACCAATACTTTTACCGAAAATGATGGTTTTTATGAACAAGGTATATTAGAAGGGCATCTTTATTTAGATGTAAACGGTAACGGAACACAAGACACAAGTGAACCAGATTTAGCCAATATCGATGTGAACGTTGTTGATGCTTTGGGAATTACTCATGCCTTAATTACTGATGCAAACGGAAACTGGTCGGTTATTTTGCCAGCAGGAAATGCTACCTCTACTATAGATGTTAATGATACCGATTTCCCCACAGGAGCGGTACAAACCGAAGGAACTAATCCTACTACAACCATGGTGGTGAACAATCAAACGGTTAGCGATGATGGAGTGTTAAATGATGGTTTTTTTGAATCAGGTACACTAGAGGGGCATGCTTATCTTGATAAAAATGGAAATGGAAGTCAAGACCCTACAGAACCAGATTTGGCAAATGTAGATGTAAACATTACAACTTCTTTAGGTACTAACCTGGTTGTGGTTACAGATGCCGCTGGAAATTGGAGTGCTATGGTTCCTATTGGGAATACTACCGCTTTTATAGATGTAAATGATCCCGATTTTCCTACTGGTGCTATACAGACAGAAGGAACCAATCCTACCACAAGTTTTGTTACTTTGAATACAGTGGTAAGCGATGATGGGACTACAGTAAATGATGGATTTTATGAAGTAGGTACCTTAGAGGGTAGAGTTTACTTTGATGCCAATGGTAACGGTACCCAAGACAATCAAGAAACAGGTATTGCAAACCTTAGGGTAAATATTACCGATGTGTTTAATACAACTCAAGTAATTACCACTGATGGAAACGGAGACTGGTCTGTTAATTTGCCAGCAGGTACTGCAGTGTCAGATATTGAGAATAGTGATTTGCCAAACGGGGTGGTGCAAACCGAAGGAACAGATCCTACAACAAGCACTATTGTGACAGGTCAAATTACAAGCGATGACGGACCCAATACCAATGATGGTTTCTTTGCGGAGGGCACACTGCTAGGCCACTTGTACCACGACCAAAATAATAACGGTGTTCAAGATGGGGGAGAACCTAATCTACCCAATGTAGATGTTCAGATAACCAATAGCTTGGGTAATACTACGGTGGTAACTACTAATACAACTGGAGATTGGTCTATTACCACTCCAGTGGGAAGTACAACTTCTTTAATAGATGTTAACGATCCAGATTTTTTAGTAGGAGCCGTTCAAACCCAAGGTACGAATCCTACCACTACCGCCGTTACAGCGAATAATGTTTTGAATGAAATTCCAGACGGATTTTATCTGCCAGCTCAAAATTTAGGTACGCTACAGGGGCATCTATATTTTGATAGCAACGGAAACGGAACTCAAGATGCCGGTGAGCCCGATTTAAGTTATGTAGATGTGGTAATAACCGATTCGCAAGGAATAATTCAAGTGGTAACCACCAATACTACGGGAGATTGGAGTGTAAACGTGCCAGCCGGTAATACACAATCGGCTATTGATAGAAGTGACCCTGATTTCCCTGCTGGTGCAATTCAAACCGAAGGTACAGACCCTAGCGTCACCGCTGTTACTGCCAATAATACGATAAGCGAAACACCCGATGGTTTTTCATTTACAAATCAAGCAACAGGAACTTTACAAGGTCATGTATATCACGATGTAAATGGTAACGGAACCCAGGATAGTGGTGAACCCGATTTTTCAAATGTTGGAATTATCGTTCAAGATGCAGCAAACTTAACTTATAATACGGTTACCGACGCCAATGGAGATTGGTTGGTAGTGGTAAATGCAGGGACTGCGACCTCAAACATTAACAATGCCGACTTACCACCTGGTTTTGTGCAAACCCAAGGTACTGATCCTACAACAACTAACGTAGTAGCCAATACCGTAACAGCTGAGACTCCCGATGGCTTTACAGATTCAAACTTACCTCTCGGCGAGTTAACAGGGCATATTTATTTTGATAGTAATAATAATGCAACTCAGGATACTGGAGAACCTAATTTACCTAATGTAGATGTGCAAATCATAGATGTGAATGGTATAATACAAGTAATTACTACAGATGCTAATGGAGATTGGAAGGTAACGGTGCCAGAAGGTTTAACCACTTCAGATATAGTCTTAACCGATCCAGATATGCCTGCGAATGTGGTTCAGACCGAGGGATCAAATCCAACAATAACTGTAGTGGTACAAAATACTTCTACAAGCGAAGTGCCAGATGGTTTCTTTGTGCCTAATACCCAATTTGGAATGCTTCAAGGTCATTTGTATGAGGATTCAAATAATAATGGCACACAAGATGCCGGCGAACCCGACTTGCCTAATATTGATGTAGAAATAACCGATGCATTGGGTATACAACAAACCTTGGTTACCGATGCTGCCGGAAATTGGAGTGTTAGCCTACCAGAGGGTATAACCCGTAGCGAAATTCAAACTACAGATCCAGATTTTCCTGCTGGTGCGGTACAAACCCAAGGAACAAACCCGACGCTTACCGTAGTAGTGGCAAACAATACTACCAGTGAAGTGCCTGACGGATTTTACACCACGGGTAATGAAGTTGAAGTTTTTGGAGGGATTGTTTACTTGGATGTAAACGGTAACGGAACCCAAGATATCAACGAACCAGGTATTCCAAACATTCCGGTACAAATCACCGATGGTCAAGGAAATATGATTCAAGTACAAACAGATAGTCAAGGAGAATGGGAAGAAGAGATATTTACAGGACAAATATTGTCTTATATAGATGTAGATAGTCCTAATTTTCCCTCCTATTCGTATCAAACAGAGGGGAGTAATCCTAGTAGTTTTACATTACTAAAACATGCACCAATTTTCGAGAAAAACGGTTATCATCTAGAACCTTTACACGTATACAATGCTATTTCTCCTAATGGCGATGGTAAAAATGACGTACTTATTATTCAGGGTATCGAACGTTATCCTGATAATGAATTGAAGGTGTTTAATCGTTGGGGAGTGTTGGTCTATGAAGCGAAAGGTTATGGACAAGACAATAAGTTTTTTACCGGCTTTAGTCAGGGCAGAGCCACCCTTAATAAGGATGAAAAATTACCTTCAGGAACTTACTTTTATACCTTAAAGTATAAAGACAGTAATAATCAAGAGCGAGATTTAGACGGTTATTTGTACATCAATTAATAAAGTAGTATGAACAAGAATATTTTTCTTTTAATCATAAGTATGGTGCTTGTTGTACCATTTAGTAATGCACAGCAAGACGCGCAATTTACACAATATATGTACAATCCGCTTAGCTTTAACCCGGCCTATGCTGGTAGTCGAGATGTGCTTAGTGCCGTTCTAATGCATCGTTCACAATGGTTGGGCGTACAAGGAGCTCCAACCACACAGCATTTAAGTGGTCATAGCCCGATAAATGAGACTATGAGTGTAGGCTTAAATATTATGCGTGATGAGGTAGGGCCAATGCAAGAAAATACTATTCAAGCAAGTTATAGCTACGGTATTTTTCTTAATCGAAGTTTGAGGCTTAACTTCGGTTTGCAATTGGGAGCAAATTTACTCGATGTAGATTTTAATAAATTGTCAATTAGAGACCCTAATGATCCCAACTTTGCCGAAAATATTGATAAGAAGTTTTCGCCACAATTCGGTTTAGGTGCCATGCTATATGATGAAAATTATTATGTTGGAATTAGCGTTCCAAATTTGGTTGAAACCGAACATTTTGATCAATCCAATAATTCTAATTCGAAAACATTGGTAAAAGAAAAGGCTTCTTTTTATCTAACAGGGGGTTATGTTTGGCAAGTTTCTCCTAATTTAAAATTTAAGCCTACTTTACTATCAAAAATTACAACGGGCTCTCCCTTGCAAATAGATGTTTCTACAAACTTCTTGTTGTATGATAAATTTACGCTAGGAGTCGCTTACCGTTGGGATTCGGCTATAAGTGCACTGGCTGCATTTCAAATTTCAGACTCCTGGTTAATAGGTGTTGCCTACGATATGGAAACAACTTCATATTCAGCCTACAACAATGGTAGCTTAGAAGCCTTTTTGAGATTTGAATTATTCAAGAAATACAACAAAATGCTAACGCCACGATTCTTCTAAAAAAATGGTTATGAAAATGCAAAATATCACTTACTTACTTTTTCTTTTCACCTTCTTCTTTCAAAGCTCATTATTGGCTCAAGAAGATAAGTTAAAAGAAGCAGATAAAATGTTCGATAGGTATGCCTTTATAGATGCTCGAGAAATATACTTAGAAGTGGCAAAAGCGGGCTATGAGTCTGAAAACCTTTTTAAAAAACTTGGGGACTCTTATTATTTTAACGGAGAACTTACTCAAGCACTCAACTGGTATGAAAAGCTCTATGGATTGAAGTCAGAAAATCTAGATGAGAGTTATTTGTTCAGATATGCCATGGCTTTAAAAAGTAATGAACAGTACAAAAAATCGGATTCGGTGCTTCTAGAATTTGAAAAATTAAAAGAAAATGATTCGCGGGTTGAACTTTTAAAGGGAGAACGAAATTACCTCGAATTAATTGAATTGCAGTCTGGAAAATTTGAAATTGAATTGGCTAATATCAATTCAAAGTTATCAGACTTTTCGCCCCAAGTGGTTGATAGTTTGTTGATTTTTGCATCCAATAAGGAAGTTGCTTCTACAGTAAAAAGGGTTCATGAATGGAATAAACAACCTTACTTAGACTTATATTTTGTAAAGCTTAATGAAGATAATCAAATTGTGAGCGAGCCAACCCCATTTGAAGAAACCATTAATTCAAAATTCCACGAATCTTCGGCTTGTATGACAAAAGATCGCTTAACGCTCTATTTTACCCGAAATAATTACAACAAGAAAAAATACGGAAAAAGTGAAGAGGGAATCAATTTTTTAAAAATATATAAATCAGAACGTGAAAGTATAGATGCCCCTTGGGGAACACCAGAGGAGTTACCCTTTAATAATGATAACTATTCCGTAGCTCATCCTACCTTGAATAAAGACGAGACTAAGTTATTTTTCGCTTCAGATATGCCAGGTACTAGAGGAATGTCCGATATTTATTTTGTCGAAATTTTAGCTGACGGCTTTGGAGATCCTGTAAATTTAGGCGAGCACATTAATACAGAAGCCAGGGAAACCTTCCCATACTTTTCAGATAAAAATGAGCTTTATTTTGCCAGTGATGGGCATATTGGTCTAGGAGGTCTAGATATATTTGTGACCGTTTTGAAAGAGGATGATACATTTGGCGAAGTTTTTAATGTTGGTGCGCCTGTAAACAGTTCAAAAGATGATTTTAGCTTCGTATTTACAGAAGGAAGCAAAAAAGGTTTTTTTGCTAGTAACCGTCCAGGCGGATTAGGCGAAGATGATATTTATCATTTCACTCAAAAAGAGGATTTAATAACCGCCTGTCAACAATATGTGAGTGGAGTAATTACGCAAACCGAGAACCAACAACCCATTGCAGGAGTGAAAGTAGAGTTGTATGATGAAAATTTAACTTTCCTAGATGAAACGGTTACAGATGATGAAGGAGGCTATGAATTTACTCTTGATTGCGATACACGTTATATTATACGAGTTTCAAAAAATCAATTCAAAACAGATGAGAAGCTCTTAAAATCAGGTTCTGAATTTGAGAAAAATTTTGATCTTCCATTGAATGTAGAGAAAGGTGGTAATTCAACCTTGGGCGTAACTAAAGCGGGAAAAGGAGATGATTTAAGAAGTCTGCTGCAACTCGACCCTATTTATTTTGATTTAGATGATAGTCAGATAAGAGCAGATGCTGAGGTGGAATTACAAAAAATCGTTGCAGTACTTAAAAAGTATCCTGAGATGAAAATTGATATCCGATCGCATACCGACAGTAGAGCAGGAGATGCCTACAATATGTTGTTATCAGAAAAAAGAGCAAAAGCAACCGTATCATACCTTCGCAAACAAGGTATATCTTCAGGACGAATATCAGGAAAGGGTTATGGCGAAACACAATTAATTAATCATTGTGAAAACAACATACCTTGCTCAGAACAAGAACATCAATTAAATCGTAGGTCAGAATTTATCATATTAAATGATAATGAAACCCCAGAGATTTTAAGAAAAAATATCAGTAAACGTCAGCAAGAAAGTCAGCAAATAAAAGACAAAGCAGAAAATAAGGAGCTCACTACAACTTACGATTTTACTGGTAATGAGATTTATTATACCGTTCAAATCGCAGCCGTAAATAAAAACAATCCTTTGGTTGGTTTTAATGAAGTTTCTGGTGTATTTAACCATGTTTATCCCGATGGGCTACGAAGATATTTCTCTAAGTTATTTAAAACTAGAGAGGAAGCAGATCAATATAAGTTGGTTGTTCGTGAAGCGGGTATACAAGGTGCTTTCGTGGTTGGAATTCAAGGGCAAAACAGGTTCTAAAAAAGGGCTAAACCGCCATTATAATTTAGTTTATCTCAAATACTTTTGTATTTTTGATAACTATGGAAGAACAAGTGATTTTGGTAAACGAGAAGGATGAGCAAATCGGTTTGATGGAAAAAATTGAAGCTCACGAAAAGGCTCTGTTGCATAGAGCATTCTCGGTTTTTGTCTTTAACGACAAAAATGAAGTGATGATTCAACAACGTGCCTTAGGTAAATATCATTCCCCAGGGTTATGGACCAATACTTGCTGTAGTCATCAAAAGCCAGGCGAAACCAATACGCAGGCCGGCGAAAGGCGACTGCAAGAAGAAATGGGTTTTACAACGCCCTTAAAAGAAGTTACTTCTTTTATATATAAGGCCCCGTTTGACAATGGTTTAACAGAACATGAATTTGACTATATCTTAATTGGGCATTATAATGATGTACCTCAAATTAACGAAGAAGAGGTAGCATCTTGGAAATGGGTTACTTTAGATTTTTTGAAAAAAGACATCGAAGCCAATCCCCATATTTATACCGCTTGGTTTAAAATTATTTTCGAAAAGTATTATCAATATATTTCAAAATAATATGGTTAGCGTTTGTAGGAAAGCACATTTTAATGCGGCTCATAGGCTTTTTAATAAAGAATGGAGCGATGAAAAAAATAAAGCCGTATTTGGTAAGTGTAGCAATCCGCTATATCACGGTCATAATTATGAGCTGGAAGTTCAAGTAACTGGACCGGTAGATCCAATCACTGGTTTTGTTATTGATTTAGGGCTATTAAAGCAATTAATTAAAGAAAAGGTTGAAGACGTTTTAGATCATAAAAACCTCAATTTGGAAGTTCCAGAATTTAAGGACCTAAATCCTACAGCAGAAAACATTGCCATTGTTATTTATAATTATCTGCGACCATATTTAGATGAAGATTTAAAGCTCGCTATTACCTTATACGAAACACCCAGGAATTTTGTAAAATATGAAGGAAAAGAAAGCTAAACTAACCCCGCTTTTATTCAACCCTATCTTAAAGCAAAAGTTATGGGGAGGGAATCGACTTATAGAGGAGTTTAATAAGCAAGCTGATTTTGATAAAATAGGAGAAAGCTGGGAAATAAGTGATGTAGAAGGTGATTCTTCTGTGGTTGCTCAAGGACCATTTGAAGGTCAAACTTTAAACGCTCTTTTACAAAATTATAAAGGAGAATTAGTAGGGCCTAAAATCTTTGAGAAATTTGGAAATACTTTTCCGCTTTTAATTAAGTTTATAGACGCTAGCGAGAATTTATCGGTGCAACTACATCCCGACGATTATTTAGCGCAAAAACGCCATAACAGTTTTGGTAAAACTGAAATGTGGTATGTAGTAAAAACTGATGATGATGCCCATTTAATTACAGGTTTTAAACAATCTTGTACCAAAGAGAACTATTTAAAAGCATTAAATCAAGGTAAATTAGCTTCAATTTTAAAAAAAGAGCCGGTTAATCCCGGGGATGTTTTTTTTATAAGCCCTGGATTAATTCACGCTATAGGTAAGGGAACTTTATTAGCCGAAATACAACAAACCAGCGATGTGACTTATCGCGTTTACGATTGGGATCGTGTTGACATTGATGGGAATAAGCGTGAATTACATACAGATTTGGCAATAGATGCTATTGATTTTTCTTTCCCTATTCATTATAAAATATCTTATAAAGACAAAATTAATCAACCAATTAGATTGGTTGAAAATATATTTTTTACTACTCAAAAACTTAATTTGTTGGATACAACAGACTTTTCTGTTGAAATAAGAAATTCGTTTGTTATTTTAATTGTTATTGAAGGACAAATAATAATTAAAAATAAACAAAATACGCTAAGGGTTCAGGCTGGGCAGAGCGTCCTTGTTCCATATCAATTAAAGAAAGAAGTTTCCATTTCTACCAAACAAGCCACTGTTCTTCACGTAAGTATTTAAAATTAACTAGAATTCTTTTTTTACACGTTTAAATAGTCTAATTTTGACATTTAAATTTATAATGCTATGGCAAGTAAAAGAAACTTGAAGAAAGATTTAAATTATGTGATGAGTGATATTATTGAAACCGCTATCATATATCAAATAGCTCATCCAGAGGAAGACGCAAAAGAAACAGATGCTATTATTGCAGATGCCGTTAGCGATTTCAATGCTATGATCACAAAAATTAACCAAAGAGATGTAGAGCATAAGGGTAAACACCTTAAAGAAGTTAGCAAAGAAATTGAAACTAAAGCACACGGCTTAATTTCAAGAATCAACGCTTTGTAAATATTTTAGCGAGCATACTTTCTCTTTCTAAGATTATAGTAAAGAGCTGCAGCTATTATTAATATTAGTAGCGGTAAGCCTAAATTTAAAAGTTGCCAAGTTAAACGTTCTTGTGCAACTTTTTCTGTATTTAAGAAAGCCAATTTTACATCTTTACTACGAAGTGCCAAAAGACCTTTGTCATCTAACATATAGTTTACCGCATTTATCAAAAGCGACTTGTTTCCATAAGTGGTTCCTGTAAATCGGTCAAAACCCAATTCAATAGGGCCATTTTTACCAAATTCATTTTTAACAATATCCCCATCGGCTATAACCACCATTTGAGTTGAATCACTTCTTTCTCTATAGTCTTTATAATCTACCGGTTTAATTCTTTTGTCATAAACCGATTTAAATTTTCCTTCTATTAAAACACCTATATTCTTGGTGCCTTGATTGAAACCTTTAACTTCAGTTTGACTTATGAGTTCCTGTAAATTAAGTAAACTTGGTACTTGTTCTAATTTAGTTTTCGGTGAGCTGTGTAATAAAATGGTTTTTTTTAATCCCTTTCTTTCAAGTGTGTCTATGGGGCTAGAAAACTCGAGTTTTACCGCCTCAATATTTTTGATTATAGGATGGTTATTTGTGCTTATTGCTAAGGGCGAATAATACCAAGGTATTGGTTTAAACTGAGTGTTGTTGCCTTCACCCTGCGCCAAAATCAATGGTGCCGATACAAGGTCTTGTACCAAGCTTGGATTAATTCGTATACCGTAGCTAAAAAAATAATCTTGTAAATTCAAGTTTTTTGGCATCGCAAGAGCAGTGTTTTCTTGATTGCTAAATAAACTATCCTTTTCTATTATAACGCCTTCTGTCAGCCAAAGCATTTTACCGCCTTGCATTAGGTACTGGTCTAAAACAAATTTTTCTTTTTCTGTGAAAGCCATACTAGGTTTAGCTTCAATTACCAAGTCAAACCCTTCAAGTTGTTTTAATGTCTTAACAGGATTTAAGGCAGTAGAATCTAAAGTAAAAGGAGCTATATAGTAAAACTCTTTTAGCGAATTTACAAAATCGGCTATATAAGGATCTGCCAATTCTCCATTTCCGCGCATTACCGCAATTTTTTTGGTCTTTTCGTATATCAACTGGTTTAGCGCACTGGTAAAATTATATTCAAGATTTGCAATAGAAAGGTTTACTATCTCTTCATTGTTGCTAGTAATATTCTTTTTTAAAAGCGGAATTTTTACTTGTTTGCCATTTAATTCGGCAACAGCCCAAGGAAACATAAGCCGCTCTGTTAACTTGCCATTTTCTCTTATATTGAGCGATTCTGGCGTCATTCCTGATTGGTAAAATCTCTGAGCTACTTGTTGAGCATCTTCCTCTTGATTAAGGGGATTGATAAATTGAAATTTGACATTTTTATTCAAGGCGGCAAACTCTTCTAGCAAATACTGGGTTTCCAATTGAAGCCTTTTAAATTCACCAGGAAAATCTCCTTTCAAAAATACGCTTATAGCAACAGGTTCTGTAACATCAGCAATTATGTTTTTGGTGTTGTTTGATAAGGTGTACTGCTGTGTAAAGGTGAAATCAAATCGGTAAAAGAAAAAGTTTCCCAAAATGTTGATTAAAACAATACCCAATATAAAGAGGAGCAATGGTTTTAGTTGTTTAAGCATACTAAGCAATTTCTTTACGGATTTGATTTTTGGTTAAAAAAATAAATAAAGCTATAATACTAAAAAAATAAATTAGATCGCGAGTGTCTATTACGCCACGACTTATACTTTTATAGTGATAATTAATGCCAAGATAAGAAAAGTCATACTGTTGGTTTCCTAGGAGATTAATGCTTTCTAAATTATCTAGGCCAAAAAAGAAAATAAATAACAACAGTACAGAAGCCATAAATGCGATAATTTGATTTTTTGAAATACTTGAGCAGAATAAACTTATGGCAGCATAGGTGGCACTCAATAAAATTAAACCAATATAACTAGTGAAAAGTGCACCAAAATCAGCATTTCCTGGTGTTTTACCTAATTGATAAATGCTAAATACGTAAAGCGTGGTAGGTAAAATAGCCATTAAACTTATGGTTAAAACGCCTAAATATTTACCCCATACTAATTGATTGTGAGAAATTGGCTTAGTTAGTAATAGCTCTAGTGTACCCTGCTTTTTTTCTTCAGAAAAGCTACGCATACTTACCGCAGGAATTAGAAATATAAAAATCCAAGGAGCAATAGTAAAAAACGGAGTGAGGTTGGCAAAACCGAAATCAAGTATATTGTATCCTGTGTTAAAGACCCACAAAAATAAACCGTTTAGTGTTAAAAATAGACCAATCACCAAATAGCCAGTGAGGTTAGCAAAAAAAGATTGCAGTTCTTTTAAGTAAATAGCTCTCATTAATCTAAAGTATAAAGTTTATTTAGTGACCAAGCCTCTGGTTTGGCATTGAAACCTGCTTTAGTTGCTGGCCAAATTAATTTAAATATTTCTGAATGGCGATAGCGGTCTAAAGCCTCTTGATCATCCCAATAGCTATAGGTGAAAAAAATGTTGTCTTGTTTTTTGTCTTGATAAAGCTCTAAGAATTGGCAACCTTCAAATCCTCTAATTTTCATTTTATAATCTTCAAAAAGAGATAGAAAGCCCTGTATGGCTTCTGGTTTAAATGACAATTTAACTATTCTTACAATCATTAATCAAAATTTATAGTTATGGTATCTAATAATTTTAGCCCTAGTAGAGTCGAGGCACTACCTACTGTATTTGGGTTACTTTTGTAAATTGCAATTTCTAAAAAATTGGCCGTATTAAAAATAGCCATTTTTTTACCTTCTTCTTCTCGAATTTCTTTAGTCTCATTAAAATTTATAGCGTGGCTATATGTATCGTATATTTTTGTAAAACGTGTGGTTCGCGCACTTATTACAAAATCACGCCCTTTTCCTATTTGCTGAATGGTGTTACGCGTTACATTGGTTACCACATTGCCATAGTTGTCTATATATATAACGTGACCTTGTATTTGATTTTGAGCATCATTTATTTGAGGCTTTATCGCTTTTAGTTGTTTAATTGCTGTAATCTGTTTTCCAATAACCTCTAGCGTACCACCTCGTGCAATATGAGAAGCTACTTTTACAAATATATCTAAAACCGGAAAAGTGGTTTCGACTGCATCGTGGATATTGATTTCTACAATTTTTTGTGGATTAATTTCTGATGCGATTAACGAAAGGATACCATTGTCTGCACAAATAAAATAATGATCATCTAAAGCAATGGCTAAATGTTTGTTTTCTGGTGTGATTTCTGAATCTACCCCAATAATATGAATGCTGCCTTTTGGAAAAGTGTGATAAGCATTTTTGATAATATAAGCCGCCTCTAAAGTATGAAAAGGAGATACCTCATGGCTTATATCAACAATATTAACATCACCAAGCTCACTAAAAATAGAACCCTTTATAGCCCCAATAGAGGGGTCTTTAATTCCAAAGTCTGTCGTAAGCGTAATAATGGGCATAAAAGTTAATCTTTAAATGCTAAACTTTATTTAGTTTTTGCTTAAATTTGTGATGCGAATTTAATTATAAAAGACCAATAAATACACGCCCATTTGAACGAAGTTGAAATAGAATTACAAGAGATAAGCCCAAAAGAATTTTTCGGGTCTCAAAATAGTAACATACAATTGTTAAAACGCTATTTTCCGAAACTTAAAATTGTTGCTCGAGGAAATAAAATTAAAGCATTTGGAGATGAAGAACGATTAATAGAATTTGATAAGCGTCTTCATATGCTGTTAGAGCATTTTGCTAAGTATAATAAACTTGATGAAAACGGGATTGAGCGTATTCTCACAAGTGATAAAAAAGAAGATTACGAGACAAGTCTTTCCAGTTCAGATATTTTAGTTCACGGCGTAGGGGGCAGGTTAATTAAGGCCCAAACGGCAAACCAGCGTAAACTGGTTGAGCTCTGCCAAAAGAATGATCTGGTATTCGCAGTTGGTCCTGCCGGTACAGGTAAAACATACACCGGCGTTGCACTAGCTGTAAAAGCACTAAAAGAAAGACAAGTTAAAAGAATAATTTTAACCCGACCCGCAGTTGAAGCGGGAGAAAATTTAGGATTCTTGCCAGGTGATTTGAAAGAGAAATTAGATCCTTATATGCAGCCACTTTATGATGGCTTACGCGATATGATTCCGCATGAAAAGCTTGAATCTTTTATTGAGAAAGGAACTATCCAAATAGCCCCCATGGCGTTTATGCGTGGTAGAACTCTTGACGATGCTTTTGTAATTCTTGATGAAGCACAAAACACAACCCACGCCCAAATGAAGATGTTTTTAACACGAATGGGCAAAAACGCTAAATTCATGATTACAGGCGATCCAGGTCAAATAGATCTTCCGCCGCGCGTTACCTCTGGCTTAAAAGAAGCCCTTTTGGTACTTAAAGATATTAAAGGAATTGGTATGGTATTTCTTGACGATAAAGATGTAATAAGACATAAATTGGTAAAAGAAGTAATCGCAGCCTATAAAAAAATAGAAACTCCAGAATAAAAAATGACAAATACCTTAATTCAAACTCAGTTCAAATTCCCTGGTCAAAAAAACCATTATAAAGGGAAAGTACGCGAGGTATATTTTTTAGAAAATGATTTATTAGTCATGATTGCAACCGATAGGTTGAGTGCTTTTGATGTCATATTACCTAAAGGCATTCCTTATAAAGGTCAAATACTAAACCAGATTGCAACAAAAATGATGCAAGACACTGCAGATATTGTACCCAATTGGCTAAAAGCAACGCCAGATCCTAACGTAGCTATAGGGAAAAGTTGTGAGCCTTTTAAGGTAGAAATGGTTATTCGTGGCTATTTGGCCGGCCACGCCGCTAGAGAGTACAAGGCAGGAAATAGAATTTTATGTGGTGTTGCTCTTCCAGAGGGGCTAAGAGAGAATGACAAATTACCTGAACCCATAATCACGCCAGCCACCAAAGCAGAGCAAGGGGATCATGACGTAGATATCTCGCGAGAAAATATCATTCAAAAGGGTATAGTAAGCGAAGAAGATTATTTACAATTAGAAAAATATACTTATGCGCTTTTTCAACGAGGGTCTGAGATTGCCGCTTCACGCGGATTGATTTTAGTAGATACTAAATATGAATTCGGAAAAACAAAATCGGGAGAAATTGTATTAATCGATGAAATACATACACCCGATTCTTCACGCTACTTTTACGCTGACGGTTATGAGGAGAGGCAAAAGAACAATCAAAAACAAAAACAATTATCTAAGGAGTTTGTTCGAGAATGGTTAATTGAAAACAATTTTCAAGGTAAGCCAGGTCAAAATTTACCCGAAATGAGTGATTCATTTTGTGAACTTGTCTCAACACGCTATATAGAGCTATATGAAAAAATTACTGGCGAAAAATTTAGGAAAGAGCCTGTTGAAAATTTAACACAAAGAATTGAAAAAAATATTTTACAATATTTGAGTAGTAAAAAAAATTAAAACCCTAAATATAATTAAAAAACCATCTCTTATTTGAGATGGTTTTTTAATAGGCATTTAATTTTTTGCGCACGAACTTTCTTTTTTAGGAATATTTAACTCATAGCTCTCAACTAATTTTAAAATTTGACACTCTGTAGGTGATAAGTATTTATTTTCTGAAACGTTATCAATTTCATTTAAAGCGCCCTTTCTATATTGTTGAGGTAGTATTGGGTGTACGTAGTACTTTTTACAAACTTCTCTTGTGTTCCCCAAATTCTTTGCGGTTTCATCGTATGCCTTAAGAATATTCTTTTCAATTACTTTTTGATCCTCGGTTTTAGGGAGGTCTACTAAATATTCATAAAAAATACAACTAGCTCCCCACGTCCTAAAGTCTTTTGCCGAGTAAAATTCTCCGCAACTAGATTGTATGTAATTATTAATCAAACCGCTATCAATGGTTTCTTTGTCACCATTTTTATCGTAATAGCTAAACAACTCCCAACCGGGTATTTCTTCACATTTATTAATCAATCGCATAAGTTCGGGGTCATCTACAACTATATGATGTTTTTTCCCCTTTTTCCCGATGAAATCGATAGACATTTCATCCTCCTTTCTAGAAATATGTTTACTGCGCAAAGTAGATAAACCGTAAGTTTTATTTTTTTTGGCGTAATATTGGTTCCCCACCCGTATATGGGTTTCTTCTAGCAGCTTAATGACAATGGCTAATACCTTTTCTTTTGGCATCCCTGGCCTACTCAAATCTTTTTCTAAACGCTTACGTATGATAGGTAGTTTTTTGCCGAAAGCAAGCATTTTAAAAAATTTGGTCTGATTTTTAAATTTAGACCATATAGGATGATACTTATACACTTTTCTTTGTTTAGTATCTCTTCCTACGGCTTGTAAATGACCGTTTTCTAAAGGCGATATTTTAACCTCTTGCCAACCAGGCGGAATACGTAGCTTTTTAAAGCGTTCAATTTGCTTTCTAGCTTTTATTTTTCTTTTTTGGTTATCTGTGTAATAAAACCCTCTACCATGCTTATGCCTTTCAATGGTTAGTTCTTTATCCTTTATATAAATTAAATTAGCTAAGGCGGCGAATTCTTTTGGAGAACTATCCAATTGCTGTAGGCGATTTATATCTAGCTGCATTCTAACTTTTCTTTTCTAAATTTAAAAAAGATAATCTAAGGAGCTACTTAATAAATAGTGAATTTTTATTTAAAAAAAAACAAGGGCTGTTGAAAATTCAAAGGCCCTTGTTTTAAAACGATAACTATAAAGATTTAATCAAAGTAGTTAAAAGTTTCTCCGTTTTTAATTTTTAATAAACTTTCGTAAATCAGTTTGATCACGTTTTCTACATCATCCCTGTGAACCATTTCAACAGTGGTATGCATATAGCGAAGGGGTAAAGAAATCAAAGCAGAAGCCACACCGCCATTACTATAAGCAAAGGCATCCGTATCGGTACCAGTAGCTCTGCTAACTGCCGCACGTTGAAAAGGAATGTTTTTCTCTGTTGCAGTGTCAATAATCATTTCTCTTAGTTTATTTTGAACAGCGGGAGCATAACTTATTACTGGGCCATCGCCTATTTTTGTTTCGCCCTCTTTCTTTTTGTCAATCATTGGGGTTGTGGTGTCGTGGGTAACATCTGTAACAATCGCGACATTTGGTTTTATTCGCTGGGTAATCATTTCAGCACCTCTCAAACCAATCTCTTCTTGTACAGAATTGGTTATATAAAGACCAAATGGTAACTCAACTTTGTTTTCTTTTAAAAGCCTTGCTACTTCAGCAATCATAAAACCGCCCATCCTATTATCTAGTGCACGACACACAAATTTATTTTCGTTTAAGATAAAAAATTCATCAGGATAGGTGATAACGCAACCTACATGCACACCAAGTTTTTCTACTTCTTCTTTGGTTGTGCAACCTACATCAATGGTAATGTTTTCTAATTTAGGGTGTTCTTCATTGCTTTTATCTCTTGTGTGAATGGCTGGCCAGCCAAATACGCCTTTAACGATTCCATTTTTAGTATGAATATTAACTCGTTTAGATGCAGCAATCATGTGGTCACTTCCTCCATTTCTAATTACGTGAATCAGTCCGTCTTCGTTTATATAATTTACATACCAAGAAATTTCATCAGCATGTCCTTCGATAACAACTTTAAAAGGTGCATCTGGGTTTATAACTCCTACTGCAGTTCCGTAAGTATCTGTGATGAAACTATCCACGTAAGGTTTTAGGTAGTTCATCCAAAGCTTTTGACCCTCCCATTCATATCCTGTGGGAGCAGCATTATTTAAATAGCTTTCAAGAAAATTTAATGATGACTTGTTTAATAGTGAATCTTCAAGCATAGAAATTTATTTTTTTTGATTCACGAATGTACACAATAAATTTTTCATTTGGCGATTTGTACCTTACTTTTGGTACGGTTTTCGATAATTTTAAAATAAAAATCGTGCACAAGTTTTTAATTTTTACATTCTCTTTTATCATTCCTGTTCTAGGTTTTTCTCAGAAGGTAAACACACAACCCTCGAATGAGAATAATGGAGTTAAATTAAAATATTTGGTAGAAAATGATAGTACGATAGTGGATCCTGTTGAATTAGATGAGGTTGTGTTGCTTAGCCCAATGAAATTCAAGAGTAGATTAGAGCGCAGGGAATATTTAATTTTAAAACGAAAAACTAGAAAGGTATGGCCTTATGCTACACTAGCTGCCGAACGTTTACAGACATTAAATAAACGGCTCGAAAATCTTGAACGAAAGGCAGATAAACGGCGTTACACTAAAATAATTCAACGGTATATCGAAGAGGAGTTTACTCAAGAACTTAAAAATCTTACTAAAACTGAAGGACAGATCTTAGTTAAATTAATGTATAGGCAAACAGGTAAAACTACCTTTGACATTGTAAAAAATCTAAAAAGTGGTTGGCGTGCCTTTTGGTACAATACTACCGCTAGCATGTTTAATATTTCACTAAAGGAGGAGTATGACCCTTCTAAGGTAAAAGAGGATTATTATATCGAGCATATTTTACAACGTTCTTTCCAAAGGGGTATTCTAAAGAAACAACCGGCTGCTTTAGAAATTAATGTATTGAACATCAAAAAGAATTTCTAATTGAATAAAGATCAATCTAATTAGGAATAATAGTTTATAAAAATTAAAAAACCCGAGCATTCGCTCGGGTTTCCTAACAATATATAGTCTAGTGGAACGGACCGGCTATTGTTATCAAATTAATCTTCATCCCAAAATAAGGGTGTTTGTTGGTCATCACCTCCAATAGCTGCAGAACCAGCTTCATAATTGGCAGCGTTTAAGTTCTGCTCATTGATAGGATAAGTATATCGTAAAGGTACTGGGTTACCCGATTGAGCTGCTGTGTTTAAGGCTGGATTGTTTAATTTTCTCCAAACATACCAACCTTGCATTGGGTTATCAAACATTGCAATCCAGAATTGTTTACCTACCAACTCTTTCCAATTGGCGGCATTATAGCTTATGCCTGGCTGGGCCAGATAGGTGGTTGCTAAAGATGAATCTCCTGTCCAGTAAGTTATGCTAGCCGTAATTCCGTTTTCATAATGCGAAGCGGCATTACTTACTCCACCTACACCTTCAGCGGCAGCTTGAGCCAAAAGGAATTCTACTTCGGCATAGTCCATTAGAATGCCTGGGTGAGATGGATCCGTCATTTTATCACTGAGATGAGTATGCGAGCCGTATGGACTTTCTGCACCGTATATTCCGCCAATATATCCGCTAAGGTTGTCGTCAAAATAAGCCATTCGGCGCGGATCATTTAAAGTATTCATATAGTCAACTATCGTATTGGCGGCCACATAATCATTACGACCGCTTTGTATCACATCTTCCCAAATTGGGTTGGTGTTTGGTGGTGAATCTAAATAATAAAACAAAGCATTGTCATCGTTAGATGTCATTACTCCATTAGTGGTTGCTGCTTGTATAGCATCATTAGCTAAAGTAGCGTTAACATTAATTAATCGGGCTCCCAATCGTAATAAGAGGGAGTTGCTAAACTTTTGCCATTTAGCCATATCTCCACCATAAATTAAATCTTGGCTTGAGAATCCTTGGCCTGCAAAATCACTATTTATGGCAATTAACTGCATTATTAAGTCTTCATAAATTTCAGCCGCATCATCGTATTTTGGCAGATAATTGTCTTTAGCTAATGCCTCGGTATAGGGGATATCGCCAAAGGTATCAACCAGAAACTGCCAGGTATACACTTCAATAACGGTAATTTGTGCAGCTCGTGCATCAACTTCTTCTTGCGTTAATAAGTCTTCGTTCTCAAGCACGATTTCTTTCGCATCTTTTAGATCACGTAATACATTTCTATATAAAACGGACCAATGGTTTTGAGGTATATTTCTTTCTCTCAATTCATAATTCGGTTCATCTAAATAAGTCGTAGCGGTTAGGTACTGACTTATGAACCTGAATATATTAGTATTTACATTTAAGTTTGCATTTTGATCAGACAAACTTTTTGTTGCATTGCTAAATAGAAATCCTGCCGGAACGCTTTCCGGATTTTTAGGATCTTCATTCAATCGCTCGTATTTATCATCACTACATGCAGTAATTAACAGCAATAGTGAGAATAGGGGTATGATATATTTTTTCATTGTCATAATTTAAAAGGTTAATTTAAGACTTGCACCAAACTCACGTACGGCAGGATAAGCACCAGATTGGTAACCTTGTACATTTCCTGAGCTTAACCCAGCTTCTGGATCAGAAAACGGTATATTCTTATCGATTATCCATAAATTTCTACCTATCAAAGAAATTGAAGCGGTATTAATAAATGTTTTTTCTAAGAGATTGTCATTAAATCTATATGTTAAGTTTACTTCACGTAGTTTAACAAAAGAAGCATCGTAAACGTGATCTTTATTAGCCGCACGAGCATATCCGTATGGATTTGCATACGTGTTAAAACTAGCGCGGGTGGTGTTGGGTTGACCATCTTCGGTTACTCCAGGTAGAATTAAACCACCGCTATCTGCATCATTGGTTACTGGATCTCTTAACGGATTTCCAAGGTCATTTAAGCCAGTTGTGTTTTTATACAAACCTGTAGCATAACCGTACCAAGTATCAAGAGAGAAGATATCACCACCTTTTTGTATATCAATTAAAAACCCTAAACTTAAGTTCTTGTATTTAAAAGTGTTTTGAATACCACCAGTCCAATCTGGTTGAATATTACCAATGATATTGTTGTTGCTATCGGTAGTTAAATAATACCCGTTAGAACCTACAACACGCTGGCCATTTTCATTGTAAACATAATCGGTACCTCGTATGGCTCCGTATGGCTGCCCTGGGCTGGCATCTATTGTTATTCCTCCTTGTAAACTTGCCAAAGGTAAATTATCCAATCCTTCCTCTAAAGATATCACTTCACTTCTGTTACGCGCCCAATTTACTGTCATATTCCAACTGAAATCTTCCATTTTTATTGGGTTAAGACGCATTTGCACTTCAAACCCTTTATTTTCTAAAGAACCTGCATTTCTAATCGTTTCAGAGAAACCAGTCGCATTTGAAATCGAAACAGGGGTAATTAGATCTTCAGTAGTATTGTTATAATATGTTACATCAAATCCAAGTCGGTTTTTGAGGAAATTAGCTTCTAGACCAAACTCATAAGCCTTTAATCGTTCTGGTTTCAAATCAGGATTACGCAGTAGGTTAACATTACTAGCTACAGCGGCTCCCCCAAACGGATCAAGCAAAGCTAAAGTCTGGATTATTCTCTGCGGATCGGTATCATTAGAAACCTCTGCATAGTTTGCTCTAAATTTGGCAAAAGACAACCAATCTTCTTCAATTATATTTGAAAGTAAAATGCTGGTTGAGATAGAAGGATAGTAATAAGAATTATTATCAGCCGGAAGCGAAGAAGAACGATCCCTTCTAAGTGTACCTTCAATAAAATAAGTATTTAAATACCCTAAACTTGCACGAGCATATAATCCATCTACCATTTTTGTGGCTTCGTATTCGGTTGGTGCTAATAAGTTAGATACCGTATTACTTAAACTATATAAACCAGGAACGCGAAGACCGCCATTGGTAGATTGCGAAATACTATTCCAATCTTGACGTCTTAAATTCCAACCTGCAATACCCTCTAGATTTAAATCATCGCTTAAATCTTTATTAAAAGATAGTATGATGTCATAATTGTATTCAGATTGTGAATTTAAATATTTAGAGTAACCAGATACTCCAGAACTTCCTACATTTCTTCGTTCTTCACGGATTTCATTGTAGGTGTCAAAAGTAAATCTTCCTAATACACTAAAAACATCATTAAGCTCATAGTTTAAATTGAAATTACCAAAGTATCTGTGACGATTATCGGTTTGGTAATTTTCATAACGGGTCCAGTATGGGTTGTCCGAATAAATAGGTCTTAAATCAGTTCTACTTCTTGGATTCCAAGTAATATTTTGACGCGTTAATAAATAAGCTTCTTTTTGTTCTTTTAAGTCAACGTTTGTCTGCCACCATTGCCTAAACTGCTGCATCGGGTTTTCAGCATCATAACCCGTACCATATCTTCCTTTACCATCTGTTTTTACATAATTAAAGGTAGCACCTGCCTTAAATTTTTCAGTAAGATCCTGCTGGCCGCTAAACTTAATTGTATTCCTTTTTATTTTACTATTTGGTAAAACACCCTCTTGATCAAAGTTAGTAACGCTTAAGCGAAACGTTCCTGTGTCGCTTCCGCCATCTAATGCAAAAGAATTGATGGTAGTCATTCCCGTTTCCCAAATTGAATTTGGGTCATTTTTACCTGGCAACCATGGTGTTGCTTGCCCAAAAGTAGGTAAAGACGGATAGATAGAGTTCCATTGATTTACCATTATATTAGGATTAAATGCTGCTCCATACGAGGCATCTTCAGTAAACGGCGTGTACAAAGTGTTATAAACACCATTACCATTTGAATCTACGTTGGTAAAATAAGGATCCCAAGGTTGAGAACCGGGCTGGTCTTCCCAGTAAATAGCATCGCCGTTTACATCGGTCCCGATCCTATCAGAATAATAGGGACCGTAACCAGCACCATACTCATTTTGATACTCCGGTAAAGTCTCATCATTTACTTCAGAAACCATTACCGTTGATGAAACACTTACCCCTATACCTTTACGCTTTTGTCCCTTCTTAGTTTCAATAATAATAGCACCATTGGCGGCTCTTGATCCGTAAAGCGCAGTTGCTGCAGCTCCTTTTAGAACGTTAATAGAGGCAATATCCTCGGGGTTAATATCTGTTGCAGCATTACCGTAGTCGTATCCTCCTCGACCTCCTTGCTGATCGGTAGTATTATTATTACTATTATCTATAATGATACCATCGATTACGTATAGGGCTTGATTATTTCCTGTTAAAGAAGCATTTCCTCGAATAACAGTATTAGACGATCCCCCCATAGTACCTGAAGGATTGACTTGTAAACCGGCAACTTTACCTTGAAGCGAGTTCACAAAGTTTGATTGGGGTACATCAGAAACCTCGTTACCACTAACTTCTTGGGTAGCATAACCTAATGATTTCTTTTCACGCTCAATACCTAAAGCGGTCACTACTACTTCATCTAACTCTGAAGCGTCAGCTTTCAAAATTACATCTATAGTAGATTTGTTCCCTACCATTTCTTTAGTGGTCACCATTCCCACATAGCTAAATACTAAGGTTGATTCTGAAGAAGCACTAATACTATAATTTCCATCGAAATCAGTCTGTGTTCCTTGTGTAGTGCCTTCAATTAATACGTTTACACCAGGTAGAGGCATACCTGTTTCATCGGTTACCGTTCCAGTAACTGTTTTTTCTTGAGCCATAATTAATGTACTCATGAAAAAAAACAGAAGTGATGAAATCACTTTCATTTTAGTTTTCATATTTCTTGTTTTATTTGAATTAGCCAATTCTAATGTACAAAAATTGATAGAACAAAATGTTAAAACTTCTTTTTTTAACAGATTAAATGTTAATTATGTTAAAAATAGATTTAATTCATTAACGTGTCGTTTAATTTTGTAAGAAGAAGTCAAAACTGTCTTTTAAAATGTATTAGGGTTGTAAATGTATCTTTTTAAAAGACCAATTCTTTCCCCATCGCTTTCGCTGAATTATTCTCGTTACCTATTAATAATTGAGTCAGCTTAAATAGGAGGAAGGGGGGGTATTATTTAAACTTGAATTTTTGCTATAAGAATAAGCCTATAGAATCCGAGTATAATTAAGTAAACTTCCATTTTAGTAAGCCTGGATAAAATTTTCAAAAAACTTTGGGTGGTTAAACCACTTGTTAGCAAGCCATTAGTATTTCATTAAAAAATAAAATAAAAAAAAGCCTATAAAAAGTTTGCGCAATAGAATAAAGGTTCTACATTTGCACCCGCAAACGACGCAAGTCTTTGTAAGTTCATTAAAAAGCGAAATAGTTTAGTTTAGGGGTTGTGAGATAAAGAAAGACTTTTTATCTTTGCCTTCTTAAATAAGCTAAGCGGTTAGCAAAAATAAATTTTTAAAAAAACTTTAAATTTATTTTGGCAGAAACAAAAAAGTTTCTATCTTTGCAGCCGCTAACACAACAAGTGTTAAATGATCTTAAAAACAAGATGATTGGTAAATAAATAAAGGTTCGATTCCTTTACATCTAACAAACGAAGTTGAGGTTTTTATTAAAGCTGAGGCGGAGTAAAAAGTTCATTGATTTATTGAATTGACAGTGTATATTTTTACTTGGAAACGAGTAAAAAATGCGAAATTAAAACAAAGGCTAAATAGAATAGTTTTGAGTCGAGATACTTAGTTAGCTAGGTATTGAGAAAAAT
>NZ_VRLT01000049.1 GCF_008017835.1 Mesonia sp. HuA40 | reverse complement strand
GTTTCGTTTTCTCCTGTATCCGACGAGCGAAGCGAGAGGAATACACCGTAAAGAAAATGAAAATTAGGACATAGCAAGATTCTTGTGTTGTTAGGATGTAGGTTATGAAAAAGTAATTAAACTCGCTACTTTTCGACTTCACTTCGATACACGGGTGTTTGTCTATCGCCAAAAACCCGCACTCAGTGTGACAAGGCAGGTATTAAACTACTACGTACTTAGTGCGACCTCTTGGGAGTCCCGAGTATTCGCTGGTGTGCGATTCCATCGCGTTCTCCTTACCCTATTTCAATCCATTGCTCAAATCTATAATTGATAATTCAAGTATATAGCTAAAACTCACAAAATAAAAACCTTCAGCATTATCAGCTCATATTTTAAAAAGGCTGTTTTTTTATCAATCTGCTAATAGATGGAAGACCACAGGCTTCAATCGTTCGGGAGCGTGGGAAAGTATTGCAACAGTAAAAAGTAATATAAAAATCAAAGAATAGGATTTAATTTGTAACTTTGATACTATGGATTTAAGTTTAGAAAATAAAAAAATTGAATTAATTCAATGGTTGTCCACATTAAACGACAAGTCTTTGATTGATCAACTAATGAAAATAAGGGATAAAGAAAAAACCGATTGGTGGAAGGAAATTTCTACTGCTGAAAAAAATTCTATTGAAAAAGGAATTCAAGATGCAGACAATGCAAAATTAACTTCTCACCATAAGGTGAAAGATATATATGAAAAGTGGTTATAAAATTCTATGGACCGATCACGCCATTTCTGAACTTAAAGCAACCATAGAATACCTTGAAGCGAATTGGACTGAGAGAGAACTAAGAAAATTTGCCGCAAAATTAGATCACACTATCCAACTGATTTCAAAAATGCCTGAAATTTTCCCTGAATCATTGGAGAAGAAGAAAACCCGAAAAGCTGTAGTCGAAGTCCACAATAATTTATACTATAGAATCAATAAAAATACCGTAGAGATTGTGTCTTTATTTTCGAACAGAAAGAATCCAAACAAGAAAAGAACATAAGAGTATTGAGCCACAATGCATATAAGTCCTTACTCTCACTGGTTTAATTTAACTAACGACAAGACAAGGTTGGTTTTTTCAGCAAAGAATAATAAGTAGAAGTACAATTTAAAAACGGCCTATCGAAAATAGCAAGTAAAATTGGCAGTACTAATTATATTGACCTGATTATAGAAATAACAATATCCAGCGGCCCACATCAAAAAGCGATTCAAAGCAGGGCTTTGCAATCTTTTTCTTCAGTATAACTTGTGTTTTGCGTTAAAAATTGGTGAAGCCTTGGAGCCAATTTAGCAAAATACAAGTGGTTTTCAGCTTGTCTGAAAAATACCTCAGAAAAAGTGTACTTTCTTTTGTTTCGTTTTCTCCTGTATCCGACGAGCGAAGCGAGAGGAATACACCGTAAAGAAAATGAAAATTAGAACATAGTATTATTGATGTGTTGTTGTGATGTAGGTTTTG
>NZ_VRLT01000055.1 GCF_008017835.1 Mesonia sp. HuA40 | reverse complement strand
TTTTTACTTCATCTTTTCAAGCAGTCAGATTCATTATTTTTCCGCTTTGCTTTTTATTCCGAGGTATTTTTGCCAACGTGTTTGTATATGACAAGTAGCGTGAAATTATGAGTTAATTTTCAATCTCGCAACAAGCCAAATCTTTTGTATTTTGTTTTTATCTTTAATTTTCAAAAAGCCAAATCAAAAGATTTGGCGACTAACCAAATATACCCAAATTCTCGATTTAGAAAAACCTTAGCTATTTGTGATATACGGTGTTGGCGGTAGTTTTATTTTATTCTTACCCATTGAGTTCCATTTTTAAATACATATTTCAATATTTCAAATTCTTTCGAGAAGTAAATTCTTTGTATATCAGTTTCTTTTAGATTTTCTTTTTTTAATTCAAAAACATAACACTGTAATGAATGATTATTTACAATAATTAATTCCGGTTTTAATGACTCATCCGGTTGCTTGAATTCGGTATAAAAATTTTGAAATTCAAATGAAATTTTGGTTTTGGATTTCGGGCTAGGTTTTCTAAAATGAAACAATTCTGGATTTTCAAACTTTTTTTTATTAAGGTTATATATTTTAAAATCATTAGAATTTAGTTTTTCGTACTTAATAACCGCATTTGGTGGGTTGTATTTTCCGTCTCGAGTAATTGGTTGCCAATTATTATAATATTTCTTCTTAAAAGTTATTTTGAAAGTATCAATAGAATTATTATCAGATTTAAATATTAATGTTTGCCCAATATCAAAATTATCATAAATCTTTAATTCTCTGTTTGTAAAATCGTGCTTGCAAGAATTAAAAAATAAAACTATTAATAACAAAATTATATTCCGATTCATTATTAAATTAGGTTGATTAATTAGTGATGGTCTGACTTAAATTACCGCCAACTGCTTTGGCTATGATTTCGTTGCGGAAAAATACGCAGGAATTATTCCGTTGTAGCTCAAAGATAGAAAAAAGCGTGGAATTTTCGGTAGAAAATTCCGCCGCAATGAATTATAGCCGTTGTTACATACTGTGGCGACACACTCTGCTTGGAACGCTCTGTGCTTTGCCGTCTAAATAATTAATTTCCAATCCGATTTTTTTCCGCTTAGTGTTTTTTACTCAATTATCTTTTTATTTATGTCTGAAACGAAAATCTTAATATCTTTTTTTCGTTTATTTCAAATTTTTCAATCGACCTTAATTCCGCTTAATTTTTAAATTCGATTTTTATTATTTTGAAGGATATTGTTTTATTCAATTTTTTTTAGCGTTGTGCTTTTCATTCCGTGTAATGCTTTTTCAATTTCGCAGATGGTTTTTAAGTCAGTATTTTTTTAATAAAAAAATGATTTATTTTTTTCTCAAGTTTTTCAACCAGTCAGAAAAATTATTTGTCGGTTCTGCTTTTTATTCCGAGCCATTGTATGTAACGTGATTGTGTATGGCTCGTTGCGTGCAAATTAGCAATTAATTTTCGGTTTAGCCACAAGCCAATTTTTTAAATT
>NZ_VRLT01000012.1 GCF_008017835.1 Mesonia sp. HuA40 | reverse complement strand
TTACTATTTATCTTTAAAACTGAGACTTCAAATTCTTTTTTTCTTTTACTTCAAATTTTTGATTCGACCTTAATTCGCTTAATTTTTAAATTCGCTTTTTACTATTTTGAAAGATATTGTTTTATTCAGCTTTCTTGTCAGCGTTGTGCTTTTCATTCGGCGTTATGCTTTTCAATTCCGTTGTTTTCTTTTTAAGTCAGTTTTTTCTTTTAAGAACTTATTTTTGTTTTTTACTTCATCTTTTCAAGCAGTCGGATTCATTATTTTTCCGCTTTGCTTTTCATTCCGAGGTATTTTTGCCAACGGTCTTGTATATGAAAAGTAGCGGGTTTTACACACTAACTTTTCGGATTATAACTGACCTTTAATTTATATTTTAATTTTCGATTAAAAACCTAAACCCCAATTGCTTATAGCCGTTGTTGTGGCTAGTGTTTATTCTCCGTTCGGTATATTTTTATCTTTACAATATTGTTCTATTTCGGTATCATTTTCAAAATAGTCATCACAAAATTCATTCAATTCTTTCTCGGTCGATTTGTAATATCTTTCTTGAGCAGTCATAAGTCTGTCTGTTTGTTCAATAAATTGTTCAAACTCCTTATTTATCTTACAAAGTTTGTCAATTGTCTTAAAGTCAAGGTCTCGATAACTTGCGGGAAAAAGGATTTTACTTTGATATGGATTTGCATTTAGTTCAATAATTCCAATCCCGAACGATTGGTTTAATCTTTCCATTTCGTCTGATAAACTATCGCTAAACTCAAAAGCAACCAAATATCCATAATTCGCCCAACTTGAATTTGAAACTGCTTGGAAATAAGCCTTTTTTAATTCCGAGTCTGAGTTGATTTCCTTTTTAATCTCGTATGAACTCAATTTGAAAGTGTCAACTCGGTTAATTGACTTTAAAAAATTCTGACTGACTTTTGTCTGAAGGTTTAGAAATTTAATCCCAACCATATCTGGATGAGTCCAAATCTGATTGTTGTCTTTTCCGTATTTTGATTGTTCGTGAAATATGGTTTTTGAATAAATCTTTGTGTTCTTTAAATAACTACTCAAAAGTTTGTGTAAATCCCGTTCATTGTATGTTTTAGCTTTTACTTTTATCGGTTTTGTAGTTGTCGTTTCGGTTGTTCCTGAAAGAATTTCAATTCCGATTTCCTGCTCGTTTTTAGTCAAATAGTATGAGTAAGTTCCTCCGTCTTGTTTTATTCGCTTTACTCGACTATCTCCATTTCTAATAAAATCTCCGAGTAATGCAGATATTGTCGAAGCTGGTGTTTTGGCTGTTCCAAAATCATAGTAGCCTTTACTCACAATATGGTCGTGAACCTCCAAATAATTTGTCAGTGCGTTTATATCGTCAAGACTTTTTAAAATCGCTTCTTTTATTGTCATATTTTTCTTTTGGTATGGTTCGTTTTTACATTAGCCACAACGGCTTTGGCTATGATTTCGTTGCGGAAAAATACGCAGGATTTATTCCGTTATAGCTCAAAGATAGAAAAAAGCGTGGAATT
>NZ_VRLT01000004.1 GCF_008017835.1 Mesonia sp. HuA40 | reverse complement strand
TTCTAAAATCTACGTTTTTTGAATAAATCAGCGCATTGCCGAATAAAAAAGTGGACGGAAAAAGAGTAAAGCGGAAAATAATTATTTGGACGGCAAAGCAGAACTTTCCAAGCAGAACGTGTCGCTACTTTAGGTAACAACGGCTATAATTCATTGCGGCGGAATTTTCTACCGAAAATTCCATCCTTTTTTCTATCTTTGAGCTACAACGGAATAAATCCTGCGTATTTTTCCGCAACGAAATCATAGCCAAAGCCGTTGTACTGCATTTTGTCACACATTAAACCAATTGAATAAATGGAATATTATTGCTTACCAAAAAACGATAACGAAAAGAGATTTGCACTCGGAAAAAAAGGCAAACGGAATTTATTATGCATCGGACTGAACCCAAATACAGCGAACGAAATCAAACTGGACGGAACAACGCGAAATGTGGAACGGATTGCGAACGATAATAATTATGACGGCTGGCTAATGATAAACCTTTATCCAACTCGAAATCCGAAAGGAATAAATTTGAACAACGAAGCTGATGAAAAACTGTTTTGGGAAAACATTCAAAATATCGACACTCTAGTTTCCTCTAAGGAGCTAAATATAACTGATGTTTTACTTGGTTGGGGAGATGACATCAAAGCTAAACCATATTTTGCGCCAAGCATTTATGCTATTTATGATCGACTGAAAAAACACGGATTAAATTATTTTGCTTTTAGAATAAACAAATCTGGAAATCCAAGCCATCCATCACCAATGACTATTAACACAAAATATAAATCTGACGAGAAGATTAAATTAACTAAATTTGATTTTGATTCATATTCGAAACAATTTAAACCATTGAATTTCCAATAGCGACTAAAAAAAACGCAGTACAACACCGTATATAACAAATAGCTGCGACTTTTCTAAATCGAAAATTTTGATATATTTGGGAAGTCGCCAATTTTTTATTTTTGGCGTTTTAGAAATTTAAAGCTAAAAACTTAAAACAAAAAATTGGCTTGTAGCTCAACCGAAAAATTAGCGCTTTTCTGCACGCTACTTGTCATATACACACACGTTACCTAAAATAGCTCGGAATCGAAAGCGGAACGGAGAAATAATAAATCTGACTGTTTGAAAATTTAACTGACTTAAAAAGAGAACAGTGGAATTGAAAAGCACAACGCGAAATGGAATAGCGCTACGCTGAAAAAAATGAATAAAACTATATCGTGCAAAAAAAAAAGCGAATTTAAAAATTAAGCGGAATCAAGGTCGAATCAAAAATTTGAAGTAAATGAAAAAAAGATTTTGAGATTTCCATATCCGAAATAAATTAAAAGGTAACTGAATAAAAAACACTAAGCGGAAAAAAATCAGAGCGGAAAAAAAATCTGGACGGCAAAGCAGAACCTTCCAAGCAGAACGTGTCGCTACTTTAGGTAACAACGGCTATAATTCATTGCGGCGGAATTTTCTACCGAAAATTCCACGCTTTTTTCTATCTTTGAGCTACAACGGAATAAATCCTGCGTATTTTTCCGCAACGAAATCATAGCCAA
>NZ_VRLT01000028.1 GCF_008017835.1 Mesonia sp. HuA40 | reverse complement strand
TTTTTACTTCATCTTTTCAAGCAGTCAGATTCATTATTTTTCCGCTTTGCTTTTCATTCCGAGGTATTTTTGCCAACTGGTTATATCGAGTCAAATATACACTTTTATAGGTTAATATTTCCGGATAAAGATACTTTTTAATAATTAATATAAGAGTAGTAAAATAATTTAATTTCATAATTATCAATCAAAAAATTAGTACAAACTGCTTTACCTTGCTTAATCAACCCTTGTCAATAACCATGCACATGTGCAAGGCAACCCTACTATGCTAGTTCTTACCTCTGCTATTAGATTTAAATTTAGTACTATAAAAATCTTAATTATCTTACCTCATTCCTATATTTTTATAGTCAAACCAATCCGTAAAAACCGCGTAAACAAAGCCTTTTATCTTATAAAGTTAAATAAAACAAGCAGCTCGATTATAATTTAAACCAGCTGCTTGTTGTTAAATCCAATAGGTAGGCCTATTAGTGCGGTAACTTGTTTTTAAGTAAGCCATACAGAAAAGTACCAGCGATTGCCCCTAGGAGTACAATCAAAATAGAAAAATAACCGCTTCCGGCCAATACATACATAGGTCCCGGACAAGCCCCAGCGAGCGCCCAACCTAAACCAAATAATGTACCTCCTATTAAATAACGGGCAACACCTTTATTTTTTGGTTTCAACCTCATCTCGCCACCTCCCAAAGGTTTGAGGTTTTTGCGTTTGATAATTTGAACACCAATCACCCCAATAAATAGAGCAGAACCCATAATGCCATACATATGAAAACTGCCAAATTGAAACATTTCATAAATACGAAACCAAGAGGCAGCCTCCGATTTAAACATTAAAATACCAAAGAAAACACCAACTAATAAATATATAAAGTAACGCATAGCTTAAAAGATTAAAGGAAATAATAAATGTACCATTATTAGGCCGCCAATAAAGAAACCTATAGTGGCGATAAGTGACGGTAATTGAAGGTTACTCATCCCCGAAATAGAATGACCAGAGGTGCAACCCCCTGCATACCGCGCACCAAAACCAACTAGCAAGCCGCCTAAAAGCAGTATAATAATATTCGATGGGTCGCTTAGGTTTTCAGCCGCAAAGATTTCGGTTGGCAAGTAGGCTTCGCCCGCACTATTTATCTGATAGTCCTCAGCAAGTTGTTCAGCAACCGCTGGGTTTATTTCAACTTTACCATCACTCAAGTAATTAGAAGCAATAAAACCACCAATTGCAGCACCCAGTACCAGCATTAAATTCCATCGCTCAGCTTTCCAGTCAAATTTAAAAAAGTCTGCTGCTTTATCTGCACCAGCTATGGTACAAGCAGTACGTAGGTTAGACGACATTCCAAATTTTTTACCGAGGAATAATAACAAAAACATCACTAAGGCAATCAAAGGCCCGGCTACATACCAAGGCCAAGGTTCATAAATTAAATCCATTTTTCAATTTTTTGACAAACATGGTATTTTTAATTGGATTTGTAAGTAACTAGAGTTACAATAGTCAAAATTTAATTTTAAGAATTTTCAAGTTTAAAACGGATTGGAATAGAACTATAAACCCAAATTTTGGGCAAAGCAATAAGAAATGCTATGTAGTTTTTTGTTTTTTAATCGGTAAGGAGAGCATGAAAGATAGTGTATTATGCTATTCGCTTTTTTTAAGTTGGGTAACATAAGTTACAAAGCGTCTGCATAAAATATGCTACATTTGCTAGCATCATGAAAAGTAAAGCAATCGTATCCATTTTATTGAACCTTGTGTTTGTGGTAAAATTTATGGCCATAGATGCAAATGGATTAAACACATTACTTAATGGTAATGAGTTTAAGCTGGTGAAAACTTTTTGTGCAAAAGAAAGGGCAGCCAATAAAACTAGCGAAGATGCAACTTATTTGTCGGTAAACAAAAATGCTATGCAAGAGGTTGGGCTAAGCAGTATTTGTACTTCCCCATTTCAATTTGATCTCTTCACCTGGGAAACAAATATTTTAGAACCCATTGCCGCCCTGGGTAATTACTTTCCCACAGATTTACTTTATCGTTACTTAGAAAACGATTCTCCGCCTCCCCGCTGGGCATAAAATTTTTCCAATTATTTAAATCCGTTTTTCCGTAAAGTTTAGTCAATAGCAATAGGCGAAAATACTATTCGCCTAAAGGCGGGAAAAATGCAAATAAGTAAAAGGCTTTTGAATAATGTATAGGAAAATTTTCAGCTTATAAAGCGGTTGTTTTTACGATTGTAAATAAGGCAGGTATATTTTAACAAGTTGTCTTATAGACGATTTAATTCCGATATCCCCTGGCCAAGCGCTGGTTGATAAAATTTAAATCTAAATTGTAATTATAACCCTTTAATAGTTTTCGCTTAATAGCGGATGCAATATTGCCATTAGGCTTAAGTCGAATAAGTTTCACAAAATCATCTATAATTATTCCTAGGCATAAGTTTATATAAATCAAATACGAATCATCATGAAATTATTAAATAAAAATATAGTACCGGCTATTATTTTAGTAGCCTTTGCGGTGTTTGCCGTTTCTTGCAAAGCCGAAAAATCTAAAACAACCAAGAGTGCCCACCCCGCAAAAGACACCTTGAAAATAAGCGTGTTACAAACTGCCGATATTCACGGGCAACTCGATACTCATCCAGAACTTTTTTGGGAAAATGAGCAAATCGTGTTTAAAGATCGGGGTGGCCTGGCTAATATTAAAACTCTTTTTGATCAAGAACGTCAAAAAAACCCTAACCAAACGCTTATTGTAGATGGCGGTGACTTAATTCAGGGGAGCGGATATACGGCGCTTTCTAATGGCGATGTAATGCCTCAACTCATTAAAGAAATGGGGTATGATGTAATTATTCCTGGTAATTGGGAAGTTGTATACGGTAAGCAAATTATGCTAGATGTGATGAATGCTTATGATACCGATGTGATTGCTCAGAATATGTACCATGATAATAGTAAAGAACCGCTTTTTCCTGCTTATTCTGTTAAAGAGATTAAAGGCGTACGCATTGGTTTTATGGGTGTTAATGATCCCGATGTTCCCGTTCGTCAAAATCCAATTTTTAGTGAGGGAATCGCTTTCAGCGGTCTATCAAAAGAATTAAAATCACAAATCGATGAGCTAAAGCAGAAAGAGAAATTAGATGTACTTTTCTTGGTGACCCATATAGGGATTTTTAAACAAGTAGAATTGGCCAATAATCCCATAGCCGAAAATGTCGACTATATCTTAGGGAATGATACACACGAACGTGTGCGCGAACCCATACAAGGAAAATATGCAAAAGTAACAGAGCCAGGAGCATTTGGTTCGTTTGTAGGAAAGCTGACATTGCATTTTGTAGATGGCGAGCTGGTAGGCGATGAGTACGAGTTAATAGAGGTAGATCCTGAAGTTTTTCCAGCAGATAGAGAAATGCAACAATTGGTTGAAAAAGCCAAGGCGCCTTATAAAGAGCATTTAGAAACCGTAGTAGGATATACCCAAACGCCTATTTACCGGTATCTAACCGTTGAAAACCCGATGGATAATATGATTACCGATGCGGCCAGATGGAAAACAGGAGCAGATATATCTATTTCTAACGGCTTTAGATTCGGAAATCCTATCGTGCCCGAGAACGGTCAACCTGCACCTATTACAAGAGCTAACTTATGGAACTTGTTGCCTGTAAATGAAAAGGTAAAAACAGGAAGGGCTACAGGTAAACAAATTAAAGATTGGCTAGAAAAAGAAATGCATAATGCTTTTTCGCAAAATCCTACCGAGAGATTTGGGGGGTGGTTGGTTCGGTTCTCAGGAATGAAAGTCGATTTTGATAGCCAAAACGAGAAAGGAAAACGTATAAAAAGTATTTTGGTAAATGGCGAGCCAATGATCGATGATAAATACTATACCCTCTCAGCTTGTGTTCGACCAGGAGATCCTATAGATAATCTTTGTAGAATGCCCAACGTTAAAGATGTTGAAATAAAAGACTATACCATTCACGATGTAGTAGAAGAATACCTAAGAAAAAATTCTCCTGTTTCGCCAACTTTAGAAGGAAGGGCCTATTGTGAATACCTAGGGGTAAATTCATTTTCAACCGTACCAAAAACAGATTACCAATTTAAATAAACACTATGCAAAAGAATAAAAATAAAAAGAGCTCGAAAAAAACGTGGATGCAATATGCCATTTTTGCCTTGGTCGGCCTAAGCTTGTACGCTACTGGTTGGCATACCGAGGTAATAGGATTTGTTCAGCGAGGTGTGCTGGCTACGGGTTTAATGAACCCCGATGTTGAAGAAATTGCCGAAAAAAGAGAACAGACCAATACACAAGATAAATCTCAAGCGAGCAATCTTCAAAAAGTAGATTACAACCTAGATTTTATAGATGCAGCCGGCAGCAGGAGATCGTTGAAGGAGTTTAAAGGTAAGGTAATATTTTTAAACTTTTGGGCTACTTGGTGTCCGCCTTGTGTTGCAGAAATGCCAAGTATAAATAGTTTACACGAAGAAATGGGCGATGAGGTGGCTTTTGTGCTGCTCTCCTTCGATAAAGATTTTGAGAAAGCCAAGGCTTTTGATAAACGCAAAGGCTATAACTTACCTATTTTTGCGCCAGCGGGTAAGCTACCCTCCATGTTTCAATCTTCGGCACTGCCAACCACTTATGTTATCGATGCCGAAGGTAACTTGGCATTGACTCACACCGGAATGGCCGATTATAGTGATCCAAAATTTAAGAAGTTTTTAGAAAGCCTGAAGTAGAATTTTTATAAGCTGGAAGCTAATGGCTTCCAGCTTTTATGAAAAATTCCGAAAAGCTAAGCTCTTCGGGATAATTTGGCTCACCAAAATAGGGGGTGTCTAATACTTATAAACAACAAATACTAGATGATTATTATAACCTCAAATTCAGTAGCAACTGGTTTAGTCTTTAAATTGTTCTATCGCATCACTTAAATCATACACCTTTGTTCCTGGTAATTCTTTTTGAAGAATACTGCTACCAGTAGCACTGCGGTAACCGCCGGCACAATGAACCACAATGGGTTTATCGGTTGGTATTTCGCTGGCTTTTTCTCTCAATTCATTCAATGGATAACTAAGCGCACTTTCAAAATACTTACCTTCTTCTACCTCGCTCGTATTGCGTATGTCAACAATTGTATATTGATCTAGATTTTCTTTGAATTCCGTAAGATCTAATAGTTCGGTATTTTCTAAATTTTCATCTGAGAGGGTAATAACCTGCTCCAGTAATTTCTCATAACCTATTTTGGCTACGCGTTGCAATAAAGTTTCTTTATGCTCAGGACGGTCAATTACCAAGGTGAAGGTCTCCTCTGGTTTAATTACAGCACCGAGCCATGTTTCAAATTTAGCGTTTTCAGATACTGCTTGTATGTTTATACTACCTTTTAAATGACCTTTTTTAAAGCTAGCTTCATCGCGGGTATCTACAATTATACCCTCGGCGGTTGCATTTTCGGTAAAAGGGACTCTTGCAATAGAAGGTTTTAGATCTTCTGCTCCGACTTTATTGGTATCTACATCAAAGCCAAAATAATGCGGTATAAAAGGCTGTCCGTCGAGTAGGGTATCCATAAACTCTTCTTTAGATTGCTTTTTAAAAGCCCAATTTCCCATACGTTCATTGCCCAGAGTACTGCTCGCTGCATCGCTCATATTTTTTCCGCAAAGAGAACCTGCACCGTGTGCGGGATAAACTACTGCATCGTCTGGTAAATCTGTGAACTTATGTTGAATGGTTTCATACATCATCTCGGCAAGTTGCTCACGCTTGGCCTTCATATTCCCCGCTTTTTCGCGTAAATCTGGCCGACCAACATCACCTATAAATAGAGTATCACCTGTAAATAGCGCAGTTTCATTTGCTTCTGTAGCCACAATAGTTATACTATCGGGGGAGTGCCCGGGTGTATTTATTGCCTTTAACTTAACACTCCCCAAGCTTATGCTGTCCCCTTCGTCAAAAGCCTGGTGAGGGTAATCTGCACCTAATTTTTCACTGTTGTAAATAGTGGCCCCCGTAGCTTTATGAATCTCTAAATGAGAGCTCACAAAATCGGCGTGCGGGTGGGTCTCGATTACTGCGACTATTTCTGCATTATTGGCTTTGGCAAATTCAAAATACTGTTCAGGATTCCTTTCCGGATCTATAACGGCCATCTTGCCATCGCTTACAATAGCATAACTGTAATGCGCTAAAGGTTTATATTCAAATTGTTTAATATTCATAACTATACTTTTTTCAATTTACTATAAAAATAAGCCCTAAAATTTAGAATGCGAGTGACTTAGGTTACATTGTGAAATTTTTAAAATTCCTTTAACACATAAAAACCCGTCGGTTAAGACGGGTTTAAAAAATCTTATTCTCAATAGCATTTAATCTCACTTCATTCTTATTTAAAAAACGCTTTTATAGCAGCAATTGGTGTTTAGGGGATGATTACATTATACCCCTTGGCCTGGATCTGCAAAAGTCTTGAAAAGGCATTTTCAACGGGAATAGCCGATTGTGGCAAATCTTTTTCGGTTACTTTTAATCTTTTCATTGCTTGTTTGCAAACGCTTATGCGCAATTTCGGATGTTGATTAGTATCAATCAATCGAGAGAGATCAGTACCTTGTTTTAATTCAGCTACTACACCTCCCCAAATTACAATTTCAAAATTTTCGAAGTTAACCTCACTTTTCAGCAATCGATCAAAAAACTTGAAAGCCCCTTTTATATGACGTTCTTTTTGTAATCCTAGGGCCATATAAGGAGTTTTATTCAAATCATTCACCATTTCTAAATCAATAGCTTTTTGGTTGCTGCTTTGCGCCGATAAGGTCAAAGAAGACAAGGCGATTAAAGCGATTGAGATGCATTTTGTTAACTGTGCTAGTTTCATAGTTTAATTGAATTTTTGTTTATAATTAATCTTATTGTTTTTAGAAATTTGAATCCTTGTAAAAGAAAGAGCGTCTATTAATTAAAAACCCTGTGCCGCTAATTCTTTATAAATGATATAGATTCCCATTAGGAGAACAAACCAGCCAAAAGCTTTTTTTAACTTCTTGCCATCAATGAATTTATTTAGCCATATACCGATGAATATCCCTACTATAGACAAGCCCGAAAAGCTAAGTAGAAATGGCCAATTAATGTCTAAGTTTTGTACATCGCCTAAAAAGCCGGTAAGCGATTTTATGGCGATGATGAGCAAAGAGGTGGCCACTGCCTTTTTCATGGGTAATTTCGCTAAAAGTACAAGCGCAGGAATAATCAAAAATCCGCCGCCAGCCCCTACAATACCGGTTATGGCGCCCACTACAATGCCTTCAACAACTATTAGGGGGTAATTATAAGAAACAGGTCCATCCTTTTCATTTTCTCCTTTCTTGTTTCTTATCATTGAAAAAGATGCCAAAAGCATTATTATGGCAAAAAAGAGCATTATAGCCAAATTTTTAGTAAGCGTGAAATTGTTAATTTCAAGGAGCTCCTCGGGTAGGGCGGGAATTAAAAAAGCTCGGGTAAGATAAACCGCGATAAAGGCAGGTATAGCAAAAATAATGGCGGTTTTGAAATCAACCAGACCTTTAGACATATTCTTTATTGCTCCAATAAGCGATGTGATACCAACCACAAAAAGAGAATAAGCCGTAGCAATAATAGGGTTAAGCGAAAGAGCATAAACTAATATAGGAACGGTTAGAATAGAACCGCCGCCACCAATTAACCCTAAAACCAGTCCGATAATTAGCGCGCCCGCATAACCTAGAATCTCATATAGCTCCATTTATATACCTTTTAGAGTACAAATATACATGGCTAAACTTACAAGTTTTGTAACTCTGGTTACAAGACCTTGTTATACCCATGAATTTTCACCGATTTTGGAAAAGCGCCATATTAATAGCCTCATCGGGGCGGCATATCAATAACCCCGTAGGGGCGGCATATCCATAACCCCGTCAACTCCATAATCCCGCCCGTCCGTAACCCTGTAGGGGTGTCATATCAATAGCCCCGTAGGGGCGGCATATCCGTAACCTCGTAGGGGTGCCATATCCATAACCCCGTAGGGGTGACATCAATCATCTGCAAAAATATATTCGCTATTAAAATCAATTTCATAAGCGTTTAAAGAATCAATATATTCTTCTCTAAATGATTTCTTCCTATGATGATTTTCTTGATTTTTAATATAATCTACCACATTATTAACACCCAATTGACTCACCGTAAAAGTACCTAAGCCTCTTTGCCATTCAAATTTGCCTTTGATAATCTTACTCCAGGGGAAACGCCATATTAATTGGGTGATGAATTATGTCATCGCCATCACCGATAAACCTGTAAAAGTTAGAACATCTTTAAAGGTCAAAAGCCAAAATCAAGGCAAGTGCATTTTAATTATTGTTCACTAATCGCATTTAAAATTCTGGTTGCAAGTTCATCTTGTCCTTTTTCACTGGTCAATAGTTGGCGATCATTTTCATTTGAAAGAAAACCAAGTTCAACCAAAGCGATAGGATAGTCTACTTGTTTAAGCAAATAAAAACCAGCTTTTTTTATGGCCACTTTTTTATCCTCAAAGCCATAAAGTAACTTCGAGGCCAAATCTGCAGATTTTGCTCTTTCTTTATTTTCATCGCTAAGGTAAATTTCTATTCCTTGCTTGTTGGTGTTGGTATGTTGATTAACGTGTAGCGAAATCACCATATCGGGTTGTAATTTATTGATGTGCTTAGCGCGATCTCTTAGCGATATAAACTCATCTGCTTCTCGTGTTAAAATGATTTCTACGGCCGAATTACGATTAAGAGCCTTAATTTTGTTGGCCACGTTAAGCGCAATCGCTTTCTCTTGAAAACCTTCAATCGTGCTGCCATTGTCTTGACCGCCGTGCGCCACATCGATTACTACCGTCTTTTTGTCTACACCAGTAAACGCCATACAAAGCGTTAATAGGGCAATACCGATAAATTGCAATAGTTTTTTCATACCTTTTTGTTGTTTAATTAAGAATTACCGACTTAAGAATGATTCAAAATATTATGTTTTTTAATAAGAATTATCTTCTAAAGATATGATAAAAATTTAATCTTCAGTAATGGGAATCTATTTTCCAAGGTTTTTTATGCATTTGGCTTTAGGTTTTTTGCCCGAGCATGGCTCTATTTTAGTTGATTTTTGTAACTGCTAAAAACAACCTAAGAGTAGCGCTACTTTGTAATTCCTTATTTAGAAGCAGGTCAACAAAGTTTTGATTTGCATGAGCATATTGATGTGCCTTTAAACATTACTCCAAGAACTTACCACTTAGGTATTATTGTGCTTGATGAAGGCGGTAACCAGTCTGAAGCTTATGTAGCTATTGTTTTGGGAGAAGCTCACAACCACGAAGATGAGATTAACATTAGTAATTTGCACATAGAGGATGTAACGGCGGGTAGCGATTAGCATGCCAAAGCCGATATTACGAGTACCCACGGTATTCAAAACATTAATGTGAACATTCACGGTCACGGTCTTAACCCAACAGGGAACCAACTAAACTGGGGAGTTGATTAAAATTTCAGCAATTATACCGGGACCACTGCTCATTTTCATAAACACTTAGTCGTTTCGCAAAATGCGACTCCGGGTGAATACCACCATAGCATTAGCCTAACCGATGAAGACGGGCACACGCATAGCGAAGGCGCTCACTTTATGGTGAACTAAGCCGCTTATTTTTTTGAAATCATAGTCTGTTCCCCCCAAGTGCATTTGCGCTTGGGGGGTTTTTTGATTTAGCGGCATCTTTATTTTTAAAAAGTTATATAGATAAGGAGCTAAAGCTTAAAGCGGATGAACACTCGCATAAAAATCAAGCCTTACATTTTAAAAAATAGCTTTGATAGATTTCATTAGCTATTTTTTGCTTAAATTACTTCGATAATTATTGCATACGGCGAAACCTTTTTGTTTGGGTGGTGTTTGAATCTTTTTGTATTCGCCATTAAAACAAATTAAAAACGTGTAGATGGTAGACAAGCTTTAATTTTTTTTAATTCAACCTAAACCTTATCCGCCTTGAGCTAAAACAGTATCAACCTTGAAACCTTTTAAAAAAAAATAGTATAAAAATCCAACGCCTATGAACCTTAAAAAATTACTTTTTTGTTTATTGTTTATCCTTTCAGGTAGCATAATGGCTCAAGAACAAGCGCCTGAAAACCAAAAAACCTCAACTACGGTGGTAAGTAAGTTTGCGTTTAAAACTGGCAACCTTGAAGAGCTCAAAAACATCGATTATGATTTACTACGCGCTGCTTTTGAAGGTAATGCTGCCGATGCGCGAATTAGTGTGAAAATTAGTTTTGAGGGTGAAGCCCCCGAGGTAGCCGATGGTCAACTGACTCAATTTGTGATTGAGATGAAAGGGCGTTCGGGTAACTTAGAGAAAATCATTCATAAATTAGATACCCGACTGAAAAAACTAGTAGCCGAAATGGAGTGAGTCGCGTCTTACCAACTGTTTATCAAACACCAGGCTTTAAAAGCGCTGGTGTTTTTGGTTTTAGAAAAAAAATTAGCGACAAAATGGGTATAAAATAAAAGAAACTTCATAGCAACTAAGCAGGCAAAATACCAAAGTTGCCGTTCTTTATATCTAAGCTGCAAGGCTTGTAAATGTAAGCCTTGCAGCTCGATTTAAAATATTGTACAATTTTCAAGTAAAAGTTGTACAATATTTTTATAAAAGTTGTACAATATTTTTTAGAGAATTGTATAAAATTTATAAAAAAGCTTTTGAATAAGCTATCCATTCGTCGGCAACTTATTATTATTTGTTCGGCTAGAATTTGTTTTTGGGATTGTTAGGCTGTTGCAGTTTGGCTTATAAAAAATTAGAAAATAGGTTTTGCTGGGTTATTGGCTTAATATAGCCTACACATTGCTGGGGTATATTTCATATTGCGCTAAGCATCTCTTTACCTTTTCTTGATATAAGGCAACACGAAATACCTTTTTTTTGTAGAAAGACAATATCCGTGTTACGCAATAACTACAAAACACTTAGCGATATAGATTTATTGAGTTTGGTTGTGAAAGACGACAGATTAGCTTTTGCTGAAATATATTCTCGCTACTGGCAAGCTTTATACAAGTATGCTTACAAGGTATGTCCAGATGAGATGCTATGTGAGGATATGGTTCAAGAGGTGTTTATAAGCCTTTACTATAAGAATCGAGAGACGCGTATTGTACACCTGGAGTCCTATTTAATCAAAGCGGTAAAATACAAAGTCCTAAATCAATTACGAAAAAGAGAATTTACCGATTTGCAGCAGCGGTATATAGAATTGATACCCGAAAAAGAAGAGTCGCAAGAATTAGAATACCAAGAGTTGCTGGCGCTTACACATCGTTCTATCAATCAATTACCCCCAAGGTGTAGGCAAGTATTCAAAATGAGCCGAGAGCAAGGTTTAAGTCACGCTCAAATAGCTGAAGAGTTAAGTTTATCGGTACGTACTATCGAGAAACACATTAGCAATGCCATAGCGGCCTTGCGTCATTTAAATGAGTTTTCGATTTGGTTCGCCTTTATATTAATAAATTATTAAGACAGAACGGGGATTATGAAGAAAGCGTTAAGACTAGATTTTTACTTACGTATAATCTGCTTTTAAAGTGACTTATAATAAAGAAGCCGTAATTTGAAGCCCGAACAATTTAAAAAACTAATTCGAAACTATCTTGAGGGTAGTTGTACTGACGCGCAAAGGAGACAAGTAGAGGCTTTTTTGAGAGAACAGCAAAATGCTTCTATAGTGATTAAGCAGAGACCTTTTGCAAATGCGCGTATTTGGATGCGAATAAAAAAGGGGTTACCACAACTCAAAGTACGTAGCAATAGAGTAGTAATAGCTTCTGCGATGGTCGCTATTCTTATATTGATTTTTATGTTACCTCATTTTTTAATCAAAACAAACACAAATCAGATAACTGAAAAAGGTGAAAAGAAAGTTTTTATACTTCCAGATGGATCAGAAATACAACTGAATTCGGCTTCTCAACTTAGCTACACGAAAGATTTTAAAAATAAGCGCAGGATCCAATTTAATGGTCAGGCGTTTTTCTCCATTGCCCAAGATAGTTTAAAACCCTTTACTATAGAGACCGGTGAAGCGCAAATTAGCGTTTTGGGTACTTCTTTTGACGTAAATACCTACCATAACGAGCGCTTGGTTGTAGAAGTTACCGAAGGTAGTGTTGAGGTTGAGAAAGGAGGAGAGTCTATTGTACTAGAGGCGCAAGACCGTTTGGTTTGGGAGCAATCAACTTGGAGATGCGAGCGAGTGGTAAATACGAATGAGAATTGGAGACAACATTGGTTAATAATAAAAAACCAAAAGTTATCGTCGGCCATAAAGCAGATTGAAATATGGTACAATACCCGAATAGAGCTGGGCAAAAATTTAGATAAAGACTACCGTGTTTCTGGAAAATTCAAAAAAGCTGAACTTAAAGAGGTGTTGGCCTCCTTAAGCCATATTTATAATTTAAATATAAAATTAATAAAACCCAATCATTATGTAATAGAGAACTAAGAATTAGCCCACCAAAAAAGCCCAAGACTGCTGCAACAGTTTGGGCTTATAAATATGCAAACAGCCATTAAAATCAGCTATTTAAACTATGAAAACTAAATTACAAAAATTAATTAAACTACCTTACTTATTTTTAGGTTTATGCCTTTTGCTGCCGGGAATAAATACATTCAATTCGCTTGCTGCCGAAAAGAGTGTTAGTGCTATTGATCTCGCTATAAGGAATAAAACCCGAATAGAGATTTTTGAGACCATCGAATCACAAACGGCATATAATTTTATTTATGATACTAAAATTACTCAAGATGCAGCTAAATACAACATTAATATCAGCCATATGGATATTCAATCGGTTTTAAAACAACTGGAGAATTTAATTCCATACACTTTTCATCTTTATCAGCATAGTATTAGTGTAAAATATCAAGAACAGCAACAACTTATTTTAAAGGGCAATGTGCGCGATAGCCAGAACATTCCGTTGCCTGGAGCCAGTGTTTTGATTAAGTCTAGTGGGGTAGGAACCACCACCGATTTTGATGGCAACTTTAGCTTAGAAGTGAGTAATTTTCCTGTTGAAATTCAAATTTCATACATGGGCTTTGAGACCCAGCTTATCAAGTTAGAGACCAATCGAGTACTCGAGGTAACGCTACAAGAATCAGACAATGCACTTAGCAAGGTGGTTATAACCGCGCTCGGAATTAAACGAGAAGAAAAAAAATTGGGTTATGCCCAACAAAGTATCTCAAACGAATCATTAACAGCAGCTAGGCCAAACAACTGGTCTGAAGCGCTTAGAGGTAAGGTGCCCGGACTTAATATAAATGGCTTGGGAGGGCCTGTGGGCTCCCAGCAAATTGTTTTGCGGGGTAACGCCTCTTTAGATCCGAGTAACAATGCTGCATTAATTGTAATTGATGGTGTGCCTATTTCTACCATGCGCGATGGCACCCCAAAAGGTTATGCATATATTCATTTTGATGCTAACCAATACCGCATTCAATACAAAGTGGCTGAGCAGCCTATTAGCTATCAAATAGAATTATATCATCCTAAAGTTGTAGCACAAGCAAATAAAACTCATGCAGGCTTGTTCGCCAACTTCTTTATGGGGAGTAAAACAGATTTGGTGGAGTATAGAGTTGATTCAGGTAAGTGGAAGACTATGCGTTTTACCCCTACTTTAGATCCTAGCTACCAGTTAAACTTATTTAAACGTGATTATGCCAACCAATTAATGCCGGGTAAACGAGGTAGTAATGCTATTCCTAGTACACATTTATGGTATGCCAAGTTGCCAGCTGAATTAACTATTGGGAAGCATCAAATTGAGGTGCGAGCTACCGATAGATATGGCCAAGTGCATTACGCACAGAGTGTCTATAATATTGAAACTCCGCAAAACAATGACTATGAATAAAAGGAGAACTAAAGTAGTGGCCTTAATAATATATGCTTGTTTAGTGGCAATATCTTGTAAGAAAAAGTCTTCGGATTTACCGTCAGAGGTTCAGAATTTGTCGAAGTATAAAGGCGAGATTCACGGACATCGAGGAGATCGTGGGAGTTTCCCTGAAAACACTATTCCGGCCTGTATTAGTGCCTTAAAGAAAAAAGTAGATTTTATCGAAATTGATGTGGTAATTTCAAAAGATCATCAAGTGGTTGTATCTCACGAGCCTTATATGCATCATATTCTTATGAATACTCCAGACGGTGGGGTTATAGATGAGGCAAATCAGCTAAATTATAATCTATTTACTATGACAGCCGATAGTATTAAAACGTATGTAGCGGGTAATTTGCCTCATCCGCAGTTTAAAAGTCAACAACCAACCAAAACTTACAAACCAACATTGGTAGGACTTATTGATACACTTAATATATATGCTGAACAATTTAATTTACCCGAACCTAAGTTTAATATAGAACTCAAATCTAGTCCGAATCTCTATGGGAAATACCAACCCAAGCCAGGCCATTTTGTAGAACTACTTATGCAAACCTTAAAAGATAAAGAAATGATAGACCGTGTGCAGCTGCAGTCTTTTGATTTGGCTGTGTTGGAATATCTGCACGAAAATTATCCTGATATGCCTTTGAATTATTTGGTTGGCAAAGGGAATTTGGACGAGAATTTAGCTAAACTGAGTTTTAGACCCCAAGCTTATGCTGTGCATTTTGAGTTGCTCAAATCCGTAAAGGATGTAGAAGCAATTAAAAATAAAGGCATGAAGGCCGTAGTCTGGACCGTAAATGAAAAAAAACAGATTGCGCAGATGAAAAACTGGGGAGTTGATGTGATTATAACCGATTACCCAGAAAGAGCCTTATTTTAAACCTGAGCGTAGTTAGTTTTGCAGTTTTCAACGCTCTTAAGGCAGGTGCAAATTGCGCCTGCCTTTCTTATTGTCTATTATAGAAAATATATTAAAAAGCTTCAGTAGTAAACTTACCATTAATTATTTTTATACTTTCGCCGGTTTCATAATTAGTCGCCTCAAAACTAAAACTCCCTTCTAAAATTTGATTATCGGAACGAGTAATTTTTATTTGGCCATCTAAATTATTATTATATTCTAGATCGGTTTCCAAATCGGCGTATGTAACCCAAAATCCATCGATTTCGGTTAAATCAGGAATCCCTTTTATGGGATATGTCCCAACTGGTGGGTTTTCGGAAATAGTTTGATCAAAAGATTTGTAAAATTGCAAGCTAAAACTTTGATCTTCCATGTTATTACCGTCATGTGCAGAAATCATATAGGTGTAATCTTCTACGACGACGATAAAGCAATCGCCTTGTTTTTTTTGATTTTTAGTAGATTCTATTTCAAAACTAATTTTGTTTTTTGGTAATTCATTCGTTTTTTTACTTGAATTGTCATCATCATCTGAGCAAGATAGTAGGCCGCATAACAACAGGCTAAATAGGATTTTAATTCTTAGTTTCATTTTTTTAATTTATTAGGATCTGCTTAGTTTTTTCATCCATTTAATTTCTCCAAATAATTATGGAGACTCTTTAATACTATAAACAAAATACTGTTTATGGGGGGACTTCGGTTTTATCTTATGACTTAAAATTAATTGCTTGTTTTCAAAGCGTTCTATTTCAAATTCTTTTGTTTTTGCCCCTCGAGTAAGCGTAAGTTGATTTTGATTTAATTGCCATGAAAAAGCTTTTTTTTTAGGTTTGCATTTCAAATCAAAGCGTACTTCTTTTCCTTTACCTTCTTCTAAAAATTCGTTAAAGTCTTGTCCGCAATTAGAATTAGACTGATTATGGGGTAAAAGCCAGTGATCGTCAAGATCTCCCATCAAAGTACCTTCAACGTACCATTGTCCAATTAGGTCTTTGGAATTCAACTTTTGCGCGTATAAAATTGCGCCATAAAAGAATAATAAGATACAAAAGCTAAAATGTCTGATAGAATTATTTTTATTCATGATATTTATATTAAAGATGCAAGTTTAAAATGGACACAAGCCATCTTAAACTTGCATACTAGGCTAATTCGCACAGTACTCACTGGCTACATTTATAAAGTTTAAATTGTTTACTGTGAGATTTTCAAAAGGATCTGTACCATATCCGTAAAATGCGCAGTTAGGAATGTCTTCAAAGACACTATTGAGTACTTGTAATTTAGGTTGAGCATGAAGATAAATTGCACCTTTATCTTGTAGATTACCTACAGGAAAATCACCTTTAGCGTTTTTGATGTGGGCGTGTTCAATTCTATTATCTTCTTGTGTATGCCCCAAATAAATACCACCCCAGAAATTTGATTCATAACCTTGGAGACTAACTGGTTCACCACTATTTCCTACTATTTTTAGACTTGCCTGATAGGGAGGTAATAAAGGTGCTACTTGTAAGTATGCATTTGTTCTAAAAACAAGATTGGCTCCAGCTTCTATATTAAGGTGCCCGTTTTTCTTAATATGTACACGCCCATCAATTAAGTAAGGTACATTAAGTTTCTTCCAGCTTACATTTTGCTCTTGTAGCTCATAATTAGTTGTTGTAATATTTACAAAATCTTTTACATTACCTTGAAAATTTGAACTACCATCTAAAATGTGGGTCATTTCAGCTGAAATTTGAACAGGAACCCCATTGTTTTTTGTAAGGTTAAGGTTTTCTGTAGTCACTTTAGCCGATTTGGATATTCCATGAAGATCTAGACCTATGTTACCGCTGTTACTAATCTCAACGTTTCTAAGATTTAAGGCTTGCGGAGTGGACCCAGAAACCCCTTGTACCGCAAGGCTGCCGCGATAAATAGGTGAAGTAGGTTTTAAATCTTGTGAGCCAGCATATTCTATAATGCTATGTTCAATAAGGTTATTTAAATTATGGGATTCTGCAAAGAGTAAGCCTCGCCAAAAGCCTTTCTGTTTTTCGGTGCCAGACAATATTACTGGTAGATCTGGCGTACCTTTTATTTGTAACTCCTTACTTTTATTAGCGATATAAAGCCCAGCATGGCGTTCGAATTCAATAACCACACCAGGTTCTATGCGTAGGTTGCCTTTGACAGTTGCCCAACAAGTTACAACAAAATCTACCGGACGCAAGGGGTCATCCGTCAATATTTGATCTTCCTTAAAAGAATCACAATCTAAGACAATTGGCGGTAATAACTCTTGTACAGGTTCTACGGGAGAATCATCCTCCTCACAACTTGTCATAAAGACAAAACTTACCGATAAAAAAATTAGTTTCAAAAAATTGTTCTGTTTGGTTTTCATATAAATTAGTTTATTGTTTTACAATTATGCTGCTATGATCTCCATTTGCAGTCTTAATGGTTAATAAGAAAGTTCCGGTAGGTAAACCTTCTAAGGATAGTTTTTTCTGGTTCTTCCATTCCTTTAATTTAACCCCTTGGAGATTATATAGTTGGCTACTTAAAATAGGTCCATTATAAAATATGTTCACATCGGTTACAACCGGATTGGGGTATACTTGAATTTTTAAAGCATTGTGTTCATGTGCGGTTGAAAGGCTGTTGTACTCGTAGGCACCAATATCAATTTGTTGGTTTATTATTCGTTCATTTCCAGCTAAATCAATAGGAATATTTTGCTGATTTGTAACAAACTGGTTCAAGTCAGTATTAGGATCACCTGCATCAATAGCGATAGAATTAGAACTTAATTGAAAGTCTTGGTTCGAGCTGTCTTCAAAACCTGGATTTGTTGATTGGCAATTTTGACTGTTGAGTACACCATCGTTATAGGAGGTGGTTTGATTATAAATAGAGTAATTTACATTTAGCGTTGCTCCTGGGCCATTGCCTATATCGGTTATACTACCATAGTTTTCCCATATAACGCTATTTACGATATCTAGGTTGCCAGATAAATTAAGAATACCACCCACACCGGTATTATTTGGATCTCCATTTTGAGATATGGTGAGATTACTCAATTGCATATTACCGGCATTAGCAATGCCACTACCACTACCGGCTGCTACATTTCCTACTACAAGCGTGTTGTTGATTAGCATGGTAGAGTTTTCATTGGCTATGGCTCCAGCGTAGAAATGAGCATTATTATCATTGAAAAAACTATTTTTTATCGTACAAGTCGATTGGTTGTATACTAAAAGTGCTCCAGCAGATTGACCCGTTGCCGAATTGTTTGTAAAGGCAGAACTGATGATATCTAAATTACTAGATTCTGACATAATTGCACCAGCAAGATAACTCTGGTTGCTCTTAAAATCACAAGTGTCAATTTGAATAATAGCATTATCGGCAAATAGGGCGCCACCTTCCTTACTTATGTTGCCTTGAAAATTGCTAGAATAGATGGCAAGTTCACTATCGTAAGCAGCTATGGCACCACCTAATCCGTCGGAACTCTCGTTATCAACAAAATTGGCATCAATAATTGTAAAGTCACTGTTTTGTTTTATATACAGAGCACCGCCATGATCTTGACTTGGGTTAGTTACACCTGCTTTATTATTCATGAAATCTACCTGTTGTAAATTTGCTGTAGCATTTGCCGCCATGATAGCTCCTCCTTCCCTTTGGTTTGTAGAATTATTTATAAAATTGACTTGATTTAAATTTAAGGTGCCATCGGCCACCAATGCCCCTCCTGCATATTCAGCATTGTTATTTAAAAACTGAATGTCTGTTAGATGTGATACCCCTTGGCTATAAAATGCTCCACCTGATACCGTTGCAATATTATTATCAAATACTACCTGATTTAAAGTGGCGGTACCCTTATTGGCCATTCCGCCTCCATAACCCCCAGTGTTATCTAAAAATAACACGTTATTGAGAAAAGCAGTTCCCGAACTACCGATGAAAAAACCTCCACCTGAAGAAGTGCTTTGGTTGTCTAAAAAGCTTACGTTGGTTAAGTTTACTACACTTTGGTTTGTTGCATATAAACCGGCACCTATGCCCATCACGCCATTGCGTATGACAAGATCTTCAATATTAAGTTGATTAGAGACTGTATTAGTAATCACCCTAAAACTAGCTTGACCTTTTACGGCATGTGCCTGTATAACAGTTCCTCCAGGGAGCGTATTACCCGCACCTTTAAGGGTGATGTCTTTGTTTATGTGCAATTGTTCTGTATAGATACCTGAGGCAATGATTATTGTGTCTCCATTATTGGCTTGATTTAGGGTGTAGCCAATAGTGGCGCAGGCATTTCCAGGTTGATCGCAATTCCCGGAATCTGAGCCAGTTGTATCTACATATCGTAAGGTCTGAGCGCATAGACTATTGCCTAAGCTTAGAACTGTCATCAAAAGTACGAGGTTAATACCTCTACTAATTGTTTTATAGTTTATCAAATGAATTGCTGTTTTCATAAAGTTTTGTTTTGATTTGAGTAATAAACTAGCCTCGCAAGTTTAGGCGAGGCCGTAAACTTTTAATTGATGACATATTTAATACCTGCACCCAATACAAGTTGACCGTCATCGATTAATACATATTTGATTTCAGCAAATGGCATCCATTTTTCGTTTAGATTAAAATTGATACCTCCTCCTAGATTTAAACCAAATCTGCCATCTGAGGCTGAGTAATCTCCACCATAACCCCAAGCATTCTCATAAGAGACTTTAATGTGGCTGTAATTTAGCCCACCTAATCCATAAACATTTATTTGTTCTTCTTGTAAAAAATAATAATGAGCATCGGCATTCAACTCCCACCAATTCACTTTAAAACCATACTCATCTTTGGGTAGGTAATAAATGAAAGATGGCGAAAGGGCTAGTTTTTCGGTTAAATCAAATTCTGCGTTTAGGCCTAATCCTAGGTTTTCAATCTCGGATCCGTATGCCATAAAAGCTCCAATTTTTGTGTTTTTTTGTGCCAATAAACTTGAACTAACAAGAATTGTAAATAGACTTAGAAAAAATAATTGTTTTTTCATTTTTAGTGTTTTTAGATTGTTTATTTGCTTATTAATACCAGAAAATTAAAAAGGTAAACAACAAATTGTTATAATTTTTTTAGGATGCAGTGAAAGCTAGTCGAACACATTATAAAAAGTTTAACTTTGTGGTTTGTTTACTTTATGGTGAAAAATATATAAATGCTTAGAGAACAATTTTTGATTGATGCAATAAAAGCTGGAGAGCTAGAAACCTTGGATGGTATCTATCTAGAGCATAAGAAGCCCTTTTTTCTCTTTGCTTATAAGTTAGGTTTAAAAGAAGATGAGGTGGAGGATATGTATCAAGATGTAATCCTTAGCTTTTACCAGAATGTAAAAAGCGGTAGGCTAAATAAACTTAATTGTAGTTTAAGGACTTATTTATTTTCTATAGGAAAATTTAAGATTTATAAACACTTAAAAACAGTACCACGAATCACTATAAATGATAAACATATTTTCTACTCAGAGGAATTAATGCATTTTGAAACCGATTTGCAAGAAGAGCGAACAGAACAAATAAAAGCTTCTTGGGATAAACTGGGCGAGAGATGCCAGCAAGTATTGAATTATTTTTATTATCAGTCTTACTCGCTCGACGAAATTGTTAAGCATTTAAACTACAGTTCAAAAGATGTTCTTAAGAGTCAAAAATCTAGATGTTTAAAGAAGCTAAAAGAATTAATTTGCAAGCCTAATGAATAAAGAAGAATTAAAAGATAAGTATTTTACACAAGGCTTAAGTCAATCAGAGTTTGAGGAGTTTCAAAAATTACTCGAAGAAAACTCGGAATTTGCCGAAGACTTTTATAGTGAGCTTGAAATTCAACAAGGGATTGCCCAAATAGAATTAGGCGGCATAAAAGCTCGTTTGCAAAATTTAGATAAGAGTAAGTCCAAACCTTCGACAATACTAAAATTGCGTTCTATACTGAAATATGCAGCTGTTATATTAGTTATTCTAGGCAGTTCTTATTTCTTTCTTAATCCTTTTAAAACGACTCAAGATTATTTTACAACCTATTTTGAGCCCTACCCTAATCATTTTGAAATAGTAACCCGCTCTGATGCAGAAATTGATAATCCTGTAGCTTTAGCCTTTTATATGTACGAAAGTCAAGAATATAATAAGGCATATCCCCTGTTTGAACAAGCTTATCAATTAAAAGGAGAGCCATACCTACGTTTTTATAAGGCAATTAGCCTTTTGGCAATAGACAAAGATGCCGAAGCAATAGATTTGTTCATTGCACTGAAAAGTGAGTTAAAAGAGGATGCATTATTGAACGCAAACAATTGGTACTTGGCTTTAGCCTACGCCAAAAATAAACGTTATAAAGAATCAAAAGCGATTCTGAAATCCTTAAAAACTAAAGACTCCCCCATGGCGCAATTCGCAAAAGATTTACTGCAAGAATTACCTTGATTTTTTACGGCGAAATAATAGCAGGGTTAAGCTAGTAACCCCAATAATTCCTAATATATAATATAAAGGATTTGTTTTTTTTATTATGGGCTTATTATCGCCCTGCAATACAAATCCTGCCCAATAATATGGGTGTTGTTTCAACGGATTGTTTTTTAAGAACTTTCTTTTAGCTTGCGCTAAAGCCTCAGATTTACCTACTCCTTTCTTTAAAAAGGTGTAAAAATTTATCATTATTTCAGCTGTTTCTTTATCTGGTACTTCCCAAAGACTGTGTATGTTTGAACGCACTCCAGCATAGGTTAATGATTGGGCAAGGCTTTTAAATTCATTCACAGTATTCATTTGACCTATACCTGTATTGCACGCACTAAGCACCACCAGTTCTGCTGGGATAGATAGATTATATAAATCAGAATAATACAGCACATCATTCTCTTGAAATACCAAACCCGATTTTTGAGGGTTTTCTTCGTTTAGAACGGCATGCATGGCCAGGTGAAGAATTTTAAACCTATTACTGTTTTTTATAAAATTATCAATACTGGCGGCATCATTTTTAAATAATGCACCCCTAAATTGACGGGTTATCTTTTCTGCTTCCAAGTTTGCTCCTAGTAACTGAGTGAACCGTTGATTGCTCCAAGTCTTATCTGTTTCATCTCTATGTTCGGGTTGGTAATAATTTGGCGAAAAAGCCGCTAAAAGCTCTTGATCGAGCGTATGGTTAAGGTGATGTTCGCGTATAAATTTCCAAATGCTTAGAGAGTACTCATAACTTAAAGCAAATTGATCTAAAATTTGAATATTATTATATTCCAAAATTTCAAAGGGAATTGCGTGTAATTCTGCTGGACGAATAATATTTAGTTTTTTGTAAAGCGTAATTTCATCTGCTATAGGAGCAATAAGATAGTTGCTTAGCATTTGTATATTTGCCTTTGTCTGAAATCGTGGTTCTTCAAGTTTACTAAGGAGCCGTAAAATCGATTGTTCTACTTGCTTGCTTTTAGCTAAATCAATAATTTTATGTTGATTTTTGGTTAGTAAAAGCAAATAAATGCGTTCAAATCCGACAAAATATTTCAAAATAGCTTCTTCGGGCTCAAGCATACCTTGTAGTTGATCTATACTAATTTGACTTCTAAAAAAATATGAAAAAGCAGGAGATTCTTTATCAATAGTATTCTGCAAACAGGCAATTTGGTTTTTTAAGGCGGCTTTATATTCATCTGATAGATTATCTTGATGGGTATAAGTATAGCGCAAAAGATTATTTTTGGTTATGGTCTGCGGGCTTAAAGCAATAAACTCGAGGTTTTTCTTTTCAAATTCTAAACGTAATAGTTGAGATTCATTAGCTTCGAGTTGTGTCAATAAATCGGTGCAGATAGGCTTGTTTTGGCTAGTAAATACTCTAAATATAGATTCTGTTAGTTCCCGATTCATCTGATGAAGTTTATGATTGTAATGTTCCGTTTGATTATAGTAACCAAAAGTGGCTGCGGCCAAAGCATAAAAATGTATCGATTTACTGATGTGTTGCTGGTTTTGAGTATTCTTAAAGAGTTCCCAATAAAAGTCGGCTATCCCTTTTAGTGCTTTTACATAGTAACTATTATTTTGCGTTTTAAAATGGTTTATATTTACTTGAAATGCTTGATTCGTTTGTTGATTGGTTAACTTGTATATGGCTTCCTGTATTTCCTTCTCTCCCGTCTCAAATTCAAAGGTTTTTAGCCTTAGATTAGCTTTTTTAATTAAGATATTTGATTCGTTGATAGCGCCTATTTGATATAGGCTGTGTATGGCATAAGCCTGATTTAGGAGGCTAATTCCTTTCTCAAAATTCTCTTCTAAGATGCTGATGTTAGCCAGCTTAGTAAAGGCTAGCATTTCATAATAATGCTGCTTATGAATCTGGGCTAAGGGAGTTATTTTGCTTAGCATCTTTTTCCCCTTTTCTAGTTGGTTCCCTTCAGTGTAGGCATCGACTAGTAGGAGTTGACTGGCAAGTATTTGATGTATGTGTTTTTGTTGTTGAGAGGTTGCTAGTTCATGGAATAACTTTTGGCTTTTCTTTAGGGTGATTTCGGCTCGCTTTAAATAATCATTATTTACGTAAAACATAATGCTGCTTCGGTAGAGGTTCAGCTTATCTTGAGCAGCTAAGGCTTGGATGTTTATTGCTTGCAAATCCTTAAAGATCTCTCTTGCCCTTTCTTTATCACCATACTCAATATATAGTTTAATTAGGTTGCTGTACAAGGTAACCAAATAATGAGGTTTTATCTTTTTGTCCTTTTCCCAGTAATACTTAGCTTTTTGTAAACTATTTTGCCTTTCCTTGAAAAAATTAATTTGCCTATAGACAGTTCCTAAGTTATTATAAGCCAATCCTATATCAAAATAGTTCTTTTGTTCAAAACTTTCATATAACTCAATAGCTCGATTATAATACTCTATAGCTAAAGCGTATTGCTTTAAACGGTCATAAATATAACCTAAATCATATATATAATCTGCCTTAGCTTTATCGTTGGGTTGGTTGGTTAATAAGGGAAGACCTTGTTTTCCTATAATTGCCGCTTTATCCCATGATCCGGCGTAAGCTAATGAATGATAATAAGCGTTATGAACATCTATAAGAAAGGTTGGTTTTAACTTTATATTTGATTGCTCTAGAAGTTTCAGCGCATGGGCGTAGAAATCATTGGCTTTTTCATAGTTTGATTGTTCTTGGAAGAACTGTCCCCGAGCATAAGCTCTTTTTATTCTATACTCAATCTCCTGACTTGAATGGAGGCTGTCTGCCTGTAACAGAATGGAATAAGCCTCAATAGCTAATTTATATCTCTCTTGGTCAAGTAAACTATCAGGGTTTTGCAACTTGTTGAATTCGATATTGCCGGCTAGACAATTTGATGCCAGTGTTAAAATCCAAATAATTGAAAAATAAGTACGCATTTTTGTCAAAATTTTCACTAAAATAAATAAAATTTTTATACATTATCGTTGTCTTTTACGAATCCCGAAAATATTCTGTTTTCTGCCTCTACATCCGCTTAAAGCGAAAAGAGATTATTTATTAAAGGTGTTTGAGCTGGTAGAGTTTATTTTTTAGACAAGAAATGAAGTATTATAAAGGCTTATTTTGTTATTTTGCTTAAAATAGGAGAGCAGATGAGTAAAAAATGGGTTTATATGGTTTTGGCACTGGTGGCTTTAAGTGCTTTTACGCATTGTGCCAAGCGCGGGATGCCAACAGGCGGTGAGAAAGATACCATACCACCGGTGTTTCTACGCGCCAATCCTGGGAACTTTACCACCAATTTTAAAGCTGAGGAAATTCGTATCCATTTCAATGAGTTCATCAAATTGCAAGATGCGCAAAAACAAGTTATTTTTTCACCGCCCCTAGATCCCAAACCTACTTTGAGTCCGCTAGGCAATCCGCAAAAATACATCCGCATTCAATTTAACGATACGCTGTTGCAGCCCAATACTACCTACACGGTAAACTTTGGGAATAGCATTGTAGATCATAATGAAGAAAATCCGTTGCCTTTTTTTAAGTATGTTTTTTCTACCGGAGCGCAATTGGATAGTTTGCAAATTAGCGGCAGTGTAAGAAATGCGCTAGAAAGAGAGACAGATGCTTTTGTAGCGGTAATGCTCTACCGTTTAGACAAGCAGTACACCGATTCTATTCCTTATCAAAAGCCGCCCACCTATATTGCTTATACTAAGGATTCTACGGGGCAGTTTAGTCTAGAGAATATGCGTGCCGGAAAATACAAAGCCGTCGCGATAAAAGACGAGAACAGTAATTATTTGTACAACCCTTACCAAGATAAAATAGACTTTTTAAGCGATACCATAAGCCTACCCACCGATAAAACTTTACGTTTTAGTTTGTTTAAAGAAAAGCCTGGCTTTGAATTGGTAAAACTCAAACAAGAATCGGCGCGAAAAGCTAGCATTGGCTATGTAGGAGAATTGCCAGATAGTCTAGAGATTAACCAAATTTATCCGACATATGCCAACGCTAAATTGCCTTACATCAAAAGTTTAGATACCGATACCTTATATTATTTTGTTCCAGAAGCTTTAAAACAAGACAGTTTGGTGATAGCCTACCGCCACCAGCAGCAAGTAGATACTTTGCACACCCGCGTGAAAGAATTGTATAAAGACTCCTTGCAATTTACACCGCTTACCAAACCCAATATCGGTTTATTAGATAGTATTGGCGTTTATGCCAATGTACCTAAAGCCAATTTAGATCTAACAAAGGTTTCGCTGACCGATCAAGACAGTGCGGCAGTAGCCTTTAAATCGGTTTTTAAACCTATAAAAAACCAGTGGGTATTCGGTTTTGAATCGGCTCCCAGCAGCAAATACAATTTACAACTTTTACCTGGCGCTTTTACCGATATTTATGGTGCAACCAATGATACCTTAAGTTTTAACTACCAAACGCCAAGTCTAGATAATCTCGCCAATTTACAGGTAAATGTAAGCATAGATTCGCCGTACCCTTTGCTAGTGCAGGTACTTAATGATCGTGATGAGGTAGTACGCTCTATAAGTCAAAACAATGCGCAAAAAGCATTTGCGTTTAATTACCTTAAACCTGGAAACTATTATGTTCGTTTAATTGAAGATGCCAACGGCAATAAGCAATGGGATACCGGAAATTACTTAAAAAAGCAAAAACCCGAAAAGGTACATTACCTGCCGGGTAAGGTAGAACTACGTGCCAACTGGGAGGTGGTAGAGCAATTTAATATAAGGTAAAGCTATCGGCATCTCGTAAGAAACCCAACTTTTTTCTGACTTTTTGTAATGCTTCTTTGCTTAGTAGCACTCCTTGGCTAATGTCTTTTTCAAGCTTCTCGGGGGTGAGTGCTTGGCCCAACATATCGCAAATTATAGAATGCCCCAGGTACTGGTTTTCATTGGCGTCTTGCCCTATTCGATTTACGCCCACTACATAACTCATATTTTCAATGGCACGCGCCTTTAACAGTTGATCCCAAGCATAGGTGCGGCGTGCAGGCCAATTGGCTACATAAAGTAGCAAATCATAGGCTTCATCTTGATTACGCGACCAAACCGGGAAGCGCAAGTCATAGCATATCAACGGGCAAATGCGCCAGCCTTTATAAGTAATAATGTTAAGCGCTTTACCAGGCGAGTACTTGTGCTGTTCACCTGCTAAACTGAACAGGTGTTTTTTATTATAATGCGTGTATTGACCATCGGGATAAACAAAATACAAACGGTTGTAATACTTTTGCTTTTCTTGAACAATTAAGCTCCCGCAAAGGGCAAATTGATATTGGGTAGCCATTTTTTGCATCCATTGCAAACTGGGGCCGTTGGTCGGTTCGGCTAGGGGTTCGGGATGCATGCTAAAGCCCGTACTAAACATTTCGGGCAGCACCACTAAATCAGTAGAAGCTAAGTTGGCCAATTTAGCCTCAAAATGAGTCCGATTCTTCTGCGGGTCTTCCCAAAAAAGTTGCGTCTGAATAAAACTTACATGTAAATCTTCCATACTTCTAAGATATAAAATACTTCTTGAAAGCGAAGGGTTTTTCCGCTTAAAGCGGATGCTTGAGACGCATATAGCATTGAAAATTAGAATTTTATAATTAATGTTTTGTTTTTAGGGAGCTTACAAATGAATCAATTAGGGTATTAATAAGAAAGATTCAGCATTAGCTTGTTTAGGCTAATTTTGCTGATAAGACAAGGCTAACTCGAGGTAATTGCCCACTAGCGGGGATAGCAATAAACCATTCAATACGCAAAGAGGTGCAATTTATAAGCTTTTTGGGTATCCTAAGTCTACCGCTAAGAAAAGACATGTTGCTAATCATCTCTAAAAGAGCAGCAGAGCAATAGATTAATCCCCAAAGTACCAACCGACAAACAGCCGGATTACTCAACACGGCGTTCGTGTTGGGCTCCCGAAAAAAGAAGTCAAGACAGGCTGTACCGGCCACACAGCTTGCCCCGATTTTTCATTGGGGAACGCTTGGTTATTAGCTTGCGTTATTTTCAAAGAATGCTTTTATTTCTCCTATCCAATTCATTTCTATGTATTCTTCCTCTGATTCTAATTCTTCTATGAATTTTTTAGCAAAATCATATTTGTTGTTGTCAGAATCAAAAAAAGACAGAAGACTTTCATATTCACTTGGTCTTAAATCTAAAGCGAAAAAAGAAGGTATTTCCTCTTTTTCAGAATCCAGATTTACAAAATCTAGTTGCTCAGGATAATCCTCTTTAAACGTTTTTAAAACTTTAAAAAATGCTTTACCATTTAATGAATCTTCTATTTCTGTTGGTGGTGATTTTGGATTTGAGTTAATATTAACTAGTGTTGTTTCTCCATTGGTGTTTACCAGTCTTTTGATTAATATATTTGAAGTACATTGTGAGTTAAATGAAACTAAATCAGCATCAGTATCAAGAATAAAAGCAATTTTTCCATTTACTTCGCGCTTAAACTCATCTATTGCAACCACAAGATATTCATAAATTCTTTTAATTTCATTTGCTCCACCAACTGGAATTATTCTTAGTTTATTGTCACTTCTTAAATCTTTGAAATAATGGTCAAAATATATTTTTTCAGAACTTCCTTCACAGATAACCCAATTAAACGGATTATCATCTAAGATTGAAGAGACAATAGATTGAACAAAATCATTCATACTTTTAAGACGAATATCATATGGAAGCTGTCCTCTTGAATCTCTAATTTGTTGTTTAACCATTTCTCGATAATTGGCTAAACTAATTAAGTCAAATCTATGATTTTGTTCTGTTTTGGTAATAGCTGTTACACTTCCTCTTTCAATAATTGGTAGAAATCCATACCAATGAGTTGAAAAAAGAAATTGATGCGATTCATTTGAGATTTCACTCATTTTCAAGAAATGGTCAAAACAAGCAGACATATGTAACGAACTTTCAGGCTCATCAACTGCTATTATCAAGTTATCACTATTTTCTCTATGGTTTTTTATTAAGCTATGAGTTACTTCTATAATTGCTTTTTGTTTTTCTCCACTGCTTAAATCATTTATTTCTAGCCAATGTTCTCCTTGTCTTTTATGCAGTTTTCTAATTGTAAAAAAAGCATCTATAATTAACTTATAGATGTCAATTTTTCGCAAATTTTGTTGTCTATCAGTTGGTGTACGGAAAGAATAAACTTCAAGTTCTTCTGATAATATTCTTAAAAATTGATTTAAACTAGTATTGATTTGAGAAATTTGTCTATGAGGAACTCTTTCTTCTAAAATTTCATATAAACTTTCTCCCATAAGGGCTTGTATTTCTGTAGTTTCAAGCTTCGTGAAAGTTGCAGGGTCAATATCTTTTGGAATATAAATATACTGATAAAGATTTTTTATTTCTTTTAAAATTGGTAGAAGTGTTTCAAGATTATCTTGATTTAGATTTTGATTCCCAACTTCAGTTTCTGGAAATAGTGCTCTTGCAATTTTATTACAATTAAATATACTTAACGAACAATTTCCATTATAATCAATTCCGAGTGGGAATAAATAATATTCCTCTTGATTAAACGATCTTTCTATTTCTGTTCTTTGTGTAAGAAAAGTTCTTAGATGTGGTCTGTTGATATTTGGGATATCACTTTCTTGTAAAGTCCAAATAGCATTACTAAGTGTTTCTAATGTTGGTTTATTGTCTTCTGAAATTTTATCTTTATGTATTAAGAAAAATGGTGTGATTAAAGGTGTTGTTACAGAAAGACCACTTTTTTTTGTTGAGATGTTATAATTCCATTGTTTGTCATTAAAGTAACAATCGAGAGCTTCTAAAACTGAACTTTTACCAATTCCATTATTACCTACAAATCCACAAAATTTATCTTTACTTGTTATTGGAATATAATTTATTCCTTGATATGTTTTTATGTAGCGTAAAAGTAATCCTATTATCATATGTTCTGTTGGTTGTTTTTAATGCAAGCTAACGGTCTCCTATATCGCTTCGTTGCGGGAAAATTAGCGATTATTTTTCAATTCAGTGATTTTATTCCCAGAAAATCCCGAAACTCCGATTTCAGCCACAAACTCCGCAATGAGCGATATGCAGTGTTGTAGACTGTATTTTTCATCAATTAAATACTTATATAAAATTAAGATTTAAACAATTTTTTAAACAAAAACCTTAAACATTAATAGTTTAAGGTTCTTGCCATTATTCAATTATTGACCTTTAAATAATTCCCTTAAAAACACACTAATCTATCGGGATAAAATCTATTATCTTTAAAACTACTATCATCTATACCTTTTATTTTGACAACTGCCGCTACTTCAAAAGCCCAAAGACCTACGAAACCCGATTTAACTTCATAATTAGGAATATCTTTTAAATTCAGACTTATGAAATGCTTTTTAGGTATTTTAATCCATTCTTTTTTTAAAAAGTCCCTAGTCTCTAATATTGCTTGTTCAGCTTTTAAATCATAAGCTATGTTAACAAGTTTTTTGTACAACTTTGGAATCATCATATAGCGCTGATAACTTTCTTTTTTTAAAACAGGTCTCTTTGAGTATCTAGATGAAATCATATACTCAATCAATTTATCTTTAATATGATCTCTATCGATCAAGTTTACTAAAATATCAAATTCATTTTTAGGTACCTCTAATAAAACTGCTAATGAAAACATTTGGAGCATATGAATATAAGAATTTAGTTTATACTGGTTATATTCTTCCTCCTGCCGTCCGTGGTAAACTTTTGTAATACGTTTATCCCAAACTTGCTCCATAACCTTAACTGCTTCTGAAAATTGACTGCGTAAATTTTCTTTATTATTGCCTATGGAATAGGAAGCGATGAGGATTTGTAATCTTGCTGAAAAAGTTACCAACTTTATTTGTTGCAGATGTATTTCTGTGCTCATTTTATGGGGTCTAGTTTCCCATTCTTCTTTTGGTGGAAAATTTTTAATTTCATACTCTCTTCTATGAACTAAATCTAAATGTTTTTCAATAATATTATTATAGAAAGTATTATCTTTTACATTTTTCATAAAGTATTAATTGTCAAAAACTGTATTTATTTCATAACCATCTGCACCAACATATTTATAATTGATAGTTCCATCTGCTTGAATATAAGCAATGACACGTTCAAAACCATTATTTTTTATATCATTATATAAAGACATATCACCGCCAACAGCTTTCCATAACCTATCTGTATTGTTTTCTAAACCGTTAGAAATCCAATTGTTACTCATTTGTCTCGTACCATCTGATAGATTTGAAAGACCACCAGTACCGTGAAATTTACTTTCTACAATCACATATTCTCCAGTTTCTGGATTTTTAAATATATGGTCTATACCAGTATTATCGCCTATCGGGTCAATGGTCGTGTGTCTATTAACGTGTACCACTTCATAGCCTTTTTCAACAAAATCTATGTCTGTACAAATTTCACCTAAATTACCTTTTCTGGCATTAGATGCAAAAGCAATAGTATTTTTATATTGTTTTTTTAAGGCTTTTTGGCTTGTTCAGCCAATTCTTCTTGAGTGAGCCCTTTAATTTTTCGGGTTTCACTTATTTTCTTTGCAATCCAGTTCATTTGTTTGTTACTTTTATTTAACTCTAAAAGTAGTAATTCGTTTAAAATTTGATAACGATTTTTATTTGACTTTTAGACGACATTTACTTTGTCATTGAATGTCGTAAAGTTTTTCGTAAATGTTTTACAACGGTCTTGTATATGGCTCGTAGCGTGCAAATTATCGATAATTTTTCGGTTAAGCACGAGCCGAATTTTTTAATTTTCTTATTATTTTTTTTATCAATAAGCCAAATTAAAAAATTTGGCGGACTTGCAAATATGCTTTATCTTCGATTAAGCAACTAATTAGCTATGAGCTATATACGGTGTTGTGCCCAGTTTTTTTACTTTCTTTCAATTGTAACCCAAGTCTTGTCAAATCCAATAGCATCGAGTATTTTTTCCTTATCCAATGTTTCGGGTGGTTTGATTTTTAAAATTAAAGTTTCTTCGGGAACTTTTTCTATTATCGTAAATTGTGAACCGTGTGGCTGCCACACAAATTGTTTTGTTCTTGTGCCTTTAATAAAACCTTCGAGATTACCATTTTTATTCCATTCAAAGTTAAAAAGTTCTGAGTCGTAACGAATTGTATCAAATTCAAATACGGCTACTTGGGATAGGTCGTTTGATTTTACAAGTACGACAGTTCTTAAATGTTTATATTTTTCACGTATTGCAGATACACGTTCATTCCAAATTTCTAGCACTTGCTCTCCAATTAAATTTGGGTCAGCAGAAGTATCAATTGTTCCTCCATAAGAATAAACAGGTGAATTTCTGCCAGAAATCAATCGAACTTGCTTTAAGTTTTTAAAGTCTTTTACTCCTGATTTTACAGTTTTTGCTCCCCAAGCTGTATTTCCCATTACAACATCATCCAATCCAACATTTGATGGTTTCCAGTCAGCTCCAACACATAAAGCAAAAATTTGCTCCCATTCATTTCCTTGTAGGTCAGCGCGTCCCTTGCTTGCTAATAAATAAACTATTTCTTGACCGAGAATATATGGAAAATCTGAATTGAATTTATTTAGTGGATAAGCAGAAACGGATTTGCTTACAGTTCTTAATCTTGGTGATTTTCTCTTTGTCATTAACTTGCATTATATTTTAAATCGTATTCTCTTAAAACCATTGATGGGTCAATTGTTGTCGCCACATAAGGCAATAGTTTTTGAGCCACTGCTTTTATCATATTTACTGGAACAGCATTTCCAGCTTGTTTTTTTGCTTGTGCATCACTCACAATAATTTTGTACCAATCGGGAAAACCTTGCAGTCTAAACATTTCTCTTGGTGTTAATCTTCTTTCTCCGTTAACTAAAAGATAATTATGCGAAGCACCTGAACGAAGAGCGCAAGAGAAAGGATAAGAACAGATATTGCCTGATTTGTTTTCGTGCCAAATTGATGGATAATAGGAAGAAGTGTGCTTTTCTTTCCTCTTGGCTTTTATATAATCTGAAGCGAAATATTTCTTATCAACTTTATTTTCTAATATTTCGGTCAGTGATTTGTATGGTTTTTCTGGGTTTGGAAAAGTAAATAAAATTGGTTCTTTATGACCAACAATAACAACCCGTTCTCTTTTTTGCGGTAGTCCAAAGTCCAAAGCGTTAAGTACACTATATTGAACGTGATATCCCAAATCTTTTAAGGATTTTACGATAACTTTTAATGTTTTTCCTTTGTCGTGTCCAACAAGTTGTTTCACATTTTCTAAAATAAATGCTTTTGGTTCTTTTTCCTTAATAATTCTCGCTATATCAAAAAATAAAGTTCCTCTTGTGTCATTTAGACCTTTCATTTGCCCAATTATGCTAAAGGGTTGACAAGGAAAACCAGCAAAAAGTATATCGTGGTTTGGAATGTCCTTTTCATTAATTTTCGTTATGTCGCCAGCCGGTTTTTCTCCAAAATTTGCCTCATAACTTTCTTGTGCATATTTGTCAATATCAGACGAAAACACGCATTCAGCTTGGATTTTATTTTCTTCACAAGCTTCCTCAAACGCTATTCTAAAACCTCCAATTCCACAAAAGAGGTCAATGAATTTTAATTTTTCTTTATACATATTTCAAATATAATATTCTATTACTAAAATTAACAATCAATTGCGAGAATTTGATGTTTAACGGATTTTTTTTAAAATTGGGCACAACTCCTTATATCCACTCAAATATACAATTTTATGGGCATTTTTTATTGGGTAAAGCGCTACCAGTTAATTGCGGTGTAAATAAAAAAGGTTCAGCATTAGCTTGTTTGAGCTAATTTTGGTGATAAGCAAGACAAACGTGAGGTAATTGCGCACTAGCGGGGGTTTAATTTTATCGTTTAGTTTTGAGATAAAATTTTCACTAGTTCTAAAGTTCCACTCTTCCAGTAAATATTGCGAAAGCTTTAGAATTTTAGATTCGGTAAGTTAGGATAAGAATATTTTTATTAAGAAATTTTCTTTAGGAAATGACTCGTATGAAATTCTTTTTCCGTTATCTAATTCTTCAACACCTTGTTTTATTTCAGATTGTTCGGTTGGAGTCAATTCGTCCCAAAAATCAACTTTTTCTTTTTTCACAAAGTCAGCTACTCTTTAGATAAAATCATAGTTTTCAGTTTCCAAATTTGTTTTTAGTAGTTCAAGCTTTGTTGTTCGAATATCCATTATAATTTATCTTAAATTAATCAAATTTACAAAAGATATGATTCAGTTTGATTTTTTAAGTATGAAGCCCAACGGTTCACATTTGAATTGTGGCGGTTTCGAAGCAATTTTCTGTCCACCGAAACCAAAAAGCTTACTGCGTAGCCAAAACTTTGCAGGAAAACGTACGCCGATCAAAAGCTATATGCGTAGTTATTGTTCTGTCTGCTTTCTTTTTTTGATATTTTTAATTCGTTCGATTTGTAATCTATGATTTCGTTGAAGCAATACAGGATAAAAATTAGAGATAAAATTGAATGTTGTAGTCAAAAAGGCAATCCAATAATGTTCTTTGATTAAAACTATTATAACACTGAGTTGAATTACTACCAATGCTGCTAGATGTCCAAATTCAGATTGTCTTGTTTGATACTCTAAGTTCTCTAAACCTGATTTTGTACCGTTAAAATATTTCAGTCTATTATTTCTTTTGCCCCAAAATACAAACAATAGGAACATTTTAAAGTATTGAATTTTTAGAAATTTTGAAGACTTTTTTATCAACTTCTTATTCTTAATTCGATAATAACTTTCGGGCAAAAGTTGACTCGTCTTGTATGCAAAACCAATAAATGCAAAAACTCCTGTAATAAATAAATTCAACAGAAAGGACAGGAATAGTTTACTCCCAAAGTTCAATTCAGAAGGTTCTAACGTCCAAATTGTTTTCAACAATTCATAAGACCTATAGGCTAAGAATATCGCAATAAATGGGAACAATATTTTCTTGATCATTCTTTATTTAAATAGTTTTCTCCTTAATTCAGAATGTTAGTTTGCAATTTTGGCATTTCATACAACTCGTAATCTACACTCAAATATACACTTTTAATAGCATTTTTTATTGGGTAAAGCGCTACCAGTTAATTGCGGTGTAAATAAAAAAGGTTCAGCATTAGCTTGTTTGAGCTAATTTTGGTGATAAGGTAAAGAGAACGCGATGCCATGGTGTAGCAGCGGGGGCAATGAATTATCGTAAAAGAAATATTGTTTTAAAACAAAATATCAAATTTAAATATGCAAACAATAGTAGTACTTGAAATGGCTTGAAAGGAATGTTTGGGGGGTACTATCGAGAAATAGAATTTAGCGCGAATGTAAATAGTGTTTGATACTTACCCATAAGGCTTGTTTAGGAATACAAACACGCGATCATAAATGTACTAAGGATTAGATTCTTTTTTAATGGGAGATTTGGTTTTTCTAGTGCGGTACACCAGTGCGCCAAATAGAATGAATAATACAATTTTTCCCGCCAGATAACCATAGCCATAAGAAGTAAGTCGGCTAAAATCAGTAATAAAAATTTTTAAAATATTAAGTAGCAGCACGAGGCTTATGGCCACTGCGATATAAAAAATTAATTTTCTCATATATGGAGACAAATGGGAGTTTGCTAAAAACGGCAAACTCCCAATTTAAAGATTATTTAGTTACCGTAGTGGTAGTTGGCGTGTAGATTCCAAAGGTAAGCGCAGAAACTAAGCCATTTACAAAAGACTGTCGGGTGTGTACCGTATAATTTTCGGCACCGTCAGCCATTTGCTTAGAATCAGAAACTCCTACTGGCGCAAGACCATAAACTACGTAGTGGTTCCACTTAGTAGTTTGGTTAGATCCTTGAGCTCCTTCGCCTACAACGCTGGTATACGAATAACAAGAAGTAAGTAGCATAGATGCAGCAAATAAAACTGACATCATTTTTAGTGATTTTTTAATCATTTTTTAAAATTTAATGGTTATTTAAAATACTCTTTTTGAGTGGGTTTGGTCTATTTTGGTTTTTAACGTCCAGATTTAGTATTACTTAATATCAAAAAAAAATTTAGCTTTTCATTTTAACCCTTTTACGATTTGATTGTTAAATATTTAAATTGTCCTGGAGTTATCGCAGTTTTCTAAGATTTTCGAGACAAATATATTAAAATATTTAAAAAAGCAAAGCTTTTTAAAGTTTGTTAAAATCATAATTTTATTTAATAGGCTAAAAGCCAGTAGATGGAATTTGGCGTTTTTACTCGTATACGGTTTTGCGTAAAATCTATGTTTCGCAGATTTTAAAATCGGAAACAAACAAAACCCGCTGGTTCCGCTTTTCATCAAAATAAATTTCAGGTATGTTTTCTATTGGCATTTTGTGACTGTTGATGGTGGGTAGATAAATTTAATTGATTTTAGTAAGCAACCATCCCTTTTCTTTTGATGCCCACCACATCACAGGCTATGCAGTCACCATCTTACAACTGTTTAAGGTGTCTTTTGGTTGCTGGTTAGGCTGGCTAATAAAATCCACTATTCCTATTAATCTTATTGGGGTATTTTCATAAAACATAATAGACAAGTCTGTGCTGCTTAGGCTTTGAATGCTGTACTTCCTGAAAATTGCCAGTTCATTTAGACATCACACCTTTTAGTCACATCGTGCGTTCTAGGTTATCGCCCAATATAAGTTGTTGCTTCTCATTGTATCCCATAAATTGGGTAGAAATAATTTCACCCTCCTGCATAGCTACCCATTGATTCTTATCTAGCATATGGGATAGATGAATTAAGCCCAATAACGAACCGTATTGCCAATTAAAGTGAACGCCTAGGTCGGCAAAAACACCATATTTTGACTTTTGTAAAACCACTGCCCGATAGCAGGAATGCAAGGCCAGCGGTGCCGGCTCAAAAGAAGAAGATTTGGCATCGATTAAAATACCAACCGGATTTTCTTTTAGGCTGTGAATACTTCCGCTAAAGCTATGACCCACTAAATGACGGGAGGCATTGTGCCAGAATTTAATATTGGGGTAAGACCAAGCAAAATGACCAAAGCTAACAAAGGCAAACAAGCCGTTCACTTTTATGCTAAAGCCTTTATCCTTGGCTTCTATTATGTTAAAGCTAATAGGTTCTTCTTGTTCAAAAGCCTGCCTTACTCCTTGCAAGGCTTGCTTTAAATAAGCCGGTAGCTTAGCCGCTGCTGTATTTGATGAGTGCTGTGTATTTTCGTTTTTCATCGGGTAAAGCTTTAGACTGTTTCTTTGGCATTTAGCCTTATCACTGTTAGTGGTTGAAATATAGGATTTTTGCTTGACAAATAAAACCGACGGCCCCAGTATAATTCTTTTTTAATCAAGTTTAAAAAAATCTTCGGCCTGCCGCAGCACATGGTCTTTCCCGTATTCCCCTAAATAGTAATAGTAGCGGCCATTGGGTTTTATCAAAATATAATTGCCAAGGGGCACAGTCTGCTTAAAGAATAAAATAAAAAGCGCATCTTTTTCATCGGCTAACCAATTTAAACGATTGGCGTGGTGGTAGTCTAAAGTTTTAATAGTGGGGGCGTGCATCCAAAATTGCTTTATTGGCGCAAGTTGATGCAATTTCTTTAAATAATTCTTATGGTAGATATTCCATTTCGATCGGCTAGAATGATCTGATGGTTGATCATTTTCGGGATATCGACTAAGGTAATTGATGACTATATTTTCATTTTCACGGATTTCTTTTCCGCTTAAAGCGGATAAATACTGTTTCAATTGCAAAAAGGTAGTAGGTGGTAAGGTGCCGGTATTTTCTCTACGAATCAAGCGATACTGCAAAGTTGAATCGGTGGCTGTAATTTGGTTTAAACTATTGGTTTCTTCTTTTAGTTTAAAATAAGCTTGCCAACCTATCTCCTCATCGTCTAGGTTGTAGAAAACTTTTGGTTTATCATTGTTCTGCCCTCTTGCGCCGAGGCTAAGGAAGCTTATAATAAAGAGTATTTTTCTCAAATCGAAACTTGGTTTATAAACAAAAAGTTAATTAGCCCTACTAAATTAAAGGATTGATTAGTAATTTACAATAATAAAGGCAGTTGATTTTATTTTTACTCAACCTATTTCAAGGAAAGTTCGTGCTTTATGTTTTTACCAAGGATCTCGTATATCCTTCTTTTGAAGGAATTTAATACTGAAGATAGTAAAAAGAACTGGCATAGACGCATAAACGCTTGTGCCCGAAGAACACAGAGCCACAGTTGAAGATATATGTTAGATATATGTTGTTGACTTCGTTTTCTAATTTTCTTTTCTTATTAAAAGGTATATTCCATTTTCGGAATTATTTGAATATAAAATTTTCGCAAATTTAGGTTCGAAGTAATAAAAATGAAATTTATCACTTAAATGATTTAATTCTTCAGACTTTAGTTTTTTTAAAAACTCATCTATTGTCATTTCTTTATTTTCAAATAGAAATATCGCTTCATCTTTATCGTAAGAACAAGAAACTCGTCCCAAAATTACGTATGAATTTTTAATTTTAATTTCCTGATTATTTGAAATATTTTTCTTTGATAAGATTAAATCTGTGGTTTCAAACTGGGTATTATTCTGATCGAATGAAACTTTTATAACATTTTGATCTTTTATTAGCGCGTTTGGGATTTTAATAGAAAAATTTCCTTTTTTATCTGAATAGGTAGTTAATATCTTCTCAAGTGTAACAAAACTAATTTTTGCATTGATTATTGGATTTCCATTTTTATCAGATATAACCTTGCCTTTAAATTGGGTTGAGTCATTAGGTTTAAGATTATTTGATTTTTTTGTGGAAGAAATTCTTTTTGATTTCAAAATGGAATCTGTTGACTGTACCAACTCAGTTCTTGGCTTAGCATTTTCTGCATTTAAAGGTTGACCAATAGATAATGAGGTAGCAAGCATTAAACCTATTGCTATATGAGAAGAAGGTAAATTGTAATTTTTTTTTGGCTCAAAGTTCAATAATGGCATATTCAATTGTCGCTGAGCTACTCTTGCACAAATATTACCGTTTGCTTTTTTAATTTTATCAGATATTTCAAATTGGTTCAATTGGGTGAAATCAATTACTTTTTTTGAACATAAATTACAAAAACCACCTTTTTCATTAGGGTTCATATTTTCCCATTTTTCGTTGCAAGGCTTTTTAATTTTTAATGATTTTGTTTTCATATTTAATTTTTTGCAATGATTGGCAAATGTTTGGGCTATGCTGTCTTTACGGAAAAATCAATAAGATTTTTCTGTATAAGACTATCAATTTGTAAATATGTAGGATTTTCCGACAAGGAAAATCCGCCGATATGCAGTACAGCCATTGTTGGCATTAATATTTTAATTATTCAATTTACTAAACAATTCGGATAATTTGCTGTATCCAATGAAATCATTAATAATTTTTCCGTTTTTCATAACTGCAAAATGTGGTTGAGCATTTGAATCCAGAAGCTCCTTTTGTTTTTTAACTAAATAATCAAACTGCTCTTTTTTAAATAAATCATAATAGTACAATTTATTTTTCTTCAGAAATTGAATTCCAATAACAGAATTTAAATCGGTTAGAAATTTATCGCAACTTATTGAAGCCGTGCTACAAAATAGAATAATTCCGTAATCAATTTTATCAATGTTTTCAAGTATCAATAAATCATTAAACTGAATCAATTTGTCTCTTTTGTTAGCATAATCTTTCTTTACAGCTGATTTTACAAAATCACTATTATAAAGTTTATGTTTTAAAATTAAGGGCAAGCAATTTTTAACTGTTAAGGTATCAATATTTTTATTTTCATTTATTCTCTCTGTTAGAATTACCCCCAAAATTCTCAATTCTTTTTCTCCGTACCCAACTTTCTTTAGTTCATCTAAATCTGAATTTAAATCAAACTCTAGAATTCTTTTTTGGCTTATATCCTGTGAATAAATTGGTAAGATTAAAATAAGTAGTAGAAATGTTGTAAGTATCTTTTTCATGTTTTTGGCGACGTGTTTGTAAATGGTTTGTTACGTGAAAATCCGCGAGGGTTTTCCGCCGTAAACCGAAGATAGCAAATTTGCGAGGACATTCCGGTAGGAAAGTCAGAAGCAATGAATCATAGCCAGTTTTTGTGTCCAGTTATTTTAAACGATACACTGTCTTATTTTTTTCTCCTATTTTTTCAAATAAATTTAATTCAACTCCTTTTTTTAAATCTCTACTTGCAGTTGCTGATGAAATGTCTTTAAAAATATTCATATAGTCTTTTCTAGTAAATTCTGTTTTATTTAATGAGAGATAATATTCTAATCTATCTTTTTCATTTAACGTACGATTATTAAAATTTAATAGCTGACTTATTGAAATGTCAATTACATTAAGCATATATTCAATAAACTTAGTTGATTTTCCAGCTTTATCACTTTCAGCCAAAGCTTTATAATATTTTTCTTGGTCATTACTGATTAAAGTTTCAAAAGGCAAAAATTCAAAGATTGGATGTTTTTCCATTAAAATTAAAGTTTGCCATAATCTTCCCATTCTACCATTTCCATCCAAAAATGGATGTATAAATTCCATTTCGTAATGAAAAACACAACTTTTAATTAACTCAATTTCATCAGACTTTTTCAAATATTCAAAAAGGTCTTTCATTAAGTATGACACATTTTCAAATGGTGGTGCTAAATGCTCAACTTTAGAACCTTTTACAATTCCGACACTTTGATTTCTATATTTTCCAGAATTTTCGATTAAACCTTCCATTAAGTTCTGGTGTGCTTGTAAAAAAGATTTTTCATTAGAAGGATTGTAATCATCTAAATTTTCATAAATTTTAATTGCATTTAAAACTTCAATAACATCTTTTTTAGGCCCAATAACTCTTTTGTTTTCAAGAAGTGCAGTTATTTGTTCTTCTGTAAGTGTGTTTCCTTCTATTTTTAACGAAGAATGAATAGTTTTGATTCTATTCTGTTTCCTCAATTTAGGTGAAGGTCTGTTTAATAAATTAGCATTTACTTCTCCTATTTTCTCTGAAATGGAAGTTATTAATTTTAAAATAGAAGATGTTATTTCGTAAGGTGGTTTCATTTTTGATACTATCATTTGATACTATCAAAGATACCATCATTTAATCTGAATTATCTTATGAAACGTGTTTTTTTATTTGGGCGCAAAGGGTTTGTGTATGATACGTTGCAGAAAAATTCACAGGATTCTTTCCGCCGTAAACCGAAGATAGCAATGAACAATTCATGTTTTTAGCTGCTGCCTTTTTCTTTTAGTTGTTTTATTAATTTTTCAAATGAAATAGTCTTGTCTTTTCGCTCTTCTTCTGTTAAGTTTTTGTATTCACTTGCTATTTTTTTTATACTATTGAATTGCTCCTGAATTTCATCTTCCTCATAGTCAACAAAAGTCATTTCGTAGAGGCAATGAGAAATGATTTCCAGTTCAGTAAATTTTTCGACAGTCTCATTGGCAATTTTCATTCCAAGCCATTTTTTCCACTCCGTGAATTCTAGAGCATAACTTTGAGATTCAACTTCGTTCAATTTTCTCCCAGATACGTCAACATAGGTTGTCATTTCTTCATCATAATTATCCTCACATTCAGTTAGGACAATTTCCATTTCACAGGGTTCAGGATACATTAACTTTATTTTTTCAAACACTTTTTTATATTCCTCAATCACATTTTTAATTTCTGGATAGAGTTTCAATATTGTCATTTCTACACTGAACCAATGAGTTGAATTTATTAAGTCATTTAATAGCATTATTTAAGAGAATTTGTCAAGGTTGTAGCCAACGTGTTTGTTTATGGTTTGTTGCGTGTTTCAGCACTAAAGTTAGCAAATAAATCACAGATAGAAAGTCCGCGAGCCCCGAAGTTTCGGGATTCAGAAGCAGGCGAGAATAAGCAATTACTTATAGCCATTGTTGGCAACTGACTTTTTTATTAATAATCTTGAACTAACACTTCAGTCGGAATGTGAAGTGTTGAATTTAGTTTTCTTATCATTCCTAAAGTCAGTTTACGTTTTTTACTTAAAATTTCACTAACTCTACTTTTAAAACCAACAACTTCGGCTAAATCCTTTTGTTTCATTCCCATCTGTTCCATTCTGAATTTGATTGCCTCAATTGGGTCAGGCATTCCAATTGGAAAGTTGTCATTTTCATATCTGTCAATTAAGATTGAAAGGATTTCCAATTCATCTCCTTGTTCAGTTCCTTTTTTTGAATCAAAAATTTCTTCAAGTCTGTTCAGAGCGTTTTGATAGTCTTTTTCGTTTCTTATTGGTGTTATTTTCATAATCAGATGTTATTTGCGTCTATTTTGTCATATTCTGCGTGAGTTCCGATGAATCTTATCCAGCATATTTGAAAATCAAAGTTGAATTTTACAATTAATCGGTAGTTGTTGCCTTTAATATTGTAAACAATTCGATTGTCTTTTAAAATACTTGCACTCGGATAATCGTTTTTTAATTCATTTATATTATTCCATTCAGATTTTTCAGTTTCTCTAAACCAAGACTTTAATTGTTCATCACAGTCAGCGTGTTTCTCCCAAAAGTCGCGTAAAGTTCGTTTCGCTATTACTCTCACAGTATACTTGTTTGTCGCAAATATAATAAAAAAGTTACCAATTTGGTAATAATTTTTCTTTTTTCAGCTTGTTACCAACGGTCTAGTATAAGAATAGTAGCGGATTTTAACGCACTAACTTTTCGGTTAATCACAGACCTTTTTTATATTTACTTACTTTCGGTTTAGCGATTAAACCGCTATTATTTTTATACAATGTTGTACACAGGCTTTCCTTGATTTTCTTGGTTTTCCAATGTTTCTACTTAATTCGAAGTGAGCGTTGGCAAGACATACTCTTTTGCAATTTTTGGCGTAGCGTTGGCTGGTGCGAAACGAAGTTCACGAACTCCAAAAATGATTTATAAAATCGTGAGTAATTGCAAATGTGTATGGCTTTTAGCGTGGGCTTACATTGGTTTAATCATTTTCTCAATAAATTCTATTTCCTCCTCACTTAGTTTATATTTTTCATAAAGTTGTTTGTCAATTTCCGCAATTGATTTACTCCAATCTATATCTGATTCAGATGTGAAATCTTGAAGTGGAACAAACTTGTATGTCTTTGATGTACCGTGTTGGCTTACTTTCGGTAAACTATGCATAAATCTTGCAAATTTAGTAAAGCAATAATTTGTAAGATTATTAGCTGATTCTTTATTTAAGTCTAAATCAGCTCCTATTACAATATATGTTTCAGTGCTAATTGTATTAGGCTCTCCTACGAATGCATTCAAATTATCATCGTTGAGTTCTGTTCCAATATTATTTGCATATGGTGCAAACACTTTGAATTTGTTAATCCATTTAGTGTTTTTTGATATTTCCTCTTTATTCAAATATCCTATTTGTTTTCCTCTACCATAGCAGAGAATAGGTGATTTTAATCCTTTTTTAGTAGGTCTAAAGATGGACTGATTTTTAACAACGTTACCCTCAAGTCCAAAAGGTTTTCTAGATGATATATTTTCTTCAAAAGATTCAAATTTTTCATTTGATTTAACCTTTTGAAGTATTTTAACAGCAATACCGTGTCGAATAAGAATATCTGAATCTTCTGTTTTTAAGCTTCTAGTATTTAGAGTAGGTGATAAATTATCGTCATAAGTAAATACTTTTGTTAAGTTTTCACTATTATCATAATTATTATCTCTCAAGAAAAAGCAAATGCCTCCTCTGTTATTAGTGTGTGGGAAAATTATTTCTGGATTTAAGAAGTCGTGTAATTCCGAAATGTTTTTATCATTTAACATTTGGTCTCTAAACGTGTCTAAACCTTTACCACCAGCATACCATCTTGTTGGCATAATTATACTACTATAATTAGGGTTTAATTGCTTAGCTATGTTTACAAAATGGTGGTAAATTGGCTTAGCACTGGCTTGAGCACCTCCATCACTTTCTTGGTATGGTGGATTACCAACAATCACATTAAATTTCATATCGTTGTTGTTAATTTTTATGGTTTCATCTTGAATCAAATCGTTTTCTTCAATCAAATCATAAGATGTGTAGTTTGATTCTATATTTTCTATATTTAGCTCAAGTAATGAATATACTTTTCTAGTAAATTCATAAGCAATTTTTGATGTTGGTATTGAATAAAAATTGTTTGCTACCTTTTTACCAAACTTTTTATAAACAGAGTAAACAAATTCACCTTGTTTTGAAGCAATGTCTAATATTTTGCTTTCATTTTGGATGGCATTTTCTGGCAACGAATTAATCATCATATCAGTAACTATTTCAGGAGTAACAATCTCAGAAACTGATAAGCGACCAAATTTTTTCATTGCATTCCTTGCTCTTTCTATGGGTGAAATTGTAGAATCGTTTGCCAATGAATTGATATTTTGAATTTTGTAATCTAATTCACTTAGCACAAAACCGTTAATATGTTCTTGAAATAATCGTAGTATATCAATCTCTAAATTTAAATGAGTAGCTATGCGAAGGTTGTTATTATCATCAATTATGACGTTAATAATTTCTTGAAGTGATTTAACAGTTGAATCAGTTGAAAAGGAAAAGAAAAGTATTCTTGCATAATACATTGCAAACTTTCCTTTGTAATCTATTTTATCATCATCTTTTGATGATTTTGAAGTTTTATCTCCTTCTTCTGGCTTTTCTCCATTATCAGGTTGATCACCAGTATCAATATCATCACCTTCGCCTTCTGATGGCTCTATTTCTAATCCTTGTCTCGATTTAATTCCTCCCTGTTTTTCAATCACATCTTTTATTGCTTCTATGTCTAATAAAGAGTAATCGATTGAGATTGATGTAGCTTCATCCAATACACTTCTTTCGCTTGAATATTGACGGACGGCATCTAAAATGTCAGTAGGCTCAACTTCAACCATTTTATTGTTGTTTATTACAACTATTGGCGAAATCTGAAGTTCTCTTTTTATTCTTTCTTCTAATTTAGTATTTCCGTTAGATTCTACATTGACATTATAAATTTGTGATTTTTGTTCCTGCATTTGAAACATTCTATTAGGATTAAAATCAACTAATAACGTTTGAGGCTTCATATTGTATTTTACAGTATCGCCCTCGGGTTCTTTTAATACTTTAATATATTGACTTTGAAGTCTAAAGATTGCTTGATCATATTCTTGTGGTGAGGCTGTATCTTTTAAATAGAGCATAGTATCCCATTCAGGGACTGTACTTCCTGTAAGCATCCTATTTACCGTTAAAGTGATGGTTTTTTTATTCTCGCTTTCACACTCACTTATTTTAGATTTTACCGACTGTGTATCCTTATAAATATTATCATTTTCAACACCAGAAATATTGATAACTTCGTAAGAGCTTAAATTTTTAAATTCATTCGATTTAATTAACTCCTCAAACGCATCACAGGAAGCACGATAGGGTAGTACACAAACAATATGACGGCACATCTTACCATCTTTTAATTTCTCATAATCTAGAAAGCTTAATAAATTGTCATCTGCATCAGTACCATCAATAACATTCAATAAATCAATTATTTCTTGTTCGTAGATAAACTTCTTATGTAGTTGATTTGTATTGTCTTTAAGTATGGATTTAGGTTTTAATAATTCAGAGAAAGCATAAGTAACGCCTAACTTCTTTAACTCTTCCATCTTTTTCCTGGAAGATTTATTAGGATTAAATGCAAAACGTATCATTTGAGGAAAACCATAATAAGGGTTGTCCCACTCTTTTACTTCATCTTTATTAAGATTTTGCTTATCCCATTCTTCTTGGTCTTCTGCTATATTTGTGAATTGATAAAAAGCAATTATATCGTCCTCTTCGAATTCACTGTTCATTAAAATTCTATAAGGTGTGCCAGATAAGTGTATACGAACCTTCGAGTCGATTACTTTAGTGGTTTCATCTAATTCATCAAGTGATTCATCATATTCTTTAAGTTCACTTCTTTTCTCTCCAGCTTTGAAATCTTTTAAAACTTTTCCGTATTCCTGAGCTCTTGCACCAAAATGAGTCTCGTCTATAAGCAACAGGTCAATCTGTTTTTCAAATACTTCCTTGTGTTTGGCTTTTATATCATCTCCTTGTAAGTCTTGAAGTGTAAGAAATAAGGCAATTTTTTCGTTAGCTTCTAGCTTATCTTTTATGATTGTTTCGCTTTCTAAAAGTGAATTACTATCTAAAAAGTTAAATCCATCGAATTTGACGTGACTTTCAACCGTTTTCTTCCATTCATTCTTCACATCAGCTTTTGCAGAAACAATTAGAACAAATTTTGCGTTCATCTCGACCGCACAGCACATAGAAGTAAACGACTTACCAAATCGCATTACTGCGTACATTAAGAGATTATTTCTACCATTGTCAATGGCTTTTCTAAATCTCTTAATGGTCTCTTTTTGATTAGGTCTTGGCTCGTATTCTTGATTTCTAGCGTAGGTATGCGTTTCAGGTAATAAACTACCATCGAATTTGTAAAATTTATACTTAGGCTCATTTTTTTTGTGAGCATCAATAATATCTGTTATCGCGTCATCAATATCACTGATATTAGTATCTTTAAAAAATTCGTTTGAATAATATATAGTGGAATCTAAATCCCCTTGTACTAGTCTTAATTTCTTAAGTTCATATTCTAAATACTGATGAATAGCAAAGTCTCTGAAAAATGTTTCTTCGTTAGCTTTAGCAACTTTTTGATACTTTTTTTCAAGTTGTGGAAAATGTTTTCTCCATTCGTTAAGTCTTTGTTCAACAGGCCTGTAAGTATCACCAACTTTTAAATAATTAGGAACCGTTTCTGTTGTAAAAGCATAGATATGTGGCTCAACTCTTCCGATAATTATATCTTCTAAAAGTTGTATGTCAAGTTGATTCTTATTTGCCATTTATTGATTGATGTTTATTTTGAAGTAGGTCTATAAACTTTATTTTTTTCCCTTTTAATCCTGTGCTTGACCAATCCATAATCAAACAGTAAATTCCATTATGTTCGAAAATATTGTCATTAAGACAACCTTTGCAAAATGAATTATCTGTTTCTTCTTCTCCAAATAGATTAACTGTTTTGGTTTTTATTTCTCCACAAGAAAAAGGAATTACACCTTTTAATCCGTCCATTTGCCAAACATTCCAAGAAATAATCTCAGCTATATCTTGAATTGATTTAATGAGAGGTTCTTTTTCAAATTTATATTGGTAATTCTCTATGTATGTAAATAACATTGATTCCCTAGCTAATAACAAACTATCGCCTTGCCATTCATAAGCGTATATGTTTTTATAAGCTGATTGAGTTGCCTCATTCCATTTGTTTAGGTCATTGACATTTTCATTTATTATTCTTAGTTTTCTATCGAGTAAACCAATTCTATTTTTAATTTCTATAAATTTCCCTGTTGTCGTGTCGTATCGGCTTGTTATGTATGGCGCTTCACCACAAGAAATTTCAAGTCGTTTGTCATTTACATAGTCTTGCCAAGATTTATTTTTAGGAAACTCAACTCTTTCTTGATTCGTTTTCCACTTTTTCTGATTTGGTATTTCCTTATTAAAGACATTTTTTCGTTCAAACCAAGCAGTATCTATCAAGTTGTTTTGAGCATTGCAAATCCAAGATGGCGTAAAGACTTCAGCCATATTCTTAATTCTAGATTGTTGTAATATTTGGTCTTTTTGAACCCTTGGCATTATCACATCACCGTTAACGCCTGTGATGAGTTCAGATTTAATCTGCTTGCTTTCTAAATATGATTCTCCAAAATACTCATAATTATTAGTTGCCCAAATAATGTTTTTTTGAGTGGTTTGGTCACGCAAAAGAATATCCAATACCTCTGGATATTTTTCTAAGATTTCATTTTCTAATATGTCTATTTCTGTCCTCAATTCAATTCCTTTTTTGGCACTAATAATTCTTTTGCTTCTATGTTTAGGATTTCCGCAATTTTGTACAAGTCCTCCAAACTCGGTTGTCGTCTATTTTGGGCGTAAGAGTTCACCATATTGTAACTCTTTCCCATTTGTTCAGCTAACCATTTTTGCTTAATTCCTTTTTTTTCTAAAACCTCTTTAATTCGGTTCATAATTGAATTGTTTAATTCAGGATACTAATGTAATAAGAATTATTAAATATCTCACTAGATGAGTATTAAAATAATCACTCAGTTTGGGTGAGCGTTGGATAGAGGCAAGCTCTTTTTATTTTGTGAGGTACGAACAAAATAAAATGTGCTTGACTGTGCGGTTGGCTTTTCAGAGCTTGTGTACAACTCATTATATCAAGACAAATATACATTTTTAACACCAATTTTTATTAGGTAAAGCGCAATCCGGTAATTGGGGTGTATAGAAGATAGGTTCAGCATTAGCTTGTTGAGATTGACTTGGTTGAAAACGCAAAAAGAACGCGATTTCATCACGTAGGAGTCGGAGTTTTATTCTGTTTCGCCTTTCAATTTGTTTCTGTGGGTTAAAAAAGGAGTCCGAGCTCCGATAAAAACCAAATTATTAAAACTATAACTGCGATATAAAACCTTAAACCTGTAAGAAAATCCCAAAAGTCCGTTTTCTTTTTCTGCCTCTCTTTTTTTATTTCAGACTTTTTTGCATTAAAATTACCTTATATATTTTAATTATTGAAAATCAGACCTAATTTTTGCAATATGATTAAAATCAATATTATCAGCATACCATAAAATGAAAAATTTCGCCAAATCCCTATAAAGTTAAATTTATCCTTGTATGATTTATTTTTAGAGGACTTATTTCCATAGTAATCTGAATTGATTTTTTTATTTTGTTTTTCCATTATACGGTTTTTTATCCTAAGACCACTTTGCGGCCTAGTCGCAACTACCCAGTAAAAATAAAATTACTTCTTATTTTCGGTATTTACAAAAAAACAAGTCCTGCTAAATCGCTTTAATTGAGCATTTATTTTACTTATTTATGCTAATTATTTGATTATTGAATGGTAAATACTGAATTTATTTGCCACTATTCAACTATTTATAAAATGGAGTGTTATAATTTGTAGGTGTAGCTTGAGGTCGGTTAATAGTGACTTAGCCCGTGAATAGAACACCTTAAGCAATTGCTTACAACCGTTTGAAAACGAATGTAAGCACAAGCAATTGGTTACCAACCGATTAAAAATAACCAAGCGTCTCATCTTTGTACCGTTGGCAAACAACACGTTTATTAATCATTTAAAACTTTATAGTATGAACGCTTTTAAAAACAGAATTCAGTTAATGGGAAACTTAGGTAATGATCCCGAAATCGTAAATTTAGAAACCGGTAAAAAGCTAGCCAAATTTTCATTGGCGACCAATGAGACCTACAAAAATGCCAGGGGCGAAAAAGTAACCGATACCCAATGGCATAACGTTGTTGCTTGGGGTGGTGTGGCCGATATTATCGAGAACTATTGCAAAAAAGGAAATGAGTTAATGTTGCAAGGTAAGCTAACCAACCGCTCGTATGAGAATGCGGCAGGAGAGAAGCGGTACATTACCGAGGTGGTGGCACAAGAAGTGTTGCTGATAGGTAAAAAAGCATAAAACTGCCCTGGCCTTCGAGTCCAATAAAAAAAATAAGGATGTTCTTCTTCTATAGGGCATTCTTATTTTTGTTTTTAAAATTCAATTAAAATGCTTATATTCAGTTGTTTAAAATTAAAAAATGATGTTATGGGTATTAAGAGTTTTCAAGGTAAAATGATAGGAGGTACGGGGGTAAATCCCGAAAAGATAGAAGTTCGTGATTTTATGATTCGGGAAGTGATTTATTTTCACGAGCAGGAGCATATTTTTGAGGTGATGCAAAAAATGATTCAATACAATATTTCGGGAGGCCCTGTGGTAGATGATCAGCACCAGTTGGTTGGGGTTATTTCTGAGGGTGATTGTATCAAACAATTATCTGAATCGCGCTATTACAATCAGCCGCTCGAAGGCGTTTTGGTTAGTGATTATATGATTAAAGAGGTTGAAACCGTTGCTCCCGATATGCAATTATTCGATTTAGCGCAAAAGTTTTTAAATTTAAAGTTAAGGCGTTTCCCGGTTTGTGAAAACCAGAAATTAATCGGGTTGGTGAGTCAGCGTAACGTACTCGATACGGCTCTGGCTCTACACGGCCATACCTGGCAACGACCGGCCTAAGCTTAATAATATATTGCTTGAACAAGTTTAAAGGTATTGGCATGTGCATTTACAATATGTTTAATGGCCGGAGAATATCCTCCGCCCATACTAATTTCTACCGGTAAATTACAATCCTTAAATTGTTCTAATACCATTTGGTCACGCATTTTACAGCCGTCTTGGCTAAGGCTTAGTTTTCCTAGCTTATCGGTGGCTAATACGTCTACGCCACTCAGATAAAAAACAAAATCGGGTTGCACTTGATCTAACAATTGAGGTAGCTTTTCTTTTAAAATTTGTAAATAGGCATCATCTCCCGTGTCATTAGGCAAAGCGATATCCAAATCGCTTTTTTCTTTTTTAAACGGATAGTTTTTTTCGCCATGCATAGAGAAAGTAAATACACGCTTTTCATTTTCAAATATTTTAGCGGTTCCGTTGCCTTGGTGTACATCTAAATCGATGATTAAAATTTGTTGTGCTAGTTGGTGGTTGAGTAGGTATTTAGCGGCTATCGCTTGATCGTTGAGCATACAAAAGCCCTCTGCACTATCCGCGTAAGCGTGATGGGTGCCGCCTGCAATATTCATACCTACCCCTTGCTTTAAAGCGTGTAGGCTGGCTTGCAAAGTACCTGCAGCAATTAAAAGCTCTCTGTTAACTAAGCTTCTTGATAAAGGAAAACCGCTTTTGCGGATTTGTTTTTGGGTAAATTTTAAATTTAAGAAGTCATAAAAATACTCGGCATCGTGCACCGCCAAAAAATGCTTATGATTGATGGCTTGAGGCTCAAAAAAATGCTTTTGCTCTACTATACCTTCACGTAGTAGTTGTTGAGGTAATAGTTCATACTTTGCCATAGGGAAACGGTGTTTGGGCGGCAGTTCTTGAACATAACAAGGGGCGAAGGCAATTTGTAACATAGTAGGCCAGGTTATTTTATAGGCTCTAAAATAGGCAATCTGGCGCAAGTTAACACATCACAAACAGCGAACAATGCTTAAAAGTTTCTTTATGAAAATAATCGTGGAGGTAAAAAAACCGTTTAAAAAGAAAAAGAGAACACGTGTTTTAGCTTAACCAAAATTGGTTTAGGCTTTTACAACTTAATTTCTTTTCGCTTTTTAAACGGTTGATAAATGTAGCCGACTTATTTAGTCTATAATATCAAAACCAGTATAAGGCACCAATACTTCTGGTATTTTTATTCCTTCTGGGGTTTGGTAGTTCTCTAAAAGACCCGCCAGTACTCGAGGTAAAGCAAGCGAACTTCCGTTTAGCGTATGCACTAATTCTTTTTCGCCTTGACTGTTTTTATAACGCACTTTTAGTCGGTTGGCCTGAAAATCTTCAAAATTTGATACCGAAGAAATTTCTAACCAGCGGTCTTGAGCGGTAGAAAACAATTCAAAATCATAGGTTAAGGCCGAGGTGAACCCTAAATCGCCTCCGCAAAGTCGTAGTATGCGGTAAGGTAATTTTAATTCTTTTAAGATGCCTTTTACGTGTTCTACCATTTGGTCTAATACGGCATAGGATTCGCTAGGCTTTACTAGATTAACCAACTCTACCTTATCAAATTGATGCAATCTGTTTAAACCGCGCACGTGAGCTCCATAAGATCCAGCTTCGCGTCTAAAGCAAGGAGTGAAGGCTGTACACTGTATGGGTAGGTCTTTATCAGTTAATAAATCACCACGAAACATATTGGTTAAGGGAACTTCAGAAGTAGGAATCAAATACAAATCGTCGTTTTGTACATGGTACATTTGTCCTTCTTTATCGGGCAATTGCCCCGTACCGTAGCCTGAAGCCTCATTTACCACTAAAGGCACTTGGTATTCGGTGTAACCAGCCTCAATATTCTTATCTAGAAAATATGTGATTAGAGCGCGTTGTAAACGTGCACCTTTGCCTTTGTAAATAGGGAAACCCGCGCCGGTAACTTTGTTGCCAAGCTCAAAATCTATCAAGTCATACTTTTTAGCCAGCTCCCAATGGGGTAGCTTGCCTTCGTGCAATTGTGGCACTTCACCGGCTGTAAAGATGCACTCGTTGTCTTCTTCAGACTTCCCTGCGGGCACACTCTCGTGTGGTATATTGGGTATGTTGTATAATTTTTCTTGTAAAGCTTCTTGAGTGCTTTGTAGCAAATCGGTAAGATGTTTAGACTCTTCTTTAAGACCTGCCGTTTGCTCTTTCACCTTGTTGGCTTTTTGGTGCTCACCCGATTTAAAAAACATGCCTATTTCTTTGGATAAACGGTTCGATTCGGCCAGTACTTTATCTAATTGAGTTTGTGTAGATCTTCTGGTTTCATCAAGCTGTAAAACCTCTTCAAAAATAGCGGAAGCATCAAAATTTCTTTTGGCTAAAGCCGCAATAAATTTTTCTTTGTTTTCTCGGATTTGAGCAACAATAAGCATAATCAGAATTTTTATCGATTTATAGAATAAGCAAATGTAGTATAAAAGCCTAAAATTACAGATTTTGCGGTAACAAAATCCAGTTATTGTGTTTAAAATAATTCCAATCCGCGGCAGCTAAATCGACTTCTGGATTAATTAAAGGCGTATACGGCCCTTTATTCACCCTAATGCCACAACGTACAAATACCTGCACATTTTTCCCTTTTTGAGCATATTCACGAGCAATGCGCTGTGCAAACTGCCAAATGATATCGGGCTTGGTAGTGGCTTGGCGCATTTGTTTAGAGCTAAGGTAATTAGCTTTGTTGACGATTGTTTTTTCTCCTGTTTGGGTATCAACTACCGTATAGGTGGCGTGACCGCTTTTGGTACGCAACATCATGCGCCAACTCATACGGTGGCCTTCTTCTGTGTACAAAACATCCCCGGGTATAAACCAATGTCTTAGAGGCAAGCCTATTTGAAAAATAAACCAAACCACTATAAAAAGTTGAAATGCACTGGCGTAATTAGGAACTTGAACGACTTTTTCTTGGTAAAAATCTTTTTTCTTTAAAAACCAGCGATGAACTTTTTCTGCTGGAAAGAAAAATAGACTAAAAGCTAATGAAAGATAAGGGAATATTCCTATTTGAAATACAATGCTGTTGAAAAGATGAAAAAAAACAGAGAAGAAAAAGATATATTTTCGAGTGGGTTTATACAACAGTAAAGGAACTACTAATAGGTCGAATAATATGCCAAAATAGGCAATCACATAATGCGTCCATTTTTGCTGTAAAATATCACCCACAATATAGTAGTGGGATTTTCCTGCCATTAAAATTTCGGGAACTTTGGCTTGTAACCAATCGGGATATATTTTCGCCAAAGCGGCGTAGGTATAAACGATGAATAGTTGCAATATTATAAAGACATTTACCCAATTGGGCATAGCATTACTTCTTAAACTTGGGTTGCGTTTTGCGTCGATAGAAGCATACGTATGGGCAGGGGCTAATAGCATAAAAATGCAAATGAGAATAAGCAGGTAATAATGATTGTTGTAGCTCGATTTTTGCATCAAATAACTCAACGTCCACAACAAGGTATAGCCTCCCATGCTCCAACGATATTTGTAACCCAAACATACCATAAGTCCCAAGCCGCCCATAAGTAAGTAATAGCCATACATAAAGGGACCTACGAATACCTGCAAAAAATCAAAACCAATAAAATTAAAGGTAAATTGAGGTTCTACAAAAACGCGTTTTACCCAACCAGTGGCAATTGCTCCCCAAGCTTCTAAGGTGATGAGTAAGCCAAAAATAATTCTAAAAACAATTAGAGCACTGTTGTCTACTTGTTTAAAAAGGAGCGTCTTCATAATGATGTTCTTTTAAGTAAGCTTGAGTAAAGTGCAGATCGGCTTGCATAGCTTCCTTGAGTTTTACTATAGACTCAAATTGCTTTTCCCCACGAATGCGGCTTAAAAACTCGATTTTTAATTTTTTGCCATAAAGTAATTCCGACCAGTTTATAAAATAGGTTTCGATGGTTTTTTGGTCGCTGCCTACGGTAGGTTTAAAACCTATATTCATCATACCATACACATAATCCTCTTTAATCTTACTGCGAACAATATAAACACCAATTTTAGGGATGAGCTTATAGGTTTCTTCAACGGCTAAATTAGCGGTAGGAAAACCAAAACCTTTACCTTTACCATTGCCACGAACCACTAAGCCTTGTACAGAAAAGGGACGGCCTAGATAAGTATTGGCCTTTTCAATTTGCCCTATTTCAAGTGCTTTACGGATTTTTGTACTGCTCACAGCGACATCATCAATATCTTTTTTAGAAATCTCTTCAACTTCAAAACCATATTCTTTCCCCAATTTGCGCAAATCATGGATATCTGCTGCACGATTGCGCCCAAAATGATGGTCGTACCCGATGATCACTTTTTGAGCTTTCATTTTCTTAACCAAGATTTGTTCAACATATTCTTGGGCGGTTAATCTTGAAAAATCTTTGGTGAACGGGTGTACGATAAAATAATCGATCCCTTTACTTTGAATCACTTCTCGCCGCTCGTTGATAGTTTGAATGAGCTTTATATCCATTTCTTTTTGTAAAACCATTCTAGGATGCGGAAAGAAAGTGAGCACAGCCGAAGCTAATTCTTCCTTTTTGGCAGACTCGATAAGGCGTTTTAGTATTTTCTGATGCCCAACGTGCACACCGTCAAAAGTACCAATAGTAACCACAGTTGGCTGGTTTATTGTTAAATTATTAGCATCTTTCATGATAAAAAAGAATATATGTTTTAATTAACGCTGCTTATCTTGTAAATTAGTCGCAAAATTAAACAACTATGAAAGCAAATTTACGAGATGTTTTGAGCATACTTTGTATTTTTTTTAGTTTTTCTTTGTTTGCCCAAACCAATTACTGGAGCAAGGTAAACCAAGAAGAGCTTAGTCAATTCGAAAAAATCAATCGAAAATCGCAACCCGATGGTTATACTTTATACCAATTAAATTGGGATGCTTTAAAAAACAAATTAAAGAAAGCTCCGAAGCATACGCAACAAGCCGATCCTTTAATTCTAGAATTTCCTATGCCTAGTGGTGAATTGGAGCAATTTAGCGTAGTTGAGTTTTCAATTATGGCCGAAGAGCTTCAAGCAAAATATCCTCAAATAAGAACATATAAAGCTAAGGGAATTGATGATCCTACCGCAAGTATGCGTTTTAGTGTTACCCCGCAGGGTTTTCATGCAATGAGCTTATCGGGAAAACGTATGGCCATGTACATCGATCCATATACCACCGATCTAAAGCATTATATTGTTTTTGCTCGGGAGGCTTTAAGTGGGCAAGTATCTGATTTTTCTTGTTTAATGGATAATGAGCCGTTAATACCCACTTTGGTACGCGGCGAAAACCAACAAACTATGGCCGCCAATGATAGCCAGTTGCGTACTTATAGATTAGCGCTTTCTTGCACAGCCGAATACGGGAATATTTTTGCTACTAGTACGGCTACAGCAAAAGCTGATATTCAAGCCCAAATGGCTGTGAGTATTAACCGTGTAAATGAGATTTATGAGCGAGATCTGGCTATTACTTTACAGTTTATTCCCAATAACGATGCTTTGATTTATTTTGGTTCTACCTCTGCAGACCCTTGGTCTAATGAATTTAATCAAACCACGCAAAATACTATTGATAATACCATAGGGAATGCCAATTATGATATCGGACACAATTTCAATACCACGGGTGGTGGTAACGCGGGTTTTATAGGCGGCGTTTGTGTAAGCGGACAAAAAGGTAGTGCTTACACTGGTAGTAATAATCCGGTAGGTGATGCCTTTTATATCGACTATGTTGCCCACGAAATGGGGCATCAATTCGGTGGGTATCATACTATGAATATATGTAGTCGTAGTGGAGATGGAACCACCGAGGTGGAGCCAGGAAGTGGAAGCTCAATTATGGGTTATGCAGGAATATGTGCGCCTAATGTTCAAAATAACTCTGATGCCCACTTTAATTATGTGAATATTCGTGATATTGCCGATAATATAAAAAACGGTCCGAGTAGCTCTTGTGCGCAAATTACAACTTTGGCCAATACTGCTCCTGTAGCCGATGCAGGTTCAGACTATACCATACCAAAATCTACTGCTTTTGTTTTAGAAGGTAGCGCTACAGATGTAGACGGTACGGCAAGCCTTACTTATAACTGGTCACAAAATGATCCAGAGCCGGCACCCGGTAATGGGCAACCTCAACCTACTTGGGTAGATGGGCCGCTATACCGGTCTATTTTACCTACCTCATCTCCTAAACGTTATATGCCAAGATTGAGCGAGGTAATTGCGGGTAATTTAACCCCAACTTGGGAAGTAACCCCTTCTGTGGGTAGGGAGTTGAACTTTGCTCTTACTGTACGAGATAATGCTAATAACTTTGCCAATGGAATCGGGCAAACCGATACCGATTTGATGAAAGTTACCGTAGCTAATAACGCTGGTCCGTTTGTGGTAACTTCTCAAAATCAATCAGGGATAACCTGGAATATAGGAAGCTCGCAAGCCATCACTTGGGATGTAGCTAATACAGATGTAGCACCGGTTTTGGCAACCGAAGTAGATATTCTATTGAGTATTGATGGCGGGCAAAACTTTAATCAAGTGATTGCACAAAACCAGCCTAATACAGGAAATGCCTTAATAACCGTACCTAACGTAGGAAATGTTGCCAATGCCCGATTAATGGTAAAGGCCAGTAACTCTATTTTTTATGCGGTGAATACCAATAGCTTTGCTATTCAAGAGGTAGATTATGTATTAGCTTTTAATTCATTATTTCAAGAAGTTTGTTTGCCTAATACAGCCAATTACACCTTTACTTATAACACCTTTAATGGTTACAGTCAAAATACTACCTTTAGTGTGAGTAATTTACCAACTGGTGCTACCGCTATTTTTACTCCAAACGCGGCGACCAGCACTGGCACGCAAGTTGATTTAGCATTGAGCAATTTGAGTGGTATAAGCGTGGGAGAATATACTTTTAATGTAAAAGCAACCTCTAATGGGGTAACTCAAGAATACCCTTTGGTTCTAGGAGTATATGACAACAATGCGGTAACACCTACTTTGCTCACTCCTGTACAAGGCGCTACTGATGTAGAAACTCCTAACGTGCTTACTTGGAGTAATGAGAGTAATGCTTCTTCTTATCAATTGCAAATAGCAGAAGATGCTAATTTTACTACCTTATTGGTAGACGAGACTTTAAGCGATAATAATTATACCTTTGCCGGTCAAAACGAAACAACTTACTACTGGCGAGTAAAAGCAACCAATGCTTGTGCAGCATTCTCTTACTCTGCTGCCAATAGCTTTACTACAGAATCTTGTGATATTTGTCCGTCTTCCGGCGACAGCCAATCGCCAGTTGCCATTACCGAGGTAAACTTTAATACCATTAGTAATGTATCGGGTAAATCTGGAGGTTATAGCGACTTTACGAGTCTGACCACTCAAGTTGACAAAGGACAAAGTTACACCCTAAGTGTTCGCGGTGATGCCGGAGGATCAAACTTTATTGCAGGAGTGTATGCTTATATAGATTGGAATCAAAACTGTGTTTTTGATGCGAATGAAAGATATGATCTTGGCGGTGTAGTTGGTGCTAGCCAAAGTACCAATTCGCCAATAAATATTACTGTGCCTAATGACGCCGTAGAAGGATCAACAATTATGCGTGTATCTACAGAATTCTTTGCCTATCCTAATGATTGTGCCGTAGGTTTTACCGGTGAGGTAGAAGATTATACCGTTGTGGTAAATACTTTAGGTTTGAATGAGAATGATTTGGCACGTCAATTCAAAGTATGGCCTAACCCTAATGAGGGAGCATTTAATCTACAATATACTGGTGAAGGATCATTAAAAGTTCAGGTGTATGATGTTGCCGGTAGGCTTATTTATAGAAGAGATTTTAAAGAGAATCCTCAGACAGGTTTTAAGGTAAACCTGCCAACCGCTCAAACCGGAGTGTATTTCTTAAAGGCGAGTACAAGCAATAATCAAACTATAAACAGAAAAATTATTGTGCGTTAATATAGTGAAATTTATAATAAACAAAAATCCGCTAAAGCTTAATGCGCTGCAGCGGATTTTTTTTGTTATACCAGCAAGAAAAAGCTATTTATTGTTAAAAGCATTCATTGTATTGGCTAGCGTGGTAGTGCCAAAAGACTGTATGGCTTTTACGGCTTGGTCTAGGCGTTCGGGTAGATGTTTTTGTTCTTGAGGAGACCACTCGCCCAAGACATAGTCTATTTGTTTACCCTTAGAAAAACTATCGCTTATTCCAAACCTAAAGCGGTTGTATTTACTGGTATTTAGTTTATCTTGAATGTCTTTTAGTCCGTTATGACCGCCATCACTACCTTTGCTTTTAATGCGAATTGTACCAAACTCAAGATTTAAATCATCGGTAACTACCAAAAGGTTCTCGATATCTATTTTTTCTTTTTCCAGCCAATAGCGCACTGCTTTACCGCTTAAATTCATATAGGTATTGGGTTTAAGCAAGACAAAGGGTCGGCCTTTGTACTTGTAGGTGCAAATATCACCTAATTTATCGGTGGTGAAGCTTAAATTTTCTTGTTCTGCCAGGTGATCTAATATTTTAAAACCAATATTATGTCTGGTATTGGCGTATTTTATTCCAGGGTTACCAAGGCCTACGATAAGTGACTTTTTCATTTCCTTTACGGATTTTTTTTTCGTTTTCTTATTGTTAAGTATTCTTCCAAAAAAGGCAAGCATAGGTTTATTTTTATAATAGGAACTATAAAAATAAAAAAAAGCACCTTAGATAAATAAGGTGCTTTCTATTTATTTAAAGAAAGTGCTTAATCGTCGTTAGAAGCAGCTGCAGCACCTACCTTATCGGTTTCTGTAGAAGGTACATCTTCATCTTCATCTTCATCAGCTCCAGCTACCACATTACGAGAAGTTCTCACTTGGCAAATAACCGTGTTATCTGGGTGCATAATGGTGTAATCATCAGAAGTTACCGCGGTAACATATAATTTGTTTCCGATTTTTAATGGGGTAACGTCAGCAACGATATAATCAGGTAAGTTTTTGGCTAAACCTCTTACACGCATTCTACGTAAGTTGAAACGTAAAACACCACCATTTTTAACTCCTTTAGCAACTCCTTCAGAGTGTACAGGAATCTCCATAGTAATTTCTTGATCGTCACCAAACTCATAGAAATCCATATGTAAGATTTCATCGGTTACTGGGTGAAACTGAATGTCTTGTAAAACCGCATTGTGCTTTTGTCCATCTAGTTCTAAAACAACAGTATGAACGTCTGGAGTGTAAACCAAACTGTTAAACGCAATTGTGGGTGCTGAAAAATGTACAGGTTGATCTCCTCCGTATAATACGCAAGGAACCTCTCCAGCATTACGTAGGGCTTTAGTAGCTTTTTTTCCTACGCTTTCTCTTTTAGATCCGTTGATCGTAATTGACTTCATTTGTAAAAAATTTAATTAATTATATTTATTGTTGTTCTAGTTTAGCCATCTTCTTTAAGAAGATTTAGAACAGGCTTTTACATTAAAAATTTTGAGCTGATGGATTTGTTCTCGTGAACGGCTTTCATCACATCGGCAAATAAGCGGGCGCAAGATACAACTTTTATTTTTTTGCATTCTTGTTTTAGAGGAATAGAATCGGTAACAATTAATTCTTCTAATTTAGAGTTGGCGATACGCTCGTATGCATTGCCCGAAAGTATAGGGTGTGTACATATAGCACGAACGCTTATTGCACCGCGTTCAATCATCACATCGGCTGCTTTGGTTAAAGTTCCGGCGGTGTCTACCATATCGTCTACTAATACAACGTTCTTACCTTCAACATCACCAATAAGCTCCATATGAGAAATCACATTGGCTTTTGCTCGTTGTTTATAACAAATTACCACATCGCTTTCTAGGGCTTTTGAATATGCATAAGCCCTTTTAGATCCACCCATATCTGGCGAAGCTACGGTTAGATTTTTCAAATTTAAATCTTGCAAATAAGGTAGAAAAACAGTTGAGGCAAAGAGGTGATCAACAGGTTTTTCGAAAAAACCTTGAATTTGATCGGCGTGAAGATCCATTGTTATCACTCTTGTGGCACCAGCGGTTTCTAACATTTTGGCAACCAGTTTAGCTGCAATTGGTACCCGTGGTTTATCTTTTCGGTCTTGTCTTGCCCAACCAAAATAAGGTAATACCGCCGTAATATGTCTTGCCGAAGCGCGTTTTGCAGCATCGAGCATCAAGAGCATTTCCATAAGATGGTCACTGCCAGGATGAGTAGAGCCGATTATAAAAACACGATCTCCTCGTACAGACTCTTCAAAAGAAGGTTGAAATTCACCGTCACTATAGGTTGAGGTAATGACATTACCAAGTTCAATTCCGTATTCTTCAGCTATTTTTTTGGCTAAGGTTTCGCTTTGTGAGCAAGCAAAAAGTTTTGCATCGGGTAGCGCGTGTGTCATAAGTGCTTATTTTTCTTTAAGTTATCTGCTTGAAGCAGCGAATAATAAGGTTGCAAATTTAAGGATTTTATTTTAGTTGAAAAGAATTCTTTTTGTTTATTTGAAAATGAAAAAAAAGTTTTAAATTTGCGCATCCATTTTGCTCAAGTGGCGGAACTGGTAGACGCGCTGGATTCAAAATCCAGTTTCTTCGGAAGTGCGGGTTCGATTCCCGCCTTGAGTACAAAAGACGAAACCCCTTGTATTTACAGGGGGTTTCAGCGTTTTATACGGGTATAGTTTACCTTGTAAAAAACGTACAAATTGCAAAGTGAACCTAAACGAACCTATTAGAATAGAAATAGTTTTGGCTAAAGTAAGCCGGCGCCACAAAAAGCTACTGCATTGTACTTATTAAAAAGAGATAATTTATTGACTAAATTGGATACCTCTAATTCAAGTCATTTAATTCAAGTCATTCCTCTATACTTGTTTTGTCGCTTTATAATAGTTGTCGACGCTAAATTTTTATGCCTTAGCGGTGATGTGATAATTGGGTTATTTAAATGAGTAAGTTTATAGATATTCAAAAATTGAAATAAGTTTTTGATGTAAAGCAATAGTTTACTTTGCTGAAAAACAGAAATTTATAAGCGTGTTACGTGGTGATTTTGGAGTGTATAAAATTATTTAAATTTTAACATTTACACTGTTTTTTTATTTATAAAAAAGTATTCCATTTGTACTTATAAACGCGTCTGATATAAGGCTCTAATTTCTTACAAGATAAAATTCGTTAAGCGTACTATTTTTTTATTTCTGCAATAGTATTTATATATTTAAATAATTAAAATATTGACGATTTACCCTTTACACATTCAATGAACACAAAATACATCGATTTAATCGAACAAACTTTTGATTTTCCTCAAGATGAATTTCAATTGCAAAATGATCAACTCCGGTTCCACGGAATAGATCTGATGGGTTTAATCAAGGAGTACGGAGCTCCTTTAAAATTCACCTATCTTCCTAAAATTTCAGAAAACATTCAACGAGCTAAAAGCTGGTTCAATGGTGCCATAGAGAAACACGCTTACCCAGCGAGTTATAATTACTGTTATTGTACCAAAAGTTCGCACTTTAAGCACGTTTTGCACGAAGCTTTGCGCAACGATATCCATATTGAGACTTCCTCGGCTTTTGATATCGATATAGTGCAAAACTTGAAAAAGCAAGGTAAAATCAACGAAAAAACCTATGTAATTTGCAATGGTTTTAAACGCGATCAATACATTAAAAACATCGCTCAGTTGATTAATGAAGGACATGAAAATTGTATCCCAGTAATCGATAATTATGAGGAGATAGCATTGTTAACCAATCAAACGCATAAAGATTTTAAAATCGGTATCCGTATCGCTTCAGAAGAAGAACCTAAATTTGAGTTCTATACTTCACGTCTAGGTATTGGTTATAAAAATATTGTTCCGTTTTACGAAGATCAAATCAAGCATAATGACCAAATAGAACTTAAAATGCTTCATTTTTTCATCAACACAGGTATCCGTGACAACGCTTATTATTGGAATGAACTTCAAAAATGTTTGCGTGTGTATACGCGTTTAAAGAAAATATGTCCTACGCTAGATAGCTTAAATATTGGAGGCGGGTTTCCTATTAAAAATTCGCTTGGGTTTGATTATGATTATGCTTATATGGCCGATGAGGTAATAAATCAAATTAAATTATTCTGTGAAGAAGAAAATGTAGCTCCGCCACATATTTTTACCGAGTTTGGCAGTTTTACTGTTGGAGAAAGTGGAGGCGCCATTTATGAGATTTTATATCAAAAACAACAAAACGATCGCGAAAAGTGGAATATGATTAACTCATCATTCATTACCACCTTACCCGATTCTTGGGCCATTAATAAACGTTTTATTATGCTGCCCATCAACCGGTGGAACGATCGCTATGAACGGGTGCTTTTAGGTGGTCTAACTTGTGATTCTGATGATTACTACAACTCAGAACAGCATATGAATGCCATTTATTTACCGCGCTATGATAGAGAAAAACCTTTGTATATTGGGTTTTTTAATACCGGCGCTTATCAAGAAACAATTGGGGGTTTTGGCGGTTTGCAACATTGTTTAATACCGGCGCCCAAACATCTGCTAATACAAAAAAATAAAGACGGCAGTCTTTCTACACAACTCTTTAAAGAACAACAAAAAAGTGAAGACTTACTTAAAATTTTAGGTTATGAGCACTAAAAGAAACTATGCGGGAATTCCCGATAAATATGCACGTATAGATGATGCCAAAGTGGTATTAATACCTGTGCCTTACGATGGTACCAGTACCTGGCAAAAAGGTGCAGATAAAGGTCCAGCTGCATTTTTGGAGGCTTCTGAGAATATGGAGCTATATGATATAGAAACCCAAAGTGAGGTATATAAACAAGGTATTTACTTAGCTCCTGCTGTTTCAGAAAATTCTTCACCAGAAAAAATGGTCGAGAGCGTTTATAAAACGGTAAAAAACTACTTGAAACAAGATAAATTTGTTACGCTTTTTGGCGGGGAACATTCGGTGTCTATTGGTAGTATTCGTGCTTTCAGCGAAAGCTTTGAAGAGCTAAGTGTAGTTCAAATCGACGCTCACGCCGATTTGCGTAAAAGTTATGATGGTTCAAGTTGTAATCACGCTTGTGCATTGCACGAGGCCAGTAAAAACACCAACCTTATTCAAGTAGGAATACGATCGATGGATGTTTCTGAAAAAGAGTTCATGGACGAAACTCGGGTGTATTTTGCTCACGATTTGTACGAAGACTGGATGGATGACGCTATAGGGCAAATGACTCCTAATGTTTTTATCACCATAGATCTAGATGCCTTTGACCCTTCTATATTACCTGCAACAGGAACCCCAGAGCCCGGTGGATTACTATGGTATGAAACCTTAGATTTTTTGAAGATGATTTTTAAAACAAAAAATGTAGTCGGTTTTGATATCGTAGAACTTTGCCCCAATGAAAATCATAAAGCTTCCGACTTTTTAGCGGCAAAATTATATTATAAGATGCTGAGTTATAAATTTAATGCTTCTAAACTGAGAGAAGCCGATGAATATTAAAATGAACTAAATAATTCTGTAAAGCAGTAGCTTTTAAGAAACTTTTTAGTGTAAAAATTACCACCATGAATAAACCTATTTCACAATTTATAGAAAAATATTTCTTGCATTTTAATGCTGCTAGTTTAGTTGATGCCGCCAAAGGTTATGAAAAGCAACTCGAGCAGGGATCAAAGATGTTAGTTTCCTTAGCAGGGGCAATGAGTACGGCAGAACTGGGTAAAATCTTCGCCGAAATGATTCGTCAAAACAAAGTGCATATCATCTCTTGTACCGGCGCTAATTTAGAAGAAGATATCATGAATTTAGTGGCGCATTCACATTACAAACGGGTACCTAATTATCGCGATTTAACCCCGCAAGATGAATGGGATTTACTTGAGAAAGGACTCAATAGAGTTACCGATACTTGTATTCCCGAAGAAGAAGCTTTTAGACGTATTCAAGAGCATATTGTAAAAATTTGGAAGGATGCAGAGGCCAATGGCGAGCGCTACTTTCCGCACGAGTATATGTACAAGCTTTTACTTTCTGGTGTTTTAGAAGAACACTATGAAATTGATATCAAAGATTCTTGGATGTATGCCGCAGCAGAGAAAAATTTACCTATAGTGGTACCCGGTTGGGAAGATAGTACTATGGGAAATATCTTTGCTAGCTACGTAGTTAAAGGTGAATTAAAAGCATCTACCGTAAAATCTGGAATCGAGTATATGACTTTCCTAGCCGATTGGTATACAGAAAACACAAAACCAGAGGCGTCTAATGGTATTGGCTTTTTTCAAATAGGAGGAGGTATTGCTGGTGATTTTCCTATTTGTGTGGTACCAATGCTTTACCAAGATTTAGAACGAACCGATACTCCGTTTTGGAGTTATTTTTGCCAGATTTCAGATTCTACCACTAGCTATGGCTCATACTCTGGTGCTGTGCCTAACGAGAAAATCACTTGGGGTAAACTCGATATTTATACCCCGAAATATATCATCGAGAGCGATGCTACCATCGTAGCTCCCTTAATTTTCGCCTACTTATTGGGCATGTAATTTCTACTTCTATGCAAAAAGAAATTGCTGTGAAGCCCATTGACGATAATTAACCAACAAGCAATTGAAAATAATGTTCAATTGCTTGTTTTAAATGAGATCTACTTTTTTCTTTCAATATAAAGCGCCTTAAACCTATATCTACTATTGTTTCCTTAACACTTTCCGCGAAAAAACATTTGTCTTAAACTGTATATTAATGAATAACCAAGCTCCTCATATAGAATTGCGCTACCTGTCTTTAAACGATTTTGAAGACTTAAAAGAAGTTTTTATCGAAATTTATGGCGATGCACCCGATGCGTATTGGAAAAAAGAAGAGTTAAGAGAATTGCTTAAAACTTTCCCTAAGGGGCAAGTCGTAGTAATGGTTAACGGGAATCTAGCCGGTTGTGCCTTCTCTATTGTTGTCGATTCTAAAAAGCTAGACGAGAAACATACCTATGAAGATGTGGTGGGTGATGCCAAGTTTAAAAATCATACGCTAAATGGCGATATGCTTTACGGAATTGATATCATCATAAAAAAAGAATTTCGAGGTTTGCGTTTAGGAAGACGACTGTATGATTACCGCAAAGAGCTGTGCGAACAACTCAATTTAAAAGCGATTGTCTTTGGTGGTAGATTGCCTAATTATCACAAATACGCCCAAGAACTAACGCCTAAAGTTTATTTAGAAAAAGTACGCAGTTGCGAGATTGAAGATCCTGTGCTTAACTTTCAATTGGCCAATGACTTTAGACCTGTAAGAATTCTGTCTAATTATTTAGAAGGAGACCAGCAGTCAAAAGAGTATGCGGTATGGCTACAATGGGATAATATTTACTACACCAAAGACAGCAGTAGGCCTATGCCTACCAAAACAGAGGTACGTTTAGGCTTGGTACAGTGGCAAATGCGCTCATATAACAGTTTAGAAGAACTGCTGCATCAAGTAGAGTACTTTGTAGAATCTCTTTCGGGCTACCGATCAGATTTTGCGCTGTTCCCCGAGTTTTTTAACGCGCCTTTAATGGCAAAATACAATCATTTATCAGAAGCCGAGGCAATTCGTGAATTAGCGGCCTATACACAGCCTATAAAAGAAAAAATGATGCAGCTTGCCGTGAGTTATAATATTAATATTATTACCGGGAGTATGCCAGAAATTATAGAGGACAAGCTATACAATGTGGGTTATTTGTGTAAAAGAGACGGCCTCGCCGAGCAGTTTAAAAAAATTCATGTGACTCCAGATGAGGCCCAAATTTGGGGTTTGCAAGGCGGACAAGAATTTCAGGTTTTTGATACAGACTGTGGTAAAATAGGAATATTAATCTGTTACGATGTTGAATTCCCAGAGCTTTCGCGGATTTTAGCTCTAGAGGGGATGCAAATTTTATTTATTCCTTTTTTAACCGATACCCAGAACGGATACTCACGCGTAAAACTTTGCGCCCAGGCCCGCGCAGTAGAAAACGAATGCTATGTGGCCATTGCAGGTAGTATAGGTAATTTACCAAAGGTGCATAATATGGATATTCAATATGCACAATCTGCTGTTTTTACCCCTTCAGATTTTAAATTTCCGTATGATGGGATAAAGGCCGAAACCACACCCAATACCGAAATGATTTTGATAGCCGATGTAGATCTTGATGCCTTACGCGATTTGCATAATTTTGGAAGCGTAAAAAACCTAAAAGATAGAAGAGAAGAGCTTTATGTGCTTAAGCGAAAAAAATTAACCTAGCACAATTAAATAAGTTGGCAGGTTTAAGCATATTTAATAACAATCCATTTTAAGCTGTTTTCTGCTCTCATAATAGCAAAGTGCTTTTTGGTTATGCGTGAGCGCAATTTTGTTGAGACACGCTAAAACCGCCTCCTGCATTACTACTGAGCCGCAAATCATAAAAACAGCCTTGTTTTTTAGCGCTTCGGCAATAAATGAGGCATCCCTCATCAACAGGTCTTGAACATAACATTTCTCTTGATTAGTTTCACGCGAGAAAGCCAAATTTAAAGTAGATAAGCTACCCTCTTTTTGGGCACGTTCTAGATGCTCTCGATAAGGAGAAAATTGCTTTTGATTGCGGCCACCCCAATATAAGCATACCTGTTGTTTGGACTGCTGAAGCATACCTAAAAAAGGGCCAACACCAGTACCCGTGGCTAGCATTATAACTTGTTTTGCGCGTTTTGGTAAATGAAAGTTTTTGTTTTTCACCAAACCAGCGCTTAGCTCGTTGTTTATATTTAATTGATACAGCCAGTTAGAGACTACACCAAATTCATGTCGTTTTACCGCAATTAACATTTCATTGTCTTTAGATTTTCCAATAGAATACAAACGTTCGCGTTCATCTTCTGGTGGAACTATCGATAACAAATCTCCCGATTTAAATTTTAACCTCCCTTTGGGCTTTAAACTAAGTAAAAAGCTAGCGTCTAAGCCTAGTCCTTCTTTTATGTTTTGCGTGCAAATTAATTGTTGTTGCTTTATTTTTCTTGGTTTGACGATGTTTTTGGGTATTCTAGCAGGAATATTTAACCTATTGCACCAATCTATCATCCAAGTTTTAAAAGCTTCGGTAGATTGGTTGTTTATGCTAGTGTAAGGCATTTCTTCCTTAAAGTAATTTGTTTCGCTTAAAGCGGATTGCACTTCTTTAGCAAATGCACAAAAATGTGGGTAGCTTCTCGAACCAAAACCCAAAACAGTAAAACCAATTTTATTTAATGTATGCTGTTTTTGTAACTGTTTTAGAAATTTTTGAGCGTTGCTAGGTGCTTCACCATTTCCGTAGGTGGCGGTCATAACTATTAAATGCTTAAGTTTAGGGTTTAGTTGCACTTGGTTCATCTCTGCCAAGTAAACTTTCTCTCCCAGCCGGATCAATTCCGCGTAAAGCGCTTTTGCAAAATTGAAAGTAGTACCACCTTCAGACCCAACTAAAATAAGGTGGGAACAATCTTTAAGCGCATAATGATTCTTAATTTTTCCCGATTGCCTAGACCACATAATTTTAAAGCCAGAATAAATAAAAAACAAGATTCCTATACTAGCCAGAATGAGTAGTAAAGACCAGACCAGACTACCTTGGCCTGTATGCAGTACCAAACTATAATGTGCTAAAACGTGGCTTATAGGGTAGGTGTGCGCACTGATGATTTCCCCGTTAAACTGATTGACTATAAAGTGTTGTGTGCGGGTTTGTAAACTGAAATAATCTTCGGGAAAAGGCGAGAAAGGAAATTCTAAGCGTTTTAAATCGCCTAATACGGTCTCATTAAAGATTGCAAACTCAGTTATTTTTTGTGGTTGGCTATCTTGCCATTTGTGCTCATCTAATTGATGTTGTGCGTCGCTGGTGGTGATGAGGTTAAATTGAATTAAGCTAAGATAGGCTCCGCTTAGAGCGATAATTAAAATGGGTAGCAATAACCAACGTCCTAAGAGGGCATGCCATAACGGATAAAATTTGTCTTTAATTATGGGTTTAAACCATTTTTTAAATCCGCCTTGGCGTTTACTAACGAGAAAAATTCCGCTTAAAGCGATAAAAAACAACACAAAAGCAGTTAAACCGATAAGAAAACGCCCCGTAGATTTTAAGAATAAAGAGCGGTGTAGGGTTTTTGCCCATAAATAGATAGGTTTTTCGGGCTCTTTAACCGCTAAAACCTCCCCGGTGAGCGGATTGATAAAAACCTCTTGGTTTTCACCCTCGGCATTCACCACCGATGCCAATACGCCACCGTTGTTGTCTACCTCTAACCAAAGTATTTCTTCTTGAGATTGGTTGAGCTTATCAAGCGTGCTAGCTAGGCTAATATCTTCTAGGGAGAAGCGGTTGTGTTGTTGCAGCTTTTGATCTATAGGCGCTAGCCCGAGTATGATTCCGGTTAAACTGGCCAATGCCAGAAACAGAAAACTTACCCAGGCTAAGGCCAAGTGAATTAATCTCCAAGGGGATATGCTCATACAAGCGCTCGTCTAACTTTTGTTGCTTTATTTTTGTTCGAGTAGGCGTACGTACCGTATGTAGCCTTTACCTTCTTGTTTTTGTTTTAGGTTTTCTTTGGTGAGCTCAAACTCCAAGTCTGTTGCAAAATAATCTTGATCTTCTACAGCGGTTTCAAATCTTAGCTTGTAACCTGCATCAATGTTGTGTGTGGGTATTTCAAGTATTTTTATGGCACGCTCCCCACCGCTTATGGTGGCTCCCGTTATAGCGTCTATACTTTCGGTCTTTTTTTGCCAATGAGCATACCATTGAGGAAGGTCTTTGTACCACTCTGAGTCATCGCCTAAAACTTGTAAGGTTTTTTGGTATTCGTTGGCTTGGTTTACCACCGATACTACCACATAAGCTCCTTCTCCTTCATAATTCTTTAACTGAATGAGACATTTGTATGAGGAGCTAGTGTTGGTGTTAAAAGCCATTAAGGCTAATAGAAATATACTAAGTATTGCAGATTTGATTCGCATAACTTGATTTATGATTTTAAAAATTGGATGTTTTCATTCTTTAGCAGCTCGTTTTCACGTGCCATGTCATAGGCGGTTTCTTCAAAAAGCGTTTTAATGCTTGGGTTGGCACCGCGTTTCACTAATTCTTTCAACATTTTGCTGTCTTTTGCCGTTAAGCTTATTTTATGAAGTAAGGTTACTCCCTCGTCATTTTGGGCGTTGATATCAACCCCCTCTTGCAACAATGCGTCGATCAAGTTGAGGTCTTCTTTTTCGGCAGCTAAATGCAATAGGGTATTCCCTTTACCTTGTTTTGCTTTAAAGTCAAGATTTTTAGCTTTAAGCAATTCCCATTTTTTATAAAAATCTTCTTTTGACCGCGCTGAGTATCCTGAAATCAAATGACCCAGTAGGGTTCTTTGGTCTTGACTAACGGTATTGGTATGCGCTCCGTTTTCTAATAATAGCGCTACTATCTCTGCGCCATTGTTTCGCACGGCTAAAGTCAATGCACTTTCACCTGCTTTATTGGTGTGGTTAATGCTTTTACTGTGGTCTAGCACAAAATTAACCACTGGTAAATTATTTTGAGAAGCAGCATATAGTAAAACGGTATTCCCATGATTATCTATAGCGTCTATATCAACTTTTCTAGAGAAAAAGTAATCGAGGTTTTCTGGGTGTGAATTATTTTTTGCCAGGTAATGGAGTATGTTTTTGTTTTCCTGATCTTTTTGATGCGGGTCAAGCTCTAGAGTATTCAAGTATTTAAAAAACTCAAGTTTATTATCGCCTGCACGGCTACTGCTTGCTGCTTGATGAAACAAATTGGTATTATCTTTATTAATGTCTTTATAAGCTACTCCTTTACGGATTAGTTCGGTCATTATTTTTTTATTACCGGTTACCGCTGCATAATCGACAGCATTTTTTCCAGTGTTGTCGGTATGATTTAACATTAATCCTTTTTTGATGAAGTAGTCTAAAATTGACCAGTCTTTTGCCGTCCCTGCCAAAACTAAAAGAGCGTTTATTCCTTTGGGATTTGCATAGGCTGGATCAACTCCATTTTTAATTAAGATATCATAAACCGCCGTGTTTTCAAGTCCAGCCCGTGCCGCAAACATAATTGGGCTATACAGGCGGTTATCAAAAACTTTTGGGTTTGCTCCCTTTTTAAATAAATAATCGAGCAGGGCCACATTGCCTTTATTGGCTGCCCAAAAAATATAGGTGCGTTTGTCGTGGGTAAGTTTATTTACTTCGTTTCCTGGTAGCTCTAAAAGGTATTTAATACTAGCATTAGAAACTTTATTAAGAATGGCGTAGCTTACGGCATCAAAACCGCGAGAGTTTAAAGCAGTTGGACTGTTACCTTCCTTTATTTTTGCTTCAATGGTGGTGATATCGGGATTTTGTTTCCAGAAATCGGCAGACCAAAAAATATTATCTTGTGCATTTGCCGATAAACTCAGAAAAAGTATCAGGCTTATTTGAAGTAAATGTTTCATAATGTGTTATGTCTAATTTTGATAATTGTAAAAGTCGGACTTTTATAAAAACCTGCTCCATTTTTAGAGCAGGTTTTTGTTTTTAGTTTTGGGTATTTTTTAATAAACCCCTAAGTAAAATGAATCTGCTCCGTTTTCTAGCTGTGCACCAACTTCAAAAGCATCTGGCGAAGTGCTATTAGGATCAAACTTATAGATGTTTCCCTTTTGCCCTAATGGGGTAATGGCCATATAAAATTTACCATCTCTACCTACCACACCCGATTGGTAGTACCACATCCATAGGTTATTAGGAAGGTTTAATTTGGTAGCTGTTTGGTTATAAATATCAATACGTGCTACTCCCCAAGCGGCTTCTTCTTTTCCTCGACCTTTGCTAGCATCGTAAAAAGGAACGTAACCGATTCCGTTACCTACATAGAACCAACCGTTTGCACCCACTTTGGCCATTCCTAAGGCATTAGCTAAATCAAATGAGTAGGTGTTGTCGTAGGTTTCGTTACTTATTTTTAAAAGCTTAGCAGGGTTGCTAGTTAAATGGTAAATATCACCTTGCTCGTCACCGTGATAGACAGGAGTTCTGTATCCATAAGTAGAACCTTGAGCATTTTCAGATTGTAAAAATTGTAAATTGGTCAATTCAGGATAATCTACCACCATAGTAGTTGCTTTATAGGTTTCTGGGTTTACGTTTTCACCCGTAGCAGGATCAAACTGGCGCATTGCCACCCCATAGTAAGCCTTTCCGTTTTTGATAGTCGGGTTATCTATTCTCCAGATATGGTAGTTATCCTCAAAACTTGGTATTTCCAATACGCTTTTTTCTTCTAAACTCATATTCTCTAAACCAATATTCTGTAATACCGCCTCAGACTTAGTGTAGGTATAGTTCTCGTTCTCATCGTATTGGTTTTCGGTGTTAATTGTATGCACCAAGGCATTGTCTTTGCTTACCACTGTCCAACGCGGGTAGGCGGTACCCATTGCTACCTGAACGTTAGTTTCGGCTAATTGGGTATAATTAGACCCGCCATTTACTTGGTATTTATAAATCATACCGCCACCATAGCTAAGGTTATATAAAAATTCACCTGACGGAGATCCGTAGATTCTAGCTGTTCTTACCGAAGGAACTTCAAAACCTTTACCATTAAAACTGATGTTACCCTCAGAGATGTTTTCAAGTGCCTGTGCGTAGGTTCCCGAGTTACCTTCAGAACTTACACCAAAAACCACATTGTAATAGGATTGGTTCCCAACAGGCGGAGTGGTTTTGCTGCCGTTATCATCATCAGAATCACAGCTAAACAAGCTAAGCGAAATGCCAATAGCGGCAAGCAAATTAATTTTACTTTTACTAAAAAAGGTGTTTTTAAAAATCATATTATTTAGGTTTATATTGCGTTATAGGTTATTTTAAAATAAAAGGCTCTACCTGGTTTTTGCAGGGCCCAATTGTCGAATAAATGCTCGTTGGTAATGTTTTTGGCATCAAAGCCAAGTACAACCTTGTTTCCGGGAAAACGGTAATTCACCCCTGCACTGTGCACGGCTTGTGTGGGTATATAAGCTTTACCTTGACTGGCTAGGCTTTCCCAGTTTCTAAAAAACCGATGCGTATAGCCAAAATTGTAGTGTAAATTGAGCCCGTGGTTTTGCTTAAATAAATTTTTAAACTCATAATTGGCATATAAATTACCCGTTAGAAATGGAGCATTACGCAAGCGGTCGCCATAATAAATGTATTCTGAGCCATACTCATCGTACTTTAAATTATAGCGGGCATTAAAATTAGAAAGGTTGGCGGTAAGTGTAAAGCGCTGGTCATAGTTATAATTCATTTCAAGGTCTACCCCTGTACTGCGTACTTTACCTAGATTTTCAAATCCGTATTGATCGGTGATATTACTTGCAATTCCCCGTACAATCATATCGCTAATATCTCTTAAGAAAAAATTTATATCCGCTTTAAGCTGATGTTTATTAAAACTAAAGCTGCCTAAACTTGCGCCTAGATTTACATTGGTGCTGTTCTCTGGTCTTAAGTTGTAGGTAGGTAAAATATTCTCTGAAGTATTACCTAAGAGTTCAAATATCCCTGGCATACGTATGGCTTTTTCTACCGAGCTGGTAATCAAAATTTCATCGGTCAAAGCATAGGAGAATGCTGCACCATAGCCGTTGAAGCTTATTTTTTTATCGTACGCAGTGGCGGTAAGTTTGTCTTGTCTTTTGGTGTAGTCTGTAAGTTTTACTTTTTGGTGATAATTTTTGAAAAATAAGGTTGAGGTGAGTTTCTCATTCAACCATTTGGCTTCATAAGAGAAGCTGAGAATGGTTTTGCTTAAAAAGCGCGTGTCGAGCAGTTCATTTTCGGCCTTAGGTAATTTTGGGTCGTCTATATCCCGAGTAAATTGATTATAAAAAAAGTTAGCATTAAGACTCTGGGTATCAGAAAAAGCATAGCTTAATCCGGTTCTATTGGCAAAGTTCTTCTCGTTATTATTGGCTAACGTAGCGGGACCTGCCTCTCCTCCTGAGTTTCTCCAATTAATCGGGTTGCCATTTTGATCTCGAACAATCTCGCCCAACCAATTATACATATAAGGGATAGTGTCTATAACTTTACGGTTGGTTTGAGAATAAGATACAAAGGTTTTTGCGCTTAGATTGGGTAAGATTAAGTTGTCTTTTTCGTATTTTAAGTTAATCATACGGGTGTCGCGCTCAGACCTTCTATTGCCATAAACCACATCCATGGTAGCCCCGGTTTGTATGTCATTATCCATATCAGAAAATAACAAACCTAGACTCAACTCATCTGCGAAAGATTTGTCGCGTATACTTAAATTGGCTTGAATACCCTTAGATTCATAACTATCGTGAAAACGCTCTGCCTTAACATACTTAACTTTACCCGTTTGCGGATTAATAACATAAACGTTGTCTCCGTAAACCTCATAATTATTATCGGTGTAAGCATAAAAGGCGCCTATTTGAGCATTAAGTCCGGTTTTACTATCAAATAAATTAGCGTTCACATCGGCCTGGTGGGTATTAAAAGAGCCATAACTATAAGCAACCGAAAGCTTGTTCTTTTTTTCTTTCTTTAGAATTATATTAATGCCGCCACCTAAAGCGTCTTCGGTAAGGTGTCCCGGTAACACTCCTTTATATACTTCAATTCGTTCAATCATACTGGGGGGTATGTTGTTTAAAGAAAAGGCCTTTCCGTAATTGCGCAGTGGGATTCCATCTATAAAAATACGGACAGAGTTTCCTGTAAGACCATTTAAGTTAAAATCGATATGAGAGCCCAATCCTGCAGATTGTCTTATTTTTACTCCCGCCGATCGATCTAATAGCTCACTGGCGACTACATTTTGAACAGTATAGGCTTGGGTGTTCACCACCTCTATATTATAGCCCTTTTCTTTGCTCTCGCGGATTTTAGATTTGCTTTTTATTACAACGTCTTCTAAAGCGAAATTGGTTTCTTGTTGGAGCGCTATATAAAGATTGTCGGAATGCTCGCTTAAATCGACTGTGAGGCGTATCTCTTTTTGTCCAAAAGGCTGAATGATGACTTCGTATTCTTGTGAGGCTATGCCTGAAATACTAAAATAGCCTTGCTCATCAGAATACGACGATTTAGCATTTGCAGGAATATAAATGAGTGCCGATACCACTGGGCTACCATCTTTAAAGACTACCTGTCCTGTTAGGTTTCTTAAATTGGTCAACTCTTGCGCCTGCAAGCTTAAAAAACTAAGTCCCGTGATAAAAAGTACAAGGAAAACCCTCATTTGTTACTTAAATTTATTCTAAATAAATGCAAATGTATGACTTTATCTAGATTAATTATAAATAAAAATTAAGAATATTAGCGATGGGTGCTAGAGCCGATTAAAAAAAATGTGAAGAAATTGTCTTGTACTTTTTTACTAATTTTTTTTTGTGTTAAAAAATTAGTTATTTGAAATAAATGAACCTATTGCTTGATAAAATGAATAAAGTGTTAAAATTAAATAGTTAATGCCATGCTGGCAATGCTAATTTTGAGTCCGGGTATATCGAGTAATTTTTTAGCGCAAGTTTCTAAGGTTGCACCAGTAGTGATAATATCATCTACCAGTAAAATATGTTTGTTTTTGAGCAGGTCTGCATCATTTAAAGCAAACAAATGATGCTGTAACTGGGCACGGGCAAATCTATCTTTAAAAACTTGTGTTTGAGACGGATTGTTTTTTATGAGTACTTGGTGCGTATAATTTGTACCAAGCGCTTTTGCTATTTCTTGCCCAAATCCGGCTACTTGGTTATAGCCTCGCTTTGCCAATTTGCGCTTATGTAATGGTATGGGAATTACATAATCAATATGCTGGTAAGCGGGCAATTGACTTAGAATGACGCCCAACCATTTTCCCAAATAAAAACTAATTTCAACCCGGCCTTTGTACTTTAACTCATGCATTAAATGTTGTACCAACGAGTTTTTCTCAAAAATAAACAAGCTACAGGCATTCTCTACAGGTATTCTTCCTGAAAATACTTTTTTTACTGTATTTTCGTTGGTTAATTGTGCACTGGCCATCGGTAATAAATAATGACAAGCCAAACAAACTACCTGTTCTCTGTAAAGAAGGTACTGTGAACAGCAGGCGCAGGTTTTTGGAAATAGAAAATTTAATAACAAGATTGAATGCATTTCATTAGGCTTGTTTAATTTACGCAAAATTCTTGAAAAGAGAGGGTTATGAATATTCAGAATAATAAAAACATACTCAAGGTACTCATGCTAATGCTTGCTGGGATCTTGATAATCTCTGTGTTTTTTACTCTAAATTTTTATCAAGAAAACAAAAAGAACTTGGCTATTATAGCACAGGAAAAAGAACGCTTGCGCAGCGAATTAGATGCTTTGCGCGAACAATATGCGCAGGTAATTCAAGAGAATAAAGAGCTAAAGAATCAGGTGCAAAAAGACGCCGACCGAATCAAGGGTTTGTTAGATAGTTTAGATGTACAACAAATTGATTTGCAACAACTCTCGAAAGTCGAATTAATAGCCATTAAATACAAACAAAAAACCAACAAGTTGCAAAAGCAAGTTGATAGTCTCCAGGCTATGAAGCGCAATTTAGAAGACGATGTGGTATTGGCACAAGCAGCCCAGTTGCGCGAGCAAAAAAAGAGCGATTCACTTTTTAAAGAAAACCAATTGCTCAGTCGGCAATTAGAAGATGCTTCACAACTGCATTTTGGGCAATATAAAGTGCAGGCGAAGGCATCAGCCAGGCCAGGGAGTAAATCAATTCGCGAAGCAAAAAAAACCCGGGTTTTAGAAATTTGCACCCAAATTCAAGCCAATAACTTGGCAAGCGCAAGAGAGTATCAAATGTATGTTCAGATTATCAATCCTAAAAACAATCTTCTCGGGAGTAAGGCGAGTATTAAAATGGGGACTCAAAAGTTGGTTTACTCTTTAAAGCATAAATTTAGTTATGAGCAAAAGGCACTTGATATTTGTATGCATTTTGAACAAGAAAATTTTATAGCGGGCCGCTATGTAATCAACTTATTTTTTGGTGGCCGTAAAGTAGGCGCTCAAGAGTTGAATCTAGAATAAAAACCTTATAAAATACAAGATAAACATTGGTATAATATTACTATTTTTGTGCTATGGCAAAACAACAAGATACATTTAAACAAGTAATAGCCCATGCTAAGGAGTATGGCTATATTTTTTCATCTAGCGAAATCTATGATGGATTAAGTGCCGTTTATGATTACGGTCAAAACGGAGCAGAACTCAAAAAAAATATAAAAGATTATTGGTGGAAAAGCATGGTGCAAATGCATCAAAATATTGTTGGCTTAGATGCCGCGATTCTTATGCATCCTACCACTTGGAAAGCCTCGGGTCACGTTGATGCTTTTAACGATCCTTTGATTGATAATAAAGACTCCAAAAAGCGTTATCGCGCCGATGTTTTGGTAGAAGATTATGCAGAGAAGCTTAACCAAAAGGCCGAGAAAGAAATTGCCAAGGCTAAGAAACGATTTGGAGATGCTTTTAATGAAAATGAGTTTGTAAGCACCAATCCGCGTGTATTGCGTTACCGTAAAGAGCAAAAAGAAGTGTTGGAGCGTTTAGCTAAATCACTTACCGAAGAAAATCTCGCCGATGTTAAAGCTTTAATCGAAGAACTTGGGATTGCTTGCCCCGAAACTGGTTCAAAAAACTGGACCGATGTCAAACAATTCAACTTGATGTTTGGTACTAAATTAGGTGCTTCGGCAGATTCAGCTACCGATTTATACCTGCGACCTGAAACGGCTCAAGGTATATTTGTAAATTTTGCCAACGTGCAAAAAACGGGGCGTATGAAAATACCATTTGGTATTGCTCAAATAGGTAAGGCTTTTAGAAATGAAATTGTTGCAAGACAGTTTATTTTTCGCCAGCGCGAGTTTGAACAAATGGAAATGCAGTTTTTTGTTCGGCCAGGAGAAGAACTCAAGTGGTTTGAGTATTGGAAAGAAACCAGACAAAATTGGCATCAATCTTTGGGCTTAGGCAAAGATAATTATCGTTTCCATGACCATGAAAAAATGGCTCATTATGCCAATGCCGCTACCGATATAGAGTTTAAATTTCCCTTTGGTTTTAAAGAATTGGAGGGCATACATTCTAGAACCGACTTTGATTTGAAAGCCCACGAGGAGCACTCTGGTAAAAAATTACAGTTTTTTGATCCTGAATTGAATAAGAATTATACTCCTTATGTGATAGAGACTTCTATAGGGCTTGACCGTATGTTTTTGGCGGTTTTCTCTAGTGCTTTGCAGCAGGAAGAACTAGAAGGAGGCACCACACGAACCGTCCTTAAATTACCGGCTATATTGGCACCTTATAAAGCAGCCATCTTGCCTTTAGTGAAGAAAGACGGTTTACCCGAAATAGCCGAAAAAATAGTAGCAGATTTACAGTGGGATTTCAATGTGACTTACGACGAGAAAGATGCCGTTGGCAGGAGGTATAGAAGGCAAGATGCTGCTGGGACTCCTTTTTGTATTACGATAGATCACGATACTTTAGAAGACAACCAAGTGACTATTAGACACCGTGATAGTATGGAACAGCAGCGCGTACCTATTGCGCAATTGCGTGAAATAATAGGAAAAGCAGTAGATTTTAGAACTTGGATGCAACCCCAATAAGTTTTTTATGTTAGAGCAATTTCTAAAATATACGCGCTATGTAGCTTTAGGAGCCTTTTTTATTTGCTTTTTACTGTTACGATTTGAGTGGGGGAAAGCTTTAATAACAACAGATTTGCAAAATTTTTTTGTATTGCTTTATCTGATTGCGGAGTTGTTTTATTTAAGACGCCAGGTGAAGAGTCAAAAAGAAGAAATAAGAAATCTTAAAAATTTGAATAAGAAGGTATAAATAAAAAACCCAGTGAGAACTGGGTTTTTTATGTTTAAATCCGCCTTGAGCGTAATAATAAAATTAATTCTTAGACCTGTTATAGCGTTATTAAAACTCTGCGTTTTGGGGTGTTCTTGGAAAAGGAATTACGTCTCTAATATTACTCATCCCGGTTGCGAAAAGCACCAAACGTTCAAAGCCCAGTCCAAAACCACTGTGAACACAAGAGCCAAAACGTCGGGTATCCAGGTACCACCACAACTCTTCTTCGTCTATATTAAACTCTTTCATTTTTGCTTGTAGTACCTCTAAACGTTCTTCACGTTGCGAACCACCTACCATTTCGCCAATACCAGGGAAAAGAACATCCATGGCTCTAACGGTCTTGCCGTCTTCGTTTAAACGCATATAAAAGGCTTTAATTTGCGCAGGATAATCAAATAAAATTACTGGGCACTTAAAGTGTTTTTCTACCAAATAACGTTCGTGCTCACTCTGCAAATCGGCACCCCACTCTTCAATTAAGTAATCAAACTTCTTTTTCTTATTGGGTTTAGAATTTCTAAGAATTTCTATGGCCTCTGTATAGCTTACTCGTTTGAAATTATTTTCTGTAATAAACTTTAACTTTTCTCGTAAAGGCATGGGCGCTCTATCTTTTTCGGGCTTTGCCTTATCTTCTTGAATTAATCGGTTTTCTAAGAATGCGAGATCATCATCACAATGAGTAAGTACGTAGTCTAAAACATATTTAATAAAATCTTCGGCTAAATCCATATTGCCATCTAAATCACAGAAGGCAACCTCTGGCTCAATCATCCAAAATTCAGCTAAGTGTCTTGAGGTGTTTGAGTTTTCTGCTCTAAATGTAGGTCCAAAGGTATAAACTTGGCCAAGGCCCATTGCATAAGTTTCGGCTTCTAACTGTCCGCTAACGGTAAGATTGGTTTCTTTGCCAAAGAAATCTTCTTTAAAATTTACTTTACCATTCTCATCTTTGGCAGGATTGTTTAGGTCAAAGTTAGTAACGCGAAACATTTCGCCTGCACCTTCGGCATCACTACCCGTAATAATAGGCGTGTTTACGTAATAAAATCCATTTTCATTAAAGTATTGGTGCACCGCAAAAGATAATTTGGCACGTACGCGCATAATGGCACCAAAGGTATTGGTACGTACGCGTAAGTGAGCTTGCTCTCTAAGTTTTTCTAGACTGTGACGCTTAGGAGAAAGGATGGTCTTTTTTACATCATCAGAGTTGGCTTTGCCTAAAATAGTAATCTCTTTGGCAGCAATTTCTACCTTTTGCCCTTTACCCTCACTTTCTTTTAAAGTTCCAGTAATATGTAGCGCAGCGCCAATATTAATTTCATCTAAGATTTCTTGTGGTGTGTTTTCAAAGTCAACTACAGCTTGTATATTATTTATCGTAGAACCATCATTAAGAGCAATAAAGCGGTTACTTCTAAAGGCACGTACCCATCCTTGCACGCTGATTTCTTGCAGTACAGGATCGGTTTTTAATACTTCTACAATTTTTGTGTTTTTCATGTCGTTTGCATTTGTAAGGCAAAGATAATTTTTTCGACATAGCTTTTAAAGCCCTAAGCAGGGAATTTTGGTTGCTTACAACTAATTCAATCTAGGTTGACTCAAAAAAAGGGTTTAAGGCTTAATAACTAAATTTACGATTACCCCGAATTTTTTAAAAGCAGAATTTGTGATTTGTACAGCACACTGAGCAATAGGTGCAGCATCTTGTGGATGTTCTAAAGATTGACCCATTTTTAGGGTGAAGCATTTTCAATTAATTGAAGGCTTGTAGTGTTTGGTTTTAGCTTAATTTCGCTTTTCGCGGATATGTAAGTAGTGGCCTCTAAGTAATAAGTCGGTTTTGTTTTTATCATCGGTGAGTAATTCCGCTGGGACGGAAGTATCAAAATCATTTAAAAAAACTTCGTATTGCCTGATGGGGCCTGCCGAAAGGAGCATGTCTTCAGCAACGAAAATATTATTTTTATCGATGGGTTTATTTTTGGTGGCAACAAACAAAACATCGCCATACCGGTTATTGGGCGCCTTTACCGGATTAAACATGCTTACCTCAAATCCGGCTTGACCTAGGGTTTTATGCAGGCTAGGTACAAATTTGTTTTTAGAAAAATCTTGAATACCGCCATGTTCAATTATTAAAGTGCCTTGATTGGGTAATAGCTCATACATTTTTTTAAAACTTTCTAAGGTTACCAATTGCTTGGCTACATTCTCGCCAACAATAACATCGAGTACAATGATGTCGTATTGTTTTTGTGCGGTATTAATAAAGTAGCGCCCGTCGGTAATGTGGCTTTTTTCTGGGTGTGGTTTCATTTTAAAATACTTTACCCCATAATCATAAATGCGCTGGTCAATCTCTACGGTTTCTACATCTATATTGTACAACTGCATGTCTGAGTATATATTACCTGCACCCAGACCTACAATAAGTGCCGATTCTTTTTTAGGCAATTGTCCTACCAAATTACGAATAAAGTTTACATAATAAACCAAACTGGCTTTGGGGTAGTTGAGTACGGCTTGATTTTGCATCACGTTATTTACCTTGAGCATTCTAGCTTTAAAGGGACGACCGTCTGGACTTTTTAAATTTTGATTACTGATACTGATTTCGCCTAATAAACCTTCTGAATATTCTACTAAACTTTCACCCTTAGCGTGAATGGGAGAGTATTCTTGATAGCTTACATAAGCTTGCCTAAATTGGGCTAAAATTATCAATGCTAAAACCAAGCCCATCGGTACAGAAATTTTTTGACGCAATAATAGTACAGAAGAAAACAATATTACGAAAGCACCTAATAGAATTACCGGTAAGCTAATACCGTACTCAGGAATAATTAAAAAACCGAAAAGCAGCGTGAATAAAATACCGCCAAAAGTAGAAATGGCATAGATGTTACCAGCAGATTTACCTGCCCGCTGTACCGTTTGATTGATTTGCGCAATGATCATTGGGCTCATCATACCCATTAGGAATACCGGAGGAAATAAAAAGATTAGTTGCGAAATAATAATCCCAGTGAAGAATGGGAGTTGAATGGTCTCTTGCATAACGGTTCTGCCTAAGCTAGGTTGTAGCATCACCATTAAACCACTTATGAGAAAAACTAAAAAAATTGCTTTTGGCGTGCTGGTTTTTCTTTTGGTGGTGGCATAACCGCCAGTATAGTAACCTGTCATTAAGGCTAACAAAGTAATTGACAAGGTCGAGGCCCAACTGTAAAGAGACGAGCCAAAAAAGGGAGCTAAAATACGAGCACCAGCGAGCTCGGTTACCATAACTACTCCACCTTCTAAAAAAGAGATGAGATAAAATAGATTACCCCCCCTTTTTTTTAATCTTTGAAAGATTGGGTTTAATTTTTAAATTAAGCATAATTTTTATGTAAAAGTGTTGGGGTAAATATAAAAATTATAACAATTAGACCCAACTGGATAATTGGTTTTATTCCTTATCCTCCATTTCTTCTGGTAGAATTTCTAAGTTTGGTTCTTTAAAATCTTCTTTATTAGCAATGCTTCTTGCTAAAGAAAGCAATAAAGAAGGGAGCAGAAGTAAATTAGAAAGCATCGCAAATAGCAAGGTTGCAGAAACCAGTCCGCCTAATGCTTTAGTACCTCCAAAACTACTAATCATAAAAACAGAAAAACCAAAGAAAAGCACGATTGAGGTATAAAACATACTCACGGTAGTTTCGCGCAAAGCGGGGTACACCGATTTGCTAATTTTCCAATTTCTGGCCTTGAGTTCTTGCCTGTATTTAGCTAAGAAGTGAATGGTATCATCTACCGATATACCAAAAGCAATACTAAATACCAAAATTGTAGACGGTTTGATGGGAATGCCTAAAAAGCCCATCATCCCTGCCGTTATTAAAAGCGGTAATAAATTGGGAATTAGTGAAATGATAATCATTTTGAATGACCTAAACATCCAAGCCATAAAAATAGCGATAAGTAGAATGGCTAAAGACAATGACATTACAAGGTTTTTAACCAAATAATTGGTTCCTTTTTGAAAAACCAGAGCCTTACCCGTCATTGTAATTTCATAGCGATCTTCTGGAAAGAGCTTGTTGATTTTTGGCCATATTTGATCTTCAATAGCCTCCATTTCTTCGGTGCCAATGTCTTTCATAAAAACCGTCATTCGGGCAAATTGAGCAGTAGAATCTATATAAGCATTCAGCTGATTGCTGCCTGCGGTATTTACACCCTTTAAGTACGGGAAAATAAAATTTTTCTCTTGTGAAGTAGGTAATTGGTAGTATTCTGGGTTGCCGTTGTAATAGGCTTGTTTGCTATATTTTACCAGTTCTACCATCGATACAGGTTTAGATAGTTCGGGGTATTCGGCGAGCAAATCTTGTAGATCGCGCATGCGTTTAAGCGTGCTTAATTTGGTGACCCCTTGAGGCCTTTTAGTATCAATCAATAGTTCGAGTGGCATAATGCCATCAAATTCTTCTTCGAAGAATTCGATGTCTTTAAAAAAGGCCGCCTCTTTAGGCATATCTTCGAGTAAGCTACCCGAAACCCTAATGGTATAAATACCAATAATACTTATTACCAAAGCACAAATAGAAACAATATAAATGGTAATGCGCCTATGTTTTACCATGCGCACAATCCAATTTTCAAAGCCTTCTATCCAGGTTTTTCCTAAATGCCTCAAATGCCGTTCTTTGGGCAAAGCCAAATAGCTGTAAATTATAGGTATAATCAAAAGGCTAAGAATAAAGATAGCAACAATATTTATTGAAGCTACAATACCAAATTCTTTGAGCAAGGTGCTTTCTGTAATAATAAATGTAGCAAAACCAGAGGCGGTAGTTACATTGGTCATCAAAGTTGCATTTCCAACCTTAGCTATAACCCGTTGCAATGATTTTGCTTGATTACCATGCTTTTTTATTTCTTGCTGGTATTTGTTAATCAAGAAAATACAATTGGGAATTCCAATTACAATTATAAGAGGTGGAATAATAGCGGTTAAAACGGTAATTTCATAATGCAGTAAACCTAAAACTCCAAAAGCCCACATTACTCCAATAATAACCGTAAGCATAGAGATTAAAGTGGCGCGCACAGATCTAAAAAAGAAAAAGAAAATCAGTGAGGTTACCAACAAAGCACCCCCTACAAACCATTGAATTTCATCGATGATATTTTGGGAGTTAAGCGTGCGGATGTAAGGCATACCCGAAACGTGAATTTTAATATCATTTTCTTCTTTAAATTCATCTAAGACCGGTTGTAGTTTTTCGAGTATAAAATTTTTTCTTTCTTTGCTATTTACAATGGCCTTATCTATATAAACTGCGGTTTGTACCGTATTTGATTTTTTACTGTAAACCAAACCTTCATAAAAAGGCAATTTTTCAAATAAATGGGTTTTGAGTTTTTGGGCTGCAGCCGAATTGATACTAGCACTGCTATCAATTACAGGAACCAACTCAAACCGAGCTGGGTTTTCAAATTTTTTTAATTGTTTTAAATTATGTAAACCTAGTGTATGTTCAACCTCTTGAAAAGTACTTAACTTTTTAGCAAGTTGATTCCAAGCATTTAGTTTTTCTTGCGTAAATAAAAGCGAATCATTGGTTGCGATGAGTAAAACATTTCCTTCTTCACCAAATGTGTTTACAAATTTTTGATACTCTTGGTTAACTGGATGGTGATCGGGTAGTAAGTTGGCTTCGGTGTATGAAAACCGCATGTTTTTCCATTGCATTGCCAAAAAAGTGGTCATGGCCACAATTCCTATAATAATAAGGATTCTATTTCTTAAGATAATACGTGCTATCGTATTCCAAAAACCAAAACTAAACAGCTTAGACATGAGTATGAATTAAGGCTGCAAAGGTATAAAATGATACCTAATAATGTGATGATTTTAAAATTAAAGCTTAAAGTAAAAAGTGAATTTTAAACTGATATTATCTTCTAATTGAGGCAGGTGATAGGCACCGTAGCGGTAAGCAAAGTTTAATCCGAAACCAAAAAGTATATTGTTTAATTCTATACCCGCTTCGTGATAACCTTTGTTTAGCGTATTAAAACGCACCCCCAGGTGCCTGTCTTTTGCTTCAAAATCGCCAATAGCGTGGCGCGAAATAAATACCAGTTGAGGCTGAATACGCTGTGATATAGTAAAGGGGCGTAATTTATGTTTTATTTGCAAACTGGCCTGCTTGTCACTAAAAAACTCACTAAAATACATGGTTTCAAAGGTTCGTCTACCCGCCACAGAAAACCGATTCATAACGGTTTCTTTATTGGGGCTATTGGGAAAAGCATGAAAAGTATGGGTAAGCGGTAGATCGCCAAAACCAGCATTGGCTTCGGCAATGAATTCAGTGTTTACTTGAGTAATGCGCTCTATGGTATATTGCATTTTAAGTCCTAATTTGGTATAGTTGTAATCGCCGTTTAGTACTCCTTTTATAGCTCGCTCTACTTGTAAACTGAATTGAGGATAGCCCACCTCAACTTCTATATTTTTGTTGGGCGCTTGTAAAAATGTACTTTTAGGACTGTACCTAAAACTTGCTGTAAATGCGGTAATATCATAGGCTTTTCTGGCGAGCTGATTGTCGATGTAGCGGTAACCACCAGTCTGATTGATATTGGTTTTGGCTAGCTTAAATTCGCTTAAAAGCGAAGGGGCAATTTGGTGTTGCAGGCTAGCTTGATAAGATTCGTATTTGTAGTAAAAGTTGATGTTTACCAGACGAGGCTCAAATAGTGAATAAACGCGAGCATCTGTGAGGTATTTAAAAGTTCCTATTTCTTCAATATCATTTATATAACTCAGGTTTAACCAGGTATTTTTATTGGGGTTTAACTGGTAGCCTGCACCAATTTTATATTTAAAAGCTCGGTCTTTAAATCCATAAACGCTGTATCCATCAATTCTAAAACGTTTAGCAAAATTATGATTGGTTACTCCGCCAGCGCCCAGCCTAAATCCTTCGTAATCGTTATATTTAACAAGTGTACGTAAATCGAGATTAAAAAAGCCAATGGGTAAATAACCAATGTTGAAATTTTGAAGTAGATTAATCTTTCGGTCAATATGTTGTTGCTCTATTAGCCGCTCCACATTTTTAAATGTTCGCTGATCTCTGGACGAGTACGGGATACTCCTATTTTTTTGCCAAAACTCAGCTTTACGATCTGTTGCCTTGGCGGCTAAGCTAATGGCCGCTTTCTGGTTTAATAGTGGCTTTTCACTATTAAACTTCCAGTTTGAGTTGGTGCTAATAGCTTGTAAATATTGTGCTTGCTCATTAGACTTATTTGAAGTTAAACTTCCTAAACTTATGCTTCCGCCAAAAATAGATACTTTTTTACCACCGGTTCCCGGTTTTAAAAGAATCTCATTTCTTACAGGAAACCAAATATCTTGTTCTGGAAGATAGGTGAAATTTTGCGTGGCCTCTATTTCTAACTCCCCTTTCAATTGCCCTACTGCTTTCTGGAGCCCATAGTTTAAAGTGTCGATGTATAGTAGTCCTTCTAGTGAGGCTACGGTTTTTTGACGTTTGGGTTGAAAGTAAATCACGTACGCAGGGCGAGTACTTTGGGTAGTGTCTAATACTTTATAACGATAGTTTCTAAAAGGATTCTTTGCCAAGGGGCCGGCATAGTCATTTCCAAAAACCGTATACTTTTCTTTATACCAAGAAGGTGATTGAATGTTTAACGATAGCATCTCAAAAACCGGTTGTTTAAAGCCAGCTGTTCGGGTGCCTAAAATTTTTTCTTGTAAGCCTTTGTCGTTTGTATATTCAAAATTGCTAAATTCCTCGGTTAAATAAGCGCGGCCTTGATTTAAAATGGTTGAAACACTTGTATTGGTGGTGTCTAGCTCAACTTTAAAATCTGCTTTTTGGTTATCAATAATTAATTTGAGGTAGTTATTATAGCTGTAATTTTTAAATTTAAGAACAGGGTCGTTGTACTCTTTTTGCTGAATACTTTTATTTATAATACGTTGAGCAAGTTGTTGGGTAGAGGTTATAAAAACTTCCTCTAGTTTTTCTGGATCTGGTTCAAGTTGGATAAGGTAATAGGGGTTTGAACTAATCTTTATCTTTTTATTGATGTAGCCTAAGTAACTCACTTTTAAATATCCTTGCTTTTGGCTAACATTCAGCTTAAAACTTCCGTCAATATTGGAGAGTTCGGTTTGATCTTGGTTCACCCATTCAATTCTAGCATAGGGTATAGGAGTTTGATCCTCTTGTGATACTATCTTACCTCTAAGAAGGTTTTGGGAATGCGCAAGGCCTCCAACCAACAACAAAAGATAAAGAAATGTAAACCTATGCATGAATAATTTTATAAGATGCAAGTAAATAAAAAAAGCGACAAGATTGTCGCTTTTAAAAGATTTTAGCAAAAGAATTAAACCGTCATAATTTCTTTTTCCTTTACTTTTAGAATGTCATCTATTTTTGTGACGTGTTTATCGGTAAGCTCTTGCACATCAGCTTCAGCTCCTTTAAGCATATCTTCAGATAGATCTAATTTTTTCAATTCGTTATTGGCATTTTTTCGATCATTACGTACACCCACTTTGGCATCTTCGGCTACAGCTTTTGCTTGTTTAGCTAATTCTCTACGACGCTCTTCGGTTAAGGGAGGAACATTGATGATTACACTTTCTCCATTATTCATAGGGTTAAAGCCTAGGTTGGCATTCATAATCCCTTTTTCAATTTCGGGAATCAATGATTTTTCAAATGGCTGAATAGAAATGGTACGTGCATCTGGGGTGTTGATATTTCCCACCTGGTTAAGCGGTGTTTTGCTTCCGTAATACTCTACCAAAACCGAACTTACCATATTAGGACTAGCTTTACCGGCTCTAATTTTAATTAATTCTTTTTCTAAATGCTTAATAGCATTTTGCATGGCCTCCTCGGTGCTGTCTATAATTAATTCTATCTCTTCGTTCATGGTTTTACAATTTATAAACTGGTTGTCAAATATACGATAAGTCTTTTACAAGTTTACTTTAGTACCAATGTTTTCGCCGTGTACTACTTTTAATAAATTACCGGGCTTGTTCATATCAAATACAATTATTGGCAATTGGTTTTCTTGGCTCAAGGTAAAAGCGGTAGTATCCATAACTTTTAGTCCTTTGCGGAGTACATCATCAAAAGTAATAAAATCAAATTTTGTTGCTTCGGTGTTCTTTTCGGGATCTGCTGTGTAAATTCCATCTACTCGTGTGCCTTTTAAAATCACATCGGCATTGATCTCTATGGCACGTAGTACAGCTGCAGAGTCTGTAGTGAAATAAGGATTACCTGTACCACCGCCAAAAATTACCACACGGCCTTTATCTAAATGTCTCATAGCCTTTCGGCGGATAAAAGGTTCGGCAACTTCATTAATTTTTACTGCTGATTGCAGGCGAGTAGGAATTCCGGCATCTTCACAAGCACTTTGTAGGGCTAAGCCGTTGATAACTGTGGCTAGCATCCCCATGTGGTCACCTTGAACGCGATCCATACCCTTGCTGGCTCCGGCTACTCCTCTAAAAATGTTACCACCACCAATTACGATAGCTACTTGTACGCCTTTATCGGTAACCGATTTAATTTCTGCAGCATATTCGGCAAGTCTTTCTGGGTCAATCCCATACTGGCGATTGCCCATTAAAGCTTCTCCAGATAGTTTTAATAAAATTCTTTTGTATTGCATAAGTTGTGTCGTAAAGTTGCGCAAATATACGCATATTCTAAAGTTTGAAAAACGGCATGTAAAAAAACCATTCATTTGACTAGACCTTTTTGGGTAGCAAGAATGTTTTAGGCTTTAAATTTTGTTATTGAGGATAGAGTAGCATAGCATTAATTGAGTGTTAATCTTGGATTTAACTTTTTTTAGCTTAGACACAATCAAATTAAGGTAAAAAAAAGCCTACAACTTTTTAAGTTGTAGGCTGTGTTTATAAGTGTTTGAATTTTAATTATCCTAAAGAAACACGCTTAAATTCAGTAATGCTAACCTCTCCATAAGAAGCTACATACTCGGCTACGTTTTTCTTATCATCTTTGATAAAAGTTTGGTCTAATAAGCACATCTCTTTATCAAGAGTAGTGTTATCAGATAAGAAACGATCCATTTTACCTGGTAAGATTCTATCCCAAATTTTCTCTGGTTTTCCTTCAGCTTTAAGTTCTGCTTTCGCATCTTCTTCGGCTTTAGCCATTACTTCGGGAGTAATTTGTGACATAGAGATAAACTGTGGTACGTTTTTCTTGGTTTTACCTAAACGCTCAAGTTCTATATTTCCTTTTTCGATTTCGGCAATTCTAGCTTCGGTTTCAGAAGCTACGAATGCAGGGTCAAGATCTTTGTAAGACAATGCCGTTGCGCCCATTGAGGCAATTTGCATGGCAACATCTTTACCTAAGGTTTCTGCGTTATCTACTTTAGCAGAGAATCCAACTACGGCAGCAATTTTGTTAATGTGCACGTAAGACGCTACAAAAGGAGCTTTAACTACCTCAAAAGCATTAATATCTAATTTTTCACCAATAACTCCAGTTTGCTCAACAAGTTTATCGGCTACACTCATCCCGTTAAAGTCTGCAGCTAAAAACTCTTCTTTAGTTTCATAGTTTAAGGCCAATTCGCCCAACTCACTTGCTAATTGCAAGAAATTCTCGTTTTTACCTACGAAGTCAGTTTCGCAACCTAAAACAATAGCTACACCTTTGTTTTCTTCGGCGTTTACTTTGGCTACAGCAGCACCTTCAGAAGACTCTCTGTCTGCTCTTTTTGCCGCTACTTTTTGCCCTTTTTTACGTAATACTTCAATAGCCTTGTCAAAGTCACCTTCGGCTTCTACTAAAGCTTTTTTACAATCCATCATACCGGCACCGGTAGATTTTCTTAATTTATTTACTTCTGCAGCAGTTATTTTTGCCATTTTTTTCAGATTTTAATTTTAAAAAGCAAAGTCGTTTGCAACTCTATTTTACAATAAAATTACTAAACGACTTAGCATAGATTATAAAACGATTATTTTATTTATCTTCTTGAGTTGCCTCTTTAGTTTCGGCTTGTTTTTTGGCCGCTTTCACTTCTTTTTTAGCGTCTTTGTCTGCTTTTCTTTCTTGCAAACCGTCAACTATCGCATCTGAAACGTAAGAGATTACTTTCTTAATTGATTTAGAAGCGTCATCGTTTGATGGGATTACGTAATCTACCTCACGTGGATCAGAGTTGGTATCAACCATCGCAAAAATAGGAATGTTTAATTTTTGAGCTTCTTTAATCGCGATATGTTCACGAGTGATGTCTACTACAAATAGTGCTCCAGGTAAGCGTGTCATATCAGAGATAGAACCTAAGTTCTTTTCTAATTTTGCACGTAAACGGTCTACTTGTAAACGTTCTTTTTTAGAAAGTGAGTTGAAAGTACCATCTTTTTTCATTCTATCGATAGAAGCCATTTTCTTTACGGCTTTTCTAATCGTAACAAAGTTGGTAAGCATACCTCCAGGCCAACGCTCTGTAATGTATGGCATATTTGCTCTTTCAGCTTCTTCTGCAACAATTTCTTTTGCTTGTTTTTTGGTAGCTACAAATAAAATTTTTCTACCGCTGGCAGCGATTTTGCTAAGGGCGTTTGCCGCCTCTTCCATTTTAGCTGCACTTTTATATAAGTTGATGATGTGAATCCCGTTGCGCTCCATATAAATGTAAGGCGCCATGTTGGGGTTCCATCTTCTTGTTAGGTGACCAAAGTGTACACCTGCATCAAGTAATTCTTTAACTTCTACTTTGTTTGCCATTTTTGTAATAGTTTACGTTCTGTTGAGATAGCAATAAACAAGTGGCTTACTTGTGTAATGGCCTTGCCTATTTAGATGCTAAACTAACTTCCGCTTTAAGCGAAATAACAACAAATACTTTAAATTTAAAATTGATTTTTTAATTCGTTCCAGAAATCGATTAACGTTTCGAGAATTGGAATTTCTTACGAGCTTTCTTCTGACCAAACTTCTTACGCTCAACCATTCTTGGGTCTCTTGTAAGTAAGCCTTCTGGTTTTAAAGCCGTTCTGTTTTCTTCGTCGATTGCGCACATAGCTCTTGCAATAGCTAAACGTACAGCTTCTGCTTGACCAGTAATACCGCCTCCTTTAACGGTAACATTTAAGTCGAAAGCTTCTTCGTTACCAGTTAACATTAAAGGTTGGTTTACTTTGTATTGTAATGTACCAGTTGTGAAATAATCGTTAACCTTTTTCTTGTTTACTGTAATTTCACCTTTACCTGCTTGTACGAATACACGTGCTACGGCAGTTTTTCTACGACCTATTTTGTGAATTGTCTCCATTTACACCAGTTCGTTTAAATTAATATTCTTAGGTTTTTGTGCTTCGTGATCGTGCTCAGAACCAACATAAACCTTTAAGTTTTTGAATAAGGCCGAACCTAATTTGTTTTTAGGTAACATCCCTTTTACAGCTTTTTCAATAACTCTTCTAGGGTCTTTTTCAAATAAGCCAGCTGCATTCAAGCTTCTTTGTCCGCCTGGGTATCCAGTGTAACGGATATACTCCTTAGCTTCCCATTTTTTCCCTGTAAGGTTGATTTTTTCTGCGTTTATAACGATTACGTTATCACCACAATCAACATGCGGGGTGAAATTAGGCTTGTGCTTTCCTCTGATCAACTTTGCCGCGATCGAAGAAAGACGACCTAACGATTGTCCTTCTGCATCTAACACAACCCACTCCTTATTCACGGTGCTTTTGTTGGCCGATACGGTTTTGTAACTTAATGTATTCACACTAAATAAATTTATAAATTAAACATTCCTTTCCCATTCCCGATTGAGGGAAATGGGTTGCAAAAGTACGATTTTTAATTTATTGAACAAGCCTGTCTTGCTAATTTTTATGTGAAGAGACTCAATTTCAATTGTTTGATTTGTAAACAAGGCTTTAAAGTCAAATGTTTCGCTGCTCTATAGGCTATTAAAAATGAGAAGCTGTGTGTTTTTTGGAAAAAAAAAGCATACCTTTAAAGAAAGCCGGCTTGTTTTAGTTCTTTTTGAATGCCAACGATATCTTCGGGTATATGATGAACGTTTAGCCAATTAAAGTCTAGACCGTGGTGGATGCACATTTTTGTCAATAATTCATTTTTGACTAAATGATCTGTCAATTCTTCTAATAAAGGTTGAAATTCTAGGTGTAGGTCTTCATGCATCTTTTTAATTTGAACCAAGCATTTAAAGATGCGTTTAATGATGTAAATATAAAATTTTTGACTAGCAAAATGATTACTATTTTCAAATAGTGAGGTGCCATACTTCAACAAGGTGTTGAGCATTAAAAGATTTAAATATACTTCGCCAAATTGGTCTTTGGTAGTGCGACTATGATCGCTGATTTCTGAACTGAGTCGGCTGGTGAATACCTTCAATTGGTTGAGTGAAACCGATTCTTGTGCAATTTTTTTACTGATTTTTAAAATATGTTGTTCTAAGATAGCTCTGCGTTCATCTACATTTTTATCGTCAATTAATCTAAAATGCAATTGCTTGATTAGGTTTTTGTCTTTTTTGAGCAGGCGCAATAAGAGTTGGTCTTTTTCTTTTTGCGATAAGGCTAAAACCGCTTCTTTAAAATCGTTTGAAAATTTCATGAGCTATATTTTTTAATTAATAGTACTGCGAAGACTTAACTTGGTTTTTGATAATATATTAATGGGCTTCAAGCCAGTTATTGCCAACACCAACCTCTACATCAAGCGGAACACTTAATTTAAATGCGTTTTCCATTTCATATTGTACCATTTGTTTTAAGTCTTTCAACTCGGATTTAGGTACGTCAAAAATCAGTTCATCGTGAACCTGAAGCAGCATCTTAGTTTTTAAATTCTTAGCTTCTAACTGGTTTTGGATATTGATCATAGCTACTTTAATAATATCGGCTGCGCTACCTTGTATGGGTGCATTTACAGCATTGCGCTCTGCGGCACTGCGCACCACATTGTTTCTTGCATTGATGTCTTTAAGGTATCGGCGTCTTCCTAATACGGTTTCTACATAGCCGTTTTCTCGTGCAAATTCAATTTGTTTGTCAATATAGTCGCGTAATTTAGGATAGGTTTTGTAATAGGTTTTAATCAAATCGCCAGCTTCACTCCGGCTCATATCGGTTTGATTGCTTAAGCCGAAAGCCGATACGCCATAAATTATCCCAAAGTTTACGGTTTTTGCGTTGCTTCTTTGTTCCCGGGTCACATCGGCTAAGGGTACATCAAAAACTTTTGCGGCAGTAGAGGCGTGTATGTCTTCACCGTTTTTAAAGGCTTCGATCATGGTATCTTCTTGGCTTAACGCAGCAATGATACGCAACTCAATTTGGGAGTAATCGGCGGCTACCAAAACGTGATTTTCATCTCTTGGGATAAAGGCTTTTCGAACCTCACGACCGCGCTCGGTGCGTATAGGTATATTTTGCAGATTAGGATTATTGCTGCTCAATCGGCCTGTGGCCGCTACAGTTTGCATGTATTCGGTATGAATTCTACCGGTTTTCTCTTGTATTTGTTGTGGTAAAGCATCCACGTAAGTGCTCTTTAACTTCATTAATCCGCGCCAAGCGAGAACATCAGCTATAATTTGATGCTCGCTAGCCAAGTAAGATAGTACATCTTCTGCGGTAGAATATTGACCGGTTTTGGTCTTTTTGGGTTTTTCTACCAACTTTAATTTACCAAATAAAATTTCGCCCAATTGCTTGGGAGAGCCAATATTAAAAGATTCTCCTGCTTCTTGATATATTGTTTTTTCTAGAGCCAGAATATCTTTTTCTAAAGCTTGAGAGAGTTGCTCTAGAAAATTTTGATTTACTCGTATGCCTTCTAATTCCATTTTTGCCAATACTTTTACCAAGGGTAACTCAATCTCTTCATAAAGTTTTTTGGTCTGGGTAGCTTCCAATTCCTGGCTAAAGTATTCTTTGAGTTGAAAGGTAATGTCGGCATCTTCTGCAGCATATTCTTTTTGTTGCTCTAGCGGAACCTCTCGCATAGAAATCTTCTTTCTTCCTTTACCTATGAGTTCTTCAATAGGTTGCGGACTGTACTTGAGGTAGGTTTCTGCTAGAACATCCATATTATGACGCATGTCTGGATTGATAACATAATGCGCTAGCATGGTATCAAAAATGGGACCTTTGAGCTGCATGCCATATTGGGCCAATACCTTAATGTCGTATTTTAGATTCTGACCCACTTTTACAATGCTATCGTGGGTAAAAAATACTTCTAATTGGTCAAGTAAAGCTTTGGCTTCTTGATAATCTTGAGGAAAGGGAAGGTAGTAGCCTTTGTTTTTGTTCCAGCTAAAGGCTATTCCTACCAATTCGGCTTCAAAAGTATTGAGTGAAGTGGTTTCTGTATCAAAACAAACAGCAGGTTGCTTTAGCATTTGCTTGATAAAAAGATCTAATGGTTTGCCGGCTTCTATAAGTTGATAATAGTGCGCAGTGTTTTCGAGATTGCGATAACCTGTGAAATCTGAGGTATCTAAATCCTCCTGATTTACCGCATTACCAAATAGTGAAAATTGACCGCTCCCAGCTGTAGGTTTTTCATTGCTTGTTTTCTTTGCTTCTGGAGTGGTAAGACCACCGTTGTTGTTGCTTTGCTCGTTATACATTTTAAGGAACTGCTCACTCAAACGTCTAAATTCTAACTCTTGAAATAGCGCCATTAGTTTTTCAGTATTGGGAGGTGAGAGTTCAAAATCTTTCTCATCAAATTCTACATCGCAATCGGTAAATATGGTGGCTAGTTTTTTAGAAAGTTTACCTAATTCTTCATTGGCTTGGACTTTCTCTTTCATTTTGCCTTTAAGCTGGTCAATATTTTCATATAGGCCTTCCATGCTACCAAATTGCTTAATAAACTTTTTAGCCGTTTTATCGCCTACTCCAGGTAGCCCCGGAATATTGTCTGATGCATCTCCCATCATCCCAAGGTAGTCAATAACCTGCTCAGGCTTTTCAACGCCAAAACGTTTTTGAACCTCCTCAATACCCCAAATTTCTATCGCATTTCCCATGCGTGCTGGGCGGTACATAAAAATATTTTCACTTACCAATTGGCCAAAATCTTTATCTGGGGTAACCATAAAAACTTGGTAATCTTTTTTTTCGGCCTGTTTGGCTAAGGTTCCTATAATATCATCGGCTTCAAGTCCTTCTAATTCTATTACGGGAATATGTAATGCCTTTAAAATATCTTGAATAATGGGAATGGATTGCCTGATGACATCTGGCGTTTCATCTCTATTGGCTTTATAATCTTCAAACATTTCGGTACGGGCTTTACTCCCTCCTTTATCAAAACAAACTGCAAGATGATCTGGTTTTTCACGCTTAATCACATCGAAAAGCGAATTTACAAACCCCATTATAGCCGATGTGTCTTGGCCCTTTGAGTTTATCCTAGGGTGTTTTATCAAGGCGTAATACCCTCTAAAAATTAACGCATATGCATCTAATAAAAACAGTCTTTTTTGCTGGGCCATAATTTCTAGTATTTAGAAGCGTAAAGCTACACGATTTTTTATCGAAAATAAAATTAAGAAGCTGCAATATGAGGTAGGTATTTGCCTACTATTAGATGTGTTATTCTTTTACAGACGTTAATTATCTCCAAATTAAACCATAAAAAGAGCAATATAGGTTAGTTTTGTACACTCAAAAAAAAAGAAATGCGCTGGATTATTTTCATACTATTTTATGCGGCAATTAATTTTTACAGCTATCAAGCTATTAAAACCCTAAGCAAAAATTTTTGGGTACAAGCTATGTTTGTAGGCCTAAGTCTTATTTTCTTAGGCTACTTTCTGTTTTATTGGTTGCAACCAGCAGTGGGAAGCGTTTTTACGGGAAAACGCAGTTTTGCTTTTGGTTTGCTGTTGAGTTTTATGTCGGCTGAACTGGTATTGATTGCTTTTTTAATGGGGGAAGATATCATTCGTACCTTAATTTTTTTAAAAAATAAAATAGTTAATCCAGAAGTGGCTCATTTGCCTGGCCGAAGAAAGTTTGTAAGTACGCTGGCTTTAGGATTGGCGGCTATTCCTTTTGGATCTTTGCTTTACGGAATGTTTAGAGGAAAATATAATTACAAGGTACTCACCTATGAAATAAACTTCCCTGATTTACCAGAGGCTTTTGATGGCTACCAAATTACTCAAATAAGCGATGTTCATAGCGGTAGTTTTGATAATCTAAAGAAGGTTAAATATGCAATAGATTTAATTAACCAACAAAAAAGTGATGCTATCTTTTTTACAGGTGATTTGGTGAACAATACCGCCGATGAAATGGATGCTTGCCAAGAGTTATTTGGTGAACTTAAGGCTAAAGATGGTGTTTTTTCTGTATTAGGAAACCATGATTATGGCGATTATGTGCGTTGGGACTCACCTCAAGAGAAAATAGAGAACTTAAATCGTTTAAAATCTATTCAAAAACAAATGGGATGGAAGCTATTATTAAACGAGCATGCTTACATCCGTAAAGGAGATGCTAAATTGGCTGTTGTGGGTGTAGAGAATTGGGGAAAAGGTGGTTTTGTAAAGCATGGCGATTTAGATCGCGCTGCTGCGGAATTAAGCAAAGAAGAATTTAAAATACTGTTAAGCCACGATCCGAGTTACTGGCAAGAGAAAATAAAAGCACACGAAAAAGAATTTCAACTTACTCTAAGTGGTCATACCCACGGCATGCAATTTGGTATTGAAATACCCGGTTGGTTCAAATGGAGTCCGGTAAAATATCGGTACGAAAACTGGGCTGGACTTTACAAAGAGTTTAATCGTTATCTCTACGTAAATCGAGGGTTTGGCTACCTGGCTTACCCAGGCAGGGTAGGGATGTGGCCCGAAATTACCGTACTTAAATTGAAGAAAGGCACTGCAAATGCTTAAATCTTAACGTTTAAAGTGCAAAAATTATAGATTAAGTGTTTATATTCGATTTCAAAAAGGGATAAAATGAAATCGATAACTTTATATCTCTAATTGTTAATTACTCTAGGTGATTTTGCTCAAGTAGGTATAAACACCTAGAATCCTCATAATAGTTCTATTCTTTATGTGCAAAGTGAGGCTGCGGGTGTTTTATTACCTAGGGTAGCCTAAGCGTCTCGCGATACCCTAACCACTGGTATTGCAAATTCTTTATTGCTATTTGATACCGATAATAACCAATTTTATTACAATGCCGGCGATGAGACCGCCAGTAACTGGTTAGCCTTATTGAGCAGTGAAAACAAACGCGATAATCACGTGTTGGTTAAAAGTGAAAGCGATTTTCCCGCACCAAGCGGTGGTGTGATTACGCTAGACAGCCAAACGCTCTATGAAATAAACGGAACCGTTACCTTAAGCGCCAGTATAGATTTAAATGGAGCTTACTTAATTGGGCAAGATACCAATGAAGATGTTTTAAACTATTCTGGTGGCAGTAGTCTGTTCGTTGGTGATGGCTCTGGAAATTTAAGGAATGTAACCTTAATTAACGCAGGAACGGGAAACCTGTTTAATCTAACGGCCGCTTCGTCAAGTGAACGTCTGATAGGACAGAGTGTTGTGGTAAGTGGTTTTAACTCGGTTGGAAGTGTATCTGGTTATGGTCTAGTTTTTTTTAATGTTTTTCAGTTCATCGGAAATGCAGATGGAATTACTTATACCTACATAAACAGCTTACTTCTTAATTACATAGGATGGCAAATTAATAACAACGGTACTTATGAAACTTTTACAGGTACGTTTAATTTTATTCAAAAATCAAGCGGTTTTTCTTACGTCGGTGCTAGTTCAACGGGAATTGATGTAAGTAGCAATCCAACCTTAAATAAGGGGGTGATTAAGAATGTTGTTTTTAATGGTTCAGGAGATTTTGTAAAGCCCTACTCGGGATTTAACACTTATGCTGGTTACAATTTCGATATAAACTGGGATATAGATTGTGTAGGGATCCCTCGCGAATCAGACAATAACGCTTCGGGAAACATCTAGATTACAAAGAACTCTACCACTAGTAATCCTTCATTTAATGTCAGTAGTGCGGTACCGATAGATGCTCAGATTAGTGCTGGGCAGCTTTTTCGCTTTTCAAACTCTACTTCCAATGTTACCGGTACCAATAATGTGTAAGTATACGAAGGGAAAGAACCTAGAACCTTTACAGTAACGGGTAACTTATCGTATCAGTCTGCATCTACTAATTCTAATGGAGGTGCTACCATTCACGCCTTCTATATTAGACTTTTTGACAGTAATGGATCCCCTATAGGAATACCATCTGGGACAGAAATTTACTCTGAAGTGGGTGGTCATCCTGATACAAGGGTTCGAACCGTACCGCTGGGAGGAAAGGTAACCTTAGATCCTGGTGACTACATACAAATCTATGCTCATTATATAAGTGCCGGTGGCGGAATACGTCGAAATAACATTCGAATTTATTCGGTTAGCTTAACGTTAGAGTAAAATCTTACAGCTAACAGAAATCACGAGACCATTTTCTTTTAAGATCTTGGTATAAAATAGCCGTGAAAATCATCGAGTATTTTTGAGTATTTACTTTTAAACACCTTTAAATTAAAACAATTTTCTCCTTTTCGGATTTAAGGAAGTGATTTAAAACGATATCCTGCATTAGAGAAATACTCTAAGGTATTAGGGAGTAATTTTTTGAGGTTTTTTTCGGCTTTCAAGCTGTCGTGAAATACTAAAATGCTACCCGGGCGTGTATTTTTTTTGATGTAATCCCAACGTTTGTCTATGCAAATATTTGGTTTATAATCTAAGCTGAGAATATCCCACATAACAATTTGATGGCTTTGAGCAATACGTTTTGCTTGTTTAGCCTTAAGCTTTCCATAGGGTGGTCTAAAAAGCAGTTTTTGATTTGATGAAGACTTAATATAATTCTCGCACTTTTCGGTGTTTTCTATATAAATCTTATTATTGGTTTTCCATCCGTTTAAATGGTTGTAGGTGTGATTGCCCACGCGATGGCCTTGGGTTATGATTTTTTTGAATACCTGGGGGTGCTTTTTTATATTTTCTCCTATGCAAAAAAAGCATGCTTTAGCCTCGTACTTTGCCAATTGCTCTAAGACCCATGGGGTTACCTCAGGAATTGGCCCATCATCAAAAGTAAGATAAATTGATTTTTCCTCGCGTGGCATATGCCATAGACGTTTGGGAAAAATCAATTTACCAAGTTGAGCAACTGCATCAATAATCATTTCAAACTATAAGGGTAAGCTGTCAGGATTAACCAATAAATTATCATCTGGTAGATTAGGTTGGGCATCACCTTCTTCCAGGCTACTCGACTCTTCTAGAGATTCGTTTTCTAGCATAGATTCATCGTCTCCATAAAAATGATTAAACAAAGTGAGGTGTTTGTTGAATGCTTTAACCTTTTCTTCGAATATTTCTTCGTCTTGATTGATAACCAATAAATCGATAAGACTTCGGTAACGCTGAATGTTAATTACAATCTCATCTCCTAGCATATATTGGCGTTCTAAATCAAGCTGACTATAGTAAGTCAAATACTCTTGGTATTTTTCTGCAGTTCTATTCCATAAATCTCTAGCCAGTTGTTTTTCGCCTACCTTATAATAACCATCAATAAAGGGTTCTACTAATGAGTAATACCCAAATTTATCAAGCGGCATTTTCTCCATGGCTAAATTGATAATTTCAAGCGCTTTCTCCTTTTCTCCTGCAGCTAGCAAAGATTCTGTTAAGCGTGCTAGATTACTGCGGTAAGTGATTGCATTTTTACGGGTTTCTGGGTCGTGGTAGATTTTATCGCTACCACTGTTGCCCCATTCCCAATTGGTTACAATTGAGTACATTTTTTCGTGATCTATTCTCCCCATAGAAAACGGATCTTTAGGATCTACTGGGGTTCTAATAGGAACAAGCTTATAACAAACCCCGTCTAATTGCAGATAGTCTTTCATCCATAAATAATCATCTTCGCCAAAACTCCCTCCCGTAAAATACACAGGACGTTTCCATTGCGTATTAGCCACTACATCGAGCATAAGCAATCTGTTTTTATAAAGAATCTCACTGTTGATTTCTATATCTATATAAGGCACAATCTTATCTGCGTCTTCGGGTTTAACCAAACCGCTGCTTAATGCATTTTCTTTATTAACGGGTAAGCGTAGGGTTTTGGCGGGAAAAGTATTTATTAACTGACCATTGGCTAACTCAACTTGGGTGCTAGGGTGGTCACTTTTAATATACTTTAGCCAGTCGCTAATCATTAACGTGTCTGAAAGTCTTGGGTCTGGGGAGTAACGAATATACTCATTGGTCCCGTAGCGGTAATTTTTATTTTCAAGGGTAGTGCGAATGGGTTCACTTTCGTAAGCCTTAACCCTCATTTGATCAATATACCAGTCGGTTGCAAAAAGACTGGTATTAATCACCCTAACATCGGTTCGGTAATTTTCAATCTCTTGCACATACCATAGAGCAAAAGTATCGTTGTCACCAATGGTAAATAAAATGGCGTTTTCATCTACAGAGTCGAGGTATTTTTTAGCCATGGCTTGAGCAGTATATCGGTCTGAACGATCATGGTCGTCATAATTTTGTGAAATTAAAACACCGGGAACTGCCAATAGACATACCAACCCAATACTGCTAGCAGCTATTTTGCTTGGAATATAATTTCGTAGCTTATGGTAAATGGCGTAAACCCCCATTCCAATCCACATCGCGAATACATAAAAAGAACCTACCAGGGCGTAATCTCTTTCTCGAGGTTCAAAGGGGCGCTCGTTGAGGTATATTTTTAGAGCAATTCCTGTGAACAAGAAGAAAACCAATAAGACCCAAAAGCCTTTCACTTCTCTTTGTGCGTGAAAAAGCAATCCGATAAGGCCTAAAATCAAAGGAAGGAAAAAATAGGTATTACGACCTTTATTGTTCTCAACATCACTTGGTAAATTAGCTTGAGTGCCTAAGCGTATTTCGTCTATAAAATCGATTCCGCTAAGCCAGTTACCGTGTAAATCGTTTAATCGACCCTGAATGTCATCTTGTTTTCCAACAAAATTCCACATAAAGTAACGCCAATACATATAGCCTATTTGAAACTCGATTAAATACCTAAAGTTTGAAATGTCTGAAGGTTTTTGAACTACGAGGTACGGACTAAATTGCTTTAAAAAACTGATGTAGTCTTCATTATTTAACCGGCCTAGCGCATACTCTTTTTTAAATTGGTTTACCGTTTGAATTAATTGTTCTTCTTGTTGGTATTCTGGATTTATGGTAAATTCAATGGGTCCCGTGTACTCCATATAATTGGCCATATGTTCTGTGCTCCACATACGAGGTAAAAAAGTTTTATGCTCTTTACTAGAATTTTGTTTGGCGTTTTTCCAGTTGTTTACAATTTCATATTTTCCTGTAGTCTCGTTTTCTTCATATTTGGGTTTATCATCTATATAAGGATTATCGGCATCTAGGCTGCCAAAAATATCGGTAAACTGGGGTCCGTAAAACAATTTAGTTTCAGGATATTGCTCTCGGTTATAATAAGCGAGTAGTTCACGAGCATTGTCGGGTCTATTTTCATTGATTACTGTTCCTGCGTTGGCACGGATAGGGAGCATGATCCAAGATGAAAATCCTATGAAAATGAATAAAATACAAAGTAAAATCGTGTTGATGTGAATATAATTTTGCTTTCGCGTATAATTAAGTCCAAAATAAAAGAAAGCCACCAAAGCTAGCGCTGCAATTATAGTTCCCGAGTTAAAAGGTAAACCTAGACTATTGACAAAAAACACCTCGGCTTCACCAAAAAACGCCAGCGAGTAAGGTAAAAGTAATTTGAATATAAACATTAGAATACCTACCACTACTAGATTTGCAATGATAAAGTTTTTAACGGTGATATTTTTTACGTTTTTAAAATAGTATAAAAAGCCAATAGCAGGAATGGTAAGTAAGCCCATAAAATGAACACCAAAACTAAGCCCTATGATAAAAGCGATTAAAATTAACCAACGATTACCTCTGGGTTTAAACATATCGCGCTCCCATAAAAGGCCTACGTAAAAAAGAATCGCCATAAGGCAACTGGCCATTGCATATACTTCAGCTTCAACGGCGCTAAACCAAAAACTATCGGTAAAGGCAAAGGCTAAAGAACCTACTAATCCGCTGGCTAGTACCGCTATTTTTTCACCCGTTTTTAAATGTTCTGCTTGTCCGCTGATTTTTTGAACCAATAGCGTTATAGACCAAAACATAAATAGAATAGCAAAAGCACTAGAGAAAGCCGATAGCATATTTACAGTAAAGGCTACCGTTTCGGCATCGGGGGCAAAGGTAGAGAAAAAAGCGCCCATCATTTGAAAAAGCGGGGCTCCTGGCGGATGTCCAACTTGTAATTTGGCCGAGGTGGCAATATATTCGCCTGCATCCCAAAAACTTGCAGTGGGTTCTAGGGTTAAAGTGTATACGGTGAGTGCTATAAAAAAGCTAATCCAACCTAAGGCTTTGTTCCAAAAAGTAAAATTAAATTCTTTCATTGAGTTTTATATTGTAAGCTTGGCTTTGCAACTAAAAATTTATCGATTTATTTTATCTGCATTTAAAAATAATACTGGCGAAGGTACTAAATATTGTTTGAAGAAAATTTTTTTAAAAAAAATTAAATTTTGTTTTGGACAATTGAAACTTTCCTTTATATTTGCAACCGCAATCAAGCATTGGCCTATGGTGTAACTGGCAACACGTCTGGTTTTGGTCCAGAAGAGTCTAGGTTCGAGCCCTAGTAGGCCAACAAAAATCCCAATTCATTTAGAGTTGGGATTTTTTTCTTTTTAGACGGTTATAATGGGTCAAGACGGATCAAGACCATTTTGGATCAAGACCATTTTCTGGGTTTTTGGGTTTTTAAGCAAATAATTTTTCGAGTCGAAACAAGAAAAATTCGGGTATTCTTACTCCCTTTAACCTTGCTCTAAATGCTTTTATTGTGGCATCGAAATTATATGCAGATTTGCTTATATTTAATTAGGTATAATTCTTTAGTGGAGACTTTAAATTAGAAAATCATTTTTTTATTTAATAAACAGTCTTTAGGTTTGGATTGGCGATTTTTTGACTTGTGCACTAATGCAATTCAGCCGTATTTTCAATTTCGCATCGGGTTGGTTCATTGTTATCTTCAAACGCATCATCAAAAATATACTTATTTGCCTTTAGAATAAGTAGGCAAATGAGAATAACGCTTGAAAGAAAGAAGGTAAATTTTGTAAATAAATTATTAGTTGCGTACAAAGTATAGTAAGCAAAACCAGAGTGGCTGCCTAGAATAAAGATAATAAAAACTATACGTAGCAACATTTTTTTTCTTTAAAGATAGTGTCTCAAGCCTTGTTATACATCTAAAATATTCCCAATTAATCTTAATTTAACGTATAGGATGATTGTGCTTTCATATCTTAGAGAGTAAAATTATAGTGGAGTGGCTAGTAAAACTTTAAAATATATATTTCTCGGAATTTTACTTGTTGGAGTAAGTTATTTTGGAACGCAATGGTATATCGAATTTCGATTAAAGCAACATTTAAGCAAGGGGCTTTTAGGTGGAGAGCTTGTATTTAAAGAACTTGATGTCAGGCTGTGGCAAAGAACTGCACGATTAACTGAATTTTATTGGCATAAAAAGGGAGATGATCCTGTTTTTGAGGTAGAGGAAATTCAGGTGAAAGGGGTACAAATCTTAAAATTAGTATTTGAGAATGTGTTGGCAATTGACGAAATTCAAATTGACCAACCTAAAATTGTATGGGTGAGTAATAAATCAATTCCTGAAAAGAAAGCGGAAAAGGAGATGAAAATGAATGCCATTCGGGTGAAAAAAGTGCATTTGCAGAAGGGTAGCTTTAAATGGCTAGAGCAAGATCGGCTAAAAGCAGAGGTAAATCAAATAAATTTATCTATAAATAATGTTGTGCTTAATAATAAAACAGTGAAACAAGTTATACCTATTAATTATGATAGCTATCGTTTTGAACTTCTAGATTTGTTTTTAAATGTAAACACCCTTCAAGACTTAAAACTGCAGAGACTTGACTTAAATGACTCGCAACTACAAATAAATAATTTAACTTATACACCTAAATATTCTAGGGCGGAGTATGTGAATCACATACCTTACGAAAAAGATTTGATAAATCTAAAAGTTGAGCGTGTCACCTGTAAAGATTTAAAATACTCCTTTGGTCAAATATTTTCTTTATACATACCCAATGTGGCCATACAAAAGGGAGATTTGCAAATTTATAGAGATAAAACAATTAAAGATGATGTGCGGCAAAAAAAGCTATACAGTGAGATGTTACGTAAGCTGCCTTTTAATATTAAAATAGATTCGGTAGACGTTCATGAAACTTTTATTAAATATCAAGAAAAGTTAGGAAAAGATGAAATGGGTGAGGTATCATTTGAAAAGGTAAGTGCGGTTATTAAAAATTTAGTCGGAGGTAAAGCTAGTTTCAACTCTAGAAATGAAACGAAGCTTGAGCTGAAAGCAGAATTTACTGGGATTTCTAAGTTAGATTTTAAGTACTCATTCCTAGTAGCTGATTCTACCGATGCTTTTCAATTTAAAGGAAGCGCTTGGGAGGTGCAAGATTACCAAATAAATAAATTTTTTATTCCGGCTTTGGGTGTGCAGGCTGATGGTAGTATTGATGCTTTGCACTATAATTTTAGCGGTAACCGAAATGAGGCATCAGGAGAAATGATTATGAATTATGATGAACTTAAATTTGATGTGCTTAAGAACAATGGGAAAGAAAAGAAGGTGATGAGTTGGTTGGCTAATATCTTGGTAAATAACAAAAATAAAACCCGTAAGCCTGTCGAGGTTACGGGTGTGCAAAGAGATAAAACAAAATCTTTTTGGAACTTCTATTGGCGTTGTTTACAAAAAGGCCTTAAAAAGGAGTTGCTTTAATCTTGTTCTTTAATTTTAAAAGTAATTACAGGTATTTTAGCGTGATTTACAAGATCTTCACTGATGCTTCCGTTTAGGAAATGTGCAATCCCTTTTCTACCATGAGTACTCACGCCTATAAGAGAGGCTTTTTTAAAGGCAGCAAATTTTAAGATTCCTTTCTCAATAGATTCCGCTCCATATAAATCAAAAGAATAATTATCAAAATCTACATCTTTAAAGAAAACAGCTTTTTTCTTATTGATGTATTCGTCAGTTTTAAATTTATTTGCAGTATTAATGTATACTACGTGCATTTCAAGATTCATTTTCTTGGCGAAATTTACTGCTTCCAAGAAAGAATCTCTATTTTTTGGTATAAGATCAGTGGCATAAACCATAGATTTAACCTTGCTTACTTCCAATTCGTTCTTTACAACCAATACAGGGATGTCTGAGTTTCTTACCACTTTTTCTGTGTTTGAGCCTATGAAGATTTCCTTAAAGCCGCTTGCTCCATGTGAACCCATGACTACTAAATCAACATCATTTTCGTTTGAGAAAGTCATAATTCCTTCAAAAGCCTCGTTAAATTGAACCGTTTCGTAAACCGTTAATCCTTTAAGATAATCACTGTTTAAAACATCTGAGAAGCGTTTACGGGCTAATTTCATAAAATAAATTGCCTCGGGTAAACTGTTAGGATTGCCGTCTAATGTGGGGTCAATCAATTGAGCTGGAAGCTCAAGCATGTGTAGTAAATATATCTCGGCATTATAGTTTTTGGCTAGTTGAGCCGCTACTTTTAAGGCATTTTCAGCTTGATCAGAAAAATCTGTTGGGACAAGAATTTTTTTCATTTGTGTTGTTTTAGTTGTCTGTTTGTGCTAATAAAATTTAAAAGTACAAATAATTTCGTTGGTTTCTAATTTATTATGTGAGAAAATATTATTACATTTGCATTGTAAACAAAAAAATATAGGAGGGGACACTTTAAGTCCCCTCTTTTTATAACTAGAAAAGCGTTTTATGAAGCAAGAAATAGTAGCGGGATTAATAGAGGAAGCCCTTGCTGAGAACCCTTCGCTTTTTTTGATCGATTTAAGTATACAAGCAGACAATCAAATTCAAGTAGTGATTGACGGTGACCAGGGGGTGAGTGTGAATGATTGTATTGCTGTAAGTCGAAAAATAGAACATAACTTAGATCGTGAGGAGGAGGATTTTTCTTTAGAAGTAACCTCGGCTGGGGTAACAGCCCCTTTGCAATTACCAAGGCAATTCAAGAAAAATTTAGGTAGAAAGTTAAAGGTTACCACAGAAGAAGGTGTTTTAGAGGGTAATCTAGATCAAGTTGAGGATGATAAAATACTATTGAGTTGGAAAGCTAGAGAGCCAAAACCAGTAGGAAAAGGCAAGCATACAGTAAATAAAGAAGTATGGGTGCCACTGGAAGAGATAAAAGAAGCAAAAGTGATGATAACATTTTAACCTAAATTAGATATGGAGAATATCGATTTAATCAACTCATTTTCAGAGTTTAAAGATAATAAATTAATAGATCGTGTAACTTTAATGGCGATTCTGGAAGACGTTTTTAGGAATGCCTTGAAAAAGCGATTTGGACAAGATGATAATTTTGATATTATTATTAATCCAGATAAAGGCGATTTAGAAATTTGGAGAAACCGTATTGTGGTGGCCGATGGAGAGGTTGAGGATGACAATCAAGAGATTTCTTTGACAGAAGCTAGAAAAATTGAGCCAGATTTTGAGGTGGGTGAAGATGTTTCAGAAGAGGTGAAATTGATTGATTTAGGTAGGCGAGCGATTTTAGCGCTTAGACAAAACCTAATATCCAAGATTCACGAACATGATAACACAAATATATACAAGCAGTTTAAAGATCTTGAGGGAGAGATTTATACCGCCGAAGTGCATCATATTAGGCATCGTGCGGCAATCTTGTTAGATGATGAGGGCAACGAATTGGTGATGCCAAAAGACAGACAAATCCCATCAGATTTCTTTAGAAAAGGTGATAATGTGAGAGGTGTTATTGAAAGCGTAGAGCTTAAAGGTAATAAGCCTATCATTATCATGTCTAGGACAGCGCCTGAATTTTTAGAGAAATTGTTCGAACAAGAAATCCCAGAGGTTTTTGACGGGTTGATTACTATTAAAAAAGTGGTGCGCGTACCTGGAGAAAAAGCTAAGGTAGCTGTAGATAGCTATGATGACAGGATAGATCCAGTTGGAGCTTGTGTGGGAATGAAAGGATCTAGAATTCACGGGATTGTTCGAGAATTAGGAAATGAAAACATTGATGTGATTAATTTCACCAATAACATTCAATTATTGATAACGCGAGCTTTGAGTCCAGCAAAGGTGATGTCGATAAAAATGGATGAAGAAAATAAACGTGCTCAAGTTACTTTAAAACCCGAGGAGGTTTCTAAGGCCATTGGTAGAGGAGGACACAATATTAGACTTGCCGGACAACTAACCGGGTATGAGATTGATGTTTACCGAGATGGCGAAGAAGAAGATGTAGAGTTACGTGAGTTTTCAGATGAAATCGAATCTTGGATCATTGATGAATTGTCAAGAATCGGTTTAGATACAGCAAAAAGTGTCCTTGAAAAAGATGTGGATGATTTGGTTAAAATTACCGATCTTGAAGAGGAGACGATAGTAGAAGTTATAAGAATTTTGAAAGAAGAATTTGAGTAAGATTTTTTTAAAATTTTAAGACATAATAAGAATAAAGAGGTTAATTTAGAGGCAATTTATGGCTGAAGCGAAAAATATGCGATTAAACAAAGTATTACGTGAATTTAATATATCACTAGACCGGGCTGTGGAGTTCTTGGAGTCTAAGGGTTATGAGATTGATGCACGTCCTACAACAAAAATTTCGGAGGAAGTTTACCAAGTGCTTTTTGAAAAATTTCAAACTGATAAAAGTAAAAAAGTGGCTTCTAAAGAAGTGAGTAAAGAAAAACAAAAGGAAAAAGAAGAACTCCGTTTGGCTAGAGAGCGCGAACAACAAGAGAAATTGCGTAAACTGGAGGAGAAGAAAGAACGCGAAAGAAAACGCCAGGAGGAAGAAGAGCGTATTGTTAGAGCTAAAGCTAGCCTAGATGGTCCAAAGCAAGTGGGTAAAATTGACTTAAATAAATCGGCTGATAAAAAAGAAGCTGATAGTAAAAAAGAGTCTAAAGAAACTGTTAAGTCAGAAGTGAAAAAAGAAACTTCGGCAACAAATAAACAGTCTAATGAGGCAGGTCAATCTAAGGCCAAAAAGGAGCGTGAAACAGATGAGCCCAGACCAGAAGAGCGTATTCAAACAAATTACAAGAAATTAGATGGTCCTAATTTTACGGGTGAAAAAATTGATCTAAGTCAATTTAAGAAAAAACCGGCTAAAAAGAAGGAGGACGATAAAAATACTTCTAATTCAAAGAAGAAACGCAAGCGTATCGCTAAAGATCCTTCTAAAGGAGGAGCAGGTAAGAAAAAAGGAAACTTCAAAAAAGGCAATAAGGCTAGAAGGCCAGTGGTGAAAGAAGAGCCTACCGAAGAAGAAGTACAAAAGCAAATCCGCGAAACCCTAGAAAAACTTCAAGGTAAATCTAATAAGGGTAGAGGAGCTAAATATCGTAAAGATAAAAGAGATCAACACCGTCAAAAGACAGAACAAGAACAAGAGCAGCAAGAGCTAGAAAGCAAAACGCTAAAGGTAACTGAATTTGTTACTGTATCTGAAGTGGCGACGATGATGGATGTTCCGGTCACTAAAGTGATTTCAGCATGTATGTCGCTAGGAATGATGGTGACAATGAATCAGCGTTTAGACGCCGAGACACTAAGTATTGTAGCAGAAGAGTTTGGTTATGAGGTAGAATTCGTTACTGCCGACTTGGAAGAAGCTATTGAACTAGAGGAAGATAAACCAGAAGACTTAGAAAGTAGATCGCCTATCGTAACTGTAATGGGGCACGTTGACCACGGAAAAACTTCGTTGTTAGATTATATCCGTAAAGAAAATGTAATCGCAGGCGAAAGTGGGGGTATAACCCAGCATATAGGAGCATACGGTGTAGAGCTAGATAATGGCAAGCGTATTGCTTTCTTAGATACACCAGGTCACGAAGCGTTTACCGCAATGCGGGCACGTGGAGCACAAGTTACCGATATTGCTATTATTGTTATTGCAGCCGATGATGATGTGATGCCTCAAACAAAAGAAGCTATTTCTCACGCACAAGCAGCGGGAGTGCCTATAATTTTTGCGATAAACAAAGTAGATTTGCCTACTGCAAACGTAGAAAAAATCAAAGAAAAATTAGCCGGAATGAACCTACTGGTAGAAGATTGGGGTGGTAAAATACAATCTCAAGATATATCTGCTAAAAAAGGAACCGGGGTTAAGGAATTACTAGAGAAAGTATTGCTAGAAGCTGAGTTGCTTGAATTAAAAGCGAACCCCAATAAATTGGCTACAGGTACTGTTGTTGAAGCTTATTTGGATAAAGGTAGGGGATATGTTTCTACCATATTAGTTCAAGGTGGTACACTTAAGATAGGTGACTATGTATTGGCAGGTACTACAAGTGGTAAAATCAAGGCGATGCACGATGAGCGTGGAAACAAAATAAAGGAGGCGGGTCCTTCTACTCCGGTTTCCATCCTTGGTCTTGATGGTGCTCCGCAGGCAGGTGATAAATTTAGTGTTATGCGCGATGAAAGAGAGGCTAAAGATATTGCTAGTAAACGTACGCAATTGCAACGCGAGCAAGACGTGAGAACACAAAGACATATTACCCTTGATGAGATAGGAAGACGTATTGCATTAGGCGACTTTAAGGAGTTAAATATTATCCTTAAAGGGGATGTGGATGGTTCTGTAGAGGCCTTGACAGATAGTTTCCAAAAATTATCAACCGAAGAGATTCAAATTAACATACTTCACAAAGGCGTAGGTGCTATTACCGAAAGTGATGTGTTGTTAGCTTCAGCATCTGACGCTATTATAGTTGGGTTTAATGTAAGGCCTGCGGGTAATGCTAAACAGGTGGCTGAGAAAGAAGAGATTGATATCAGAACCTATTCTATTATCTATGATGCCATAAACGATCTTAAAGATGCAATGGAGGGAATGTTATCTCCAGAAATGAAAGAAGAGGTAACCGGTACAGCAGAAATTAGAGAAACCTTTAAAATTTCTAAAATTGGGACCATTGCAGGATGTATGGTTACCGATGGTAAAATTTACCGAAACAGTAAGGTGCGTTTGATACGTGATGGTGTTGTAATTTATGACGGACTTTTAGCGTCTTTAAAACGATTTAAAGATGATGTAAAAGAAGTTTCAAAAGGTTATGACTGCGGATTGCAAATTAAGAACTACAACGACATCAAAGAAGGTGATATTGTAGAAGCATATCAAGAAGTTGCAGTGAAGAAGAAACTTAAATAGTTAACTGTTTAATTCTTAATAAAAAAAGGGATTGCAAACGCAATCCCTTTTTTTATTAAGCTTATTTTTGATCTATGACCGCGGTTTAAAAACGAATGCTTTCTTAAAAGTTTCTTTGAGATCTCTAAAAGCTCTATCAGCTTCTATTCTATTTCTAAAATTACCAGCCCAAACCTTATAATTGGGGGCTTGATATTCTATACTCGAAGTCATTTCAGGGAATTCTTTTTGAAGTTTAGCTCGAGTTTTTTCAGCTTCACTTAAAGTAGCATCAGCCGATAATTGTATAATATAGCGATCATTTATTTCTTTGGTTTCAACCATTTTATTTTTTAAAATCACTAACTCTTGTATCAGTGGATCTGCTTCAATTTTAAGTGTTCTTTCCTGCGCATTTATGCCTAGCGTGGTTATCATAAAAACTCCTAAAAATAAGGGCTTATACGCTTTTACATTTTCGATCATAATTCTAATTTTACACAAAAATATACTTTTCTAACTATTTTTAATGAAATTTATTATTTAGAACTGGTATAAATTACGTATTAACACTTAGCTAACATTTTTAAAATGCGTGATAAGTGTTACTTTTGCTATTGATTTTCGCAGTATTCAGGCTTGTTTAGAGGTAACTGCCTTATTGTGAAAGGTATATCAAGTTAAAGATGTTAATTCAACTGTAATATGAAAAAGGTGAAAATGCGCCATTCAAATTCAAGATTCCTTTTGCTCGCTCTAGCAGCATTATTTTTCTTTTCTAACCCCTCTTTTGCACAAGATGCTGCCGATAGTCCTTCGGTAGAAGAGAACACCACCCCGGTCGATGAGGCTGGTTTAGAAGGTGATGTGAGTGCTGGTAAAGATTTGTTTAATAGTCTATGTGCCGCTTGTCATAAGCCTTATAAGCGAGCTATTGGTCCTGCTTTGCATGGGGTGACTGAAAAACGAGGAAAAGAGTGGTTGTATTCTTGGATTAAGAATAGTTCGGCAATGATTGAAGCAGGAGACCCTCAAGCGGTTGCGATTTATGAAGAATATAACAAAGTGGCGATGAATGCCTTTCCTCAATTATCCAATTCTGATATCGATAATATCTTGGCTTATGTAGAGCAGCCAAAACCTGAGCCTAAAGTGGCAGTTGCTACCGAAGGCGCTGCGGAGGCCGGTCAAGGGGGTGGTGCAGGAGTGTCTACCCAGGTTGTTTTAGGTATTTTGGCTTTTGTGTTATTATTGCTTTTGGTGGTTTTGTTTTTGGTAAACAAAACACTAACGCGTTTTGCAGAGGCAAATGGTGTGGTTATTGAAAAAGACGAAAAAACTTCGAAGCCTATTTGGAAGGCGTTTGTAGAGAACCAGTTTTTAGTGATTGTCACTACGGTAGTTCTTTTACTAGTTGGTTCGTATTATGTATATGGTTTCTTTATGCAGGTAGGTGTAGATCAAGGTTACGCGCCTGTGCAGCCTATTCATTATTCGCATAAGATTCACGCGGGCGACAATGGTATTGATTGTAAGTATTGCCATTCTTCTGCTCGTGTGAGTAAGCATTCAGGTATTCCTTCTTTAAATGTTTGTATGAATTGTCATAAGTCAATTGCAGAGGTTGCTCCGGAAACGGCAACAGAAGAGTATTCTAAAGAATTTTATGATGGTGAAATAGCCAAGCTTTACGATGCCGTAGGTTGGGATCCAGCTACGCAATCCTATACAGGAGAAGAGAAGCCGGTAAAATGGGTTCGTATTCATAATTTACCAGATTTAGCTTATTTTAATCACTCTCAGCACGTTACTGTGGCGGGTATCGAGTGTCAAAAATGTCACGGTCCTGTTGAGGAAATGGAGATTATGAGGCAGCACGCGCCTTTAACTATGGGGTGGTGTATAGAATGTCACAGAGATACAAAAGTGAATATGCAGGGTAATGAGTATTACGAAAAGATTCACGAAGAATTATCAAAGAAATATGGTGTTGAAACCTTGACGGCTGCTCAAATGGGAGCGCTGGAGTGTGGAAAATGTCATTACTAATTTATTAAGCAGTTAATATCTATTTTATATATGTCATCAAACAAGAAATACTGGAAAAGTGTTGAGGAGCTAAAAGATAATAGTTCTATTGTTGAGACGCTTCAGCAAAACGAGTTTGTAGAAGAGATTCCTACAGATGAGTTCTTGGGAAATAAAGAATCTTTGGAGAGTTCTAAGACCTCTCGAAGAGATTTTTTGAAATTCGTAGGTTTTAGTACAGCAGCAGCATCTTTAGCAGCTTGTGAAGGTCCGGTTGTAAAGTCTATTCCTTATGTAGTTCAGCCCGAAAGAATTGTTCCTGGAGTAGCGAATTATTACGCGACAACAATAGCTAACGGATTTGATTTCTCTAGTGTATTGGTTAAAACCCGTGAAGGTAGACCAATTAAAATTGAGAATAATAGCTTAGATAAAATGAGTCCGGGAGCAAATGCAAGGGTTCATGCTTCGGTGCTTTCTTTGTATGATACTAATAGATTGCAGCGCCCAATGGTAGGTGGTGAGTCTGTTTCTTGGGAAACATTTGAATCTGATTTAAAGAAGCGTTTAGATGCTATTGCTGGGAAGAAAATTGTTTTCTTGACGCAGAGTTTTGCTAGTCCATCTACAGAGCGTTTGATGGAAGAGTTTAAACTGGCTTACCCTAATGCAAGTCATGTAATATATGATGATGTTGCAGAAGATGCTGTGTTGAGCGCTTTTGAGCAAAAATATGGTTATAGAGCCATGCCAAATTACGATTTTGCAAAAGCCGAAGTGATAGTATCTGTTGGTGCAGATTTCTTAGGTGATTGGCAAGGTGGTGGTTACGATTCAGGTTATGCTAAGGGTCGTATTCCTAAAGATGGCAAGATGTCAAGACATGTTCATTTTGAATCTAATATGTCTTTGACTGGCGCTAATGCTGATAAGCGTGTAATGGTTACCGCCGCAGAGCAAAAACAAGTTTTAGCGGCGCTTTACGGATATGTTTCGGGTAAATCAACTAGTGGATTACCTGCGAAATTAGATGATGTTGTAGTAAAAGCTAAAGAGCAGTTGCGTAAAGCTGGTTCTGGTGCAGTTGTAGTATCTGGTCTTCAGGATGTTGATGCTCAATTGCTTGTGATGGCTATAAATGAAGCCTTAGGAAGTAAGGTGATGAGTACAGATGATCCGAAACTTACCAAGCAAGGAAATGTAGCTGAAGTAAAAGGTCTTATAGCCGATCTTAAAGCGGGTGCTGTTGGTGCGGTGATAATGGCGGGGGTTAATCCTGTATTTACTTTGCCTAATGGAGATGAATTTGCTTCTCTTTTGGCAAATGTAGATGTTTCTGTAGCTTTCGCTGAGCGACTAGATGAAACTGCAAAACTTTGTGCATTTGTTGGGGCGGAACCTCATTATTTAGAAAGTTGGGGAGATGTACGTTTTACCAAAACTCAATTCGGTTTAACCCAACCAACCATACGACCGTTATTTGCTACTAAGCAATTTCAAGACGTATTGTTGAGTTTATTAGGAAAAGAAGAGAATTATTATAAATATATAAAAGAGACTTGTAAAGGGATTTTAGGTGGCACCAATTGGGCTACTGCACTGCATGATGGAGTATTTACTTCTAGTACAGGAGCTGACTTAAAAGCAAGTGAAGGCTTTGTGGCTAATGTAAGCATTTCTAATGCGGCCAATCGTCTAGCGAAGGCTGAAAAAACCAATGGTTTAGAGCTTCACTTGTATACAAAAACCGGAATGGGCAGTGGAAGACAGGCTAATAATCCTTGGTTACAAGAATTTCCAGATCCGTTAACGCGAGTATCTTGGGATAACTATTTAACCGTATCAAAGGCAGATGCTGAAAACTTGGGGTTTGTAAATGAACATGTTGCTGATGGTGGTTTAAACGGTAGCTATGCAAACTTAAGCTTGGATGGCGTGGTTATAGAAAACGTACCGGTAATTATTCAACCGGGTCAAGCAGTGGGAACCTTAGGTTTAGCTCTTGGGTATGGCAGAAAAGAAGCTATTCAGAGTGAAATGCAGGTGGGAGTTAATGCTTTCCCATTATATAAAGATTTTAATTCTGTTCAAAATATTAGTGTTGAGAAGGCGAGTGGCATGCATGAATTTGCTTGTGTGCAATTGCATAAAACGTTAATGGGACGTAGTGGCGATATAATCAAAGAAACCACTTTAGAAATTTTTAATACTAAAGATAAAGATCATTGGAACGCTATTCCGCATGTTTCTTTAGATCATAAACCGGTTTCTGTAAATTCCCCTGAAGTTGATTTATGGCAAGAATTTGATAGAAGTGTAGGGCATCATTTTAATCTTTCTATAGATTTAAATGCTTGTACCGGTTGTGGTGCTTGTGTGATTGCTTGTCATAGTGAGAACAACGTTCCGGTTGTAGGTAAAGAAGAGGTTAGAAAAAGTAGAGATATGCACTGGTTGCGTATTGATAGATATTACTCTTCGGAAGAAACCTTTGTTGAGGATTTAGAGAAAAAAGACAATTTTGATGGTTTAGGAGACTCTCTTTCAGGATTTGGTGAGCTAGAAGAGGCTTCGGGTAATCCGCAGGTAGTTTTCCAGCCAGTTATGTGTCAGCATTGTAATCATGCGCCTTGTGAAACAGTTTGTCCTGTAGCGGCAACTTCTCATGGTAGACAAGGTCAAAACCAAATGGCTTATAATAGATGTGTGGGTACGCGTTATTGCGCAAACAACTGTCCTTATAAGGTACGTCGTTTCAACTGGTTTAGATATAACCAAAACGATTCATTTGACTATAATATGAATAATGATTTAGGTAGAATGGTGATTAACCCAGACGTGACGGTTCGTTCTAGAGGGGTTATGGAGAAATGTTCAATGTGTATTCAGATGACTCAGAAAACGATTCTTGACGCTAAGCGTGAGGGTCGTGAGGTGAAGAAAGATGAGTTCCAAACAGCTTGTTCTCAAGCTTGTGGTACTGGTGCTATTCAGTTTGGAGACATTAATAACGAAGAGAGTGAAGTTTATAAGAATAAGCAAGACGATAGAATGTATCATTTGTTAGAGTACTTAGGTACTAAGCCGAATGTTTTCTATCAGACTAAAATTAGAAACACATCAGAAGTTTAATTAAGTAAAGAATTAATTTTAAAAATACTATGTCTCATTACGAAGCACCTATAAGAAAGCCGCTAGTTACCGGGAATAAGACCTATCACGATGTAACATTAGACGTTGTTGCGCCGGTTGAGGGAAAGGCTAACAAATCTTGGTGGATTGTCTTTTCTATTGCCTTAGTAGCCTTTATTTGGGGATTGGGTTGTATAACTTACACCGTTTCTACCGGAATTGGTACTTGGGGTCTAAATAAAACCGTAGGCTGGGCCTGGGATATTACCAACTTTGTATGGTGGGTAGGAATCGGGCACGCCGGAACCTTAATTTCAGCTGTTCTATTATTGTTTAGGCAAAAATGGAGAATGGCCATTAACCGTTCTGCAGAAGCGATGACTATCTTCTCGGTAGTGCAAGCAGGATTGTTCCCAATTATTCACATGGGTAGACCTTGGTTGGCTTATTGGGTTTTACCTATTCCTAACCAATTCGGGTCTTTATGGGTTAATTTTAACTCTCCGCTACTATGGGATGTATTTGCAATTTCAACATACCTTTCTGTATCCTTAGTTTTCTGGTGGACAGGTTTACTTCCAGATTTTGCTATGATTCGTGATCGTGCGGTTAAACCCTTTCAAAAGAGAATTTATTCTATACTGGCCTTTGGTTGGTCGGGTAGAGCCAAAGACTGGCAGCGTTTTGAAGAGGTTTCTTTAGTATTAGCCGGTCTTGCAACTCCTTTAGTACTTTCGGTTCACACTATTGTATCGTTTGACTTTGCTACCTCTGTTATTCCTGGATGGCACACTACCATATTCCCCCCTTACTTCGTTGCAGGGGCAATTTTCTCAGGATTTGCAATGGTAAATACACTTTTGATCATTATGAGAAAAGTGTCTGGATTAGAAGATTATATTACTGTACAGCATATTGAATTGATGAATATCGTAATTATGATTACGGGTTCAATAGTAGGGGTGGCTTATATTACCGAGCTGGTTATTGCTTGGTACTCTGGAGTAGAATTTGAGCAGTATGCCTTTTTGAATAGAGCAACTGGACCTTACTGGTGGGCTTATTGGGCGATGATGACTTGTAACGTATTTTCTCCACAATTTATGTGGTTCCCTAAGTTACGAAGAAGTATCATGTTCTCATTCTTTATTTCGATTGTTGTAAATATTGGAATGTGGTTTGAACGATTTGTAATTATTGTAACTTCTTTACACAGAGATTACTTGCCGTCTTCTTGGACAATGTTCTCACCAACTTTTGTAGATATTGGAATTTTTGTAGGTACCATCGGATTCTTTTTTGTATTGTTTTTATTGTATGCGAGGACCTTCCCAGTAATTGCTCAAGCCGAAGTAAAAACCATTTTGAAGTCATCTGGAGATCGTTATAAGAATATGCGTGCAGCACATGGTGATGATGTAAAATTGTATGAATTGCCGAAAGAACAAATGGTTAATGTTGTTATAGATTCGCCCGAGACAAAATCAGCAATAGCTCAAAATAAAGAGCTCCTGGTGCAACAGCTTTTAGATCGAATTGGAAGATTTGATGCGGCGAACCAACAACAAGATGATTTAACAAAGATTGATGGGATAGGGGTAAATGTTGCGCATCAATTACATCAAATAGGGGTTTTTACCTATGATCAAATCAGTAAAATGACAAATGAGGATTATGCACTTTTAGATCAATTACTTGTCGATTACGATGGGCAAGCAGATAGAAAGGATTGGTCTGGACAGGCAACTAACTTAAAAAATAACTAATTGAAGATGGCATCAACAAAGATTCATGCAATTTACACAGATGATGATATCTTAATGCAAGCGGTTAAAGATACCCGTGCTAAGCATTATCATATCGAAGAGGTTTTTACGCCTTTCCCTGTTCACGGACTAGATAAAGCGATGGGTTTACCACACACCCGCTTGGCAGTTACTTCTTTTCTTTATGGATTAGTAGGGTTGACGGTCGCCATCTTGATGATGAATTTTATTATGATCGAAGACTGGCCACAAAACATAGGAGGTAAACCAAGTTTCTCTTTCTTAGAGAACCTTCCTGCCTTCATTCCAATTATGTTTGAGCTTACGGTATTTTTTGCGGCTCACTTAATGGTAATTACTTTTTACTTAAGAAGTAGGTTATGGCCTTTTAAAAAAGCTGAAAACCCAGATGTAAGAACAACCGATGATTTGTTTTTAATGGAAGTTTTAGTCGAGAATAATAACATAGAAGAAATGGCTCAATTCTTTAAGAATACTGGGGCATTAGAAGTTAATTTAATAAACAAATAAGCCTTATGAGAAGTTTATTTAAACTAGCGAGTATTTGTGGTCTATCTTTAATAGCAGCATCTTGTGCTGGTGAGAAAGACAGAAATTATCAATACTTCCCAGATATGTATGAACCTGTAGGGTATGAAGCTTACGGCGAATATGATATTTTTGTGAACGGGCAAGAAGCTAAATTACCAGCAGAAGGTACGGTTCCAAGAGGTTGGATGCCTTATGAATACGAAAATAACTTAGATGGTTTTGATGCTGCAAAGGCCGAGCTTAAAAATCCGCTTCCTTATACAGAAGAGAATGTAAATGAAGGGGCAGCTTTGTATACCATATATTGTGCAATCTGTCACGGCGATAAAGGTGATGGTAAAGGAACTTTAGTGAATCGAGAGAAAATTTTAGGGGTGCCTTCTTATGATGATATGGGAAGAGCAATTACCGAAGGTTCTACTTATCACGTGGTTTATTATGGATTAAATAGTATGGGGTCATATGCGGCTCAAACTAATGAGAAAGAACGTTGGCAAATCGTACATTATGTGATGGACCTTAAAAATGAACTTGAAGGGAAGCCTAAAAGAGATTTCATGACTGCAGACGAAATTGCCCATTGGGAAAAAGCAGGAATTGCCGGAGATAAAGCCAATAATGAAGCACAAGATTCGGCTGACCAAAACCTATCAAAAGAAGAAAATAATTAAGAATAACCGCATTATTATCTATTAATATGTACACGCTATCTGGTAAATTAAAAATAACAGCTATAATCTTTATGATTTTAGGGGCAATAGGATTGGTTTATGCCTTTGCAACTGCACCTACCTCGATTGAAGAAGTAAAAGAGATTTTAGCTGCTCAAGAGCATCACGGTAATCATGAAATGGCCGCGGGAGAGCATTCAGTTGCCCATCATGGAGATGCAGCGCACGATGACGAACACGCAGAACATGTTCTTCATCAATTACAAAACAAACCTTGGGCCGCACTTTATGTGGGAGCCTTCTTTTTCTTTATGATCGCCTTAGGAGCCCTAGCCTTTTATGCGATTCAATATGCGGCACAGGCCGGTTGGTCGCCAGTACTATTTAGGGTCATGGAGGCTATAACTGCCTACTTGTTGCCAGGTAGTATAATTGTATTTATTCTTTTGGCTTTGTCTGGTGTTCATCTTAATCATTTATTTATTTGGATGGATCCTGATGTAGTTGCCACCGATGAAATAATCCAGAATAAATCTTCTTACTTAAATGTTCCATTCTTTTTGATTAGGGCTGCCATTTATATTATCGGGTGGAATGTATTTAGATACTTTTTAAGAAAAAATTCTTTAAAACAAGATGAAGCTAATGATAACAGCTACTATAGAAAAAACTTTAAGTTATCTGCAGCTTTTCTAGTATTCTTTATTGTTACTGAATCGATGATGTCTTGGGATTGGATTATGAGTTTAGATCCGCACTGGTTTAGTACTTTGTTCGGCTGGTATGTGTTCTCTAGTTTATTTGTTTCGGCAATTACCGTAATCGCTTTGGTTACCATTTACCTTAAGTCTAGAGGTTACCTTCCCTATGTAAATGATAGTCACATTCACGATTTAGGTAAGTTTATGTTCGGTATTAGTATATTTTGGACTTACCTATGGTTCTCTCAGTTTATGTTAATTTGGTACTCAAACATCCCAGAAGAAGTGGTTTATTACGTTACTAGAATAGAAAAATACAACTTAGTATTTTTCGGAATGGTAGCTATTAACTTTCTATTTCCTTTGTTGGTACTAATGAATAGTGAGTATAAAAGAATTAATTGGTTTATTGTTATGACCGGTATAATGATTTTAGTTGGTCATTATCTAGATATCTATACTATGGTAATGCCAGCAACCGTTGGGGAATCTTGGTTTATTGGTGTACCAGAAATAAGTGCGGTACTTTTCTTTGGAGGATTATTTACTTTCGTTGTATTTAACGCATTAACTAAAGCACCCCTACTAGCAAAAAGAAATCCGTTTATTAAAGAGAGTGAACACTTTCATTATTAAAATTTAAAAAGTTAAAGACTACGATAAAATGACTGTATTTTTAATCATATCTGTTTTAGCCTTATTGGGATTGACCTTTTGGCAAATGTCAAAAATCCTGAAATTATCGAAGCCTGTGTCTAGTGATGATTCTAGTATTGCTTCAGATAAAGACAATAAAACCCAAGCCTATTTATTGATGGCCTTTACGGTTTTCTTGTATGTTTTTATGTTTTATAATTTTTGGAATTATACAAAATTGTATCTTCCAGAAGCTGCCTCAGAACACGGGGTAGATTATGACCGGCTAATGTTTATAAGTATGGGTGTTATCATTTTTGTACAAATGATTACTCAATTCTTGTTGCATTATTTTGGTTGGAAATATAGAGGTAAAAAAGGTCAAAAAGCGCTATTTTATGCAGATAATGATAAATTAGAATTTATCTGGACAATTATTCCTGTTATCGTATTGGCGGGCCTTATAATTTACGGATTATTTACTTGGTCTGATATTATGTTTGTTGACGAAGATGAAGATACATTGGTAATAGAGGTTTATGCTTATCAATTTGGTTGGAAAGCACGTTATTCTGGTGAGGATAATACCTTAGGAAAAGCCAATGTGCGCTTTATCGAGGGAATCAACACCTTAGGAGTAGATGAAAGTGATCCTTATGCAATGGATGATAAAATTACAACAGAATTACACTTGCCAGTTAATAAAAAGGTACTCTTTAAATTTAGATCGCAAGATGTGTTGCACTCTGCTTATTTTCCATTTCATAGAGCACAAATGAATGTGGTTCCTGGTATGATTACTCAGTTTGGCTTTACACCAACCTTAACTACAGAACAAATGCGTACTACCGATTATATGGTAGATAAAGTTAAAGAACTTAATGAGATTAGGAAACAAAGAACAAAAGAGTTAGAAGCTCAAGGCGAAATGGGATTAGATCCTTATGAGTTCGATTATTACTTATTATGTAATAAAATTTGTGGGGTTTCTCATTACAATATGCAGATGAAGATTGTAGTGGAAGAAGAGGATGAATACCAAGCGTGGCTTGCAGAGCAACCAACATTTGGTTCTACAATTGAGAAGAAATAATAATACATTAGAAAAGATATAATAGCTTATAAATATGTCAGTAAACGCAACATTAAACGCTCAAGATCAGCACCACGATGATGGTCACGGTCACCACCATAAAGAAACGTTTATTACTAAATATATTTTTAGTCAAGATCATAAAATGATCGCTAAACAGTTTTTGATTACTGGGTTTGCTATGGGATTCATAGGGATATTGATGTCCATATTGTTCAGAATCCAATTGGCTTGGCCAGAACAATCTTTTTATATTTTTGAGTTACTTCTTGGCGATAAGTATGCACCAGATGGAGTAATGACGCCAGATTCTTACTTAGCATTAGTTACCATTCACGGTACTATAATGGTGTTCTTTGTATTGACAGCCGGTTTAAGTGGTACTTTTAGTAACCTATTAATTCCATTGCAAATTGGAGCGCGTGATATGGCTTCCGGCTTTATGAATATGGTGTCATACTGGTTATTCTTTATATCATGTGTTATCATGATTAGTTCTTTATTTGTAGAATCGGGACCAGCATCAGCTGGTTGGACTATCTATCCTCCATTGAGTGCTTTACCAGAGGCTATTCCTGGTTCTGGTTTAGGGATGACGCTTTGGTTAATATCTATGGCAATATTTATTGCGCAATCGCTAATTGGTTCATTGAATTATATCGTTACCGTACTTAACTTAAGAACAAAGGGCATGTCTATGACACGTCTTCCGCTTACAATTTGGGCTTTGTTTGTAACGGCTATTATTGGTGTGGTTTCTTTCCCTGTTTTATTAAGTGCCGCGCTAATGCTTATCATGGATAGGAGTTTTGGTACATCCTTCTTCTTAAGTGATATTTATATTAAAGGAGAAGTTTTAGCACACCAAGGTGGTTCACCTGTACTTTTTGAGCACTTATTTTGGTTCTTAGGTCACCCAGAAGTATACATCGTTATTCTTCCAGCAATGGGGCTAGTGTCCGAAATCATGGCGACAAATTCAAGAAAACCTATTTTTGGTTACCGAGCGATGATTGCTTCTATATTAGCCATTGCCTTTTTATCTACAATCGTTTGGGGTCACCATATGTTCGTATCAGGAATGAATCCTTTCTTAGGTTCTGTGTTTACTTTTACAACCCTTTTAATTGCCATTCCTTCTGCGGTAAAAGCCTTTAACTGGATCACTACCTTATGGAAAGGTAACTTGCAGCTTAACCCTGCGATGCTATTCTCAATTGGATTTGTTTCTACTTTTATAACAGGAGGATTAACAGGAATTATTTTAGGAGATAGTACGCTAGATATCAACGTGCATGATACCTATTTTGTTATTGCACACTTCCACTTGGTAATGGGTATTTCGGCAGTGTACGGTTTGTTAGCCGGAGTATATCACTGGTTTCCCAAAATGTTTGGGAGAATGATGAACAAAAACTTAGGATATGCGCATTTTTGGATTACTGCCGTTGGAGCATACGGAGTTTTCTTCCCTATGCACTTTATCGGTCTAGCCGGACTTCCTAGAAGGTACTACACCAATACAGCGTTTCCTTATTTCGATGACTTAGCTGACGTAAATGTACTAATCACATTGTTTGCTATTATGACCGCATTAGCTCAATTGATATTTGTTTATAACTTTATAGCTTCTATTTTCTATGGTAGAAAAGCTACGCAGAACCCTTGGAACGCGACCACGCTAGAATGGACTACTCCGGTAGAGCATATCCATGGTAACTGGCCAGGTGAAATACCAAGTGTGTACCGTTGGTCGTATGACTATAGTAAAATGAATAAGGAAGAAACAGACTATGTAATTCCTGGGCAAGATTTTGTGCCACAGCACATACCACTTCAGCCTAATGAAGATGAATTAAGTCATTAAAACTTCTTTTAATAAATCACAAAAGCCTTTTCAAGATTTGAAAAGGCTTTTTGTTTATCTTTGTTTTTATGAATGAGCATTTAGATCCAACTGGTGAGGGGTTCTCTCCAGCCGAGCACGATATAGAGAAAGCCTTAAGGCCTTTATCTTTTAATGATTTTGCAGGTCAAGAAAAGGTACTGGAAAATTTGGCTATTTTTGTTCAAGCGGCTAATCTTCGCGATGAGGCTTTAGATCATACGCTGTTTCACGGGCCTCCAGGTCTAGGTAAAACAACGCTAGCTCATATTTTGGCCAATGAACTCGGAGCAGGTATCAAAATTACTTCCGGTCCTGTTCTCGACAAGCCTGGTGATTTAGCTGGGTTATTAACCAATTTGGAGCCTCGAGATGTTTTATTTATAGATGAAATACATCGCCTCAGTCCGGTTATAGAAGAGTATCTCTATTCTGCCATGGAGGATTTTAAGATAGATATCATGATAGAAAGTGGTCCTAATGCACGTAGTGTTCAGATAGAATTAAATCCGTTTACTCTTGTTGGAGCAACCACTCGTTCTGGTCTATTAACTGCACCCATGCGTGCTAGGTTTGGTATTTCAAGCAGATTACAATATTATAATACAGAGCTCCTAGCCACTATTATAGAAAGAAGCGCTAGTATTTTGCGAGTACCCATTAAAACTCAAGCGGCTATTGAAATTGCAAGCCGAAGTAGAGGAACACCCCGTATAGCCAACGCCCTATTGAGAAGGGTTAGAGATTTTGCACAAATAAAAGGATCAGGTCAAATCGATTTAGCTATTGCCCAATATGGTTTAGAAGCACTCAATGTTGATGCTAATGGACTTGATGAAATGGACAATAAAATATTAACCACCATTATTCACAAGTTTAAAGGTGGCCCTGTGGGGATTACCACTCTGTCTACGGCAGTGAGCGAAAGTGCAGAAACTATTGAAGAAGTCTATGAACCTTTCTTAATCCAGCAAGGTTTTATTGTTAGAACACCCCGCGGGCGAGAGGTAACCGAGGCTGCTTATAGGCATTTGGGTATTTCTAGGCCTAATTCGCAGGCAGGGTTATTCTAATGATAAACATGAGCACTACCTTTACTTATAAAGAACTTATTAAACTCGAAGCAGACCGGCTTGGGTTCATTTCTTGCGGTGTGAGCAAAGCAGAATTTCTTGAAGAAGAAGCTCCTCGTTTAGAACAATGGCTAAAAGAGGATAAAAATGGACAGATGGGTTATATGGAGAATCATTTTGATAAACGGCTTGATCCTCGATTGCTTGTTCCTGGGGCAAAAAGTGTAATATCTTTACTATATAATTATTATCCTGATGTAAATCAGAGACAAGATACCTACAAAATAAGCAAATATGCCTATGGTCGGGATTATCATTTCGTAATTAAAGATAAACTAAAAATATTATTTGAATACATAAAAAATGAGATTGGAGCCGTTGAGGGGCGTGTTTTTGTTGATTCTGCACCAGTTCTAGATAAAGCTTGGGCGGCTAGAAGCGGATTGGGTTGGATAGGTAAAAACAGTAATTTATTGGCCAAAAAAACAGGCTCATTCTTCTTTATTGCAGAATTAATTTTAGACCTAGAGTTAGAACCCGATACTCCCGTAACAGATCACTGTGGTAGCTGTACGGCCTGTATTGATGCTTGCCCAACAGAAGCGATTTATGAACCTTATCGTGTAGATGGTAGTAAATGTATATCTTACTTTACCATTGAGCTAAAAGAGGAAATACCACCATCACAAAAAGGTAAATTTGATGATTGGATGTTTGGTTGCGACATTTGTCAAGATGTTTGCCCTTGGAACCGATTTTCTAAACCCCATAATGAACCACTTTTTGATCCACACCCCGATTTGCTGGCCTACACAAAATCTGATTGGGAAGAGATTACACAAGAAACTTTTGGTAAGATTTTTCAAAAATCGGCCGTTAAACGGACTAAATTTGCGGGTCTTCATCGTAATATCTCGTTTTTAAAAAAGCAATCTTAGCAAATCAAAAAACTTATGTTTACATTTGTAGGTTCGCTAAACAAAATACAAATGAGCATACAAAACGAAAGAAAAAGACGAGAAGCTTTAGTTTATCACGCCAAACCCAAACCTGGAAAAATAGAGGTTGTGCCAACCAAAAAATACGCGACTCAGCGTGATTTAGCATTGGCTTATTCTCCTGGAGTTGCCGCTCCTTGTTTAGAGATTGAAAAAGATAAAAACAACAGCTACAAGTATACATCAAAAGGGAATTTGGTTGCGGTTATATCAAATGGTACTGCCGTTTTGGGCTTAGGAGATATCGGGCCAGAGGCCTCTAAACCCGTAATGGAAGGGAAGGGCTTGTTGTTTAAGATTTTTGCAGATATAGATGTTTTTGATATTGAAGTTGATACCAAAAATGTAGATGAGTTTATACAAACAGTTAAGAATATTGCACCAACTTTTGGTGGAATAAACCTAGAGGATATAAAGGCACCAGAAGCATTTGAAATTGAAAGACGCTTAAAAGAAGAGTTAGATATACCCGTGATGCACGATGACCAGCATGGTACGGCTATTATATCGGCTGCCGCACTTTTAAATGCAGTTGAGCTGGCAGATAAGAAAATAGAAGATGTAAAAATTGTGGTGAGTGGGGCAGGAGCCGCTGCAGTTTCTTGTACTAGACTTTATAAAGCTTTTGGGGCCCAGGCAGATAACATTGTTATGTTAGATAGTAAAGGGGTAATCCGTAAAGATCGAGAGAATTTAAGTGCCGAAAAAGACGAGTTTGCCACCAGCCGTACAATCGATACACTCGAGGAGGCGATGCAAGATGCAGATGTTTTTGTGGGCTTGTCTATCGCCGATATTGTTACACCAGAAATGCTCTTAAGCATGGCAAAGAATCCTATTGTCTTTGCTATGGCTAACCCTAATCCAGAAATTGATTACGATTTAGCCGTAGGTACAAGAAAAGATTTGATTATGGCAACTGGGCGCAGCGATCATCCTAACCAAGTAAATAATGTACTTGGTTTTCCGTTTATTTTTAGAGGAGCATTAGATGTTCGGGCCACAAAAATTAATGAAGCTATGAAAATGGCTGCTGTTAGGGCCTTAGCAGAGCTAGCTAAAGAAAATGTTCCAGAGCAAGTCAATATTGCCTACGGAGAAACCAAATTGGGCTTTGGTAGAGAATATATTATACCTAAGCCTTTTGACTCAAGATTGCTTACAAAGATACCGCCGGCAGTAGCTAAGGCGGCAATGGAGAGTGGCGTGGCTCAAGAACCTATAGAGGATTGGCAACGCTATGAAGATGAGCTTTATGAACGTATGGGAGGCGATAATAAAATTACCCGTTTGCTTTTAAATAGAGCAAAGCTAAATCCAAAACGGGTGGTTTATGCCGAAGCAGATCATTTAGATGTATTAAAAGCAGCTCAAATAGGTCACGATGAAGGCTTATGTAGACCTATTCTATTAGGAAGAAAGGATGTGATTCTTGAATTGATGCAGGAATTGGAGTTTGAAAAAACAGAAGCTGTTGAGATTATAGACCCTAAGTCTGATGAATGCAAAGACCAAGTAAATGCTTATGCCGAAGTGTTTTGGAATGCTAGAAAACGTAATGGAATTACCTTGTATGAGGCGCAAAAGCTGATGCGCGAGCGTAACTATTACGCTAGTATGATGGTAAATGAAGGAGATGCAGACGCTTTGTTGTCTGGTTATTCTAGAGCCTATCCTACCGTGGTGAAACCAATTTTAGATTTGATCGGAATGGATAAAGGGGTAACTCGAATTGCAGCAACCAATTTGATGAATACCACCCGTGGTCCGTTGTTTATTAGCGATACCTCCATTAATATAGAGCCCGATTCTGAAGATTTGGCTAAAATTGCTTATATGACTAGTCGAATCGTAAAAATGTTTGGTATGGAACCTATTATGGCCATGGTTTCTTATGCAAATTTCGGGTCCTCTAAACATGATAAAGCAAAGAAAATAAAACGTGCAGTAGAGATTTTACACGATAAAATGCCAGATTTGATTGTAGATGGCGAATTGCAAGTAGATTTTGCTTTGAGTCGACGCATGTTAGAAAGTAAATTCCCGTTTTCAAAATTAGCGGGTAGAAAGGTGAATACGCTTATTTTTCCGAACCTTGATGCGGCCAATTCTAATTACAAAATGATAAAAGAATTGAATCAAACCGATTCTATTGGTCCTATTTTAATGGGATTAAAAAAACCTGCACATGTTTTGCAATTAGGAGCTAGTGTAGAAGAAATGGTTAACATGACCGCCGTTGCAGTTGTAGATGCGCAAGAAAAAGAAAAACGATCTCACACAGGAATACCGCATTAAAATACACGAAAAAAGCAGGTGTGTTAAACCTGCTTTTTACTTTTTGTATCCTAATTAATTTGCTACATTTGGAGCTTTAACGCTTTATTAACGTTTATGATTGCTTATTTAAAAGGTAGATTAGCCGAAAAGTCACCTACTTATGTGGTAATTGACTGCCAGGGTGTTGGTTATTTTTTACATATTTCTTTACATACCTACGAGCAACTTCCGCTCGACGAGAACGTAAAAATTTATACCTATTTACAAGTTCGAGAAGATGCGCATACTTTATTCGGGTTTATGCAGGTGCAAGAGCGTGAGATTTTCAAAAAACTCATATCAGTGTCGGGTATAGGCGCAAGTACAGCAAGAACCATGCTCTCTTCTTTATCTCCTCAAGAAGTTGTTGAAGCTATAACCCAAGAAGATGTTGATGTGATAAAAAGTGTGAAAGGGATAGGAACCAAAACAGCGCAAAGGGTAATTATAGATTTAAAAGATAAACTAGGAGATCACCTTGAACAAGCACAAATTTCAATGCCTCAAGGCAATAGTGCAAAGCAAGAAGCGTTATCTGCACTAGAAACTCTTGGGTATAGTGCAAAGCAATCTGAAAAAGTAGTGCAGCGCATTTTAAAAGAAACTCCAGACTCAACCGTTCAACAAATTATAAAGCTAGCTCTAAAAAACTTATAAATATCTTGAATACAATTGCTCTAGGTAATAAAAGTAAGATTGTTGCTTTTCTGGTTTTAGGCTTGATTTTTAGCCCTAAGTTTTGGGCGCAACAAGAAACTGTGCAAGATAGCACCGAGACAGGACATCAAACGGGTAAGATAGATTTAAGTTACCCTAATAGTATTAAACAAAAATATACTTATGACCCCATTTTAGACCGGTATATTTATACAGAGAAAACTGGAGCGGTGAATGTCAATTATCCATTGGTTTTAACACGTGAGCAATATGAAAATTTGATTTTAAAAAATCAAATGAAAGAATATTTTAAGCAAAAATCTGATGCGCTAACTGGAAGAAGTGATGAGGCCAAAGAGGCACAAAAGAACTTGTTGCCCATTTTTTATGTAAATAATGATTTTTTTGAAAGCATTTTTGGGGGTAGTGAAATTGAAATTATCCCACAGGGTTCGGTTGAAGTAGATTTGGGAGTGCTATACACCAAACAAGATAATCCCTCATTATCGCCTAGAAATCGAAGTAGTTTTACCTTTGATTTTAACCAACGTATAAGCTTGAGTTTGCTGGGTAAAATAGGTAAGCGCCTAGAGATCAACGCTAATTATGATACACAATCTACTTTTGACTTCCAGAATCAAATCAAATTAGAGTATACTCCTACAGAAGATGATATAGTAAGAAAGATAGAGGTGGGTAATGTGAGTATGCCACTCACCAGCTCACTAATGCAGGGTAGTCAAAGTCTATTTGGAGTAAAAACCCAGTTGCAATTTGGAAAAACTACAATTACAGGAGTTTTTTCTGAGCAAAACTCAGAACGACAGACTACAGAAATACAAGGCGGTGGAGCGGTAGAGAAATTTGAAAAATTCATACTAGATTATGATGAAAACAGGCATTTTTTCTTGGCGCAATATTTTAGAGAACATTACGATAAAGCGTTAGAGAATTATCCTTTTATAAATAGCAATGTGCAAATTACCCGAGTGCAATTATGGGTAACCAACCGTACAAACTCAACCCAGGCGCTCACCGATGCTAGAAATATTGTTGCAATTCAAGATTTGGGAGAGTCTAACCCTAGAAAAGTGGGGGTTTTATTAGATGCCAATGGTAATCCGAGCAATCCACCAGCATTTTCAGGCTTTATCAATGCTCCTGCCAGTGCATTTCCTAACAATAGTAATAACGACTTTAATCCGCTGGGTATTAATGGTCCACAACAGAGTTTGTTAACCGAGGCCATTCGGGATGTTGCGAGTGTAGATCAAGGTTTTGGAGCTGTTTCTTCTCAAGTAAGTGAGGGGACAGACTACGCCAAACTAGAAAATGCCCGTCAATTACAGCCATCTGAATATACCTTACATCCACAATTGGGATATGTATCCTTAAATCAGCGTATCAATAATGATGAGATGTTGGCTGTAGCTTTTCAATTTACAGTAAACGGTCAAGTTTATCAAGTGGGTGAATTTGCAAATGATGGGGTTCCAGCTACCCAAGGGCAAACCACCGGTACAGATCCTAACAACCAAAACCAAGTGGCGGTGAGTCAAAATTTGGTGGTTAAAATGCTTAAAAGTCCTATTACGAATGTGAACGAACCGGTTTGGGATTTAATGATGAAAAACATCTATAGTTTGGATGCTTTTCAAATTGAAAAAGAAGATTTTAGATTTAATATACTTTATACAGATCCTCAACCCTTAAACTACATCAAAGGAGTGGCGAATGCCAATTTACCACCAGATGTAGAAGATAAAACCTTATTACGTGTTTTTAATCTAGATAATTTAAACTTAAATAACGACCCTGTTCAAGACGGTGACGGATTTTTTGATTTTGTAAATGGTCTAACCATTGATACACAAAACGGTCGGGTTATTTTTACTAGTGTAGAACCATTTGGTGAGTATCTTTTCAATAAACTTGACAATACCCCAAACGGAGGTCCAGAAAATTACGAAAATCCGTTAAGTTATAACGCCAATCAAACGAAATATGTTTTTAGAAGTTTGTACACTACTACAAAGATTCAGGCAGAGCAAGAAGAAGCCGATAAGAATAAATTTCAGTTAAAAGGTAGTTATAAATCAAGTGGTCAAGGAGGAATCCCAATAGGTGCTTTTAACGTGCCTCAAGGTTCTGTGGTAGTAACCGCAGGAGGAAGAACTTTACAAGAGGGAGTAGATTATACGGTAGACTATCAATTAGGTAGAGTAAATATTTTAGATGAAGCTTTATTGGCCTCAGATACGCCAATTCAAGTTTCAACTGAAAATAATGCGCTTTTTGGACAGCAAACCAAGCGTTTTACCGGCTTAGATATACAACACGAATTCAATAAAAACTTCATTATTGGTGCCACTTATTTAAACCTGAATGAGCGACCGCTAACCCAGAAAGCAAATTACAGTTATGAGCCTATAAATAACTCTATGTATGGCTTTAATTTAAACTACTCTACAGAGGTTCCTTTCTTTACGCGATTGGTGAATAAACTACCAAACATAGACACCGATGTGCCTTCTAATTTTTCTGTACGTGGTGAATTTGCTTATTTGCATCCTGGTAGTCCTAAGGGTGATAATTTTAACGGTGTAGCCACCAGTTATGTAGATGATTTTGAGGCTTCTCAAACTTCAATTTCAGTAATGAGTCCTTTATCGTGGTTCTTGTCAAGTGCACCACTAGGCTTTGGAGGAGAGCGTAGCAATAACGATTTGGCTACTACATACAAACGTGCTCACTTATCTTGGTACACCATAGATCCTATTTTTTATACCAATCAGCGCCCTTCAGGTATTAGCGATAATGACCTTTCTTCATATGCCACCAGACGCGTATTTATAGATGAAATTTTTCCAGATACCGATATCGTTCAGGGGCAAACGCAGGCTATTTACACTTTAGATTTAAACTTTAATCCGCAGGAGCGTGGCCAGTATAATTTTAATCCGGCTGCGACCGATAATACGCTTCCTAACCCCAAAGAAAATTTTGGAGGAATAATGCGTGAGATTACTACTACAGATTTTGAGCGTTCAAATGTTGAGTTTATTGAATTCTGGGTGATGGATCCGTTTATTTACCAAGAAAATGCCAGCATCAATGAAGGATTGATTACCCTTAATCTGGGAAATATTAGTGAAGATATTTTAAAAGATGGTAGAAAACAATACGAGAACGGATTGCCAGTAGACGGATCAACCGATAATACCCTTGAAACAGCTTTTGGTAAAGTGCCAAGTAACCAATCTTTGGTTTATGCCTTTGATACAGAAGGTCAACAAAGGGTAAATCAAGACCTTGGTCTTGACGGTCTAGACGATAGCGAAGAAGGTCTGCAATTTCCGCAGTTTGCCGGATTAGAAGATCCTGCGAACGATAACTATGAATTTTATCTAAGTGCTACGGGAAATATTTTAGAGCGCTACAAAAAATACAATGGTTTGCAAGGTAACAGTCCTACAGAAGTGGGGCAGAACAATAGAGGAAGAACTACTGTACCTTCTGTAGAAGATATCAACCGTGATAACACCATGAATACTATAGACAGTTACTTTGAGTATAAGGTTCCTGTTTTTAGAAATATGAGTGTTGAGAATAACACCGCAAGTTTTGCTGGGGTTGACTATGATTATATTACCGATGTAAAGACCTTAACCACTACTTTGCAAAACGGTAAACAAATGGAAGTGCGGTGGGTACAGTTTAAGATACCTTTACGCACCGAAAGTCAATTTGCGGTAAATGGTATTGCAGACTTGCGCTCTATTCGTTTTATGCGAATGTTCCTTAGCGGATTTGAAAAGGAGGTAACCTTAAGATTTGGAAGTTTAGATTTGGTACGCGGTGATTATAGACGCTACAACCAAGCTGTGGTTCCCGACGGTACCGATCCAGAAATTACTACCGGAACTACCTTTGAAGTAACCGCTGTAAGTAAAGAGCAAACTTCAGATTATGTAACACCACCAGGAGTTGTACGAGAAGAATTAATCGATAACAATCAGCGCGTGCGAGAAGACGAGCAATCCATGTCTTTGGTAGTTAAAAATTTAAAACCCAATGATTCTCGGGCGGTTTATAAGAATTTTCAGATTGATATGCGTCAATTTGAAAATTTAGAGATGTTCTTGCATGCCGAGTCGTTACCCGCCCCAGAACCCACTTTATTAGATGGAGAATTATCGGCTTTTATACGTATGGGTACAGATTTTACCGATAACTTTTATCAAGTTGAGATTCCTCTTACGGTAAGCGACCTAAATTCAACTGTACCTAGAGATGTGTGGCCCATAGAAAATGACTTAAAACTCCCCCTAGCTTTATTACAACAAATAAAATCATTGGTTATAGGAAATCCTAATTTTAATCCAGGACAGCTAAACTATTTTAATAAAGAACTGCAGCCTGTTACTGGGAATACTTCTGGAGAGATGAAGGTTGGTATAAAAGGGAATCCAACTTTTGGCGATATACGTATGTTGATGCTAGGTTTAAAAAATACCGGAACAACACAGGCTAGTGGTGAAGTTTGGTTTAACGAGTTGCGCCTTTCTGATATGAAAAATGAAGGCGGCTGGGCCGCAATCGTAAATATGGATACCAATCTAGCCGACTTCGCTAGCGTAAGCGCTACAGGTAAGCGAAGCACTGTTGGTTTTGGTAGCATAGAACAAGGACCTAACCAGCGTAGCAGAGAAGATGTGAAACAATATGATGTTGTAACCAGCTTAAATATGGGGCAATTACTACCCAAAAAATGGGGTGTAAAAGTACCTTTTAGCTACAGCCGTGGGGAAGAGTTAATCACTCCTCAATTTGATCCAGAATATTTAGATTTAGAATTAGAGACGCTGTTAGATAATGCTACACCCGAGCGCAAGCGAGAATTGCAAGAACGAGCCGAAGATTATACAAAGCGTCAAAGCGTTAGTGTTATTGGTCTTCGAAAAGAAAGACAGAATCAAGATAAGGTACCGCTTCCTATTGATGTAGAAAACTTTACTTTTTCTGGTACCTATAATCAAGAAGATCATCGTGATTTTGAAATAGCAGAAGCATTAAGCCAAAATGTTAACGTAGGTGCAACTTATGAGTACGCACCGCCAAAAGTTGCAGTAGAGCCTTTTAAAAACATTTCCGTTTTAGATAGTAGTGATTACTATCAGCCGCTAAAAGATTTCAATTTTAATTTATTACCTACTAGTTTATCGGCTTCAAGCACCATTTTGAGGCAGTATAACGAACAGCGATTTAGAGAAATTAATCTGCCACCAGGTTCTTTAGGTTTACCAAAGTTATATCAGCGTAATTATACACTCGACTATCAATATGCTATCAATCATCAATTGACTCAATCTTTAAATTTTGTACTCTCGGCAAATACCAATCGAATAGTTCGTAATTATATAGATGAAGAAAATAGGCAAGACAATAGCGTTGGGGTGTGGGATGATTTTTTTGCCATCGGAGATCCAAATAGCTTTAACCAAAATTTACAAGTAAATTATGAGTTGCCTTTTGAGAAGTTTCCATTCCTTAAATTTTTAAGGGCAACCTATTCTTATACGGGTAATTTTCAATGGCAACGCGGATCTCAAATCTTAAGAGATTTACCCGGTATCCCTGATTTAGGAAATACCATACAAAATGCTAACACCCACCAAATAAATGGTACGGTAGAAATGGGTACTCTTTACGATTATATAGGTTTAAAGAAAAAAGGCGGGAATAGTAATAAGTCGGCAATTAACATGAATGCGCGTCCGGCTAACGCTCTTGGATTTTCAAGAAGTGGAGGCACAAATGCCGCAAATACAGATGATGAAGAGTTGAGCTTTGGTGACCGCGTTTTAAGTACAGGTATAGATGTTGTGACTGCTTTAAAACGTCTTACTTTTAATTATCAAGAAACCAATGGTATGTTTTTACCAGGTTATACTAACGATATAGGATTTTTAGGTACCTTAAAACCCAGTGCAGGTTTTGTTTTTGGAGGTCAAAATGACATTCGTGAGCGTGCAGCTAGAAGAGGTTGGCTTACCACATATCAAGAATTTAATGAGCAATATACAGAGAATGAAACACGCAATTTGGGTGTTCAAGCTAATATTGGTTTGTTGCCAGGCCTTACCTTAGACTTAAACGCCAATAGGGTTTATTCTGAAAATTATGCCGAAAATTACCGAGTAAATCAAGACGATTTGCAATATAGATCGCTGGCTCCAAATAGTTTTGGTAATTTTAACATCTCTACTATTATGATTAGCTCAGCTTTTTCTGAAAGTACCAAAGAGCGATCAGAAGCATTTGAACAGTTTAGGGAGAATAGACTTGCCGTTGCTAACCGTTTGGCACGTAAAGCCGGTATAGATTTGTCAGATCCAGCCAACATTAACCAAGAAACCGGGTTTCCTAAAGGATTTGGAAGAACTAGTCAGGCGGTGCTGTTACCTTCTTTTCTATCGGCTTATACCGGTAAAGATGCCCAAGATATTAGTTTAGGTGCCTTTAGAGATGTACCTTTGCCTAACTGGACTTTAAAGTACACGGGTCTTATGCGTATTAAATGGTTTAAAGATACTTTTAGAAGATTTACGCTTCAGCATGGATATACTTCGCTGTACAGTATCAATCAATTTCAAAGTAATTTAGATTATGATAGAACCAATCCGTACAGTATAACCAATCTAGACCAATCGGGAAATTTCAAAAATCCGTTTTTAATTTCAAACATTAATTTAAGTGAGCAATTTTCACCTTTAATTAAGGTTGATATGGAGTTGAAAAATAGCATTAAACTTTCAACTGAAATCAGAAGAGACAGACAGCTTTCTTTGAGTTTTGATAATAACTTATTAACCGAAGTGCAAGGAAACGAATATATTTTTGGTTTAGGTTACCGTGTTCAAGATTTAAGCTTTACTACAAAGGTAGGGGGTAACAACCGAATTATTAGAAGTGATTTAAACCTTAAAGCCGATATTTCTTTTAGAAGAAATGAATCTATCATAAGGTATTTAGATTTTGCTAATAGTCAAACCACGGCGGGTCAGGATTTGTGGAGTGTATATTTTACGGCAGATTATGCTTTGTCAAAAAACTTAACGGCCATATTTTATTATGATCATACTTTTTCGCAGTATGCTATCTCTACTGCCTTTCCTACCACAACTATACGTTCGGGTATAACCCTTCGATACAATTTCGGAAATTAAAAAAACACAACTATAAATTAAATCAGTTAATATTATGAACATTCCAAATGAATTAAAGTACACTAAAGACCACGAATGGGTTAAAATAGACGGTGATGTTGCTACTGTGGGTATAACCGATTTCGCACAAAGCGAACTAGGTGATATTGTATATGTTGAGGTAGAAACAGAAGGCGAAGAATTAGCCAAAGATGAAGTTTTTGGAAGTGTAGAGGCTGTTAAAACCGTTTCTGATTTGTTTTTGCCTTTGAGTGGTGAAATCATCGAGTTCAATGAAGGACTAGAAGACGAGCCAGAGAATGTAAATACAGATCCGTATACCGAAGGCTGGATTATTAAAATTAAAATAAGCAACCAAGAAGAAATAGAAGACCTATTAGATGCAGAAGCTTATAAAGAACTTATTGCCAGCTAAACTTTTACTCGTTCTTGCTTTGGTTAATACCTTGTGCATTGTTTACCTATCTTTAACCAGTACGCAAGGTTTACCAAAAGTTCAAATCAATCAGGCCGATAAGATTTTTCATTTTACGGCCTATTTTGTTTTAAGCTTTTTATGGATTTGGTACCTCTTTAAAGCAGTTAAAAACGCTAGGTTTATCTCAATTAAAAAAATAGTTTCTTTACTCGTAATCATTTTTGGCATTTTTATTGAAGTATTACAAGAAAGTCTTACAAGTTACAGAACTTTTGATTATTGGGATATTTTGGCCAATTCTGCCGGCGTGATGGTCGCATATTGGGTTTCAACTTATTTGATGAGGCCTGAGAAACAAGAAAAGAAGTTAAACTTTTAGATTTTTATCAAAAAATATTTACATTAGCAATTCGTTAAACTCAAGTTATGAAACCAAAAAAAAATCCAAAGAAAGATTTAGGAAGAAAAAGTGTTTTGTTCTTCCAAATTGGTCTTATTCTAATGCTTTTGATTACTTGGCGTGCCATTGAGTGGAAAACTTATGACAAAGAAGCCATAGACCAAGGAGTAGTGCAATTTGACCAACTAGAGGAAGAAGATGTGCCCATTACCGAGATACAAACCCCACCACCGCCACCACCGCCACCGCCACCAGCACCAGAGGTGATCGAAGTAGTTGAGGATGATGTAGAAATCGAGGAAGAAATTATTGAGTCTACCGAGGTTACAGATGAGCCAGAAATAGTTGAGGTTGATGATGTGGAGCCAACTCCTGAAGAAGTGATAGAAGATGTTCCTTTTACGGCTATTGAGGATGTTCCTTTATTTCCTGGCTGTGAAAAATATAAAACTAACGCCGAACGTAAGAAGTGTATGTCTGATAAAATCAAGAATTTTGTAAATAGCAAATTTAATACAGATCTTGGTTCAGAACTCGGTTTGTCTGGTGTAAATAGAGTATATGTAAGATTTAAAATTGACAGAAACGGAAAGGTTGTTGGTGTTCAAGCGAGAGCCCCACACCCAAGGTTGCAAAAAGAAGCCGAGCGTGTTGTAGGTATGTTGCCTAATATGGTGCCTGGTAAACAACGTGGAAAACCAGTTGGTGTTTTGTACTCACTTCCTATTATTTTTCAAGTGCAAGATTAATCTTAATCTTATTCAATATAAAAGCCTTCAAGCATTTGAAGGCTTTTTTTATGGATTTAAAGTTTTAATTTTAGGTACTAAGCTTTGCGCTATAAGCCACTTAGTTTTACATTTGTGTACTTAACTATTTTTAAATCTATGGCTAATTTCAATTTGCTTATCTTCACGCTTTTACTGGCTAACCTAACTTTGGCTCAACAAACTACCCAAAGAATAGAGCAATTTCCCGTTTTTGATTCTTGTACTGCTCAATCCGATAATGAAATAGAAAATTGCTTTTATGAGCGATTAAACGAATTGGTGTTTGAAAATTTTAATATACCAGCCAATCTGAAGGATATAGAAACTCAAATTGATGTTTTGTTTGAAGTTGATAAATCTGGAAGCTTTAATGTGCTTTATGTGACTAGTGCTCATAAAGTTTTAAAAGAAGAGGTTTACCGCACCTTTAACGCATTCCCTAAGGTGAAACCAGCATTTTTTAACGGCAAGCCTACCTATATGCAGTTTCGCTATCCTATAAAACTACCTTTAGAGGCACCTAATAAAATTGTTCAAGAAAAGACAACCAACAAAGAAAGCCAAGAAATTAAACTTCAAGAATACGATTTAGTCAACCAAGCTAAAGTGCCCTATACAAATCCAGAATATGAAAGCCAAATCAATATTCCGTTATCGCACGAAATATACAATCGGTTCGATAAGGAATTAAATCAGTTGGGAAGTAATGCCCATACTTCGGTCAAGCCGATGACTTACAATCGTGTTAATGCTTACTATAATTTTAAAAACGAACATGAAAAACTAAAATTACCTTTTAAATCATGGTTTGGTAAAAAGTTTTTTAACGAGCATTTGGTACGTTTACAAACCGAAGATTATTGGTTTACTGCAGATGTAGCTGCAGACCTTCAAATAGGTAAAGATTTTGATGCCGATTTTAATTCTACTTACAATAATACTCGTGCCGCTGTGATACAAGGAGGGATTGGCTCTAAATTTAATTTTTATGCGGCAGTTTATGAGAGTCAAGGACGTTTTGCCAACTATTTTAATGAGTATGCTAATAGTATTCGGCCCGATGGCGGAAATCCTGCCGTAATACCTGCAAGGGGAATTGCAAAAGATTTTAAAACAGATAGTTATGATTATCCTATCGCAGAAGGCTATATCTCTTACACCCCAAATAATTATTTTAATTTACAATTAGGGCATGGAAAAAACTTTATTGGCGACGGTTATCGTTCTATGCTATTGAGCGATAATGCGAGCCCGTACCCATTTTTTAAAATTAATACCAGTTTTTGGAAAATAAAATATACCAATATTTGGATGAGTCTACGCGACATAAGGCCAGCGGTGACAGAGTCTGGCTCTTTTCGCACAAAATATATGGCCACTCATCATTTAAGCTACAATGTAAGCAAGCGATTAAATATAGGATTGTTTGAATCTGTACTATGGGAAAACGACAACGATCGAGGTTTTGATTTTAACTACTTGAATCCGGTTATTTTTTACCGTGCCATAGAATTTTCAACAGGATCTAGAGGAGGAAATGCATTGATTGGTCTTGATGCCAAGTACAAATTTTCAAATCAAATTAACGCCTATACCCAAATGATGATCGATGAGTTTTCATCTTCAGATATTTTTGGAGGCCAGCAGAGTTACAAAAACAAGATTGCCTATCAATTGGGCCTTAAATTATATGACTTTGTTGGTGTACGCAATTTAAATTTACAGGTAGAATATAATCAGGCTCGACCTTACACTTACTCTCATAATACAGTGGTTTTAAATTACGGTCATAACAATCAATCTTTAGCGCATTTATGGGGTGCTAATTTCAGAGAGTTTTTATTCATAACTCGCTATAAGCAAAAACGCTGGTATGGGCATGCTAAATTTATTTTAGGAAAACGCGGATTAGAGCTGGAAGCAGATTTAGATCCGTTTTACGGCGGAAATATTTACGGAAGTGAAGACCAGCGAATAAGTAATAAAGGAAACGAAATGCTGCAAGGGAACACCGCAGACTTTTTTTATGCTGAGACAGAGTTGGGGTATTTGCTTAATCCGGCTACAAATTTAAAAGTGTATGCTAATTTTATTTATCGAAACTTGACACCCGATATTGAAAATACATTCCTGCCGTCTACGGGCACTACTACCTGGTTAAATTTTGGGTTTAGAACCGACTTATTTAATTGGTACTACGACTTTTAAAAATATAGCAGCATGCTTTGTCTTTACCGCTTTTAAGCAGTATCTTTGCAGCGACAATTTTTAGGAGATTGAGCAAGACCATAGAAAATACTTATCAGGTAAGTCGGTTAACCGATTTTAAAGAAATTACCAAAATGCGTTTGGCGGTAAGTGTGGTTTTTTCTTCTATTGCTGGTTATTTTCTAGGAGCCGATAAAATTAACTTTTTTACGGTTTTATTGCTCGGTATTGGAGGTTATATGATGGTTGGTGCAAGTAATGCTTTTAATCAAGTTTTAGAGCGTGATTTAGATGGATTAATGAGCCGTACCAAAAACAGGCCTTTACCAGCAGGTAGAATGAGTGTGAAAATGGCGCTGTTTATTGCTGTTAGTTTCACCTTATTGGGGTTGGCTGTTTTGTATATCATCAACCCTGTAACGTCTATGTTCGGTGCGATATCAATCTTTTTGTATGTAAGTGTTTATACACCATTAAAAACCAAAACACCACTTTCTGTATTTATAGGTGCCTTTCCGGGAGCAATCCCATTTATGCTTGGCTGGGTAGCCGCTACAAATGATTTTAGTATCGAGCCAGGAACGCTTTTTATGATTCAGTTTTTTTGGCAATTCCCGCATTTCTGGGCGTTAGGTTGGTGGTTGTACGATGATTATGAGAAAGGCGGATTTTTTATGCTGCCAACGGGAAAACGAGATAAAGGGACTGCGATTCAAATTATACTCTATACAATTTGGACGGTGGTAATTTCACTAGTACCCACACTGGGGGTTACCGGTAAATTATATCTGAGTCCGATTGCAGGGGTATTAATATTTTTACTTGGCTCAGGTATGATGTATTATGCCGTGAAATTATACCGTGATAGAGACCAAAAAACGGCTAAGCAGCTTATGTTTGCTAGTGTTAGCTATATTACCTTACTACAAATAATTTATGTTTTAGATAAATATATTCGCTTATGGATTTAACAGATGGTACCGAGAGAGAAAAAATAGCACGGTCAAAAAAAATGATGTTGTGGTTCGCAATCATAAGCATGGGTATGATGTTTGCTGGCCTTACCAGTGCATTTGTGGTGAGTAAAGATAGGCCCGATTGGATTGAAGATTTTCAATTACCAGCGCCTTTTTTGTACAGTACAATTGTTATTTTGCTAAGTAGTGTCTGTCTGCTTTTTGCTAAAAAAGCCGTAAAGAATAATGAAACCAAAAAAGCAGGGTGGTTACTTATAGCAACCTTTGTTTTGGGTAGTGTTTTTGTTTGGATGCAATTTCAAGGATTTATGGAAATTTTGGGTGAGGGGTATTATTTTACAGGAAGTGCGAGCAACATAACTTCATCTTTTATTTATTTAATTGTTATATCTCATATCGCCCATATAGTGGCGGGTTTAATCATATTATTAGTCTTAATTTATAATAATTCTAAACAGCGCTATAAATCTGGGCAAATGCTTGGATTAGAGCTAGGTGCGACCTTTTGGCATTTTGTAGATGTCTTATGGATTTATCTGTTTTTCTTTTTATATTTCTTAGGATAATAAAATTAACTATTTTTGCTTAATATTTAACACTAATTTCTATTTATGGAAGCTACTGTTGCCCAAACAGGCACCGAAGGAAAAACTTGGGGTGGAGGAAATAAACCACTTGGAGCAAGTTATGGAAAATTAATGATGTGGTTTTTTATTGCATCAGATGCGCTTACGTTTTCGGCGTTTTTAGCAGCTTATGGTTTTTCAAGATTTAAGTTTATAGACTCTTGGCCTATAGCCGATGAGGTGTTTAATCACTTTCCGTTCTTACACGGGGTTGACGCACCCATGTACTATGTGGCGTTGATGACTTTTATTCTAATATTTTCATCGGTGACCATGGTGTTAGCTGTAGATGCAGGACATCATATGAACAAAAAGAAAGTTACACTCTACATGTTTTTAACCATTATTGGTGGTTTGGTCTTTGTAGGATCGCAAGCTTGGGAGTGGAAAAATTTTATAAACGGTACCTACGGTGCGGTTGAAACACGAGGAGGTCAAATTTTACAGTTCGTAGATGCCGATCACGAGCGCGTTGCTTTAGCCGATTTTGCTAAAACCTTACCTCAAGACCGTATAGAACACCAGCCTAGCAATGGTGTGTGGTATGATGCTGATAAGCAGACGTCTGCTAGTTTTACTGTAGAGGAAATTACTAAGGGGTTTGAAGCTAATCCAAACATATTGGTTCGTATTCAGCAATTAGATGAGAACGGTAAGAAAATTGTTTTATCTAGAGAAGCTTCATTGGCAAAATTAGAGAATGATGCTGTTACAACCGTAGAAGGAGCAAACCTTACCCATAATGAATATGGACCGCCATTATTTGCCGATTTCTTTTTCTTTATCACAGGATTTCATGGTTTTCACGTATCTATGGGTATTATTCTAAATATTATAATATTTTTTAATGTTTTAATAGGCACATATGAGCGAAGAGGAAGCTATGAAATGGTAGAAAAAGTGGGATTATATTGGCACTTTGTAGACTTAGTTTGGGTATTTGTATTTACTTTCTTTTACCTTGTTTAATAAAAAACACAATTAAAAATGGCACACGATTCAGCACATACTAATCAATCAGCAACAAAGCGAATTTGGTATGTATTTATGTTACTCTCAGTAGTAACTATTGTAGAGGTGGTATTGGGTATCTTTAAACCAGCATTCTTGGTGCAGACCGATATCTTGTATATGCATCTTTTAAATTGGATATTTATTATTTTAACCGTTTATAAAGCTTATTTAATTACTTGGGCCTTTATGCATATGGAAGGTGAAAAGAAGGGTTTAAGGCGTTCTGTGGTGTGGACAGTTGTATTTCTAGTTTGTTACTTGGTTTTTATCCTTCTTGCAGAAGGAGTTTATGTTCACGATGTTTTTGCTAACGGTTTTCTAACTTGGAATTTCTAATAGAAACATAAGTTAAATCATAGAAAAAGGCGGTTTTATTTAACCGTCTTTTTTATTTTTGCAAAAGCAATTATATTGTTATGAAAAAATATTTAGTGCTTACCTTATTGTTTGCATTGCCTATTGTGGCTTACTTATTTTTTTCTTCAGGAATTAATCATTTTGCCATACTTCCCACTTTAACCAAACCTATTTCCGAAATCGATAATTTTCAGACTTCTCAAAGCGAAGAAGTGCGTTTGAAAAACCATATTAGTGTTCTTTTCTTCATGGGGAATCGCGTTAAGGAAATGGAAGGGAATGCTTTTAATCTTAATGAAAAAATTTACGATAAAAACTATCAGTTTAAGGACTTTCAATTTGTGATATTGGCAGAAAATGGGCAAGAACAAGCGGTCCAAGATCTGCTAAATCAATTAGGCACCACCATAGATGTCAAGAATTGGAAATTTGCTTTTGGTACTCAGCATGACATTCAAAGGGTCTTTGATAGTTTGCAAACCCCTCTGCAATTAAATGAAGGTGGTGCTAATGAGCACGTTTTTATTATTGATAAAGAATTAGCTTTACGCGGAAGAAAAGATGAGCAAGATAAAAGTGTGGTTGAAAATTATGGGTATGACACTTCTTCTGTGGCAGAGCTTAGCAACATCATGAGCGACGACATAAAAGTGATTTTAGCCGAATATAGATTGGCCACAAAGGGGAATGCAATTAAAGATAAAGATGAAAAATTATAAATACATTGGTATAACTTTTATTATTTTGATTTTTGGAATTTGGGCGGTTCCTAAAATAGTAGATCGTTTTAGCGGTAATAAAGTTGCTATGACAGTAATAGGTAAGGTGCCTAGTTATCAGTTTACCAATCAAGATGGTGAGCTCATTTCTGATGAAGATTTTAAGGGTAAGGTTTATGTAGTAGAGTTCTTTTTTACTACTTGTCCTACTATTTGCCCCGAAATGAATGAAAATATGACAAAAATTCAAGACGAATTTTTTGGTAATCCTAATTTCGGTATAGCTTCTTTTAGTATTAATCCAGAATACGATACGCCAGAGATTTTAGCTGCCTACGCCAAAAAACATGGTATATCACATCCTAATTGGCATTTGTTAACTGGTGAACGAGACGCTATATTCCAATTAGCCAATCAAGGATTCAATCTTTACGCAGCCTACAATCCTAAGGTAAAAGGTAACTTTGAACATTCAGGCTATTTTGCTCTTATCAATAAGCAAGGTGAGATTGTTTCTCGCCTCGATGAATATGGTAATCCAAAAGGTTATTACGATGGGTTAGCCCCCAAAGATCTAAATATGCTTAAATCTGATATAAAAAAGTTGTTGTAAAATGAAAGAGGTAATTCAAAAGGGTAAAGATAAAATTGTTGTACCTATTATTATTATTTTATCTATTGCGGTACCACTTATAGTATTAGTCCTGCTCAATCTTCCTACAAGATATGATTTATTAGGATTAGAAATAGGTACCTATCCATTTTTTCACGCCGTTTTAAATGGGATTACAGCAGTACTTTTATTTCTTGGCTATATCTTAATCCGTAAAGGAGAAAAACTACTTCATCGCAATGTAATGATTACTGCTTTTGTTTTATCTTGCGTGTTTTTAATTAGTTATGTTTTCTCTAAATTAAGTAATGATCCTGTTCCTTATGGAGGAGAAGGATTTTTAAGGCCATTGTATTTTTTTATTTTAATTTCGCATATCGTACTTTCTGCTATAATAGTACCTTTGGTCTTGTTTACCATGTATAGAGGTTTAACAGCAGAATATAAAAAGCATGTTAAAATAGCCCGATATACTTTTCCTATTTGGTTTTATGTGGCTGTAACAGGAGTTTTGGTTTATTTGTTTATGTTACCTTATTATGGATAAAAAATTAGTCTTTCTTTTGTTTTTTGTATTATTTATTGGTTTCATATTACCAGTCAATGCACAATGCGCTATGTGTCGAGCGGTATTAGAAAGCGACCCAGATGGGACAGCCGCCAAGTCGATAAACAATGGAATTATGTATTTAATGGTTTTTCCTTATCTGCTGGTTGGCGGGGTTGGCATAGCGGTTTATCGCACCTTAAAGAATAGAAAAAAAGAAGCATAGTAACGCGCTTTTTGTAACAAAATTCCATCATATTCGTCCTATGATTAGTAGGTTTTAAAAGTAGAGCAAAAGGAAATTAAGTTGCTTGTGGTTATTTATTTGATCCAGTTGTAACAATAATCCTACTTTTTCTACTTATAAATTAGTAAATTATAATGATGCGAATAAAAACTTTACTCCTTTCCATATTTTGTCTTCCGGCTGTACTTTTTAGCCAAGAAAAAAAATGGACGCTAAACGAATGTGTTACGCATGCTTTAGAGAACAACATCAGTATCAAACAATCTGAGTTAGATTTGGAAAGTGCTCAGTACGATAAAAGAGATGCTATAGGTAATTTTATACCAAGTCTTAATGGTTCTGCATCTTACTCTACGAATACCGGAGCTAACATTAACCCGGTTACCAACCAATTTGAGAATGAAGTTTTTAGTTCTTTTACCACCGGGTTTAATTCTTCACTTACTTTATTTGATGGTTTAAGGAACATTAGGCAGCTCCAAAGAGCCAAATTAGCTCAATTGGCCACGCAATATCAACTTGATAAAATGAAAGATGATATTAGTCTCGCCGTGGCAAACGCCTATTTAAATGTCTTGCTTAATAAAGCCAACCTATCATCGCTACAAAGTCAAAACCAGGTTAGTAATGAGCAGTTAAAGCGTACAGAAGATTTGGTAGAAGGTGGCGTACTACCAAAAGGAGATCTTTTAGAAATAAAAGCCAATATGGCCAATGAAAAGCAGCAAATAGCCATAGCACGAAACAATGTAAAAATTGCTTTAATTAATCTCGCGCAGTTGTTGTTGGTTAAAGATTATGAAAATTTTCAAATCGTTGATGAAGGTTATGAGCTGGTCTCAAACGAAGTAGCTAACCAGCCTGTGGCATCTATTATCGCTTCCGCGGAAGAGAATAGGCCAGAACTTAAAATTGCCGAACAAAATTTAGCTATTGCACAAAAAGATGTGCAAATTTCTAGGGGAGCATATTATCCTACTTTAACCGCTTTTTTTGGATATAATACCCGTTATTCAGATAATGATTTTTTTGAACGTTCATTCACAACGCAGTTGTATCAAAATGACGGAATTGGCTATGGAGTGCAATTAAACGTACCTATACTTAACGGTTTGGCCACTAGAAATAATGTAGCTCGCAGTAAAATAAATTTAGAAAGAAGAAAGTACCAACTAGAACAAGCTAAATTAGATTTAGAGTCTAATGTATATCAAGCACACGTAGATGCTCAGGGAGCTTTAGAAGCATATGAAGCAGCTCAAGAAGTGGTTAAATCACAAGAATTGGCTTTTGATTATGCCCAGCAGCGCTATGATGTTGGTCTCACCAATGGTTTTGATTTTACCCAGGCTAAACAAAGATTAGACAACGCTTTTATAGAGCTTAATCGTGCTAAATACGACTATATTTTTAAATTAAAGGTGCTTGAATTGTATTTCGGAATAGATCCGCAAAACTTAAAATTATAAAAATGAAAAAAAAGAAAATACTTGTAATTGTAATAAGTGTATTGGTTTTAATTGCCTTTTTAATAGGAGGTAAAAAAGCGGGTTGGTTTGGAAAGGCAGATAACCTTAAACAAGTGGAGGTATCCCTTTTAGAAAAAATGGACTTGGTAGAAACGGTGTCAGCAACGGGTAAAATACAGCCTGAGGTAGAGGTTAAACTATCTTCTGAAGTTTCGGGTGAGATTATCGAACTACCTATAAAAGAAGGACAACGCGTTGAAAAAGGTGATTTACTGGTAAAAATTAATCCAGATTTATACCAATCAAGTCTACAACGTTCGCAAGCTAGCTACCAAAATATTAAAGCCAATTTAGAGCAAGCTAAGGCTAGCCTTAAAGAAGCTGAAGCTAACTATAACCGAAACAAAACTTTGTTTGAGAAAGGGGTTATTTCACAAAGTGAATGGGATGCCGTTTTATCTAGGTATGAGGTAGCAAAAGCCACACAAAAAAGCGCCTATTTTAATGTACAAAGTGCCGCAGCAACGGTTAACGAAGCACAAGATAACTTAGGCAGAACTACAATTTATGCACCCATGTCGGGGACAATTTCAAAATTGGACGCCGAATTGGGCGAGCGTGTTGTGGGAACCCAGCAAATGGCGGGTACAGAGATATTACGCGTTGCCAACTTGAATGAAATGGAAGTTGAGGTTGATGTGAATGAGAATGATATCGTAAAAATTAATGTAGGTGATTCCGCTATAGTGGAGGTTGACGCTTACTTGGATAAAAAATTTAAGGGGTTGGTAACGGCTATAAGTAATTCTGCAAACGATGCGCTTTCTGCCGATCAAGTAACTAACTTTAAGGTGAAAGTGAAAATTTTAAAAGAATCTTATGCCGATTTATTAGCGGGTAAAGGAGAGAACTATTCACCCTTTAGACCAGGGATGACAGCCACAGTTGATATAATTACAAACAGTAAAAAAGACATTCTTGCGGTTCCTATTAGCGCGATTGTTATTAAAACAGATACGACCAAGTCAAACGCGTCTGGTTTAGACGACAAAACTTACGAAGCTGTATTCATTAAAGAGGAAGGCGAAGCAAAGTTACAAGCCATAAAAACCGGTATTCAAGATGAAACCAATATTGAGATTATTGAAGGTCTTAAAGAAGGAGATAAAATAATTACAGGTCCGTATAGTTTAGTTACTAAAAAATTAAAAGACGGTCACGCGGTTGAAGAAATTAAAAAATCGAAATAAATTGGCATTATTATTAGCGTTAGAAACAACAACTACCAATTGTTCTGTTGCGTTGTGGAAAGATGAGAAGTTAATAGATTTAATCGAAGATCGAACTCCTGGATATTCCCACGCTGAATTGCTTCATACCTTTATTCAAAAAATAATTGAAGACAATGGTTTTTCATTAAAAAGTTTAGATGCAGTAGCCATAAGTAAAGGTCCAGGGTCGTATACCGGATTACGAATTGGGGTGTCGGCGGCTAAAGGTTTGTGTTATGCCTTGGGCGTTCCGCTTATTGCCGTCGATACTTTAGAGGCTCTAGCTATGCGGTATAATAAAGAAACGCACGGAGAGGTAGATAAAATTATATCTTGCCTAGATGCTCGCCGAATGGAAGTTTATGCCGGTTTTTATTCGGTGAATTCGAAATCTGATACTGGCTTAACCACAATTAAACCCGTTGAAGCTTTAATAATTGAAGCAGATTCTTTTCAAGATGAAAAAAGCCAACGTCTTTTATTTTTGGGAGAAGCTACAAGTAAGTTGTCTGAAAAGTTGACGTCTAAAGATAATTTTACTTTTGTTGAAGCACAACCTTCTGCAAAGGAAGTAGGTATTTTGGCTATGCGAAAATATAAAATAAGCGACGTAGAAGACGTCGCTTATTTTGAACCGTTTTATTTGAAAGATTTCAAATTAGGGTAATCCCTTATTCGGGTTTGCTAATAATATGAACGTCTCTTTGAGGGTAAGGAATACCAATTTCGGCAGCATCCAATCTTCTTTTAGCCTCTTCGATGGTATACCAATGGCAGTCCCAGAAATGCTCATTTAATGCCCAAAAACGTAAAGATAAATTAACTGAATTATCGGCTAATTCTGTTACAACTACTTGTGGTGCAGGATCACGCATAATATTTTCCTGCTCTAGCATAAGGTTTTCTAAAATATCTTTAGCTTGTTTTATATCTGCATCATAAGAAATACCTATAGTAATAGCATCTTTACGCTTTCCTTCAACAGTGTAGTTAGTAATGTTATCATTGGCTAAAGGGCCATTAGGAACCGTAACCAATTGATTCCCGAATGTATTTATTTTTGTATAAAATAAAGAGATTTCTTTTACAGATCCAGAAACACCTTGAGCCTCAATCCAGTCGCCTATTCTAAAGGGCTTTAAAATAACTATAATCACACCTCCTGCAAAATTGGCCAAAGAACCTTGTAGAGCCAAACCAATAGCTAAAGTGGCAGCACCAATAACTGCAATTATACTTGTGGTCTCTATACCGATTTGATTAATAGCTGTAATGAAAACGAGAATCTTAAGCGTATATTCGATAATTTTAGTAAGAAATTGCTCTAAAGCAATGCCGTAATCTTTTTTGCTTAAAATTTTTCTTACATACTTAACAATGACTTTAGAAAGCCACCATCCTATAATTAAGATGACAATTGCGGCTAGTAAATTAGGTAAGAAATCGATTATTTTATCGATATACTCTTTTGCGTAATTTTCAAATTCAGTTATTTCCATATTTATAATTTTTGTTTGTTGCATTATATGGAACAAACTGCTTTTTTAAAACTTTTATTCGTTTAATTTTTGTTAATAATTATTACTCAATAAGAGCTTTATGGCTTTCTGCGTATTATATACAGGAGGGAGGCAAGCTTTTTCTGTGCAAATTAATATTTCTTCCTTTACAGTGTTATTTGTGCTTTTTTGGCTTGTATTAATCGTACGATAAAAGTTAATAAGTGCTTTTCTTTTGCAAAACGCAGACCACAAGTTTTCATTGGTTTTCACCAAAAAAAACGGATAATCTCGTTTCAATTGGTTTTGTAGCCATTGAGAATAGTCACTAGGAGAGTGAATAATATCTGCCAAAATACAATCTTGCATTTTCTCAAATTGTTTTCGATATGTTGACTTGCCCGTAAGCAGCGCCAGCTTATGCAGATTCTCACTCATTACAGCATTGGCACTAGGAACAACATTATCACGAACTGCAATTGGTTTTATAAATAAATCTTCGTTATGAATCTCAGAATAGTAAAAAAAGATATCGGTTTCTTTTTTAAAGTTTTTAAAACAATACTGGATAAAAGCCTCAGAAAGCTTTAAATAAATAGGCTTTAGACTAACTTCATGCATACTAAGTAAGGCCTGAATAAAAAACGCGTAATCTTCTAAGCTGCCAGCTTTTGAATCTTGGTGCTCGTGTAATTCCTTGTAAAGCTTATTGCCATCGTAGTTGAGCTGTAATATTCGATCTATTGCATTTTGGCATCGCAATAGGAGAGGTTGCTCTTGTGTTGTTTTATAAACATTCAAGTAGGTTGTAATGGCCATGGCATTAAGCGATAGCATCTTTTTATTGTCTAGTTGTGGTTTTGCTCTTTTTGCTTTGCTAGCTTTTAATGTTTGTAAGCATTCGTTTATTTTATTTTCTGCCTCTAGCTTCGATAAATTAAATGATTTTACAAGGCTTGAAATGGATTGACTTTTATATAAAATGTAATTTCCATTCTCCCAATACCCTTTCGGGTTGATGTTAAAGTAACTGGCAAATAACTCAAACTTTTCTTTTAGTAATTCTTGGAGTTCTTCTTTTTTCCAGGTATAATATGCACCTTCTTCGCGCTCTTCTTTTAAATTAAGGCTATCGGCATCTAGAGCAGTAAACCACAAATAATCATTATCACTCAATTGCTGGTCAATGAAAGCGAGTGTTTTCTTATATGTTTTTTTAAAGGATTTCTCTTGGAATAAAATATAGGCTTGGTGGTACAGGTTGATGAGTTGAAGGTTGTCATATAACATTTTCTCAAAATGTGGGACATGCCAATTTTGATCTAGAGCATAGCGTGAAAATCCGCCTTCAATATGATCATGGATTCCTCCGCGTTCAATTTTTTTCAAACTTAATTTAAGATAATTATTCAAATTATCGTCTTGGGCAATATGAGCGTATTTTAGTAAAAATAAGTGCTGATTAGGCATCATAAACTTTGGGATGCCCAAGTCACCTCCATAGGTGTAATCGAGTTGATTCTTCCATTTATTTATAAGCAATTCAAAATCTATTTTTTTCTTTAATTCTTTATCATTTATATTAGGTAATTGTAGTTTTGATACTCCTTCCTTTAAGGTGTCGGCGTATTCTTGCATTGAATTAGGATCTTTTTCAAACAAAGCATTTATCTGCATTAAGGCACTTAACCATGGTTTCGCTTTTAAAAATGTACAACCCCAAACTGGCATCTTGTTGGGTAGGGCTATAATATTTAGGGGCCAACCCCCTTGCTTAATCATAAGCTGCAGACTTTGCATATAGAGATGGTCGACTTCGGGATGAACCTCACGATCTACTTTTATAGCAACAAAATGTTCATTCATAAATTTAGCTACCTCCTTGTTCTCGAATACCTCTTTTTCCATTTCGTGACACCAATGGCAGGTAGTATAACCTATACTAATTATCAGCATTTTATTTTTTTCAATAGCATAGTTTAATACGTCATTACTCCACACTTGCCAATTTATCGGGTTGTCGGCGTGTTGTTTTAAATAAGGGCTATTGGAGTTTTTGAGGTTATTGGATTTAAAATTGATCATAATTATTATTTTTTTTCGGGAAGAAGGTAAATTGAAAATTAATGTTTTGGTAACATTGGGTTGATAAGTAATTAAAAATAAAAGCAGGAATTTTGCACCCAATTAGGTAAACAAATTTATGGAAACTTTTTACATTATTGTTTTAGTTATATTATTTGCTTTAGCCATTACAGATTTAGTAGTGGGGGTAAGTAATGATGCTGTAAACTTTCTAAATTCGGCCATTGGTTCAAAAGCTATTTCCCTAAAGACAATTATGATTGTAGCTAGTATAGGGGTGGCCGTTGGAGCAATCTTTTCAAGCGGACTTATGGAAGTAGCCAGAAAAGGAATCTTTGATCCCAGTCAATTTTATTTTGATGAAATCATGATCATCTTTCTGGCAGTTATGATTACCGATGTACTATTGCTCGACTTTTTTAATTCCTTAGGATTGCCTACTTCAACTACAGTTTCTATTGTATTTGAGTTGTTAGGAGCTGCGGTAAGTGTAGCTGCAATCAAGTTATACGAGCAGTCCCAGAGTTTTAATCTTATTTATGATTATATAAACACTTCAAAGGCCTTAGAGATAATTATGGGTATTTTGCTTTCTGTGCTCATTGCATTTACAGTAGGAGCCATTGTGCAATATCTCTCCCGGTTAGTATTTTCTTTTCAGTTTGAACGTAAAATGAAATATGTAGGGTCTGTTTTTGGAGGGGTGTCTATTACGGCTATCACTTATTTCATTTTTATTAAAGGGATGAAAAGTATTTCTTTTATTCCAGGGTCGGTTAAAGAATTTGTAAACGATCAAACCTTGATAATAATAGGGATTAGTTTTTTGTTCTGGACACTTGTTTCCCAGTTAATGATGAGCCTATTCAAAGTAAATATCCTTAGAGCAATTATAGTAATTGGGACCTTTGCACTAGCCTTGGCCTTTGCCGGGAATGATTTGGTAAATTTTATAGGGGTTCCTATTGCAGCTTGGCAATCTTACGACATTTGGATGGCCAGTGGCCAAGCACCAGGACAATTAGATATGACCGGCCTTGCAGGTGCGGTGCAAACCCCTGAAATACTTTTGATAGGGGCTGGAGCCATAATGGTTATTACGTTGTGGTTTTCGAGTAAAGCCCGAGCGGTTGTAGATACGGGTATAAATCTTTCTAGACAAGGAGACGGGGCAGAACGCTTTGAACCGAATAGCCTCTCTAGGGTTATTGTAAGATATTCAGTAATTTTTAGCAACAGTATTACTCATATTCTACCCAATAGTATAACCAATAGTATCGAATCTAAATTTCAAAAACCTAAAGAATTATTGAATGATCGCAGAATTGATGCTCCTGCTTTTGATATGGTACGCGCTTCTGTGAATTTGGTTGTTGCTAGTATTTTAATTTCAATAGGTACTAATCTTAAGTTACCCTTGTCTACTACTTATGTTACCTTTATGGTAGCCATGGGTACTTCGCTTGCTGATCGTGCTTGGGATCGTGAAAGTGCTGTTTATCGTGTGGCAGGTGTGATTAATGTAGTTGGCGGTTGGTTTGTTACTGCTTTAGTAGCTTTTGTGGCAGCGGCGATTTTTGCTTTGGTGATTTGGTTCGGAGGCATGGTAGCCATTTCATTATTAGTTGGTCTAGCAGTATTTTTAATTGTTCGTGGAGCAATTCTTCATAATCGTAAAAAGAGACTAGAACAAAGTAAAAAGCGATTTAATAGAAGCGATATCATCACTATTAATGAAATTACTCAAGAGACTTCGCAAAATGTTTCCAATGTAATTAAAGGTATTAATAAAAGATATAGTAAGGTCATAAACCATTTGGGTTATCACGATCTGAGTAAACTTAAAAAAGATAAGAAACGCTTGAACGAGCTTGATGGAGAAGTAGAAGAGTTGAAAGATAATGTTTTCTATTTTATTAAGTCTTTAGAAGATAACTCGGTTGAAGCTAGTAAATTCTATATCTTATTTTTAGACTATTTGCAAGACATGGTACAATCTATCGGTCTTATAGCACAATCAAGTTACAAACACGTAAACAATAATCATAAAAACCTGAAGTTTAATCAAATTAGAGATTTAAAAAGTGTAGATCGGGATATGCAGGTGCTTTTTGATGACATCATTGAAACCTTCGATAGTCATTCGTTTGAAAATATTAACCGAATTCTGGAAGAAAAGCAGAAGTTAATGAACAAGGTGTCTGAGTTAATTCAAAAGCAAATCAATCGTATCAGAACTTCAGAAACCAGCCCTAAAAACACCAAGCTTTATTTTGGTATCTTGTTAGAGACCAAAGATTTAATAAGCGCTACCATGAATTTACTGCAGCTTTTTGATGATTATTATCAAGACGCAAAAAGAGAGTTGTAAATTTAAATTCTGTTATAAGTTGATAAAAAAGGAGGCTCGTGAGAGCCTCCTTTTTTTATGAGTTATTTGGTTATACAATATTAGCCATTTACAGCTTCTACACGGCCAATTTTATCGTGTAACATTTCTTTTAAAACGTTTTCAATACCATTCTTTAAGGTGATGGTAGATGAAGGACAGCCGCTACAAGCGCCTTGCAAAATAACTTTTACCGTTTTAGTGTTGGCTTCGTAAGAATCAAACATAATATTACCGCCATCACTAGCTACGGCGGGTTTCACATACTCCTCTAACACGGCAATTATTTGCTTTGATACCGAATCTAATTCTTTTGAATTATCAGCTTGGCTTTTTGGTTTTTCTGTGTCTTTATTTGACTCGGTGCGCTTTATTTCTTTATTTAGTACTGGTTTGCCTTCTTCTAAATAAGTTTTGATAAACTCCCTTAATTCTAGAGTGATTTCATTCCATTCTGCAATATCGTATTTAGTAATCGAAATATAGTTATCATCTAAAAACACTTCCTTTACAAAAGGGAAATGAAAAAGAGCTTGAGGTAGTGGTGCATCCTTGGTTTCGTCTATATTTTTAAACTCAATGCTTTGTAGAACCAGTTTCTTGTTTGCAACAAATTTTAAAACCGCCGGGTTGGGTGTGCTCTCGGCATAAACCGTTATGGCTATTTTTTCATTTTGGTTTTTATCTTTTACAATTTTAGTTCCTTGGTTTAATAAATCGGTTATTTTAGACTTTAATTCATTTTGAATTTCAGACCAGGGGGCGATGTTAAACTTCTTTATCGCTACAAAATTTTGAGCGATATAAACTGTTTTTACAAAGGGTAAATGAAAAAGAGCTTGAGCTAAAGGGGAGTCTTTGGCGTCATCAATATTGTTAAATTCATAGGATTTATGATTGACCAAAAACCTGTCGGTTTCAAATTTTAGGATATCTGGATTTGACGTATTTTGTAATTCAATCTTGTAATTTTCCATAGTTTTAAATTTCATACAAAAATACTAAAAGAAATACTATGAATTCAATATATTTACCCAATTATAATTTTCACCTAAAAACAATAAAAACCTTAAAATTCACGTTGAATTAAGAGTAGTGTTAATTTTATTTTAAAAAAAAGCCAAAATAAATTTTTTACTTACTTGCATTTTGTTTTAATTTGGAGCAACAACACCCTAAATGAATATGAAGTTTAATAAAACCTATTTAGTTTTTGTATTTTTTGCCTTTTCATTATTAGGCTTTAGTCAAGAACGAGGAATTCCCGTTTACAGTGATTACTTAACAGATAATATGTATTTAATTCACCCTTCTATGGCAGGGGCAGGGTTGCTTAGTAAAGCTAGACTTACTGCTAGAAGGCAGTGGTTTGATGTAGATGATGCGCCTACTTTAGAAACCTTGAGCTTAAATGGTAGACTAAGTGATAGTAACATTGGCTTAGGTGGTATATTGTATAATGATAGTAATGGTAGATTTTCACAACAAGGTGCCTATGCTACTTTTGCTTATCATTTATTGCTTTCTAGAGATCGGGTAGATTTAAATCAATTGTCATTTGGTTTAAGTGTTGGGGTTTTACAAGAAAAACTTGATGAAAGTGATTTGATTGGAGGTACCAACCCTTCAGATCCTAATATAGCAGGTATCGAGCAGCAAGATTCTTACTTTAATATTGATTTTGGTATTTCTTACTATTATCTTGAGTTCTTTACGCATTTAACTGTTAAAAATTTAATTCCGCAGAAGCGTGATATTTTTGCCGAAGATTTTGAAACTGATAATCAGCGTCAATACTTATTTACTTTGGGTTACACTATAGCACCCTTTGCTAGTGACTGGTCTTTTGAACCTTCTGTAATGTTTCAAATGAAAGAAGAAACTGCAGAAGCGGCCGTAGACGGAAACTTTAAAGTATACAGACAATTTGACTTTGGTCAATTATGGGGAGGTTTGTCTTATAGACGTAGTTTAGACGGTGCTGAATATACAGAAGACGGTGCTGCGACGGTTGAAAATCAGAAATTACAATATTTTTCTCCCTTTTTAGGTATTAATTACAAGCAATTTATGTTTGCTTATACTTATACTTATCAAGCTAATTCTATTGTGTTAAGTAATGCTGGATTTCATCAAATCACCTTAGGATATAATTTTGGAGGTGGCAAAGAGAAATATCACTGTAACTGTCCTGCGATTAATTACTAAAAATCTTTATAACCAACTAAAAACCGCTCCTCGGATTGAAGAATTTTTTCTATAATCCGGGGATTTTTATTGCTATAAAATATACACTTTTCACCGGAGTCTTTTCTGAGAAGATTTAGCTTTTCTAATACATTTTTTGTTTGTTGCGCCGCGGCTCTTCCTGAATCAATAATTTGTACGTGTTGTGGAACAATTTCGTTAAGAATTGGCATAAGATAAGGGTAGTGGCTGCAGCCTAAAACTAAGTAATCTATATTTTCTTTAAGCATAGGTGTAACAAGTTTTTTAACCAATTGCTTTAAGGCGGGCTGTTGTAAATTGCCTGTTTCAATTAAAGGAACCAGTCCTTCACCTACCACTTCTATTACTTTAGTACCGCGTGTATACAAATCTGATGTTTTTATAAATAATTCGCTTGCCAAGGTACCTTTAGTAGCTAAAATGCCAATCGTTTTATTTTTACTATTTAAAGCCGCTGGTTTTATTGCAGGTTCTATGCCTACAATGGGTGTGCTGTATTTTTCACGCAACACTTTTATAGCATTGGTGGTAGCGGTATTGCAGGCTACAACAATTATCTTTGCGCCCATCTCCAGTAACAACTCGGTATTTTTAATAGATAAATCTATAATCTCTTGCTGACTTTTAGCACCATAGGGAGCGTTTTTACTGTCTGCGAGGTAAATTACTTGTTCCAACGGTAAAAGCTTATGAATCTCTTTAAAAATAGATGTTCCGCCTATTCCCGAATCAAACATACCTATGGGTGCCAGTTTTTTTTGCATTGCGTTAGCTTCTTGGTTAAGTAGTAAAAATAAAAAAGCGTTTCTATTTAAGAAACGCTTTGTAATATATTATTTAATAAAGAAGGCTCTTACATCCCTAATTCTTTTTTTACATCATTAAGTAAGTTGTACCCGTCTGCTAGCAATACTCCGCCAGCTCCGGTAGTAGAATCAAGTACATAGTCAAATCCTTTTGCACGGGCCACTTTTTGAATAGCATTTCTAGCTTTTTCATACACTGGTCTAAGTAATTCAGTTTCTTTCTTCTGCAATTCTCTTTGTGCGGTTTGTTGAAATTGAACTATTTTTTCTTGTGTAGCCTGTAACTCTCTTGCGCGTGCTGCATTCTCCTCATCTGTTTTGGTAGGAGCTTCATTTTGATAGCGCTGATTTTTGCTCTGCGCTTCTTTTAGTAAGTCGTCTATTTCAGAACGATAAGTTTGCTCTAATTTCTCTAATTGTGACATAGCCGATTTATATCCTGGCATAGACTCAATTAGCTCTTGTGTGCCTATATGAGCAATTTTAGAAGTTTGTGCTTGAGCAAAATTCATAGCACCAAACATAAGCGTTAAAGCTAAAAATACGGTTTTAAATTGTTTCATCTTTTCTTAATTAATTTGATTTTGGGTTATTTAATTTTTGCCTTTCGGCGGATTTAATCTTTGCTGTTTCTTACTCGCTCTAAACTATCTCTTCTTCGCTGTCTATCTTCTAATAGTTTTTGTCTTCTTGCTTCGAATGCAGCTTGCCTAGCCGCTCGTGCAGAATCTCTAGCTCTCTCACGATCTTTAATCAGGTTTTCTCTTTCTTTCTCTCGCGTTAAACGATCTCTTTCGCGTTGAGCTTCCTCTGCCTTATCTTCTTTTGCTTTTTCAACAGATTTATACGTGTCTTCTGCTATATCTGCACCTTTATTTTCTCTTCGTTCTGTACGACTCTGTCTGTCAATCATTTTAAGAATTTGATCGCTGATGTCGTGACGGTTAGCCGAAAATAGCATTAATGCATCTGAAGACCGTTCAAAAATATAATCAAAATCTCTTTTAATCGCATACTCCTGTACAGCATTAAAGACTTGATCTTGCACGGGTTGAATAAGTTGTCTTTTCTGAGTTATAAAATCCCCTTGAGGGCCAAATCTTTTTTGTTGGTATGCAACCACTTGTTGTACCTCATAATCGATTTCGTCTTCGCGCTCTTCAATCAATTCTTTGGTTAGTAAAGGGCTTTCCTGTTTTAAAGCCTGTTTCATTTGTTCAACTTGGTTAAGTTTTTGCTCGACCTCGGCTCTCCATTTTTGAACTTTTGCATCCAATTGGTTGTTTGCCTCTTGGTATTCTGGAACATTCTCTAGAATATAATCCATATCAATATAGGCAATTTTCAATCCGCTTTGAGCGAATAGAAAGCCTGCTTGAAGAAGAAATATAAAAAGTACTATGTTTTTTCTCATGTTATTTCAAATTTAGAAAATATCGTGCCAAAATTAAAATTGCTGTCCAATTATAAAGTGGGTTTCCCAACCGTTAGCGGCACCGTTGGTTCCTGGGATGGGATCAAAACCGTAACCAAAGTCTATTCCTAACAATCCAAAAGCAGGCATAAAGATTCGAATTCCTGCACCGGCAGATCGGTTTAATTGAAAAGGGTTGTAATCCTTAAATCCGTCATAACTCGAACCTCCTTCTAAGAAGGTTAACGCATAAATAGATGCTTGTGGTTTAAGTGTAATTGGGTACCTAAGCTCTAATGAAAACTTGTTGTAAATGGTAGCACCATCTTCGCGAGTAAGACTTTCATCTCTATCTCTGGGTACAACTGTTTGGTTACCATATCCGCGTAAAGCGATGTTTTCTCTACCATCTAGGCTATAGCCACCAAGACCGTCTCCTCCTAAGTAAAAACGCTCAAAAGGCGGTATACCTCTATCGTTGTTGTAGGCTCCTAGGAAACCAAATTCTGTTGCAGTTCTAAGCACTAATTTACCTATAAGTTTATTGTACCAGTCACCATTAAATTTTATTTTATAATATTCTAACCATCTAAACCTTTCTTGGTCTATTTTGGCTACATCTGGTTGACCGTTGGGTAATTGAAAAGCAGGGTCATTGGCCAGGTTAGCGTAGTCTACACCATTCCAAGCCGAATAAGGGGGTGTTACCTTTGCGGTTATACCAAATTTAGATCCTCCTGTTGGGAAAATAGGGTTGGTGTGGGTGTTATCTCGGCTTAGACCAAAAGTTATGGCAAGGTTGTCTGCTGTACCATTGGGGAACGTAAATAAACCAATGTTATAATTTTGCAAGTTATAATGCTGAAAACTTAGGGCTACAGAGGCTACAAAAAAGTCATCTGGAACTTTAAGGTTTTTAGCTAAGCCGATAGATCCACCGGTGATTAAAAAGCTGCGATCTGTATCGGTTTCACGAGCAAAAAAGTCACGGTAAAACTGTTTCGTGTGTGAGAAACTTGTAGTTAAACGAATGGGCTTTTTACCTCCTAACCAAGGCTCTGAGAAAGACAAGCTGTAAGTTTGGTAGAATGAAGAAGCTTGAGCTCTTAATGAAAGCGTTTGGCCGTCTCCCATTGGTAGAGGTTTGTATGCGTCTTTGTCGAATATTCCTTTTAAAGAAAAATTGTTAAATGAAAGGCCCAAAGTTCCTACAAAACCACCGCCGCCATATCCTCCTTGTAGTTCAATTTGGCTTGCGCCACTTTCAACCACTTTAAAGTTTAAGTCTACGGTACCATCACTCGGATTTACATCAAAGTCGGGTGAAAGTTGTTCGGCATCAAAAAAGCCAGTGGCTCCTAATTCTCTTACGGTTCGCACGACATCTTGCTTACTATAAACCTGTCCCGGTCTGGTTCTTATGTTTCTGTATATTACGTGGTCATTGGTTTTGTCGTTTCCAGTAACCCTAATTTCATCAAAATAAGCCATTTTTCCTTCCATCACTCGGATTTCAAAGTCGATAGTATCATTGTAAACTCGAGTTTCTACAGGATTAATTCTAGCAAATAAATAACCGTTATTTTGGTATAAGTTGGTTAAATCTGCAGCATCTGGTCTTTCTTTGTCCGCAATTTTTTTCTCTAAAAGTACTCCGTTATAAACATCACCTTTGGCGATACCCAAAACTGCTTTTAATTGCTTATCGGTGTAAACTGAATTTCCTAAAAAGCTAATCTCTCCAAAATAATATTTGTTACCTTCTTCTAATTCAAGTGTTAAGGCTACTTCTTCTTCATTTAAAATACTTAGGCTATCTTTTATAATTCGCGCATCTCTGAAACCACTACTTTTATACTTGTTAATAATGTTTTCTTTACTTTCTTTATATTCTTCTGCAATGTATTTAGACCTTTTCCAAAAGCGTAAAAAATTCTTTTGCTTGGTTTTCATTTGGCGCCTAATCTTGGCATCGCTAAAGATCTCATTACCCTTAATTTCAATTTCTTTTATTTTTACTTTTTCACCTTTATTGATTCGCAGTACTAGGTCAACCTTTTCCTTGTCGTTGTCTAAACTATCTTTAATGGTGCGGGTTTGAATATTAACTTTAGCAAACAGAAAACCATCTTCGGCATATTTGTTTTCTATGCTTGATTTAGTGGTGGCAATTAAGTTTTCGGTAACTTTTGTGCCTGGTTTTAAATCATTTTCTTTAATGATTTCTTCTCGTTTTTTCTTTTTGTCAAGGCCGCTAATTTTTACTTCATTCAGTTCGGGAACTTCTTTTATTTCTAGCTGCAGATCGGCAACATTATTGTCAATGTTGGTTACATATAGGTTGATGTCGCTAAACAATCCTAAATCCCAAAGTTTTTTTATTATTCCGCTTATTTTATCTCCTGGGATATAAAGTTTATCTCCAGATTTAATCCCCATAAAGGCGATAACGGTTTGTTGGTTATAATTGGTGCTTCCTACAACACTTATTTTGCCAATGGTATATTCTTTACCATTAGCCAAAGCCATGTCTTGGGCTTGCGATTGCCAAACTGCAAAAAGGCAAAAACATAAAAGGTATAATTTCTTAATCATTAAAATCTTAATTGATTTGTTCACTTGTTTTTCCAAATCTTCTTTCTCTATTTTGGTAATTTAATATGGCCTCGGCTAAGTGTTCTTTTCTAAAATCTGGCCATAAGACTTGTGTGAAATATAATTCTGCATAAGCTATTTGCCATAATAAAAAATTACTTATGCGTTGCTCACCGCTAGTTCTAATCAATAAATCAACATCGGGTATAAAGTTGGTATATAATTGATTGTTTATATCTTGCTCAGTGATCTTGTCTGGATCTATTTTATTTTCTTGAGCCAAGCGGGCAATTTTTTTGGTTACATTAAGCAACTCTTCCCGCGACCCATAACTAAGCGCTAATGTTAGCGTCATCATAGTGTTTTTTGCGGTTTGTTGCATCACTTCATTTAATTCTTCTTTTGCTTTTTGCGGTAAACTGTCTAAACATCCGATAGCTTTAAGTCTAATGTTGTTATCTTGAAGCGTTTTGATTTCTTTGCGTAAAGAGGAAACCAGTAATTTCATTAAAGTTTTCACTTCAATTTGTGGTCTATTCCAGTTTTCTGTAGAAAAAGCGAATAGGGTAAGGTTTTCTATACCTAATTTCGCACAGGTTTCAACGGTCTCGCGCACCGATTTTGTGCCGCTTTTATGCCCAGCAACCCGCAATAATCCTTTGTTTTTTGCCCATCTTCCATTACCATCCATAATGATCGCGATATGCTTGGGTAATCTTTCTTTGTCTATGTCGTGAAAAGGCTCCATTAAAATTTACAATAACATGGTTTGCGTCCAAAACTATAAGTAAGTGTTATCCCGGTAAAAACATACCAATCGTTCGAGTTGGCACTACCAAAGCTGGGGTAAACATCTTCGGCATCTATTTCTTCTGGATTGCTTCCGTCCAAATTATCGGTAAAAGTATAACGCGCTCCAATCTCAAAAGCTAAAATCCATTTTGTAGATAGCGTTCCTTTTACCCCTAAAACCATAGGAATAGCAGAAGTAAATTTATTGTCTTCTGGTATAATTTTATTACGTCTATCTACAAACATATCTTGTGTAAATATTCCTGTAAGACCAGTGTAGATATAAGGCGTCCATTGTGCTTCTAAATTGTGCAAATCCCACTCCCAAAAGGTGTATTCAATACCTAGGGAAGCTTCTGTAATTTTATTTTTAAACGAGTAATCCCTTAGCTTTCTTCTTGTTTCTTGGGCGTCTGCGTCGTTGGCTTTTATTTTTGAATGAAAAAGGCTAAACCTAAAGGAATGTCTGGTGCTTCGATTCCACTTAAAAATTCCGCCAGCCGCTAGTGTTTTTGGAGCGATATATTGGGTGTTACCCACATCACCAATGTAATTGGTTGCACCGAGCATAGGGCCAATTTCAAAGGTTTGGGCCAAACTTAGGCTGGTGAATAATATTATAAATGAAAAGATTAAATATCTCATAGAATCTCAAAAGATTGCAAATATATAAATTAAGTTTGCTCTACGTTAATTTTAAACTATTTTGTGCCTCTATGATTAACAAATTATACGCTAGTTTATTGTTTTAAATTCCTTTTATCTTCTCCCCATAATAGTTTCTGACGCAAGGTCTTAATAAAACTATTTTCATTGAGTAATACAATACCTATTTGAAAATCTGCTTTCTTGAGATGTATTTCGGTATCGTTGTTTAAAGTGGTAAGTCTCGAGTCTAGTGAAATTAAAAATTGATTTTCACGGCTAGATACTTTTAATTTTAGTTCTTTATCGTCTGGTATTATTAATGGCCTCACATTCAGATTGTGCGGTGCTATGGGGGTAATAGAAATAGCCTTGGTTTCTGGTGTAATAATAGGGCCTCCGCAACTAAGTGAGTAGCCCGTCGATCCTGTTGGAGTTGAGATAATAAGACCATCTGCCCAATAGGCATTCAGGTATTTATCGTCCATCCAACTTTCTACGGTAATCATAGAGGTACTGTTTTTTCGGCTTATGGCCACTTCATTTAAAGCAAAATTCATACTAGAAAGACTTTGATTGTCTGGATATGTTGCAACACTTAACAAATCTCTTTTAGAAATCGTGTATTCTTTTTGCTTTAGGGCTAAAATCATAGCTTTAATTTCTTCTTTTTGAATGGTTGCCAAAAAGCCTAATCGTCCAGTGTTTATACCTACAATGGGTATATCTAATGCTTTTACAAAATGCACACTGCGTAAAATTGTGCCATCTCCCCCAATACTAAAAAATAAATCATAACTGTCGTCAAGCTGTTTAAAAGTTTTAAATTGGGTGTATTGTTTGGCAACGCTTTTATTTTGGTTTATAATTTTAAGAAATTCCTCCTCTATTCGAACTTCAATATCTAGGTTGCTTAGCTCATCGAGCAATTCCCGTATGTATTTTCCTGAGTTTTTATGGTAAAATTGTCCGTAAAGAGCTACTTTCATATATCTAAATATTTTTTAAGGTAATTTGATCTTTCTTTTATAGTTTGTGTGTGCCGATCTTCTTGGTGTAGGCTAACAATTTGATAATCATATCGTCTAAAGGCAGCTAGAACTTCGGTAATGCTTTGGCTTCCTATTTTTAAGGTGATTTGTACTTTATTTAAATCGGTTTCACTTATAAAAAGGCCCAAAACTGTCTGGTTGGCTTGTTCTGCAATTTGGGTTACTTCGCTTAAGGTGTAATCTCGCGCCGATTTTTCAATTACTACCAACGCACCTTCTTGCTGTAAGAAAGGGGTAGAACTAAAAATGCCAAGCAAGTCAATGAGTTCTATATAGCCCAAGTATTTTTGATCTTCTGGATTGATAAGGGGTAGCAAGTTGGTTTCAAGCTTACCAAAATGAGCTAAAACTTCTAGCCAGTTTTCATTTACATCGGCATGAACATTCTCTATGGCATATCTATATTCTGTCAATGTTTTTGTCTCATCAAAACAACGTAGGTCATTTTCAGCAATCAATCCAATATAAACATCATTTTCAGCAACAGGTAAGTGCGTGTAGGTGAATTCTTTAAAAATTGCCTTAAACGCTCCAACAGTTTGCGATATGGGTTGTAAATCTATGTCGTTGATAATGTATTGCGATAGCTTCATAGCTTAATGTTTGGTGCAAATTAATTAATTTATAACACATAGATGCGGTGCAACTTTGTATTTTTGTCATTTAAAGTTAAGAAATATGACCAAACTAAGCGTAAACATAAACAAGATTGCTACTTTAAGAAACGCTCGAGGCGGAAATGTACCTAATGTAGTAGAAGCTGCCAAGCGTATAGAGGGGTTTGGTGCGCAGGGAATTACGGTTCACCCCAGACCAGATGAAAGGCATATAACCTATCAAGATGTAAGGGACTTAAGTGAAGTAGTGCAAACCGAATTCAATATCGAGGGTAATCCCAATCAAAAATTTATCGATTTGGTACTAGAAAATAAACCTACTCAAGTAACTTTAGTTCCCGACGCTGTAGATGTGCTCACTTCAAATGCCGGTTGGAACACCCAAAAACACCAAGCATTCCTAAGCGAAGTTATAAGCGTATTTAAAAATGCGGGAATAAGGACATCTATTTTTGTAGATCCTAATTCAGCTATGGTAGAATCGGCTGTTAAAACGGGAACCGATAGAATCGAATTGTATACAGAAGCTTATGCAATAAATTACGCTAAAAACCCTAGAGCTGCTATTGCTGCTTACGCCGATTGTGCTGCAATAGGTAAGAAATTAGGTCTGGGTATTAATGCGGGTCATGATTTATCATTAGAAAACATAGCTTTTTTTAAGCAGCATATGCCGTATCTTGATGAAGTTTCAATAGGCCATGCTTTAATTGCTGAGGCGCTTTACAGCGGATTAGAAAACGTAGTCAAATCTTATTTACATAAACTTAAATGAAGTTACACGCAAATATTATAGGTCAGGGTGAGCCATTGCTAATTTTGCATGGTTTTTTGGGTATGGGAGACAATTGGAAAACCTTAGGTAAGCAATTTGCAGAAGAAGGTTATCAAGTGCATCTTATAGACCAAAGAAACCACGGACGTAGTCCTCACTCAGAAGAGTTTTCTTATGCCATTTTGGCGAAAGATATTAAAAACTATTGCCGCGAGCATAATTTAAATAAGGTTGTTTTGATGGGGCACTCAATGGGCGGTAAAACCGCCATGAAAACTGCCGTCTCTTATCCAGAGCTGATAAAAGATTTGGTTGTGGTTGATATTGCACCACGCTATTATGAACCGCATCACCAAACCATTTTAGAAGGATTAACTATGCTGGCTGATGCTAAACTAACTTCTAGGCAAGATGCAGATAAGAAGCTAGCAGAATTTATAGATGATTGGGGGGTACGTCAATTTCTACTCAAAAATTTATTCCGTAAAGATAATGTCCTAAAATTACGTGTAAACTTGCCTGTGCTTAAAAGTAAAATTGAAAATGTAGGTGCGGCACTTGAAGAAGGAGAATTATTTGAAGGTAGCGCATTATTTATTAACGGGGGCAATTCAAACTACGTCAGGTCAAATGATAGAGATTTGATTAGAAAGTATTTCCCTTCTAGTCAATTGGTTACCATTAAGGATGCTGGGCATTGGATTCATGCAGAAAAGCCAGAAGTGTTTTACCAAGCTGTGTTAAGGTATTTAAATCGCTGATTTGCATTTTTTGCTATGCTCGCATAATAAATCATAAAAAAGTTGTAATTCTCTTATTTTGTGTTAAATTTGGGTTAATGAAAAACTAATTCATTTTTAATTATGAAGAGAAAACTACTTTCACTTACCGTATTTTTGTTCGCGGTAAGTTTAACTTTTGCGGGCGGGTACCGTATTAGTACGCAAGGTCAACGCGCATTAGCTATGGGGCACACAGGTGTTGCTGTAGTGAATAGTGCAGAGTTGGCATTTTTTAATCCAGCAGGACTGGTGTATTTAGAAAATAAGTTAAATATCTCGGCTGGTGTAACTGCCGTAAATGCAAATGTAAAATGGCAAAATTCCATGACGGGTCAATTTTCAGAAACAGAAAAAATCTGGAAAACACCATTTTACTTTAATGCTTCTTATGCCGTTACAGATTTTTTAAGTGTGGGAGTTAGTGTTACTACGCCATACGGTAGTTCTGTAGAATGGCCAACAGATTGGGCAGGTTCACATTTAATTAATGATATAGAGCTTACTGCATTTTATATACAACCTTTAATCTCCTTAAAATTATCAGAATATTTTAGTATTGGAGGAGGGCCTATTTATGTTACGGGGGGTGTTAACTTTAATAGAAATTTAAATAGAAATTTAACCGATGAACAGGGTAATCGCTCGAATGTAGAGGTTGATGCTTCTGATGTTTCAAAATGGGGTTGGTCAGCTAGTTGGATGTTTAATCCAACCGATAATTTGCGTATTGGTTTTAATTATCGCTCTGAAATTATCCTAGATGCAGAGAATGGAGAGGCTACTTTTAGTAATGTTCCAGATTCACCTTTGGCTCCAGTTGAAAACGGAACGGTTGGGTTTAACGCCTCTTTACCGATGCCAGCCGAATTGACCATTGGTTTATCTTACGAGTTTGCTGATAAGTGGTTGTTTGCATTTGACTATAATCGCGCATATTGGGGAGTGTATGAAGATCTTACAATCAATTTTACGCCAGAAGATATTCCTACCTCTAGAAACCCGAGAAATTACAAAAACGCTTCGACATACCGTTTTGGTTTACAATACGAGGCGCTTGATAAGCTAACTTTACGTGCGGGATATTACTATGATGAATCACCTGTTCAGTCAGGTTATTTCGCGCCTGAAACACCAAGAAATGACTCTTCAGGATTTACTGGAGGGCTGTCTTATCAAATTACAGAAAAATTAGCCATAGATGCATCTATAGCCTATTTACGTTTTGATGAGGTAGACGAAAGTTACGATCATTACCAAGAGAATGGTCAAGAAGTTCCTTTTGGAGGTACATATAAAAGTAATGCAATCCTAGCCGGATTAGGAGTAACATTTAAACTATAAAAAAATGAAAAATTATATAAAATTTGTAGCAATTGCCGCATTAGGTTTGGTGGCTTGTGAGCCAGAGTTTGATAAATCTGTAGAAGACGGCGATTTTTATAGTAGCGGAGAAGCCAATTTTGCTAAATATGTCGCTGTGGGTAATTCGCTTACCGCGGGTTATGCCGATGGTGCTCTTTACAGGCAAGGTCAAAAAAACTCATTTCCTAACTTATTAGCCCAACAACTTGAATTTGTAGGAGGCGGCGAGTTCAATCAGCCTTTAACCAATGATAATCTAGGAGGTCTCACCTTAAACGGTCAAGCCATTGCTAGTAATCGATTAACTCTATCGTTGGTCAACGGTAATCCTTCTCCGACTCCAATCGAGGGGCAGCCCACAACCGAAATTAGTAATACTCAGACAGGTCCCTTTAATAATATGGGAGTTCCTGGTGCTAAATCATTTCATTTGCTAGCTAACGGGTACGGAAACCTTGCTGGTGTTTCTGCAGGGCAGGCAAACCCCTACTTTGTTCGTTTTAGATCATCAGAAAATGCTAGTGTTATAGAAGATGCTGTAGCGCAAAATCCAACTTTTTTTAGCTTATGGATCGGTAATAATGACGTGTTAAGTTACGCTACTTCTGGAGGGGTAGGTGAAAACCAATTGGGTAACTTAGACCCTACCACTTATGGCAGCAATGATATAACAGACCCGAATGTTTTTGCAAGTGTATATGCGCAGGAAGTAGAGGCTTTAATGGCTTCGGCTAGCGCGGGAGTATTATTAAATATTCCTAACGTGACTGATACTCCATTTTTTACAACGGTTCCCTTTGCACCCTTAACACCTGCTTTGCTAGGCGATCAGTTACCAGTCTTAAATGCTACATTCGCTCAATTGAATCAGGCGTTTGCATTTTTGGGTGTTCCAGAAAGAGCTATACAGTTTAATAGCGATGGGCCAAGCGGAGTCTTGATACAGGATGAAAGTATTCCAAATATTTCAGCTCAGCTTGCTCAAGTTTTACAAGCAGGAGGTTTAGATGCAGCAACGGCTAATTTATATGCCCAGCAATTTGGTCAGGTTAGGCAATCAAATGAAAACGACTTGCTGGTGCTTACCAGTAGTGCTGTGATTGGTAGCTTAAATGAATCGCACTTAGGTGTTTTAATGGGCTTAGGTGTACCAAGAGAAGCAGCAGCGCAACTGGCAGTTAATGGAGTTACTTATCCGTTGCAAGATCAATATGTGTTAATTCCTACAGAACAAGAAGATATTGCAAATGCTACAGCGGCTTTCAATGCTACCATTGCTGGCATTGCCTCATCAAAAGGCTTGGCATTAGTTGATGTAAATGCTATTTTAAACGAAGTAGCCGATGGAGGAGTTTCTTTTGATGGTGGTTTGATTACCAGTACGTTTGCAACAGGAGGAGCTTTCTCATTAGATGGTGTGCACCTCACTCCTAGAGGAAATGCTTTTATCGCTAATCAAATTATTTTATCATTAAAAGAGACCTACGGCTCAGACATCCCAATGCTTAATGTGGGAGACTATAACGGGGGCCCTGCTATTGGAGAATAAAAATATCGTTATAATTTTCATAAAAGCGTCGCATCAATAGCGACGCTTTTTTAATTTTAATCAAATCTTTATATTATGAAATTTTTACTTCGCTTATTAGTAACAGGAATTTTAGTAGTACTATTAGCTAATCTGTTACCGGGTGTGAGCACAGATTCTTATTGGACCGCCATTATTGTGGCTTTAATATTAGGTATTCTAAATTTAATCGTAAGGCCTGTTTTGGTAATTCTTACCTTACCAGTAACAATATTAACCCTAGGTTTATTTTTACTGGTAATAAATGCATTTATAATATTAATGACCGATGGTCTTATAGATGGATTTAGTGTAGATGGATTTTGGTGGGCGCTTCTATTTAGTATTTGTTTGTCTATCTTGCAATCTATACTCGATGCTTTAGTTGAAAAATAGATTTTGTTAAATGAAACATAGAAAGTCTCAAGGTTAATTCAGTGAGACTTTTTTTAATTGACTTAAAAAAATAAAAACTTGGTTGGCAGGCAAATAAATTGTAATTTTGCCAACCAAATTTTCACAAAAAACAACCATGAATATCACAAGAGAAAATATTGATGAGCTTAATGCAGTGGTAAAGGTAGAAATCAAAAAAGATGATTACCAGCCTAAAGTAGAAAAGATATTAAAAGATTATAGAAAATCGGCTAATATTCCTGGGTTTAGGAAAGGGCACGTGCCTATGGGCTTAGTTAAAAAGCAATACGGTAAAGCTGTTCTTGTAGATGAGGTAAATAAATTGCTTCAAGAATCATTAAATAATTATTTGAACGAGGAGAAATTAGAGGTTTTAGGTAATCCGCTTCCAAAAGCTCAAGATAATTTTGATTGGGATAAAGAAGATTATGCTTTTGAATTTGAATTAGGTTTAGCACCAAAATTTGATGTGAATCTTAATACTAAAGACAAGGTAACTCACTATAAAATAGTGGCAAACGAAGAAATGATAGATAACCATGTGAAAACCATACAAAAACAGTATGGCAAACTGGTTTCGAAGAATGAAGTTGAAGAAGGAGATCTTGTCGCAGGAACTTTTAAAAGTGAAGACGGCGAAATAGAAAATACTACTACGCTACCTGTTGAAAAAGTTAAAGGCAAGCGCAATACTGCAAAATTTATTGGAGCAAAAGTAGGTGATCAATTGAGTTTAAAATCGAAAAACTTATTTGAAAATACAGAAGATTTGACAGAATTTTTAGGAGTGGATGCTGAAACGGCAGAAGACTTAGATGTAGATTTGAGTTTTGAAATTACCGAGGTGAACAAACAGGAACCAGCTGAACTAGACCAAGAGTTGTTTGATAAGCTATTTGGGAAAGATCAGGTGAAATCGGTAACAGAATTGAAAGAAAAGATAAAAGAAGATGCTGAGAATCAATTCGTGCAGCAAAGCGATCAGCAGTTGCTTAATGATGTGACTGAAAAATTGATCGAGGAAACTAAATTTGAGTTGCCTGGTGAATTTTTACAGAAGTGGATCATGACCAGTGGAGAGAAAGAATTATCTGCTGAGGAAGCAAAAGAAGAATACGAAAAGAGTGAAAAAGGAATTCGTTTTCAATTGATAGAGGCTAAGATTATCAATGATAATGATTTGAAGGTTGAATTAGAAGAAATTAAAGACCTTACCAAAGACAGAATCAAGATGCAGATGGCTCAATTTGGTCAAATGAATCCTTCAGATAAAGACTTAGAAGATATAACTGCTCGTGTTTTAGCTAATCAAGATGAGGTTAAGAAATTATCAGAACAAGTTTTAAATAAAAAGTTGCTCGATACTTATAAAGAAAAAGCCAACTTGGAAGAAAAGGAGCTAAGCTATGAAGATTTTGTTAAAGAGGTTTACAACTAATTTAAAACAAGAATAAATAGTATATTTAAGGCGTTAAATCTCTTTCGAGGTTAACGCCTTTTGTAATAATAACCTGATTTATTTCAGTAAAAAAAGAGAATCTATGGATTTTGGAAAAGAATTTAAAAAATTTGCAATAAAAGATCAAGGTATTAATAGTAACTACTACGATAAAATAGTGAGTGCTGTTACTCCGCCTACAGGCATGACACCCAATATTATTGAAGAAAGACAAATGAATGCGGTAGCTATGGATGTTTTCTCGCGTTTGATGATGGACCGAATTATCTTCTTAGGCACGGGGATTAATGACCAAATCGCTAATATTGTGCAAGCTCAGATGCTCTTTTTAGAAAGTGCAGACGCTAACAAAGATATTCAGATCTATATCAATTCGCCAGGTGGTAGCGTATATGCAGGCTTAGGAATTTATGACACCATGCAATTTATTAAACCAGATATTGCAACTATTTGTACCGGTATGGCAGCATCTATGGGTGCCGTTTTACTATGTGCAGGAGCTGCGGGAAAACGCAGTGGATTACCTCATTCACGTGTGATGATTCACCAACCATTAGGAGGGGTTCAAGGGCAAGCTAGTGATATAGAAATTACCGCTAAAGAAATTTTAACTTTAAAAGAAGAGTTATATAATATTATTGCTAAACATAGTGGGCAATCCTATGAGAAGGTTTACCAAGATAGCGATAGAGATTACTGGATGAAGGCTGATAAGGCAAAGGAGTACGGAATGATTGATGAAATTTTAACTAGAGAAGATAAATAAAGCATAATTTATGGCTAAAGATAACCTAGAATGTTCGTTTTGCGGAAGGAAAAAACCAGAAACCAATTTATTGATTGCTGGTCTAGATGCACATATTTGTGATAGATGTATAGAACAAGCCCATGGTATTGTAATTGAAGAAGCTAAGCAGGAAGGCCAGCAAGAGCTAGCGAACGAGCTAGAATTGAAAAAACCAAAATCAATTAAAGAGTTCATAGATGACTATGTAATTGGTCAAGAATATACAAAGAAAGTACTCTCTGTGGCAGTTTATAATCATTATAAGCGTTTGCTTCAGCCTAAAAGTGAGCAAGATGATATCGAAATAGAAAAGAGTAATATTATTATGGTTGGGCAGACAGGAACCGGTAAAACCTTAATTGCCAAAACCATTGCTCGCATGTTGAATGTGCCTTTAGCAATTGTTGACGCAACCGTGCTTACAGAGGCTGGTTATGTAGGAGAGGATGTTGAAAGTATTTTAACCCGATTACTGCAAGCGGCCGACTATAATTTAGAGAAAGCCCAGCAGGGTATTGTGTTTATAGATGAAATAGATAAAATTGCCCGCAAAAGCGATAATCCATCTATAACGCGTGATGTTAGTGGTGAAGGTGTTCAGCAGGCACTTTTAAAGTTGTTAGAGGGTACCACAGTTAATGTTCCACCTAAAGGAGGAAGAAAACATCCAGATCAAAAATTCATTGAAGTTGATACCAGCAATATTCTGTTTATTGCCGGTGGGGCTTTTGATGGTATAGAGAAAAAAATATCAAAACGCTTAAACTTGCAAGCTGTTGGTTATAGTGCTTCTCGTACCGAGGATTTAATAGAAAAGGAAAATATGCTTAAGTATATTATCCCTAAAGATTTAAAAGACTTCGGTTTAATTCCAGAAATTATAGGTAGGTTACCAGTACTTACGCATATGAATCCACTTGACAAGGAAACTTTGCGTAGCATTCTAACCGAACCAAAAAACTCTTTGGTTAAACAATATACCAAATTGTTTGCTATGGATGGAATCGCATTTAGTATCACCGATGGGGCTTTAGATTATATTGTCGAAAAAGCTATAGAATACAAACTTGGTGCGCGTGGTTTACGCTCTTTATGTGAAGCCATTCTTACAGATGCTATGTTTGAGTTACCCGAAAGCGGAGAATCTGAATTTAAAGTGACGAAGAGCTATGCCGAAAAGGCTTTGCAAAAATCTACAATAAAGAAACTTAAGGCAGTTTCCTAATTAAGATTTTAATGTAATAAAACGCACAATCTTTGTTTGTGTCATAAGTGACGCACTTAAAACAAAAAAACCTATTCTTATTGAATAGGTTTTTTATTTTAATGAGTGGTGTAAGAAGTAAAATACAGATTTTAGAACTCGTTGTTTTTATATTAATAGCTTTGTGGCACAAGATTTGTTTTTTAGCGTGTTATTAATCTAAAATTATATTTATGCGAATTTTATTTATTCTACTTCTAGTTAATCAACTTGTTTGGTCTCAAAATACTCAAAAAATAAAGCTAAATAAAACCGATGTAACCGTTTATTTAAACCAAGCCCAAATGAGTGGTGAGGCGTCATTCTTCTTGCCTAAAGGAAGAACACAAGTGCATTTTACGCAATTATCATCTGGGTTAATTGGTAATAGTATTCAAGTAAATGGGCTTAAAGGTGTTGCGATGCACGGCATGCAATTCAAGCAAAATTATTTAGAAAATAAGGAGGCAAGTTTAGAAATAAAAAGCTTAGAAGCACAATTAGCGCAATTGAAAAAGAAAAAGGCTGTTTTAGAATTTGAATTAGAAGGATCAAAAAATGCACTAAATCTATTATTGACCAATCAAAAAGTAAATAATGACAAGCAAAACCTTAGTGTAGATGAGCTAAAAGATTACGCTCTTTTAATGGCAGAACAAACCCAAGAACTAAAAACTCAACAGTACGATTTAAGTATTGAAATTGAAACTTTGAGAGAAAAAATTTATCAACTAAACCGCAGTTTATCTGGGTTTAAAGCCGATTTAAAAAGACCTACAGGTGAAATTATTTTAGATTTAGAAACAGATAAATCGCAAACCATAAACCTAGCATTGAGCTACGTTGTCAATAATGCAGGATGGTACCCTAGCTACGAAATTAGAGCAGAAGAAAATGCAAAAGACCTGCAATTTAAGTACAAGGCAATGGTGTATCAGTCTACTGGTCAAGATTGGGAGAATGTCAAACTGCGTCTATCTACAGGAAATCCTAGTTTAAATAATACTCAACCAGAATTAAATCCGCAATATTTGACCTTTTTACAGCAATATCGATCTCAATTAGCAACTAAAAATAAAATGAATGCTGCACCCCAATTAGAAGAAATGGTGGTGAGCGATGCCGGAACTAGTAGAGTAGAAGGCTATAGCCAAGAAATTACAAAAGAGCAGCTTTTTAATCAGGTAATGTTTAATTTGAATGAAAAGTATACAATTTTGTCGGCCCAAGATGCTCAAACTGTAATTATTGATAACTTTAAGATTCCGGCTACTTTTTCTCATTATGCGGTTCCTTTAGTTCAAGAAAAAGTTTATTTGACCGCCGAAGTACGAGACTGGGAGTCTTATGATTTATTACCAGGTGAAGCCCAAATTTACTACTCTGGCAGTTATGCAGGCAAAATAGGTATCGATCCTAGAACAACAGCAGAGGAGTTGTTAATATCGCTAGGTGTAGATCAGGCTGTACAAATAGAGCGTATAACTACCGTAAACAACAAAGATAAATCTTTTTTTGGTAATATGGTTAAATGGGAAAAAGGCTACAAAATTAAAATACGCAACCAAAAACAAGATGCAATTCAATTAAAAATTCTTGACAGAATACCGGTTTCTAGAAATTCAGAAATTAGTGTAGAAGGTGTTCATCACGATGCCCAGAATTTAGACAAGCAGACAGGTATTTTGACGTGGGAAATTGAGATAGATTCTAAGCAAGAATTGGAGAAATATTTTAATTATGAAATAAAATTCCCGAAATCTAAGAGATTGAATATCAATTAAAATTAGGTGATTATCTTCACTTTTTTAAAATAGTATAAAAAATTAGAGGCAAATATTTGGCTTAAAGATTAAAAGTTTATATATTTGCCTCACGAAATCGCGGGATAGAGCAGTAGGTAGCTCGTCGGGCTCATAACCCGAAGGTCACTGGTTCGAGTCCAGTTCCCGCTACTAAAAAAAGGCTTCACAAATTAGTGAAGCCTTTTTTTGTATTTTAAACTGCGCGACATACTAATGGAGTTTGTAACATTAGTCACTTAATTATTACATGATATATTGTATTTTTATCCAGAAATTTGAAAGTAAAAACGAGAATTATGAAAGTAGAACAAATTTATACCGGTTGTATAGCCCATGCGGCGTATTATATAGAAAGTAATGGCGAAGCTGCTGTTTTTGACCCATTGCGAGAAGTGCAGCCATATATCAATAGAGCCAATAAAGATAACGCAAAAATAAAGTATGTTTTTGAGACTCATTTTCACGCAGATTTTGTGAGTGGTCATTTAGATTTGCAAAAAAAGACAGGCGCTCAAATTGTATTCGGTCCCAATGCAAACCCAAATTATGATGCATTAATTGCAGAAGATAATCAAGAATTTCAAATAGGAGATTACAAAATTAAGGTGTTGCACACTCCAGGTCATACCATGGAGAGTACTACATATCTATTGATCGATGAAAATGATAAAGAGCACGGTATTATTACGGGCGATACTTTATTTATAGGTGATGTTGGTAGACCAGATTTAGCTCAAAAAGTAGCTGCAGATTTAACACAAGAAAAATTAGCAGGCCATTTATATGATTCTTTGCGCAATAAGATTATGCCATTGGCAGATGATTTGATTGTTTACCCAAACCATGGTGCGGGTTCTGCCTGTGGTAAAAATATGAGTAAAGAAACCACCGATACGCTAGGAAACCAAAAGAAGACCAATTATGCGCTACAAGAAATGACCAAAGAAGAGTTTATAGAAGCAGTTTTAGATGGTCTTACACCACCGCCGGGGTATTTTCCGCAAAATGTAATGTTGAATATTCAAGGTTACGAAAGTTTAGATGATGTGCTTACACGCGCGGATCAAGCTTTGTCTCCCCAAGAATTTGAGGCTGCGGCGAATGAAACAGGTGCACTTTTATTAGACACCCGTCAAGCGGAAGATTTTAAAAACGGTTTTATTCCTAATAGTATCAATATAGGGCTCAAAGGTAGTTTTGCTCCTTGGGTAGGCGCTATGATTCCTGATATTAAACAACCCATTCTTTTGATTGCCGAGCCAGGAACAGAGGAGGAAGCACTCACTCGTCTCTCTCGTGTTGGTTATGATTATACCGTAGGCTACCTTAAAGGAGGATTCGAAGCTTGGAAAAATTCAGGAAAAGAGGTTGATACCGTTACCCGAATAAGTCCTAAAACATTTGAAGATGAATTAAATCAAAATGGATTTAAAGTAATCGATGTGCGTAAGGCTTCAGAATTTCAAGCCGAACATATTGAAGGAGCGCTTAATATACCTTTGAGTGAAATGAACGATCATTTAGCGAGCTTTCCTAAGGATCAAGAATTTGCCGTTCATTGTGCAGGCGGTTATAGAAGTATGATTGCCGCATCAATATTGAAACAGCGTGGTTGGGATAACTTTAAAGAAGTAGCTGGAGGCTTTAATAAAATTAAAACCGAAACCAACTTGCCAACTACCCAATATGTTTGCCCTAGTACTCTAAAATAATTAATAAAATGTTTCGCAAAAAAACACTTTACTGGCTACTTTTTCTTGTTGTATTTGTTCACTGTCAACCAAATACTAAAAATAAGGAGGTTGCTAAAGAGCAAAAAGAAGCAATCTCTCAAGAAGAGGCTTTAGAAATAGGGCAGAATTTAGCCATAGCCTCCCAACAAGTATTGGGTAAAAATTTAAAGCTTGCAATTGAAAAAGGAGGTGTTTTAGGAGCGATAACTTTTTGTAACACAGCAGCTATAAAGCTAACAGACAGTATGTCTATAGCCCATAAACACTCTATTAAAAGGATAAGTGATAAACCGAGAAATCAGATGAATCAAGCTTCTGGAGCAGAGGAAAAACTTATAGCAGCTTATTCAAAAGATCTAGCTACGGGTAAAAATATAAGACCTAGTGCATTTAAAAAAGAAAATGGGGGTTATCGTTATTATCAGCCTATTGTTAGCAATAAACTATGTTTGAATTGCCACGGTGTTGTGGGGCAACAGGTAAACGAAAAGACTTTTACTCAAATCAAAGCGCTTTATCCAAATGATAAAGCCACCGGCTATGCTGCCAACCAAATACGTGGCTTGTGGTCAATTGATATTGAAAAGTAAAATGTATAATTTTATTCGAAAAAAAAAGATCGGTTGTAACAACCGATCTTTTTTTTGATATACTTTTATACTTTTACTTCGGTGATAACTTTATAAACAATTCGTTACCTAAGCGAGGTTTGATTGAATTATAGCACGTCTCCATAATTTCAAGATTAAAGTACTTAGAAAACAAGACTTTATATTCCTTTTTATTTCCTCCAAATGGAGGCTTGTCATTATTTAAAGTAGCGTCAAACAACAAACCTACAAGGTGCCCAGAAGGCTTTAAAAGCTGACTCATGTTTTCTGCATATTTAAATCTTAAATTTGGATTTAAAGCGCAAAAAAAAGTTTGTTCAAAAATTAAATCAAAGCGGTCTTTCAATTCAAAAAAATCAGTATGTAATAAATGATGGTCGGGAAAAGAAGGAACTCGTCTTTTTAAATTTAACAAGGGAGTCTCAGATAAATCGGCAACATAAACTTTTTTAAACCCTTTTCCATATAAATATTCCGCCTCATAAGCATTGCCACCTCCTGGAATTAGAATTTTTAAATCTTTATCTTCTAATTGATCAAAGTAAGCTTTTAATGGAGGCGATACCTGCCCTAAATCCCAACCGGTTTCTTGATTTTTATATTTGGCCGTCCAAAATCGAGCGTCTAATTTTTCCATTAATTTGCCCAGTTTAAATAACCACCTTCTAAATCATAAATTTCTTTAAACCCCATTTTAACTAATTTCTTGGCAGCGGCTTGGCTTCGCGCTCCAGAGCGGCAGAATAGGTAAACAGGCTTGTCTTTATCTAACGCTGCGAATTTTGAGTCAAAAGTTTTTGGTTGCTTATAATCTATAAGTTGGGCGTTTTTTATAGTGCCCTCTTGATATTCGCTAGGTGTTCTCACATCAACCAATTGCACTCCTTTTTTTTCAATAGCCTTAGCAAATTCAGTCTTAGACAATATGTAAATGCTACCATCCACATGCTTTTCTATTTCTTGGGTCATATTAGCTTCATTAGTGCTCTTTTGACCGCATCCTAAAAGGCTTAAATTGGCTATTGCAAGAGTGAATAGTATTTTTTTCATAACAAGGAATTTAGCTGTAAATGTAAACAAATATAAATAGCCTAAACGTAACTCAGGTTACACTTAATATTATTTGTATCTTTAAAGTTACAAAATAAAGACGATGAGTAGAGGGTTTGTTAAAGAGGAAGATCAGGAGGAAGCTCCATTTATACCACCTAGAGCGGCTTTACCTAATGGTGTTGTAAATTATGTCACGCCAAAGGGTTATGATTTATTGCAGTTAGAAAAAAATGAACTTGAAGAGCAAAAAAAAAATTTAGATAAAGTCAATGAGACGGAATACCGCAGAAATTCAGCGGTAATTGATGGTAAAATGAAACTTTTGAACGATCGCCTTCGCAGTGCTAAAATTATAGACTTAAAACAGCAGCCTAGAGATGAAGTTCGGTTTGGAGCGTACGTAAAATTTTTGCTTGAAGACAAAACTCAAAACTTACAAATTGTTGGAGTAGATGAAGCTGATTTAAAACAACAAAAAATTGCATTTATTGCCCCTTTAGCTAGGGTTTTAAATGGACTTAAAGTAGGGGAATCTTCTGAGTTTTCTCTTGGTAATAAAACTAAAAAAGTTCAAATTCTAGCTATTAAGTATGCAAAATAATAATTTAGAGCAGGGTTATTTTGGTATTGGCATACAAAATGGGAAAACACCAGAAAATCTGGGTGTGTTATGGCGATCTGCCCAAAACCTAGGAGCAAGTTTCATTTTTACCATTGGCAATAGGTATCATAAGCAAGCTTGCGATACGCATAAGGCTGTAGGAGCAATGCCTTATTTTCACTATGATTGCTTTACAGATTTCTATAAGCACTTACCAAAAAGTGCCTTGTTAATTGGAGTAGAACAGGATAAAAACGCTAAAAAATTAGAAAATTTTAAGCATCCTAGGCGTGCAGTATATTTGTTAGGAGCCGAAGATCACGGCCTAACAAAGGAAGCTATAAAAGCCTGTCATTTACTCGTCGAGTTTAATTCCGCTTTAAGCTTAAATGTTGCGGTGGCAGGGAGCATTGTTATGTATGATCGAAACACAAAGGGCACCCACATTTATTGATTTATAAATAAATCTAGCCTTATAAAAACCTTTTATATTCCTTTTTTCTGTTTTAGGATATTTGATTTCGATGCGATTGAAAAACCTTTCACATTGCAAAAATCTTTCGTGCTAGAATAGGTTAGATTAAATGAATCAATCAATAAAGAACTTATATTAATCTTTTTAAAATTATAGTTGAGCTCTAATTTTTTCAATAGCATTTAAAATACTTTTATCGGGCTCAATGATGTTATTTTTACCCCAAAAAGTAGCATCTTCAAAACCTGATCTATCGTCTATTAAAATATAATCTTCTCGTATATAATCTTTGCGGTCTAAATTAAAGTTTTTTTGTTGGTGTTTTGTAACCAGTAGTTCACTTTGACTAAAATATTTGGTATTAAAGAGTTTTCCTTTTTTATTAACCGTAAATTCAGCCATAACTTGGCTGTACCCGAATCGCCAAATATTTTGATCACGAAAATAATGCACTTCATAATTTATTTGTTCAGGGTACACTTTAACTTTACGAGGTCTTTTGCTTACAAAATATCGGGCGGCTTTTTTTCGATCCTCTACATTTAAGGTATAATGCAACTGGACTAAAACTTGCTCTTTTTCATGAATAAAGAATGATCCAGAGAACCATACGTCACCTTTTATTTTCTCTTTAAACCCTATTTCAAGTACTGGCTCGCTAGATAATTGGGTCCTGCCTAAGAATTTAAGTTCTAACAATTCAAGGGCTTGCGTATCAAAAAATTTATCGTTGTAAGTTATAATATCGGTGTAAAGTGCAGCATAAGGTCCGCCTTGCATTTTAAAAGCTAAGGTGTCTAAACGGTCGTAGTCAGTTATTTTTCGAGCTTTGTAGATCGCTATTTTGTCATTTTTAAAAGATTTTTCACCAGGCCGCACTAGCCTAATTACACTTTCAGCTAAACTAACAGGACGTTTTGATTTCTTGATGGTTTCCCGATAAAAGGCAGTTTGAAATTGAGTATTTTCTTTGGTGAATTTTTTATGTGCTGCTATACTTTTTTTAACCAACTCCTGTAAATTTTGTACACTAAACATTTCAACGGCCGGCAGCATGTTGGTCTGGCTATTTAAAAATATTTTGATTGGTTGGGTTTTAGTAATTTCGTTTAAACTAATTTTTTTTGATTTAAAACCTAAGGCATTAACGGTTAAAAAAGCTGTACCCTGCAGTTTATTATACTTTAGTTTAAAATAACCCTCGGCATTAGTAACAGTATTAATATTCAATTCTTGAATTTCTACTTGGGCTTGTGCAACAGGTTTTTGGTTAGATTGGTCGTAAACATAACCCGCAACTTCTGAGTTATTTTGAGCTGTAGAATCAAATCCGTAAAATAAAGAAATGATAAAAGTAAGGTAGATAAATTTATTTTGAAACATTTTATTTTATTTTAAAAATACGTTATTTTAAAAAATTAGCAGTTAATTTTAACAGTTTTAAACGCTTGTTGATGAGTGTTTTAAGGGGGTGTTGTGAAGATTGAATTTAGATATTTTTTTCTTTTTTAATTAGAGGGCTTATCTTCACCAAAAAAAATTGTGGTAAAAGCGATATTATTTGATATGGACGGTGTAATTGTAGATACAGAACCTTTACACCATAAAGCCTATTACGGGATGTTTGACGAGATAGGCATTAAGGTTCCTGAAACTTTGTACCAAACGTTTACAGGTCAATCTACTTTGTATGTTTGTCAACAACTTTGCAAGCATTTTGACCTTCCACATAAACCTACTGATTTGGTATTGAAAAAGAGAAGCATTTTTAAAGCTTTATTTGCTACAGACCCTAGTTTACAGTTAATTTCTGGAGTTGAGAAGTTAATAAAACATTATCACGAGGCTGGACTACAATTGGTTTTAGCTTCATCGGCATCTATGGGTACTATTAATAGTGTTTTTGATAGGTTTGGGCTTAATCCCTATTTTGTAGATAAATTGAGCGGGGCAGATTTAAAAGCTTCGAAACCACACCCAGAGATTTTTCTTAAAGCATCACAAAGCGCAGGAGTTAAGCCAGAGCATTGTGTGGTTATAGAAGATTCTACAAACGGTATTAAAGCAGCTAAAGCGGCAAATATCTTTTGTGTTGCGTTTAAAAGTCCGCACTCAAAAAATCAAGATTACTCTGAAGCAGACCATATAACTTCTGATTTTAATCAAATCACCCTCCCTTATTTAAATCAATTTTTCAACTAATAATTATCAACTATGAAATTTAATTTTTCTTATTTTTTGTTGCTAAATTTTGTATTTCTCATCTTTTCTCAAGAACAGAATGCACAAAATAATCAGCAGCATTTTGATGAGTTTATGCAAACTCCTTCTACCCTTTATCGTACAGCATCTGGTAAGCCAGGACCAGCTTATTGGCAAAATCAAAATGATTATGAAATAACGGTATCACTTGACGAAAAAAACCATCGGTTAAAGGGGAAGGTTACTATTACTTATACCAACAACAGTCCAGAAAAACTTGATTTTATTTGGTTGTTTTTAGAGCAAAATAGGTTTACTTCAACATCAAGAGGAACTTTAACCACGCCTATACAAGGAAACCGTTATAACGGAGATGTTGAAGGAGGTTACGATCTTGGTCAAGTTAAAGTAAATGGAGAAAAAGCTAAATACTCAATATCTGATACACGAATGCAAGTTTTCTTGCCAGAATCTTTAGCGGCAAATGGCGGATCTACAACTATAAGTATGAACTTCGCTTATAAAATCCCAGTAAAAGGAATGGACCGAATGGGAAGACTTGAAGTACAGCAAGGTACTATTTATGCTTTAGCGCAATGGTTCCCTAAAGTAGCTGTGTTTGACGATGTGAGCGGATGGAATATAGAGCCTTATTTAGGGGCTGGAGAGTTTTATTTGGGTTATGGAAATTATGACTATAAAATTACAGTACCTTATAATCACACTGTTGTTGCATCGGGTAGGTTAATGAACCCAAAAGAAGTTTTAAATAAAAAAGTATATAAAAGATATCAAAAAGCTCAAGAAACCGAAGAAACAACCTATTTAATAGAACCAAGCGAGGTAGGTTCTCGAAGAGTACTTAATAAACGAAAGGGTACCCAAACATGGCATTTTAAGATGGAGAATACTAGAGATATCGCTTTTGCTTCTTCATCGGCCTTTATTTGGGATGCTGCCAACATAAAATTAGCTTCGGGTAAAAATGTTATGGCACAATCGGTTTATCCAGCAGAAAGTGATGGTGAAGAGGCTTGGAGCCGAAGCACTGAGTATACTCAAGAATCAATTAGATTCTACGCAGACACTTATTTTGATTACCCCTATGCTACGGCTATTAATGTTGCTGCAGATGTAGGAGGTATGGAATATCCAGGGGTGAGCTTTTGTAGTTATAAAAGTAAAGGTGCAAGTCTTTGGGGCGTGACAGATCACGAATTTGGACACAATTGGTTCCCTATGATTGTAGGATCAAACGAACGTTTACATGCGTGGATGGACGAAGGTTTCAACACTTTTATCAACCATTATAGCACGTTGAATTTTAATAATGGTGAGTATCCTGCAGATTTTACCAACGGTAGAGTTATAAACCCTTACCTTAAATTTCCTGGTAGAGAATCTATTAACACCTACCCAGATGCTACCAATTTACGTAATTTAGCCTATACAGCATATTATAAACCAGCTATAGGTTTAATCATGTTGCGTGAATATATTATAGGAGAAGAGCGTTTTGATTATGCTTTTAAATCCTATATCAAAACTTGGGCATTTAAACATCCACGTCCTCAAGATTTCTTTGCGCATATAGAAAATGCAAGTGGAGAGAGTCTTAACTGGTTCTGGAAAAATTGGTTTTATACCAATAATAATATCGATATAGCGGTGGTAGATGTAACTAATAAAGAGCACGGAGCACTAATTAGTCTTGAAAATAAGGGGGAAATTCCTATGCCAGTAGCTTTGAAGGTAAGTTATGCAGATGGTTCATACGATACCGTTCGTTTACCGGTTGAAATTTGGCAACGCGGTAATGATTGGGATTATTTTCACGAAACCTCAAAAAAGGTTACTGTGGTAGAATTTGATCCTAAAAAACAAGTAGCTGATATTGATGGCTCAAACGATTCCTGGGGTAAATAACGCATCAATTAATTAAAAAAAACCGGAATTTTTAATTCCGGTTTTTTTTTACCTAAATTTTTCACCCGGCGCCATGGGAGCATCCTCATAACCATCAGCAAATGTTTTTGTAGTAGAGTAATTGTCAATTAAAACATGGTAAACAGCCATTACTAATGCAAGTTGCCCAAGCACGGTTAAATAAAATACCCAAGTAAAAGCAATATCCATGGCGGCAAAAATAGTTACCGTTAATAAAATAAACGTTGTTATCGCTAAAAGCGGAAGACCTAAATTTTTCATTTTTTATTTTAAAGTACTTAAAATTAATGAGTTGTACCCTTTAAAAAATGATAATGTTTTCTAAAAATAGTAATACCTCTACTTATTTTTTATATTATACCTTTGTAAAAAAATTAAATTATGGCGCATAAAGCAGGATTTGTAAATATTATTGGCAATCCCAATGTGGGAAAATCAACTCTCATGAACGCATTTGTGGGAGAGCGCCTATCAATCATCACCAGTAAAGCACAAACTACTAGACATCGTATTTTAGGAATAGTAAATGGTGAAGATTTTCAAGTAATTTTAAGCGATACACCGGGTATAATTAAACCTGCTTATCAACTTCAAAGCTCAATGATGGATTTTGTTAAATCTGCCTTTGAAGATGCAGATATTTTAATTTATTTGGTTGAATTGGGCGAAAAAGCATTAAAAGATGAACAGTTTTTTAAAAAGATTGTTCACGCTAAAATCCCTGTACTTTTATTATTGAATAAAGTAGATCAGGGTACGCAGCAACAAGTAGAAGAACAAACAAAATTATGGAAAGAACAAGTGCCTAATGCAGAAATTTTTGCTATTTCAGCCCTAGAAAATTTTGGTGTTCAAGAAGTGTTTAAACGCATTGTTGAATTACTGCCAGAATCACCAGCCTTTTACCCTAAAGACGCATTAACCGATAAACCTGAACGTTTTTTTGTAAACGAAATAGTTAGAGAAAAAATACTATTGCATTATAAAAAAGAAATTCCTTATAGCGTTGAAATTGAAACTGAAGAGTTTTTTGAAGATGAAGAGATCATACGTATGCGATGTGTGATAATGGTTGAGCGTAGCACACAAAAAGGAATAATAATTGGGCACAAAGGATCAGCTATTAAGCGAGTAGGTATGGAAGCTAGAAAAGATTTAGAGCGTTTTTTTGGCAAGCAAGTACACATAGAGTTGTATGTAAAGGTCAACAAAAATTGGCGAAGTGATGATCGTCAATTAAAACGCTTTGGATACAATAAATAAACTAATACTAAAAAATTATAGGTAGCCTAAGCTTTTACACCTATTTTTGCAGCATCAAAAATACAAGAAATGAGTAATATAGTAGCCATTGTAGGAAGGCCTAATGTAGGTAAATCTACTTTTTTTAATCGTTTAATTCAACGCCGCGAAGCCATTGTTGATTCGGTAAGTGGGGTGACGCGAGATAGACATTACGGAAAGTCTGATTGGAATGGAAAAGAATTTACGGTTATAGATACTGGAGGCTACGTGATAGGGAGTGAAGATGTTTTTGAAGCTGAAATCGATAAACAGGTTGAGCTTGCTATTGATGAAGCAGATGTGATAATTTTTGTGGTCGATGTAGAAACTGGGGTTACTCCAATGGATGAAGATGTAGCCAAATTATTACGCAAGGTAAATAAACCTGTTTTTCTAGCTGTTAACAAAGTAGATAGCGGAAAAAGAGAAGATCAAGCGATGGAGTTTTACACGCTTGGGTTGGGAGAGTATTATAGCATTGCAGGAATTAACGGTAGCGGTACTGGCGATTTGCTAGATGCTGTTGTAGCAGCTTTTCCAGAAAAAGAGGAACAAGAGGATGAAAATCTACCACGTTTTGCCGTTGTAGGTCGCCCCAATGCAGGGAAATCATCTTTTATAAATGCTTTGATTGGAGAAGAGCGTTATATAGTTACCGATATAGCAGGTACTACGAGAGATTCTATAGATACAAAATACAATCGTTTTGGTTTTGAATTTAATTTGGTAGATACTGCTGGTATCCGACGCAAATCTAAAGTTAAAGAAGATATCGAGTTTTACTCGGTTATGCGAAGTGTGCGAGCTATAGAGCATTCAGATGTATGTTTATTGATTGTAGACGCTAGTCGAGGCTTTGATGCACAAGTGCAAAATATTTTTTGGTTGGCTCAACGCAATCGTAAAGGCATTGTAATTTTAGTGAATAAATGGGATTTGGTTGAGAAAGAAACCAATACCATGAAAGATTTTGAAGCTAAAATTAGAAAGGAAATTGAACCGTTTACCGATGTGCCTATCGTTTTCATTTCTGTTTTGAACAAACAACGTATTTTTAAAGCTATAGAAAAAGCCGTTGAGGTATACCATAACCGAAGTAAGAAAATAAAAACGCGCACCTTAAATGATGTGTTGTTGCCAATAATTCAAAACAATCCGCCACCAGCTTATAAAGGGAAATATGTGAAAATAAAATTTATAACACAATTGCCCACGCCACAACCTCAATTTGCCTTTTTCTGTAATCTACCACAATACGTTCGTGATCCCTACAAAAGATTTTTAGAGAATAAATTGAGACAAGAATTTGATTTTAGCGGTGTGCCTATTTCAGTATATCTGAGAAAAAAGTAAATATTTAATAAATAGTGTTAAAAAACAGGTTTAAAAGACAGTTTAATTGTCTCTAAGTCTGTTTTTTTAAAATTTAATGAAGTAAGTGTCTCTACCTATACCAATAAAGCTCATATCTATTTTTTAGGCGGTTATGTATTTCCCCTTGAGAACGAAGTTCAATTAAAACCTGCTTTTTTAATTAAAGCGGTTAGCGGTGCACCTCTAGCAATAGACTTGTCTAGGAATATTTTTTTTTAGAGCGTTGGAACCTGGGTGCATCTTATCGATTAAACGCGGCCTTTACTGCTTTGGCGGGTTTTTGTATAACAGATGAATTGACTTTAGGTTATGCTTATGACAACGAAACTACCATCATAAGCAAGTATAGCAGTGGCTCTCACGAAGTTTTTTTGCAGTTTGAGTTATGGAGCAGATATAGAAACCGATTCAGGTGCTTTTAAAATTAGCGCTTTAATAAAGCATTGGGCTTAAAAATAAAAAAATCGTTTGCCAGCTTTTTTTAATCCATTACATTTATTGTATTAAACTGAGCCACATGAAAAATCAAAAGCAGGCTATGGCTTATGCCGGAATAGCGGTTTTACTATGGAGTACCGTAGCCACAGGTATGAAACTTGCCTTGGATAGTTTTGACTATTTACAATTACTCTTTTGGTCCTCAGGAACAGCAGTGTTGGTTTTGGCTATAATATTGGTAGTAAAGAAGAGATTCTTTCAACTCTTTAAACTCCCCGCTAAAGCTATTTTTAAGTCTGCTTTATACGGTGGAATAAATCCCTTTTTGTATTATATCGTACTTTTTAAAGCTTACGATTTATTGCCGGCTCAAGAAGCACAAGCACTTAATTATACTTGGCCCATAATGTTTAGTCTATTAGCCATTCCGCTTTTAAAGCAAAAGATGACACCAAAAAATTTATTGGCTATAGGCATCAGTTTTGTAGGAGTTCTGATTATTGCCACACGTGGTAATTTGGTGAACTTGTCCTTTTCAAATTTACAAGGAGTTTTGTTTGGGTTGGGTTCAGCAATTATCTGGGCTGCATTCTGGATTTTTAACATTAAAGATGAGCGTGAAGAATTGAGTAAATTATTCCTCAATTTTTGTTTTGGCTTTGTCTATATTGCAATTAGTGTTTACTTCTTTTCAGACTTCACAATGGATTATGGTGTAGGTTTGTGGAGTGCAGTATATGTGGGTTTGTTTGAAATGGGCATCACTTTTATAATTTGGTCTATTGCGCTTAAAAAATCATATTCTGCTGCAGGAGTGAGTAAGTTGGTGTATTTGGTTCCTTTTTTGTCGCTTGTAGTCATCTATTTAATTTTAAAAGAGCCAATAGGATTACCTACTTTAATGGGATTATTTTTAATTATTAGCGGCTTGGTGTACGATAAAATCAGTTTTAGGCAACTACGCTTTTCGCGGAATCGAAAACAAGATGAAAAATAATTTAAGTACTAGCGAAAAATGGGTAAAACGCGGTGTAGATTTAATAGCCTCTCTGGTGGGAATAGGCCTACTTTCCCCAATATTGATTTTAGGTTTTATTTTAGCCAGTTTGAGCACAAATCAAAACGGAATTTACAGAAGCAAGCGAATAGGTCAATTTGGTAAAGAATTTTATATTTTAAAATTAAGGAGTATGCGCAGAATCGAGGGGGTTGAAACTTCAGTAACCACAACTCGGGATCCTCGTATTACAGGTATTGGTGCATTTTTAAGAAAATACAAAATAGATGAGCTACCACAATTGTTTAATGTGCTGCTAGGCCAAATGAGTTTGGTAGGACCAAGGCCAGATGTAACAGGCTTTGCCGATAATCTTACCGATAATAATGCTAAAATATTATTGCTAAAACCGGGCATTACGGGTTTGGCCACCTTGGCTTTTAAAAATGAAGAAGAACTTTTGGCGCGGCAAAACGACCCTATAGCATACAATCGTGAGGTGATTTGGCCCGAAAAAATTAGATTAAACAAATATTACCTAGAGAACTATAGTTTGACTTTAGATATTAAGATTCTTTTTAAAACGGTTTTTACATAGTGGTTACCCTTATCAGGGTTTTAAATATTTTATTGTAAATTATATGATTTTTATCTTAAATAATCGATATGCCTACTAAGCACTTAAAACACAGACGCATTTTAGTACTTTTTATTCTATTTATAGGCTCAATGAGTTTTGCGCAAGAATACCATGACTTTCTAGTAGAAGGAAGTTTAATCGATGATAATGAGAGGCCCTTGGAGTCGGCTACTATATATATAGAAGAGCCCAACGGTACTTTAGTAGATTATACCCTTAGTAATAAGGAGGGAAGATTTGAAATTGCAGGAAAAGTACAAAACGATAGTTTGTTCTTGTTTGTTAGCTACACCGGATTTTTACCGGTAAAGCAATTACTAGACTTAAAAAAGCAAAGTAACTGGAGTTTCAATAACTTGCAAATGAAAATTGATGATAAAACCTTAGAGGAGGTATTAGTTCAAGCGCAAGCAGCACCGGTTACGGTAAAGACAGACACTTTGGAGTTTAATGCCGCTTCATTTAAAACAAAGGCAAATGCCAATCTTGAAGACGTGCTTAAAAAATTACCTGGAGTAAGCGTTAACAACGCAGGTGAAATCAGTATTAACGGTAAACCAGTTGCTAAGATTCTAGTGAATGGCAAATCTTTTTTTGGTGACGACCCCAAAATAGCCACTAAAAATTTACCTAAGGAACTTATCAACAAAATCCAAGTGGTAGACACCAAAACAAAAACCGAAGAATTTACAGGTAAAGAAGGTGATAGTCAAAATAAGACGCTTAATATAACTATAGACGAAGATAAAAATAAAGGTTATTTCGCTCGAATCACCGCGGGTATAGGTACAAAAGACCGTTACGAAGCAAGCGGAATTGCCAATTATTTTAAAAATAATTTTCGCTTAAGTGTATTGGGAGGGTCTAATAATATTAACTCTTCAGGCTTTAGTTTCGATGAAATTTATGATGCTATGGGGAGAAACGCATATAGTATTTCACGCAGTAGCAATGGCAGTTTCAGTATTAATGGAAACTCTTTTGGAGGGGGTAGTTCGGGTATTACCCAAACCTACAACGCTGGTTTTAACCTAGTAGAGGAATGGGCAGAGCAAACAGAATTGGAGACAGATTACTTTTTTAATCGCAGCAACACCGAGACTAAAACAAAAATTAACCGAGAGAACATATTACCCGATCGCATTTTTTTTAATGAGTCAAGTTCTATTTCTCAACGGGAAAACGATAATCACCGCGCAAGTTTTGATTTTAGTTTTCGCCCAGACTCGCTTACGCGGATTTCGTTTCGTCCTAATTTCTCTTACAACAAAGGAAAGTCACAAAGCGATTCTGAAACCAAATCCTTTCAAGAAAATTTTGCCGTTTTAAATCAAGCAGAAACAAGAAATGATACCGAGATAGAACAACTCAATTTTGCCGCTAGGTTAGGTGCTAGCCGAAGACTAGATACGCTGGGAAGTTATGTAAATGTTAATCTTAATTACACCAATAATACTACAGACAATCAACAATTGTTTTATTCACTGCGACAAATTTTTGATGATAATGGAGGTGTTTCCGATACAGATTTACAAGACCAGCGCATAAAAGAAAATACAGATGCGAAAACTTTTAATACCGGGCTTGGCGCACGTATAGCTTTACCCAAAAAAATCTTCTTAGATGTAGAATATACCCTCAATTACTCAAAGTCTATAAATGAGCGTTTGGTTTACGATAATAGCACTAAAGATTTTTTGCTAGACTTAAGTAATGATTTCAAAACCAGTAGTTTAAAGCATCGACCCAGTTTGGGTATGGTTTACCGGAGTAAAAAATTAAGGGCCTCACTATCTGCTGGGGTAGAACAACTTAGTTTAACCAATAAAGATCATTTTAGCGGCAATCGTTTTGAGAGTAATTTTACTAACTTTTATTCAGACCTTTACTTAAGGTACAAGATAAACCAAGCGGCTTCTGTTTATTTCAATTACGAGAGTCAACAAAACGCACCAAGTATCAATCAACTGCAACCGGTTGAAAACAGAACAAACCCTTTAAATATTATACAGGGTAACCCAAATTTAAAGCCTAATTTAACTCATAATTTTTACTTTAGTTTTAATAATTATAACTACAAAACTAAATCGGGTTTATATACCTATGCTGGTGCAGATTTTATTCAAGATAAAGTAACCAGCATTAGTCAGACCAATGAAGAACTGATTCGTGAAACCAGTTACACCAATGTGAATGGTGCGTATTCTGCATTTGGGGGTGCTAATTATAGCTTTATGTTTTCTAAAAAAGAGTTTTACAATTTAAAACTCCGTTTGGGTTTAAGCGGTGCCTTTAGTAGAGACGTTGGTTTTAGTAATGCAGTTGAGTTTGTTACCAAAGACTCAAGGTTATCGCCAAGTGTAAAATTAGATGTTGATTTTACAGATATTCTACAGCTTACCCCTTATTACGAAATAAATTTTCAAAATGCTAAATACAGTTTACCTACGCGCAGTAATGAGCGTTTTGTGAATCATGAACTTGGCGTTGAAGTAACTAGCTTCTGGCCCAAAAATCTCATATTTGGAAATGACATATCCTACCAGCGCCTAGGAAATGTAAGCCCGGGCTTTACCAATAATTTTATTTTATGGAATATGAGCTTGGGCTATCAATTCTTTGATGAAAAAGCTACTTTTAAAGTCAAGGTTTTTGATGTTTTAGACCAAAATATAGCTACTCGCAGACAAACCGGTGAAGACTTTATTCAAGACACCCAAGAGTTGGTTTTAGAGAGATATATGATGTTCAGTTTGACTTTTAAGCTAGATAAATTTGGTAAAAACAAAGGCTAAATCATAAATTCATCTCTTTATGAAATAGAGTTTTGTTGGCATAATACGGGTTAGATGAGGTTATTTCTTTCATCCAGGTGATAAAACTGCTTGATTTTCGTTTAAAAGTGAATCCGAGTGCTTGCACCCGTAATTCCTGCGGTGGATTAGTTTTCATAATTAAAGATTGTTAGTTAGTTGCCGAAAATTACAACTAAACTGACTAATCCCGAAAAATTTAATGAAAATCCTTTCTTAAAATTGATTAAAAGCTTGATAATTAAGACGAATTGACTTTTACCAGCTGCCGCCGGCTCCACCACCGCCAAAACCGCCACCGCCGAAGCCGCCACCAAAACCGCCACCGCCAAAGCCTCCACCTGAACCAAAACCGCCAGAAGATCCTCCGCCAAAACCGCGGCCCATGCTGCTTAAAATGAGTATATCAAGTAGTGAATCTGCCCCAGATTTACGGCCTCCGTTTCTGCCACCACCATTACGATTCTTAATGACAGAGAGTATAATAATTACGATAAAGAAAATAATTATAAAAAAACCAACTCCAGAATTTCCTGAGCTAGATCTCTTTTTTGGAGTTTTATAAGTGCCACTTAGAACTTGCATTACAGCAGTAGTACCAGCATCTAAACCGGCATAAAAATTACCTCGCTTAAAATGTGGAATAATAATTTGATCTATAATTTCCTTTGTACGATAATCGGTTAAATATTGTTCAAGACCGTAGCCAGTTGTTATCCATAATTTGCGTTCTTTTTTTGCCATTAAAATGAGCAAGCCATTGTCTTTTTTATTGTCCCCAATTCCCCATTTATGGGCCCACTCGGCGGCAAATGTGCCAATGTATTCTCCGTTTAAGGTGTTGATAGTAACTACCACAATCTGGGTTGAGGTTGTATCGGCGTACTTGATGAGTTTCTGTTTTAAAGCCGATTCTTCAGATGGGCTTAAAAGCTCTGCAGCATCGTAAACACTAGTTGCAACCTTGGGTTTGGCTGGTAGATTAAGCTGTGCAAAACCATAGTGGGTAGGCAATAAAAAGCCTAATAAAAAAATATACCGGAAGATCTGTTTTTTATTGAACATTATTTGCCTTTTGAGATTTCATCAGACAATTCATTTACATCATCTGCCTGGTAGGGGAAATAGTTTTGTAATTGCTCACCGGCCTTTAAAATACCAGCTATCAATCCTTGTTTAAATTCAGCCTTTTTAAAATACTCAATGACTAATTCTTTGGTCGACTCCCAAAAATTTGCTTCAACACGGTCGTTAATTCCCTGATCGCCTAGTATATAAAATAAATGATCTTCAAGAGCAATATAAAACAGAACTCCATTTTTTTGTTCGGTTTGGTGCATCTCAAGTTTTTCAAAAACCTCCTTGGCTCTTTCAAATGCAGGACCCTTACATTTACTTTCTAGATGCACGCGTATCTCGCCAGAAGTGTTCTTCTCGGCTGCTTTTATCGCATTGATAATTTCATTTTCGTCTTGTTGAGTAAAAAGCTGAATAGCCATGAGAAATAAAGATTAAAATTCTACAGTAGGAGCTTGTTCTGCACCTTCAACTGCTTCAAATGCAGTCATCTTATCAAACCCAAAAAAGCCAACAACTAGATTGTTAGGAAATTTTCTAATAAAGGTATTGTATAATTTCACCGCTTCATTGTATCGTTTTCTTTCTACATTGATACGGTTCTCTGTTCCTTCTAGCTGAGACTGCAATTGCTGATAGTTTTGCGTAGCTTTTAATTCTGGGTAGCGTTCTACGCTCACAAGTAATTTTGATATTGCAGAACTTAATCCGTCTTGAGCTTGTTGAAAATTAGCGATTGCTTCTGGAGAAAGGTTATCTGCATCGATATTTACCGAGGTAGCTTTAGCACGAGCTTGAATAACTTGGGTAAGTGTTTCTTGTTCAAAATCTGCTGCACCTTTCACCGTATTTACCAAATTAGGAATTAGGTCATTTCTTCTTTGGTAGGCATTTTCTACATTAGACCAAGCGGTTTTGGCTTCTTCCTGTTTTTCAACAGCTGTGTTATACGTTCCGCCAAATAACGAATAAGCTATGAAGCCAATGATGGCGATTACAATAACGGGAATTAACCATTTTTTCATGATTTCTTTTGTTTAAAGTTGATTTTTTATTTGAATTAATTGTTCTTTAATATGGTTAAGACGCTTAATCATTTCATAGTTATTTAGGGGCTTTCTTTTTTCAGCTTTAAGCTGAATTTTCGCGCCCTCTAAGGTGAAGCCACGTTCTTTAACCAGATGATAAATTTTTTCTAGATTTTTAATGTCTTCTGGAGTAAATTTCCGATTTCCTTTAGCGTTTTTTTTAGGCTTTAAAATGTCAAATTCTTTCTCCCAAAAGCGAATAAGCGAAGTATTTACTTCGAATGCCTCGGCTACCTCGCCAATGCCATAATACATTTTTTTTGGTAACTCAACCGCCATTAGTCTAAAGATTGATTTTCTAAGGTAGATTGGTTTAACATAATATCATATTCTTCTGCCGTTAAATCGCCGTGGTAATAATTTATAGGATTAACAACCTTTCCGTTTTTATGCACCTCATAGTGCAAATGCGCTCCTGTTGATAAACCGGTGTTTCCTACCTTGCCGATCACCTCGCCTCTTTTAACTTTTTGACCTTCCCGAACCTCAAAAGCACTAAGATGGGCATAATAGGTTTCGTAGCCAAAGCCATGGTCAAGAATAATTAAATTACCAAAGCCTCTGCTTCTTCTGGCTTTTTTAACCGTAGCATCACCTGTAGCAAATACGTCGGTTCCTTTTTTTGCGGTAAAATCCATACCATTATGCATCTTGCGGTATTTGAGGATGGGATGCATACGCATTCCGTAGCCTGAAGCCATGCGGGTTAAATTTTCGTTTTTTATGGGTTGTATGGCCGGAATGGCAGTAAGTAATTTTTCTTTTTCTTTGGCCAATTTCACGATTTCATCTAGAGATTTGGACTGCACAACTATTTGTTTCTGCAAGATGTCCATTTTTTTATGCGTCTCAATAATCAAATCTGAATTATCAAATCCATTGAGGTATTGGTAGCGGTTTACTCCGCCAAATCCTGCTTTGCGCTGTTCTTCGGGAATTGGATTGGCCTCAAAATAAACCCGGTAAATATTGTTGTCTCGATGCTGTACATCGGCTAGGACCTCTTGAGCTAAATCAATTTTTTTATTTAAAACCGAATATTGAATTTTTAAATTATTGAGTTCACGTTTGAGTGCTTTCTCTTTTGGCGTCTCAATTTGCGGGATATTAAAATAGATTATCAATAAAATAAAGCCTGCTAAAAAAGAACTCGCAATCCCCAATGCAATTAGCCCAATTCTCCTACCTGGTTTTCGTTCTATCTTTTTATACGACAAACTTTCGTTGTCGTAATAATATTTTACCTTCGACATTGTTTGAAATTATGCTATTTTTGCAAACGTTTTGTGTTGATATGTTCAACCTTAATAACGAACAAAGATAAACATTGTTTCAAAAGTACGCTAATAATTATAAGTCAAGAGCCGCAAAGCCTATGAAATCAAAAGAAATACGCAGTAGATTTTTAAACTTTTTTAAATCGAAAAATCACGAGATTGTGCCCTCTGCACCTATGGTGATGAAAGATGATCCTACCTTGATGTTCACCAATGCGGGGATGAACCAATTTAAAGAGTATTTTCTGGGTAACGCCACGGCCAAGTATACGAGAATAGCTGATACGCAAAAATGCCTGCGAGTAAGTGGTAAACACAATGATTTAGAAGAAGTAGGTAAAGATACTTACCACCATACTATGTTTGAGATGTTAGGTAACTGGAGTATTGGTGATTATTTTAAAGAAGATGCAATTGCTTGGGCTTGGGAATTTTTAACCGTTGAATTGAAAATAGCACCAGAGAATTTATATGTAACTGTTTTTGAGGGCGATGAGGAGGATCAAATCCAAAAAGATAATGAGGCCTTTAACTTATGGAAAAAACATATTGCTGAAGAGCGTATTTTGTTAGGCAATAAAAAAGATAATTTTTGGGAAATGGGAGAGCAAGGGCCTTGTGGCCCAGCCTCTGAAATTCACGTCGATATCAGATCGGAGGAGGAAAAAGCGAAAGTTCTTGGTAAAGACTTAGTGAATCAAGATCACCCTCAAGTAGTTGAAATTTGGAACTTGGTTTTTATACAGTACAACCGAATGGCTAATGGAAGCCTTAAAGAATTGCCCGCAAAGCATATTGATACAGGAATGGGGTTTGAGCGCTTGGCGATGGTTATGCAAGGCAAACAGTCTAACTATGACACGGATGTATTTATGCCTATTATTCACGAAATTGAAACCATTACCGGTGCAACCTATCAAAAAACAGAACAGACAGATATTGCCATAAGAGTAATTGCAGATCATGTTCGAGCGGTTAGTTTTGCTATAGCCGATGGACAATTACCTAGCAATAATGGTGCAGGTTATGTAATACGAAGAATTTTAAGAAGGGCTATTCGTTACGGATTTACCTTCTTAAATACCAAAGAAGCTTTTATCTATAAATTGGTAGCCGTGATAAGCAACCAAATGGGAGATACTTTCCCAGAAATTAAAAAGCAACAGCATTTGTGTGAAAATGTGATTAAAGAGGAAGAGAATTCTTTCTTAAAAACCTTAGATCAAGGCTTGAATTTGTTAGAAAGTATAATCAATAATGCGCAGTCAAAAGAGATTTCGGGTAAGAAAGCATTTGAATTGTACGATACTTATGGTTTCCCTATAGATTTAACGGCTCTAATTTTGGAAGAAAAAGGGTTAAGCCTTAATTATAGTGAATTTGAGAGCGAGTTGAGCAAACAAAAAGAACGTTCGCGCTCCGCTGCTCAAAGTACAGCTGGTGATTGGGTAATACTTAGGCAAGATGATGAGGAGGAATTTATTGGTTATGACTACTTAGAAACACAAGTTAAATTAACCCGTTACCGCCAAGTTGAAAGTAAAAAAGACGGAAAATTATTTCAATTGGTTTTTAATTTAACTCCATTTTATCCAGAAGGAGGAGGTCAAGTTGGTGATAAAGGTTACCTTGAAGAGCCAAATGGAAACCTTACTTATATAATTGATACTAAAAAAGAGAATAACTTAATTATTCATATCTCTAAGCACTTACCGCAAGATCTGCATGCTACCTTTACTGCTACGGTAAATAATCAACATAGATTAAATGCAGCTGCTAACCATAGTGCAACACATTTATTGCATCAAGCATTAAAAAATGTATTAGGTGAGCACGTAGAGCAAAAAGGATCTTTGGTACACCCTGCTTATTTAAGATTTGATTTCTCTCATTTTAGTAAAGTAAGTCACGAGCAATTAGAAGAGATTCAACAGTTTGTTAATGCGCGTATTTACGAAGAACTCGATTTAGTTGAAGGTAGAAATGTACCCTTTGCTCAAGCGGTTGAGCAAGGAGCTACGGCGTTATTTGGTGAAAAGTATGGAGATACGGTGCGAACAATTCAATTTGGTAATTCTTTTGAACTTTGCGGAGGTACTCACGTTTCAAATACAAGTCAAATTTGGCATTTCAAAATAGTATCAGAATCAGCGGTTGCTGCTGGGGTTAGACGAATTGAAGCCATTACTCTAGATGCGGCAAAAGACTTTTTGAACGAGCAAAGCAATCAATTTAACGCTTTAAAGCAATTGGTGAAAAACAGCAAAGAACCTTTAAAAGCTGTTGAAAACCTTCAAAATGAGAATGCCCAACTTAAAAAGGAGATTGAGCAGCTTAAAAAGGAGAAAGCAGCAGCAGCAAAAACAAACCTAAAAGCCGCTCTGCAACAAGTAAATGGTATTAATTTTTTAGCTACTACTGTAAATTTAGATGCTGCGGCGATGAAAGATTTATCTTTTCAACTGGCAGGAGAAGTTGAACAATTGTTTTTAGTGCTTGGATCTAAACAGAATGGTAAAGCCTTATTGTCTATTTATATCGATAAAAAATTAGCCGAAGAAAAAGAGCTAAATGCCGGAAAGATTATTCGAGACTTGGGTAAGTTTATACAAGGAGGTGGTGGTGGTCAAGCCTTTTTTGCTACCGCTGGGGGTAAAAACCCATCAGGTTTAGCAGAGGCATTATCCGCTGCAAAAACTTACATAGATTAGCCGTGAGTATTGTCGATAAAATATAATGCCATGAAATTACAGACCCCTATCAGTATTTTAGCGCAGCAACCAAAAATTGACTATGGCTCTAAAATACTGCTTTTGGGTTCGTGTTTTTCCGAAAATATAGGGCTTCAGTTTGATCGTTTTAAGTTTCAAAACCTTCAAAATCCCTTAGGTATTTTATTTCATCCTTTTGGTATTGAAAAATTACTCTTACGGGCCACACAAAACAATTTATTTACCGCGCAAGATGTTTTTTGTTATAATGAAGCTTGGCACTGCTTTGAGGCGCATAGTAGATTGAAAAGTACGCAATCACAAGATGACTTGTTGTTAAAATTAAACTTGGCACTTAGGGACACACAAGATTATTTGCAAAACTCCACTCACATTGTGATTACCTTAGGTACGGCCTATATTTACCGCCATCTTGAGAGCGATAAATATGTGGCCAATTGTCATAAAGTGCCCCAAAAGCACTTCGCAAAATCTTGTGTTAAAGCTGATGCTATTTTAGTTAGTCTCAAACGCATAATGAATTATTGCACTGCCATCCGTAAAGATGTAAAAGTAATATTTACCGTTTCGCCAGTAAGACATATGAAAGACGGTTTGGTTGAAAATAATTACAGTAAAGCTCAATTGATAACAGCCATACACGATTTGCTGCCAACCTGGCCGCAGGCCTCGTATTTTCCCTCTTATGAAATTATGCTAGATGAATTGAGAGACTACCGCTTTTACGCAAAAGACATGCTTCATCCATCGTCACTAGCTATAGAATATATTTGGGAGAATTTTATGCAAACCTGGATAAATCCTAATGCGTTTGAGACCATGAAAAAAGTAGATTCAGTACAAAAAAGACTTGAGCATAAAGCTTTTAACCCTCAAAGTAAACAGCATCAAAACTTTTTACAAAAACTTAAACAAGACATTGAGGCTTTGAAAAACCAATATGGTTTTATGCGGTTTACGGATTGAGTAGTGTATATAATTTATGCCAATTGCCACCATTTATACATTCAATGCCTTTGCTTTTTAAAATCCCTGCCGCACTCCCAGAGCGCATACCGCTAGCACAACACGTAATAATCGGTTTGTTGTAATTTTTGATCTTTTGAATATTTTGACCGATTTGCTGTAGCGGAATATTTTTCGATCCTGGAATGGCACCATTTGCATATTCGCCTGCCGAGCGAACATCAATAATTATAGCGCCACGTGATTTAAAGTCTTGAATCATTTTACTTTTGTTGCCCAATAATAAATTTAAAATACCCATTTTTTTTGTCAAAGTAAAGCAATGTTTCTTTTTATACAGGTAACTTAAGTTACTTAACCTTTATCTTTGTTTAAATCTTAGAATTTTATCCAGGATTAATAAATTTAGACGATTTACGATTATTGATCAGCAATAGTAATTCATGATTACAAATAAGATTAATTAAGACCTAAATTTGTATTTTAGAACCAAAATTGTCTATGAGAAAATTTATATTGGGATTTTTATTTAGTGGTATTTTGTTTCTAGGGTTTTGGTATTATAAAACTCAAAAAGACCAAAAATTAGAGCTGTTACAAACTAGTCAACTGCTTGAAAAGCAAATAAAAAATGTAAGTAAGCTTATAGTTACCGAGGGCAGCTATGCTCAGATTTATACTTATGAATCGAGTAAAGACGTTTTTTTAGGTGTAGAGGCGCGTAAAAAAGCGTTAGTAGCGGTCAACGCCAAAGCTACAGTAAGCTATGACTTGAACCAACTTTCTTATGAAGTAAACCCCAAATCGCAAGTGTTGCGAATAACCCGTATACCAGAACCTGAATTAAGTATTTATCCCGATTTTGATTATTATGATATATCTGCAGATTATCTTAATAAATTTGAGGCAAAAGATTACAACACCATAAAAAAACGTATAACCCGTAAACTGCAAAATGAAATTGAAGCGTCAAGCCTAATGAGTAACGCAGATGAGCGATTAATTAACGAGTTGCAAAAGATTTTTGTATTAACACAAAGTCTAGGTTGGACTTTAGAATACTACAAACAGCCCGTACAATCGGCTAGAGAACTAGAGATACTTTTTTAAATCAAGTCCATGCCATCTTCAATAAGATGTTTAATTTCCGGACGTTTTACCTTCAATTCATTTAAAGCATCAAGAGCATGGTTTTTTAAGACGTTATTCTTAAATTGCTTAGCAAGCTCATAAATTTCTAAAGTTAGCAACCAATCTAAAGGGTAATCTTGTTTTAGCTTTTCTAAAATAAGCAATAGCTGCACTTGTTCTTCTCCTGTCTCTCTTATATTTCTTACTTTTTGGTATAATTGCTCTAGCTCTATTTGCGCTATAGATTTTTTAAAACCTTTTGGTGAAGTAGAGAGTTCGTGAATTGTTGCCTCAAAAGAATAGGGGTCTGCTGCTCCAGCAAAAGCAGAAACAATCTTTTTTCCAACGGCCAAATAAAAGTCGCCGTCTTTTGGAGCAAATAAAATTTCATCTCCATAAGTGACGGTGCAATCTGTAAATTGAATTAGTATAAGTTCACCTTTTAAATTTCTAATACCCGTAACATTAAGTCCTTCAACAACGATTCCACTTTCAAAAGTAAATTCAATTCGTTTATTGTCGTAAAAATTGTAGGCTTTTAAATCACGCGGTCCCATATTTTCTATAGATAAATTAATACCTTTTAATTTACCAATAGGAGATCTAAAGCCATTGTGGTGAGTGTTAATGCCGTGACCTATTAATTCTTTATCGCGATTGGCTAGAGCTGTAGGGCCTTTGGTTTCAAAATATACAACTTCGTTTTCTTCATTTTTTATCATTCGGGTAAAGGTTCCTGAAACTTGAATTCCGGTACTCAATTCAATTGTTCCAATTGATTTTGAGTCAATTAGACGTTGTAGGCCTCTGTGGCCTCCTTTTCTCAATGCCATACCATCAGCAAATTCTTCTAAAACCTCGGCCAAATAGGCGAAATCTGGCGTAACATAAAGTTGTGGTTGAGGTTTTGTAATGTCAAAATCTTGCTTGGCGGCTTCAATAGAATAGGGTATTTTTTTTACTTCGGGTTGCATACAACTTTTGCTTTCTCCAATAGAAGACAGAAGTCCGGCTCCGTAAATTTTAGGGTCATCTAGGCTTCCCACTAGGCCATATTCAACAGTCCACCAATGCAGGTTTCTTATTTTTGCAATTTCAGAAGGCTCTACTTTTTTCTTTTGTAGTTGTTCTACTTTATTTTCGGCTTCTTTTATCGCTTCCGCGGAAGCGTAATCACTTTCTTTTAAAATAGATAAGTCGCGTACCGCATGGTACATTTCCATATCGTGTGCAGAAGCAATGGCCTTGCTACCTATAGCTCCAAAACGTCTTAAATATTCTGCGTAATCGGGGCTCGCAATAATTGGGGCGTGTCCTGCACCTTCGTGGATAATATCTGGAGCGGGAGTGTATTCAATATTTTCTAATTGTCGTATCTCTGAAGCGATAACCAACACCTTGTAAGCCTGAAACTCCATAAAAGCATTGGGAGGTATAAAACCATCAACGGCAACAGCCGCCCAACCAATATCTTTTAAAATACGATTCATGCCATACATACTAGGAATTTCATCTATAGAGATTCCTGTCTTCTTCAATCCGTCTAGATAAGAAGAATGGGCTACTTTACTTAAATAATCAACATTTTTTCGCATAACATAGCGCCATACCGCTTGGTTAATTGGAGTGTAAGATTCATAATTTTGTGGTTTTATGAATTGTTTTAAGTGAGGAGGTAAGGCCTCAATTAAGGGGTTACTTTGGTACGTATCGGCCATCGTGCTATACTTGATTTATCTACAAAGATACTTCTCTGTTGAAGCAAACAAATTTTAAAAGTATAAATTTGTGTTTCCAAAATTAAAATAAATTATTGTTCGATAAGAATTCGAGCCAATTGAGATGCATAAAAAGATATGTCAATTACTAGAAAGCAGGAGATAATTAATACGGCGGCCTTGTTGTTTAAAGAAAAAGGCTTTAATGCTGTTTCAATGCGTGATTTAGCACAAGAAATGGGTATTAAGGCAGCTAGTATATATAATCATTTGCCTTCTAAGCAAAGTATATTGGGTGCCATAATTTTTGAAGTAAGCGTTGAATTTACCACTCATATTAATGCAGTTATTGATGACTCTCTGCCAATTTTGCAAAAATTAGAAGCTATAATTACCATGCATATTGATTTGACACTTAAGAAAAGTGAGTTTTTGGCTTGTATGAATAACGATTGGGTACATTTAAATGATGTTGATAAGAAGCAATACATAAAAATGCGAAACGCATACGAAGAGAAATTTAGATCTTTATTACTGCAAGGAATACAAGAAAAGGCGCTTAAACCAATTGATCTAGAAATTATGCTTTTCTCTATTTTATCAACTCTGCGCACTTTTTACTTATGGTACGCCAAGCACCAAATGCTGGATTTTGAAAAAGTAAAAGGGGATTTATGCACCACTTTGCTAACGGGTATTCGTAGTTAAGCTGCTACAAACTAGTGTCTTGTTAAAATAATTAGCGAAATTTGCATACAAAACTAACAATCGTTAGTTTTGTGAGGAAGATTAAACCTAGATATGGCAAAATTTCATAAATTAAAGGTAAAAGACATTTATAAAGAAACTTCAGATTGTAGTGTAGTTACATTTGATGTTCCTGAGGAGTTAAAAACAGAATTTAAATTTAATCAAGGTCAGCATTTGACTTTGAGAAAAAATATATTAGGAGAAGATGTGCGGCGCTCCTACTCGCTTTGTTCTAGCCCTGTTGAACAAGAATGGCGTGTAGCCGTTAAAGAAATACCAACCGGAGTGTTTTCTACCTATGTAAATCAAGAGTTAAAAATTGGCGATGAACTTGAGGTGATGGCGCCTAGCGGTAAATTTGGTGTTTCGGTACAAAAAGAAAAGGCTAAGAATTATTTGTTTTTTGCTGCCGGAAGTGGAATTACTCCAATTTTATCCATGATTAAGTCGCACTTAGCACTAGAACCGAACTCAACGTGTAAATTGTTTTATGTAAACAAAACTGCAAAATCAATTATTTTTAAAGAGGAGTTAGAGCAATTGCGTAATCAATATTTTGGGCGGTTAGAGATTTATTACTTCTTAACACAAGAACGCAGAGATATCGAGTTGTTTAACGGTAGGTTTAACGATGAGAAAATGGAGGTTTTAACACGTACTTTTATAGATATTCCAGACACAAGTGAGGTCTTCTTATGTGGTCCAGAAAGCATGGTGAATTATGTAAGTGATTATTTAATAAAAGCTGGCTTGCCCAAAGAATTAGTTCACTTTGAGCTGTTTGTGAGTGGTCTTTCAGAAGAGGACATCGCACGTGCCAAACGCTTAGCTAAAAGAAATGTAGAGGGAACACAGGTTACCATTGTCGATGGAGGTAAAGAATTTAGTTTTACCATGACACAAGAATATGATAACGTACTCGATGCGGCATTAGGAGCAGGAGCCGATTTACCTTTTGCTTGTAAAGGTGGGGTTTGTAGTACTTGCAAATGCCAAGTTTTAGAGGGAGAGGTTGAAATGAAAATTAATTATGCCTTAGAAGAAAATGAAATTCAACAAAACTTAGTGTTAAGTTGTCAAGCCGTACCCAAGACCAAAAAGGTAAAAGTAGATTTTGACGTATAAACCACCTTTACACAAAACCAATAAAGTTTGTAATTTGTTGCAATAATTACTATCTTCTTAATAAAAAAAGGATTATGAGCGAAAAGGAAATTAAAAATTTAGAGGCTATTTTTGAAGCTAAAATAGCCCGTGATGAAAAGATAGAGCCTAAAGACTGGATGCCAGAGAAGTATAGAAAAACACACATTAGGCAAATGTCTCAACACGCCCACTCAGAAATTGTGGGTATGCTACCCGAAGGAAATTGGATTACAAGAGCTCCTTCGTTAAGAAGAAAAGTGGCCTTGTTGGCCAAAGTACAGGATGAAGCCGGTCACGGATTATACTTATACAGTGCAACCGAAACCTTAGGTATTTCTCGGGAAGAACTTTATGAGCAATTACACTCGGGAAAAGCAAAATATTCGAGCATATTTAATTACCCTACCATCACCTGGGCAGATATAGGAGCTATTGGTTGGCTGGTAGACGGTGCAGCCATTATCAACCAAGTTCCGCTTTGTAGTACCTCCTTTGGTCCTTATGCAAGGGCTATGGTGCGAGTATGTAAAGAAGAAAGTTTTCACCAAAGACAAGGCTACGAGATTATGCTTACATTGGCCAATGGTACACCAGAGCAAAAAGAAATGGCTCAAGATGCATTAAACCGCTGGTGGTGGCCTAGTTTAATGATGTTTGGCCCAACAGACGATATGTCTACCCATACCGAGCAGTCTATGAAGTGGAAATTGAAACGTAAAACAAACGATGCATTGCGCCAGCAGTTTATTGACCAAACTGTGCCACAAGCCAATATCTTAGGTTTGTCTATTCCTGATCCAGATTTAAAATGGAACGAGGAGCGTGGTCATTATGATTTTGGTCCTATAAACTGGGATGAATTTTGGCAAGTAGTAAAGGGCCACGGACCCTGCAACAAAGAGCGCTTGCAGACCCGTGTTGACGCTTGGGAAGAAGGTGAATGGGTACGCGATGCTGCTATGGCTTATGCCGAGAAAAAAGCAGAAAGAAAAGTGAAGCAAGCTGGATAAAATTTATTTGGCCAAGCTTAAAGCGGATTTTTACAGGGTGGTGAAAAAGACACTTTAGTAGAGCAATGTAAAACCCTAGGGGTTAAACTAGTTTTCAAATTAAAGAAACGCAATTTTTTTTCGCCTAATAATAACTTTGATTACATAAATAATAAATATGTCAGAAAGTAAAAACAATAAAAAAAACTGGCCTCTTTGGGAGGTTTTTGTACGCAGTAAAAACGGATTAGAACACCGCCACTTTGGTAGCTTGCACGCAGCCGATGCAGAGATGGCACTTGAAAATGCTAGAGACGTGTATACACGAAGAAATGAAGGTGTAAGCATTTGGGTAGTGGAGTCTAAAAACATTACAGCCTCAAACCCTAAAGACAACGGAGAGTTGTTTGAACCAGCCTCTGATAAAGTTTACAGGCATCCAACTTTTTATGATTTACCAGATGAGGTAAAACACATGTAAACTTTTATAGGTGAAATCCGCGAAAGCTAAATAAAAATCAATTTTTATATAATTGAAAATCATGAGTTTAAAAAAACATGACTTCCGTGAAAACGGAGATAAAATAGATTATTTACTTACCATTGCTGATAACTCATTAATCTTAGGGCAAAGAATGGGAGAGTTAACTGGGCACGGTCCTACTTTAGAGGTAGACATTGCTTGTACCAATATCGCCTTGGATTTATTTGGGCAAGTAAGAAGTTATTTTCAATATGCTGCACAGCTATCAGGAAAGTCGTGCACAGAAGATGATTTAGCTTTTTTAAGAACCGAGCGAGAGTACAAAAATGTACTCTTAGTAGAGCAGCCCAATACTAATTTTGCATATGTGATAGCCAAACAATTTTTATTTGATCATTATCATTTTTTGTTTTTAAACGAACTGCAAAAAAGTAACGACACAACATTAAGCGCTATTGCTAAGAAAAGTATAAAAGAAGTTAGCTACCATAAGCGATTTTCATCTGACTGGGTATTGCGATTAGGTGATGGCACAACAACAAGTAAAGAAAAAATACAGAAGGCTATAAATGATTTATGGCCTTTTACTCAAGAGCTTTTTGAGCCAAATGAAGCCGAAGAAAAAGCTATTGAATTGGGATATGGAGTCGATATTTCAAAACTGCAAGAAGAGTACAAGCGAGCTGTAGAAAAAGTTCTTATAGAGGCGACTCTAGAAGTACCTGTTTTAGAGTTCTATCAGCGTGGGGGTAAAAAAGGAGTGCACTCAGAGCATATGGGTTACTTATTGAGCGATATGCAATATATGCAACGAACTTACCCAGGTATGAAATGGTAACTAATATTTTAATGAGTAATTTTTAGCTAATCAATTGGCGTAGTTTTGCAACAAAAATCAGTTTACATAGATCCAGTTTTAGAGCCTATTTTACGGGAGGTTCCAGATCCCGAAATACCAGTTTTGAGTATTTTAGATTTAGGAATGGTTCGTGAAGCACGGTTGAATGATAAAGCCGTTGCCGTGAAACTTACGCCCACTTATAGCGGTTGCCCTGCTATGGATGTTATTGGCGATGATATTAAAAAAGCGATAGAAGATGCTGGTTATGTTTGTGATGTAGAGTTGGTCTTGGCACCGGCTTGGAGCACAGATTGGATTACCCCAGAGGGGCGTAAAGCCCTAGAAAAATATGGTATCGCTCCGCCTTTAGATGCTTCGGCAGATAAGCGTGCACTCTTAGGAGAAGAAAAATTGGTGAAGTGCCCCCAATGTCAATCTAAGAAAACCCACTTGGTAAGCCAATTTGGATCTACAGCTTGTAAAGCACTTTTTAAATGTGATGATTGCCAAGAGCCTTTTGATTATTTCAAATGCTTGATATAAAACTGACTTTTAATAAATATTAAGCTATTTATTTTTACCTTGTTTTCCAGGTTATTAAAAATTGTCGGCAATTAAAATAAATTTTCACGGTACCCAATCCCAATAGAAATAAGACATAGAGTTAAAGAAAAATTATAAAATAATACCATTAATGAGTCAAACCATTCAAGTAGATATAAAAGACAGAGTAGCTACCATTAGGCTAAATAGACCAGAAGTTTTTAATAGTTTTAATCGAGAAATGGCACTTGCTGTGCAAAAAGAATTAAAAAATCTTGCAACCCATCCAGAGGTTCGCGCTATTGTGTTAACCGGTTCAGGAAGAGCTTTTTGTGCTGGTCAAGATTTAAAAGAGGTGACAGACCCCAGTTTAAATCCTGGTTTCAAAGCTATTTTAGAAGAGCATTACAATCCTATTATTCAACTCATTCGTGAGACGCCAAAACCTGTTTTAGCAGCGGTAAATGGTGTAGCCGCTGGGGCCGGAGCAAATATAGCTTTAGCTTGTGATATTGTGGTGGCCTCAGAACAGGCTGCTTTTATTCAGGCTTTTAGTAAAATAGGCTTAATACCAGATTCAGCTGGTACATTCTTCTTGCCGCGTTTAATTGGCTTTCAAAAAGCTTCTGCATTGGCTATGCTCGGCGATAAAGTAGATGCTCAAGAGGCCGAACGTCTTGGGATGATTTATAAATATTACCCCACCAAAGATTTTGAGGATGAAGTAAATAAACTTGCAGTAAAATTGGGAGACATGCCAACAAAGGCTTTGGCATTAACCAAAGAAGCTTTGAATCACGCATTGGTGAACAACTTAGATGAGCAACTGGCATTAGAATCGCAGTTTCAGATAGAAGCGGCCTCTTCTCAAGACTATACCGAAGGGGTAAGTGCTTTTGTGCAAAAAAGAAAGCCAGAATTCAAAGGAAAATAACCAAATTTTTTAAATCTATCTAAAAGGAGAAAAGATGAAAACAGCTGTAATAGGAGCAGGAACAATGGGTAGCGGAATAGCTCAAGTAGCAGCTACTGCCGGAAACAAGGTACTGCTTTATGATACAAAACCAGAGGCGTTAGAAACGAGTAAAGCCAAACTTGAAAAAGTATTGAATCGGTTAATCGAAAAAAATAGAATCGATGATGCCGAAAAAAAACGTATACAGCAGAATATAACCTATGTAACGCACCTAAGAGATTTAGCTGAGGCTGACTTAACTATTGAAGCCATTGTTGAAAATTTAGAAATCAAACAAAAGGTCTTTCAAGAATTAGAAAGCTATCAGACAGAAAACGCGATTATTGCTACCAATACTTCTTCACTTTCCATTGCATCAATCGCTTCGGCCTTTAAAAATCCTGAACGAGTAATAGGAATACATTTTTTTAATCCGGCTCCACTTATGCCCTTGGTAGAAATTATTCCAGCTGTGCAAACTTCGGCATCAGTAAAAGATGAAGTGGTTAAAATCATTAAAGACTGGCGTAAGGTGGGTGTGTTAGCCAAAGATACACCAGGGTTTATCGTAAACCGGGTCGCAAGACCATTTTATGGAGAAGCGCTCCGGATTTATGAAGAAGGTAAAGCCAACTTACTCGAAATTGACCACGTGATGAAAGAATTGGGTAAGTTTAGAATGGGACCTTTTGAATTGATGGATTTTATAGGTCATGACGTGAACTACACCGTTACCGAAACCGTTTTTAAAGAATTTTACTTTGACCCTAGATACAAACCTTCTTTTACACAAAAAAGACTAGCCGAAGCCGGTTATTTGGGTAGAAAAACAGGAAAAGGTTTTTATACCTATCAAGACGGTAAAGCCTTAGAAACACAAAATAAAAGCATCAACTTAAGTAAAGATATGGCTCATTACGTCTTTAATCGTATATTAGTAATGCTTATTAATGAGGCTGCAGATGCTTTGTTCTTAAATATTGCAACGGCAAAAGACATAGATTTAGCCATGACAAAAGGCGTAAATTATCCCAAAGGGCTACTCGCTTGGGCAAATGAAAAAGGAATAGCTTGGTGTGTAAACCAAATAGATGCATTATACAATGAATATCACGAAGACCGTTATCGTTGCAGTCCACTGTTAAGAAAAATGGCAAAACAAAATGAAAATTTTATAATAACCTAAACAATTAGAGGTATGAAAAGAATCATTAGGAACATTTTGGCAGTTATCATAGGTGCCCTAATTGGCGGTATTACCAATTCTGCGATTATTTATTTAGGTCCGTCACTTATCGAATATCCAGCTGGTGTAGATACTACAACCGTAGAAGGTTTAAAAGCGGCGGCAGATTCTTTAACTGCGAAACACTATGTAATTCCATTCCTAGCTCATGCTTTAGGAACTTTAATAGGTGGTTTTTTTGCTGCCTTATTAGGAGTAAAAAAAGAAGGTTTACTAGCTATAATTGTAGGAAGCTTTTTTCTAATTGGGGGCATTGTGGCTAGTTTTATGATTCCAGCACCAACCTGGTTTATTTTTCTAGATTTACTACTAGCTTATATACCTATGGCTTGGTTGGGTTATAAAATTAAAGTAGCTATCATCAACAACAAAATGGGCTAAAAGATTTTATGGGTAAATCCGATGATAAGGCGAAGCAAATACCTTATAAAATGCTAGAGAACGATGCCTACAGTAAGTGGTTAGGTATCCAAATTCTTGACGTAAAAAAAGGCTACTGCCAATTAAAAATGCAAATCCGTAAAGACATGCTTAACAGCATGAAAAAAGCCCACGGCGGTATAACTTACGCTTTAGCAGACACCGCTTTCGGGTTTGCTTGTAATACGTATGGTAAAAAAGCGGTATCAATAGAGAGTTCTATCAATCATATCGAGGCGCTAGTAGAGGGCGATATTCTCATTGCAGAGTCAGATGTAAAGAGTCAAAAAAATAAGCTCGGCTTCTATATTGTTGAAATAAAAAGAGACAATCAATTAGTGGCCCTTTTTAAAGGAGTTACTTATAAAACAAATGTAGATTGGGAAATATAATATAAGCTTTTGGGCGCGACCCCTTAAAAGAAAGGGGTCGGGCTATACGCTATATTTTTTTTGCAAGAACCTCTTTGTAATTCGTTTAACCAGTAGTAAGCAAAAAAAGATGCCGCTGCTATCCCTCGCGCAAAGAAGATTAACTGTAAATTTTCACTATATTTATTGAAAACAAAAATAAATTTGCTGTTATGAAATGGAAAGGAAGACGCAAAAGTAATAATCTAGAAGATCGTAGAGGTATGAGTGGCAAAGGTAAAATTGCCGCGGGAGGTGGTTTAATTGCAATTATCGTCATACTACTTCAGGTTTTTGGCGGAGAAACTGGTCAAGCTGTCGCACCCGTATTAAATCAACTCAATACCAATAATGCGTCACAACAGGTAGCTGAAAGAGAATTAACCGACCAAGAAAAGGAATTAGGCGATTTCATGGCAACCATTCTTGCCGATACAGAAGATGTGTGGACACAAATTTTTCGTCAAAATAACATAGGTGATTATCAAAAGCCAAAGATGATTTTGTTTAGCGATGCAGTACAAACAAAATGTGGTAATGCAACCGCAGCAACCGGCCCATTTTATTGTCCAGCCGACCAAAATGTGTATATGGATCTCACTTTTTTTAATGAATTATATACTCGTTTTGGAGCAAAAAGAGGTGATTTTGCGATGGCTTATGTCACGGCTCATGAAATTGGTCATCACGTTCAAACGCTTTTAGGAACCTCACAAAATGTTCGTCGGGCACAACAAAATATGAATGCTGTAGAAGCCAATAAACTGTCTGTAGCCCTCGAGTTACAAGCCGATTTTTATGCAGGATTATGGGCGCACTACAATCAGCAATATTTAGAAAAAGGCGACATAGAAGAGGCTTTAAGTGCTGCGCAAGCCGTGGGCGATGACGCTATCCAAAAAAGAGTGCGTGGTTCGGTAAACCCAGACACTTTTACGCACGGCACCTCTAAACAAAGAATGTATTGGTTTCTAAAAGGTTTTCAATCGGGCGATATGAAGCAACATAACACTTTTAAAGCGCTTAACGCTTTAAAGTAATGTTTAATTTTAATATATATTTTGATTTTAAAAACACTTTAATCCAGTAATCATTACTCGGCATAGGTTTTCCATTATAATTGCCATCCCAAATTCTATTACTGGTATTAGATTGATGTAAAAGTTTACCATATCGATCAAAAATCAATACATAATCCATTTCGTTTTTAGGATCTTTAAAACGTAAAACATCGTTGATACCATCTGAATTCGGTGTGAAAAAATTAGGTATAACTAATTCATTTTTATCAATAGGCGGTTCAGTAGTTACACTTTCCGTAGTAAAACTTTCTTCTGCGCAAGTACTAGCATTTCCTGCCGAATTGTAGGGTATTATACTCACGTAAATTGTGGTGTTGCTTGGTAGCGGATTTGCAGGAGTAAAACTAGTTACATTCCCCACATCTTGATTATTGAGAATAGAAGTTCCACCAGGGTTTGT
>NZ_VRLT01000009.1 GCF_008017835.1 Mesonia sp. HuA40 | reverse complement strand
CAACGGTCTTGTATATGAAAAGTAGCGGATTTTAAGCACTAAATTTTCGGAAAGCAAGATACTTAATTAAATGCAAAAACGGTTCAGGTTAGCACCTAAACCGCTATTTTTTATATACGTTGTTACCCACTGGCTTTATTCCGTTCAGCTTGGTTTTCAGCGTTGGCAAAGACATACTCTTTTGCAATTTTTGGCGTAGCATTGGCTCGTGCGAATTGCAAATGTGTATGGCTTTTAGCGTTGGCTTTTTAGCAACAACTTTCTTTCTGTTGTATTGAAGGACATTTTACTGAACCAAAACTGCAATAGACACAACAATCGCCTTCGTTTGGTCGTAATACTTTTTTACAATTCTCACATTCGTAAAAGAATTGACAGGATTCTGTTGGCATTTCTTCTACTTTTTTATGTCCACAATTTGGACAAGTAATTTCTGATTTTAATTGAACTTCCATTAGTTTTCTTTTTTGTCGGTTACTTTATAACCTGTTGAGTTAATTGCTTTCTCGATTTCCGTTTTATTGGTTTTGGTTTTGTCAAACTCAATGATTGCATTTCCATTTTCGTAGGACGCTCTTGAATTTACAATTCCATTGAGTTTATTTACTTCGTGATTTACGTGTTCTTCGCAACTCGCACAAGTCATTCCGCTGATTTTGAATTCAGTGGTTTTAATGTCCGATTTGTCAACTACAATTATTTGTTTTTCTGTGTTTGGGTAAAAAATTTCAGAATAATATGGGAAAGCCAACATTACAATTGCAAATACGGTTACAATTCTTAAAAACTTTTTTGATTGAATAAATTTTGGTTTTTCGTCCGTTTCGCAGTCGCAGTCAATTTCTTTACGAGGTTTTAATTTTTTATACCAAGCAAAACCGAGAACTAAAATTGTCAGTCCTATTAAATAAGGTCTAAAAGGTTCTATCCAAGAAAATGTTGAAGCAATTCCGCTCGTTCCTGCGATTAGAGCCAAAACTGGTGTAATACAACATAATGAAGCTGTAATTGCGGTTAATAAACCTGCACCAATTAATTTGTTATCACTTTTCATATCGTTTCTAAAATTTTGTTTTTATCAAGTATCTCAAAGAACGGATTTAACATTTTTTCGTATTCCGCTGTCAATGAGTAAAATATTGTTTGAGCTTCTCTTTCCGTTTCTATTAAATTTCTGTCTTTCATTTTCCTCAAATGTTGAGAGATTGCAGAAATGTTCATTCCAAGAATATCGCTTAAATCACAAACGCAAAGTCTTTTTTCCTCAAAGAGTAGGTAAAGTATTTTCAGGCGAACGCTATTTCCGACTAATGAAAGTCCGTTCGCCAAATAGTCGAACGATTCGCTTAATTCCGAAACTGTGTCTTTGCAACGATTTATTTGCTCAATATCGGCTTGTTGTCTTATGCAAGAATTATTTTCCATATCGCAAAGTTACATTTATTTCTTATTTAAGCAAATACTTAAATACATAATTCTTAAACGTTGGGAAAATTTTAGCTCTTTTGGTTTTTTAGCGTTGGATTTGTGTTTCGGAAAAAACCGAAAGTGCTAAAATGTGCGGTGGGTTTTCAGCTTGTGGGTAACG
>NZ_VRLT01000007.1 GCF_008017835.1 Mesonia sp. HuA40 | reverse complement strand
TGTTTGTTTCCGCTTTGCTTTTCATTCCGAGGTATTTTTGCCAACGGCTTTGGCTATGATTTCGTTGCGGAAAAATACGCGGGATTTATTCCGTTGTAGCTCAAAGATAGAAAAAAGGATGGAATTTTCGGTAGAAAATTCCGCCGCAATGAATTATAGCCGTTGTTGTAAAACGTTATTTATTCAATTGTTTGTTTAGAATATCTTCTATTTCTTTTTTACTACTTTTCTCTAGATCATTTCTAATAATTTTTCCTTTTGGATCGATTAAAACATATCTAGGTATTCCTTTTTCTATACTTTTTATTTGATCGTTCTCCAAATAAATTCTATTTAGAAAATAACAAATAGGTCTTGTTTTATCTCCTTCTGGGGCAAACAATTGAATTCCTTTCATTTCTTTTTCGGAAATGTACTTTATCCATTTTTCTTTTGTTTTGTCCAATGAAACAAAAACAAATTCGATATTATCTGTTTTATGTTTTTCCACAAGGTTTTCAAAGAAGGGTAAATTTTTAACGCAAGGGGCACACCAAGTAGCCCAAAAATTTATAAGAATATATTTACCCTCTAAATTATTTAAGTTGTATTCTTTTCCATTTTTATCAGGAAGTTTTATTTCAAATACATCTTGTCCTTCTTTTATTAATTCAAGATTGCTTAAACTTAAAAACTCCTCAACTTTTGATTGCGAATGTGCAGAGTTAAAATAACTTAAAAGTATAATTGAAAACAGTATAAATGGATTTTTCATATTTTCGTTTTAATGTTTTACAACGGTCTCGTATAACCGTCAGTTACGGGATTAAAGTTAATAATTTTCGGTTTAGCACAGGCTTTAGTAATTCCGAGTGGATTCGGACGTAGTCGAATCCGCCGTAATTGCGGTTATACATTGTTGTAAATAGTACTTTTTCACTATTTTCTTAACCAACCTAAAATTCGGTCATTTTTTATTATCCATTTTCCGTTTTCATTTATCAAGTCATACCTTTCTCTTGAATTCCCATATGGTCCAGGATTTTGTTGAATAATTTCAATTTCGTTTTCGGTCACTTTAGAAACTATAGAAACGTGTCCATATTTATTCAGTGTTGTTCCCGAATAAACTATTAAATCGTTTATTTTTGGCTTGGATTTACTTGGATTTTTAAATTGTTTTAAATTCCGCTGTTTGTTTATTTCTCCGTCTTTGATTCGTGAGTTAAAAAAGTCTTTTGCGTGTCCATAAGTATCAGGCATTTTGTGGTTTAGTTCTTCGTAGTAATATCGTTTCACGAATTCCACGCATTGATATTTTAGTCCAAGATTATATCCATCTTTCGCTAAAGCTCGTCCGTCCACATTTCCAACACCGCCATTATAATAAACAGCAACTCCATTCAGACTATCAATTTTTTGTCCGACTTCATAATTCGGATTTAGATTAATTTTTTTTGATGCGAAAAATCCAACAACGAGTAAAATCAGAATTCCGAGTATTAGTAAAAGTCGTTTTTTCAATTCGTTCGTAATTTTTTTTTGTATTATTTACAACGGCCTTGGCTATGATTTCGTTGCGGAAAAATACGCAGGATTTATTCCGTTGTAGCTCAAAGATAGAAAAAAGGATGGAATT
>NZ_VRLT01000014.1 GCF_008017835.1 Mesonia sp. HuA40 | reverse complement strand
AACGTGATTGTGTATGGCTCGTTGCGTGCAAATTAGCAATTAATTTTCGGTTTAGCCACAAGCCAATTTTTTAAATTTTACTATTTATCTTTTCTCTTGGAAATCGTCAAATTTAAAAATTTGGCGACTTTCCAAATATGCCAAAATTTCGGTTTAAGAAACTGACCAGCAATGAGCTATACACGTTGTTGGCAACTGGCTTTTTTAATAAATATATTTATGTTCTCTAATGCTGTTTCCATTTTTGTCTGTCAAACTCTTTTTTGAAATCAGCCCATTTTCGTAAGTTATTTCTATTACTCCATCAATATAGTCTTTCGAGTTAGTCAATTCAATTCGCATAATTTTTCTGTTTTCATCAAAATATTTTATTTCTAATTCTTTTGGTGGAATTTTGTTCCAATATTCAATAAAGTATTCTCTTTCTCGAACAGTTGTATTTTCATTATAGGTATAGCTTTCTTTCCAATTTATTTTTTTTGTTTTTCTATTAATTTGGGTCAATGTGGAAATTCGTCCGTTTGTGTCATATTCGTAAATTAAGTCGTAAGGATTTGTATTGTGATTAAAGTAAACCTTTTCTTTAATGATTTTTCCTTTTTTGCGAATTATGGTTTTATTTTCTCGTTCAATCCAAACTTTATAAAATTCCAAATCTTCAGGTGCTATTACACAACCATTTTCGCTATCAATTCCGTATTTGTCGGCAACACTATCTTTTAATTTACTTCGAGTAACCAGTTCCTCCGTCGTTACTTTTTTCTTGTTCCCTTTGTATTTGTATTCGATTAGAATTGTGTCTTTTTCTGGACGGTTAATTTTAAGAGATTTTTGAATTATACCGTTATCATATTCGTGAATCCAAGTTCCAGTATTTCGATATTTGGAATTCAAAGGCATAAAATTTATATAGTCTTCTTTTACTAAATTCCCATTTTGGTCGTACTCAAAAGTTTTGACTGTTTTGTTGTCAAGTGAATCAACAAGCGAATTCAATTCAATAATTTTTTGCACTTTATTTTGTGCATAGATTCCATTGATTCCGATTAATATGAAAAAAAGCAGGATGTATTTCATAGCTTGTTGCCAACGGCTTTGGCTATGATTTCGTTGCGGAAAAATACGCAGGATTTATTCCGTTGTAGCTCAAAGATAGAAAAAAGGATGGAATTTTCGGTAGAAAATTCCGCCGCAATGAATTATAGCCGTTGTTACCTAAAGTAGCGACACGTTCTGCTTGGAAGGTTCTGCTTTGCCGTCCAAATAATTAATTTCCGCTTTACTCTTTTTCCGTCCACTTTTTTATTCGGCAATGCGCTGATTTATTTTTAAAACGTAGATTTTAATATCTTTTTTTCGTCTATTTCAAATTTTTGATTCGACCTTAATTCCGCTTAATTTTTAAATTCGCTTTTTACTATTTTGAAAGATATTGTTTTATTCAGCTTTCTTGTCAGCGTTGTGTTTTTCATTCGGCGTAATGCTTTTCAATTCCGCTGTTTTCTTTTTAAGTCAGTTATTTCTTTTAAGAACTAATTTTTGTTTTTTACTTCATCTTTTCAAGCAGTCGGATTCATTATTTTTCCGCTTTGCTTTTCATTCCGAGGTATTTTTGCCAACGGCTTTGGCTATGATTTCGTTGCGGAAAAATA
>NZ_VRLT01000015.1 GCF_008017835.1 Mesonia sp. HuA40 | reverse complement strand
GTCTAAACAAGTGCTGTATAAAGTTAATTGCTCCCGGTCTTCTCCTTGTTGATATTCCATTTTTAAAGATAAAAAAATTTAAAAATATATCCTTAAAAAAAGACTGCAATAATGGCATGGTTTTGAGACAGTCTGACGGTCTTGTATATGAAAAGTAGCGTGTAAATAAACACATACTTTTCCGACTAAAATAATGTTTTTAAATTAGACCTAAACAATAGTTTGGCACAGAATTAGCTATTTTTTATATACGTTGTTGGCATACGTTTTTTATGGATTCATAAATATTTTGTATATTTGCAACAGTTAAGTCTGCGAAACACGAAAGTCGACTCCACGTCGTTATTTCAAATTTAATTTGGAATTAGTGTTTTAGTGGGCTTATTTTATTTTCAGATGTTAATGGATTTTTTCTGTTGTCATAATAGTTTTTCCACCCATCATATTTTTTTGTGTCATACAAGTCAATTACCAATTTCACTTGGTCTTTGATAAAGTTATAATATCTAATTTCTCCTCTTTCAAATACTCTTTGAATAGTCCAGCAGAAATAGTCAGCTAAATTTAGTAATGGGTCTTTTGTCGGATAATTTACATTGAAAACTACTTCAGTTTTTGATTCTTTATTTCCGTTAATTTTAGTAAACCTTTGTTTGGCTTTAAGAAATGCTAATTCTAAATTATGGTTTTTAGTGCTTTTTCCACGCTCTGAAATGTGCATAACAAGTTTGTCGTGCTTTGAGAGTTTGTTTTTAAGTAAATGGGACAGTAAATCAGCATAAAAATACTCTTCTTTACCTTTATGTTTTGTTTCATATCGTTCAATGTCTTTTCTTCCAACAACTGCTTCAAAACTGCAATTTATTGTTTTCATTAAGTCAAACATTTCCTTTCTAACCTCTGGCAAATCGTCTGTTGCGTGTAAATAATATCCAGTTTTATTAATCTTCTTTAAAACACTTGGAACGTGATAAAATTCATCTTCAACAACTTTATCCTGAAGCGCATTTATTTTATCTCTGACTTCATCTAATGGGTCTTTCACTTTTATCATACCAAGAATAAAAGTTTTCGACACTCCATCTTGACCAATAATGTTTTTCTTTCCCTTACCATAGAAAGTAGTATCTCCAGCTTCATCCAAAAAGCGATGATAATCCATTAATTTATTCTTTCCCATTTTTTATTTTTTGCTCTGCTATTCTTAATATTTCCTCAATATTATTCTCGTCTTTTAACTCACTTACTATTTTGTCCGAAAACCATATTATTAATAGTTCGTTGTAATCTACCTTATATAGTTTAGAGAACTTTTTAACAAGTTCTTTTTTTGCTACTCTATTGTTGTTTTCAATTTTACTTAAAATAGAAGCGTCAATTTCCAATTTTGCGGAAACCTCTCTTAAAAGAAGATTATTTTCTTCTCTCAATTTGCGTATTGTTTCTCCGAAGCTATTTTCCATATTTTGACTTGACAATATTTGTCAAATATATAAATAAAAAAATAGACTACAAAATTTAGTTCTGTAGCCAAAATGTATGCCAACGGCAGTCAGTCTCAAAACTACCAATTAATGCTCTTAAAAATATTATTTTTCTGATTTTTATGAAATTTATCGATGAGTCAATATTTTTTGAAAATGATTTTTAGGGGCGTAAAAACAGTTTAAAATGAGTGCTAGTTGCATTTCTAGGTGA
>NZ_VRLT01000050.1 GCF_008017835.1 Mesonia sp. HuA40 | reverse complement strand
TAACATAGAAAGATTGATGAATTGTTAAGATGTAGGTTTTGAAAACCTAAAATCATAACAACTTATTGCTTGTTTGAAACCGATTGGAAATCGGGTGAGTTCCTAAAATTTAGCTTGCAAACTTACAATTTAGCGCTAGTTTCGTAAGCCTAGACTTTTTTGCTACTTTTTTCGGCGATGGAAAAAAGTAGAGGATTAGATTAAGTAGTAATTTATTTTATAGGGTAGTTGGACTTCATTTAAAAAAAAATGTTTCCAATCAAAGTTTCAGGTTAAAATCATTATTTTTGATTATAAATAAATGAGAGATGAATATTCAAGCGGAAAAAATAGAATTGGTAAAAATGATATTGGACACCGAAAATCCTAAAATCATTGAATCAATTAAAAAAATCTTCAAAAAAGCACAAACTGCTGACTTTTGGGATGATTTATCTATTGAACAACGTAAAGAAATTGAAACAGCTTCTCGTGAAATAGAAAATGGAGATATAACGGATTACGAATCTTTTATACAAAAACACAGATAAATTGAGCAGAAAAGTTGTTATTTCAAAAACGGCCGAAAGGAAATTAGAAAAACTTTTCGAGTACTTAACTGAAAAATGGTCTGTTAAAGTAAAAAAGGACTTTGTTGAAAAGTTAGACGCATCAATTGATATAATTAAAAACCAGCCTGAAATATTTCCAGAATCTAAAAAAGGAAAAAGTTTAAGAAAATGCGTAATAACAAAGCAAACTACCTTATATTATCGCTATAATTCTAAACGAATAAATATTGTTACGTTTTTTGACACAAGACAAAATCCGAATAAGCTGGATAAAGAAATATAAAAAACGAAAGCCTTCGCTGGTGGGGGATTGCATCGCGTTCTCTTTACAAATTTTCAATTCCTAAATTAACTAAAAAATTAACCTCTCTTTCCTCATCAAAATCCAGCATCATATAAAAAGCTACAAATTCTTTTTATTCATTTTTGCTTGATCAAAAACGAACCAAAAAATAAATTCGCTGCTTTTCGTCCTGTTCTCGATACTTCACATTTTTGTTCTATCGCCCAAAAATGAGAAACTCGAACTGACAGGGCGTGGTTTAGAGTTATTTTATACAACAGCAGCCTAAATCAAAAAGCGATTCAAAGCAGCGCTTTGCAATCTTTTTCTTCAGTATAACTTGTGTTTTGCATTAAAATGTTTAGTGTAATAGGCTTGAGTATATAAAATTAGATATTTTACTTCTATCTACCTAGTGCGACCCTTGGGGAGTCCCGAGCATTCGGGAAAGCCTTGGAGCCAATTTAGCAAAATACAAGTGGTTTTCAGCTTGCCTGAAAAATACCTCAGAAAAAGTGTACTTTTTACCGACACTTCGGTAACCTGCCCCGAGTCTTCGGGGTTTCGTTTTCTCCTGTATCCGACGAGCGCAGCGAGAGGAATACACCGTAAAGAAAATGAAAATTAGGACATAGCAAGATTGATGAATTGTAAAAGAGTAGCTTTTGAAAATATAAATAAACTCGCTACTTTTCGTCCTGTTCTCGATACTTCGAATTTTTGTTCTATCGCCCAAAAATGAGAAACTCGAACTGACAGGGCGTGGTTTAGAGTTATTTTATACAACAGCAGCCTAAATCAAAAAGCGATTCAAAGCAGCGCTTTGCAATCTTTTTCTTCAGTATAACTTGTGTTTTGCGTAAAGAATTGGTGAAGCCTTG
>NZ_VRLT01000013.1 GCF_008017835.1 Mesonia sp. HuA40 | reverse complement strand
AATTGCATCCTTTTTTCTATCTTTGAGCTACAACGGAATAAATCCCGCGTATTTTTCCGCAACGAAATCATAGCCAAGGCCGTTGCCAGTAATGGTAAAGAAAAACCTGCAAAGAATAAAAATCAGTAATTGGATTGAATAAAGGATAGATTTGAACAAAACATTACTTATAATACTTCTGATTAGCCAATTAAGCTATGCCAATGACAATATCGAAATAAGTATTTTGACTTGTTCTGTTGGTCAAGAAGTCTATTCAGTTTTCGGACATACTGCTATTAGAGTTATTGACAAAGAAAATAAAACAGATCAAGTTTATAATTTTGGAATGTTTGATTTTAACACGCCAAATTTTGAATATAAATATTTGAAAGGCAAATTAAAATATCATAGAGGTGTTCAAGAAACAGTAAATTTTTTGAAAATATACACTTATGAAAAAAGATTAGTCCACGAACAAAAGTTAGATTTAACAGCTGATGAAAAAAGTGAGTTTTTGAATAGACTTAAACTTTTAAATCAACCAGAAAATAGATTTTACTTCTACTCTTTTTTGGATAAAAACTGTTCTACAGAAACACGAGATTTATTAAAACACATTGGAGTGAGTTTTGAAAATCAAGAACTTAACAAATCAAATAGGGATTTAATTAATTCATATCTACAAGAAATGCCTTGGCTAAAATTTGGAATTAATTTGGTGTTAGGAAAATCATTGGACAGAAACTCTAATCGTAATCAAAGTATGTTCTTGCCAGACTATCTACAAAAAGAAATTGGTGCTGCGAAATTGAATGGCAAAAATTTAATACAATCCGAAAAAATATTAAACTCAATAGAAAGTAATAGCAATTCAAATATTCAGCAAATATTTTCGCCATTATTGATATTTTCGCTTTTAGCAGTGTTGTTTCTATTTTGGTTTCCTAAACCCGCCAAAATAATAGCAAGTTTCAGTTTTGGAATTACAGGTATATTCATCCTTGCATTATGGTTATTTTCTGGCCACGAGGAGGTTAAATCGAATCTAAATATTCTTTGGTGTAACCCGTTATATCTGATTTATACTCCATTCTTGGCAAAAAATAAGACTAATAAAATGTTGAGTATAATATTAGTAGCATCATTGATTATTTCAATAGTTGTTTGGCTTTTCAAAGTACAAATTTTTGATATTTCAATTTTACCAATTTTTGCCATACTCGGAATTTTTAACTTACAGGAATTGAGAAAAATACAAAAAAAATGAAAAACAAAGTATAAACCACTACTGGCAACAACGTATAACAACAATTGCGACTCTGTGTCCTGCGGATACAACCGAGCAAGCAAAAAAGTTGGTAATTTTAGCTATCTTCGTTTCCAAACATCCCGCAACTGATTGTTATACAAGACCGTTGGCAACAAGCTAAAGAATGAACTTTCCTGAAATAGGTTGACTAAAAATTAAACCATTAATTATAGTCACTTATGAAAACAAAAAAAGACCACTGGCGAAAAAAAAGCTATCAAAAAGTCAATCTAGAAACCAAACTTTTAGTCGTTGACCAAATTCTAACCGGACACATCTCTAGCACGCAAGCTTCAAAAAAATATGATGTTCCTAGAACAACCATTACCTATTGGTTAAGAAAATACAGTACCTTAGTACAACAAAATAATGGTATGAGTAAAAACGATGAAATTAAAAAGTTAAAGGAAAAGATTGAGGAACTGGAGTTTCAGAAAGAC
>NZ_VRLT01000042.1 GCF_008017835.1 Mesonia sp. HuA40 | reverse complement strand
ACTTTAGCCAACAACGGCTATAATTCATTGCGGCGGAATTTTCTACCGAAAATTCCATCCTTTTTTCTATCTTTGAGCTACAACGGAATAATTCCTGCGAATTTTTCCGCAACAAATCATAGCCAAAGCCGTTACCCAACATTTGACCGAAAAATTCTAGAAAAATTGATAAAACTAAAATAAAAATGAACATATTTAAATGGTTTCAAAAAAAAGGGTCAGTAGGAAGTATTGTAAGAACTATCATTAAACAATATAAGCTTCTTAAAAATCAAAATTCAGAATTGGATGATGATGAAATTTTAGAAATGATTTTTGAAAATAGATATAGAACTATGAAAGCTAAACCTGGCGAAAAGAAAAGATATCTCTTTGCTATGGCAGACTCAAATACTTATAAATCTATAAAAAGCTTATCAATGGCGATCATTAATATTGAAATGGATGTGAGTTATTCCGATGGTAAGGTTTATGAAAATTGTTTAAATATAGTAGATGAGGAAATTGAAAGACTGTTATGATAAAAAATGTGTTAGCAGGAAATGAGAATTTAATAAGTTTAGGGAATATTACTATTAAAAATAATCTTATATCAAAAATTAACTTTAATTTTAAAAACCCAAATTTACCAGAAGTATTTGCTGGTGCACAGAAAAAAATTATCAGTATTAATGAAAATGTAAACTATCAATTTGAATTGATTAGGATTTCAAAAGCTGATTTCCCTTCAAAAAAAGCAAATAAAAATTATTATATCATTTCTAATAATCTTAATCAAGTATTACCGCTAAAATATTCTGACTATAAGTTATCGATTAAATTAAGCTGGTTAGAATTTTTAACAATAAAATGGTCAAAAAAACAAACTTTATACCACGAGATAAATCCTAAAAAGGAATTTTTAAAATATCTAATTGTTGGAATCCCATTACTAATAATTGGTTTCTTAGTTCGTGGTTGTTATGATAAAGTTACAAATAAAGAAAATGACAAAACTGAAAAACAAGTGAATAAAAAAACGTTGGGTAACAACGTATATAACAAATAGCTACGCCTTTTCTAAATCGAAAATTTTGCTATATTTGGAAAGTCGCCATTTTTTTTATTTGGCGTTTTAGAAGTTTAAAATAAAAACTTAAACAAAAAAATTGGCTTGTGGCTCAACCGAAAAATTTGCGCTTTTCTGCACGCTACTTGTCATATACAATCACGTTACATACAATGGCTCGGAATGAAAAGCAGAACCGACAAATAATTTTTCTGATTGGTTGAAAAACTTGAGAAAAAAATAAATCATTTTTTTACTAAAATCAACTGACTTAAATTGCAATCTGCGAAATTGAATAGCATTACGCGGAATGAAATAGCGCTACGCTGAAAAAAATGAATAAAACTATATCGTGCAAAAAAATAAAAAGCGAATTTAAAAATTAAGCTGAATTAAGGTCGAATCAAAAATTTGAAATAGACGAAAAAAAGATGTTAAAATCTACGTTTTAAAAATAAATCAGCGCATTGCAGAATAAAAAAGTGGACGGAAAAAAAATCAGAGCGGAAAAAAAAATCTGGACGGCAAAGCAGAACCTTCCAAGCAGAGCGTGTCGCCACAGTATGTAACAACGGCTATAATTCATTGCGGCGGAATTTTCTACCGAAAATTCCATCCTTTTTTCTATCTTTGAGCTACAACGGAATAAATCCTGCGTATTTTTCCGCAACGAAATCATAGCCAAAGCCGTTAC
>NZ_VRLT01000033.1 GCF_008017835.1 Mesonia sp. HuA40 | reverse complement strand
TTTTTACTTCATCTTTTCAAGCAGTCAGATTCATTATTTTTCCGCTTTGCTTTTCATTCCGAGGTATTTTTGCCAACGTGTTTGTATAAGATTAGTGGCGTGTTTAAGCACCTAATTTAGCAAATAAACACCAGATAGAAAATCCGCGAGGATTTTCGTAAGTAGGCGATAACTAGCCATTAATTTTATACGGTGTTGTGCTTAGTGTTTTTCTATCGAGGTCTGTTAGTAAATCCGAAATATACTTTAAAAGAGATATTACTTTCAAGCTATTAATTTCAGTTCCATAATCAGCATTAATTCCGTGTAAAATTTCGTGTCGGTTTAAATGACAAGGGAATTTTGAAATATCTTTTTCTTGAACCATAATTGGTGTTTGATTTTGCAAAGGTGACAAATATAAATCCAAGAAATTTCCAGCCGATTTTTCCAATTCGGAAGTAACTTGTGGCAAGTATTTATTTTTTCTTTCCTTTATGAAAAATTTTCTTTTGGTAAAGTCAAAGCAAATTCCGTCAACTGATGTTAATACACTTGGAATTAGTAAACTATGACTTCCGTTTTTATAAGCATTCAATATTTGACTTAAAATTTCTTTTCTGTTTGGATGTCGTTTAATTAAACTTTGAAATATCTGCTCAAGATTTTCTTTATAATACTCAATTAATAATTCGTTAGCAGTTTCTAATTCACCATCTTGTAATTCATACGCAACTCTCGATGGTAAATTTAACTCACTCTCTAAGTCAATGAACCAACCGTGTTGTGCAATTAGCAAGAAATATTCAGGTGTTCTTTCCGCATATTCTTTGAGCTTTTCTCCAATTTCTTTGAAAGTGTCCAAATGTTCCAAAATCGGATTTTCAAATTTTGGAATCGAAGCGTATATTTTGTTTATGTGCTCAAATGATTTTTGGAAATTTAATAGAGGTTGTTCTAATGATTTCTGCATTGCTAAAGCTGGTTCAACTGCTTTTTGCATTGCTAAAGTTGATGCGGATAATTGCTTTTCCATTTTCCTAATCGGTTCAGTCATCTTTTCGATTTCCCGATAAGGTTTCATCATTCTTTCTATATGTTTTGTTAGGTTTTCCAATGTTTTTTTACATTAAGCACAACGGCTTTGGCTATGATTTCGTTGCGGAAAAATACGCAGGATTTATTCCGTTGCAGCTCAAAGATAGAAAAAAGCGTGGAATTTTCGGTAGAAAATTCCGCCGCAATGAATTATAGCCGTTGTTACCTAAAGTAGCGACACGTTCTGCTTGGAAGGTTCTGCTTTGCCGTCCAGATTTTTTTTCCGCTCTGATTTTTTTCCGCTTAGTGTTTATTCAGTTACCTTTTAATTTATTTCGGATATGGAAATCTCAAAATCTTTTTTTCGTTTACTTCAAATTTTTGATTCGACCTTAATTCCGCTTAATTTTTAAATTCGCTTTTTATTTTTTTGCACGATATAGTTTTATTAATTTTTTTCAGCGTAGTGCTATTTCATTCCGCGTTGTGCTTTTCAATTCCACTGTTCTCTTTTTAAGTCAGTTAAATTTTCAAGCAGTCAGATTCATTATTTTTCCGCTTTGCTTTTCATTCCGAGGTATTTTTGCCAACGGTCTTGTATATGATTTCGTTGCGGAAAAATACGCAAGACTTATTCCGTTATAGCTCAAAGATAGAAAAAAGCGTGGAATTTTCGGTAGAAAATTCCGCCGCAATGAATTATAGCCGTTGTTACATACTGTGGCGACACGCTCTGCTTGGTAC
>NZ_VRLT01000060.1 GCF_008017835.1 Mesonia sp. HuA40 | reverse complement strand
TTTTTACTTCATCTTTTCAAGCAGTCAGATTCATTATTTTTCCGCTTTGCTTTTCATTCCGAGGTATTTTTGCCAACGGTCTTGTATATGGCTCGTAGCGTGTAAATTAGCGAATATTTTCGGATTGAGCACAAGCCAGATTTTTAAATTTTACTATTTATCTTTTTATTAGAAATCGTCAAATTTAAAAATTTGGCGACTTTTCAAATATGCCTCAACTTCGATTAAGCAACTGATTAGCTATGAGCTATATACGTTGTTGCCACCAGTTATTTCTCGTTCAGATGCTCAACTGCTTTTTCTAAAACTGGGTCGTTATTTTCCATATAATCCTTTAATGTTGTTTTAATCTCAATGTCTGGTTTAATTCCAAAACCTACAAATTCTCTTCCGTCCGGATAAGTGTCTTTTTTTGTACAAACACGACCAAAACCACCATTTGGCAAATCAAATATCATCGGTTGTCCTGTACTTCCAAAAGTTGGCTCTCCGATTTTAGTTATATTTTCTTGATTGTCAGCATAGATTAGGAAATCCTCCGCAGCTGAAGCAGTATTATGTCCGATTAAGATTGCTGTTGGTAATTCTACTCTTGTAATATCTAAATTAGATGTGGAATAAGGCTCGTAAGGAAAGTTATAGTAAAATTCATCTTGGTAACTCAAATAGGATTGCTTTTGCCAATCACCACGCAATGTGTCTTGAGCTTTTGTATATTTTCCCCACGCTTTATAGGTTGGTATGTGTAACCTACTTTTTGATTTTGAACTATACAGAATAGTATCATTGGTCAAATATTTTATAATCTCACGTCCAATATTACCTTCGCCACCTCCATTTTTTCTTAAATCAATTATCAGTTTTTTTGCCTTTTGGATTTCTTGAAATTTTTCTGAAAACAAATCCATTATTTCCCAACTCGAAAATGAATTTAAAGCGATATAGGCAATCTCATCATTTATCCATTTAAATTCAAAAAGTTCATTTTTTTCTTCGGGATAAAGTTCTTGCTCGGCACTTTCTTTATGTGTTAGATTGATTGTTTTAATCTTGCCATTTGGTAATCTTAATTCAAGTTGAAATTTTGAACCTATGAAACCTTCGAGCATATACTTTATTGATAAATCATTTAAAATGTGTTGAGTAGATGATGAGATATAAGGTTTGACGTTTTGATTTACATATTCTTTTGTGGGAATTCCATTGACTTTTATTATTTCTGTTCCAATTGGCAATTCGCTTAATTTACTTTTATTGACTTTGGTAATTATCGCTTTGCCATCAATGTTAGATAGGATAAATTTGAATTCTCCAAAATCAGTATTCAAAATCTTATCTTGAATTTCCTTTGGAAACCAAACGTTTGTGTGTCCATCGTTTAGAGTTGCACAGAATTTTTGCAATAATCTATAATACTCGTAATCGTTTGCTGTATTTTGGACTTCGGTAATTAGCATTTTGTATTGATTATTCCATTCCGTTTTATCAACTTTATTTAGATAAACAAAATTGTAATTTACTTCTTGCCAAAATTTTGACAATCCGTAAATTTTTTCAGCGTTTGTTAATTCATTCGGAACTTGTCCGTAAATCAGATTTGAGATGAAAATCAGAATTATTACAAAAGTTTGTTTCATTTACTGATGTTTGTTTTAATTGGTGGCAACGGTCTAGTATAACCGTCAGTTACGGGTTAATATGCGTTAATTTTCGGTTTGGCACAGACGTTAGCAATTCCGAGTGGATTCGGACGTAGTCGAATCCGCCGTAATTGCGGTTATACATTGTTGTGGTG
>NZ_VRLT01000035.1 GCF_008017835.1 Mesonia sp. HuA40 | reverse complement strand
TTTACTTCATCTTTTCAAGCAGTCAGATTCATTATTTTTCCGCTTTGCTTTTCATTCCGAGGTATTTTTGCCAACGGTTTTGTATATGATGCGTTGCGTGGTTTAGCACGTAATTTAGCAAATAAAAACCGAATAGAAAATCCGCGAGGATTTTCGTAAGTAGGCTCTCACTAGCAATGGATTATATACGTTGTTGGCAACTGGCTTTTATTTCCACCACTCATCTTTTTCCAATGGTTTATATTCAGACCAACCTTTGTTAAAATATTTTTCACTTGGTGAAAATTCTCCAGCTCCAATGTCAAAATCTCTATTTGTGATCGGAATTCTATAATCTGCCCAATTACAATTTTTTTCTTTTCCAGTTGAATAACTTTTCCAAACTCCAACAAATGCATTATTCAAATATCCGTCTGAAATGAACTCAATATTGTCATATTCGATTTTGTTTTCGGAATTCAGATACCATTTAGAATGTAATTTGCCTTTAAAAATTCCGCTATGTTTTTGTTCCGAATTTTCTTTGAATTCGTAATCTGCAATTAAAGTCCCTTGTGATTTAATTCCTTTGTCAGCATATTCGTCGTCAACTCCGAAATGTAGTTCCTTAAGTTCTTTTATTTCGGTTAGGTTTATGGTTCCAGAAAAGTCACAAATTGTTCCTTTTACACAAGATTTTCCAGTTACAAAATATTGATTCGGATTGTTAGAATTTTTCTTTACTGAAATTAACTTTATTTTTAATCTTTGATGGTCATCTCCAATTATTCCAAGAACATTATTATTTTCTGTAAATGTCCAAATTTTTGAAAAGTCAAATTGATTGTATTCAGTTACTACATTTTTTGTTTTCAGTTCTTCATTCCTTGGATAGTTCCATTCAATTCTGTCTACTGTTTGAGCAAACGAAATTTGACTTAAAAGAAGCAATATTATAATTATTCGGTTCATTTTTCAGCTTGTTGCCAACGGTCTAGTGTATGATTTCGTTGCGTTTTTAAGCACTAAATTTAGCAAATAAATCACAGATAGAAAGTCCGCGAGGACTTTCGTAAGTAGGCTCTAACTAGCAATGAATTATACACATTGTTGGCATTTCGTTATTTTTTATTCCGACTTATTCTTACCAAACTTATTTCAGTTTATAGTTTTTCCCACGTTTCAGTAAATTCGGTCAGCGTTTTATTCCATAAACTTTTTCAATTCCGATTGAGTGAGAAATTCCGCAATAAATTCGAGTTTTGTTTTCAGTTCAGTTTTTCGAGCTAAAATTCTGTTCACTTCTTCAGTCAGTTTTATTTTCTTTTAGTGGCATTTTAACTCTTTTCTTAATTAAAATTCCAGCTGCTCCAAGTATTGCTAAACCAAAGTAAATATATTTGTCATTTAAATCACTTGCTAGAAGCATTCCCGCAAAAAAGGTCGAAAACAACACTATAATCATTTCTAATATATCGAGTCTAAATCCTATTTTATATTTCATTCTAATTATTTTTATTAAAATCCAAACAATCCTGCTTTAAAATGTTCCCAATCTGAAAATATTGTTTTAGCTATTAAAAAAGTCACAACGAAAATGGTAACTTTTAAATAGTCTTTTTTAGTTAGTTTTTCCTTTATTTTAATGTCTGTCATAATTTTTGTTTTCAGTTCGGTGTTTAATGAATGCCAACGGTCTCGTATAACCGTCAGTTACGGGTTAAAGTACGCAAATTTTTCGGTTTAGCACAGACGTTAGCAATTCCGAGTGGATTCGGACGTAGTCGAATCCGCCGTAATTGCGGTTATACATTGTTGTGGTG
>NZ_VRLT01000021.1 GCF_008017835.1 Mesonia sp. HuA40 | reverse complement strand
ATGCGTTCTTCACGCCACCTAGAAAAAGAATGTCACCGCAATCTGGAAGTTATTTGGCTTTTAAAAAACCTAAAGCCAGACCATAATACCATTGCACGCTTTAGAAAAAACAATCCAAAGGCAATCGCTCGTGTGTTTAGGGCGAGTGTTAGCATTGCCAAAAATTTTAATCTTATAGGCGGCGAACTTATCGCCGGAGATTCAACAAAATTAAGAGCTCAGAACAGTAAGAAAAACAACTATAATAACAAGAAGGTGCAACGCCACCTAGATTATATAGATCAAAAGCTCGCTGCCCATAACAAAGCTCTAGCCCAAGCCGACAAGGATAATAAAACTGAGATAAAAAAAGAGATTGCCCAACGTAAGGTACAACGTGTGAAATACGAACAGATTCAAAAAGAACTGAAAGAAAACACCAGTACAGAAAACCCGCAATTATCTACATCAGATCCAGACAGCAGGCACCAAATTGTGCGTGGGATGATTACCGAAGTATGTTATACCGCACAAAAATCCTCCAAAAAGTATCGATTCATCGATAAATTTCACCAAAAATCGGAAAAATAGTATTTTTAAGAGAATTAATTGATAGTTTCGAGACTGCCGTTATGAGCAATTAATTTGACTCTAGTTTAGCAAAACCAACTGTCTTACGATAAATATCAGGTGATACTCCTACCTTCTTTTTAAAAAAACGACTGAAATAGAATTCATCGTCATAACCTAAAAAAGCAGCAACTTGTTTCACTGGTTTAGTAGTTAGATAAAGTTCTCGTTTCGCCTCAATAATAATCCTATTTGAAATTAAGGATGAAGTCGTTTGATTGAGGTATTTCTTAACGATACCGGCTAAAGTTTTAGGACTTACACTTAGTTCATCTGCGTATTCCTGGGGAGAATGGAGTTTGCAATAATTACTCTCTATTGCATCGACTAAATTTTGTAAAATTTCTGTTTTTGAATCTGACGTTCTGGGAGTTAATTGTTGATCAAATTGTTTCTTTTGTCTGACCGCTTCTATTAAAAACACTTTTAAAAATGCCACAAGAACTTCATGCTGAGCGATTGAGTCTTTGTCCATCTCTTTCGAAATTTGATCAATCAAATTAAGAAATAGGCTTTGCTCATTTACAGTAAAATAGGGTAAACCATGGAAATTATTAAAAAGGAATCCTTCGGTCTCTATTTCGTTTTGATGTCTATATGTACAAAAAAAATCGGGATGAAAATTCAATAAATAACCATGACACTTTTCTTCAGACCGTATCATGAAAGGTTGATACGGAGCCAAACAAATCATTTGATTTCCTTGCAATTCAAAACTTTGAAAATCAACGCTTAGTTCATAGCTAGTTCCATTTAATAAAACGATAGAATAATAATTTCTTCTTTGTAAATGATCAAACTGGCTTAGGTCGTTGAACTCTTCTAATCTAAACGCAAGTTCCCCGTTTTGTTTGTCTATAATTATTTGGGCCATACTAAATTTAATTTTAAGCTCATTCAAATTTAAAAAAAAGGAATGCCAAAAGCACTCCTCTCCTATCTTAAATCAAATATTTATTTTGAAGCTAGAATGTTAATTTTTTGAATTGCTGAAGCATCAAAGCCTTCCAAAATTACAGGCGCATTTTCCATCAACGCTGCTGCTACTTTTCCATTCAAATGAGCATCTCTGCCAGCGTCATCTGCAAACGTATCGAAAATGGCATAGGTTTCTTCATTGATTTTAATAGCATACCAAGATAAAGTTGCAGGCTCAGAACTTACCAATGACTTGCCCGCTTGTAAGAAATCCTCCACTTCAGATGTCTTTCCTTCTTTAGCTTTCATAATCACCAACAATCCCTTATTCTGATTACCCACTTTATGATTACTTGCCTGAACATCAACGGTCTTAATGTCTCTGCTAGAATCAAAACCTTCTAAAAGTTCTTCAGCATTGGCCAATAAGGCTTTTGCCACTTCTCCTTTTAAGTGTGCCTGTCTGCCTTCTTCAGCTTTAAATGTGTCATAAATTCCGAAAGTTTGTTCATCTATTTGAAATGCAAACCAAGATTCAGTTTTTGGTTCTGCATTTACCAATGAAAAACCACCTAGAAGAAACTCTTTAACTTCTTGCTCCTTACCTTTTTTCGCTTTCATGGTTACTAATAATCCGATGTTTTCATTTTTTGTGTTGTCCATAATATTACTTTTTTTAGATTGAGAAAATGTTTGAATTGTTATCCCTAGAATTAGAACTAGGCTACTTAATTTGATTAAACTTTTAAATTTCATTTTGACTTATTTTTGTTACACTACAAATGTCAAACTAAATAAGGAGCCTTGGAATGGAGATAAGAGACTTAAGCATGGACAATTTTCCAGTGACAATGAAGAACTATATTTACCATTCAAGGCACACACAACGGTTCATCGCCAAAAAGCGGCTCTGTTAGTAAGAAAATAATTAACTTGACCAACAAACTAATACTAAGCTGACAAATTCAGGTTCTCTGCTCTGACGAATCCCCAATACGTTTTAGGAAATTTTGACCCGGTTGTTCTGCCATTCGCAGTTATGCTCAAACAAAATTCTTATATTTATAACAGAATGTTTTAATGAATTCTTAAAAACCTAACGATTGATAGACTGTAAATTTGCAGCCTATTATAGTTATATTTTGAGGTCTTGTTTCAAAAAAAGTAGTTGCCATGATTTCTGTCGTTTCCCTTCTCATTGTTTTAGCACTCTCTATGCTGGTGGTCCGTATAGGTGCCGTGGCATTTATGATGACAGGTTTATCGGAGGAAGTAGCACAATTTCAAGCGCTCTCAGCCTTCTCGGGTGCGGGATTCACAACCGGCGAAGCAGAGAACATCGTGAAACATCCAGCACGACGCAGGATTGCTTCTTTACTTATTCGGCTTGGCTCTGTAGGTGTAGTGACTTCTATTGCAACACTACTGCTCTCGTTCGTTGGAGCCGGACAGGCAACACCGGAGCGTCTGCTGGTACTAGTATTAGGAATATTTCTGATCTTAGGACTAGCGCGAAACCGGATATTCAACCGAATTCTTACGCCTATTATTGAACGTTTATTAGCCCGCTACACCACGCTTGATTTAAGAGATTATGCTGCTTTGCTTCATCTTCGAGAGGATTATCGCATTGCTGAGATTGAAATTGGAGAACATATTTGGTTGGCGAACCGCACGATAGGTGAACTCAGCCTGGAAGATGAGGGTGTTCTCGTACTCGGAGTCCAGCGGTCTGGCGAAGACTATATTGGGGTTCCACCAGGGGAACTCCGCCTTCGGACTGCAGATCTGCTTGTCCTATACGGTCGACAAAATCGCCTGGCTGAACTTTCTACCCGGGCGTTAGGTAATCAAGCTGCCCATCGTGAAGCAAAAGCCGAGCATATGCGTGATCTTGATGAACAGCGGCAGCAAATGGAACGAATGAATGCTGCATAACACGCTGTTTCAGGTAGTATTTTTGTGAAATATGCAATTATCTCCCGTACCTCTCGGGGAATCAATAAAGAAATGTCTCTGTAAGCTTTTTTTGTTCCTTTGAGTTCATTCCAGCATATTTGGAACGCCATATGTTAAACGCAGCAGCACTGACACCGTGCTCACGGCTTATCTACTCAACACTCTTTCCGTTGTCGAACTCTTTTAAAATTCTTGCAATTTATTGCGATGATGATTTACCTTTTCTCATAACACTGTTCAAATTTAAGATTAAAATTCTAATTTTTAAACAGTTCGGATTTAAAGGAAGCTTACATATCCATCGATACGAATTGTAGTACTCGGTTTATGGATATACGCCTATAATTCAGGCGAAAGCCAACCAGAACGCGTTCAGATATTTAAAAGTTACTTACCCCATTGGCTAAGAGGAAGGTTTAGGGCTAACTATTTAGGTTTGCTTTGCTGTGCCATCGCATTAATTTTTAGCCGCCATGCCATAAAAAACATCAACAGGTTGTATCTTATCATGAACATTACAGTGATAATATTGAGTATCGTATTTTTTGACTAATTTCTTTTATCCAGGAAAAATCAGATATTCCCTTATCGTTTTTTAGCATAAATGCGTCTTCCTTCAAAATCTAATAATATGGTAATATGCGGAATTATAGGATTTTAATCGATTAGCGTTTTATATAGTTAAGAAAGAGATAAAAAAAACCCTATTGGTGTTTACACGAATAGGGATTTATCTTAGCACATTAATTGACCTTCAATGAGTGGTTTCTTTTAAAAAAGTTTCGGGTTGATACCGCTTAATTTTATCTAAACTTTTTTGAACAGCTATATTATCTACGCGGTGATTGGTGAGCTTATTGTCTAAGTAATCGCCATAAGCCGCCATATCAACAAATCCGTGACCCGATAGGTTAAACACTATTGTTTTTTGAGAGCCTTCTATTTTGGCATGCTCTACTTCCCGAATAATTTGCGCTATAGCGTGGGTTGATTCTGGTGCTGCGACAATTCCTTCCGCTTTAGCGAATAATATTCCAGCTTCAAAACAAGTAAGTTGATCAATAGCCTTTGCCTCAATAAAACCGTCTTTTAGAAGCTGACTACATAAAACACTAGCGCCATGGTAACGTAATCCTCCTGCGTGAATTCCTGCAGGCACAAAATTATGACCTAAGGTATACATAGGCATTAAAGGAGTGTATCCTTGATTATCGCCGAAATCGTACCTAAATTTCCCTTGCGTAAGCTTTGGGCAACTACTGGGTTCTACCGCTACAAATCGCGTATTGGAAGTTCCTTGCATTTTATCCTTTAAAAAAGGAAAAGCTAAACCGGCAAAATTAGACCCCCCACCCAAGGGTGCGACAATTACATCGGCTTGGGCATTGTCCATTGCCAATTGTTTTTGTGTTTCCAAACCAATTATAGTCTGGTGCAATAGCACGTGATTTAAAACCGAACCCAAAGAATATTTTGTATCATTTTCTTGCACGGCTCGCTCTACTGCCTCAGATATTGCTATACCTAAGCTTCCGGTATGATTTGGATTATCTTCTAAAACAGCTCTTCCCGCTTGGGTACGTTGTGACGGACTAGCATATACCTGTGCTCCAAAGGTGTTCATTAAAATTTTTCGATAGGGTTTTTGTTTAAAACTTACATTCACCATATATACCTCACACTCCAAGTCAAATTGTGCACAGGCATAGGCTAAGGCCGTACCCCATTGCCCTGCTCCAGTTTCGGTGGTTAATTTTTTAATCCCCTCTTCTTTGTTGTAGTACGCTTGAGCTAGCGCTGTGTTAGGTTTGTGGGACCCACTTGGGCTAACGCCTTCGTACTTGTAATAAATTTTACCCGAATAACCCAATGCTTTCTCTAAACCACTAGCCCGAAAAAGCGGAGAAGGCCTGTAAACATGGTATTTTTTTAAAACCTCATCGGGAATATCAATATAGCGTTCATGACTCATTTCTTGTGCTATCAAGGCTTTAGGTAAAATGGGTTCTAAAGCTTCGGGTGCCAGTGGTTCTAAAGTTTTAGGGTCTAAAGGAGGCAATGGTTTCTGGGGCATATCGGCCACAATATTATACCATTGCTTAGGCATTTCATTTTCGGGTAGATAAATCTTTTTTGTCATAAAATAAAAAATTAAAAATTGATAAAATAAAAAAGCCCGTCTGTAAAAAATTACAGACGGGCTTTTCTCTCGAAGAGATTATAACTTTAATATATACCAATAGCAAAGTAGCACGCCTGTTTTAAGCTGTGCCACCACCAAGTTTTATTTAAAGTTAATTTTCTCATTGTGTCTGCAAATTTATTTAAACTTTTTACTTTCAAAAAATAAAAAAGGAAAAAAATTTAAGCCTAATTACTAATTTCTTGTACAAGTTTTTAATTATCAGATATTTAAATCATCAAAAAAAATCACAGAAATCAGCAAAAATATTTCGTCCTTACATATTTAACATGATTTTTTAGTTTGTTTTTTACAGATTTTACTTTGTTTAAATTAGGTTTGTAGCTTTAACGAAACGAAATGTACTTTATAAACCTACATCATCATCATTTTCATATTTGCTCCTCAGGCGAAGTGAAAAGGGTATGTTGTATGTAAAGCAAACTATATTTTTTAAAAAACCGTCTGAGTAAATCAGACGGTTTTTTTTTGACTTACTCAGACCCATTTATCCAAAAAAACAATGAGTAAATTAAAAATTGCTATTCAAAAAAAAGGTCGGTTGTATGAAGAATCCATTCAACTTTTAAAAGAAAGCGGCTTAAATTTTAAGGAAGGTGTACAGCACGTTATTTCTACTGATATTGATAAAGACGGAATGCTCAACGGCCCCGCATTTAATTTATATACCGAAATTTTAAAGGAAGCCTGATGCCAACTTATCGCGAGTGGCGGGGTGCATTCTATTGAAGATATCAAAAAGTTAAAAGCTTTAGGTTCCGCGGGTGTTATTGTGGGCAAAGCAATTTATGAAGGACAAATTAACCTTAAAAAACTAAGCGAATTATGTTAACTAAAAGAATTATTCCTTGTTTATACATTAAAAATAATCGGACTGTAAAAGGGGTTCATTTTTTAAACCTTATAGATGCAGGCGACCCGCTTGATTTGGCAAAATTGTATGTGCAACAGGGGGCAGATGAATTGGTTTTTCTAGATATCACAGCTAGTAACGAACGCCATAAAACCTTAATAAATCTTGTTCAAAAAATTGCTCAGGAAATTAATATTCCTTTACCGTAGGTGGCGGCATTAGTAGTGTTGAAGATGTACGCAGTCTTTTAAAGGCGGGAGCCGACAAAGTTAGTATTAATACCGCAACTTTTAATCGATCGAATTTAATAAAAAAAATAGCCGATCAATTTAGCAATCAATGTGTGGTGGTGGCGGTTGAAGTAAAAAAAATAGACGATAATTATTTTGTATTTAAAAAAGGAGGACGAATAAACACCCAAGTCAAACTGGAAAGCTGGTTGCATACTGTTGAAAGTTTAGGTGCGGGTGAAATTTTATTAACCTCAATGAATCAAGACGGAACCAAAGACGGATTTGATATAGCATTAATGCAACTGGCCGACATGTGCGTGAACCTACCCTTAATTGCTTCGGGCGGTGCGGGCAGCGCATCGCATTTTGCCGATGTATTCAAAAAAACGAAAACATCGGAAGCCTTGGCAGCGAGTATTTTTCACTTTGGAGAAGTGCCTATTCCAGCATTAAAACAAATTTTAAAACAAAAAAAATTACCTATACGATGAATAATCTAAATTTTGAAAAAACAGTTTTGTTTACTAATAAACCTAAAAATTTGCTTGCGCTTTCTCGACGCGTTACTTTAATTGACATAGTTTTAATTTATGATTAGAATGAAAAGTAACTGGACAATTGCAAAATAATTTTGACTTTCGATTTTCCAATTAACCCAAGTAGGGTACTAAAACGCATACAAGGAAAAAAAAATTAGCGATAAATTATTTAAATACCGCTATCATTCGTTTGTATGGCGCTCCCCTAACGGGTCAGGCTTTTCGCTTCAATCTTTTTGTTATTACAAAAAGGATTTACACTACAATCCTTAGCGCATAAGCATAGCTAATCATACTCTTCCAACTCAAAAAGATCTTCTACTTTCACCTCAAAAACGCTAGCCAACTTTAAAGCTAAAATGGTAGAAGGCACATATTTAGCTTTTTCAATAGCATTTATACTTTGCCTACTCACTTGTATTAAGTTGGCCAGTTGAGCTTGGGTTAATTCAAATTTTGCACGGTATATTTTAATCTTATTCTTCATCCTGCAAAACTTTCTGTTGAACATAAATGTTTAGATGAAACTTAAGGTTATAAATTAATAAGACACCCAATAAAGCAAATAAAACAAAATAGTAAAAGGCCAAACCATACAAAAAGAAACTACCTAAAACCAGCAATACATAATTGATTAAAACAGCCGAGAGTAGACTAGAAAGTCTAGTTTTTGCAATGTACTCATCTTCATTTTTTTGTTTAGAAAATCCACTGAAAAGTAATCCTAATATAAACAGCAATAGAATTATTTCATCGATGATATTATTTTCAATAAAAGTAAAATATTGACTATCGGCTAAAAATTCAATATCCCAAAGAGCCCATACTTTAACCGTTAAAAAACTAAGCTCCCAATCAAAAAGTAAGACGCCAGTTAATAATAGCAGCGCCAGAATAAACAAAGCAAATCCTAGTTTTTGATAAACCGATGGAAATAAATAGGTTTTCATAATAATTGACTTTAAAATGTAAAGCTAAAATTACAAATTGTAAAGTAAACTTTACAAATTTGAGTGTAAAATTTTATTTTTACATAAAAGCTATTCAGTTAAAACAGAAACTCAAAATTCTTAGTTACCTTAGTAAAACAAAAAAGATATTATGAATTACCAAGAAAAAATGCTACGCGATAATGCCTTAAAGGGCAAAACCATATTGGTTACAGGAGGAGGTAGCGGATTAGGAAAAGCCATGACTCGTTACTTTTTAGAGTTGGGCGCACAGGTTTGTATTACTTCTAGAAACTTAGAAAAATTAGAAAATGCCGCACAAGAGCTGAGTGCAGCCACCGGCGGAACTTGCCATGCTATTGCCTGTGATGTACGTCACTATGACCAAGTAGAACAAATGATACAAAAGGCTATTGCCAAAATGGGTAGCATTTCTGTTTTAGTAAACAATGCCGCGGGAAATTTTATTTCACCTACAGAAAGGCTTTCTTCCAATGCCTTTGATACCATCATAGATATTGTTTTAAAAGGTACCAAAAACTGTACTTTGGCGCTAGGTAAACATTGGATAGATAAAGGAGAAAAAGACAAAACTGTTTTAAATATTGTAACGACCTATGCCTTTACGGGCTCTGCCTATGTGGTGCCATCGGCAACGGCCAAGGCTGGAGTGTTAGCACTCACAAGAAGTTTAGCGGTGGAATGGGCTAAATATGGCATACGTTTTAACGGTATTGCTCCAGGTCCGTTTCCTACTAAAGGCGCTTGGGACAGACTATTGCCAGGTGATTTAAAAGAAAAATTTGATTTAGCCAAAAAAGTACCTTTAAAGCGCGTTGGCGAACACCAAGAATTGGCAAACTTAACCGCCTATATGGTATCTGACTTTTCGGCTTATTTAAATGGAGAAATCATCACGATTGATGGAGGAGAATGGCTAAAGGGAGCCGGGCAGTTTAATTTACTTGAACAGATACCAGATCAGATGTGGGATATGCTTGAAACCATGATAAAAGCAAAAAATAAAAAATCATAGTTAAAGTGTTAACAACTTCAATTTTTAAATGCTAGAATAAATTGTATTTTTACCTTCTAAAATCCGATTTTATTAATGGGTAAAATAATTGCTATTGCCAATCAAAAAGGAGGAGTGGGAAAAACCACTACCTCCGTTAATTTAGCTGCTTCTTTAGGGGTTCTAGAGAAAAAGGTTTTGTTAATCGATGCAGACCCACAAGCAAATGCTAGTTCTGGTCTAGGTATAGATATTGAAAACATAGAGTTAGGCACCTATCAGCTATTAGAGCATACCGCAAAAGCCGAAGAGGCAATTTTAAAAACCGATTCGCCAAATGTTGATATCATACCAGCGCACATCGATTTGGTGGCTATTGAAATCGAGCTGGTCGATCAAGATAAGCGCGAATATATGCTGCAGGCGGCAATCACGCACCTTAAAGAGCATTATGATTATATTATTATAGATTGCGCCCCTTCTTTGGGTTTGCTTACGCTTAATGCCTTGACTGCCGCAGACAGTGTTATCATTCCTATACAATGTGAGTATTTTGCCCTAGAAGGATTAGGCAAACTTTTAAACACTATAAAAAGTGTGCAACGAATCCATAATCAAAATTTAGATATAGAAGGACTGCTACTTACCATGTATGATGCTCGCTTGCGTTTGAGCAATCAAGTGGTAGATGAGGTTAAAAAACACTTTGACGAGATGGTATTTAAAACCATTATTCAACGTAACGTTCGCCTTAGTGAAGCGCCAAGTTATGGCGAGAGCATTATAAATTATGATGCTGCAAGTAGAGGAGCTAGCAATTATTTAAGTTTAGCAGAAGAAATTATCAAAAAAAATAAATAGCAGTGTGTTATGGCAAAGGCTACCAAGAAAAAAGCATTAGGAAGAGGATTATCTGCCTTACTTAACGATCCAGAAAACGACATAAAATCGGCTAAAGATAAAAATGCCGACCAAGTGGTAGGTAGTATTGTTGAACTACCGCTAGAAACCGTAGAAGTTAATCCGTTTCAACCACGAACCAGTTTTAATAAAGAAGCTCTTCAAGATTTGGCTTCTTCTATTCGTGAACTTGGCGTGATTCAACCCATTACAGTAAGAAAAATTGACTTTAATAAATACCAACTGGTTTCTGGAGAGCGTCGTTATCGCGCATCAAAATTAGTAGGACTTAAAACTATACCTGCCTATATTCGAATTGCCAACGACCAAGAATCGTTAGAAATGGCATTGGTAGAGAACATTCAAAGACAAGATCTAGACCCAATAGAAATTGCTTTATCCTACCAACGGCTATTAGAAGAAATCGATTTAACGCAAGAACAATTAAGCGACCGGATAGGTAAAAACAGGTCAACCATAAGTAACTACCTGCGTTTGCTCAAACTTGACCCAATTATTCAAACCGGGATGCGTGATGGTTTTTTAAGCATGGGCCACGGGCGTGCGCTTATCAATCTAAGCGATCACGAAGTTCAATTAGGAATTTACGAGAAAATTATCAGTGAAAACTTATCGGTACGCGAAACCGAAAAGTTGGTTAAAGAAAGTCAAATCGGTAAAACCGAATCTAAGCCTAAGCCACCTATTATTCCGCAACACATCAAACAAGATGTAAAAGAGTTCTCTAGCTACTTTGGAGCAAAAGTAGATGTTAAAATGACAAAAAAAGGAAATGGTAAATTGATTATTCCGTTTTCTTCACAAGAAGATTTTGAGCGTTTAGCAAAACTCATTCAAGGTGAATAACAAACTTTTTTTTATACTTATCGTTTTTGTACTGGGATCGCTCAGTAGCTTTAGTCAGACCGACAGTCTGAGTATTAATCGAGTCCAAGAATTACAAGAACCAGCAAAAGAATACGACCCGTTGGCGCCATCTAAAGCCGCATTTTACTCGGCTGTTTTGCCAGGATTGGGGCAGGCTTATAATAAAAAGTATTGGAAAATACCTTTGGTCTACGCCGGAATTGGTGGCGGTATCTATTTTTATATTGAGAACAATAAAGAATATCACCGATACAGAGATGCCTATAAACGTAGGTTAGCAGGTTATGAAGACGATGAATTTCAAGGTGTTCTTCAAACTGAGGCTTTAATCGATGCACAAAGACAATTTAGAAGAAATAAAGAAATATCTATATTGGTTTCGGCGGCTTTCTACATATTGAATATTATAGATGCCAATGTAGATGCCCACTTAAGTCAATTCAACGTAAGTGAAGACCTAAGCCTTAAACCTCGTTTTAACATCGACGAGTTTACAGGCAAATCGGCATACGGACTCTCACTAAATTACAAGTTATAAATGAAAATTGCGCTATTAGGATACGGAAGAATGGGTAAAACCATCGAAAAAATAGCTACCGAACGTGGCCATGAGATCGGTTATAAAACAAATACTAAGCTAGACGAGGAGCTTTTAAAGCAGCAAGATATTGCCATCGATTTTAGTATCCCAGAAGCAGCCTTTGAAAATATTACTACATGCTTTAAACTGGGCGTTCCCGTAGTAAGTGGCACCACCGGATGGTTAGACCATTTAGAGGAGGCGCATAAAAGTTGCTTAAAACATAAAAGCGCATTTATTTATGCGTCTAATTTTAGCCTAGGGGTGAATCTTTTTTTTGAGTTAAATCGAAAATTAGCTCAATTGCTCCAGCCCTACCCCAATTACAAAGCTAGCTTAACCGAAGTGCATCATACTAAAAAATTAGATCAGCCTAGCGGCACGGCCATTAGTCTAGCCGAAGATCTTATTGCTCAGCAAGATTATACCGGCTGGCAGCTCACCAATGACAATCAAATCAAAGGTGGCAACCAAACAAAGCCCTTAGCTATCACCGCTATACGAGAAGAGAATGTTCCTGGTACGCATTGGGTTAACTACAAGAGCGAAATAGATGAGATTAGCATCAAACACAAAGCAAATTCACGAGATGGTTTTGCTTTAGGTGCTGTTGTAGCTGCCGAATGGCTAAAAGGAAAACAAGGTATTTTTAATATGCAAGACGTGTTAAATCTACACGAAAAGAAATAATTAGTAAAAGAATTAAAAGTTAGAATATGAGTTTATTTATGTGGTTTGTGTTTTTCTTGGTCGTACAATTGGTGCACGGCTTAGGAACTTGGAGAATGTATAAAGCTGCGGGCCAAAACCCCATTACTGCGTTTATTCCTGTTTATAATGCCGTAATATTGTTAAAAATAATCAATCGGCCTTGGTGGTGGGTGATTTTGCTATTTATCCCCATTGTAAACCTCATCATTTTCCCTGTGCTTTGGGTAGAAACACTAAGAAGTTTCGGGAAGCATCGTGTAGCAGATACTTGGTTAGCTATTTTAAGCTTGGGCTTTTACATTTATATCATCAATTACAGCGCAGACTTAAAGCATATTAAAGACAGAAGTCTTAAACCTAGAACAGAGGTAGGAGAATGGGTAAGTTCTATCCTATTCGCCGTTGTAGCCGCAACCATTGTACACACCTATTTTATACAACCTTTTACCATACCTACTTCCTCTTTAGAGAAAACACTACTGGTAGGTGATTTTCTTTTTGTTAGCAAGTTTCATTATGGAGCCAGAACTCCAAAAACTACGGTTTCATTCCCTATGGTACACGATACTATTCCTATTTTAGGCGTTAAATCTTATACCACTTGGCCTCAACTCCCCTACTTTCGCTTACCCGGATTTGAGGAAGTTGAACGAAATGATATTGTAGTATTCAACTGGCCGGTAGACACCGTTCCTTATTTTGGTTATAAGGGGGAAGCCAGTTATTATAAACCCATCGATAAAAAATCAAATTACGTTAAGCGTGCAGTAGGTGTTCCCGGCGACAGCTTGTCTATACGAGACGGAAAAATATATATTCAAGGAGAACCGCTGCAATTGCATGACCGTGCCAAGCCGCAATACTCTTATATCGTAAAAGGTAAAGGGCAAGGCTTTTCTTTGCGTTATTTATATGAACAGTATGATATTACAGATCCGGTTGGCTGGTATAATCAGAACAACCGTGAATATTACTTTAGTTCATTGTCTGAAGAAGCGCTACAACGCTTTAAAAATCATCCTAATGTCGCTTCGATAAGAAGAAATATTGATCCTGCCGGTCAAGCCGAAGCTGGTATTTTCCCTCAAGACCCTAATTTCGCTTGGAATAAAGATCAATTAGGACCAATTTATATTCCACAGGCAGGTGCCACCACTCCCATCACAACAGAAAATATAGCACTATACAAACGTATTATTGAGGTATATGAAGGTAGTGAATGGGGTACTCCACAAAACATACAAGTAAAAGGCAATCAAGTTTACCTTAACGAGAATCCGATACAAGAATATACTTTTAAGCAAAACTATTATTGGATGATGGGAGACAATCGTCACAATAGTGAAGATAGCAGGTACTGGGGCTTTGTTCCTGAAACCCATATTGTAGGAAAACCGGTATTCATTTGGATGAGTTGGGATGGCAACGCACAAGGATTTATGAATAAAATTCGTTGGGAAAGGTTGTTTACTACCGTTGGCGGATCGGGCGAACCAGTTTCTTATTTTTATTACTTTGTAATAGGCCTTATTCTTGTGATTGGTTACAATACTTTTAGAAAGAAGAAAAAAAGCGAGTAAAATGGTAGAAAACGCTCTCGTACATCCGGTTTATTTTGGCTCTATTGCACAATGGAGTTTAATGCTGCAGGCAAAAAAAATAAGTTTTGAGGCTTGCGATAATTATCAAAAACAAACCTACCGTAACAGGCAGTATATTTATGGAGCTAACGGCAAGCTACTACTCAATATTCCTATAAAACATACGGGCGATAAGAACAAGCGTAAGCTAACCAAAGAAGTGGCGATAGAAAATAGTTTTGCCTGGCAAAAAAACCACTTTAAAAGTCTTGAAGCGGCCTATCGCTCTTCGCCTTTTTTTGAATTTTATGAAGATGAATTTATAAATTTATATAACAAAGCTTATACTTCATTGTGGGAATTTAACCTCGATGCCATGCAAGTCATTGCCAATTGCCTGCAAATTGATTGGAACCCAGAATTCACAGCTACATATCAAACAAAACCCACGAATGCGGCTCAGTTTGACGGTCGCTATTTGGTAGATGCCAAAGGTAGCCCCCAGTTTAAATTGAATGCTTACAGCCAAGTATTCGAAGAAAAACATGGTTTTATTCCCAATCTATCTATTGTTGATTTGCTATTTAATGAAGGGAATAACACAACTGGTTATTTATTAGCAACCGATTTATCTAAGTAAAAAGTAGACTTAATAGGATAATGATCGGATAACTGTTCGCTGTAGTTTTTAAAATCTATAATCTTAAAAGCGGGTGAAGTTAAAATAACATCTATACGAAGGGGTATAAAATCGAAAACAAAGGTTTTACCAAAGCCCTCTCCTGCCATTTTAAATGCGTCATTAAAATTTTCTGATAAACGGCGGTAGACATAAGAAAAAGCCGAATTATTAAGGTCACCAGCCACAATACTCGGGTAATGGCTCTGGTTTACCAATGCTAATATCTGTTCGGTTTGCTGCTGTTGTTTTCTAAAACTTCGCCCTACTCGGGTGATTAATTGCTCGCGATTTTCTTTTTGTAACTCTTTTACACTAGGATTGATCTTTAAACTTTCTAAGTGTATATTAAAAACCCTGATGGTATCCTCTTTAATGACCAAATCGGCGTATAGTGCATTGTTTCCTGTATTCTTAAAATCGGCTGAAGCCCGATTAATAATAGGGTATTTTGAATAAATAGCCTGACTCGCTTTTCCTTTCAAAACAGGCAAATAACTATAGGCATATTGTGATAAGTCTGGGGCTTGTTGGTGATTATACTCCTGAAACAGTAAAATATCAGGATCTTCTTGTGCTATAAATTCTGCTATACTCGCTTTTAAATTAGGTTGAGGCAACCAATCATAAACATTAAATTGCCTTACATTAAAGGTCATAAGACTTATAGCCTTTTGCGGATTTACTTCCGCTTCAAGCGACCTAATTTTATATAAAGATAACAAGTGGTTAAAACCGATTAAAATAATAATTAAAGAAAGAAAAACTTGACGTTTTAAGCCTAGCAACCAGTAAATAACAAATATAAAATTAAGTAAAAATAGGATGGGTAGACCTAAGCTAAGTACGGCCAAAAAAGGGAAAGTTACTGGCGGAATATAGGGCAATAAATAGGCAAGCAACAATGCCAAAGCCACGAGGGTGTTGATAAAAAACACTATTTTATTAAAGACACTAAGCCCCTTCATATCACTCTTTACCTACTTTAAACAAGAAATCTTTCTCTGCCTGGGTTAAACTCTCATAACCATTCTGACTAATTTTATCTAAAATAGCATCTATTTTCTTTTGCTTATCGGTTTTTGATGCTGTGCTGGTCTTTGCGCTATAAGTATTTTTAGGATTGCGGTATACTTTTTTAAAAGGTGTTTTTTTGCTAGAAGATGCAGATGAAAACCATCCGGCTACAGCATCAAAAATCTTTTCAAACCACAAACCAATGTCATTGCCTTTATTCAATTGTTTGGTGTAAGCATACCCCAACAAGGCACCTCCTAAGTGCGCAATATGGCCGCCCGCATTACCAAAAGGAATCCTGATCACATCTAGAACTACAAAGACCACCGCAATATGCCAGAGTTTTACATTACCAATTAACAAGAGACGAATTTGCATTTGAGGGGCTTGTGTGGCAACCCCAATCAAAATTGCCATGACTGCAGCCGAAGCACCGATCAAAGGCACATTTCCTAAGTTTGAAAACACCGGAAAAAGATTATAGCTCAAGGCAAAAAGCAGCGCGCCACTTATAGCTCCTAAAAAATAATAATTCAATAGCTTTTTGGGAGCAAAAAAGGTAAGAAAAAATCGTCCGGCAAAATGCAAAACTATCATATTAAATAACAAGTGAAAGAAGCCAGCGTGTAAGAAAGCGTAGCTAATTACACTCCACGGTTTATACAACCATAATTCTATTTGAGTAGGAAAGCTAAACCAATTAACAAAAAAGTTACCTGAGAATTGAAAAAGAAAGGCTAGGGTTTGAAATACAAATTGCAATACAAAAACCCCAATATTTAAGGCAATGAGTTTTTCTACTACATTAGCCGTCTTGTACTTTACACGCAATTGATCTCTCCAATCCATCTAATTCCACCGGTTTGCGTTAAACTGATTTTTTTTCCAATACCACATCATTATAAACCCGATCACGGCTCCCCCAATATGCGCCCAATATGCTGTATTGCTAGGCCCTAATAATGTACTACCAGTCACTGCCGAATATACATTGATGGCAAAATAGCCCCCAATAAGATACTTGGCTTTTATAGGAATAGGTATAAAAATAATATACAAAGGTAAATTAGGATAAATCACAGCGAAGGCAGCCAGCGCTCCAAAAATAGCTCCACTAGCTCCTACCATAGGAGTATAATAGTTACTGAGTAAATCGCTCGAAACATTTTGAGGCAAGGCACTAAAAACTTGTTGCGTACTGCTATAATTGTAAATCATTTCTTGTATTTGATTTACCGAAAATCCAGCTTCAAGCGCAGCATTAAAGGCACTATTATAATCGATATAACTAAACAAAATTTGAAGTCCGGCTGCTCCTAAACCAGCAGAAAAATATAAAAACAAAAAGCGTTGCTGCCCGATGCTTTGTTCTAATACGCTACCAAACATATACAAAGCAAACATATTAAATAGGATATGACTTAAATCGCCGTGCATAAACATATGCGTAAGCAACTGCCAGACCTGAAAATTCACGTTTTCTGGAAACCAAAGCGCAAATAAGCGATAGGATAAATCACCTAAAAATTGACTCCCGAAAAAAAATAAAACATTAATTATCAATAAGACTTTTACCGTCTCTGTTATTCTTCCCATTACCTGAAATTTTTCTCTAAGTCTTCAACTTCTAAACGTACGAAAACTTTTTTATTATTCGGACAAATTTGTGGTTCTTTACACGCAAACAGGCTATTGATTATAGCCAATTGTTCTTCTTTAGCCAACACACTGCCATTTTTTACTGCCATACTGCGCGCCATAGACTTGGCAAAAACATCGGTTTGTAAAAATCCGCTATCGGGGATTTCATGCTCAAAATCGGCTAAAAGCTGATCTAATAAAATAGAAACTTCACTCTCATTAATCAAGGTAGGAATACCACTAATACTCACCTCGGAGGTGTCTATGCTATCAAAAATAAAACCGATTTGCTCAAGATGTTCGCGTAAGTTACTCAGCATATCTACCTCTATAGCATTATATTGCAAAGAAAGCGGAAATAGTAGTTGCTGACTTACTGCAGCTTTTACCGTTATATTGCGCAATAATTCTTCATATAAGATACGCGTGTGAGCCCGGTTTTGATCTATAAGCAACATACCATTCTTATAAGGACAAACAATATATTTTTTTTGCAATTGAAAAACACTATCACCGCTCAAATCTTGCTGTTGCTGCCCGAACAGGTTACCCGTAACTTCTTCACTTTCAACCTCGATTTTGGTTTCGGGTAATTGCTCATCAATCTGTGTATATAATGCTTCCCACGCTACATTCTTTTTAGCCGTGTGCCGATTAAACGCCATTGCCTTGGCTGCCGATTGACTGGCCGCTTGTTTTTCGGTGTCAAACGGATTAAAGTTACGATCAACCTCTATTTGTGGAACCTGTACTTCTTTCTTAGAAAGATCATAAGGGGTGTCTAAACTCGAATCCCTTTCAAAATCGAGTATAGGTGCAACATTAAACTGCCCTAAACTATGTTTAATCGCACTGCGTAAAATCGCATACAAAGCGTGCTCATCGTCAAATTTAATTTCGGTTTTAGTGGGGTGTATATTAATATCAATGCGCTTAGGATCGATGCTTAAAAATAAAAAATAAGAAGGTTGGGCTTTATCGGGTAACAAACCTTCAAAAGCGGCGTTTACCGCATGATGCAAATACGGTGACTTGATAAAACGGTTATTGACAAAGAAAAACTGCTCGCTACGGGTTCGCTTGGCATAGGCAGGTTTTCCTACAAATCCCTCGATATTAATCAGTTCGGTTTCTTCTGAAACAGGAACTAATTTTTCATTGGTTTTACTACCAAAAATATGTACAATGCGCTGACGAGCATTTGTCGCTGGTAAATTAAACAATTCATTACCGTTGTGGTGCAAACTAAAACCTATTTGTGCATGAGCAATAGCCACGCGTTGAAACTCATCAATTACATGACGGGTTTCCACTTGGTTAGATTTTAAAAAATTACGTCTAGCAGGAATATTAAAAAACAAATTTTTAACGCCTATAACAGTCCCTTTTTGGGTAACACAAGGCTCTTGAGATTCTACCTCACTCCCTTTTATTTTAATACAAGTACCTAGTTCATCTTGCTCTTGCTTCGATTTTAACTCAACTTGCGCAATGGCCGCAATTGAAGCCAGCGCCTCACCGCGAAAGCCTTTTGTGGTTAATTGAAAAAGGTCTTCGGCACGTTTAATTTTAGAGGTGGCATGCCGTTCAAAACTCAATCGTGCATCGGTGGCACTCATACCCTTTCCGTTATCAGAAACCTGTATTAAGGTTTTACCAGCATCTTTTAAAACCAAGCTAATTTGAGTGGCTCCTGCATCGATAGCATTTTCTAATAATTCTTTTACTACAGAGGCGGGCCTTTGTACCACCTCACCTGCTGCGATTTGATTGGCCACATGGTCGGGTAGTAATTGTATTATATCTCCCATAAATTATTCGGGTAAAAATATAGATAAGTCAAATTCGATAAATAATAGAAATAGGAATATAAGAATAGCTACAATAAGCAAAATGCGTTTACGACTGGTTTGATCTTCGTCTTTTTCTTTTAATTCAGCTAAAGCGGATTTTACATTTCCTACAAAGCCTAAAGGATTGCCCGTGGTCTTTCTAAATTGATCGTATTTAGTTTTTATTTTATACGGACTCCCCTCTCCTTTATCATCATAATAACGGGGCTTATAACTAAATTGCTTGTTCTTTCTTCGCTTTAAAATTCCCATAACCTAGTCTCTTTTCAAAGGTAAAGAAAATCAAAAACAATACCGAATTAGCCAAGCTAAACTTATAAACATAAAAAAAGCCGATTAGGGTTCTAATCGGCTATTTTTTAGGGAGAATAACCCTTAAAATTTAGCTTGTTGACGCAAAGCTGCCATTTTGATGGCTGCAATGGCCGCTTCGCTGCCTTTATTTCCGTGTTTACCGCCAGAACGGTCTATACTTTGTTGCTTGGTATTATCGGTTAGTACACAAAAGATCACCGGAATATCACTATGAATATTCAAGTCTTTTATACCCTGTGTTACGCCTTCGCAAACAAAATCAAAATGCTTGGTTTCGCCTTGAATTACATTCCCTACCGCGATAATTGCGTCTAACATATCGTAAGATTGCTGCATCTTTTTGCAACCGTAAATCAATTCAAAACTACCAGGCACATTCCACCGCACAATATTTTCTTTGATGGCACCATTATCGATTAAAGCATCGAATGCTCCTTGAAAAAGATTCTCGGTGATCTCGCTATTCCATTCTGAAACAACAATCCCAAACCGAAAGTTATTCGCGTTTGGGATGCTTGCTTTGTCGTATTCAGATAAATTTTTACCTGCTGTTGCCATATAATTATTGCATTGCTTTAGCTTGACCTAAATAAATGGCCACTTCGCTAGCTTCTGCAGAATCTTGATATTCTGCATCAATTTGATTTAAATATTTTTCGGCTTTCTCACCGTCTTTTAATTCTAAGGCTGTAATGGCTGCCTTTAGTAAAAACTTAGGCGTCGTAAATTCATTTTTACGTAATTTGGCTGCCTTTTCATAATAATCTAAGGCCTCTTCTGGCTGGTTCAATTGCATAAAGGCGTCACCTATGGCACCTTTAGCCAAAGGAGCTATAATCTCATCATCGCTTGAGAATTGCTCTAAATGATTGATTGCTTCTTTATACTCTCCTGTATTCAAATAAGCAATACCCGCATAATAATGGGCTAAATTTCCAGTAGCGGTACTTCCGTAACTATCAATAACATCTAATAAACCAAATTTACCGTTTCCTCCCTGTAAAGCCAGGTTGTACAAACTATCTTGCGCTTTACCTGAAGCATCTAAAGCGTCTTCAAAGTAAATTTGTGCTTGTGCAATATCATTAGCCGCATCTAATTCTTTTGGCTCTTGTACAAACTTAGTAAATGCTAAGTAACCCAAAACAGCAACCACCACTACTCCAATTCCTATTAAAATTGGCTTTTGGTTTTCAGAAACCCACTCTTCGGTTTTGTTGGCTCCTTCGTCTAGGTTATTAAATACTTCTGCGGTTGTAGATTCTTCTTCGTTAAAATTCTCTTCTACTGCATCGCTTTCTTTTTTAGCCTTAGGCTTATATCCTCTCTTTTTGTAAGTTGCCATAAATAATAGTTAATTAAGCGCAAAAATATAATTTTTATTGATATAAAAAAGAGAATTTATTTGTATTTTTTAATTGGCTTTCCTACTTACTTTGTACTTTTAAACTTTTTTACGTTTAAGCATATAGTACAGCCTATCTTATGATTTTAAAGAAACTCGCTTTGGTCAATTACAAAAACTTTGAGCAAGAAGATTTTGAATTTAATCCGCGTATAAATTGTTTTGTGGGTTTTAATGGCGTAGGAAAAACCAATACCCTAGACAGCATTTACCATTTGGCCTATGGCAAAAGTTACTTTAATCCTGTAACCAGTCAAAACATCAAGCACAAGAAGGACTTTTTTGTGATTGAGGGCGAATTTGAACGTCTTGAGCGCAAAGAACATATTGTGGTAAGCGCTAAGAAAGGTCAAAAAAAGGTAATTAAACGCAATGGAAAAAACTACGAGAAATTTAGTGAGCATATCGGGCTTATTCCTGTGGTGATTATTTCACCAGCCGACAGAGACTTGATTACCGAAGGTAGCGAGATTCGTCGTAAATTCATCGATGGCATTATTGCGCAAAGCGACAAAACCTACCTCAACGATCTTTTGGCCTACAACAAGCTGCTGAGTCAGCGCAACTCCTTACTTAAATATTTTGCCGCCAACCAACATTACGATCAAGAAACGCTGAGTGTTTACAATGAACAGCTGAGCCCCCTGGCCGAGTCTATTTTTCAAAAACGCAGCGAATTCCTTTCGGTTTTCACCCCTATTTTTAAAGACCGTTACCATCACATCAGTAAAGGAAAAGAGGCTGTAGATTTACATTACCGCAGTCAGTTAAAAGAAGAAAGTCCGCTTGCCTTATTCGATAGCTATTTACAAAAAGACCTACAACGCCAGTATACGGGAGCAGGAACGCATAAAGACGATTTAAGTTTTAAAATAAAAAACTATTCCGTAAAGAAATTTGGCAGCCAAGGCCAACAAAAATCGTATCTTATAGCTTTAAAATTGGCGCAATATGACTTTTTACAACAACATACTGGGGTAAAACCCATACTTTTGCTCGACGATGTTTTTGACAAATTAGACGAAGAGCGTGTAGGGCAAATTGTGCAATGGGTAACCCAGGGCAATTTAGGCCAATTGTTTATAAGCGATACCCACGCCCAGCGTACAGAAGAGGTAGTCAAGAAATACGCATCAGATTACAAAATAATTAAGTTATGATTCTAAAAAAAACGCTACAATATAGTCTATACTTGGTTTTGTTTTGTGTGCTTTTGGCCTGCAACAATCAACCTAAACTTGAAGACACTCAATTGCTCAATGGCTATTGGGAAATCGAAGAGGTTAAAAAACCCAACGGACAAATAGTTGCGTTTAAGTTTAATGAAAACGTAGATTATATCGAGTTGGAAAACGGCGAGGGCTTTCGGCAAAAAACCCGTCCGCAATTTACCGGCGGTTACCAATCAAATGGCGTGCAAGAAGCTATAAAAGTTCTACAACAAGGAGACAGTCTAGTGTTACACTACAGAACCCCACAAGATTCTTGGCAAGAAACCCTACTGCAGGTAGCGCCCGAGCAGTTTAAAGTACGCAACCCCCAAGGAATTATTTACACCTATAAAAAATTTGAAGGATACAATTATGGCGAGAAATAGCGAAGAACAAGACATAGGCAGCGTGTTAAAAGCCTTTGTAAAAGAAAATAAATTAGATCAAGGCCTCAATCACGTGAATGTAAAAGAAGTATGGTACAGCCAAATGGGGCCAGCCATAAAAAAATACACCACTACTATTCGGTTAAAAGAAGACACACTCATTGTAAGTTTGAGCTCCTCTGTGTTACGCGAAGAACTCAGCTACGGAAAAGAAAAAATCATACGCATGCTTAATGAATCTTTAGGGCAAGATTTAATCAAGAAACTGATTTTACGCTAATAAAAAAACCCAAAAAATAAACTTTTTTGGGTTTTTAATAAGCTATTAAGCTTAGCAGTTATTTTAAAAGCAAGCCATTAAAACATCTCTCTGCCAGCAAAATGAAAATCGCCTTCAATTTTGGCATTCTCATCGCTATCACTACCGTGAACTGCGTTTTCACCAATTGAAGTAGCATATTTCTTTCTTATAGTACCTTCTGCAGCTTCGGCTGGATTGGTTGCACCAATAAGCGTTCTAAAGTCTTCTACCGCGTTATCTTTCTCTAAAATAGCTGCAACTATAGGTCCGCTAGTCATAAACTCAACTAACTCACCAAAAAATGGACGCTCGCTATGTACACCGTAAAAAGTTTCGGCATCACGCTTGGTCATTTGCGTTAATTTCATTGCAACAATTCTAAAACCAGAAGCGTTGATTTGTTCTAATATTGCACCAATATGCCCGTTTTTTACAGCATCTGGCTTAATCATGGTAAATGTTCTGTTTCCTGCCATGGATTTTATTTTTAATTTGCTGCAAAAGTAATCTTTTCTTACGATTCTGCAAACAAACTTATTGGGGGTACTCACCTGTGGCTAAAAGCTTTTATTTGGGCGTGCCTTTTGGCTTTCGGCAAGGCCTCTTCCAAAAGTCGGGTTATCGCTACTCGCTTTAAAAGTGTGCCACACTTTTAAGAGCTTAAACAGGCCGCTCTACCCCTCACGCAAAAAAACAAGAATTGAATCCGCGCAAGCTACTTTTACTCCCATTTGCACCACTATTTGTTAGCAATTAGAAAAATAGTTTTACGACTGGCTTCTAATAGCGTCAAATACTATAACCGCTAACATTAGTAAAACCACAATCATAGCAATTAAATAATAAATCTTCATTATTTTTTTGTGAGAGGTAAAATCGGGCATATTATTCGATTCTATCTGTGCGATAAGTTGGTGTTTAATTAACAGTGCGTCAATTTTAGACCGGTCTGCTTCCCGCAGAAAATACCGAATACCCGTATCTAAAAAAGCCTTTTCTTTTATGTTGCTAAAAAAATCGATATTGTTTTCTTGTAAAATTGACTCAAAAACAAGCTGATCGCGTTGCTGCACATATAATTTATAATGTGGAGAAAACCGTATATAAAAATTAGTAAAAGATATTATAAGACAGCAAATTTAAGTGAAAGATGAACGCAAAGCCTTTATGGTCTCTCCTTTTTTTGGTTTCGATAATGTTGCACCTTTAGTACGCAGCACATGCCGGCAATAACAAAAACTTGTGGCAGAACATCTAACCAAAACCTAAGGGTAAAAGCTTGAGCCGTCAAAAAGTTAACAAGTATAAGTACTGTACTAATGAAAATAATAATTAGCGCTAGCGTTTTAGGAATCTAAGCCTTTTTTTCTTACGCACTATAAGCCAACAGATTAGGTAAATTAGCCCGCCAATCTGGGTTACCAATGTTAATAATACCATTAATAAAAGATGAAAAAATACCTTCAAAACAAAATTTTAGATTTTAAAAGTAAAAAATTAAACCCAAGAAAAGCTATTGCTTTTGGGAATGATTTGATAAAAAAATGCGCCTTAACTAGCGCACAAACTTTATTTCGTAAACCGTATTTGCAAATTCAGTTTAAAATATAATTCTCCGTTTTCCTGGTAAATTTCTCCAAATCCGTGTCGTGAAGAACTTGCGGTGTCGAGTTTGGTATTATTTAGCAAGTAATCCTCAAATTCATTTCTGTTGTAAATGTGATAACATAAAACATCACCATTATCTTTTACAATTAAATATCCACCAGTAGCATCATATTTACCCGTCCATACTTTTGAAGGCATCATCCCTAAGGCTACATCGGAAAAGAATCGTTTTAATTTATGCTACTATTATTGATTTTTAAGTCAAAAATAAAACACAAGCTAATTAACGTAGAAAGATATTTTCTGAGTGATATTTAAGAAACTCTCGTGAAGGTAGGAATTTATCCGGCAATGATATTTTTTGTTTATCGTATTTAAGAAAAAAATTGGCGATTGATTCATTTTCTTGGTATTCGTAAATTGCATCAGAAATTTTAACCTCATAGTCAGCAGTTATGGTTAAAAATCCTTTATCAAATGCTTGGTCGTGAATTGAATTTAAACATAAACCATTTCTTGGGTTTATTCTTTCTTCTTTATTTGTTCGCCAAGGAATAATATGGCTTGCAACTAAAAAATCAGAAATATTGATACCTGTTATGCAACATTTTTGATAATAAGAAGATAAAACTGAAGAACGAAAAAAGTTTTGGTTTACTCTTGTTTTTACTAGTCGTTCGACATCTTTTCCCTCTGGAAAATCTGTTAAGTCAATTTCATTTGTTTCAATTATAGTTTTATTTTGAAATTGAGAAATTAACTTTTCGCTTTCATAAGCTAAATCGTCCCAATTACCGTGAAATTCATCCCAAATAATTTCTTCTAATATACTGCCATTAGCAAGACCTGTAATTCCTTTTTTTTGTAAATCAGGGTCTAATCTACCGAAATTGCCAACTTTCATATTTAAAGCAGATGGTGAACGACCTATGATGTTGGCATATTTTATTATTGTTGGATGTGTTTTGCTACTGTTGTTAAATGGAATTTTACAGTAAACATTGAATGCTACAATTGTTTGTTCTCTTGTCCAATTATTTGACTTTGCCATTATTTAACTTGACTTACTTCTAAATTAGTTACTTGATAGTCGCTGATTAACTCGTTTAAAAGGCCTTCTGAAATATCTGAACCACCTGGAAGTATTTGTAGAAATATTTCAATTCTATCATCAGCTGAAAGTGTGCTTAACTTTTCGTCATCACGAAAAAAGTTCATAAAATCTTCACGGCTCAAGGTATTTAAATTATCATTCATTGCACTTAATATTTTTTAGATTGGGATTATGAATGAGGTTATTTAGGCAAGGACGAAAATAATACCAGAAAAACTTAGCCCAATAGCAAGCTTGTAAAGTATATTAAAGAACATTTTAGTTTAATACAAAAATGCATCTAAATTAACGACTTTGTAAATTTAATTACAATTTCTTTTAAAGTCAAAACATCAAATAAATAAATCTATAAAAAAAACTAGTATTTAATGTATCCTTAATTTCATAAAGCCAACTATCCCCAATAAATACAACGATAGATTTATAAATTAATTTATTTGAATAACCTTATCAATTTTTACAAACTTCAATATAATTTTAAAAAAATATATTCAAGTTACCTGGACCTAGTTTAATCTTTTACTCAGTTAATAACATTTCACCCCAAAACACCAATCCCACCGCCACCCCCCGCCCCCTACCAGCAAACCAAAATTATTTTTCTACGCGCTTAACCCCGTAATAAGTAGCTGTTTAAGGCGGAGCAATCGTATACGTTCACTAGAGATAATACAATGCTGGTTCGAAGTTAATTCGATACTCCTTCGGTACTTATGCGATAAATCCTTATATTTCGAGGGATCAACGAAGAAACATCGAAGGAGTAACGAACTAGCATAACTTTAGCTTGCCTTGTTTTCTATACTTAAAATGCTTTTAATGAACCATAAAACCACGCTAAACCACTATACACAGCGGCACCATCATACTTTTAATCAGATTTAAACGAGGTTTAATCTTACTTTTCCTAGCCTTTTGCTCGCTTTTTGAGCGGAAAACCGCGTTTTTGTAGTCTATTTTGGGGTTTTTAAAGAGCGAAAAATTGTTTTTTTTATCCAAAGAGCATCTTTTTCTTAGGTTTTAGCGTTTTTAAATTTCATGCCTATGGCGGATGCAAATGATCAGCATGATTTTTAAAAAGTTCAGCATGTTTTTCATGAATCATAGGCATGATTTTCATGAAACATAGGCATGGTTTTTCTAAATCATGGGCATGATTTTCGGCTTTTTCAAGCCAAAAAAGCCTCTCGCTAAACAAGAGGCTTCTAAACAACCAGTAAGAAAATCAACTAGCTTCAGTCGCTTTTTAAAACGGGTAGTTTTGAAAAATAAAAATAATTTGAAATTGTGGGGTTTAAGATGGGGTATAGAATCAACCGAATCCCTCTTTTCAAAATACCAAATCGCTTAAGTTTTGTATAAAATAAAAAAGAGAACTTGATTTCCCATTGCATAAGTAAAAATGCAGCATGCTTTTGCGGACTACTATTACGCGTCTTTGGGCCAAACATATTGTGCATAAAACCATCGATACAAGTCTGCAGACGAATAAAAGCTAGGCTTAAAACGTAATGTTGTTTCAAAAAATTGATTATTTCCATCAGGTACATGGCAATAAGAATTGAGCTTAACCCAAAATAGAGAAAAGTTGACAAGATGAGCGTCTTAGGTTTGGTAGGCATAGCTTATTAGGTTAAAATGGTTGATACGGATTGTTATCTGATTTTTTAAGTATAATAGTCAGTTTTTTCATCGCTTTAATTCCTTTTAAAGGTTGGTAAAAACATAGAGCAAGATAGCTCTTAATACCCATAATGCAGCGACAAAAGCTACGGGTTTGACTACAAAATGTACGAGTTTATAAGAAAATTTTTCGAGTAGATGAAAGAATAAGTTGAGTTGGCCGAAAAACTTACGAGTAGCACCTATTGAATGCCTCGACGGCATTAATCGGTTATAATTAAAAAAGGATTAACTTTATTAAAGATGCGCAGGTGGGCCTTACTTCCGCAAAAGCGATTAAAAACAACAGTCAACTTAAAAACCAAATTTATGAACCCAAGCACCACCAAACAAAAAGCCCCTAAATGGTTTATAGCCTTGGCCGTATTTCTATTAGTATGGAATTTGATGGGAGTGCTCGCTTTTATCAATCAAATAAGTATGGGTGCCGAGGAGATTGCACTACTCCCCGAAAATCAACAAGTATTGTACGCCAATTATCCCACTTGGGCACTAATTGCCTTCGCCATGGCAGTTAGTGGCGGATTTTTAGGTAGTTTATTGCTGCTTTTAAAAAATAAATGGGCTAAAACGCTGTTCTTGATTTCTTTGGTGGGTATCGTGGTACAGATGACTCACAGCCTTTTCATTGCTAAAGCTACCCAGGTTTACGGTCCGGGTGCCGCAATATGCCTGTAATGGTTTTGATCATTGGCGTATTTTGTATTTATATCGCCCAACGAGCGATTCAAAAAAAATGGATTGCCTAAATTTTTAGATTCATTTCCAATTTACTTGAAGTTAGTTAATAAATTTTAAGCATTCCCTTTTCGGTTAAACCGAATTGATTTCAGCAATAAAATAAAGGTAGAACGTAATAAAATTGTGTGAAAACCTTTCCGTAAAGAGAAAAAAATCATGTCATTGCAATTTTAAGCAGATTACAAAAACCATTAGCGTTAAATAAAAAGTTTTGCGGTCTAGTATAGCTTTAAAGCGGATTTGATTAGAGTAGCCGAGCACAAGCAGAACTTACTTTTAGCATTAGGCGTGAAAAACAACCTCTTCTTAGCACAAGTCTAGGCTTTAAAAGAAAATACAAAACTTAGGTTTTCTAAATCTACAGAAATTGTATCTTTATCGCCTATGACAGCAGAACAAATTAGTGAAATAAAATCGCTTTTGGCTAATCCCCGAACCATTAGCATCATTCCGCACAGGAATCCAGACGGAGATGCCTTAGGGTCTACACTAGCCTTGAAATTATATTTAGAACAGCTGGGGCACACCGTGCATTTAATTTCGCCCAATCTATATCCTGATTTTTTGAGCTGGTTACCGCATCAAGAAGAGATTATTTTATTTTGTGAGCAACAGCAAAAAGCTACGCAATGCCTACAAGATTCCTCTATGGTGTTTACCTTAGATTTTAACGATTTAAGTCGAACAGGTGAGGCTATGCAGCAGGTCTTAGCTGATTTAGATACTACTTTTGTGATGATTGATCATCACCAAGCACCGGCAGATTACGCCCGTTTTACCTATTCTGATGTAAACTGCTCCTCTACTTGTGAGATGGTTTTCAATTTCTTGGAATTTTTGGGCGATACGCATTTGATTACCGAAGATATGGCTACTTGTTTGTATACGGGCATTATGACCGATACAGGTTCTTTTCGTTTTTCTTCAACCACTAGCCGAACCCATAAAATTATAGCACGACTGATTGATGCTGGTGCGAATAATACGGCCATACACAATGCCATTTATGACAGTAGCAGTAGCAACCGTATGCAATTACTGGGAGTAGCCTTAAGCAATATGAAAATTTTACCGGCCTACAAAACGGCTTATATAAGCCTGTCTCAGGAAGAGTTAGACCAAAACAATTTTAAAAAGGGAGATACAGAAGGTTTTGTAAATTATGGCCTGGCGATTAAAGGAATCATATTTGCTGCTATTTTCATTGAAAACAAGGAAGAAAACATCGTAAAAATCTCTTTGCGTTCTAAAGGAGATTTTGATGTTAACCAAATTGCAAGAAAACATTTTCAAGGTGGCGGACACATCAATGCAGCCGGAGGAAAAAGCGATTTACCACTTAGCGAAACCTTAGAAAAGTTTGAGCAATTGTTACCCCAACTTACTCATGAATAATATATACCGTATTTTTTTACAGTCTTTTTGCATAGGATTATTGCTTTTTAGTTGCAAAACTCCAGAAGCTAGACGCCCGATGAGTCAACAATCAGGTTCTTTTATTCGGGAATCGGTTGCGCGCAACAAAAAATTAGTAGCCTACGAAGAAGCTTTAATCGATTCGATTATTAAGCAGGATACAATCAATACTTACCACGCTTCGCCCAACGGTTTCTGGTACCGCTACGATACCAAAATCGGTAAAGACACCCTCACTCCTCAATTTGGCGATTTGGTAAACTTTGATTATGACATTAGCACCTTAATAGGGCAGCCCATATATACTAGAGAAGAATTAGGCACACGCGAGTATGCTATAGACCAAGAAAGCGTTTTTATTGGCTTACGCCAAGCTTTAAAAATGATGAAACCTGGCGAGACCCTTACTTTTTATTTTCCTTCACATAAAGCTTTTGGCTATTATGGTGATAACCAGAAAATAGGAAGAAATCTCCCCATTCGGTCTACCATAACCTTAAACTCAATTGAATTAAATAACGAAAAACAATTAAATGACTAAATTTATGAAATTAAAAAGTGCATTTTTATGCTTATTTGTAGCGCTAAGCCTGTATGCTTGCAATGAGAAATATCCCGACTTAAACGATGGGCTTTATGCCGAATTTGTTACCAACAAAGGAACTTTTGTAAGTCAGCTGCATTTTGAAAAAACACCACTTATCGTGGCTAATTTTGTGGCTTTGGCCGAAGGTACTCACCCACAGGTAGACACTAGTTATGCCAACAAGAAGTTTTACAATGGGTTAAAATTTCATCGTGTTATTGATAACTTTATGATTCAAGGCGGTGATCCCGAAGGTACCGGAGCTGGCGGACCAGGTTACAAGTTTCCCGATGAGTTCGACGAATCTTTAAAGCACAGTAAAAAGGGTATACTCTCTATGGCTAACGCCGGACCTGGCACCAATGGAAGTCAGTTTTTTATTACCCTAAAAGAAACCCCACACTTAGACAATAGACATAGTGTTTTTGGAGAAATTGTATTGGGGCAAGAAGTGGTTGATAGCATAGGAAAAGTAGAGACCACTAAGCCAGGAGATAAGCCAGTAAATCCTGTGATTATTCAAGAAGTAAATATCATAAGAAAAGGAAAAGCTGCCAAGTCTTTTGATGCTGTAGAAAAATTTGATAGCGCCATGAAAGACGTAATCGAGCAACAAAAAATTGAAGCCGCTAAAGCTGAAGAGCGTAAAGCCGAAATGAAAAAGAAAATCGATGAGGAGTTGAATAGTATGGCCGATGGTTATGAAAAAACCGATAGCGGATTATGGTATAAAATCATTAAAAAAGGAAATGGTACCAAAAAACCAAAAGCAGGTCAAATGGTAAAAGTTCACTATACCGGAATGCTAACAGACGGCACCAAATTTGATTCTTCGTACGATCGTAATCAGCCTATCGAATTTCCAGTAGGCACAGGTAAAGTTATTCCTGGTTGGGACGAAGGGATTATGCTTTTGAACGAAGGCGACCAAGCTAAATTAATGATTCCACCTTACTTAGGATACGGTGAGCGTGGTATAGGCCCCATTCCTCCCAATTCTATATTAATTTTTGATGTAGAATTAGTTGAAATAAACTAATACTAAAAATGTAAGCATTAAAAAAGGTAGCATTTTAAATGCTACCTTTTTAATTTCGTTAAAACCCTCCTAGCTCCATCTATAATTTACTGATTTCTTCTTTAAGTGCAGCTTTGGTTTTTCCTGTTTTTTCCTCTAGTTTACCTAGCATCTCATCAAATTTACCTTCAGAATAAGTGGTATCATCATCGGTGATTTCACCGTATTTTTGTTTGAACTTTCCCTTTACTTGTTTCCACTTTCCTTCTAATTCTTGCTCATTCATAATATTTAAGTTTTTTAATTTATCTAAAAGTACAGTTATTTGCAGTCTTAAGTTATTAATGAAATCTTATTTTTATCCTAATACAATGTTATTTAAGACTTTTTATAAAATTTGCTTTGCCGTTATGGCAATGATTTACCTCAATAGCTGCTCCAGTTTAAAATCATATGAGCGAAGCAAAATAGAACTTGAGTTATTAGATGAGTACATCATCGCTAAAGATGCGAAATTTAATGCTGAGCCAATTGGCGGATTATCGGGTATAGACTATCGCGACGGATACTTTTACTGGGTAGTTGATGTACCTAGCAATCCGCGTATATATAAAACGACAATCGAATTTGCTGCCGAAAAAATAAACCAAATAAACTTTATAGAAGCCATAAAAATAAATACCGATAATACAGACCTGTGGTTTGATTTAGAATCTGTATTGGTACATCCCAATCAACCTGGCTTTCTCGTTTCGAGTGAGGGTTCTATCCAAAACAAAAAACAATCGGGTATCTATCAAATTGACGAGCAAGGAAAAATACAAAAAACCTATTCCCTACCCCATTATATCGACGTAAACAAAGGTAACCAAGCACATCATAATGGCGTTTGGGAAAGTTTGTGCTTTACCCCCGACCAATCGCAATTTTTTGCAGCTTTAGAATTACCAGCCAGCCGCTGGGGCCAAAAACCAAAGCTTTACGACACCCCTGCCTTGGTAAGTGTTTTGCGCTATGATTTAGCGGACAAGAATTACCAAAAAGAATATTTTTATCCGTTAGAGCGCATACGCACATGGCCGCTTAAACCCTTTGCTATTAATGGGATAACCGCTATGCTGTCTTTTGACCAAAGCCGATATATTATGCTTGAACGCGCCTATTCTGCCGGCCGAGGTAATAAGGCTAATCGCGCAATTCTTTTTGAATATAAGTTTACGGATTTAAACCCAGACCAAAACCTTAAACAGTTGAATCGAAAAGCCAAAACACACAAAAAACTGATTCTAGATCTTAAAAAAATAAGAAAGTCATTAGCTTCTAAGCGGTTAGATAATCTTGAAGGCATGTGCTTTGGTCCCACACTGCCCAACGGCAACCTCACCTTATTGCTTGTAGCCGACAATAATTTTAATAGTTTCGACGAACAAATAAATCAGGTATTATGGTTTGAAATTAAAAAGCATTAAACGATTATTCGCAGTTAGAAGATGTTAATAATACACTGGCTTGATCTAATTTTAAACTATCGGTTTGCTTCCATTCTTGGCTAGCTTCAACAAATTCATCGGCAGCATAACGCAAGGGAACGGCATCAGGCACTGCATAAGCGTAAACCTGATTAAGGTGGACACCTTCTTGCGTAAAACTAGGATCTAGTTTAAACAATCGCCCAGATGTATCACCATTAGCTTGTGCAACATAATATATCAAGTGATCTTGGCTATTCACCCACCAAATCTCCTGGGGCTCCCCCTCATTTTCTATGGCTATTTTATGGTAGTTAGCTTCATCGGTTTTTAATTCTCCTATCCAATAAAAGCTTCGCTCCTGGTATCCAAAAGGAAATTGCACCCAATTTACTCTTTGCTGAAGTTCCGCTTTAGCCTCTTGAACCTCATCGCTAGTTAATTCTTCTAAATGTTTGTTTATTTTGCGTTCAAAGCCTTGGTTATCTAAAACGTCTTCTATGGCATCTTTCCCCTGGGTATTTTGCTTGCGGTACATAAACATACCACAGTTGCGCAACGCCATATAGTGTTCGCCTTGGTGTTTAAATTTAATCACAGCTGATTCTTGCAAGGCTACACCTGTTTTGTCAAAGGTTTCCTGGATGATAGCCTTGGCTTTTTCTCGGTTAGCCGCATTGGCTGGTTCTAAGGGTTTATATTCAATATTTTGTTGACAACTGGTTAGGCCTAGCGCCAAGGCCAGCGCTAAAATAGTAAGTCTCATGTGGCGTTTTGTTTGGTTAAGCTATAAAGCTATATTATTTTTAACAAATTAAGTAAATTATAAAGAAAAACAGCAACATCTAGAACGGTAAAATTTGTTTAAAAAAGCAGCTTAGTTTAAAAAAGCACCTTATTTTAGCACTATGAGTAAAAACAACATCAACATACAGAATAGAAAGGCGCGATTTCAGTATGAAATTATAGATAAATACATTGCTGGAATCAGTTTGGCCGGAACCGAAATAAAATCTATCCGTCAAGGAAAAGCAAGTATTGCCGAAAGTTTTTGCGAATTTCACCGTAATGAGCTGTATGTCATTAATATGCATATAGAAGAGTATTCGCACGCTTCGCATTTTAACCACAATCCTAAAAGCGAACGCAAATTGCTACTGCAGCGCAAAGAATTAAGAAAGCTACATAAAGAGGTGAGCAATACCGGCTTAACCATTATACCCCTGCGCTTGTTTATTAATGAGCGAGGTTTAGCAAAATTGCAAATTGGCTTGGCAAAAGGTAAAAAAATGCACGATAAGCGCGAAACCATAAAAGACCGAGAGAATAAACGTAAATTAGACCGAATTAAAAAATCTTATAATGCCTAGGTATGCGCCAAAAGCTTTTTGGTTTAATCTTTTTATTAGCTTGTAGTTTACAAACTCAGGCTCAAATTACCGGTCGGGTAATCAACGCCCAGCAAGAAGGGCTTGCACAAGTTAATATCTTTATTGAAAACTCCTACCAAGGTAGCGTGAGTAACCAATCGGGTTATTTTGAGTTACCCGTTGCAAATTCAGACAGCTTAACTTTAGTTTTTCGGTATTTGGGTTATAAAACGCTAAAACGAAAAATTATTATAGATGCCCCGCAGCATGACTGCGGTACTATTGTCTTAGAAGAAGAGCCTACCTCACTTGATCAAATCGTGATAAGCAAACAACAGAATAAAGGGCTTATTCTCATTAAAAAAGCTATTGCTAACCGAGAAAAAAACCTTAATCTAACCAAGGCATACACGGCCAATTTCTACTCTAAAGGAATCTGGAGAATTCAAAATGCTCCCGAAAAAATATTGGGCAATGATTTATCTGATTTACGCTCTAAGCTAGATTCTACTGGTAGCGGTATCGCATACCTATCTGAAACCGTATCTCAAATCAAATTTCAGGCTCCAGATAATTTCCACGAAAAAATAATCGCCTCAAAGCTAAGTGGCGACGATAACGGATTTAGTTTTAACAGTGCTCAAGAAGCCGAATTCAATTTTTATAAAAACAATATTGAACTGCGGCAAAATTTGATCTCCCCCATAGCTGACTATGCGTTGAATCACTACGACTATCAATTAGCCGACCTATTTTATGACGAACAAAATCACTTAATTTACAAAATACAAGTACAGCCTAAAAATCCTAAAGGACGTGTATTTTCGGGGTTTGTTTACATTGTAGATGAAACTTGGCAGCTTTACGGAATTGATTTGCAGACCACCGGTGAGGCGATACAATTTGAAGCTATTGAAACCATACACTTTAAACAAAATTTCAGTTTTAATGCCCTAGATCAGCGATGGGTTAAACAAACGCAAACTATAGATTTTAGCTGGTCTATTTTAAGTGTCTCTGGCGATGGTCGTTTTTCTGCGGTGTACACCAACTATGATTTTAATCCGCGGTTTGGCCAAGACATTTTTGGAAAAGAAATTTTAGCTTTCGATACAAAAGCCAATGATAAAGACAATTTATTTTGGCAAAATCAACGTCCTATACCACTAACCAATGAAGAACAACAGGATTATTTAAAAAAACAACAATTAGCTAATCTACAAAACAGCAAACGCTACCAAGATTCTGTCGACGCTACAAACAATCGTTTTAAAATTGGTAATTTAATAAATGGTTACACTTATAAGCAAAGCTATCAAAACCAGCGTTGGCAGGTAGAGGCTCCCTTAAAAAACTTGCACTTTAACATGGTGCAAGGCTACAATTTAAGCTTACCGCTGCGTTTTGTAAAAACCGATCCCAAGAACAACACTTTCTATAGTTTTGCAACCACCCCGCAATACGGCTTTTCCGATAAAACTTGGCGGGGCAGTTTTACCTACACCCAAAAGTTCAATAACTTTAGTAAGCCGTTTTTAAGTATTAGTCTTGGATCTGAAGCCAAAGAAATAAATAATAAGTCGAGTACCCCTTTACATTTATACGATTTGGCTTTAATCGGTTTCCAAAAAAATTACCTCAAGCTCTATGCAAATCAATTTGCGCGTATAAGCTATTCGAATGAATTGGCAAACGGACTCCGATTTTATTCCGCTTTAAGCTTCAACAAAAGGGATGTACTTAAAAATAGAGCTCATCATGGCTTTTTTAAATCAAGCTCACAATTTTACACGCCCAACAATCCGCTTGACGCTAGAGATCAACCAGCGTCGGATTTATTTACCCCACACCAGATGCTGCAGTACGAAGTAGGATTGCGGATTGACTTTGACCAATCTTACTACCTGTACCCCGATGGTAAGTATACGGTTAGCTCTTCTAAGTACCCTCGATTTTTCTTGTATTATAATCAAGGCTGGGCGACTGATTTGGATACTTATAATTTTTCTAAAATCAGTTTAAGAGTTAATCAAAACCTAAGCTGGCAACAAAGAGGAACTTTCTCTTATTTCGCTCGAGGCGGATTTTTTATCGGTGGAGATAAAACTAGCTTTATCGATTATCAACATTTTGATAGCACACCTACCCAACTACGCTTAAAACAAGGTTTAGACCGATTTTATTTGCTTGATTTGTATAGTCATAGCACAGCTAATACATTTGCCGAAGTGCATGTACAACATGATTTTAAGGGTTGGATTTTAGGGAAAATTCCGGGCATAAGGGCACTAAATTTAAATTTAGTCGCTACTGGAAAAGCTTTGTACACCCAAGAACATAATCCTTTTATAGAAGTTGGCTTAGGCCTAGACAATTTAGGTTGGGGTAAATACAGAATTTTACGCCTTGATTTTGTAAAGAACCTCCAATCAGGTAATCAAAATGATTTTGGTGTATTTGTGGGACTCTCGCTTTAATTTTTATCTTCTAACAGCGGTACAAATCTGAATTCACCAAACTCTTCGCGCTCAAACTCGGTTGCCGATTTTCGGGTAAAGAGCGTCATAATTTGCGGGTCATCGCCTACTGGAATGACCAACTTGCCCCCAATTTTCAACTGAGCCAATAAAGCTTTGGGAACATAGGGTGCTCCTGCCGTTACAATAGCTCGATCAAAAGGAGCATAAAGCGGTAAACCTTTATAGCCATCGCCAAAACAAAGGTATTTAGGGCGATAGCCTAATTTTTGCAAAAAAAGCTTGGTCTTTTTAAATAATTCTTGTTGGCGTTCGATGCTATAAACCCTTGCACCCAGTTCACAAAGAACCGCCGTTTGATAACCGCTTCCTGTACCAATTTCTAAGACTTGATGTCCTGCTTCTACCGCCAACAACTCCGTTTGAAAAGCTACGGTGTAAGGTTGCGAAATAGTTTGATCTGCCGCAATAGGAAAAGCCTTATCTTGGTAAGCGTGATCTTCAAAACTACTATCCATAAACAAATGACGGGGTATTTTGCCAACTGCCTCCAAAACACGTTGGTCTGCAATTCCTTTTTCTTTGAGAATTTCAACCAAATGTTGTCGCTTACCTTGATGTCTGAATGTATCTTTCAACGTGTTCAAATTTTTGCTAAAATTAGCTAATTTTTAAGGAATTTCAGCTGATTTACACAAAGAAATACACCGCATTTATACGCGTAGGCCGTAGGGTATTTATAACCAAATAACTAAAAATACGCTAAAATCGGTAAAATAGCTAATAACAATGGACGCGACTGACGAAAGAGATGAAAATCTAAAAAAAATTGATGCCACTTCTCTAAAAGAAATAGTATTTTTGTGCAAAACCACGATATATGCTAAAAATAGGAGTTATAGGCGCAGGCCATCTAGGTAAAATACATTTGCGCTTACTCAACCAATCCAAAAAATATGAGCTTGTAGGATTTTACGATAGCAATAGGGAGTATGCCCAAAAAGTAGCCGATGAATTTGGATATACCTTGTATGAAGAGATTGACGATCTTTTGCAGGATGTGGCTGTAATCGATATTGTAACCCCTACCCTTTCTCATTTTGATATTGCAAAAAAAGCAGTACTACTAAACAAGCATTTTTTTATAGAAAAACCAATTACTCATACCGTTGAAGAAGCAGATGAGTTGGTAGCATTGGCAGCAAAGCATAAGGTAAAGGGGCAGGTAGGACATGTAGAACGGTTTAATCCAGCCTTCAAAGCAGTACAAGATAAAATTGACCAACCAATGTTCATAGAAGCCCATCGATTGGCAGAATTTAATCCGCGTGGCACCGATGTTCCTGTTGTTCTTGATTTAATGATTCACGATATCGATGCTGTGTTAAGCGTAGTACCCTCTCCTGTAAAGAATATTAATGCTAGTGGTGTTTCGGTAATTAGTGAAACACCAGATATTTGCAACGCCCGTATAGAATTTGAAAACGGCTGTGTTGCCAACTTAACAGCAAGCCGTATTTCACTTAAGCAAATGCGCAAAGCCCGCTTCTTTCAAAGAGATGCTTATATCTCTGTAGATTTTCTAGAAAAGAAATGTGAGGTAGTTAGAATGAAAGATGCTCCCCAGCAACCAGGAGAATTTGATATGATTTTGCAAAATGCAGAAGGAGTTAAAAAGCAAATCTATTTTGATAATCCCGATGTAGATGAAAACAATGCTATTTTGGAAGAATTGGAAACCTTTGCTGAGGCGATTACCCAAGATCTCACTCCGAAGGTAACTTTAGAACAAGGTGCACGTGCCTTGCGCGTAGCCAAACAAATAATAAATAGTTTTTCAAAAAAATAAAAATTAGAATTATGAAGAATATTGCCGTAATAGGAGCCGGTACAATGGGTAACGGTATTGCCCATACTTTTGCTCAGTTTAATTACCAAGTACATTTAATTGATATAGCTCAAGAGAATTTAGATCGAGGAATGGCTACCATTACAAAAAATCTAGATCGTATGGTTGCTAAGGAAAAAATTAGCGAGCAAGATAAAGATCAAACTTTAGCCAATATCACCACTTTTACCGATTTAAAAGAGGGGGTACAACAAGTTGACTTAGTGGTTGAAGCTGCCACCGAAAACGAAGACTTAAAATTAAAAATATTCAAGCAATTGGATGAGTTTTGCGCTAAGGAAACTATTTTGGCATCCAATACCAGTTCAATTTCAATTACAAAAATTGCATCGGTAACTGCACGACCTGAGAAGGTAATCGGGATGCACTTTATGAACCCTGTACCCATTATGAAGTTGGTTGAAATTATTAAAGGTTATAGTACTTCGCAGGAAGTAACCCAACAAATAATGGATTTATCGGTGGCTTTAAAAAAGACACCTACAGAGGTGAATGATTATCCTGGTTTTGTAGCCAATCGTATCTTGATGCCCATGCTTAATGAAGCCATTGAAACACTTTATAATCAAGTGGGGGGCGTTAAAGAAATAGATACCGTGATGAAATTAGGTATGGCGCACCCTATGGGGCCACTACAATTAGCCGATTTTATTGGTTTAGACGTTTGTTTGAGTATTTTAGAAGTAATGTACGAAGGATTTAAAAATCCAAAATATGCTCCGTGCCCATTATTGGTGAATATGGTACAAGCTGGAAAACTAGGCGTTAAATCGGGCGAAGGGTTTTACGACTATAGCGAATCTAAAAAAGCCGAAGTTGTGGCTGCTCAATTCAAATAATTTATTATGCCAGAAGTTGTTCCTTTTCGGGCTGTGAGACCCACCCGTGACAAAGTTGGTTTAATTTCATCTAGACCTTACCATCACTATACACAGGCCGAAAGGGAAGCTCGGCTAGACAACAATCCGTTTTCATTTTTACATATTGTGAATCCGGGTTATAAATACCACAAAGAAGTTTCGGGACCAGATCGGTATGAATTGGTACGCAATCGCTATCAAGAATTTCGAGAAGACCATATTTTTATCAAAGATGAGCATCCATGTTTTTATATCTATGAACGCAAAGATGCAGATGGCCATGTTTTTACTGGTATTGTTGCCGCCACGGGACTTAATAGTTACAAAAGTAATTTGATTAAAAGGCACGAAGAAACCATAGCCTATCGCGAAGAAGATTTTAAAAAATACTTGCAAACTGTTGGTTTTAATGCAGAGCCAGTTTTATTAACGCATCCCGATAATGCAGATTTATCTGCAATCATCAATCATGCGAAAAGCATACGTCCAGAATACGAATTTACCACCACCTACAGAGACACCCATTATTTGTGGTTGATTGACGATGCTCAAGCCTGCCAACAAATCACTCAGATTTTTAAGTCTATGGATCATCTTTATATTGCCGATGGTCATCATCGCAGTGCCAGCGCATATCAACTTTGTGAAGAATTAAAAAAAGCTAATAAAGAGCATACTGGTAAAGAGCCCTATAATTTTTTTATGAGCTATATCATACCAGAGAGCAACCTTAAAATTTTAGAATTTAATCGGCTGGTAAAAGATTTAAATGGCTTAAGTAAAGAGGAATTTCTCATTCGGTTAGATAATTTTTTTAAAATAGAAAACCGCAAGAACACCTATTACAAGCCTCAAGAAAAACATTCCTTTAGCATGTACTTAGACGGTGATTTTTATAGTTTACATTTGCGAAAATTAAACTATAAGGCCGAAAATGCATTATCTCATCTCGATGCACAGGTATTGTACAAAACCGTATTAAATCCGATACTGGGCATTGGCGATGCTCGATCAGACAAACGTTTAGATTACGCTCATGGTAAAAAAGGCATGGCTTATGTTAAAGGCTTAGTAGATCGTGGAGAGTTTAGGGTAGGATTTGGTATGCTGCCAGCATCGGTTGCTGAAATGAAACAAATCGCCAATGAAGGTTTAACCATGCCCCCCAAATCAACTTACATAGAACCCAAATTACGCAGCGGCATCACCATATATGAATATTAAACTATGAGTAACATTTCAGCAAATTTAAATAAAGTTTTAAGTGAGTTACCTAAACACGTGCAACTTGTAGCTGTTTCTAAAACCAAAAGTGAGCAAGAAATTTTACAGGCCTACGAGGCTGGACAACGCATTTTTGGCGAAAATAAAATTCAAGAAATGACCGATAAGCAAGCCAATCTGCCTTCAGATATTCAATGGCATATGATTGGTCATGTGCAAACCAACAAGGTCAAATACATGGCGCCTTATGTGCAATTGATTCACGGGGTACATAAAATGAAATTGCTAAAAGAAATCAATAAAGAGGCCAAAAAAAACGAACGTGTTATCGATTGTTTACTTCAAATAAAAATTGCCGAAGAAGACACCAAATACGGAATGGATCTGGCTACGGCGGAAGAAATTCTCTCGGGTGATGTATACACCCAAATGAAAAATGTAAAAATTGTAGGTTTAATGGGTATGGCAACCTTTACGGAAGATACACAGCAAATTCATAAAGAATTCGAATATTTATCCCAAGCCTTTAATCAATTAAAATTACAACATCCCGAATTAAAAATACTCTCTATGGGAATGAGCGGAGATTATAAAATAGCACTTGAACATCAAAGTAATATGCTGCGAATAGGAAGCGCCATATTCGGTGCACGTAATTATTAAAACGCCTTATAACATGTATGCCATTGTAGACATAGAAACCACCGGAGGCAAATATAACGAAGAAGGCGTTACTGAGATTGCTATTTATAAGCATGACGGAGAACAAATCGTTGATCAATTCATCAGTTTGGTAAATCCAGAACGTCCCATCCAAGCTTTTGTAGTAGGACTTACCGGTATCAACAATGAAATGCTACGCCAGGCACCTAAATTTTATGAAGTAGCCAAAAGAATAATTGAAATTACCGAAGATTGCGTACTGGTAGCTCACAATGCAAAATTTGACTACCGCATTTTAAAACTAGAATACAAGCGTTTAGGCTATAGTTATGAACGCAACACCCTATGTAGTCTTGAATTGTCAAAAAAACTTATACCCGATTTACCCTCCTATAGCTTAGGAAAGCTAGTAAAAAGTCTAGGAATTCCTATCACCAATAGGCATAGGGCAAGTGGTGATGCTTTGGCAACTGTTAAATTGTTTGAACTGCTTTTACAAAAAGATGCTAATAAAGAAATAGTAAAAAAAGCGGTACGCAGCTTACCCAAGAATAGTTTAGATAAAAAATTAATACGATTAATCGAGGAAATGCCTGCTACTGTTGGCGTTTATTATATGCATAACACGGCTGGAGATATTATTTATGTGGGTAAAAGCAAAAATATAAGAAAACGTATAAACCAGCATTTTACCAATACGAGTCACAAGGCTAAGAAAATGCAGATTGAAGTGCAACGCATTAGCATTGAGACCACTGGTACAGAATTACTCGCTTTGATTAAAGAAAATGAAGCGATAAAAAAAATAAAGCCTAAATACAATCGCGCCCTAAAAAAAGATATATTCAATTACGCTATTGAAATCCGTGAAAACGAAATGGGTTACAAAACTATGCGAATCGCCGAGGCCAATTTGGTTGATCAGCCCCTTACTACCTTTACCAGTTTGCGACAAGCCAAGTCTTTTTTAGAACGCATGACAGAAGATTATAGTCTATGTGCCAAGTTTACTGGTTTGCATAAAACTTCGGGTAACTGTTTTAACTATACTATAAAAAAATGCAACGGGGCTTGTATTGGCGAAGAAACACCTGATAGTTACAACACCCGTGTTGCGGAACTGGAAGAAAAGTACAATTACAAAAATCAAAATATGATTATTGTAGATCGGGGTAGAAAACCCGATGAAAAAAGTATTTTATTGATTGAAGACGGTACTTATCTAGGTTATGCATTTATTACCCTCAATCATCAGTTTGAAGACATTAAACTATTGAAAAAACGCCTCACCTATGCACAAGAAAACCGGGATACTCGGCATATTATACAAAGTTATTTACGCCGTAAAAAAAATCTATTGGTAAAAAGTTTTTAATCCCTTATTTTATTAATAATTTAGACTGCTTAACCGGCTACTAGTATTTTGAAAAAAAATAAGCATACCGATATCACTTGGCGTGAAAAATTGCACGACATTATTTATGAAGCAGAGACCCCTGCAGGTAAGGCTTTTGATGTTGTTCTATTGATTTTTATTTTTTTGAGCGTAATTTTTGTGATGCTCGAAAGTGTACCTGGTCTTGAGCCATGGGTATATGAATATTTAATTTATGCCGAATGGATAATTACTATTTTATTTACCATTGAGTATATTTTGAGAATTATAAGTATTCGCCGACCTTCACGCTATATCTTCAGCTTTTATGGCATCATTGATTTTCTATCAACCATACCCTTATACCTATCGTTCTTTATTACCGGAAGCTCGGCACTCATTACCTTTAGAGCCTTAAGGCTTTTGCGCGTTTTTCGGGTACTCAAAATTTCGCGTTATATGGGGGAAGGCAATCGACTATTAGGCGCCTTGCGCAATAGCCGGGCCAAAATTTTTGTATTTTTATTTGCCGTGGTAGTCCTTTCAATCATCGCCGGTACTTTGATGTACATGATAGAGGGCGAAAAAGCCGGATTTACGAGTATTCCCGTTGGTGTTTATTGGACAATTGTAACCCTAACTACAGTAGGATTTGGAGATATTCACCCTATAACTTCGATGGGTAGATTTTTGGCATCTCTAATTATGATATTGGGTTATGGTATTATTGCGGTACCAACGGGTATAGTAAGCGCAGAATACAGTGCTAGAAGCAGAAATGACGAATCTTTTAATTCTTTATCTTGTTATAATTGTAACGAAAAAACGCATTTAGACCGGGCAAAATATTGCCATAGTTGCGGCTATTCTTTACGCAATGAAATAAGAAAAAATAATGAATAATCTAATTCATATTTTAGGGCCAACGGCTATAGGCAAAACCGCTTTGGCAATAAAAGTAGCCCAGCACTTTAATACAGAAATCATCTCGGCCGATTCCAGGCAATTTTATAAAGAAATGAATATAGGCACAGCCGTTCCGAGTCTGAGCGAATTAAAGGCTGCAAAACACCATTACATTCAGAATAAAAGCATACACCAAGAGTTCTCTGTTGGTGATTTTGAGAAAGAGGTCATTCCGTTAATAGATAAATTGTTTCAAGACAAAAACCCTTTAGTAATGGTAGGTGGTAGCGGCTTATATATAAAAGCTATCACCGATGGCTTAGATCAATTTCCCAATATTGACCCGCATATCCGTGAAAATTTAAATCAGCGTTATGCCGAAGAGGGTTTAGAAAAACTAGCTGAAGAACTAAGAGAATTGGACCCAAAGTATGCCGCAAAAGCCGACTTACAAAACAAGCAGCGTGTTATTCGAGCCTTGGAGATTTGTTTAGGCGCGCCACACAATTTTTCATTTTATAGAACTCAAAATAAGAAAGAAAGAAATTTTAAAAATATAAAAATAGGTTTAGAAGCCAATCGTGCTATTCTTTACGAGCGTATCGAAAAACGCGTAGATTTAATGCTAGAAATGGGATTGTTGAAAGAGGCTAAAAACCTATACGCACACCGTAACTTAAATGCCTTAAATACGGTAGGTTACAAGGAGCTGTTCGCCTATTTTGATGGAAAGTGTAGTTTAGATTTTGCAGTAGCCGAAATTAAAAAACATACACGAAGATTTGCCAAAAGGCAAATGACTTGGTTTAAAAAAGACCCCGAAATAAAGTGGTTTGATTATACACAAGATACCAAAACCATTATTCATTATATAGAGCAAAAAACACTTGCCAAATAGTTGCCCATTTGGCAAGTAATTTTTGGAAACTAGAAATATTTATTTTAGGGTGCTATTCTTCTTGACTTCTAATCACAAGTCTAAATCCTTCACCGTGAATATTTAAAATTTCAACGTTTTCATCCTTTTTAAGGTACTTACGCAGTTTTGCAATATAAACATCCATACTTCTAGAAGTAAAGTAATTGTCGTCTCTCCAAATTTTAGTAAGCGCTAATTCTCTAGGCATTAAATCATTTTCATGTAATGCCAATAACCTAAGTAGTTCATTTTCTTTAGGTGAAAGCTTTTGTGGCTCTTCTTCTCTAAAAGTTAAGAAACGTAATTTAGAATTTAAATGAAAATCGCCAATTTGAAATTCAAATTGTTTGCTATCGGCTACACTGTCAGTAGCTTTACGCTGCATAATAGCCTGAATTTTCATCAGTAGTACTTCGCTATCAAAAGGTTTATTTAAATAATCGTCTGCACCAACCTTATACCCTTTTAAAACATCCTCCTTCATAGCTTTTGCCGTTAAAAAGATAATGGGTACATCTTCATTTTTCTCTCTTATTTCTTTGGCTAAAGTAAAACCATCTTTATAAGGCATCATCACATCAAGAATACATAGATTAAAATCGTCTTTCTTAAATTTTTCAAAGCCTTCCATTCCGTTTTTAGCGTGTGTAACTTCATAGTCATTCATCGCTAAATAATCTTTTAGAACAATCCCAAAGTTCGGGTCATCTTCAACTAATAAAATCTTTTTGTTTTCAGTTTCCATATTTTATGATATTAAAGGTAATTTAATAATAAAAGTACTTCCCTTTCCCTTTTCACTGGTTAAAGTGACAGTACCATGATGGTCTTCTACTATTTTCTTGACATAGGCCAGACCAAGCCCGTGTCCTTTGACGTTATGAATATCGCCAGTATGCGCTCTAAAAAATTTTTCAAATACCTTTTTTTGCACAATGCGATTCATTCCTTGTCCTTGATCTCTTATTTTTAATACAATATAATTTTTTACATTTTCGGTGTACACATCGATTTTTGGTTCTTCGGTAGAATACTTAATAGCATTATCTAGGATATTTACTACAACATTGGTAAAATGTGTCTCATTGGCTAATATGGTTGATTTTAATGCACCAAAATGTGTTTGTATATATCCACCGCGATCTTCAATTATTAACTCAACGTGGGTAATCGCTTCTTCAATAATATCATGAAGCTTAAGGCGTTCTTTTTTTATGTTGAGCTCATTTTTCTCCAACTTAGAAATACGTAATACATTCTCTACTTGAGCATGCATACGCTTATTCTCCTCACGAATCATTCCTAAATAACGGTTTACCCGATCTTTATCTTGAGCAATCTTAGGATTTCTTAAAGAGTCTAATGCCAAATTTATAGTAGCAATTGGTGTCTTAAACTCGTGCGTCATATTATTTATAAAATCGGTCTTGATTTGTGAAATTTGCCTTTGCTTCACCAACTGTGAAATTGCACTGTAATATGCGATTATAATTATCAAGGTAAATACAATACTCAAAAAAGTCATTACTGCAATAGACGAAAGCACTTCCTTTTTCTTTTCGGTAAAGTTGATGTATAACCGATAACTATTATTGTTCATTTTAAACAATGGTGTACTGTAAGTGGCAGGAGAATCAAGATCAAAGTTGGCAGTTCGAACTTTTGTTGCTAGATCTTTGCTATAAATAGCGAATTCAAAGCCAGATTGAATTCGGCGCGCCGCTAACTCATTTTGAATTAATGTTTTCACCCTTTCGGTATCTACGCGTTTATGAATAGGCAAGTTGGCTGCTTTCTCTTTAATTGCCTCTACCAATAAATATTTCTCATTATCTTCTAGTCTTGATATTTTCTCAAAACGTTCCTCTGCACTAAGATTTTGATTGTCTCGAAGTTTATCATCATGTATTAGCCGCGTAATTTTTCTATTTACTAATTTTCTAAAAGCGATAGAATCTTTTTCTTCACTTAAAAAAGAAGAAGATAATTTGTAATCTTCTTGCAAGATGCTGTTGGTATAGAAAAAAGTTTCGTTGGTAAGCTCGTCTTGTTTAATCTGAAAAAGTTCGCTCAGCCTCGCAGTGGTAGGTTTTGTCGAATCGGCTACCCGTGTGTATTGAATGTAATATTTGTCTATTTCTTCACGTTCAATTCTATCGGCTACACGAAACAAGACTTGTCGCGCATTAAAAGAAAACTGCTCCTCATTTGTTTCAACCGTATTTTTAATCCAATACCCCTGAACAAAAATTATTCCGATAAGCGAAAGGCTCATGAGCAACACCAAAAAGACAAAAACTTTCTTTTTCATGTCTCCAAAAGTAAGGTTTTAACATTTACTTTTTTAATGGTTTAACCAAATGTTAACACAAGTCAGAACCTACTTACTTACTAGGCTTAGCAAGTATTTATGAATTTCTTGAACCCGAGTTTTTGTAGCCGATAAAACTTTATTTTCTATGACCAAATCGGCCAACAATTTTTTGCGCTCATCACTCCATTGTTTATTGATTCTATCAAGCACTGCTTGTCGATTGGTTTGGTCACGTTGCGTAACGCGTTTTATTCGCTCTTCGAGTGGTGCGGTAACCAAAATCGTATAATCTACTTGATCTTGCCTGTTTTGCTCGAATAAAATGGCGGCTTCATAAATGACATAATGGGCTTTTTGATTTGATATCCATTTCTTAAAATCCGCATGGACGGCAGGATGAATTATGGCATTTAATTTTTTGAGAAGTTTGGGGTCCGCAAATACAAGACTGCTCACGTAGGTAGTATTATACTTGCCATTGATGAACGCCTCTTCTCCTAGCAGCGCTATGATTTCTTTTTGTAAATGTTCATCTTGGTGTAAAAGGTCTTTTGCTTTTAAATCTGCGATATAAAGCGGAACTCCTAATTCTTGAAAAAATCTTGCTACAGTGGTTTTACCACTGCCAATACCACCGGTTAATCCTACTACCATCATTTTTTTATCACAAAATTTACTTTATTTAAACTCAGCCTTACGTGCGTGACTTGCTCTGGTTTTTGCTTTAGTTTGGCAATCATAAAATTATCGTTTTCCCCAATTTTTGCATAATCACAAATTACCTGAAAATCTTGTGTGTTAACCTGATCAAAATTACGCAAACTTACCTGATAAATTACTTCTATTTTTTTAGGAAAAATACTTAGCTCCCCTTTCTGAGGTTTATTAATAATTTCTATAGGAACCTCTACTCTACCCTCTGTAAATTTTTCGGCGAAAGCCTTGTAAGTTATAGTATCCTTGTACAATATTACTTCTTCATGTGGCTTATCTAATTGTACTGTACCTTGCGTTGTTTTATCTAAATTTTTTAAGTTAAGTTCTTGGGTATTTATATAATCAATATCTTTCAAAAGATGGCCGGGCCCACTTACTTTTACTTTTTCAGGAAAAACAACCAAAGGGTTGTAAGCTCCGTAACCTCTAGCATATTCTATTTTAATTCGTAGATTAATTGGTAATTCCCGAATGGTTTTAAGCGAAAAAGGTAGTTTTATGCTAGGGGTAAGGAATTCAACATTATCAATATCTAGTCCAAGTTCTTTAGCGATGTCTTTTTTGAAGTATCGGGTATTGTATAGCAAGTAGTTTTTTTCCTCGGGTAAATTTGAGGCATCTTGACGCAGACTAAGATTCTTAAAACCAATCCAAAACAACCTAAAACCCGTTGTTTGCACCCTAATTTCGACTGTTTTTTCTCGCTCATCAACCAATTTATCTTTAGGGAAATTTTCAAAAATAACCTTCAAGTTAAACTCTTGAGTATAGGTTTTTGAAAACTGAATAAGCAACCAAGTACAAAACGAAAATGAAGCGAAAATAGCAAAAGCTTTAAAGTTGCTTTTGTTTAATATACTATTTCTTTTATTCGAAAAACTAAATCCTTTCATGAGTTGAAAAATAAATTAGGGAAAAGTTGTTCTGGAGTTTTACTTTTGTTTTTTAAAAGAAAGCTTGCCTCTAAAAATCCTAAACCGTATCCGTAAAACTGTATAAATACTGCACATAAAACATAAGTCCCTACGCGCACACTCTTTTCAAGAAAACTCGCATGCAGAAATAAAATCAGTAAATAAAATCCCAACAACACTATTGGAACATATAGACCTGCTAGTGTCAAAATTAAACTTAATAATGATGCTGCTATAAAAAAACTAGGAAACCAAAAGGCTATATTTTTTGATTTGGGATGCCATTGGTTGAGAATAGGGCGCACCTTACCGAATTTATTCACTTGAGTATAAAATTTAGACCAACTTATTCGCCTTTTATGGTAAACAAAAGCTTCTTCAATAAAACCAATGCTAAAACCTTGTTTTTTTAAACGCAGTACTAAATCTGGGTCTTCTCCTGGATGTATGCGACCAAAGCCTCCGGTGTTTTCAAAAGCAATTTTAGATAAGCCCATATTAAAACTGCGCGGCTCATAAGCCTTTACGGATTTATTTTTACCTCGAATACCTCCAGTAGTTAACATAGAAGTCATAGTATAGTTTATGGCTTTTTGCAAAGGGGTAAAACTTGCTAGTGCGGCATCTGGACCCCCAAAACAATCAAGTGGATGAGATGCCAATTGCTTATCAACCGCTTGCAAATAATGAGTGGGCAGTATCACATCACTGTCTAAAATAATGAAATAAGACGATCTAGCTCGTGTCATGCCGTAATTTCTACTGTCTCCTGGCCCCGAGTTTTCTTTTTTAAAGTATTGTATGCTAAGTTGGTTTTTATACTTTGAAACCACATCTTCACTGCTTATGGTAGAGCCATCCTCTACAATAATAATCTCGTAACAAACTGCTTTTTTCATTGCCAGGAAGGATCGCAAGAGTTCTTCTATTTCTTGGGGACGGTTATACACCGGTATAATAAATGAATACTTTATTTCCATAAAAATCAATTTCAAGTAAAAACCCTACCAATAAAAGTTTAAAGGTAGGGTTTTTAGCGCTTATGGCTAAGTATTATTTTGAGTTATCTTATCTAAAACCTTATTGTATAACCAATTTTTTAATTTGGGTGGTTCCGTTTATTTCAATTTGAAACATATATACTCCCGTGTTTAAATGTCCTAAATTTATCTTTGCTTTTAAAGCTTGGACTGGCCTATCCAAAATAAGTTGACCTCTTAAATTATATAACTTCACCTTATCTATGGTATAAGTGGATTTCATAAAAACTATATCTTTCACAGGATTAGGATATATTTCTAAATTGACTGGTGTTTCATCTTTGGCACTTAAGACTTGTGTAGTAAAACTAGTAGGGCCAAATAAATCGCTTAAATCGTTGTTGCATACCGCAAAGACATATACATCATAAGTTGTATTGGGTTGCAAACCTTGAACACTTAAACCTTTTACACCGTCGTTGTCGAAGATTGAAATTCCATCTTGGGTTGGATCAAAGCCTTGAACACCATAAACCACTTGCCAAGCCGTGGCTGAACCGTTTTCTTGCCAATCTATAGCGGCCGAATTTTTAGTTACATTAGTTATTATAATATTTGAGGGGGCAGAACATGGACTATTGGTGGTTTGAAAGTTTACCGGTCCCATCCAAACACTTTCATCGTTTGTCCCGCAAAGCGCACGCACATATATATCATAACTAGTATTAGCTGTTAAGCCTGTAATCACTTCGTTAGGGGTGGCATCATTATCTGTAAAAAGTGATCCACTGCCCAATGTAAAACCAGCTAAACCGTATTGAATTTCCCAACTGGTAGCCGATCCATTTTCAACCCAATTAATTTGGCTTGCGTTGTCGGTAATAGCCGAAATGCTAATATTAGAAGGTGCAGGACATGAGGGCTCTGAGGTTATGCTCAGATCAAAAACCCCTTCTGGTATATCATTGGTTCCTGAATTACCTCCTATATTGATGTAATAAGTTATTCCGGCAAGACTATTGAATACGATTTGCTCTGTACTACCCACATCCGAAAAGTCGATACAGTTCAAATTAGTACAATTACCGGTATACAACCCAAGTGCGCCTGCCCAATTTCCTGATTCCTCAACATCGATTGTTATTTGATTTCCATCGCCTACAAAGGTATACCACACCCCATCATTCATTCCCGATGCACAAGCCGAAATAAAACCGTTATTATTTGTTGCTTGTGAAGCATCTTGGATGATGTTGTAAGGAAAACTATTTACCACAAAAGCTCCCGAACAAGGATCGTTTAATGGAGGACCATCAGTAGTAAACTGAAATTCATTACAGATTTGCGTTCCTATTTCATTAATTGGATTTATTCGAACATAGTAGGTAGTACTCTGAGCTAGGGTGCCCAAATTATAGGTGTTTACTCCATTTGGTAAAAGTGTTGGAACTAGCACATCACTTGCACCAGGTGCGGTACCTACGCTTAATTCATTAGAATGCGAACCTGTGGCATTATCCCATACTAAAATACCGTTATTTGATGCATTAACAGAACCATTGGCAGGCGATATCAAATTCACATCACAAGCTGGAAGACTGTTGTAATTTTGAACAGCCGAAATATTATCTAAATAAACGAAAAAGTCTCCTGACAGCCAATTGGAAGTGAACCGCAGTTGAAAATCTGCTCCGTGTGGTAATTCGTTTGCAGGTATGGTTTGGTTAATTGTTGTGCAAGAAACGCTGGTCACGTGATTGGTATCGTCGATAGTAATAACAGGATTCCAAGTTTGTCCTTGGTCGGTGGTGAATTCAACTTTTAAATTTCCCCAACCGGGAGGTGTAGCCGTATTGGGAGCGCCATTGGCTCTATAATTTACAATTTTGTAATCAAAATTAACTTGCATAGGCGTACCGCTAGAGATACCTAATACCATAGGAGAGTATAATTTACCCTGGACACTACCGGTTGAAGATGGGGTATCGTACCATAAATTATCTCTAACGCTATTTCCTGAACAGGCTCCTGTACTAGAAATAATGAAGGATCCATCATCATACCAACCGTTGGTATAATTAGAGCTTGAATCAAAATTTTGGCTCACATTAATCTGACCGAATAAGGGCGTGAGCAACCCGAAAAACAAGAAGAAGGTTAAATAAAGGTGCTTCATATTAATGGTATTTATTCAAAGTATAATTCTTCCAAATAAAACAGAACAAAAGGCAAAACTACTTATAATTTTAAATCTAGTTGGGATTTATTAAATTTTCAGATTAAAAGGTGCTTTATTCGTTAAATATACAAAAAAACCCCTTAAGGATTTCACCTTAAAGGGTTTATATAACAAATATCAGGTTTTTACTCTTTAATTATTCTAAAAGTTTTTAGACTATCATTAATTTTCACTTGCATTAAGTAAGCACCTGTTGGTAAATCACCTAAGTTAATTTCTGTGCTCAGTTGATTCGGATTCACCTCTATTACACGCTGACCAATCAAATTAAAGATTGTAGCATTTTGAATAGAATTGTTTGCTTTTAAGTTCAACACAGATTGAGTTGGGTTTGGATAATACTCAAATGCTTGGAAAACATTATCATAAACTCCCAAATTATCTGTTTTGAAGCTTACTGGACCTACTTGACTACTTGTATTTCCTGCGCATAACGCGGTAACATAAACATCATAATTCGTGTCTTTTGTTAATCCCGTTATGGTTTCACCTAAAGTGCCATCATTATCTAAGACAATTGTACCTGTACCTGGAGTGAAACCGCTAGTACCGTATTCAATTTCCCAAGTAGTCGCACTGCCATTTTCTGTCCAAGTGACATCAGCCGTAGTATTAGTAATATTAGCTACGCTTATGTTTGAAGGATCTACGCAAGGAGCTGCTAAAGTAGTGAAGTTTACTGGTCCTACCCAAGCGCTCTCATTGCCTACACTACAAATAGCACGTACATATACATCATAAGACGTACTTGCAGTTAATCCTGTTAAAGTTTCACCTAAAGTACCGTCGTTATCACTTACAAAGGTTCCACTACCTTGAGTGAATCCGGCTGCACCGTACTCGATCTCCCATTCGGTTTCTGTACCACCTGCTGTCCAAGAAACATCGGCAGTAGTGTCGCTCAAATTGCTTACCATTAGCGCAGAAGGATCTACACACGGAGGTGCTGTAACATTTATGGCAATATCATCTATAGCGATATCACTTTCAAAATCAATACCGCGAATAGCTCTAAACCTCACTTTGATGGCTCCTGAATAAGCTGATAAATCTACGGTTTTAAGTGCCCAAGGGTCTGTCTCTGCAGTTTGCTGCTGACCTATTATTGAATCTACTCCATTTACCCAAGCAGTTCCATCAAAAACATCAATATAAAGATCTCCCATATCGGCACCATACATAAAGTAATAGAATTCTAAACTGGCTATGTTATTTCCTATGTCTACTAAAGGCGTAATTAGCTCGGTTACATCTCCTGGGGTCCCACCTGTTGCCTCTGTATAGAAATAATTACTTCCACTGAAAGCTCCTGCAGGGCCCGTGTCTGAAGATGGAGTACTATCTAATCCATCAATATTCCAATCCCAAGAACTTGTGCTAGTCGTTTGCCAGCATAAATCACCATTAAAACTAGTGGTAGGGGTAAATGCTTCAACATCATCTAACCAAGGAGCGGTAACCGCAGTACAATTAGTGGTAAAATTTAATGGACCTATCCAAACACTGGTACCGTCTGTACCACAATCAGCCTGAACATAGAAATCATAAGCGGTATCATCCATTAGGTTGGTAGCCGAGTAGTTAGTAGAAACACTCGTTCCGGTTGGAACACCTGTTGGTGTAGTACCAGCCGTAACTATCTCTACATTATAACCACTAGCTGTTCCTGCTGGCTGTGACCAACTTAAATCAGCCATAGAATCGGTAACATAGTTTAATACAATATCAACAGGTTCTATACAAGGTGGATTAACTTCAATTGTAATATCATCTAAATAATAACTGTCAGAAGTTCCATTTTGCCCATGTTTAAAGGCTAAATATGAATCGGTTCCTGCAGGTATATAAACAGTGTAAACATTATAATTACCATCAGGATCTGTAACTGTTTGTATTGGAGTAAAGGTGGTTGCATCAGACACATCAGACATTGTTCCTACAATTAAATCTTGTCCTAAGGATGAATCCATACCAAATACTACACGGTTATTACCTGTACCTAAGCCCGTGATTTCTGGACTTACTAAAATATAGTCTCCTGTTGTGTCGCTAGAATTAAATATACGGAAAGAATGCGGTGCAGAGTTGTCACTGACTGTACTCACATATCCATAACCTGCTCCTGATGCAATAAAAGACCAACAGTCTGCATTAGTAGGGTTAGAAGATGAACCTACAGAGGCCGCGTCAAAATTCTCTACTACTGGAAGCGTAAACGCATCACAGGCTGTAGTGAAAGTAAATGGGCCTACCCAACTACTATTTCCGTCTGTACCACAATTGGCTTGCACGTAATAATCATAAGTAGTATTTGATGCAAGGTTAGTCGCCGTATACGGATTTGAAACTGCAGTTGCCGTTGGTGTTCCTGTTGGTGTTGTACCAGTAGTAACTATTTCTACATTCCAAGCTGTTTCGGTTCCTCCAGCGACCCAAGAAAGATCTGCTGTATTATTCGTAATGTTACTAGCATCTAAAGTTGAAGGATATAAACAAGCTGGCGCTTCTTCAACACTCACATCATCTAAGGCTAAATCGCCATAGTAATCGAGCGTTGAGCCTCCAGATTCTGCACGGAAACGTAAAGTAACCAAGTTACCTACTACCGCAGAACCTAATCCAATGATTTGCTCTTCCCAAGCAGCACTGCCGGTATTAATTAAACCGATTTGATTCCAATTGGTACCGTCAAATGCTTCTACATATAATTCATTTACGGGACTATAATCTGTAGTACATAAAAAAGTGTAGAATTTTAATGCTGGAACCGTCAAACCACTTACATCTATCACAGGCATTTCTAATACCACTTCAGTATCTGTTGAAGAGAAGTCAATAGAAGCATAGCTACCACTAGCACCTGAATGATCTGTTGGAGTGGCTGAACATCCAGTAGTATTCCACGTAAAACTAGAATCAAAATACCATCCGTCTCCTGCAATTGCGCTTTGGCTCCAACAAGCTGGTATACTTGTCGATGCAAATGACTCTGTATAAGGAGCCATTAAAGCTGCGCATAGAGTGGTGAAATTTTGTGGTCCTACCCAAGTACTCAAAGCTCCTGAGCCGCAATCTGCTTGCACGTATACATCATAACCTGTATTTGGCGTCAAGTTGGTAGCGGTATAAGGGTTGGTAACACCTATAGCGGTTGGCGTTCCTGTAGGCGCAGTACCTGCCGGTACAATTTCTATATTCCAAGCGGTTTCACTACCACCAGCAGTCCAAGAAAGCTCTGCTGAATTAGCCGTAATATTAGCAACACTAAAAGCAGTAGGTGCTAAACAGTTAGGTGTCACAACCACTTCTACATTATCTATATGAAAATCATAATCGGCTGTATCATTGATCGTACCTTCACTTGCCCAGAAAGCAAATTGAACCACACCGGTATAGGCCGCCAAATCAATATATTCTTTTATTCCTGCGTTAGGTGCAGTATTGTTGGCATCGTAAGTCTTTAGGTTCGTCCAAGTAGCTCCATTATCTGTAGTTATTAGAACTTGAACCTCATCATCGGTAGTGGCCATTCCTCCATCTTCATTTAGCCCTGAGTTAGCAAAGTCAGTTTCGGCAACATCATAAGTTAAAGAGTAACCGCCCGTAGGACCTAAATCAATTAATGGAGAGATTAACCACTCTTCTTTATTATCTGAGAAAAGATTTATCTGAGCTGCGGTTGAAGCGGCTAAATCATTCCTAAATTCATCAGATAGCCAAGAGCTTGAACCCAAGCCACTAGGACCGGTTGTAGGGTCTCCAGAACCTGCTACTGCCCAACAGTTTGGCGCAAAGGAAGTTCCGTTAAAATCTTCTAAATAAGGTACACTAGCAGTCACACAAGATGTGCTAAATGCAAACGGACCTTCCCAAGTACTTGTATCTGAACCACAAACCGCTTGAACATAAAATTCATAATCGGTACCAGAATTTAAGTTGGTCGCCGCATACGGATTGCTTACTCCTGTTGCGGTAGGTGTACCAGTGGGTGTTGTACCTGCGGTAACCAGCTCAATATTCCAGGCAGTTTCGCTACCAACGGCTGTCCAAGTTAGATCTGCCGAATTAGTTGTAATGTTATTTGCTGCTAAAGCAGTTGGTGCTACACAAGATTGAACAGTAAAACTGGTAACATCAAAATCTAGATCATTAGGTGTTCCCCATTGCCCCACAGCAATATATACGGTAGAATTAGCGGCAACTGCTGCTGTTACCGTATTACTAACATTGCCTGAGCTAGTTGTAGCTCTATCCAATTCACCCGAAAGGGTTGTGCCGGTGCAAGTATCATAAATGGTTACACCATTCCAAGCATTACGTGTAAATATGGTCATAGTAATTTGCTCTGCCGTGGCCCCTGCGGTATATTCAAATAGGTAGACATCATCATTTAAATAGTTATTAGTGGGCGTCGAGCCGGTAACCCAAGCTTCTGGGCCTCCCGTACCGGGAGTTGTAATGTTAGATGCGGTATAGCCAGCTGAAATGACCACACCAGATCCACATCCGAATTGTGCATAGCCATGCCAACTAAACAAGATAGTTAGTAAAGCTAAAAAGGTAATTTTTTTCATAAAAGTTATAATTTTGATTAAACCAAGTCTAAATATACTTACAATTTTGATAAAGAAACAACGAAATTCAATTAATTCTTAGACGAACCGATTAAGTGAAAAATTATAGGATAAAAAAACCGCCTCAATGGGCGGTTCTTTATTTGAAATAACTAAATTTTTATTTTTCTAAGCCCTTTTCAAAAGCTTCCATCACTTCTTGGCTTACACCCATATTTGAAAAACCTCCATCATGAAATAAGTTCTGTAGTGTAACCTTTCGGGTAAGGTCTGAAAACAAGGTTAAAGTATAATCTGCACACTCCTCTGCAGTCGCATTTCCTAACGGCGACATTTTATCCGCGTAAGCGATAAAACCGTCAAATCCTTTTACCCCTTGTCCCGCAGTAGTAGGTGTTGGTGATTGCGAAATGGTGTTAACGCGTACCTTAGCATTTACCCCGAAAAAATAACCAAAACTTCTTGCGATAGATTCTAAGTAGGCCTTGTTGTCTGCCATGTCATTATAATCTGGGAATACTCGTTGTGCTGCCATATAAGTAAGGGCTACAATACTTCCCCACTCATTCATAGCCTCTTTTTTATATAGTACCTGCATTGTTTTATGAAATGAAACCGCAGATACATCCCAGCCTTTGGTGGTAAAATCATAGTTCATATCTGTATAATGCTTTCCTTTTCTTACGTTTACAGACATCCCTATTGAGTGCAATACAAAATCTAGCTTACCTCCTAAAATCTCGGTGGCTTTTTCAACTAGGTTTTCTAAATCTTCAACCTTGGTGGCGTCGGCAGGAATAATTTCGGCACCTGTTTTTGCCGCTAAATCTTTAATTTTTCCCATACGCATTGCTATGGGTGCGTTGGTTAAGACAAATTTACCGCCTTCTTCAAAAACTCGTTCTGCGGTTTTCCAGGCTATAGAGTTTTCATCTAAAGCGCCAAAAATAATTCCTCTTTTTCCTTTAAGTAAGTTATAAGCCATGTTTGTTTATTTTATTGCTGTAAATATATTAAATCTTGTGTCAAATTAGTTATTCGTTTTTCTTATTGTTGGGCAGCATCTACGAGTAAGGCTTCTGCATGCGCCATAGCCGATTTAGACTCCCGATTTCCGCCAAGCATTTCGGCCAATTCTTCAATGCGCTCTGGATGCTTCAAATGCTTTATTAAAGTTTGGGTTTTTCCTGCTTGTGTTTCTTTTTGCACTTTTAAATGGTTACTCCCTTTGGCGGCCACTTGAGGTAGATGGGTAATGGCCACAACTTGCAGCTTTTGACTCATCTGGCGCATAACCTCTCCCATTTTTTTTGCAATATCTCCAGATATTCCGGTATCTATTTCATCAAAAATAAGGGTTGGTAATTGTTTGTATTTTGCTAATATACTTTTTACCGCCAAGGTAATCCGCGAAAGCTCACCCCCAGAAGCTGCCTTACTTATTTCATTTAATGACATACCTGCATTGGCACTAAACAACCATTGCATTTGGTCTTGACCCCAAGTATTAAAATCATCGGTAAGCTTAAGTTGAATCTCTAGCCTTGTGTCTGGCATACCTAAATTGGCCAAGGTATTTTTTACTGCTTGAATAAATGTAGGTATTACCTTGAGTCGGTTTTTATAGAGTTTTTGGGCTTTTTCTGCACATTTTTTTTGCTGTTGCTCAATCGCAAGTTTTAATTTTGCTACAGCTTCTTGTGCATTGGTGGTAAGTTGTACTTTATCCTCGAGTTCTCGCTGAATTTGCAATAAGTCATCTAAACTATCGGTTTGGTGCTTGCGTTGCAGGGCATATATTTTATCCAATTGATCGTTCACTAAAGCCAACGCCTCTGGGTTATGCTCAATGCGCTCTTGCTGATCTTCAACTTCACTACTTAAATCTTCTAGCTCGACCAAACAGCTTGTTAAACGCTCGTGCAATTCTGCGTATTTAGATCCAAAACCATTGAGTGCCCCTAATTTTTGTTTTATTTGCCTTAAAAGCGCCAACACTCCCGTATCTTCTTGACTGAATTGATGACTAGCAAAGCCTAAATTTTCTTGCAGCATCTCTATATTGCTTAGTGCGTTCTGCTGTTCTTCTAGCTCAACTTGAATTTGGGGGGTTATTTTTGCTTCCTGTAGCTCTTCTAACAAGAATAAATTGTAGTCATAGGTTTTTTGGGCTTCGGCTTGTTTTTCTTTTAATTGTGTATATTCTATTTGCCGATTTTTTAGTTCAGCTAAAGCTGATTTATATTCGATTAGGGTAGAATGGTTATCGGCTATAGCATCTAAGATAGCATATTGATAATTGGCATTGCCAATGGCCAAAGTTTGGTGCTGCGAATGTATATCTATTAATTGTTCTCCTAAACCAGCTAATTGCTGCAAACGCACTGGAGTGTCATTGATAAAGGCTCTAGATTTACCCGATGGTAATATCTCTCTGCGTATAATGGTTTGCGGCTCATAGTCAAGCTCTTCTGATTCAAAAAAAGAATTTAAGCCATAGTTTTGGATATTGAATATACCTTCTATTACGCACTTCTTTGTTGCATCGCGCATAGAAGACAAATCGGCCCGTTTACCGATTAACAAAGCCAAAGCACCAAGGATAATAGATTTTCCTGCGCCCGTCTCTCCTGTAATAATATTAAAGTGCTGGTCTAATGTTAATTGAACATCTTCAATTAATGCAAAATTCTTAATGGTAATACTGCTTAGCAAATTGAATTGGCTTTAAGATTTTATCGCAATGTAAAGATAAAAGAGTTTAATTAATGCTACCAATTTTAGGCAATAGAAATTATAATTTTAATTGCGCCCATTTTTTGTTATACAAAGGGGCAATTTTCTTAAGATTATCTATTAAATTGTTCATCGGCACACTAGGGCCACCGCTATAAATAGCGGTAATCTCATCGGCTTTAGCATCAAAAAACATACGTATGGGGGCCGAGTTGGGCCTTGTTCCACTCACTTGACGCAAGAGCTGTATGGCTTCTGCCACTTTTGTTTTACCTTTTTCTGCATCTTGATACATACTATCTAAGCCTTCTATATGGTAAACATAAAATGCCTTACGGTAATCTTGAAAAGCATTAGACAGCAAGTCATCGTTAAGTCTGTATTTAGACATAGCGCCATCTCCTGGAGACCAACCGGTAGTTCTTCCTTGTTGAGCTATGTTTACAACTTGCTTGGCTTGTTGGTGATATTCATCTCCGGCATTTAATTTAAATGTGTCGGCATCTAATCCAATTATGGTAAAAGCAAAGAAATTGAGATTTGCCGTTAAATTGCCCGAATAATTATTGGGCTCAAACCTTAACGGATCAAATTCTGTATATTGAAAATTAAAATCATCATCTTTATAATTCAACACCGGAGTAGTAAAGGTACTACCATAAACTGGTCTTGAAGATTGCACTTGAATAGTCGCCCTAAATTGATCGGCTTCAAACTCCTTTACCGTTATAAATATAGCACAATTTATACGTTTATCTTTCTTAAGATTTAGATTAGTAAATTGCGTTTTATTCATATAATCTTCTATCGAAGATTGTAAGGTTTTAAAGATGCTTAATTGCGTCTTACCTGTTTGCTCTGCATTTAAAGTAACACTGCAATTTAATTCTTGAGCTTGTAAGCTCCCACTAATCCCTATGATGAGAAATAAAAAAAAACGCTTTAAAAAAGCCATAATATAAAAGTTAGATGCTAGTTATTTAAACGTGATTGAATATAATTAAGTATATCTTTAGCCACCAAATCTTTGGTCTTTAACTCATAATCTAAAACTTGCTGGGGGTCAATAATCCTAATTTTATTGGTGGGTTGCTTAAACCCTGCACCCTTGTCGTTTAAGGAGTTTAATACAATTGCGTCTAAGTGCTTACGTTGTAATTTACCACGAGCATTTTTCAATTCATTTTCTGTTTCAAGTGCAAATCCCATAAGGAATTGTTGGCTTTTTGCTTCGCCCATTGCTTTTAAAATATCTTCTGTCTTTTCTAGCCTAATCTCTAGAAATTGATCTGATTTTTTAATTTTTTGATCGGCTTTTTGCACGGGTCTATAATCTGATACTGCTGCTGCAGCTATCGCTATGTCTACCTCATTATAATGCTCAAAAACTGCATCATACATTTCTTTGGTGCTTGTCACTTTGATGAGCGTAACATTGGGGGAGTCAATTTTTTGATTGGTAGGGCCGCTAACCATTACCACTTGTGCGCCAAGCTTGGCCGCCTCTTTAGCTAGAGCGAAACCCATTTTTCCGCTAGAATGGTTACCAATAAAGCGAACCGGATCTAATGCCTCATAAGTAGGCCCTGCGGTAATCAACACTTTTTTTTCTGACCACGGCTTTTGCTTTCGCTGATAGTTAAGAATATAATTAATAATATCCTGCGGCTCTGCCATTCTGCCTTCCCCACTTAGACCACTCGCTAATTCTCCTGTACCTACAGGAATTATTAAATTCCCGAAAGCGCTTAATTTATCTAAAGCATTTTGAGTACCCGGGTGTTTGTACATATCCAAATCCATTGCAGGAGCAATAAACACGGGACATTTTGCAGAGAGATAAGTAGCTAATAAAAAATTATCGGATTGGGCATGGGCCATTTTGGCCAAAGTATTAGCCGTAGCCGGTGCCACCAGCATAAAATCGGCCCAAAGTCCTAAGTCTACATGGTTATTCCATACCTCATCTTCCTCATCGGTAAAAGAGGTAATCACATCATGCTTTGAAAGCGTTGACAAGGTTAATGGTGTAACAAATTCTTTTGCTTTTGGCGTCATTATCACCTTAACCGATGCGCCTTCTTTTATGAGCAAACGAACCAAAAAGGGTATTTTGTATGCGGCGATTCCTGCCGTAATACCTAATACCACTTTTTGGTTCTGTAAAAAGCCTGCCATATCTTATCGATTAGGCTTGTTGATCTTCTTTGGTATTTCTAAAGTAAATCTTATCTTCTAACCATTCTTCAATTGCTAAAGAGTGTGGTTTAGGTAAACGCTCATAAAATTTAGAAACCTCTATTTGCTCTTTGTTCTCGAAGATTTCATCTAAACTATCGTTATACGTAGCAAACTCATCTAATTTTTCAATCAATTCCTTTTTTATCTCCGAATTGATTTGTGTAGCACGCTTGGCCACAATTGAAATAGCCTCATAAATGTTATCTGTAGGAGCATCTACTAGATTCTTATCAATAGTAGTAGTACTTACTGGCGCTTTAGAATTTTTAATATCCATAGGTTTATCCTAAATTATTTTCTGAATTGTTATTTAATCTCTCTTTTATTTCTTTAGCAATGGCATTTGCTTGCTCGACAAAATCCCCTTGAGGGAAGTATTTCAAGTAATCTTCATAATAAGTTTGTGCCGTAATTAAACGCTCTTCTACCAACTGGGCGTAACTGTTGATTGCTAAAATGTAGGCAGCATCTAATTTATAAAAATAAGCTTCATCTCTAAATTTAGAACCCGGATTATTTTCTATAAAATTATCAAAGGCTTCCATAGCCGCTTTATAGTCTTCGCGGTGATGATAAGATTTAGCAATTTCGTAAGCTTTTTTCTCTAGTTTTTCACGTAAAGCTGCATATTTCTCATTAGCATCTCCAATATGCTCTCCATCGGGAAATTTACTAATGTATTCTTGAAATTTATTCATCGCCTTTAAGGTTTCGGTCTGGTCAAGCGAATACCTTGGCGATTCGTTATAATAACTCAATGCACTTTTGTAAAAAGCCTCCTCGTATTTTTGACTATTAGGATAGGACTTAGTAAAACGCTCAAATTGATATGCCGAGTCAAAGTAAGCACCTAAAATATAATAGCTATTGGCGTGCACAAAAGATATGTGTTCTCCCTGGGGTTTACCTCTATATTGAGGCAATACCTGTTCAATAAGTCGTAAGGCTTTTTTATGTTTTGATTTTTTATTTTCAGCAAGTCCTTCTTCATAAAGTTGCATCGCCACTTCATACTTTTGTTTTACCTCATCGCTCTTTAACGCCTTTTGGTACTCACTACAAGAAGTAAGGCCAGTCATCAAACTTACTAGTAAAAATAAATAGTAAATGTTATGTTTTAAAATTTGTTGCATCCTGCAAAAGTACTGTTTTTTAGAATAGTAAAAAAATAATTGTTTCATTTCAGCTTTAAGCATTGGCTAGGCTATCCATAAATTCGTGAATGCGATATTTTAAATTAGCCGAAGCTTCAACCAGAGGTAGCCTTACCACCGCCGTAGATAAGCCTAATTTTTGAAACACAACCTTAATCCCTGCAGGATTTCCTTCTTCAAAAATCATATCTATAGCTGGAGCTAATTTATAATGCAATTCATAGGCTTCATCGACCTTACGATCAAGACCCAAGGCTACCATTCGTGAGAAATCTTCGGGAAAACCTTCACCAATAACCGAAATAACTCCCGCACCTCCCGCTAGAACCATAGGCAGTGTTATCATATCATCGCCCGAGATTACTAAAAAATCTTTAGGACAATTATCTATAAGTTGCATTGCTTGCACTAGATCACCTGCTGCTTCTTTAATTCCGATTATATTTTCAAAATCAGAAGCCAGTCGTGCTACCGTGTGCGGCAACATATTACTGGCGGTTCTACCCGGAACGTTATATAGTATTATGGGCATTTTAGTAGCTTGTGCAACTTGTTTGAAATGCTGATAAATACCTTCTTGGGTAGGCTTATTATAAAAAGGAGAAACCGATAACAAGGCATCAAAACCTGTAAGATTATCATTCTGCAATTGATCTACCACTTGTTGGGTATTGTTACCTCCTACACCTAAGACCAAGGGTAGTTCTCCGTTATTTTCATCGATTACAATTTGCTTGACCCGTTCTTTTTCTTCTAAGGTTAAGGTTGCGCTTTCTGCCGTAGTACCTAAAACCACCAAGTAGTCAATTCCATTTTCTATTTGGTATCTTACAATTTTGCGCAGGGCGATTTCATCTACTTCGCTTTCGGGTGTAAATGGTGTTACCAAAGCCACTCCTGTACCTACAAATTTTTGCATCATTGTTATTTTATAATTTTTAAATATTTAACTAACTCCTGTGTAAACAACTCGTGTTCATCTAATGAAACCAAAACTTCTAAATCATTCAATCGCTTTTCATCTAACTGAAAGCCAATCCGTAAAGTGGTTTTCACTCGACTACTGACAAACAATAACTCTTGCCTATCTTGATTAAAGTAATTGATTAATAAATCATATTTCTTTTCTAAAAACGGTTGTGCCGCAGATTGCGTCTTAAGCTTACCTAAGAAAGAAAACGATTTTCTGGTAAAAACACCCACATTTTCGGTTTTGATTTGTTCTGCGAATGACAAACAATTTATAGCGTCGTTGTTAAGCTTAAACTGTTTGACCAAGCTTTGCCTCAAACCTGCAATATTTACTTGATCTTTTTCATACAAAATCCCAATGTTATTTATAGCCGGTGGTTTTTGTACCCTTTTTTGAGCCAAGTTTTTATTGACCTCTTTTTGGATTGCTCTCTGTTTTAAACTCAATTATTCTTGTCTTATTGACCGTAAAGCCAAGCATTTCTTAATTCAACACGTGGATCTTCTAATGGTAGATCCATGTTTTTTAACTCTTTTTTAATCAAAACAGGTGTTATTACTTTAGTTTTTAAGTTAAGTAACGCCCCATCGCGCTCCACCTGCATTTCAATTTTATCGCCCTCCTTCCAGTTTCGACTAGTTAATATGAGATTCATAATATTATCTAGATTAAAATTTTGTCTATTTATAGATTTGATGATATCACCGCCTTGCAAGCCTGCATTTTTCAGGAAAGAGTTTAATGCAATACCTTCACGTACAAATATCTCTTTACTATCTGGTTTTGCATCTATAAACGGATCTGCTTGGTTTAAGAAAAAATCGGTTTTAATAGTATCTACCGATTGCTCTACCCCTACTTTGGCTAGAAATTTTTTGTAAGGTATAGCTGTATTTCCCGCTACATAAGTCGTTAAAAAGTCTCCTATTTCTGGATAGGTTAATTCTGTGATAACCTGAAACAAATTATCATCATCAAAAGGCTTATTTTTCCCATACTTATCGCTCAATGATTTCATTAAATGTAAAACACCCATTTTGCCATCGCTTAATTCACGCAAACGTATGTCTAAGCTCATCCCAATTAAGGCTCCTTTTAAGTATACATTATAATAGTTAGAAGCGTGTGGCTCTTCAAGTATATGCTTACTCATATGCGTAAAAGCCACCTGATCATCATAATTAGCTGCTGCATCAATTTTATCGGCAATTCTTTGATAAAAAGTAGGCTCGTTAATTAATTTCTGATCAATTTGAAAAAGATTGGCAAAATATTCGGTCACCCCTTCATACATCCACAAGTGCTGTGACATTTTAGGCTTAGCGTAATCAAAATAATGCACTTCTTTAGAGTGGATATTTAGGGGAGTTATGATATGAAAGAATTCATGTGCCACTACATCGGTCATACTTTTGTTCAAAAAATCTAATGGGATAGCCTCTGGCATTACTACCATGGTAGAAGTATGATGTTCTAGCGCTCCAAAACCTTGTGCAACTGTTTTCTCAAGATCAGACAAATAGAGAAGTATCACGTATTCGCCAGTATTGTCAATTTCACCTAAAAAGTTTTTTTGTGCCTTTAAAATTTTCTCAAGATTAGGTCTAAGGTCTTGTGCGTCATATTTTTTATTAGGTGAATAAACGTAAAGACGTACTTGCATTCCTCCTTCCAGATTAAATTCAGCTGCGCTAACATCGGTATACATAATAGGATTATCCATCACTTCAAAATATCGTGAAGCTTGATAAATGTCTTTCATTTGCATTTCGCCAACTACCTGACTAGAAAGCTTTTTAAGTGAAGTACCCCCGTTCAAATGTGCATCGCGTAAAATTGAAATCGTATAAGGAGTTTCTTTCAAATCGGTAAAGTACCCCACAAATCCGTGTAAGTTTAGCACGAAGTTTTCGTCATCAGCAATATTCGTTCCCGATGGAGAAAACACTCCTAGTTCATCCTCGGCATCATAAGTGTCATCTACAGTATAAGCTATATAATCTAGTTGCCGCGCGTTTTGAATTTCATAAGAATTCATTCCTATCGGTTTAACCGGAAGTAAATTTCCTTTATAATCATAAGCTTTAAATCCAGATAATAATCGGCCGTAATTATCTACAGAATAGGTACCTGGCACCGTTTGCGGTATATGATAACTAACGCTGTTTTGATTAAAAGCTTGGGGATCTATTTTTACTTCAACACGGTCGTTTTCAACATTAACCAAATCTATATGAACCTCTGTAAAAAAAGGCTGGTCTTTAGTGTTTTTTTGAACCCCGCACGACCAAATAAAAAAAGAAAGGCTTAAAAGAAAGATTATATTTTTCATAGTAATTGTATTCATATTATATAGACCAACTATTTTGGTAGTTGTTACATAGCGCTCAAAAATAATTATTTTTGTGACGAAAAAAACAAATAAGGCCAGCTTATATTTACCTTTGTAAAAAATCATTTTATGCATTACTTAAAACCAGGTCTTGTCTTACTAGCAGGACTATGCCTAGTGAGTTGTAAAGAAAAAACTTCTTTGGCAGTAAGTCATATAAAGGCTAAACAAATTGCGGTCGCAGCCGATATAGAAGAAGACCCTAAAATTACCGCCTTTATCAAACCTTATAAAGAGCATATTGACAAAGAAATGAACAGCGTTTTGTCTTTTACGCCAAAAACTTTATCTAAAAAGGATGGCCAATTGAATACAGCTATAGGAAATATGGAAGCCGATGCAGTTTTAGAGATGGCCAACCCTATATTTCAAGAAAGGGAACAAAAATCGATTGATGCAGTTCTTTTAAACCACGGCGGAATTCGTTCTATCATCAGTAAAGGCAATATTACCACTAAAACTGCTTTCAATATAATGCCCTTTGAGAACGAGTTGGTAATTATAGGGATCAAGGGTAAGCACCTGCATGCTATGTTTGATTACTTAGCTCAAAATAAAACCGCACACCCCTTAGCGGGAATGCAACTCATTTTAAATAAAAACGGATCTATAAAAAGTAAAAAGATTCAAGGTAAAAATTTAGAAGATGATCGCTTATATTATATAGCCACCAACGATTATTTAATGGAAGGCGGTGATCGCATGGATTTCTTTAAAAAGAAAGAAACGGCCACTTATATCAACTATAAGTTGAGAAATCTTTTCTTAGATTACTTTAAAAAACACGACACCATTAACCCGCATCGCGACCAGCGTTTTACACAAGAATAAATCATGAAAAGAAGAACATTTATACAAAAAACAGCTGCGGCAGGGGTTTTTACAAGTATCGCAGGTGCAGGCGTATTAGGCTCTGGATTAAAACCTTCTTTTAAGAAGCATATCACCATCTTGCATACCAATGATGTGCATAGCCATATAGAACCCTTTAGCCCACAAAACGCTAGAAATCCAAATGCTGGTGGAGTTGCTAAACGCTATACTTTAATTCAAAAAATTAGAAAAGAAAATCCTAATGTACTTTTATTAGATGCGGGCGATATGTTTCAAGGCACGCCTTATTTTAATTTTTATGGAGGAGAGCTTGAGTTTAAGCTTATGAGCAAAATGGGTTATGATGCTGCTACATTAGGAAATCACGACTTTGACAATGGTCTAGACGGTCTGTTGGCGCAAATACCAAATGCTAAATTTAGTTTTATAAATAGTAATTATGATTTCACCAATACTATTTTAGATGGCGGATACATAAAACCTTATGAAATTTTTATTAAAGACGGAGTTAAAATCGGGGTTTTTGGTGTAGGTATTGAATTGGAAGGATTAGTAAATAAAAAAATGTATAGAGAAACTCAATACAATGATCCTGTTATGGTTGCTCAAGACCTTAGTCACCAATTAAAAAATGAAGAGCAATGTGATTTAGTTATTTGCCTTTCGCATTTAGGTTACCGATATAAATCGGGTAAGATTGATGACTTAAAGCTTGCCAAACGAACCAAAGATATTGATTTGATTATTGGTGGGCATAGTCATACCTTTTTAGATAAACCTACTGTGGTTCGTAATGCCAAAAATAAAAATGTGCTTGTAAATCAAGTAGGTTGGGCAGGAATCAATTTAGGCAGAATAGATTTTTATTTAGACGACCAAAAAAAAATCAGTAGCGAAGGGGCAAGTATACTGGTTTAAATTATACCGCCAGCGCTTTGTTTAGCACTGGCGATTTATAAAATCAGATCATATTTAAAAAAGTTGATTCATCAATAATTTGAGTGTTCAGTTTTTCGGCTTTAGCCAATTTACTAGGTCCCATATTTTCACCAGCCACTAAGAAATCTGTATTTCCCGAGATTGAACCTGATACCTTTCCTCCATTTTCTTCGATTAACTTCTTAAGTTCGTTTCTCGAAACCTGTGTAAAAACGCCAGATATGACAAAGTTTTTACCCGATAAAACCGAAGAAGTTGGTGACAAGTCATTTTCTTCAATTGCCAACTGTAAACCATAGTCTTTTAAGCGTTTAATAAGTTCGCGATTTTGCTCGATTGCAAAAAAATCGGTTACACTTTCGGCTATTCGAATTCCTATTTCATTTACCGCCTGTAACTCCTCAAGGCTTGCTTTTTGCAAAGCATCTATATTAGGAAAAGCTTTGCATAGGGTTTTGGCAACTGTCTCCCCTACATACCGTATTCCCAATGCGAATAACACCCTAGGATAGGGAACTGTTTTTGATTTTTCAATACCTTTAATCAAATTTTCGGCAGATTTGTCTGCCATTCGCTCTAAAGGAAGTACCTGTTTTTTTTGAAGGGTGTATAAATCGGCATAATTTTTAATTAAACCTTCCCGAACCAAAAGTGCTACCGTTTCTCCGCCTAAACCTTCGATATCCATGGCTTTACGAGAAATAAAATGCTGGATTCGACCCACGATTTGAGGTGGACATCCTGCTGCATTCACACAATAATGCAGGGCCTCTCCCTCTTCTCTTTTTAAAACAGTGTCGCATTCAGGACAATTCGTAATATATTTTGTTGGTTTAGAATCCGTTTCTCTTTTAGAGAAATTAACCCCTACTATTTTCGGTATTATTTCTCCACCTTTTTCTACATAAACATAATCTTGTTCGCGAACATCTAATTTCTCAATTTGATCGGCATTATGTAAACTAGCACGCTTGACCACGGTTCCGGCCAATTGTACAGGCTCTAAATTTGCAACTGGTGTAATGGCTCCCGTACGACCAACTTGATAAGAAATTTGATTTAATTTAGTTTCAACTTGTTCTGCCTTAAATTTATAGGCTATGGCCCACCGCGGTGCTTTGGCTGTAAAGCCCAATTCATCTTGATGTTGCAAATTATTTACCTTGATTACTACCCCATCTGTTTCATAGGGTAAATCATGTCGATGCTCATCCCAGTAATTTATAAAATTTAAAACCTCATCGATACTATTCAATTGTTCTGCTTCCTCTGGCACCTTAAAACCCCATTCTCTCGCTCTTTTTAAAGATTCAAATTGAGTAGAAAGGCTCAGGTTTTGACCCACTATAGCATAAGCCAAACAGTCTAAAGGCCTTTTCGCCACTTCGGCGCTATCTTGCAGTTTTAGACTACCCGATGCTGTATTACGCGGATTAGCATATGGTTCTTCACCTACAGCAACACGTTCTGCATTCAACTTAGCAAAGCCTTCATACGGAAGCACAATTTCGGCACGAACATCAAATCGAGCCGGAAAATCGCCTTGTAATTGCAAAGGAACCGATCGAATGGTTTTTACATTTGCTGTAACCTCATCTCCCTGTTCTCCATCACCGCGGGTCACCGCTCGCAGCAACTGTCCGTTTTGATAGGTTAGGTTTATCGATGCGCCATCATACTTGAGTTCGCAGGTAAAACTAATTTCTCCTGGAATAATTTTTTTAACTCGCTTCTCCCAGTCTAGTAATTCTTCTTTGGAGTAAGAATTAGCCAGCGAATACATACGAGAATCATGCTTAACGGTTTTAAAATTTTTGGTAACTTGCCCTCCTACGCGTTGGGTTGGCGAGTTGTCAAGAGCCCATTCTGGGTATTTTCGTTCGAGAGCTTCTAGCTCTTTAAGCTTCATATCAAAGTCATAATCGCTAATGCTCGGTTTATCTAAAACGTAATATTGATAATTGTGTTGGTGCAACTCTTTTGTGAGTTGTTTTATTTTTTCTTTTGGTTCCATAAAGACTTATTACTCTCTAAAAGCGAATTTAATAAATATACAGCAGTAAACTAGTTTTGTTCTTAATAGTAAATGCTATTTATAAAATAAAAAAGTCTTTAGCTGCAGCTAAAGACTTTAATTTTACAAGGCTATTCAGCATCTATTATTCTGATACGGCCTCTTCTTCTTTGTCAGTATTAAAATCGGTTTTACCGGCTTTTATTAAAATATTGTACCATTGAATTACCTTTTTAATATCACTTGAATAAACACGATCTTCGTCAAATTCTGGTAAAATTTCTTGAAAGTAAGCCTCTAGTTTCGCTTTTGATTCTTTATGGCTAACACTGCTTTCTTTATGATCTTCTTTTTCGGCAATTTTTTGAAAAACTTCGGCTAATGGCACTTCTTCGGTATAGGTATAAATAGCAATTTCACTCAACATACTTACATTGTGGCGTACGCTTACAGAAAGTTTTTTTCCCGTATCTAAAGACTCCGCTACGAAGCCACCTCGTGTTTGCGCTTTTAATTCATATAAACCGGGTTTTCCCGAAATAGACAGCACTTTATCTAAACTCATATTCTATTTTTAGTTAATTAAAAAAACAAATATCTAATCTCTACCTTTATTTCACAAGTTTAACGAGCAATTTTTTGTTTTGGAAAGCGCATACGGTAGTCTACTTTAATTTTTCCTTTACTGATGTTTGCAAGTTTACCCTTTATCAATCTCTTTTTCAAACTAGACAATTTATCGGTAAACAAAATTCCTTCTATATGATCGTATTCGTGTTGAATTACTCGTGCAGCTAATCCTGAAAAAGTATCTTGATGTTTCACCCAGTTTTCATCGTAATAAGAGATGGTAATCTCTGGTTTTCTAAACACATCTTCACGCACATCTGGTATGCTTAAGCAGCCTTCATTAAAAGCCCATTCATCTCCTGTTTCAGATTCAATTTGAGCATTGATAAAAACTTTTTTTAAATCGCGTAATTGATCTCTATCTTCTTTGCTTAAATCTTCATCTTCTGCAAAGGGGGTAGGATCAATCACAAATAAACGAATAGGCAAACCAACTTGAGGTGCAGCCAGCCCCACACCATAAGCGTTATACATGGTTTCCCACATATTATCTATAAGCTCTTTTAACTTAGGATAATCTTCTTTAATAACTTTAGCTTTTTTCTTTAATACGGGATCTCCGTAGGCTACGATTGGTAAAATCATAAATTCTGTATTTCTTGAGAGTGCAAAGGTAAGTAAAGCACCTTAAACTTTGTAGCAATTTGTTATAATCCCGGTTTGAAAATAATAAAAGCTACGAACTAATTACTTTTTGAATACAAATAATTTTGTAAAATAATGGTTGCACTAATCTCATCTATAAGCGCCTTGTTTCTTCTTTTTTTCTTTTTCATCCCCCCTTGAATCATACTTTGAACAGCCATTTTGCTTGTAAATCGCTCATCTTCTCGATGCACCTTGAGCGTTGGACATTCTTTTTGCAGCACTTTTAAAAAAGCCTGTATAGGTGCCTCGCTCTGGCTAGGAGAGCCATCTCTTTGCTTAGGTTCACCCACCACCAGCAACTCCACCTTTTCTTTAGCAATATAATCTTTAATAAAAGTTAATAAGTGTTTAGTTTCTACAGTGGTGAGACCAGAAGCAATGAGTTGCATCTCGTCGGTTACGGCAACTCCAGTTCTTTTGGTACCAAAATCAATGGCTAAAATTCGAGGCATAAAAGGTTTGATTTTTTGCAAATTTAATACTTCTTTAAAAATAGATTTCTATTTTGGCCAGATACTGTATATTTACACCAAATTATTTTTATGGAAAGGCTACAAAAAAGCATTGAAGAGGCTTGGAACGATAGAAGTTTATTACAAAATACCGATACGGTACAAGCTATACGAAAAGTAATACAATTAATAGATGAAGGTTCTTTGCGTTGCGCAGAACCTACTACAGCTGGCTGGCAGGTGAATGAATGGGTAAAAAAGGCTGTTGTACTTTATTTCCCGATTCAAAAAATGGAAACCATGGAAGCTGGTATATTTGAATACCACGATAAAATGCCACTAAAAACGGGCTACAAGGAAAAAGGAATTCGTGTTGTGCCTAATGCTGTAGCAAGGCATGGCGCTTATATATCTAAAGGCGTTATTATGATGCCTAGTTATGTTAATATAGGTGCTTATGTAGACGAAGGCACGATGGTAGACACTTGGGCAACGGTAGGCAGCTGTGCGCAAATAGGTAAAAATGTTCATTTATCTGGAGGAGTTGGAATTGGTGGTGTTCTAGAACCCTTGCAAGCCGCGCCTGTAATTATTGAAGACAATGCTTTTTTAGGATCTAGAAGTATTGTTGTAGAGGGAGTACGCGTAGAGCAAGAAGCCGTTCTAGGTGCAAATGTGGTTTTAACAGCATCGACCAAAATTATAGATGTTACGGGCGACACACCAAAGGAAATGAAGGGAATTGTACCCGCTCGCTCTGTAGTCATACCCGGTAGTTATACCAAGACGTTTCCTGCGGGGGAATTTCAAGTTCCTTGTGCTTTGATTATTGGAAAGAGAAAAGAAAGCACCAATAAGAAAACCTCGCTAAACGACGCATTACGAACGTATGACGTAGCCGTATAGTATGAAAATTTTAATAATTCAGCAGAAGATGATTGGAGACGTATTAACCTCGTCTATTTTATTCGAAGCGATTAGGAAACAAAATCCTTCTGCTGAGTTACATTACCTTATCTATTCGCACACCTTACCGGTAGTATTAAACAATCCGTACATCGATAAAATAATCGAATTTACCCCTCAAGTTGAAAAAAGTAAAAGAAAATTTTACAGCTTTTTAAAAAACATTCGTAAAGAAAATTACGACGTAGTAATTGACGTTTACAGTAAAAACGCGAGCGCCCTAATCAGCTTCTTTTCACGAGCCAAAATTAGAATCGGCAAATCAAAGTCATACCTCAATTGGGCCTACACACACCCTATTGACTCTCAAAAAAATAGAAACAAAGGGATTCCTCTAGCCCAAGAAAACCGATTAAGAATGCTGGAACCTTTATTCAAAGATATTGATTTTGATGTGGACCCTAAGATTTACTTGAATGAAGAAGAAAGAAATCAGTTAAAAGAACAACTAGCCAAGAAAAATATCAGTTTAGATAATAAATTTCCTGTAATGGTAAATATCCTGGGTAGTTCTCCCGATAAAACTTACCCCCTGCCCTATTTGGCTCAGCTTTTAAATACGCTTAAAGCGGAATTTAATGAAATTACTTTCTTGTTTAATTATATTCCACATCAAAGCAAATTTGTAGATGAATTAAAATCACATTGCAACGCTCAAACCTTAAATGCGATAAAAGATTTTTATGCTCCTAGTTTAAGAGAGTTTATTGTTCTTACCTCTTTTTGTAAGGCTATGATTGGTAATGAAGGTGGCGCAATTCACATGGCCAAAGCAGTAAACATACCTAGTTTTGCTATCTTCTCTCCTTGGATTAGGAAAGAAACTTGGGGTAACAATGATTCAGATAAAAAACACATGAACGTTCATTTAAAGGATTTTAAGCCCGAATTGTTTAAGGAAAAAAATAGAAAGTTTTTAAAGAAAAACCAGCAAGAATATTATTCAAAATTCGAACCCTACTTATTGGAAAAAAAATTAGTTCAATTTATTCAAAAATCGATCAAAGTTTAATATGGGAGCAAAAAAATTACTCTATGGTATTTTAAAAAAAATGAAATTTCTCCCTCCCGAGATCTATATGCCCATTTACTATGAATACTACTTGGGTAAGAAATTAGATTTGAAAAATCCTGTGGAGTTTAATCAAAAAATACAGTGGCTGAAAACCTATTACCACCCAGATATCCTTACCAAATTGGTTGATAAGTATGCGGTAAGAGAATATGTAAAAGAAAAAGTGGGCGAACAATACTTGAATGATTTAATCGCAGTTTATGACAAAGCCTCCAAAGTCAATTTTGACGAGTTACCTAATAAATTTGTAATTAAAGGCGTGCACGGCTTTCACTTTAACCTCATCGTTAAAGACAAAACAAAGCTGAACCGAAATAAAGCAAGGTTTTTAATGAATAAATGGATGCATAAAAACCAATACTATCGTGGCGGACTTGAATGGGCTTATAAAAATGTTCCTCCCAGGTTAATTGCAGAAAAGTACTTAGAAGAAATGGACAAAGATGTAATCTTAGATTATAAATTCTTTTGTTTCAACGGAGAGCCTAAATTTGTTCAAATAGACTTTGAACGCGGGGTAAACGATCAACGTGCTTTTTATGACTTAGATTGGAAAAAATTAGACTTGCATAAAAAGTCAGTTAAAATTTATGAAGGTGAGTTGGAAAAACCGAATAATTTTGAAGAAATGATTCAGGTGGCGAGAACATTAGCAGATAAATTTCCTTTTGTAAGGGTGGATCTATATTCTATTAAAAACAAAACTATTTTTGGAGAAATGACATTTTATCCTGCCGATGGAAGAAGTGACTTTTACCCTGCTCATTACAATAAAATTTTAGGAGATATGATAAAACTACCAATATTACCTAAAAACAAGAAAGAAATAAAAGAGGTTTAATTGGTTTTCTTTTGAATACCAAAAGCTGTCCACTTTGACTTTTTATTTTTAGTAGCCGCTCTGATGGCAAGATTTTTATTTATAGACTCGGGTGTTTTATAACCGCGCGGATGATCAAGATGCACACAAATGGCAGAATAACGAATTTGTTTAGATTTTATGCCGTAATTAAATAGGCGCTCGCCAAGCTCACGATCTTGTCCTCCGTATTGCATGCGTTCATCAAAACCATTTACCGCCAATATATCTGCTTTCCAACCGCTGGCATTATGACCATTCCAACTGGCATTGGTTGGTGTAATAAAATTTAGAATTGCAATTAGCTTATTGTTAGCACGCAACTTAGTGTTTTTAAAAGATGCTTTAAGTCCGCGAGCTTTTAACCATGCCACATCAAAACAACGTTGTTTAAAAATATCTTCTTTAGTTATTAACTCAGATATAGTCAAGGGCAACATAAAATAACCGCCAGATAAAAAATATCCTTTTTCCCTGTACGCTAAGTGCTGGCTTACGAAATCTTGTCTTGGAATGCAGTCACCATCAGACATTAAAATGTAATCGCTGTCACAAGCCAGAATCGCTTTGTTTAAAATTTTAGATTTTTGAAATCCTTCATCTTCTTGCCAAATATGTTTAATCTTGAAAGGCAAATTGGGTTGCAATTGCTTGATCAAGTCAAATGTTGGTTGTTTAGAGCCGTCATCGGCTAACACTAATTCAAAATTATCAAAATTTTGACAAGCATAACCCCAAAGCACTTTTTCAAGCCACTTTTCAGAATTATAAGTACTTATAATAACCGATATTTGAGGTTTTGAGAACACGTATGCTAACTAAATCTTTTATAAACGAGTCAAAAATAAACATTTCACTTAGAAAATTACAGTGATTTATAAAAAACCCTAAAAAAACGCAACCTTTTTTTATTTGCTACATCTAGAAGTAGAACCGGTAGAATATTTTTTTGCTAAATGCTACCTTAGGCTTTAAATAAATTCTATTTTTGCCCCTTAGTATAAAAGTCAGTTTCTTTTTTGGAAAAATTAACAGCCATAATACCTACTGGAAATGAACTTCACAATATTGAAGAAGTCATTCAATCGGTTCATTTTGCCGATGAAATTTTGGTGGTTGACAGTTTTAGCACGGATGGGACCTACGAAAAAGCAAAAAATTTAGCTAGCCGTGTTATCCGAAGAGAATATAAATACTCTGCTTCACAGAAGAATTGGGCTATCCCTCAAGCAGAACACCAGTGGATACTATTGGTTGACGCAGATGAACGTGTAACCCCGCAATTAGAGAAAGAAATAAAGGCAATTCTCGCTACCCCACCACAAGACGGTACGGTTGGCTATTGGATTGGTAGGAAAAATCACTTTATGGGTGAACCCGTAAACCATAGTGGTTGGAGAAATGATAAGGTTATTCGCCTATTTAAACGAGATTTTTGCCAATACGAGGACAAAAAAGTTCACGCCGAAATTATAGCTAATGGCAAATTAGGAAAACTAAAAAATAAATTTTATCACAACACCTATATTTCATTAGACCAATACTTAGAGAAGATGAATAGGTATGCTTGGTGGCAGGCAAAAGATTATGATAAAACTACAGGCAAACTTACCGTCTACCATTTTGTCATTAAGCCCTTATGGAGTTTTTTTAAACATTATTTTTTGCAATGCGGTTTTAGAGATGGTGTAGTAGGATTTATCATTGCCTACATAAAAAGTTATACCGTAGTAATGCGTTACGCCAAAGTATGGTTATTACGCAAAAACCGAAGGTGATCCTCGGTTACTTCCAAAACTTAATTTTCTTTTTTAATCTTTTTTTTCGCTTAAACTTTTCTTGAAATTCTTGTGTTGCTGACCACATCTTTTCAAAAACCACATCAAAAGGTACTTGCATACATTTCGCATATTCGTCACTCATTATCTCTACCATTTTTTTATGTGTGGTCAACCTTGCAAAATTTTTAATGCGTTCGTCAAGGTTCAAAGATTTAAATAGCATCCTGTTAAGATCTACCAAATAAAAATTAGGTTCACCATTTTCAAGTTTAATCAGGGTGTTACCCGGCGAATGATCGAGAAATAGTATATTATTCTCGTGTAGCTCAAAAGTAAATCTGGTAAAAGCTCTTAAAATTTTCTCATAATTAGGAATAGTAAAATCTTTTGTGAAATCTCGATAAGTATAGTCTGCCTCAATATGCTCACATACATAATAACTTTTACCAAAACAAAGCAAGCTTTTGGCTTCTAAATAAGCTAATGGCTGAGGTGTCCCAAGGCCGTTTTTTTGCAGATGTTGTGCATATTCAAAAGACCGTTGTGCCTTACTTTTTCTAAAAAATCGGTAAACTACCTTGTTTACTAGATTCGGAATTTTGAAGGCCTTTACGTTAACAGTAATTCCATACTCGGTCTCAAAACACTTAATTTTATTTCGATCTTGATTACCTAACTCAGTACCCTTTAAATCAAAATTCTCTATACAAGAGTAAATAATTTCTTCGGGTAAAGGCAAAGATGGTGCAAAATAAGCTTTCATTTATTTAACTTTGAATGTAAAAAAGATTTATGATTTAAAAGGTAACGCTAAAAAAATCTAACTTTATCTAGACAAACAATTCTGAGTGTAAAATAATAAAATTCAAGTAAGCTTTTCGCTTAAATTCATATAAATAATTATCATACTAATTTAAAATAGTAAGTTTGCAACATAGTTTTTCTTTATGAACACCAAAACCATTTATGTTTTACATAAAAACGGAGCTGACAATCACTATATTGGCTTAAAACAACTTCTTCAAGAAAATGATATAGAAATTAAATTCAGAGAATTTTCTATTATGGGGAAGTTATTTAAAAGCTTGATAAAAGGCAAGCCTAAGCTTTTTAAAAAACAAATTATAAACCTAATCTTTGTCGCAAAATTACTGGTTAGCAAAAATAAAAAAATAGTCCTAGGCATTGCGCCTTTTGATGATAAATTAAGTCGATTATTACCTTTGCTCAAAAAACATAACGTTTATTACCATACTTCTTGGACCTGCTGGGATAAAACTTTTAATCCCAAGCAACCCAAAAACAAAAAAACATATCATGCGTGGAGCTGGTTTTTAAAACATAAAACGAAACATATTTTTTGTGTAACCCAAACAGCTAAAAACAGTTTATTAGCTAATTACCAAATAAAACCTGAGAAGATAAGCGTTGTTTACCACGCGGTAAACGAGGCTTTCTTTACGGATTTTAAAACCGAAAAAAAACAAAATTCTTTTGTTTATGTGGGGCGTCTGGTACAGGAGAAAGGAATAGTAGAGGTTTTAGATTTTTTTAAAAAAAATACTGCTGTACAATTAACTATAATAGGACGTGGAAAGTTAGAGAGCCTGGTTAGAGAAGCTGCTGAATCTACGGAAAATATATCTTATGTAGGAAGCGTAAGCGATAAAGCTAAACTGGCGCAAATTTTAAGCAATCAAAAATATCTTATATTAAATTCTAAAAAAACGAATAAATGGGAGGAACTTTTTGGTATGGTTATTATTGAAGCCATGGCGCAGGGTCTAATCCCAATAAGCAGTAATCATTCGGGCCCATCAGAAATCATCAAAAAAGAAATTGGTTTCGTCTATCCCGAAGGGAAATTAGAATCTACGTTGTTGAGTGTGATCAAAGAAAACCCAAATTCTAAAAAATCAGCTTTAGCTAAAAAAGAAGCTCATTTATTTAATTTACAAAACATCTCAAAAAAATGGAAACCAATCTTAGCATAGAGCCAATTGATGTTAGTTGTATTATTATAAATTACAACACTACTACTTTCACCATAGATTGCGTAAAATCCATTTTAAATACAGAGCAATCTTCGCTTAATTATGAAATCATTATAGTTGATAATGCGTCCTCTTTAGCGGAATACAAACTGCTAAAAAAAGAAGTAGCTTCTATAAATAATGATAAAATAAAGCTATTTCGAAGTAAGAAAAATACTGGTTTTGGAGGTGGAAATATGCTTGGGGTTCAAATGGCTTCTCCCTGCCAATATTACGCTTTTATAAATAACGACACCTTGCACCTTTCTAAAGACACCTTGCAAGAATTAAAGGCTTTTATGGATGAAAATCCGAGTATTGGTATTTGTTCGCCCCAAATGCTAGATCAAAATAAAAATTTTAGAGTTACAATAGATCACTTTTCATCATTAGGAAGAGAAATTTTAAGACGACCTTTATTGGAAGCACTTTTCCCAAAACGTTATTTGAACCGAAAGATTTTTTACGACAAACCTACCCGTGTAGATTATGTTCAAGGATCTTATATGTTTACTCGCGCACAAGAATTTAACGCCATTGGTGGATTTGATGACAACATGTTTCTTTACTACGAAGAATCTGATATCTCACTTCGGCTATTAAAACAGCAAAAATTAAGCACATTCCTGTACCCTGCCTTATCTTATATTCATTACAAAAATGCAAGTACCAAAAAAGGGATTCTTATAAAAATAGAACAAAAAATTTCTTTATTATATTACACGCGTAAGCATCACGGATATTGGCAACATAAAATTTTACTCCTTTATTACATCCTTCGGTATTTCTTCACTAGTATAGTAAAAACAAGGTATTGGAAGCTTTTCTTAATCCTCTTACAAGGCGCACCTTTATCTAAATCTTTAAAACAAAAGCAAAAAATTATAAACTTCGAACAATAAAAACTCAAGGTTAAGAGATTGCTGTGTAACTTTTAACTGGCTAATTTACCTTTTGCAAAGCAGAAGTTAATTTATTGGATACTGAGTAAATTTTAGAAATCAATTCGGGTAAACAGCGTTTTAAAACCAGGCTTAAAATACTTTAAAAAAAAGCTTAAAAACACTAGGCTATTAATGTGTTTTAAACGTTTGTCGCAAAATAAATAGTAACTTTGCCAAAAGGGTTTTTGACTACTTAATATAAAAATATGATTGAAGAAATTAACAAGGTTTTAGGGGTTTTAAAAAAGGGCGGAATTATATTATATCCCACCGATACAGTTTGGGGAATAGGTTGTGATGCCACCAATGCAGACGCAATAGATAAAATTTATGCCCTGAAACGCAGGCAAGAAAGCAAAGCTTTAATCTGCTTAGTTTCAGATTTTAAAATGTTAAATCAATATGTAGAGGAGGTACCAGAAGTGGCTTATGATATTTTAAAATATGCTGCTAAACCTACAACCATCATTTACGATCAACCCATACGTGTAGCTGAAAACATGGTGGCCGAAGATAATACTTTAGGTATTAGAGTTTGCAAGGAGGCATTTTGTAATAAATTGATTCGAAAACTAAAAAGACCTTTAGTTTCCACCTCGGCAAACCTGAGTGGTCAACCCAGTCCAAAATCTTTTCAGCAAATAAGTCCAGAAATTTTAGAGGGAGTCGACTATGTCGTAAATTTGCACCAACATAAAAAAAACAGTTCGCCTTCGGCTATTATTAAATTAAGCCAAGACGGAAAAGTGAAAATAATTAGAAAATAATTAGAAAATAATGCATTATTTTCCCAACCTATGAATGCAAAACTAGATACCGTGACGCAATACCCCGAAGCACTTACTCACCCTATATTTTCCTACATCCAAGAGGCAGCAGAACGCTTGAAAGTAGAAACATTTGCTATTGGCGGATTTGTTAGAGATTTCTTTTTAGAACGCCAAGAAGCTAAAGATATAGATATTGTTTGTGTGGGAAGTGGTATAGATTTAGCACTAGAAGTCTCAAAGCTATTGCCTCATAATCCAAAAGTACAGGTTTTTAAAAATTATGGTACCGCCATGTTGCGTGCTTACGATTTAGAAATTGAATTTGTAGGAGCCCGTAAAGAATCTTATGCTCAAGACAGCAGAAACCCATCGGTTTCAAAGGGCAGTTTAGAAGACGACCAAAATAGACGTGATTTTACAATTAATGCTTTGGCATTGCAATTAAATAAAAATAATTTTGGAGCGCTTTTAGATCCATTCAATGGTATAGAAGACTTAAAGAAAAAAATAATACGTACGCCTTTAAATCCAGATATTACCTATAGCGATGACCCGTTGCGTATGCTAAGAGCCATACGTTTTGCTACGCAGTTAAATTTCAAGATTGAAGATTCTTCTTTAGAAGCTATAACTAAAAATCACACTCGTATAAAAATTATAAGCAAAGAAAGAATTGTTGATGAACTGCATAAAATTTTGAGCGCAGAAAAACCTTCAATAGGTTTTACATTATTGCACCAAACTAAATTACTACAACTCATACTCCCAGAATTAACCGATTTACAGGGAATAGATGAAAAAGAAGGGCAGACTCATAAAGACAATTTTTGGCATACCCTTGAGGTGGTAGATAATATTGCCCCGCACACCCAAAATATTTGGCTACGCTGGTCGGCTTTACTTCACGATATCGGCAAAGCCCCAACCAAGAAATTTCATAAAAGAAACGGTTGGACATTTCACGGTCACGAATTTGTAGGAGCAAAAATGGTTTTTCAATTGTTCAAAAGGTTAAAAATGCCTTTAAACGACAAAATGAAATACGTACAAAAACTTGTTCTTATGTCTTCGCGGCCAATAGCTATTGTTGACCAAGCGGTAACCGACTCTGCAGTGAGAAGACTGGTATTTGATGCAGGTGAAGACTTAGAAGATTTAATGACCTTGTGCGAAGCAGATATCACCACCAAAAACCCAAAACGGTTTAAAAAGTACCACAACAATTTCAAAATTGTTCGACAAAAAATCATAGAAGTTGAAGAACGCGATCACGTTCGCAATTTTCAACCGCCAATATCTGGTGAAGAAATCATGCAAACATTTGATTTAAAGCCTTCCCGTGAAATCGGAATTATAAAAGGCGCTATAAAAGAAGCTATTCTTGATGGAGAAATACCCAACGAGTATGAAGCTGCTCGAGATTTCATGATAAAAAAGGGCGAAAAGTTGGGTTTAAAAAGAGTATCAAATCAAAACGAATAATCGGTTATTTAAAAATGAAAAAAAAAGATAATAAAAGAATAGTTTACTGGCTTTTAACCGGGTGCTTATTATTATTTATAATGGTTATGGTAGGCGGAATTACACGTCTTACCGATTCGGGACTATCTATGTCTAATTACAAATTGATTGGAGGCACAATTCCACCAATCACCGATGCAGAATGGCAAGAAGCATTTGAATTTTACAAGCAATTCCCAGAATACAAAGCCTACAATACCCATTTTGAATTAGCCGATTTTAAGGCCATTTATTTTTGGGAATGGTTTCATCGAGTTTTAGGCAGGCTAATAGGTTTAGTGTTCATTATCCCCTTTCTTTATTTTCTTATTACTAAACAACTCAGTAAAAAAACCATTCAAAAATGCTTAGGCTTATTGGCACTAGGTGCATTTCAAGGCTTTTTAGGCTGGTATATGGTAAAAAGCGGTTTGGTAGATCAACCCGATGTAAGTCATTTTAGACTGGCCGCACATTTAACTACTGCTTTTATAACCTTTGCTTTAACCCTTTGGGTTGCTTTAGACTTAATTTATCCGCAAAGAAGAAAGCCGAATAAACCCATCAAAAAATGGCTGATTATAGGATTCGTCATTTTACTCATTCAAATTATTTATGGTGGTTTTGTGGCTGGATTAAAAGCTGGACTGCTGCACAACCATTGGCCAATGATGAATGAGGGCCAATTTATGCACCATACCGTTTATCTTTTGGAGCCTTTCTATAAGAACCTTATTGAAAACCCAAGTGGAATACAATTTATACACAGAACGCTGGCCTATGCATTGGTGTTAGTTATTCTATTAATTTGGTATAAAACCAGAAAAATGAATTTAGAAGCACAACAAAATATAGCCATTAACACCTTACTTGTGTTGGTTGTTTTTCAATTTATTTTAGGGGTGCTTACCATAATTTATAAGGTGCCACTGGTCTTAGGCTTAGCTCACCAGTTGGGAGCCTTCTTACTTATTTCAGGTATGACATTCGCCTTACATAGATTTAGTAAATAAATAAAAAAGCCTATCTTTGCAAGCCAAAAAATTCACCCTATGGTATATAAATTTAGAATAGTTCTTGACACGTTTGATGATGTATTTAGAGATTTAGAAATAAAAGCCTCCGATAACCTGGAAGATTTACACAATACTATTGTGCAAGCCTTTGGCTTTGATGGCAGCGAGATGGCAAGCTTTTATTTAAGCGATGAAGACTGGACGCAGGGGGAAGAAATTGTGCTATTTGATATGAGCGAAGGCACAAATGAAGTGCGAATGATGAATGAAACGCGACTAGATAGCATCTTATCTCAAAAGCAAACCAAACTCATTTATGTATACGACTTTTTTAGTATGTGGACTTTCTATGTTGAGTTAGCCGATATCACCCAAGAAGACGAAGAGATAGATTATCCTAATTTATTATTTGCGCAAGGGCAACTACCAGACAGCCCACCAGAGAAGCAATTTGAAGCTGACCCAGATCCTAACCAAAAAGAAGAAGACGCTGATTTATTCGATGAATTTGATGACTTTGATAATCTAGACAACTTAGATGATATTGACTATAACCAGTATTGGAATTAACGTTAATTTTTTTTCGCTAAAGCGGAAAACCACTAAACTAAAATATAGTAAATGATAAATTTATATAGCGCTCAAATCGAAAGTCTATCGATACACCGAGTAGGAAATAAAAGCAGAAACGAAAATCTATTTCTTTCACAAAACCCTTTTCAGCTCAACGATGAACTCAATGCGTTGTTAAAAGAATATTTTCTTAAATCTTTTAGAGAAAAAGAAGAGACTTATTATCAATTTACCCATGATGTAGATTTAGAATATCACGATTTATTTAAAGCGGTTAGTCAAATATTTGACAATCCTAGCAAAGCGCACGAGCAATCACAAAAAATAGCCCAGTTATTGTTTAATGAAGGTAAACATCCGCACATTAAAAGTGGTGAGTTATACGTAGTTCATTTTGAAAATTTGATGCTGGACCATGAAAAACTTGATGGCGTAGGTATTTTTAAATCTGAGTTGAAACATGATTTTTTACAATTTGATGAAAATCAAGGAAACTTAGAAGCTATTTTACAACAGGGGGTTAATTTGAATAAATTAGATAAAGGCGCCTTAATTTTTAATAAAAACAAAGAAGAAGGCTATAAAATTTTAAGTATAGATTCAAATAGGTATGATACAAAGTATTGGTTAGAGCAATTTTTACTGGTAGATGTATTTGCAGATGAAAACTTTAATACCAAAAGCTATCTAAAGTTTTGTCAAGATTTTGCTAAGGATGTAGTTTTACCAGCCGAAGACAAACAACAAGAAGTTTTGTTTATGAATCGAGCGGTAAATCATTTTGCAAAAAATGAAAACTTTAAAGAAGACCAGTTTTTAAACGAGGTGCTTGAAAACCCAGAGTTGATACCTGAATTTCAACATTATAAAACAGAAAAAGCACCTAAATATAAAATCGAAGATTTAACCGAATTTCCTGTTTCAAATACAGCTGTAAGTGCGGCTAGAAAGAAAATAAAAAGTGTAATTAATCTAGACACTAATGTACAAATTAAGCTAGATTTTATAAACCCAGAAAGCGCCGAGAAGTTTATTGAAAAAGGCTGGGACGAAGAACGGCAGATGTATTACTACTTAGTTTATTTTAACAAAGAGGATAAAAAATAAGAACACAAAAAAACCAACTTTTCAGTTGGTTTTTTTATTCAAAATTCTTCGAATTCTTTACTGCTTATATCTTGGTAGTTTCTTTTTACAAAGTTAAGAGCTGTTTTTAAAATGTGCCCCATAGATTTGGCCCTTTTAAAACTAATATCGTTTGAAAAATTCATCAACTCTCTTCTTAGCTGTTTTACATTTTCTCGTGTAGAAATTTCATCGGCAATCATACAACGTATCAATTGTTTGTACCTTTTTTGCGTAATTATTAATCTTTTAGCCACTTGGCTACGTTCTTCTTTTTGATACTGCTCTATAGATGATTCTTGTAAATAATCTGCTACGAGCTTTACCATGGCATAATTTTCTTTAAAGAATTGTGGCCGATAAACCTTTAATTTGCCTTCAAAACATTGCTGATCAAAATCTATGGCTCGAATTTGATAAGCCACATGATCAAAATCATGGGTAGGAATTACTACATAGTTATAAGAACGCATATCGCCCAAAAGTCTTATGGTACAGCGCTCATTAAATTTTACAAATTGTTTGGCTATGTACGTTTTATCACGATCATCGCAGGTAGGAAGCATATCATTAATGAAAACATCTCCTGGTATTCCGCTTATATGCTCTTCGATTAAAGTATCTCTATACACTAGGAAACCAATACGATGCGGAGATAACAAGTGTTCAAACTCTAAACCATATATTCGCGAAGCATCTGCTTTCTTCACGTAAAAGTAGGTAACACTATCGTTTAAAATATTACGCACCTTAACTCTAAAAGGTTTTGAATTACCAAAGGTGCAATAATCAATGGCGTCTATATTTAGAAATTTAAAAGAATCATCACTACCATCAGAATATAAGATGGTATAAATCCGCTTTAAGCTGGTATCAATATCACTACGCTCGTGGTCTGGGTAATAACAGCGTACCCAAAGGGTGTCTTCGTCTTTCTCATCATACACCACTATACTTCCCGAAAAGCGCAACAAATCTTCATAAAACACAGGAATCTTTGTACTTCTATTATATTTTACCAAATAGGCCTTTAGCCTTTCATTAATAGGAAATGCTGGTTTTCTTTTAGACATTAAACGATCTGACATGCTTATTTTTTTATCAAAAATACTAATCTTCGCAGTATAAATACGGTAACATTTATGTAAGTTTATCGTTTTATAAAAAAACAAAATATTGAATACAATACTTACTCTTGAGAATATAACCAAAAATTATGGTAAAATTACAGCGGTAAATCAGCTTTCTTTTACCATTGAAAAAGGCCACGTTTACGGAATCTTAGGACCTAACGGAAGCGGTAAATCAACCACTTTGGGTATTGTGCTCAATGTAGTAAACGCTACTAGTGGTTCGTTTAAATGGTTTAATGGTGAAGAAAGCACACATCAGGCGCTTAAAAAGGTAGGTGCGATTATCGAAAGGCCCAATTTTTATCCGTACATGACCGCATACCAAAACCTCGCTTTGGTTTGTAAAATAAAAAATGTATCCACATCGGCTATAAATGATAAATTAAAATTGGTAGGCTTACTCGATCGAAAAAACACAAAATTTAGTGCCTTTTCTTTAGGGATGAAACAAAGGCTGGCCATTGCTTCTGCACTTCTCAACGACCCCGAAATTTTGATTCTAGATGAACCTACTAATGGTTTAGACCCACAAGGAATTCATCAAATTAGAGAAATCATTAAGACCATCGCAAAAATGGGCACTACCATACTTTTAGCTTCTCACCTTTTAGATGAAGTAGAAAAGGTATGCGACCACGTGGTAATTTTACGAAAAGGGCAAAAACTATATGCCGGCCCTGTACACGAACTCACAGCCAATCACGGTTATGTAGAGCTTAATGCTAAAAACACCCAGCAACTAATGGAGGTTCTAGAAGCCAACAAACTATTTGAGCGTGTAAGTAAACAAGATGAAGATGAATTTATTACCGCCTTTTTATCTGAGCCCGCTAAAGCTGAAGAAATAAATGAGCTATTAATTAAAAAGGGCATCATACTTTCTCACCTCGTTAAACGAAAAGAAAGCCTCGAACAACAGTTTTTACAACTTACCAGTCAAAAAAACACCTAAGCATGAAAAGACTTTTACAAATTGAATTTCAAAAATTAAAACACAGCCGTTCTGCACGTGTTTTAAGTATAATATATTTCGCTTTATTTACACTCATTGCTCTATTTGCATCGATCCGCTTTAAGTTTGGAGGTATAGATTTTCAGCTGGCCGACCAAGGAATTTTCAACTTCCCTTACATTTGGCATTTCAACACTTATTTTGCTGCTTTTTTAAAGATTTTTCTAGCCATTGTTATTGTATCAATGATGTCTAATGAGTACAGCAACCGCACCCTCAAACAAAACCTTATTGACGGTTTAAGCAAAAAGGAATTTATCCTTTCTAAATTCTATACCGTAGTAGTTTTTTCATTAGTTTCTACCCTATTTATTTTTATTGTATCGCTTATTCTTGGAATTATATTTTCAGATTACGACGAGTTGAGCATCATTTTTTCTGATCTCGAGTACCTCTTAGCTTATTTTATAAAGTTGATTGGTTTCTTTAGCTTCTGCATGTTTTTAGGTATTTTTGTAAAGAAATCGGCTTTTGCCTTAGGTTTTCTTTTTGTTTGGTGGATTTTTGAAAATCTACTTTACGGTCTTATTCGTTGGGAGATAGGAAATGAAGAAGTAGCAAGAAATATTACCCAATTTTTCCCTCTAGAATCTATAAGCAATCTGGTTAAACAGCCCATTTCTAAATTAAATGTTATACAAAGTACCGCTAACCAATTGAACACTGATCTTCAATTTGATTCGAATGTTTACCTTTATCAGATTCTAATCGTTTTAGTTTGGATTCTCATTTTTGTATGGGGAAGCTATGCTTTATTAAAACGCCGAGACCTTTAAAAATACAGACTTAATGAATTTTCGCCTTGCACTAGTTGTATCAATTCTACTTATTTTTAACAACTTAAATATACAAGCCCAAGGGCAAGCTAACAATTGGTATTTTGGATACAACGCAGGTATAAACTTTGATAATGGCACTCCTACAGCCATAACCAATGGTCAAATTAATACCTCTGAAGGCTGCTCTAGTATTTCAGACGCTTCGGGAAATCTTCTGTTTTACTCAGACGGTAGAACAGTTTGGAACCGAAACCACCAAATTATGGGCAATGCCGATTATTATGGTAATTCTGGGCTTCATGGCGATCCTAGTAGTACAAGCAGTGCACTTATTGTACCTCATCCAGGAGATAAAGATTTGTATTTTATTTTCACGGTTGATGAACCACACCACCAAAATGCTTTCGCTTACCCCAATCAAGGTCCGGCCAATAGCAACGGGATTCCACAAGCCAATTACAGCGACACTAACACTGCTGTACCCGTAGCCGATGATGGTTTCAACAATGGCTTTAACTACTCCGTCGTCGATATGACGCTAAACAACGGATTAGGAGATGTAGTAACTGGTCAAAAAAATATACATTTAATAACCTATGATCAAAATGATCCTGAAGAATTAAAATATAAATGTTCTGAGAAGATTACGGCGGTTAAAGGGGCAGATTGTAGCAGTATTTGGGTGATTACACATTTTGTTAATAGCTTTTATGCCTTTAAAATAGATCAAAATGGAATAAACACCACCCCAGTAATCTCAACTATAGGTCCTAATATACCATTAAACGCCTACAGAAGAGCCGCATTGGGTTATATTAAAGCCTCTCCCGATGGTTTAAAAATTTTAACTGCGCATCATACCAAAACCTTTGATCCAACTAGTGGTGATGATTTGCCAAATGGCGGGGTATATTTATCAGATTTTAATCCTACCACTGGTCAAGTTACAAGTAGTACTGCCCTAGTTGAAAACGTAAACCCATACGGCGTAGAGTTTAGTGCAAATTCGACAAAAGCTTATGCCACCGCTAATGATAATCTGGCAAATAAGATTTTTCAATGGGATTTAACTGCGTCCAATATGGCCGCCAGTATAAATGAAATTCTCATCACAACCTCAGAGCAAGCCACTGCCCTACAATTAGGTCCAGATGGTAGAATTTATAAACCCGTTATTGGCGAACCGAAATTGGCAGTAATAAAAAACCCGAATGCCGATTTCAATTCAATTGAATATACCGAAAGTACTTTTGAAGGTGCTGTTCCGTTAGCTCAAAAAAATGCGGTTTTTGGGTTACCTCCTTTTATTCAGTCATTTTTTGTAGACCGCATCAACATTATCAATCAAGATGATGATGAATTAATTACCAATATCAGTTTGTGCGAGTCCGAAAATTATCAATTGGCTTATCTCAATTTACCCAACGCGAGCTACACTTGGTCTAAAAACGATTCTCCCCTTCCTAATGTTACTGGCAACAGCTTATTGGTTACCCCAGATTTGTCTTTAGGATTTCCACAAACCCAAGAATATATTTTAGAAATTACCTTTAACGACGGGAAATGTCCCTTGATAGGAACTGCCAATATCACGTTTGAAGCTTTACCCGATATTCAAGATTACACTTATTTTCAATGTACTCGAACCAACCAACAGCCAGTATTTAATCTAGTCGAAATCCGCGAAAAGCTAAGCGCCGATTTTCCCGATTCTAATTTGGTTTTTGAATTTTACGAATGGGATAAAGACAATAACAAAAATCTAATTTCTAACCCACAAAACTATACCCCCGCTAACCTACCTACACAGCTTGAAGTTCAATTAATCAACACCCAAACCAGTTGCAAAAATCAAGCTACGCTAACGCTTGATACTAGTAATTACAATCTTATACCTATTCAACAAATAGTTTGCAATATAGATCAAAAAATAAGCAAGGAGTTCAGTTCGATAATAGAAGCTACCAACATTAGCTTTAATAATCCTAAATTTTATCGCACAGAAGATGAAGCGGTTAAAAAATTAATCCTTACACAGAAGATACGGTTGAAATTGTTAAGGAAAACCTACCCTTTAGTATTTATTTAACCGACGATGGGATTGGTTGCCCTGACATTTATCAAATTAATTTTGAATTCAATAATAGTTTTAGTTTAGGTGCAGATGAAGAAATTTTTTACTGTTTAGAAAACAGTCCCAACCCTATTAACTTATCGGTAAGCGTCGATGCTCCATCAGATAAAAAATTCACCTACTTATGGGAGCCCTCTGGCGAAACCACTCCTAGTATTAATACTGCAGAACTTACCACTCACACTGTACGGGTAACCGACGAAGATGGGTGTACCCAGAGTAAGAAATTTACTTTAATTCCTGTGGGAAAAGCAAAATTTACGACCAAAGAAACGCACTTCTCTTTAGATAGTAGTATTCAAGTAATTTTAGACCCAGAAAACTTGGGCAGCTATCAATACGCGATAGAAAGTCCTGAAGGTCCATACCAAGATACTCCTTTTTTCGACAATTTGGTTCCAGGAGTATATACCGTTTATGTCAAAAGCGAACAAGGCTGCGGAATAACTTCTAAGAAAGTAAGCATTTTGGGCTTAATGCGTTTTTTTACGCCCAATGCCGATGGTATTAACGACAAATGGAGAATCCTAGGTAAATACGAAGATAACTTGCGCGGCACCGAGGTATTAATTTTTGATAGATTTGGAAAAATGCTCTATCAATTTAATGCAGAACGCCCAGGCTGGGATGGCAATTATAACGGAAAGCCTATGCCATCTAATGACTATTGGTATATAATCAGACTAAAGAACAATATAGAAATAAAAGGACATTTCACTTTAAAACGCTAGTCTATCTACATTTTTAACTATTTTTATATAAAAGTAGTTTATTATGAAGTTTTTTATATTCGCTCTAGCTTTTATTTTAAGTGGTTTTCACGGATTTGCACAAACACCTATAACCAAATTCCAACAATTCAACGGGCAATATGATTATCTCGCTATAGGAAATACACTTAATGTTGTCGAAAATGAAAATTCTACCAATTGTACCATTTTAACTTCCTCTTCGGCAAATCTTAATCTAGCCGCCAATCAAAATATTATTGCCGCTTATTTATACTGGGCCGGATCAGGGCCCGGTGATTTTAATGTAAGTTTAAACAACCAAAGCCTAAATGCTGATCGTACCTTTAATTATAACATCAATAATCTTGATTTTTTTGCTGCCTTTAAAGATGTGACTACCCAAGTTCAAAATACAGGAACAGGAAGTTACACATTATCTAATTTAGATTTAACCAATTTTATCAATAATGGTCATTGTAATATCGGCATGAATTTTGGAGGTTGGAGTATTATTATTGTTTATGAAGACCTTAGTTTACCTCTAAATCAAGTTGATGTCTTCGATGGTTTTGTTACCCTTGCCGCTACCGGCACCCCTTTGAGTATTCAACTAAACAATCTAAACGTCATAGACAATCAAGGAGCAAAAATTGGTTTTCTTACTTGGGAAGGTGATTCGGCACTAGCTGTAAACGAAACCTTAAAACTGAATGGCAACACACTCTCCAATAGTCTTAATCCCTCTAACAATGCCTTTAATGGCACCAACTCTTTTACCGGTTCTACCAACCTTTACAATATGGATCTAGATGTGTACGATGTTCAAAATTACATCAACATAGGAGATACAATGGCAAGTATAGAGCTTAACTCTTCTGCCGATATTGTTTTTGTAAGTAATATTGTTACCGTATTCAATAGCACCCTACCCGATCCTACACCTAGCTTTCTTGATGTAACCGCGGTTTGTAACACCAAATCCATCGATTTAAGCTATAGAATTGCCAATACCAACGGTACAGATGTATTACCCGCAAATACTTCGGTTAAATTTTTTGCGAATAATACTTTTCTTAAAGAAGAGTTTACACCGAGTCCCATTGCCGTTGGCGCATTTCAAGATTTCACTACTCAACTGAATATACCCAATAGTATTCCGCAAGATTTTAATTTAAAAATTGAAGTCAATTTAGATGCTAATAAACAGGTCATAATTCCAGAATTAAATAAAAATGATAACACCGCAGAACAACCTACTAGTTTGATAAACTTATTTATTGCTCAGCCTCCAAAAGATTTAAAAGTATGCCAAGAACAATTCACCACACCAAAGGCTATTTTTGACTTTTCAACCAACCTCGCTTTGGTAAAGGGCGATCAAACGCAGGTAAAAGTCTCATTCTTTACGGATTTTATTCAAGCGCAAAACAATCAAAATCCTATAACTGATATTACTGCTTTTGAAAACACGAACAATCCGCAAGAAATTTATATAAGGTTAACCAGCCTACAAGACCCAAATTGCTATATAATTACTTCATTTACCATACAAGTTTACACCTTACCACAATGGAATCAACCGGCTGATATCGTTGTTTGTAATAACACCACTCAAGAAGAAGTTGGTATAGTTGATTTAACACAACTTGAATCTGAAATTCTATCCAATCCTTCAGCATACAGATTTTTATATTTCACAAGTTTAGATGAGGCAATATCAAATACCAACCCCATTCCCAACCCTAAAGCTTTTATAAATAATCAAAACCCAATGCTTATTTATATCAGGATTCAACACCCTGATTTTGAAGATTGTTTTGTGATTTTAGATACTATATTAGGCATAAAGCCCATAGCCATTGAAAATTCAGTACCGGTTACGCGCTGCGATTTAGGGTATAACCAAAATATATTTGATTTATACGATTTAGCACTGAAATTAGATCTAAAAGATAATGAAGAAATATTTGATTTTTATACCTCATTATCGTTCGCACAAGCGCAGGAAAATCCAATTAAAAATCCGTATACGTATCAGAATACCCAAAATCCGCAGGAAATTTATTTGCGTACAACTTTTGACGATCCCAACGAATGCCATAAAATATACCGCCTATTGATTGGCACCAAGCATTGCCCCCCCTGGATTCCTGAAGGTTTTTCTCCGAATGATGATGGAATTAATGATGTTTTTAGAATCAAAGGACTCTATACTGTATTTGAACGCTTTGATTTAAAGATTTTTTCGCGCTACGGAAATTTGGTTTATCAAGGAAATAATCAAACCCCCAATTGGGACGGTACTAGCAATGTTGGCTTAAACAATGTAGGGAAACAGTTGCCAACAGGCACTTATTTCTATGTGCTTAATTTAAATGACCCCGACTTTAAACCCATTAAAGGCTGGGTGTACTTGAACCGATAATTTAATTGATTTTTAACCCGTTTATAGATTAACAAAAGACTATTTAGTTGTATTTTTGTTCCCCATTTTTAAACTGGTATTTTGAAATTTTTTCAATTTTTATTAATTCTTATTTTTTACCCGGTTTTTGGACAGAACATTAGTGTTCAAACCAATTTTACGCCACAAGAACTTATAGAAGACATTTTAATGGATAGCGGTTGCATTAGCAATGTTAATGTAACCAACGCTGTTAGCGGTAATTTTAGTGGTGGCGATTTGAGCTACGGGTATTTTACTAATAACAATTCCTCTTTTCCTTTTGCTAATGGCGTGGTAATGTCTACGGGAAGACTTTCTAATGTCCCAGGACCAAATACTTCCTTAAGCGATGATGATGCGCCCAACTGGGTTGGAGACAATGATTTAGAACAAGTGCTGAATGTTCAAGGAACCGTAAACGCCAGCATCATTGAATTTGATTTTACGCCCAATGCTAATCAAATTCAGTTTAATTATATATTCGCGTCTGAAGAATACCAAGAAAATGACCCCAACACCTGCCGATATTCAGATGTCTTTGCTTTTTTAATTAAACCTCAAGGCGGAACTTATTCTAATATTGCTGTAGTACCAGGAACCAATACTCCAGTACAAGTAACTACGGTTCACCCCGCTATTCCTGGAGGTTGCGAAGCAGAAAATGAAGCCTATTTTGATCGCTTTAACCCAACTAATGCTGCTATAAATTTTAATGGTCAGACCAAAACATTGACCGCTACGGCAGATGTTATTCCTAATACCAGTTACCATATCAAATTGATTATTGCCGATGAAAAAAATTATCGCTATGATTCTGCCGTATTTTTAGAAGGAGGTAGTTTTAATATTGGTGCCAATTTGGGTGAGGATTTAGTGGGCGAAAACGGCTTATGTCCAGGAGAGGTTTACAGCCTTAGCTCCCAAAATACTGCTAATACTCCGCAAACTTATAGTTGGTATGCGGTACAAGAAAACGCTCCAGATATTCTATTAGCCAGCGGTCCCAATGAAGCAAACTACTCAATAAATCAAGCAGGCAGATATAAATTGGTTTTAGATTATGGAAACGCTTGCATTGCCGAAGATGAAATTGAGGTGGAGTATATTGACTTTAAAGAAATTAACAACCAGACGCTGCTTGCTTGTGATACGGACGATGATGGTTTAAGTATTTTTAATTTGGAGTCTAGTATTGGTGTCATAACCAATAATAATACTCTGTATAAGGTGCAAGCTTTTTACACCAGTCCACTAAATGCCGAGAACAAAAGTAATCCTATTACCACTACTATTAATTTTGAAAACACCCTTAAAAATCAAGTGATATTTGCGCGGGTAGAAACGGCAAGAGGATGTTATCATATTTGTGAATTGCGCCTTGAAACTACAGAAAATCCTAAAACCAAAATCAACTTAATTAATTGTCCTGATACCGAGGGTTTTGTAAGATACAATTTAGTAGATGCCACTACCCAAATTGAAAGCATGTTTAATGCGCCAGGAAAACGGATCAACTACTATCAAACTGCAGAAGATGCTTTAAAAGGAGAAAACTCCTTACCCATTAATATCCAATTTAATGCTGAAGAATTGCCTTTAATTCTATTTGCGAAAATTGAAAACGCAACAACTTGTATTGGCATTATTGAAGTTGAATTATTAGCTGCTCCTCAACCAAAAATTAAGGCATATGAAGAAATTGTACTATGCGAAGCGGTAGATGAAATCACGCTAACGACCAAACTAAAACCTTCTAATTCTTATCGGTTTTTATGGAGTACAGGAGAAACGACGCCACAAATAAAAATACAAGAAATTGGTGAATATTGGGTAGAGGTTTCTCAAACCACTAGTATTCAAGAAGAAGAATTTATTTGTAAAAAAATAAAAGAATTTAAGGTAATCCCTTCTAGCCTTCCTAGGTTGAGTTATGAGCTGCTACCTCCATTTGGTAGCGGCAGAATAGCCATTAAAGCTTCTGGAACGGGCAGCTATGCGTTTGCTATTGATCAAAATCAAGACTTCTCCACTCAATCAGCCTATACGCTTAGCTTGGGAGAGCATATCATTTATGCTCGTGATCTTTACGGATGTGGTACAGCAAGCATAAAAGTTAATATCCCAGGATTTATGGCATTTTTTACTCCCAATCAAGATGGGGTCAATGACGTTTGGCGCTTACAAGGTATAAGTCGGCAAGACCCAAACATCGAGTATGTTTTGATATATGATCGTTATGGCAAGCTAATTCATCAAATGAATCCTTATCAATATTGGGATGGTAACTACAACGGCAAACCTATGCCCTCTAATGATTATTGGTTTATAATACGATTTAAAAATTCACGTAGTTTTAAGGGGCATTTAACGCTAAAACGTTAGCGGTTTTAGTATGTTTGAAGTGAATGAGATTTAAAAAATCCGCTTGACGGAAAAACAAAAAAAGGGTGAAATTTAATATAAAATCAGATTTTAAACCGACTGGAGATCAGCCTCAGGCGATTAAGCAATTGGTAAATGGCTTAGAAAATGACGAAAGATACCAAACCTTGCTAGGTGTAACTGGATCTGGAAAAACATTTACAGTGGCCAATGTGGTTGAGCAGGTACAAAAACCGACTTTAGTTTTGGCGCATAACAAAACCCTAGCGGCGCAGCTTTATAACGAGTTTAAAACTTTTTTCCCGAATAATGCGGTTGAATATTTTGTATCGTATTACGATTATTATCAGCCAGAAGCATACATTCCAACCTCTGGTACCTATATAGAAAAAGATTTATCTATAAATGAAGAGATTGAAAAGTTGCGGTTAAGCACAACTTCTTCTTTGCTATCAGGTAGACGAGATGTACTCGTGGTGGCATCGGTAAGTTGCTTGTACGGTATTGGTAACCCAATTGAATTTCAAAAGAATGTTATCTCGCTAGAACGCGATCAAGAAATATCGCGAACCAAATTGTTGCAGCGATTGGTTCAAAGTTTATACGCACGAACAGAAGCGGATTTTCAACATGGTAATTTTAGAATTAAGGGGGATACAGTTGATGTTTTTCCTGGTTATGCCGATAATGCCTTCCGGATTCATTTCTTTGGTGATGAAATTGAGGAAATTGAGGCTTTTAACCCTGTAAATAATGAGATACTAGAAAAATATGAGCGGCTTACTATTTACCCCGCCAATATGTTTGTTACCTCACCCGATGTTTTGCACAATGCGATAGACCAAATTGCTTTAGATTTAGGAAAACAAGTGAGCTATTTTCAAGAAATTGGAAAACCTTTGGAAGCAAAAAGATTAGAAGAGCGTACTAATTTTGATTTAGAAATGATAAAAGAATTGGGGTATTGCTCTGGAATTGAGAATTATTCGCGCTATTTAGATGGAAGACAGCCAGGGACCCGCCCTTTCTGCTTACTGGATTATTTTCCTGACGACTATTTAATGGTTATTGATGAAAGTCACGTAACGGTACCCCAAGTTGGTGCAATGTATGGTGGAGATCGATCGAGGAAAGAAAACCTGGTTGAATATGGATTTCGTTTACCAGCAGCCATGGACAACCGCCCGTTAAAGTTAGAAGAGTTTGAAGCCTTACAAAACCAAGTAGTATATGTTAGTGCTACACCTGCAGATTATGAATTACAGAAATCTGACGGTGTATATGTTGAACAGGTTATTCGACCTACTGGTTTACTCGATCCTATAATCGAGGTGCGCCCCAGTTTAAATCAAATTGATGATTTGATAGAAGAAATTCAGGAACGCGTAGAAAAAGATCAGCGTACCTTAGTTACCACCTTAACCAAACGAATGGCTGAAGAGTTAACCAAATACTTAAGCCGAATTGATATTCGCTGCCGCTATATTCATAGTGATATAGACACCCTAGAGCGAGTAGAAATTATGCAAGATTTACGAAAAGGTCTATTTGATGTTTTAGTAGGCGTAAATCTTCTTAGAGAAGGATTAGATTTGCCAGAGGTTTCACTGGTAGCCATTCTTGATGCTGACAAAGAGGGGTTCTTAAGAAGTAATCGATCGCTTACGCAAACCATAGGACGCGCAGCGCGACACCTAGAAGGCAAGGCGATAATGTATGCCGACAAAATTACCCGAAGCATGCAAGAAACAATTGATCAAACCGAATACCGTCGCACCAAGCAAATCAATTATAATAAAAAGCATAATATAACTCCGCAAGCACTGAATAAATCATTAGACAACACCTTAGCTGGTAAAAAGGTAGAGCCGTACAGCTTTAAACCAGCTGAAAATTTAAAAGCGGCCGAAGAAGAGGTTATTTATTTTAGTGAAAACCAGCTAGAAGACCGTATTAGAAAGGTAAGAAAAGAAATGGAAAGCGCAGCTAAAGAATTAGACTTCATGGCTGCAGCACGATTTAGAGATGAACTTAAAATGTTACAGCAAAAATTAAAGGATAAAAAAGAATAACCCTCAAAATTTCATTTTTGAGGGCTATTATTATTGGTAACCTTGAAAATTATGCAACTTCTATTAATCTCTTGCCCGAAATTGTTGATTCTTCTTTTTTAGGTAGGATCACACGTAGAATTCCTTGTTCATATTTTGCTTTGATCTTACCAACGTCAATAGAATCTGGTAGAGTAAAAGACCGTTTAAACTGACTATAATTAAATTCCCTACGCGAATACTTTGGCTTTTCGGGTTTCTCGATGGTCTTTGTTTCTGATTCAATGACCAATAAATCTTGTTTCAATTCTATTTTAAAATCTTCTTTAACTTTTCCTGGAGCAGCTAATTCAATTTCAAATTGATTTTCATCATCGATAATATTTACTGCTGGAATTTGAACTCCCAAACTTTTTGCCGCACTTGAACTGAATCTGTCTTCTTGAAATAAATCTTCAAAGGCTGTCTTTAACCAAGGATTTGTCTGCTTTACTAAACTCATAATGTATTTATTTATTTTTCTTGTAAGTAGTCAAATTAAATACCAATTGCTATAACCTGCCATTTTGTCGTTAAAACTTTTTAATTAATGTCATTTTGTCATTACTATTGAAGGTTTATGTAAAAATTAAGAAGTCCCCTACCAAACAAATTGTATATTTCTATTACAAACTTCACCTATGCGTAATCTTTATAATAAACTAGTTGCTTTCTTTCACCGTATTGAAGAGAATATAGCTTTTTACCCCTCTATTATTAGTTTCTTAGGCTTCAATTTTGCTATGTTGATGCTTTATTTAGAGAAAAGGGGAGTTTCAAGCTTTGTGATCAAGTATGTTCCAGAGTTGGTGATCAACAATGCAGATACCGCCAAGACTCTTTTAAGTTTTTTAACAGGAGGCATAATATCCATTATGGTTTTTAGCTTCTCAATGGTTATGGTTTTATTAAATCAAGCATCTAGTAATTTTTCTCCTAGAGTTCTTCCTGGGTTAATATCGAAACGTAATCATCAATACGTCTTAGGTTTATATGTTGCTACTATTTTATACAATACTTTTACCCTTGTAGGCATAAACCCCAAGGAAGACAGTCAATATCAATTACCTGGCTTTTCGGTATTATTAGGAATCATATTTACAGTAATATGTTTTGCTGCATTTTTATATTTTATTCATTCTATCTCGCAATCAATTCAGGTAAACCGCATTTTAGAAAACATATTTAATGACGCTAAAAACAGATTAAACCGGTTAATCGAGGGAGAACAAAAAAATCATAAAAGCAGCTTTCCAAACACCGACAGTTGGCAAAAGTATTATAGTACAGAAACGGGCTATTTGCAAACCTTTGCATTAAACAATTTAAAGTTGCTTTGCTTAGAGAATGAAATTAAACTTAAAATATTACCGCTTAAAGGCGCCTTTGTTTTGGAAGGAGTCCCCTTATTTCAGGTAAACAGATCGATAGACGATGAATTAAAAGAAAAAATATTAGAGAACTTCAACTTCGCTCGAGGCGAAATTGTTTTAGATAATTACGCATTGGGCTTTAAACAAATAACTGAAATTGGTGTCAAGGCCATGTCACCAGGCATCAATGATCCAGGAACAGCTCTAAATACCATAGACTATTTAACCGAGCTATTTGCTTTACGGATGAAAAAGCGAGATGAAACCATAATATACGAAAGTGATAAGGCATTGGTTTTTTTAACCACGGTAAATTTCGCTGAGTTATTATACCAGGTACTGGCGAGTTATAGAACTTATTGTAAACATGATATTACTTGTGTACAAAAGCTTTTAATTATGCTTAAATACCTTCTCCTTCAAAAAAATGAAGACAATTGCTTCAAAGAAAATCTTTTAAAGGAGGCTAAAAATATTTACCAAGATGCGCAAGAGGCTCTCACAAATGATACCGATAAAAATCGTATAGGAGAACTTTACCAAGATATCGTTAATATATCAAAAGAATAAAGTTATTTTTGCGTTTCAAGAAACTAAACCTATGGGACTAACAAATAATGACGTTTTTAAAAAACTAAGAGTAGCACATAAATTAAGAGATGATGATATTATTAATATTTTCAAGCTTGTAGATTTTAAAGTATCCAAGAGTGAATTGAACGCTATTTTCAGAAAAGAAGACCACCCAAAATATATGGAATGTGGTGACCAATTTTTACGAAATTTTTTGGACGGACTTATTATTCATCTTAGAGGTCCGTTACCCCCAAAGCGTCCAAATAAATCTGAAAAAAGAAAATAGAACTTATCCTTTTTTATACAAACCGAATTTTATAGCGAATTTTACACCTAAATTGAATTCAGTTTCTATAAATTTTAATTAAAAAAAACCTCAATGTTTGCATTGAGGTTTTTTAATACGTTTTAAAAATCTTTAGCTTAGTACTTGTTGTACTTTATCTGCGGCTTCTTTAAATTGTACAGCACTCTGTACGTTTAATCCGCTACTATCAATTAATTCTTTAGCAATATCGGCATTAGTACCTTGCAATCTTACAATAATTGGCACATTAATGGCGTCTCCCATATTTTTATAGGCATCTACAACTCCTTGGGCCACACGGTCACAACGAACAATTCCACCAAAGATATTAATGAGTATAGCTTCAACTTTCTCGTCTTTCAAAATTAATCTAAAAGCTTCTTCTACTCTCTTAGCATCTGCTGTTCCTCCTACATCAAGGAAATTAGCTGGCTCTCCACCTGCGTGCTTGATCAAGTCCATTGTTGCCATAGCAAGTCCAGCACCGTTAACCATGCACCCTACATTACCATCTAAATCAACATAACTTAATCCTGCCTTACGCGCCTCAACCTCTGTTGGGTTTTCTTCGCGCTCATCACGCATAGCTGCGTAATCTTTGTGACGGTATAAAGCATTGTCGTCTAAAGTTACTTTGGCATCTACTGCCATAATTTTGTCGTCACTGGTTTTTAAAACCGGGTTGATTTCAAATAATGAAGAGTCTGATTTGTCATAAGCTGTATACAAAGCCGTAACAAATTTGGTCATTTCTTTAAAAGCAGCTCCAGACAAACCTAGGTTAAAGGCAATTTTTCTAGCTTGGAAAGGTAAAATTCCTGTGGCAGGATCAATTTCTTCAGTAAAAATTAGATGCGGAGTTTCTTCTGCTACGGTTTCAATATCCATACCTCCCTCTGTAGAATACATAATCATGTTTCTACCATTAGCACGGTTTAGCAACACAGACATATAAAACTCATCTGGTTCATTATCTCCTGGGTAATAAACATCTTCTGCAATCAATACCTGATTTACCAATTTACCTTCTGCAGAGGTTTGCGGAGTAACCAAGTGCATTCCTAAAATTTCATCAGCAATATTTTCAACTTCTTGAAGGTTTTTAGCTAATTTAACTCCACCTCCTTTTCCACGACCACCTGCGTGTACTTGAGCCTTAATAACGTGCCAGCCTGTTCCTGTTTCTTCGGTTAGCTTTTTAGCTGCGTCAACAGCTTCTTGAGGTGTATTGGCTACTATCCCGCGCTGTATGCGCACGCCAAAACTATTTAGTATTTCTTTTCCTTGATATTCGTGTAAATTCATAATCAGGTTTTTCTTATCGTTCGAATTTTGTTTAGCAAAAATAACAAAAACAAACAGCATGTAGAAATATTTTTTTTACAAAGAAAAATAATATTCTTAACTGCTTAATTTTGCTTTCATGTACTTTTGATTTATGAATGATTTCAACACAAAAGAATTGCTTTTTCTAGCCTATGCTAAAATGCATTTTGGAAAATACAAAGGTTTCTTTTTGTCTGATATCCCCGAATCTTATTTCGTTTGGTTCGCACAAAAAGGATTTCCTAAAAGCAAATTAGGCCAACAAATGCAAGCCGTTTATGAGATAAAAATAAACGGATTAGAACATTTATTAAAAAATTTAAGGGCCCGTTACCCCAATCCATATAGATAAAAAAAGACTCGGGAAACCGAGTCTTTTTTTTAGTTTAATTATTTTTTCTTGGCCTGCTGCTGTTGACGCTCAGCTTCCTCCATCATCTCCTGCATTTTCCTCGCAAATTTACCTTTCTTTTTGGCTGGCTTCTTTTTGTTTTCTTGGATTTTAGCATGAATTTTATCCTCGTCAATTATGAAATTTTTAATTACAAGCATAATTCCTATTGTAATTAAGTTTGAGGTTAAATAATACAATGATAGCCCACTTGCGTAGTTGTTAAAGAAAAACAACATAAACAAAGGAGAGATATACATTATAAACTTCATATTCGGCATTCCTGGTTGAGAAGCTTGCATAGTCTGCCCAGTTGTCATCATCATGTAAATGAAGATGGCAATAGATGCAAGTATAGGAAATAAGCTAATGTGGTCTCCATAAAATGGAATATGGAAAGGCAATTCGGCTATAACATCATAACTCGAAAGGTCATCTGCCCAAAGGAAACTTTCTTGACGAATACTAAACGCACTCGGAAAGAAATTAAATAAAGCATAAAATACAGGAATTTGTAACAAACCAGGTATACAACCGCTCATTGGGCTAGCCCCTGCTTTATTATACAACTTCATTGTTTCCTGTTGCTTTTTCATAGCGTTGTCTTTATACTTCTCATTAAGCTCGTTGATTTCGGGTCGTAGCACTTTCATCTTTGCTTGAGAAACATACTGCTTATATTGTACTGGAGACAATAATATCTTAATCGCTATGGTTAAAACTATAATGGCAATACCTGCCGGTAAAAATCCGCTAAGGAGATTAAAAAAACGTATAATAAAATACTTGTTAATCCATCCGAAAATACCCCAACCTAAAGGCACAATTTCATCCAAGTTACGCTGATAATTGTCAAGTATTTTATAATCGGTAGGACCGAAATACATATTCATGGTCTCATTAAATTCTCCCCCTTTTAACGCAATAGGAAATTTAGCTTCAAATGCTTTAGTGTAAACGGTATCTATTTCTTCATCTTCTACCAAATTTTTCGAAATAAAAGTCCCGTTTTGAAAAGGATCATCAGTAAGTAAGATAGAAGAGAAGAAATGCTGTTTAAAAGCTACCCATGAAATTTGTTTATCCTCTTCTTGCTCATCTTTTCCTTGCCCGGCATAATCTGTATTGCCATCTTCGAACTCCCATAAAATCTCGGTATACCTGTTCTCATAAGAAATGCTTTTTGCACGTCGGTAAGCGGTTAAAGACCAATCTAGTGCAATATCTTTATTTTGAACTACCTGATTTAAACCTTGTGAGCGAATAGCAAAATCTAACATATACTCTCCTGGTTTCAAAGCATAGTAATACTCTAAGTATTGATTTTCTGACACCTTTAACCTAAAAGATGCTTGTGCATCATTTTGGCTTTTTTGAGGCTCAAAAAACATATCTTTAGTATTGATGTTACGATTGTCTTGAGTGGTAAACGAAAGATTAAACGCACTATTCCCGTCTTTGATTAAGTGTACTGGAATAGAGTCATAGGTTTTAAAATTTTTCAGTTTAGCTGATACAATTTGTCCACCTTTGTTACTTATGATTAATTTTAAAACATCATTCTCTATGGTGGTAGTTCCCTCTTTTGCCTTAGCCGCGGCATAACCAAAAGCACCTAATTTTTCTTTAGCTTGTGCGATAGCTAATGAATCTTGGCTTTTTGGTACAATTTCTTCAACAGCTTCTGATTTTTGATTTTCGTTCTGGGTTTGCTCCGTTACTTCTGGTGTTCCTTCTGTGGTAATAGTAGTTTGCTCATCACTATTGTAATAAAGCATCCATAGCAAGATACCTCCTATTAGAAAAAAACCGATAAGCGAGTTTAAATCAAATTTTTTATTTTCCATACATTACATTTAAATCTTGTTCAATCTGTGAACAGTATCTATATTTTTTAATTCTTTTTTGTTGCAAAATTCTTTGCCGCTTCTACAAAATGAACAAAAAGCGGGTGAGGATTGGCCACGGTACTTTTATATTCGGGATGGTACTGCACCCCAATAAACCAAGGGTGATCTTTTAGTTCGACAACCTCTACAAGACCTGTCTTAGGGTTTATCCCTGTGCTTAACAAACCGGCTTCTTCGAGCGCTGCTTTATACTGGTTGTTATATTCATAACGATGTCTATGCCTTTCGCTAATCTCTTCTTGTTGGTAAACCTTATATATAAGTGAATCTGGAGTTAAAGCACAATCCCACGCTCCTAATCGCATAGTTCCTCCCATTTGTGAGATATTCTTTTGATCTTCCATTATATCAATTACAGGAAATTTCACATCTGGCTCCATTTCTGTGCTATTGGCTCCTTCTAGATTTAATACATTGCGCGCATACTCGATTACGGCCATCTGCATACCCAAACAAATTCCTAGGAAAGGGATTTTATTTACTCGCGCATATCTAACCGCCTCGATTTTCCCGTCAATTCCTCGTTCTCCAAAACCTGGAGCTACCAAAATACCGTCTAATGATATGTTTTTATCCTCGTATTCTTTTGAGAAAAATTCAGCGTGAAGACTTATTACATTTACTTTAACCTCATTTTCGGCACCAGCGTGTATAAAAGCCTCGAGAATAGATTTATAAGAATCTTGTAATTCTACATACTTACCCACTAGACCAATATTTACTTCACTTTTCGGATTTTTATGCCGTTGCAAAAAGGCATTCCATTGCGTTAAATCTGGTTCAGATTTTAAAGGAAGCGCCAATTTACTTAAACTGATTTTATCAAGACCTTCTTCTAGCATATGATTAGGAACATCATAAATAGTTGAAGCATCTATAGATTGGATAACCGCCTCTTCTTTTACATTGCAAAACAATGCCAATTTTCGTTTTAGGTCATCTCCTATCTCGTGTTCTGTACGACAAACTAAAATATCTGCATTTACACCACTCTCCATCAAGGTTTTTACACTGTGTTGTGTGGGCTTAGTCTTAAGTTCTCCTGCAGCAGATAGATAAGGAATTAAAGTTAAATGAATTACCAATGAATTGTTATCGCCTAATTCCCAGCGTAACTGGCGTACACTTTCTATATAAGGCAAAGACTCAATATCGCCTACGGTTCCTCCTATTTCTGTTATCACAATATCGTAATCTCCAGAGTTACCGAAAATTTTGATACGTTCTTTAATTTCATTAGTGATATGAGGAATTACTTGGACGGTTTTACCCAAAAACTCACCTCTTCTTTCTTTGTTAATTACGCTTTGGTAAACACGACCCGTAGTAACATTATTGGCCTGTGAAGTATTGGTATTTAAAAATCGCTCATAATGCCCCAAATCAAGATCTGTTTCCGCTCCATCTTCAGTAACAAAACACTCACCATGTTCATACGGATTCATCGTACCCGGATCTATATTAATATAGGGGTCTAATTTTTGGATAGTAACTCGGTATCCTCGTGCTTGTAAAAGTTTTGCTAATGATGCTGCGATTATTCCTTTTCCTAATGACGAAGAAACACCCCCGGTGACAAAAATGTACTTGGTTTGTGCCATGATAAATTGATTAAATAATGTCTATACGGGGCGCAAAAATACAAATATTATTGACAATATGGCTTTATATTTTATCAATAAAACAAAAAAGGAGGCCTACTGGGCCTCCTCTCATTTTGCAATCTTCTGTATACTTATGGTAAAGCAGGTAAAATTACTTTATCAATGGCGTGAATTACTCCGTTACTTGCTTGAACATCGGTCACAATAATATTACTTACTCGACTATTAGGGTCGGTTATCGTGGCATTACTTGCATCGATTGTAATCATCTCACCTCCGGCTGTAGTAACAGCTCCTGAAGTTAAGTCTGAAGCAGTTACATTGGCCCCTGTGATAACGTGCATATTTAAGGTAGCTTCAAGCGTAGCTGTATCTATATCGGCTAGGCTATCAGCTCCCAATTCGGTTAATAAATCTGCAAAAGCATCATTGATAGGTGCAAAAACAGTGAAAGGAGCAGGATTCGTTCCATTCTCTGTGCTTAACAAATCCACGTAAGTGAAACTAGTTTCTCTTGTTAAAGCTGATACTAAGGTCTCAAAAGTATTATCTGCAGTCGCAAAAGTTCCTATAGTTGGTAATGCGACCACTGCATCAACAGCATGAATAATTCCATTTACCCCTACTACGTCAGCAACAATTACATTTGACTGTCCGTTTAAGGTTACCCCGTCTTCTGTGTTGATATACATACTCAACTTATTAGAAGTAGCGTCAAAAGTAGCCTCTGTATTTACATACATTGTGGAAAGCTGTGTTGAGGCAACCGAACTTGCTACCACATGATTTCTTAAAAGATTATCTAGCACAGCGCCACTAACATCGGGAAGTGTTACCCCTAAATCATTTAAAAAGGTATCAAAAGCGTTATTAGTAGGTGCAAATACAGTGATATCTGCAGATGGATCTGAAGCTAGTCCAAGAAAGTCGGTAGTATTACCTCCGTTTCCTAAAGCAGTAACTAAGGTATTAAAATTATCATTGTATATTGCCAAATCAGCAACAGTGGGCAGAGATAATACGGTTTCAATTCCATGAATTACACCGTTATCAGCTTCAATATTTGGGGTAATTACGGCTGTTGCTCCGTTTAATTCTACACCGCTACTTGTATCGGCATACAAACTTAAATAGGCTTGAGAATCTTCTTCTAAACTTAAAGTTGAATAATATTGCGTTTGTAAATCTGCCGCTTGCAAGCTTCCTGGTACAACGTGATATAATAGTACTTGGGTTAGCACATTGGTTGGAACATCATCTAAGTTTGCAAAACCATTATCGCTCAAAAAGTTTTGAAAAGCTTGATCGTTGGGAGCAAATACGGTATACTCTGAGCTACCTTGAAAGGTACTTACTAAATCTGTTTTGATCAAAGCGGCTTCGAGTACAGAATAATTTTCATTGGCTATCACCACATCGGCAATAGTATTGTTCATTTCGGGCGGTAAATTTCTTGAGCCATCGTCATCGTCACTACACGAGTAAAAGGAGAAACTAAGCGCCAGCATTAAGAGGGGTAGTAAACTGATTCTCTTCATAGTATTTTTGATTTAAATTGATTAATAATTCAAATCTAAAACATTAAAAAAAAGAATAGTGTTTAACTTTTGTTAATAAACATTAAACAAAGTTAATTGTTTAATAAAACACTGTCAATTGTATGAATAAACCCATTTTTACTATTTATATCTTGCTCAATAACAGAAGCTTCCATTCCATTTTCATCGGTTAATTTACAAGTTGATATAGATTTATTGATAGTAATTACTCCTTGATTATTTGCAATCGAACTGGGTAATTCTTCAATTTTTAGTGCTGTATTCTCAAATAAGTGCGTCATTAAGAGAGTTTCTAAAGTACCAGCATCAATATTATCAATATTTAGTATACCAGTTGCATCTTGGTTACTGAAAAAAGTATCAAATGCCAAATTATTAGGTATAAAGCACGTAAAGTTAATATTGTTTGTGCCAGATAATAGTGATTTATAATCGCTTAAAGCGGAATCGGTTCTAGTTGCACCTTGTACAAAGGTAGCTAGATTTGGATTAGACTCAATTAAGCTCCAAAGACTTGGTAAGGCTAAAATATCTGAGCAGATGTGCATTACACCATTTTTCCCTACAATATTTTGCGTGCTTACACTAGTTTTATTATTTATAAGTATTCCCGTGGTAGTATTAAAAAAATTACTTATCATAGTATTGTCCCGATTGGCTTCGCTATATCTATATCCCATTGTTATGGCGTCAGTATGTAAAAATCCCTGATAGAGATGATTCTTGGCAAATTGTTCTTTTTCTTGTGCATTTAAATTTTGATTTTGTAGAAATACAGCAAGTTTGTCGGTATCTGGTGCAAATAAACTCTGTAGCGCTTCTTGTTCTAAAAGTGGTAATAAACCTAAATCATCCCATAAATTAAAAAAGCCCACGCTTTGCTCATCAAAACTTAAAAGATCTGCTAAACTAGGTACTATTAAAACTTCATTTAAGACGTGAAGTACACCGTTATCTACTTCAATATTGGCCTGCACCAGTTGTGCAGAAGCATTAAATGATAAGTCTGTATCTTTTTTAAGGTGCAAACTTAATGGATAGCTGACACTATCGTTCAATCTCAATTGTGCAGCCGTGGTTAAAAATCCAGTAGTAGTTTGACTCGTATCTACCTTTTCCAACAACAAATGGTAATCAACTATTTCTTGGGCTTCTTGTTGCGTAAGCGCAGATAAATCATTCATTCCATTTTTGGTCAAAAATTCATTTATAGCTTGATTGGTTGGAGCTAAAAAGGTATAGTTCCCCGAGTTTCCATCTAATTTACCTTGGTAATCTGCTTTAAAAATTAACTCAGTTAACTGAGAAAATTCTTGATTTTTGCTCAAATAATTGATTATTGAGTTGGTGCCTTCGATAACATTATCATTGTCATCTTCATCACAAGCCAAAAAAAATACGCTTAATAGAAAAATTGGCAGTACTTTTGCAAACCTAAAGGAGAAACTAAATCGATTCATTTATAATTTTTTTTAAAGAGCAAGATACAAAAAAGAAAACTTATGAATTTAAGTATTATTCCATTCTATATATTGGTTTTTTTATCCTTTACGGATTCAAGCTTTGCCCAAGAGAAAATCAATCAATTTGATCAAAACGGAAAGCGTCACGGTCGCTGGATAAAAAAATATGAAAAATCAGATCAAATCAAATACGAAGGACAGTTTGAACATGGTAAAGAAATTGGTGTGTTTAAATTTTACAAACCCAAAAGTGGCACTCAGCCTGTGGCTAGCAAGACTTTCCAAGCCCATACCGATACCGTAATTGTTGAATATTTTAACCGATACGGAAATACAGTAAGTAAAGGGAATATGATTGGTCAGAAAAGAGAAGGTATCTGGTTATACTATCATAAAAATTCCGATCAACTTATGCTCGAAGAACATTATAAAAACAATCAGCTTCACGGGCTAAAGAAAACCTATTTTAATACGGGAGAATTGGCTCAAATAGAAGAATATAAATATGGTAAATTAAACGGTGAGCTTAAAATCTTTGGTGCCAATAAACAATTGCTTCAACATTACACTTATAAAGACGGTAAATTACACGGTAAAACAAGAATTTACGATGCCGCTGGCGAGCTTATCTCAAAAGGAAATTATAAGCATGGGAAGAAAGATGGCATTTGGCTTGAACGGCAGGATGATGGTAATTACAAAGAAATCCAGCATCCTTTACCTCTTTTTAAGAACACAAAAAAATAAAACACTCAACAAAAAATGCAAAATAAAAAGAAAGCACGCGTTATCGTAGGCCTTAGCGGAGGAGTTGATTCTAGTGTAACCGCTTACTTGTTAAAAGAGCAGGGCTATGAAGTAATTGGCCTTTTTATGAAAAACTGGCACGACGATAGCGTTACCATAAGTGATGAATGCCCTTGGTTAGATGACAGTAATGACGCCATGCTTGTTGCAGATAAGTTAAATATTCCATTTCAAACTATAGATCTAAGCGAACAATATAAAGAACGTATTGTAAACTATATGTTTAAAGAGTATGAGGCTGGACGTACTCCAAACCCAGATGTACTGTGTAACCGTGAGATAAAATTTGATGTTTTCTTAGACATTGCTCTTTCCTTGGGTGCAGATTATGTCGCAACTGGGCATTATGCGCGAAGAGCAACCGCTTCGGTTAATGGCAAAACCACTTACAAATTGTTGGCTGGAAAAGACAATAATAAAGACCAATCTTATTTTCTTTGCCAATTATCTCAGGATCAATTAGCCAAATCTCTCTTCCCTATTGGCGACTTACAAAAAAGCGAGGTACGTGCCATTGCTAAAGAACAAGGTTTAATAACAGCTAATAAAAAAGACTCACAAGGTTTATGTTTTATTGGTAAGGTAAGACTGCCAGACTTTCTTCAGCAACAGCTAAAACCAAAAACAGGAGATATTGTTGAAATTCCTAGCGATTCACCCCTATATCAAAACCAAGGTTTAGAAAATCAAGAATTGACTTATTTAAGCGAGAAATATAATTATACTACAGAAAATGGAAAAAAGGTGGGCGAACACAACGGTGCGCATTTCTTTACCAAAGGTCAGCGCAAGGGTCTTGCCGTAGGAGGAACACCAGAACCGCTATTTGTTTTGGAAACAGATGTCAATAAAAATATTATTTATGTGGGGCAGGGTAAAAATCATCCTGGGCTTTATCGCCGTGGTCTTTTGGTAAAACCTCAAGACATTCACTGGGTTAGAGAAGATTTGAAATTAGGCTTGGGTGAAAGTTTGGCGGTGAAAGCACGTATTCGGTATAGACAACCTCTTCAGGAGGCTAAATTACATCAAACGAAAGAAGGACTTTATGTTGTTTTCAAAGAAGCGCAATCTGCTATCACAGAAGGGCAATTTGTAGCTTGGCATATGGATGATGAACTACTAGGGTCGGGAGTTATCGGATAAGATGGTGTACCTATAAAATTCTAAGTATATTTAGCAAATTTTAAAAATTAACCGAATGCAGATTCATAATAATAGAATAACCAAACTATTTAATATAGAATTACCCATAATACAAGCCGGAATGATCTGGGCCAGCGGCTGGAGATTGGCCAGTGCCGTTAGCAATGCAGGTGGTTTAGGAATAATAGGGGCTGGTTCTATGTACCCAAATGTACTTCGTGAGCATATCTTAAAATGTAAAGCAGCAACCGATAAACCTTTTGCGGTAAATATGCCTATGCTTTACCCCGACTTGGAAGAAATAATAAACATTATTATTGAAGAGAAAGTACCAATTGTTTTTACCTCTGCTGGAAATCCCAAGACATTTACTCCATTGCTTAAAGAAAAAGGAATCACCGTGGTTCACGTAGTGAGCAGTGTGAAATTTGCGCTTAAAGCGGAAGCCGCCGGTGTAGATGCAGTGGTTGCAGAGGGTTTTGAGGCTGGAGGCCATAATGGTCGTGAAGAAACTACCACTTTTACTTTGATCCCTATGGTGAAAGAAAAATTGAATATCCCGTTAATAGCAGCAGGAGGAATTGCCACAGGATCAGGAATGTTGGCGGCTATGGTTTTGGGTGCAGATGCCGTACAAATAGGAAGTAGATTTGTAGCAAGTGAAGAGGCTTCTTCACATCAAAATTTTAAAGATAGTGTGGTAAATGCGCAAGAAGGTGACACCGAACTAACCCTTAAAGAGCTAGCCCCAGTACGTTTATTAAAAAATAAATTTTACGAAGATGTGAAATCCCTTTATAGCAAATCGCCAAGTAAACAAGAATTAATTGATTTACTAGGTAGAGCTAGAGCTAAAAAAGGAATGTTTGAGGGAGATTTAGAAGAGGGTGAATTAGAAATTGGTCAAATAAGTGGTCTTATTAATGATATACTTCCTGCAAAAGAAATTGTAGAACAAATATGGACCGATTATCAAAAAGCCAAACTCGCAGTTAAAGACCATTTTATATAAAAAAAAGCCTGGTAATTAAAACACCAGGCTTTTTTATTATTTTCTTTAAAATAACTAGGCATATTCAAAAGTAATTTCCTTTTTCAAATCGGGATGTAGGCTGTGGTAAACCGGACAGGTATAACCGATGCGTTCTAATTTTTTAGTCGTTTTTTCATCAAACTTCTTATTAAAAATAACCTTTACTTTTATACAATCAATACGCCTAGGATTGCTTTCCATAAATTTTTCAACCTCGGCTTTGGTTCCGCTTAAATCAATATTGTTTTCATTAGCATAAATGCCCATAATAGTTAACATACAACTAGCTAGTGCGGAAGCTACCGTATCGGTGGGTGAAAAAGCTTCGCCTTTTCCTTGATTATCTATTGGGGCATCGGTTATCAACTCAGAATTACTTTTGAGATGAATACTATTTACCCTCAAGTTTCCTAAATAAGTTAACGCTATTTTTGTCATTTTAATTCTCTACAGATTGAATTTGTAACTCCTTATTGTATTGTAAAATATAAACCGCGTTATTAAAATACCCGCCAATCAATTTTTTGTTATAATTAAACTGATTTTCCACATATTCTGTGGTTTGATCAAGGCTTAGCGATTCATAAAAATCAGAGAAGTTAGCTTTTCTTAAAATTGCATCTAATGTTACATCATACCCACGAATAACATATTGATTGGGAGACAAACCATAATCTTCCCGATATATTTTTACAAACTCATCTAAAGGATCTTGATTGTACTCTTTATTAATAGCAGCGTAAGTGAAGTTTAAATTTCCTAAATAAGTGCTAGGTACTTCACTATCGTATAAATCATTTTTATTGGAAGTAAACAGTTGAATGTCAAAAGTTGAACGCAGTGTATTTAGATAAGACGCGGCATTACTTACAGTGGCCATATCATCTGATTCAAGAATAAACCAATTTGTTCTATTCTTATCTAAAACACGTGCTAGATCACTTTGCTGTAAATACTCTTTTTGCAAGTTTACTAGTTTTGCCTCAGGCAATGTATAGAGTATTTTTGATTCTAAATACCCCTTACCCTTATCAGCTAAAACGACAACATTTTTATCTGCACCATGCAATTTAATAAAGGAAATTATAGATTGCTGCATCATAATATCTGTTGGGCGGGTTTGAATTAAATTTACACCACCATTAATTTCACCGCTAGAAATAGGACTTAAAACAGGGATTTTTTTTGATTCTAATAGCTTGGACGCTGTTTCAACGGTTTTTGTAAAAAATGGTCCAACAACAAAGTCAACTTGATCAAAATCATTATTGTTTATAATACTCGCCACCTTTTGCGAATTTCTCTGGGTGTCATACACTTTAGCCTCAACTGTAATCCCGAGTAATTCGGCTTTACGGATGGCAGCCTCAACCCCACTATAAAAATCTAAGGCAATACGCAATACTTTATCTTTCTTTAATACATCAGCTTTATTACCATCGTTAATGTTATCTAAACTTAAGGGCAACATAACAGCTACCTTTTGAGTAGAATAATCACTAATGTTCTCTGCTAGGTTCACTTTGTCTGTAGATAAACCGGCAACTTGCACATTCACTTTCTTAGGTAATTTTATTTGCATACCTTCTTTCAAACCAGACTGTTTCAATTGAGGATTCCAAGCATAAAGTGAATCGGCTGGTACATTAAACATTTTGGTTAACCTAAAAATAGTCTCTTTTGGTTTCACCTCATAATTAAAAAAGTTTAAAGGCGCTTCATTTTTATTAGTTAGTGCCTCTTTATTCTTGTTCACAATGGTAAGCAACTGTCCGGCCTTTAAGTCTAACAATGTGGGATTAAGTGCTTGCAATTGCTCAACACTTAATCCATATTGCTTGGCGATCCTATATTTTGTTTCACCTGGCAAAACAATATGTATGATATTACTAAAACTAGAGTTAGTTAAGGATTCATTGAAATTAGGTGTGCGCTTATCTTTCCTAAAAATAGGAATTTTAATGGTTTGCCCGATAGCTATATCGGTTTCAACCAAATCGGGGTTGTATTGTTTAAGTTCATCAATACTTAAATGATTTGCTTTTGCGATGCTATATAAAGTTTCTTTAGCTTGAATTTGATAGCTTTTAAAACTTAGTTGTTTGCTTTCTTCATTTAGTTTAACTTTAGGTTCTTGCGCAGGAATTACCAACACCATATGGTTGATATTTCGCTTTTTGGCATCTGGATTTAATTTATAAATCTCATCGACACTCACCTGATAATGGTTAGCAATTTGCTCCAAGCTTTCTCCTTTTTTAACCTCATGCGTACGAAAACCTTGAGCCACAGCTGAAGGGAAAATCAGTAATAAAACAAACAAAAAAAACATATTAAATCTAGTCATAACACAGGTAAAATTTATTCCCATTCTATTGTAGCAGGTGGTTTTGAACTAATATCGTAAACTACTCTATTAACGCCTTTTACTCTATTTATTATGGTGTTTGATATTTTTTGTAAAAAATCATAGGGTAAATTAACCCAGTCGGCTGTCATACCATCGGTTGATTCTACCGCCCTTAAAGCTACAACTTTTTCGTAGGTGCGCTCATCACCCATTACTCCAACAGAATTTACTGGCAGCAAAATAGCTCCCGCCTGCCATACTTTGTCGTAAAGATTCCAGTCTTTTAATCCTTGAATAAAAATATAATCAACTTCTTGCAAGATTCGTACCTTTTCGCCGGTAATATCGCCTAAAATTCGAATAGCCAGTCCGGGACCGGGAAATGGATGTCTTCCCAACAATTCTGGATCTATGCCCATTTCGGCCCCCACCCTTCTCACTTCATCTTTAAATAGCATGCGTAGGGGCTCAACGATTTTAAGTTTCATAAAATCGGGTAAACCTCCCACATTGTGATGCGATTTGATGGTAGCTGAAGGTCCGTTTACCGAAATAGATTCAATTACATCTGGATAGATAGTACCTTGCGCCAGATAAGTAACGTCGGTAATTTCATGTGCTTCGTCGTCGAATACATCAATAAAAGTATTTCCTATTTTCTTTCTCTTTTCTTCAGGATCACTTATACCTGCCAAAGCGTCTAAAAATCGTTTTGATGAGTCGACACCTTTTACATTTAAGCCCATACCCTTGTATTGATTCAATACATTAGAAAACTCATCTTTACGCAGTAAACCGTTGTTTACGAAAATGCAATATAAATTTTTTCCAATTGCTTTATGCAGTAATACAGCGGCTACAGTTGAATCAACACCTCCACTTAAACCAAGTACTACTTTATCTGAACCTATTTTCTCCCGCAGTTCATTCACTGTCATATCGACAAAAGCCTCTGGAGTCCATTCTTGAGCAACTCCTGCTATTTTTACCAAAAAGTTTTCAAGTAATTGTTTACCATCTTGTGAGTGGTAAACTTCGGGATGAAATTGAATGGCAAATGTTTGTTCGCCCTCAATACGATAGGCAGCATTTAAAACATCTTGCGTACTGGCTAACCTTACACCGCCTTGGGGTAGTTCTTTAATAGTATCGCTGTGCGACATCCAAACTTGTGAATTTTCGGGAATTTCATCAAAAAGCAGTTCTTGGTCTTTAATTACCGCTAAGTTTGCGCGGCCGTACTCCCTGATCTCTGATGCCTCTACCTTACCACCGTTAAAATGTGCTAAATATTGTGCGCCATAACACACCGCTAACATGGGTACTTTACCTCTAAGTTGAGACAAATCTGGGTGTGGTGCATCTTCTGCCCGAACTGAAAATGGACTACCCGAAAGGATAACTGCTTTAAAGGTATTTACATTTTCTGGCACTTTATTGAACGGATGTATTTCACAGTAAATGTTTAATTCACGCACACGTCTGGCGATTAATTGCGTGTACTGCGAACCGAAGTCGAGAATAAGTACGTTATTTTGCATAGCTAAAAATAAAAATTAAGGCCTAATTTAAAATCCTTAAATATTTAAGTATTGGTTTTAAAGTTTATACTAAGCCATTGTGGCTAAAATTTCTTGAATATCTTCTTCTGTTGTATCTGGATTTATAAAGCAAAATCTAGATATGGTTTCACTCTCTCCATTTTTAGTCCATTTTGTTGGTGTAACCAAAGCTAATCCAGCTTGGTGGTTGGTATAGGTCCAGTCTATATAATCATCTGGAGACCAACCTTTTCTTCTAAACAGCACGCACGAAAGGCCTGGTTTTCTCACCAACTCTAGGTTGGGATGTGCTTCTATTTGCTTGGCTGCGGCTTTTGCTAAAAACAAGCCTCGCTCTATTGCTTCTGTGTATTTTGCCGTTCCATGCATAGCTAAGGAAAACCATAAAGGCAATCCGCGTAAGCGACGCGTAAGCTGAATTTGATAATCGGCTGGATTAAATCCTTGAGCACCTTCGTCTTTAAAAATATCTAAATAAGCCCCTTTTTGTGAGTGCGCATTTTTGGCTAAAGACAAGTCTTTATAAATTACCGCTCCGCAATCATAAGGTGAGAACATCCATTTGTGCGGATCTATTGTAATACTATCGGCACGTTCAATACCCTTGAACAAATGACGAACAGATGGTGCGGCAAGGGCTCCACCACCATATGCTGCATCTACATGAAACCAAAGATTTTCATCTTCACAAACTTGCGCCACACCAGCAAGATCATCTATTATTCCTGCGTTGGTAGTTCCTCCCGTGGCAACTACGGCAAAAAGTCTTTTACGGTCGTGTGGCGATAAACTTTTAATTTTCTCTTTTAACCAATAACCTGTTAAACGATCTTCTTCATCGTCATCTACCAGAATAATATCGGCATCTATGACCTTGGCCATTGATTTTATAGAGGAATGCGCTCCATTAGAAGTAATTAAAAGCGCTTTTAAATTTTCATGCTCTTTGTTTTGATCTCGCCAAGCTTCTCTGGCGGCAATCATAGCTGATAAGTTAGCCGATGTTCCTCCACTGGTAAACACCCCAAAAGCTCCTTCGGGTAGGCCCGTTAAGCTTACTAACCACTTCATAGCCTCGTTTTCACAGAAAATACCGCCACCACCTGTCATCCAATATGCGCCGTGAATACTAGCCGCAGATGTAACTAAATCAAACAAAACAGCAGCTTTAGTTGGCGCTGCTGGTACAAAGGCTAGATGCCTTGGGTGATCTACAGGAACGGTTGCTTTTGCAAAAACGTCTTTAAACAAATTGAAAGCGTATTCTCCGCCTATTCCTTCTTCCGTAATGGTATCGCCCGCAAGTTCTTTTAGAACTTCTTCTTTTTTAGGGTGACCCAACTCAGGATCATTATTAGAAATCCTATTGATGGCATATTTCATGATATCTAGCGTCATTTCGACGGTATTGATATCAATGCTGTGCATACTTTTCATATGAAATATTTAGTACGGCAAAGTTATTATTTTAAATCGTAGGTCTAAAGGCTTTAGTTCATTTTGTAAACGTTTTATTAGAAGTTCTCCATTTTCTTCGTAAAATTGAGCAAAATTAAGTTGACGCTCTTGTAAGCTTTCTTGTGGGAATAAAGCGTTTTGCAATTTAGTTATGCGCTCTAAATTATCTTTTAGTTTCCTTTTTTGGGCTTTTAATAAGCGTTTTTCTAAATGCACCAAGCCATTTATTTGTTTTTGCTCTTGGGCGGCTACAGCTCCCTTAAACGATTTATCGGTTTTATTTGCAAGCCTATACAAATCTTCAAACTGCTTTTTCAAGAACTCTTTTTGTGAAGAAAAATCAATCTGTATTGACGAAAGTTGTTTTGTTTTCTGCTTTACCAACTCATTTTGATCTAAAAATAAATCGGCAATAGCCAAATTGAGCTCTTTGCGTTTGCGTTGCTGTTTTTCAGAGACAATTAATGCAGAATTTCTGAGCAATAGTATGGGAAATGTGACTTTTTGCGATTTAAAATAAGACTTTAATTGAAACCAATAGGCCAACTCACCGCCTCCACCTATATAACATAAATTGGGTAATAGGGTCTCTTGATACAATGGACGCATGATTACATTTGGCGAGAATCGCTCTGGGTGTTCTTTTATTTCTTTACGGATTTGATTTTCGGTAAATATAATATCTGTATTATTTACCTTAAATTTACCGTCTTCATAAATAATACGCTCCCGTACATTTGGTTTTAGATAAAAAAGATTGATCCCACGCGGATTTACCTGCGTTTTATAATTAGCTTCCTTCAACTGTTTAGAGGTTTGCTCAATGTGCTTATGTGCAGTTTGGTTGAACACCTCATCTTCTATATGAGGAATAAATGTTTCTTTTAATTTTTTAGTATTGGCATCTAATATAACTAAACCAGTGTCTTGAAAAAGTTCATGAACAATGTAACGGGTAGCATCTGCTAAAGTTTCCTGCTGAGTGTAGGCTTTTTTAAATAAATTAATCAAGTATTGCGCGTTCTCTGAATCGCCTAGAGCCGATTGAAAAGACTGTAAAACTTCATCAAATTGCTTTGTTATTAGCTCGCCCACAGCGCCTGAGCTATTAATATCCCAACTAATTTTGTTGTCTCGATAATTGAAGAAATTAATTTCGGCAAAGTCATGATCTTCGGTGGCCATCCAATAAATGGGAACAAATTTATAAGATTTATACGTATTATTTAGCTCTTCCGTGAGGTTCACGGTAGAGATAATTTTATAGAGAAAGTATAACGGGCCCGTAAATAAATTTAACTGATGCCCAGTAGTAATGGTAAAAGTATTGTCTTTTTCTAAAGCTCTTATATTGGTCTCTACTTTTTTTGAAACCGTTAAATTTTTATATTGTTTGTGAAGTGCTCGCACTAGAATTTTACGATCTTCAGCTTTATAATTTTTTTGTTTCTCTTCTATTTGCTTTTGAAAATTTCTTAAATCGGGAAACCGGTTGTAAAAGACATCAAGCGTCTTTTTTTTATTCAGGTAGTCTATAATTAGGGAAGAAAAGTAATTGGTTTCTTGATAAGCAATACAGTCTGACATAAATTACACTTTATAAGTACAAAGATACATTTGTTAAGCTTTTAATCTACTAATTTTTAGTTAACAAAAAAACGCGAACTGTAAAGTAAACTATAGGATAGGTAACTTTATTCTGAATCAAAGATATATTGAAAAATAAAAAACTTGGATTAAAAATTAACACAAAGCATAATGGTAATAAAAAAACCTTGGAAATTACCAAGGCTTTTTATTATTTAAGCGGTTACGGGTTCTCCGTACAAATCAAAATCGGCTGCTTCTGTAATTTTCACTTCGGCAAAATCGCCTGTTTTTAAATAAAATTTCGTTGCATCAATAAGCACTTCATTATCAACATCGGGTGAATCAAATTCTGTACGGCCCACAAAATAATTTCCTTCTTTACGGTCAATTACGCATTTAAAAATTTGGCCTATTTTTTCTTGATTAAGTTCCCACGATATTTGCGATTGAATTTCCATAATCTCATTGGCGCGCTGTTGTTTTATATCTTCTGGCACATCATCAACTAAATTAAAAGCATGGGTGTTTTCTTCGTGAGAATAGGTAAAACAGCCTAAACGTTCAAAGCGCATAGCTTTTACCCAGTCTTTCAATTCTTGAAAATGTGCTTCTGTTTCACCAGGATAACCAACAATTAGTGTGGTTCTAATAGCCATTGCTGGAACTTTTTCTCTGAATTTGTGAATGAGTTCTGTTGTCTTGGCGTGAGTTGTTCCACGACGCATAGATTTTAATAAATCATCTGAAATATGTTGCAAAGGTATATCTAGGTAATTACAGACTTTGGGTTCATTTTTAATTACATCGAGCACATCCATAGGGAAGCCCGTAGGAAAAGCATAATGCAATCTTATCCATTGAATGCCATCCACCTTCACTAATTCTTTTAGTAAATCCGCTAAAGCGCGCTTTTTATAAAGATCTAAACCGTAATAAGTTAAATCTTGTGCAATTAAAATAAGTTCTTTCACGCCATTTTTGGCTAGGTTTTTAGCCTCTTGCACAAGGTTTTCTATAGGTGTTGATTTATGTTTGCCACGCATTAATGGTATGGCACAAAAGCTACACGGACGATCACAGCCTTCTGCAATTTTTAGGAATGCATAGTTTTTTGGTGTGGTTGTTATACGTTCCCCGATTAACTCATGTTTATAATCTGCACCCAATGCCTTAAGTAATGCCGGTAACTCGGTTGTACCAAAATATTGGTCAACATCTGGAATTTCTTCTATTAAATCTGGCTTATAACGTTCTGAGAGGCAACCCGTCACAAAAACCTTATCTACCAAACCTTCTTGCTTACGTTGTACAAAATCTAGTATGGTGTTTACAGATTGTTCTTTAGCATTGTCTATAAACCCACAAGTATTTATCACAACAACATTACCTTCTTGCTCATGAACTACTTCTTTCTTATTGGCTTTGAGTTGACCCATAAGTACTTCTGAATCATAAAGGTTTTTGCTACAACCTAGGGTCACAACGTTTATTTTATTTTTCTTTAGAGATTTTGTACGCATAGCTATTTAAAATGTGTGCAAAGGTACAATCTAAAAATTAAAAATGGGCAAATATATACTAATTAACTTGAGTATAATAAGCTACAAAGTCGGCTTCAAAATAATGGATTGCAGCCATAGCAAGAATACTTATTAAAAGAAAAGTCCAATTTATTTTGTGAGTTGTATAAAGCCAATAGCCTAACATAAGAATTATAAAAAACGGGAGGGCAATGAGCAAGTTTAAACCCCAATCGTACCCCTGAAAACCTGCCACAATTTTCATGATAACAAAGAATAAACAATACAGCAGTACTACCTTTGTAGTGTTCCCCTTGGCTCTCTCGGAAAATAAAGGTGGCTTTTCTTCCAAATTATCTATAAATTTTGTTTGAAAAATGAATCAACAAATTCGAATTTATTAAAGACTTGCAAGTCATCAATTCCTTCTCCTACCCCTATATATTTAACAGGGATTTTAAACTGATCGCTAATACCTATTACTACCCCACCCTTAGCTGTACCATCAAGTTTGGTTACTGCTAAACTACTCACCTCGGTGGCAGCTGTAAATTGTTTAGCTTGCTCAAAAGCATTTTGGCCTGTGCTACCGTCTAAAACCAGCAATACTTCGTGTGGGGCATCTTGCACTACTTTTTGCATTACCCGCTTTATTTTGGTAAGCTCATTCATCAAGTTGATTTTGTTATGCAATCTTCCTGCGGTATCTATTATTACCACATCGGCATTTTTATTTACACCACTTTGAAGGGTGTCAAAAGCAACTGAAGCCGGGTCGCTACCCATTTTTTGTTTAACAATAGGAACTTCTACGCGATCTGCCCAAATTTGAAGTTGGTCTATAGCGGCCGCCCTAAAAGTGTCTGCTGCACCCAGCACAACACTTTTACCCTGACTTTTAAATTGATGTGCCAATTTACCTATGGTTGTAGTTTTACCTACTCCATTTACCCCAACAACCATAATTACATAAGGTTTTTTATCGGGCAAGTTAAAATTGGCTTGGTCTTCTGTTTCGCTTAACAATCCGGCAATCTCTTCTCTTAAAATTTGATCAAGTTCATCTGTGCCTAAATATTTATCTTTGGCAACTCGAGCTTCAATGCGATCAATTATTCGTATAGTTGTTTTTACCCCAACATCACTGCTAACTAGAACTTCTTCTAAGTTATCAAGAACCTCATCATCTACTTTTGATTTACCAGCAACGGCCTTGCTTAGCTTACCAAAAAAACTAGATTTTGATTTTTCTAAGCCTTTATCTAGGGTCTCTTTTTTTTCTTTAGAAAATATCTTTTTAAAAAAATTCATGACAGAATTATTAGAGGTGTAATTTTAAAAACTCAAAGTTAGCTTTTTTATTCAATGAAAACCAAAATAATGCTAAAATATACGAGTTACATAAATTAAAAAAACCGTCTTGATTTAGCAAGACGGTTTATATATTGTGTTAAGTTATTCTTATTTCTTAAGATAATCTTTCACTTGTTCTGGCGCCATAATTGCCTCAACAAAAGTATATGCTCCTGTTTTTGGAGACTTAACCATTTTTATAGCTTTGGTAAGTCTTTTTGATCCTGTTTGTAACGATGCTACCGATTTCTTTGCCATAACTTATTACTTTATTTCTTTATGAACCGTCATTTTATTTAAAATAGGGTTAAATTTCTTTAACTCCATTCTATCCGGCGTGTTTTTTTTATTTTTAGTTGTGATATATCTAGATGTACCTGGCTTACCAGTTGCTTTATGCTCTGTACATTCAAGAATTACTTGTACTCTATTTCCTTTCTTTGCCATTGCTCTATGATTTTAAAGATTCAAGATTACTTGGTTAAGAAACCTTTTTCTCTAGCTTCTTTAATGACAGCAGAGATTCCTCTTTTGTTAATATTTTTTAATGCAGAAGTAGACACTTTCAAAGTAACCCACTTATCCTCTTCTGGGATGTAAAAACGTTTTTTAACCAAATTGGCTTTAAATTTACGTTTTGTTTTATTCATAGCGTGAGAAACGTTATTTCCTACCATCGCTTTCTTTCCCGTAAGTTCACAAACTCTTGACATGTTTTCTAATCTTTATCGCGTTATTCAAAACAGGTTGCAAATTAACAACATTATCTCGAAACAAACAACAATTTCAAAGATTTAATTCCAATTTTCTTCTAATAATATTTGTTGGGCCTTAACCACTGCCTTTTCAATAACCTTTTCTCTATTTTTTTTCCAAAGAAAACTAAATACTTTTTCTACTCCAGGTGCAACTAAGGCAATATAAACTTGACCGATATCAGCTTGACTATCTCCTTTGGTTGGCCCTGCATTTCCTGTAGTAGCCAGAGCGACATCAGCCCCTGTTTGCTGTTTTACTTTTTTAGCCATTTCTAAGGTCACCTCTTTACTAACTACGGAGTACTTTTGAATTATCGACTCTTCTATCTTGAGTAAGTCTATTTTCATTTGGGTAGCATAGGTTACCAAACCCGCTAGAAAGTAAGAACTAGCACCTGGGACATTTACTAAGCTTGAGGCTATTTGACCACCTGTACAGCTTTCTGCCAGCGCCAAATACTGATTTTTCAGATTGAACTTACTCGCTATTTCTTCTTCGATACTAGTTTCTCCTTCAAATCCTTTTATATATCCGCCAATATAGCTTTTTAAATTTTTAAATGCCTCCTCTAGTGTTTGTTCTAAAATTTCTTTATTTCCTCCTCTAGCACTTAAACGCAAGCGAACTTTTCCTAAACTTGGCAGATAAGCCAATTTAATAAAAGAAGGTAAATTGTTTTCCCAATCTTCAATTAGTTTAGCTAATGTACTCTCGCCTACTCCATAAGTTAAAGCTGTTTTATGTATAATATAGGGGCGTTCAAAAGTTTTAGCCAATCGAGGCAAAGCTTCTTTAGTGAAAATATTTTTCATTTCATACGGTACCCCTGGCATTGAAATGTAAACTTTTCCATTTTCAAAAAACCACATTCCTGGTGCTGTACCAAATTCATTTTTTAAAGCAATTGCCTTTGACGGTATATAAGCCTGATCTCGGTTAAGTTTTGAGATTGAAGAAGTTTCAATATATTTTTCAAATAGATCCTCTATATGGCTAAGCATCTCATGATTTTCGACCAGTTCGTCTTGAAAATAATTACAGAGCGTCTCTTTGGTTTTATCATCTTTAGTTGGCCCTAAACCTCCTGTAATAATAATTATCTGGTTATAGGCTTCGGCTTTTTTAAGCGCATTAAAAATATGGGTAGGATGATCTTGAATAGAAGTAATTTGAGTTACCTCAACACCAATTTTATTAAGTTCTTGAGCTAAGAAAGCGGAGTTGGTATCTGTGATTTGACCTATAAGAATTTCGTCTCCTATAGTAATAATCTCTGCATTCATAAAATTTAATCTAACTCTTTATGGAGTGCTTCGGTAGCCATTAATACCGTGTCTTTCACCCTTCTTGCGATGGCCAAAATTTCATCTTCACGATAAGACTCTTGCTCCTTACCCCAACCTTCAAGTTGTTTAATTTCATGACTTAATCCTAAACCAAACAATTGAAGATTTGGTTTAACTTTATGGGCAATCGCATACACCATGGGTTTATTTTCATTTTGAACGGCCTCATAAAGTTGGGTAATATCAATAGGGACTTCCTCGAGAAAAGCGTGTACAATTTCTTTAATAAAATCGCTATCTCCAGCGGCCATTTCCCGCACATCGTCTAAATTATATAATTTCATGTTACTTGATATTTACCTTAAAAAAGGACATTTTTTCTAGGAATCCTTCGAGGGTATCTCCTGGATTTACCTTACCAACCCCCGCAGGAGTTCCTGTAAAAATAATATCTCCAATTTTTAAAGTAAAATAACTTGAAATATATTCGATTAACTCATCTATTTTATAGAGCATCTGCGCCGAATTACCCTCCTGAACCGTCTCGTTATTCTTCTTTAGCTTAAATGAAATTTGATCAAAATTTTTAATCTCAGCTTTATGCATCCATTTTTCTGCGATTACAGCTGATCCATCGAAGGCTTTTGCTTTTTCCCAAGGTAAACCTTCTTTTTTTAGTTGTTTTTGTAAATCCCTAGCAGTAAAATCTATTCCCAGACCTATTTCATCATAATATTTATGTGCAAACTTTTTTTGTATGTGTTTACCTACTTTTTTAATTTTAACCAATAGCTCCACCTCATGGTGAATTTCATTAGAAAAATCTGGTATAAAAAAAGCTTGTTTTTTGAGTAGTATTGCCGAGTCTGGTTTTAGAAATAAAACCGGAGCAGCTGGCCTTTGATTCTCCAACTCTTGGATATGATCTGTATAATTTCTGCCTACACAAATAATCTTCATACTTAATTCAGTTTTTGAGTCAGTTTGCGCAATTTAATGGCGGTAAGAACTTTCTTGGTGTATAACGGGAAATCAGCATTTTGAATCCACCCGTAATATCCTGGTTCTTTCTCAAAAACCTCTTCTACCTTTTTACCTTTATGTTTACCAAATGTAAAAACCTCCTCTTGTTTTTTATTGTAAGCTATAAACCCAGCAAAGTCTACAAATTTTTTATGTGCGCTAAAATTAGCTAACCACTCAGTGTTATTCTCTAAATCTGGATAACGCTCTAATTGAGATTCTAGCACTTCAAAAGTTGCTAAGGTATCAGCCTCGGCACTATGAGCATCAATAAGTTCTTTATTGCAATAAAATTTATAGGCTGCTTCTAAGGTTCGCTTCTCCTTTTTATGGAAAATGGTTTGCACGTCTATTGCCAAGGAACTTTTTATATCGAAATCGACGCCTGCCCGCAAAAACTCTTCAGCTAATAAAGGTATGTCAAATCGATTACTGTTATAACCGCCTAAATCACAACCTCTTATCATGTCATATAATGCTTTAGCTCTTTCTTTAAAGGTGGGTTCATTAACTACATCTTCATCAGAAATACCATGTATTTTAGTAACTTCTGCAGGAATAGGCATTTCTGGATTAACACGCCAACAAATACTTTCTTTATTAGAATTGGGATAAACCTTTAAAACTGCAATTTCTACAATTCTATCTTTTGCTATTTGCGTTCCTGTAGTTTCTAAATCAAAAAAGCAAATGGGTTTTGTTAACCTTAAATTCATAGTCTAGTGTTTATTTTCAAAAATAACAATATTAAAAATAAAAGTGCTATTAATGGGTTTAATTACTTTTATAATTTATTCATTTAAACAAAAAAACCGCTTGCCAAAGCAAACGGTTTCTTTTATAATATTAATTAAATTTATATACTTCTATTTTCATCAAAACCTTCTAGATATTGCGCTACCCTTTGCACAAACTGCCCACCTAAAGCTCCATTTACTACGCGGTGGTCATAGCTATGCGACAAGAACATCTTATAGCGAATACCTATAAAGTCACCGTCTGGTGTTTCAACAACAGCAGGCATTTTACGGATTGCTCCCAAGGCCAAAATAGCAACTTGAGGTTGATTGATTATTGGGGTCCCCATGATGCTCCCAAAAGTACCTACATTAGTAACGGTGTAAGTTCCACCTTGGGTGTCGTCTGGTTTTAATTTACCTGCTCGAGCGCGGTTGGCTAAATCGTTTACAGCTTTGGCCATACCAACTAAGTTTAATTGATCGGCATGTTTGATTACTGGCACAATAAGGTTACCATCTGGTAAAGCGGCCGCCATACCAAGATTGATATTTTTTCTTTTGATAATTTTATCTCCATCTACAGAAATATTAATCAACGGAAAATCTTTAATTGCTTTTGCAACTGCTTCCATAAAGATTGGAGTAAAAGTTAGCTTTTCACCCTCACGTTGTTGGAAAGCATCTTTATTTTTCTTACGCCAATTCCAGATCTTCGTCACATCCACTTCGATAAATGATTGTACGTGAGCAGAGGTTTGAACGCTTTGCACCATATGGTGAGCAATCATTTTACCCATTCTAGTCATTTCAACAATCTCATCACCGTCTTGACTTGGAATAGGAAGGCTGGTTTTTGGTGCAGAAGCTTGGGCACTAGTATTCTGTTTTGAAGATGTAGCTGCCGGTGCAGATACGGCACTCGATCTATTCTCGATATAAGCTAATATATCATTTTTTGTAACACGACCCTCCAAACCGGAGCCTTTAATTTTATCTAATTCGGCAACACTTATTCCTTCTTTTTGAGCAATGCTTTTTACCAAAGGAGAGTAAAATTTATCGCTCTCGGCAAAGTCGGTCGCCAATGAATCTTGAACTTGATTAATTTGCTCTTGCACCTGTTCACTCTCAGATGAACCTTCTGATTGGTTATTCTCGGGTGAAGACGGTGCTTCATCGGCTACATCGGCATCGGTCTCTATAATTGCAATGGTTTGCCCGACTTGGACAACATCATCTACATCAAACAATTTTTCTACAATTGTACCTTCTACTTCACTAGGCACCTCACTATCTACTTTATCTGTTGCGATTTCTAAAACTGCTTCATCTTCTTCTATCTTATCGCCTACTTCTTTTAGCCAATTGGTAATGGTTGCCTCTGCAACGCTTTCTCCCATTTTCGGAAGTTTTAGTTCAAATTTTGCCATATCTTTTTTCTAAAGATGATTTTGTTATTAATGGTTGCGAATTTACTCAAAATAAGTCTATATGAATAATTGTTTTTCAAAATTTTATAATTTCACCCTGAGTGAAACTTGAATCGCTTCCTAGTGCAAAATTAAAATTTGAGGGGATTAGTCTAAAACGGTTTTGTTTAGCTTTTTGTTTTTGGATTAAATAAATAATTTCTTCATAAGCCAATGCTTTTGCTTCTATTACTATAAGGCTAGCATAAAAATCTTTCTTTAAAATCAATTTTTTATCGGCTAGGTGCAGTGGTAAATCCACTTGTTTTGATATTGCCCGATTGTGTTCTGCCTCGGTTTCAATGCAGAGTATCTGTTTTAGGTTTTGAGGCTTGTTTCTTTGTTGTGTTTTCATAACATAAAGACCCTCAAGTAGTTTTAAGCCAGGTTTTATCAAGCCTAAACTTTTTTCTTTAAAATGCTTTTTATAAAACAAATGCATCGCCCCAAAAAAACGCTCCCTGTATTTTTTATCTTTTACGGTACTTTCTCCTTTAAAGTGAATTACGCGCTCACTACCTAAATAATAATTTTGATAGCCCTTCTTTAAAAACTTATAGCTCAAATCAATATCTTCTCCATACATAAAATAATCTTCATCAAGTCCACCCACTTCCCAGTACCGATCTTTTCTCATGAGCATAAAAGCACCTACCAAAACCTGAACTTTTCCGTTTTTGGCAAAATGCAACCAATGATAATAATTCTTATCATAACCCACCATCTTTTCGAGGGCCACGCGTGGCGTGGGTACTTGTCGTTTACTTTCTTTTAAGTATTCTCCCGTCCCGCTAATTAAACGCACTCCTAATGCTCCTAAATCATCATTCTTTTCAGCGTAAGCTAAAGCATTTATAAAGCAATTTTCTCCCACCACCGTGTCTGGATTTAATAAGCAGATATAAGTACCTTTTGCTTGTTTAATTCCTAAATTATTGCCTTTGCTAAATCCTGAATTATTAGAATTCTCAATACAAATCACATTAGGAAAATACCGCTTTACCCAAGCCACACTTTCATCTTTTGAGTTATTGTCAACTACAATAATTTCTGCATCTAGGTTTTTAATGGCTCTTTCTACACTATCTAGGCACAGCATTAAATGGTAAGGCACCTTATAGTTTAAAATAACTACAGAGAGTTTCATTTACACTTAGTTTTTAAGAGAGTTTTCAAAAGGTATGCGGTGTAAAATACTTCTTCCTAGTGTAATTTCATCGGCAAATTCTAATTCGTCTCCTACGCCAATTCCTCTGGCAATTGTAGAGGTTTTTACCGATTCATTTTCGAGTTGTTTATAGATATAAAAATTGGTAGTATCGCCTTCCATAGTACTTGAAAGCGCAAAAATAACTTCCTCTACCGTACCGTTTTTTACTTTTTGCACTAAAGAAGATATGTTTAATTGGCCAGGACCAATACCTTCAATAGGATTTATCTTTCCTCCTAAAACATGGTAAACACCTTGATATTGACTGGTATTTTCAATAGCCATTACATCACGAACATCTTCTACAACACAAACGGTCGATTTATCTCTTTTAACATTGGCACAAATCGAACAGATTTTTGTGTCGCTCACCATATGACAATTTTCACAAAATACAATTCGCGTTTTTAAATCTAACAAGGCTTTAGACAAGTGCACGGTTTGCTCCTCGGGTTGCTTTAACAAGTGAAGTGCTAACCGTAACGCTGTTCTCTTCCCTATTCCTGGCAACAAAGCTATTTCTTCAACAGCTTTCTCTAGTAACTTTGATGAAAAATCCATAGGTCAAAAATACAATTTATTTTTATTGTTAATTGCCAATAATCCGCTTAAAGCGAAGTAAAGTGAATAATTAATTTAAACAACAGCTTTGTAATTTGCAGAAAAAACTAAGTTTGTAAGAAAAAACATGCAGCCAACCACAATTTTGTTTTTAATTCTAGCCTATTTTGGGGTGCTAATTTTAATTTCTTATCTCACAGGTAAAGATGATAGTAACGAGACGTTTTTTAAAGCAAAGGGTCAATCTCCTTGGTATGTTGTAGCTTTTGGTATGATTGGGGCTTCACTTTCTGGAGTAACTTTTATATCTGTGCCTGGGTGGGTTAAAGATGCCCAGTTTAGTTATTTACAGGTGGTAATGGGCTATTTATTTGGTTACTTAGTTATTGTATATATTCTCTTACCTATTTACTACCGGCTCAATGTCACTTCAATTTATGAGTATTTATCTCAACGATTTGGAGTGGTTAGCTACAAAACCGGAGCGTTTTTTTTCTTTATTTCTCGCGTATTAGGTGCCGCTTTTAGACTTTTTTTGGTGGCCACGGTCTTGCAGTATTTCATTTTTGAAAAATGGGGGGTTCCTTTTATTTTCACGGTTTCCTTATCTATTGCATTTATTTGGATATATACCGCTCGAGGCGGAATAAAAACTATTGTTTACACCGATACGCTACAAACCCTGTTTATGTTACTGGCCGTAGGTATTGCAATTTTTACAATTATCTATGAAATGAATTGGACTTTAACCGATTTATTCTCTTCTACACAGCTAAAGAGCTATTCTAAAACTTTCTTTTTTGATAGTTGGCTAGAGCGAAATTATTTTTGGAAATCATTTTTAGGAGGTATGTTTATTACCATTTGCATGACAGGGTTAGACCAAGACATGATGCAGAAAAACCTGACTTGCAAAAGCCTTAAAGACGCTCAAAAAAACATGCTGTCTTACAGTTTAGTATTTGTCCCTATTAATATTTTGTTCCTCTTACTAGGAGCACTTTTATTTATGTATGCTGAACAAAATGGTATTGCTGTACCACTTCTAGATGGAAAAGAAAAAACAGATTTACTTTTTCCTGAAATTGCGCTCAACGGCGATTTAGGATTAGGTTTAGGAATTGTTTTTATATTAGGTTTAATTGCAGCCGCCTACTCGAGTGCAGATAGCGCGTTAACTTCATTAACCACAAGTTTCTGTGTAGATTTTCTCGATATAAAGAAAAAACAGGCCATGCAGCAAAAAAAATTGAGAAAAAAAGTACACCTACTCATCAGCCTACTACTCATTTTAGTTATTGTAGCCTTTAAATATTTGCTAGATTCTAGTGTAATTGATCTTTTGCTTAAAGCGGCTTCTTATACCTATGGACCCTTATTGGGACTGTTTACATTTGGCATTTTTACTAAGCATCAAGTAAAAGATAAGTGGGTGGCACTTGTTGCTGTGCTTTCGGTTATTACCACCTATGCCATTGGCAGTATTCCTGCCGAACTTATAGGTGGATATCATTTTAATTATGAATTATTGATAGTAAATGGTTTGCTCACTTTTATTGGCTTAATATTGATTCGTCGCAAGTAAAACCAATGTACAAGCTACCTCTACTTTGATGCTCTCATCACGTAACAACCGATAGAAATCTGGATTTTCTGTACCTGGATTAAACAAAACACGTTTTGGTCTTAAGTCCAGAATATAGTCATAAAAAGCGGGTTGACGTTTTGGGTTCATATATAAGGTAATTGTATCTATATTTTCAAAATTTTGCGGCTCCGTTTCTATCTTTACATCGGCTACATTACCGGGACGTAAACCAATGGCGCAAGTAGGTATATTTGATTTTCTTAAAGCTTTTATTGCTTTATTAGAATATCTGTTTTCTTTTAGTGAAGCTCCTAGTACTAAAGTTTTTTTTTGGTCTTTCATAATATATATTTTTAAAATTCAGTTCATATACTGCGGTTATTTAAAACACTAGTATAAAATTGAGTTTAATTGAAGATACAAAATGAAGCGACTCAAAAAATTTTTTTAAAAATTTTGTAACATCTCTATCTTTTTAAAGTCATTTAAACAGTATGCTAGAATAAGTAACTTGATGACTTATAAATGGAAATGCGTTTTTTCTTTACATAACATTAAGAGCTCATTATCAAAATGTTAAACTATATTAAAGCATGCAACTTTTTAATTTTTTATTCGTCTTATAGATAGAGTATGTTGGTAATTTATTTGAATTAGCCTTTAAAAAATGACCGCAGTATAAAAACGCCACGATAATTATCGTGGCGTTCCTTTTTAAATTGAAATATAAATTATCTACCAATTTATTATAGCACTTCCCCAAGTAAATCCGCTACCAAAGGCAGCTAAAACAACTTTGTCACCAGATTTGATTTTTCCTTCTTCCCAAGCTTCAGTTAGCGCAATAGGTATTGATGCGGCTGTAGTATTCCCGTATCGTTCAATATTATTATAGACCTGATCATCACTTAATTTGAACTTTTTTTGGATAAATTGAGAAATTCTCAAATTAGCTTGATGCGGAATTAGCATATCTATATCGCTAATCTCTAAACCATTATGTTGGAGTCCTTCATTTATAACCTCTGAGAAACGCTGTACGGCATTTTTAAAAACGAATTGTCCGTTCATATAAGGGTAGTAAGGAATATCTTTTACTTTCCCTGATTTTTGATCCTCAATTATCTCGGGTACCCAATGCATAGTACTTGGCCCTTCTAAAGCTAACTCTAACGCATGTTTTCCTTGAGAATGTAGGTGAGTAGACAGAATCCCCTCTCCTATATGGTTACTTCGGGTTAACACGGCCGCACCAGCACCATCACCAAAAATCACTGACACCCCGCGACCACGTGTACTCATATCTAAACCTCCACTATGATTCTCACTTCCAATAAGCAGCACATTTTTATACATTCCAGTTTTAATGAATTGATCGGCTACTGAAAGCCCATAAATAAATCCGCTACATTGGTTTCGCACATCTATGGCGGGGCAGGTATGAATGTCTAACATTTCTTGAACCTGAACACCACAGCCAGGAAAATAGTAATCTGGACTCAAAGTTGCAAAAATAATTAAATCGATATCATCTTTACTTACATTTGCTCTTTCTAAAGCTATTTTGGCTGCTTTAACACCCATAATAGCAGTAGAATTACCATCATCTTTTTTAATATGTCTACGTTCTTTTATACCTGTACGCTCTTGAATCCAAGCATCATTGGTATCCATCAATTTAGAAAGATCGTCGTTAGTGACTACATTTTCAGGGACGTATTTCCCTATTCCAGCAATTTTTGTTTGATATAGCATGTGATGTCTTTTGATTTTTCAGGTGGCAATATACATAATATGGGCTTCGAACGAAAAAAACTTAAATGGTTAAACAGCAATTAAACTGAAAATACTTTGCAACACCTCAATTAGTTTTTACGGTGCATTTAAACCAAAACATTATTTTCTTTAAGAATTTCTCATATATTTAAAAAAAAGTGCGATAGCAATAATCCAGAACAGGCTCATTAATCCGTAAAAAAAATAACGTAAGAAATTTCCAGGTTCAAAAAATGCCCCTACGAATGCAGTAATAAATGCACCGGCTATAAAATATATAGGTAAAAATCTGTTGCTTTGCATTTTATTTAAATAGGTTTTACAGAATACTATTTTGCCTTTATTCTTAAATTTAAGAAATTAAAAGCAATTAAGCTAGCTAAGTCTTGCTCTAATTTTTAGCAGTTAATAGTTAGCTTTTTTAAAAAAATAAAAAAGGCTACTTAATTCGAAAATTTAGTAGCCCAAACACATAACAATTAACCAAATATTATGAAATTACAACTTTTTAAAATTATTAATTTTCACCTCCGCTTTTAAGTCGTGAAGCAAATTATATAGGCCAAAGAAAGTTCTATTAATATATAAAAAGTGCTTACTTCCTCGGTTTCCATTCATTTTTCTTAATTCAGTATCTTTGCTATACTTTTCACTAAGGTCGGTTATTTTACTCCAAAATGTTTCATCGCTAAAATCAAATGAATCGTTATGAAAAGGCGATGTAAACAAACTCAGCATTTCATAAAATAAATTTGAAAAGAAATCAATCTCACGCTTGGTATCGGTTTCCACAATAATTTCTAATTCTTTTAACTTTTGCAGAAAAAAATCTTTGTTATTAATATTTTCAGGAACTGCCAATTCAAAATAAGGCTTATAAAACTCCTCTGGCACTTGTTTAATACATCCAAAATCAATAGCAATTAACTTATTTTTGGGCGTTATTAAAAAATTACCCGGGTGCGGATCGGCATGAACCGCTTTTAGTTCGTGCATTTGATACATATAAAAATCCCATAAAGCTTGCCCAATTTGGTCGCCATGCTCTTTTGAGAAATCTGTTTTGGTAAACTCACTTAGGTGTAAGCCTTCTACCCAATCCATAGTAATAATTTTTTCACTTGATAAGTCAGGATAGTATTTTGGGAACCCTAAATTAGGTATGTGCTTACAGGCTTCAGAAATTTCTATACTTTGCTTTACTTCAAGCAAATAATCTGTTTCTTCAATTAATTTACCTTCAACTTCTTTAAAATATTTATCTGAATCTTTTCCTTGCAAATTAAACATTTTCATCGCAACAGGTTTAACCATAGCTAAATCTGAGCTAATACTATTGGCGACTCCCGGATATTGAATTTTCACAGCAAGTTTTTTCCCATCTTTTTGTGCCCGATGAACCTGACCTATACTCGCAGCATTTACAGAGTTTAAATTAAATTCATCATAGATGTTTTCTGGGTAGTCGCCAAGGTATTTATGAAAAGTTTTTCGAACTAAAGGAGCAGATAAAGGAGGTACACTAAATTGCGCCAAAGAAAACTTCTCTACATAAGCATTAGGAAGTAAACTTTTCTCCATAGATAACATCTGTGCCACCTTGAGGGCACTACCTTTAAGATTTTTTAAACCATCATAAATATCGGCAGCGTTATCTTCATCGAGCTCATCGCGAGAAAGATCTGGATTAAAAGCTTTTTTACCGTAATGCTTTAGGTAATTTCCTCCAATCTTAATACCTGTTTTAACCAGTTCTGTAGTTCTACCTATTTTCCCTGTAGGGATTTTATCTATTGTTTTCATAGGCTATACCTTTTGCGATTGGTAAATAAATTTTCCAAAATCAATAACTCGCTCTAATGGCGTGTTATTAAATACGTCAAATATGGTATTTACAGATTTTTCAATCGCTATATCTGTTTGTTCAAATTGTGGCGAATTGTCATCTAACCAAAACTTCATTAAAAATACAGTTTGTAACCAAGCTCCTTCTGTGAAAATCGTTTTATTGTGCCTAAGTAGTTTAATTTTTTGCCCTTCGTTCTTATCTTCAATAAGTTCACCAGCAAATTGTTTAATATGCTTACGCAATCCGGCAAGTTGTTCAAGATTTTTCAGGGCAGAATTGTGTTCTCTTAAACTATAAGTCACATAACTTCTATTGGCTGTCAAGAGTTCAAAAAAAGTAAAAAAGAAAGTTAGCATTTTTTCTCTGTTTGAAAAGTTACTTGTTTCTTCGGCTTGATTCATCAAATCTATACTCATTTGATAAAATTCTTCCCAAATACTACGTTGTAAGGCATCTAAACTACCAAAGAATTGGTAAAAGTCTGCTTCTTCTTCACCTAAGTTTTTAGCAAATTTATATACGCTTTTGGGGCGTTTTTCTTCCTCCAAAACATATGTCATGTAGGCTGAAATCCAATCTGTCTTTTGCAACTTTTTTACTTTGGGTTTTACCGTCTTGCTTTTTGTACTTGTGTTCTTTTTTGCTGCCATAGCTCATATTTTTATCAAATATACAACTTTGTTTAATCTTTTATCGAATAAATTAAACAAATAAATTGTTAATATTTTCACCATAACGTTCAAATAATGTGCCAGTTTGTCAGATATCTAGAATTGGTATTTTTTTTGACTTGCTTGAAGAAACGATTTTAAAATTTTAAAAAATGGCAACAGGAAAAATAAATGTATCGGTAGAGAATATATTTCCGCTTATCAAGAAATTTTTATACAGCGACCACGAAATATTCTTACGTGAGTTAATTTCAAATGCAACAGATGCAACCTTAAAACTAAAGCACCTTACCCGCATTGGTGAGACCGATGTAACTTATGGTAAACCCGTGATTGAGGTGAAAATTAACAAAGAAAACAATACCTTGCATATTATTGACGAAGGTGTAGGAATGACTAAAGATGAAGTAGAAAAATACATCAACCAAGTAGCTTTCTCTGGTGCCGAAGAATTTTTAGAAAAATATAAAGATTCGGCAAAAGATAGCGGTATTATTGGTCATTTTGGTCTGGGATTCTATTCTGCCTTTATGGTGGCCGATACAGTGGAAATTATCACCAAATCATACAAAGATGAGCCCGCAGCACATTGGACTTGTGAAGGAACCACCGAGTTTACTTTAGAAGAAACCACAAAAGAAAATAGGGGGACAGAAATCATCTTACACCTCAACGAAGAAGAAAAAGAATTTTTAGAAGAGCAACGCATAGAAAACCTATTGACAAAATACAATAAGTTTATGCCTGTGCCCATTAAGTTTGGTACAAAAGAGAAAACTTTACCTAAGGCAGAAGATGCTCCAGAAGATGAAGAAGCAAAAACAGTTACTGTAGATAACATAATCAATAATCCAGATCCGGCCTGGACCAAGCAACCCACAGATCTTGAAGAAGAAGATTATAAAAGCTTTTACCGGGAGCTCTACCCAATGCAGTTTGAGGAACCACTTTTTCACATTCATTTAAATGTAGACTATCCTTTTAACCTAACCGGTATTTTATACTTTCCTAAACTCTCTAATGACTTGAGTATGCAGAGAGATAAAATACAGCTTTATCAAAATCAAGTTTTCGTTACAGACAATGTAGAAGGAATTGTACCAGAGTTTCTTACCATGCTTAAGGGAGTAATTGACTCACCAGACATTCCGTTAAACGTTTCGCGCTCTTACTTACAAGCCGATGGAGCAGTTAAAAAGATTTCAAGTTACATTACTAGAAAAGTAGCCGATAAATTAAAATCTCTCTTTAACCAAAATCGTGAAGATTTTGAGAAAAAATGGAACGATATTAAGGTGGTAATCGAGTATGGTATGCTTTCTGAAGACAAGTTCTTTGAAAAGGCAGACAAATTTGCATTATACCCCAGTGTAGACGAAAAGTATTACACCTATGATGAACTGATAGAAAAAATTAAAGCCAATCAAACCGATAAGGACGGTAAAACGGTTGTACTTTATGCTTCAAATAAAGATGAGCAACACAGCTATATTCAAGCGGCAAAAGAGAAAAACTATGAGGTGTTATTATTAGACTCTCCTATTGTAGCACATTTAATTCAAAAATTAGAAAGCAGTAAAGAAAACATCTCCTTTGTTAGGGTAGATAGCGATCATGTTGATAACCTAATTAAAAAAGAAGAGAACCAGGTTTCTAAATTATCAGACGAGGAAAAAGAAAAGCTTAAAGCGGATTTTGAAGCCATTGTACCCAAAGAAAAATACACCGTTCAATTAGAACCTATGGATAGCAATGCGGCACCATTAATGATTACCCAGCCCGAATTTATGCGAAGAATGAAGGAAATGCAACAAACTGGTGGTGGGGGCATGTTTGGCATGGGCAATATGCCAGATATGTACAACTTGGTGGTAAATGTAAATCATCCGCTCATGAGCGATCTAATAAACCAAGACAAAGAAGTCCAAGAAAAAACGATAAAACAAGCTTTAGATTTGGCTAAACTCTCTCAAAATCTTCTAAAAGGAGAAGAGTTAACCAATTTTGTAAAACGCAGTTTTGAATTGATGAAATAATCATTTCAAATTTCAACTAAAGAGCCTGGTAGTTTTCTTATTATGGGACATTAGAAAACTACTGGGCTTTTTATTTAATATTAGATAACATAGGACTTGCAAAAATTAGCTAAGCGTTTATCTTTGTAACATAATATAAAACTATGATAAAAATAACCCTACCCGACGGAAGCGTAAAGGAGGTCCAACAAGGAACAACAGTCTTAGAAGTGGCTAAAAGTATTAGCGAAGGTTTAGCGCGAAATGTTTTATCGGCCCAATTTAATGGGCAAACGGTTGAAACATCTACCCCATTAAACCAAGACGGCTCTTTAGTGCTTTTTACTTGGAAGGATAAAGAAGGTAAAAAGGCTTTTTGGCATAGCTCATCTCACGTTATGGCACAGGCCCTTCAGGAGCTTTTTCCAGGAGTTAAACTCACTATTGGACCGGCTATTGAAAATGGTTTTTATTACGATGTTGATTTTGGAGAACATAAAATTTCAGATGCCGATTTTCCAAAAATTGAAAAACGAATGCTGGAAATCGCCCGTGGAAAACACGACTTCTCACTACGTGAAGTTAGTAAACAAAGGGCTTTAGATTTTTATAAAAAAGAACAAAATCCGTTCAAGGTTGAATTAATAGAGAATTTAGAAGACGGTGATATCACATTTTGTGATCACGATAACTTTACGGATTTATGTCGAGGAGGGCACATACCCAATACAGGCAATATAAAAGCGGTTAAAATAATGAATGTCGCTGGAGCTTATTGGCGAGGAGACGAAAACAAGCCGCAATTAACCCGTGTATATGGTATAAGTTTTCCTAAACAAAAAGATTTAAAAGAATATTTGGCTCTTTTAGAAGAAGCTAAAAAAAGAGATCATAGAAAGTTAGGCAAAGAATTGCAGCTTTTTACTTTTTCTCAAAAAGTAGGACAAGGTCTACCCCTCTGGCTACCAAAAGGTGCTGCACTAAGGCAAAGACTTGAAGATTTCTTGAAAAAAGCACAACATAAAGCAGGGTATGAGAGCGTGGTAACACCGCACATTGGACAAAAAGAACTGTACGAGACTTCTGGGCACTATGCCAAGTATGGTGAAGATAGTTTTCAACCTATCTTGACCCCACACGAAAATGAAGAGTTTTTATTAAAACCAATGAATTGTCCGCATCACTGCGAAATTTATAATGCCAGCGCCTGGAGTTACCGTGACTTGCCCAAACGATTTGCCGAATTTGGTACCGTTTACCGTTATGAACAAAGTGGCGAACTACATGGCTTAACCCGAGTAAGAGGCTTTACGCAAGATGATGCACACATATTTTGTACACCAGATCAATTAGATCAGGAGTTTAAAAATGTAATTGACCTGGTACTGTATGTATTTGGTTCTTTGGGTTTTGAAAATTTCACTGCTCAGGTTTCCCTCAGAGATCCTGAGAATAAAGAAAAATACATCGGTAGCGATGAAAACTGGGAGAAAGCCGAACAGGCTATAATTAATGCTGCAAAAGAAAAAGAACTCAATTATGTTATCGAAACTGGAGAAGCTGCATTTTATGGACCAAAATTAGATTTTATGGTTAAAGATGCTTTGGGTCGCAGTTGGCAGTTAGGAACAATACAAGTTGACTATAATTTGCCAGAACGTTTTAATTTAACCTACAAGGGTAGCGATAATGAAGAACACAGACCCGTAATGATACATCGAGCTCCATTTGGAAGTATGGAACGCTTTGTAGCTATTTTATTAGAGCACACGGCAGGTAATTTTCCACTTTGGCTAATGCCACAGCAAGCTATTATCTTGTCTTTAAGCGAGAAATATGAAAAATACACCAAAAAAGTTTTAAATTTATTAGAAAATCACGAAATTCGCAGCGCGTTAGATAACCGTAGTGAAACTATGGGTAAGAAAATTCGGGAAGCCGAAATGAACAAAATACCCTATATGCTCATAATTGGTGAACAAGAAGAGCTGAATGGCACGGTATCTGTACGTAAACACGGCGGTGATGATTTAGGAGAAATGACAATTGAAGATTTTGCTCAATTGATTTCTAATGAGATAAATAAATCGCTAAAAACATTTGAAGTTTAATTTAAAATAGATAGTCATAGCAATTCGTAGAAAAAAATCAAGAGGATCAAGGCAGATCAAAGAAGATCAGCACAAAATCAATGATAAAATTCGTGCTAAAGAAGTTCGTTTAGTAGGTGATAATGTAGAGATGGGTGTATATCCTATCGAAAAAGCTTTAGCCAAAGCTGAAGAACTGGGTGTAGATTTGGTTGAAATTTCGCCAAATGCAAAACCTCCCGTTGTAAAAGCAATGGACTATAAGAAATTCCTCTACGAACAGAAGAAAAGAGAAAAAGCTTTAAAAGCAAAAGCAACCAAAGTTGTGGTTAAAGAAATTAGGTTTGGCCCTAATACCGATGACCACGATTACGAGTTTAAGAAAAATCACGCAATCGGGTTTCTTAAAGATGGTGCTAAACTTAAAGCCTATGTTTTCTTTAAAGGTCGTTCTATTGTTTTTAAAGATCAAGGTGAAATTTTACTGCTTCGTCTAGCACAAGATTTAGAAGAATATGGTAAAGTAGAGCAAATGCCTAGGTTAGAAGGAAAGCGTATGAATATGTTCATAGCGCCTAAAAAATCAAAATAAGATATTATCATTAGAGAGATAATAATTAATAAGGATATATTATGCCTAAAATGAAGACTAAATCTAGTGCTAAAAAGCGTTTCAAGCTAACCGGTACTGGAAAAATTAAAAGAAAGCACGCGTTTAAAAGTCACATCTTAACAAAGAAGTCTAAGAAACGTAAGCTTAAATTAACTCACTCGACTTTAGTACATAAAGCCGATGAGGACAACATTAAATTGCAATTACGTTTAAAGTAATAGCCATTTAATTGGTTAAAAATAGTTAATAACCCTGGAGTTGGGCCCAAAAAAGAGCTATTTAAGTATAGACGCCTACTACAAAATCATTTAAAATATGCCAAGATCAGTAAACTCAGTAGCTTCAAGAGCCAGAAGAAAAAAGGTGATGAAGCAAGCAAAAGGATACTTCGGACGTCGTAAAAACGTTTGGACAGTAGCCAAAAATGCGGTTGAAAAAGCAATGTTATATGCTTATAGAGACCGTAAAGCAAAGAAAAGAACATTTAGATCATTATGGATCACACGTATAAACGCGGGTGCTCGAATGAACGGAATGTCTTATTCTCAATTTATGGGTAAATTAAAAGCCAATGAAATCGAATTAAACCGTAAGGTTTTAGCAGATTTGGCTATGAACCACCCAGAGGCCTTTAAAGCCATTGTTGAGAAAGTAAAATAATTTGCAAAACCCTATTATCTCTCTATATAAAACCACTTTAGGAAGCTAAAGTGGTTTTTTTATGTATTATCAGCTTAAAGTATCGCTAAAAGAATAGCCAAAAAATGGTATCTTTAAGCTATGAAAAACATTAAGCTAATTACCCTTTGTTCTCTTTTATCTTTTTTTTGGAGCGCGTCTCAGGTGCCATTAGATCATATTAAATTTAAGCAAATGTACCGCTTAAAGAATAATACAGAAATTTATGTACCCCTAGGCAACGTAGCTTTTGCAGATGCTATTATCTCTTTTAAGGAAGGCGAACCTAAAGCCTTAAAAAAATACACCAACCCAAAAGCAGCCCTTGGAGAACCAGATTACAAGAAGTATCTAGATCAATCCTATGTTTCAATAGGTTGTAAAGGAGAATTAATCGTTGCATTTACAGATAATGGTTTTATTGATATAGAAGGTCCCGATTTATATTTTTTTGAAATAGGCCCTTCTGTAGAAGCTTTTGAAGTCGCCATTTCTAGCGATGCAAAAGAATGGATAAATATTGGGCGCATAGAAGGTGGAGCCTCGCAAATAGATATTGCTTCAGCACTAGAAAAAGAAGAAGAAAAAAAGATTTATTATTATGTAAAAATTAAAGATTTAGCCTCTTTTTGTAGTGGCCCAACGGCCGGTGCAGATATAGATGCAGTAGGAACTATTGGAGCTGTTTTAAAATTGAATGTAAAGGCACATCTACTATTTGATATAGATTCCCATAATCTAAAAAACCAAGCACTAGATAAACTTAGCGAATTTATAGATATCATTAGAAAAATACCTAAAGCACAAATCGTAATTGTAGGTCATACTGATAGTGATGCTAGCAGCAGGTATAATCATAATTTAGGATTAAATCGAGCTCGAGAAGTAGAAAAATTTTTAAAATCCAAACTAAACCTCTTAGGCGCTTACCGTTTTAAAAGCGAAAGTTATGGAGAGCAAAAACCGGTGGCACCCAATGACACCCCTACCAACAAACAAAAAAATAGGCGGGTAGAAATTATTGTTTTACCCCACGAATCTTTTTATAAAGCTCCTTAGGTTTTTTGTTTTTTCTTCTTTGCCGCAGGAAAAAGTATATTATTTAAAATAAGACGATAACCTGGAGAATTGGGATGTAAAGACAACTCTGTTTTAGGATCTCCTACCTTATGCTGGTAATCTTCGGGATCGTGGCCACCATAGAACGTAAAAAAACCCTTTCCTTTAATACCGTGAATGTAACGCGCCTCATTGTTTACCCTATTTTTCCCCATCACTAAAACATTTGATTTTATCGTGTTTGGGTCAAAAGAAGTAGTTTGCCCCATAAATCCCTTAACTAAGGCGGTATGATTTTGGCAAAGCATACTCGGAATAGGATCCCATTTAGCCGAAAAATTCATCAAACTAAAATAATCTACCTCTTTTTGTATTTTACGCTTGCTAGTCATGTCTATACTTGAAAATTCATACACCATTGGGCTACGCTCCAAAATAAAATCCGTAAAGGCAAAGGTATTAGAATAGTTGATTTTACTTTGATAGGCAGGGTCACTCGGGTCACCGTCAAACATAGGTTCACAAATATCTATTCCTTCGGCAGACAGGGCTATATCAAAACTATCTGTTGCACTACACATGGCAAACATAAAACCTCCCCCCACAACATAATCTCTAATTTTTTTAGCGACCGCTAGTTTAGCTTGAGAAACCTTATTAAAACCTAATTTAGTCGCTAGAGCCTCAGCCTGTTTCTTTTCCTCTATATACCAAGGTGTTGCCCGATATGCCCGATAAAATTTACCAAACTGCCCTGTAAAATCTTCATGGTGCAAATGCAACCAATCGTATAGTAACAGTTCATCTTGCAGCACTTCTGTATCATAAACTGTTTCGTAAGGTATTTCGGCATATGTAAGCACCATGGTAACGGCATCATCCCAAGGCGCTTGGCCCTCTGGAGTGTATACAGCAATTTTTGGTGCCTTCTCCAATACCACGGCATCCATATTTTGTGAAGGACTGTCAATAAAATCAAGAATAGACTGGGTTTTTGCGTCACTTAACAATTCAAAAGAAACACCACGAATTTGACATTCTCGTCTTATTTCTTCTAAATCGGGAATTAAAAAAGAGCCGCCTTTGTAATTAAGTAACCACTTCACCTTAATTTGCTGCTCCAAAACCCAATAGGTTAAGCCATAAGCCTTTAAGTGATCTTTTTGCCCCATATCATCCATAGGGATTAAAAGGTAGCTCGCTTTCGCGGAAAAGCATAAACTAAAAAATATAAGTAATAATAGCATCTTTTTCATAGCGCAAAAGATACAAAGAAAAGCGTATTAATAATTAAAAAGGTACTGAATCTTCGTCGTCTTCTTCTAAATCGGGTGAACCGAAAGCTGCAGAGGCAGATGGAAAATTCCCGCCAGGAAAGTTATCCTCATCAGATTCTGTATTCATACTCGAGGGTATCTCAGATGGAAAGTCGAATTGATCTAGGTTATCAAACTTACCTAATTCTCCGATAAACTTAAGTCGGATGTTGTCTAAGCCCCCATTACGATGCTTAGCGATAATAAATTCGGCTTGACCTTCTGTAGGCGATTGCTCTTCATCATCCCATTCATCTATTTTGTAGTACTCAGGTCTATAGATAAACGAAACTATATCTGCATCCTGCTCAATAGCTCCAGACTCCCTTAAATCAGACAGTAAAGGCCTTTTACTCCCGCCACGAGTCTCGACAGCACGCGATAACTGAGATAAAGCAATTACCGGTACATTAAGTTCTTTTGCTAGAGCTTTAAGGTTACGTGAAATGGTTGAAATCTCTTGCTCACGGTTTCCTCCTTTTTGCGTACCTCCTGCTGTCATTAGTTGCAAATAATCAATTACAATTAATTTAATACCGTGCTGAGAGGCCAACCTTCTGGCTTTAGCACGTAAATCAAAAATTGATAGCGAAGGGGTATCATCTATAAAAAGCGGAGCTTTCTCTAAGGCCTTTACCTTTACATTAAGCTGCTCCCATTCATGCGTTTTTAACTTACCCGTTCTTAATTTTTCTGATGAAAGTCCTGTTTCTGAAGATATTAATCGGGTGATCAATTGAACAGATGACATCTCTAATGAAAAGAATGCCACAGGAATATCTTGACCTACCGCAATATTTCTAGCCATAGATAAGGTTAACGCCGTTTTACCCATACCAGGTCTAGCTGCCACGATAATAAGGTCTGAAGGTTGCCAGCCTGAGGTTAGCTCGTCTAACTTGGTAAATCCTGTAGGAATACCACTTAGGCCTTCACGGTTTGAAATTTCTTGAATTCGGCGTTTAGCTTGAATAACTAAACTTTGCGCAGTTTCTGATGATTTTTTAATATTGCCTTGAGTAACCTCATACAATTTAGATTCAGCTTTATCTAGTAAATCAAAAACATCTGTACTTTCTTCATAAGAATCTTCAATGATCTCACTTGATATTTTTATAAGACTACGTTGTATATATTTTTGTAGTATTATGCGTGAATGAAACTCGATGTGGGCAGAAGAAGAAACTTTTTGCGTTAACTGAATCAGGTAATAATCGCCTCCACAAACTTCAAGTCGCAAATCTTTTTTTAACTGGTTAGAAACTGTTAATAAGTCAATAGGTTGACTGTCTTGAAACAATTTAAAAATAGCCTCAAAAATGTATTTATGCGCTTCTTTATAGAAAACATCAGGGTGTAAAACATCAATAGCCTCGTCTACACCTTTCTTATCAATCATCATAGCACCCAACACAACCTCTTCTAAATCAACTGCTTGAGGAGGTATTTTTCCTTTTTGCAGTGATATAATATCCTGGTTTTTTTGGGTATAAGGTTTATTTTTCTTGACGTTTTCCATAGGTGCGAATGTAACAAAAATTATAAGGCTAATAGGCTAAATTGTATTTTCTAAAATCAACAGGTTATCAACGAATCGCCTGTTAATAACTTTTGTTTTTTGTTAATAAAGGTAAAAAAATCCGAAGAGAAAAACTTCGGATTTAGTCATTACTATGTATATGGGTGTTTAGTCTTTATATGTACCCATTGCCAAATATTTATCCATTCTAGATTTCACTAAATCTTTTGGGGATAACTCTTTTAGTTCGGCATAAGATTCTAAAATTATCTTTTTTAGTGTTTTTACCATTTCAACTCGATCGGCATGTGCTCCGCCTAAAGGCTCTTTAATAATAGAGTCAATAACTTTAAGTCGTTTGGCATCTTTAGCGGTTAATTTTAGGGCTTCTGCGGCTTGCTCTTTATGATCCCAGCTGCGCCATAATATCGAACTACAATTCTCTGGAGAAATTACCGAATACCAAGAGTTTTCTAGCATCATCACCTTGTCACCCACACCAATTCCTAAAGCTCCACCGCTGGCTCCTTCTCCTATAACTACAACAATTACAGGAACTTGAAGTCGTGTCATCTCTAAAATGTTACGCGCAATAGCTTCACCTTGTCCGCGTTCTTCGGCTTCTAAACCGGGGTATGCTCCTGGAGTATCAATAAAAGTAACCACCGGTAAGTTAAACTTCTCTGCAGACTTCATTAAACGAAGCGCTTTACGGTAACCTTCTGGATTGGCCATTCCAAAATTTCTATACTGTCTAGTTTTGGTGTTGGTTCCTTTTTGTTGCCCGATAACCATAAAACTTTGCTCGCCTATTTTACCTAGACCGCCTACCATAGCTTTGTCATCGGCTACTGTACGGTCTCCATGTAACTCTAAAAAGGTATCGCCACAAAGTGCTTGAATATAATCTAAGGTGTAAGGACGATTAGGGTGTCTCGAAAGTTGAACCCGCTGCCAAGCGGTTAAATTTTTATAAATTTCTTTCTTTTTTTCTTTGAGTTTTTTCTCTATTTGCTGACAGGTTTCAGAAACATCTACGTCATTATCTGTTCCTATTTTGCAAGCTTTATTAAACTCTTCTTGCAAAGCCTGTATCGGTTTTTCAAATTCTAAATATTCCATAATCGGGTATGGCTTTTGTAGTTTTTAGTAAGCAAATATATAAAACTTCTACGATGCACTTCGGCTTAACCGAAATTAATTATAAACTTTATCGTTTTGCTTTTTGCAGCAAAAAGATAGCTAAGATTCCAAAGACAATATTAGGTAACCATACGGCGAGCAACGGGCTAAAGGTTGACCGCTCTGCAATAGTACCAAAAACCTTATCAAAAAACACAAATATAAAAGCTATTGCGATTCCTATAGCCAGATTTACGCCCATCCCCCCTCTTCTTTTAACCGAAGATACCGATACCGCTATAATGGTTAAAATATAGGCAGAAACAGGTAAGCTTAAACGTTTATATGCCACTACTTGATACCGATTAATGTTGGCTGAACCACGTCTTCTCTCCTGCTCTATGAATTCATTAAGCTCATTAAAATTTAAAGTCTCGGCAATGTATTCTACGGGTGTTAGCGCATCAAACTCAAATGGCAACAACGTGTCTAATTTGGTTTTACTTATCAACCGGTCGTTGGGCTGCCCAACAATACGTTTTTCATAGTTATTAAGTACAAAAATACTATCGTCAAACTTGAGCCTACTGGCACTTATTTTAAATTTTAATTGGTTGTTTTCAAAATGTTCTAAGGTAAAATTACGTGCCGTTTGAGTAGCCGGATCAAAATTGGTAGCATAAATAAATTCATTATCATTAATTTGTCGGAATACATCTTGGGTTTCTTGAGCTGATTTACCACGCTTTAGATACTTCCATTTAAACTCATTAAACCCTTGGCTTGCATTTGGTGCCAAATACATACTTAAAACCAAAGCGCTTATGCAAACAATGGTAGCCCCAATGAGATAAGGACGCAAAAAGCGAGTAAATGAAACACCTGAACTTAAAAAAGCTACTATCTCTGTATTATTAGCCAGCTTTGAGGTGAAAAATATTACCGACAAGAATAAAAATAAAGGGAAAAGTAAATTGGCAAAATAAACGGTGAAATCAATATAGTAATAAAGCACCTCTATAAAAGGCACTTCATTTTCTAGTATTTTATCAATTTTTTCGGCTAAATTTACTGTTATTCCTATGGGGATAAACAATAAGAGCAACATAACAAATGTGCCTAGATAACGTTTTAGTATGTACCAATCTAATATTTTCACTCGCTTATAATCTTTTATCCATTTGCTTGACCATTTGATTTTTCCAACTTGTAAAATCACCGGCTAAAATATGCTTTCTAGCTTCGCGTACCAACCACAAATAGAATCCTAAATTGTGAATAGTTGCAATTTGCCTGCCAAGCATTTCATTCACACTAAACAAATGCCTAACATAAGCTTTAGAGTATTCCTTATCTACCCAAGTAATACCCATTTCATCTAAAGGAGAGAAATCGTCTTCCCATTTTTTATTTTTAATGTTTATGGTTCCGTGTGCTGTGAATAACATACCATTTCTACCATTTCGCGTAGGCATCACACAATCAAACATATCTACTCCTAACGCAATATTCTCCAAAATATTAATAGGCGTACCTACTCCCATTAAATAGCGTGGTTTATCTTCGGGTAAAATGGCGGTTACCACCTCGGTCATCGCATACATTTCTTCGGCAGGTTCACCAACCGACAGGCCACCAATTGCATTTCCTGGAGCACCGGCATTGGCAATATATTCTGCAGATTGCTGCCTTAAATCTTTATAGGTACTTCCCTGCACAATAGGAAATAAGGTTTGCTCGTAACCATATAAAGGCGGAGTATCGTGAAAACGCTTTAAGCAGCGCTCTAACCAGCGGTGTGTCATGTGCATAGACCGCTTAGCATAATTATAATCGCAAGGGTAGGGTGTGCATTCATCAAAGGCCATAATAATATCGGCCCCTATTTGGCGCTGAATATCCATTACCCCTTCTGGAGTAAAAAAGTGGTATGAGCCATCTATATGCGATTTAAACTTTACCCCTTCTTCTTTTATCTTTCGGTTGGCCGACAAAGAATAAACTTGATACCCACCACTATCGGTAAGAATGTTCCTGTCCCAATTCATAAATTTATGCAAGCCCCCTGCCTTTTGTAAAATATCAGTGTGTGGACGCATGTACAAATGGTAGGTATTTCCCAATATGATATCGGGATTTATTTCTTCTTTTAATTCACGTTGATGCACCCCTTTAACTGTAGCAATGGTGCCTACAGGCATAAAAATAGGCGTTTCTATACTTCCGTGATCTGTGGTTATTGTTCCGGCTCTAGCCTTGCTACCCACATCATTCGCTTCAAGCTTAAATTGCATGCATAAAATTTTAGATGGGCAAAGGTAATTAATTTCTTAAAAGCAAACAGATGCTAGTTTCATTTATTAACTTTTATCGCTGTACGGATTGCCTTCCGTAAAGAAAACCAAAACCAAACTTACATTTATTTACTTTTATTTTCAATTGCCTACAAATAAAAGTATTTTTGCGCAAACAGATTTTAAACCACACAACAATGGCAAACACAACACAATTAGAAGATTTTGTTACGCAAGTAAGAAGAGATATTCTTAGGCAAGTACATAAGGTAAACTCGGGGCACCCTGGCGGTTCTCTAGGTTGTGCAGAATTTTTTACGGCGCTGTACCAAGAAATTATGGACTATACCACCGATTTTAAAATGGACGGCAACAACGAGGATCTTTTCTTTTTATCAAACGGACATATCTCGCCTGTATTCTACAGCGTTTTAGCTAGAAGCGGATTTTTTCCTGTTGATGAATTAAACACCTTTAGACTAATAGATTCTAGATTGCAAGGACACCCTACCACCCACGAAAATTTACCGGGAGTACGCATCGCATCGGGATCGCTTGGTCAAGGAATGTCTGTAGCCATTGGAGCAGCTCAAACTAAAAAATTAAATAAAGACAAACATTTGGTTTACTCTCTACACGGTGATGGCGAATTACAGGAGGGGCAGAATTGGGAAGCCATAATGTATGCGGCCGGTAACCAAGTTGATAATTTAATTGCAACCGTTGACCTAAACGGACAGCAAATAGATGGCTCTACAGATCGTGTGTTACCTTTAGGAAATTTAAAAGATAAGTTTGAGGCTTTTGGCTGGGAAGTTTTAGAGGTTAAAAATGGAAACAACATTACCGAAGTAATTCAAGGGTTGCAAGATGCAAAAGAAAAAACAGGTCAAGGAAAGCCGGTTTGTATTTTGTTGCATACAGTAATGGGTAACGGGGTTGATTTTATGATGCATACGCACGAGTGGCACGGTAAAGCTCCTAATGATGAGCAACTTGAAATAGCCCTTGCGCAAAATCCAGAAACTTTAGGCGATTATTAATTTTTAAAAAGGACAAAATCATGAAAAAATATATAGACACTGGCAAAAAAGACACCCGTTCTGGATTTGGAGCCGGTTTGGAAGAATTAGGAAAAAAGAATGAAAATGTGGTAGCCCTTTGTGCAGACCTTACGGGTTCACTTAAAATGGATGCATTTAAAAATAACCACCCAGAGCGCTTCTTTCAAGTAGGTATTGCCGAGGCAAATATGATTGGAATGGCTGCAGGTATGACCATAGGGGGTAAAATTCCTTTTACTGGTACTTTCGCAAACTTTTCAACAGGACGTGTGTATGACCAGATTAGACAAAGTGTGGCATACTCGGGTAAAAATGTGAAAATTTGCGCTTCGCACGCTGGTCTAACGCTTGGCGAAGATGGCGCCACTCATCAAATTTTAGAAGATTTGGGGCTTATGAAAATGTTACCAGGTATGACGGTAATTAATACCTGTGATTATAATCAAACCAAGGCAGCAACTTTAGCTATTGCTGATCACGACGGTCCTGTTTATTTGCGTTTCGGAAGACCAAAAGTAGCTAATTTTACTCCAGAAGACCAAAATTTTGAAATTGGTAAAGCCGTACAATTAACCGAAGGAAACGACGTTACAATAGTAGCAACAGGTCATTTAGTTTGGGAAGCACTACAGGCAGCCGAAACCTTAGCAGAAGAGGGAATTACCGCAGAAGTGATTAACATACACACTATAAAACCGCTTGATGCAGATGCCATTCTTGCATCAGTTAAAAAAACGGGATGTGTAGTCACCGCAGAAGAGCATAATTATTTAGGTGGTTTAGGAGAAAGTGTAGCTCGTGTTTTAAGCACAGAACACCCAAGCCCACAAGAATTTATCGCCACTAAGGATACTTTTGGAGAAAGCGGAACTCCCGAGCAATTAATGGAGAAATACGGACTTAATGCTAAGTCTATTGTTGCTGCAAGTAAAAAAGTAATCCAAAGAAAATAAAACCATGTTTAAAAATTTTGTAAGCCTTATCATAATTTTGCTATGCCTTAGCGGATGGGCACAAACCGATGAAAACGGATGGGGAGTAAAAGCCGGTCTAAGTCATAACACGAATGGTGAATTAAAAAACCTGAGCAATGATGCCAAATTTGAAGCCGAAGCAGGCGTTGGGTACCACATTGGGGTTTTTGGAAACATTAACCTAAGTCCGATTTACTTAAGACCTGAGCTAATTTACACCAAAACACAAAGTGAATATGAGGGGGTAGACTTTGAATTACAACGTCTTGACGTTCCCGTTTTAGTAGGCATAAAACTGATTGGCCCATTGCATGTTTTTGCGGGTCCCAATTTACAGTATAATCTAGACAGTAAATTTGGTAATAAAGATTTAGAAAAACCTAATGAAGATTGGAGCTTAGGCTTGCACGCTGGTGCTGGGGTGCAGTTGGGAGATTTTGGTATAGATTTGCGTTACTCTCGTGGCTTTAGCGACAATGAGGTTGAGTTTTTACAAAATAACTTTAACAATACACCAGAGTTAAATCGCTTAAATATTGATCAAAGTGAATTAATTCTAAGTTTATCCTTTAAGTTTTAAAGCTAACAGGCTACAACTAAATTAATGAATAGGCTCAAATTGCACCTTCAATTTGAGCCTATTTTTTTACTGGATTTTGTACTTAGGAATCAATTGATAATTTAAAAAATTGATTATAACTATTCGTCATACTAACTTATAGCTTTCCATTTTCTTGACCCATTAAAAAAAGAGGTCTAAAAATCAAAACCAAGCTCAAGACATTTATTTTCTATTAAGAATTACAATAAAACAAAAAGGGCTGCTTTAAAATAAAGCAGCCTTTTTATAAAAGATCAATTTAGAAATTAGCCCCGTGTTAATCGTTTGTATTTTATACGTTTTGGCATTAAGTCTCCGCCTAGACGTTTTTTCTTATTTTCTTCATAATCAGAGAAGCTTCCTTCAAAGAAATATACTTGAGAGTCACCCTCAAAAGCTAAAATATGTGTACAAATTCTATCTAAAAACCAACGGTCGTGTGAGATTACTACGGCACAACCTGCAAAATTTTCTAATCCTTCCTCAAGCGCACGTAAAGTATTTACATCTAAATCGTTGGTGGGCTCATCTAATAACAAAACGTTCCCCTCTTCTTTTAGGGTCATAGCCAAATGCAAACGGTTACGTTCACCACCAGAAAGCATATTAACCTTTTTATTTTGCTCGCTTCCACTAAAATTGAATCGGCTCAAGTAAGCTCTAGAGTTCACCTCGCGACCTCCCATCATAACTAATTCTTGCTCATCGCTAAAGTTTTGCCAAATGGTTTTCTCGGGATCAATATTAGAATGACTTTGATCAACATAAGCAATTTTGGCCGTCTCCCCTACTTTAAAAGATCCTTTATCTGGTGTTTCTTCACCCATTATCATTTTAAAAATAGTAGTTTTTCCTGCCCCATTAGGACCTATGATACCCACAATACCAGCCTGGGGTAAATTAAAGTTCAAGTCTTCATACAACAATTTATCTCCATAAGCTTTGCTTACACCATTGGCTTCTATCACGTTTGTACCTAAACGCGGACCGTTTGGAATGTAAATTTCTAATTTTTCATCCATTTGCTTTTGGTCTTGACTCAGCAACTTATCATAATTATTTAAACGTGCTTTTTGCTTGGCCTGTCTACCTTTAGGCGCCATACGCACCCATTCTAACTCACGCTCAAGGGTTTTTTGACGTTTCGAAGCAGCTTTTTGCTCTTGCGCCATTCGTTTAGACTTTTGGTCTAACCACGACGAATAATTCCCCTTCCAAGGGATACCCTCACCACGATCTAATTCTAATATCCATCCGGCCACATTATCTAAGAAGTAACGGTCGTGGGTGACAGCAATCACCGTGCCTTTGTATTGCTGTAAATGGTGCTCTAGCCAATGTACCGACTCGGCATCTAAATGGTTGGTAGGCTCGTCTAGCAATAGCACATCGGGTTCTTGTAACAGCAAGCGGCAAAGAGCCACGCGGCGGCGTTCACCACCAGAAAGCACCCCTATTTTTTTATCAGAATCTGGGGTTCTTAAAGCATCCATAGCAATTTCTAGCTTAGTATCAATTTCCCAAGCGTTGCTTGCATCTATCGCATCTTGTAACTTGGCTTGCTTATCCATTAACTTTTCCATTTTTTCGGCATCTTCATACACCTCTGGCAAAGCAAATTGATCATTGATTGCGTTATATTCATCAAGGATTTTCACCGTTTCGGCAACCCCTTCTTTTACCACTTCAAGCACGGTTTTATCTTCATCTAACTCGGGTTCTTGGGGTAAATAACCCACCGAGTAGCCCTGAGAAAATACCACATCACCTTGGTAGTTTTTTTCTTCGCCAGCAATAATGCGTAGCAAAGTAGATTTACCCGAACCGTTTAAACCTAAAATTCCGATTTTAGCTCCGTAAAAGAAGCTCAAATAAATGTTCTTTAATACCGGTGTATTCGCATTTTTATAGGTCTTGGTTACCCCAGACATAGAAAAAATCACCTTTTTGTCATCTGCCATGATAATATATTTAAAGCTGTTAATTTGGGCGTTACCCTATTTAGGGTCGCGCTATTCGTTGTATCTTTTTAGGTAAAATACCTAAAAAGGATGTCACTGCTATCGCTAACGCAAATATCTAAAAAATAAGTTGATGAAAATAATAAAGCCTTCAAGAAAAGAAACTTTATTTTTGTAGTAAAAATAACGCTATGCGGTTAGTTGATATAAAACAAAAGATAGATAAAGGGCAGCCGCTATTATTTTATTTTAGCGGAAAACAATGCAGTGTTTGCCACAGTCTTAAGCCTAAAATTAGAGCTGCGGTAACCGAAAACTTTCCTAAAATGGAGTTTCTTGAAATAGCTGCCGAAATGCACCCCGAAATCGCTGCCCATTTTCAGGTGTTTCAAGTTCCTTGTTTATTGGTTTTCTTAAACCAAAAAGAATACATCCGTAAAGGAGGAAATGTTAGTGTACACGTTTTTATAAACGAAGTGAAGCGCTTATATACTTTATATGAACAAATGAAAAGCGACTAATGTTTAGATATACCTCTCCCACATTAAATAAAGACTTTTAAGTCTCTCGATTTAAGTTATACCGTTCTAAGCCTAACGTACAAAGGATTTAATAATTTCAACCGATTTAGGATAAACAATACGCCGCTCTTATCTAGTCTCTTAAATTACTTTAGGCTTTTGAATTACGTGCTTAGCTTTATTATGAACTAAGTGTAATTCGGAAACAAATAGAAAAACAGCTTAAAAGAAATAGTTGTATTTAGTAGATGTTAAAAGAGTGAAAGGTTGTCCTTAACTATTTACTAAGCATCGTCATATCCGCTCATTCCTCCAGTTTACGGGATACTTCACATACTTTTTATCTGAAATCACCTCAATCACATAAGTTTGGAAAACGCCATTTCTACTGGCTGGAGGCCTTTTATTGTCAAAAATCCAACGGTTTCTTTTTTCATTGATTTCTTCCAAATCAGAAAAATGATAATCTTTCAGCTTTTCTATACAAAGTGTATCTGCTTTTTCTGAATAAGAATAATATACCCCTAGATTTTTAAAATATAAATTTTTACCCCTTTGCGGGTGATTTAAAATCTTTTTTGAATGTATATCTTTATTATAGCGGATAAAGATTGTGTCTTTCGGATATATCGATTTTTGCCCGAAATAAAGTATCGGGCATAAAATCAATAGTAAATTTAAAATTTTAATTGCAGCCATTGGGAAAAGTGTTTTTCATATTGGTAATTTGATCTTTTATAGCTTGTTGCTTCTGAAGCGTTTTTAGTTGCTAAGCTTTTATATCAGCAGTATTTAAACCTATCCAAGAGAGCGCTTCTTTTTGTGCGGATGTAAGGCTTGGGTCATAATCGGTCAAAGCTTGTTTTATAATATCCCGATAATGCTGTGCCAACTGTTGGTGTTGATAATCATTAGGATTGCTGCCAACGGGTATACCATAATTATATCTCGTAAAATAATCAAATATTCCAAAATATTTATTTTCCAAACTGTTTAAAAAATCGTTATAAAATTGTTCACTCGTCCAAGAAGTTCAGTTTAAATTGTTACCACTTATTTCGGCTGCTCTTACTGCATCCAGCATTTTCCGGTACATTTCTGCGTGTAATACCTCGTGAATCAGGGAAACTGCTTTAAATACATCTGGTTTGTTTAAAATATTACCGCTGGTAGAAGGATCTGTATTAAAATCTATATTGATCATATTGGAAGTCAATGGTGGGTTGGTTATCGCCATAGCGTTGGTGTAATCTACATAATCTGGATTTTGGGCAAAATTAGGATCTGCTCCAAATTTTAAATTCGCCACAGACATTTCACTGTCAAAATTTTTGAGGTAGTTATCAAAGGTGGGTGCTTTTCCCATCGCGGTATATACATTCATAAGACAAGGATTATCCTTAAAAGATTTATCTACTATAACTTGATAAGCAAAATCCACTTCTGCATCGGGTTGTCCATCACCATCATTGTCTTGCAGCGCTGGCATAGCTTCGCGTAAAAAAGCAAATGCTTAATCGCTATAATTGTTTTGAACTAAAAAATCTATAACGTTTTGCTTTTGTGCATCCTCTTCAAGCATATCATCAAAACTGCTATAAACAAATTCTAAATCGGTTATAGGGTTTTGGGAATCTCTATAGTTTTGCAATGCCTCATGAAAATGATTGATCGCATTGGTGCTAAATGAAGATTCATATAATAAAGATAATGAATTTATAAAGAACTGTAGGTGTTCTGGTTTCATTAAGTAATTTAAATCGGCTAAACTAATACCTAAGAAGTCACTTATGTGCTGCGGACTGTATTCATCGGCTAAAATACCCATTAATATCCTATCACAAGGGTCAGTTATAGGTTCATTCGCATCTACCGGCTCTGTATAAATTATTAAATTACCCGGTTCTGTGTTTGTAGAAACGACCCATTTGTCTATGCTAAAAGGAAATTCAACACCAGCTTTAAATCTACGCCCAGGTGTGTGTGTGTGTGTGCAAGCAATTGCTTGCTTTTTACTTAAATACATAGTTTAATTGTTAATATTTTCTCACACTTACCTATAATCCTGTAAAATTGCAAATAATCTAAAAAATATAATGAAATATACCCAATACTGGGTAGGTAAGAAAAAACATAGCAATCTAGACCAATTTACAGGAAGGGCTTACAGCATCAAGCTTAGAGGAAAGAAAACTATAAAAAACAGCCTACTCCTTTATAAAACGAAGAACTTGAAGATCATTTAAATCATATAAAGTTAAAGCTTCTTCCTGTAAAGCATATTTACGTGCTTTTAACAGGGCTCTAGTGTAATTTTTAGCTAGGTCTTGTTTTTCTTCTGGGCAGGCCTTTCTAGTTTGTGCAATGCTATTTATATGAAAACTAGTGGCATCTAATTTTTTTATGCTTCCGTTATATGCGTTGCATAGGTTGTTGCCATATACTTTTTGGGTTGCCAAATCAATTTGTAAACGGGGGCTATCGTCGAGACCGTCTAAAGGTTCTTCATTTAAAGTAGAAAGCTTCCAATTGCCGTGTAGTTGAAATAGCTCATCTTGCTTTTCTTGTATAACCTCAATCAACTTATAGTTTAAGTTAGAAACATCGGCGGGTAAATTATTCGCCTCTTTTTTAATCACCTTCACTTTAATTTTCTGAAAATAACCCGGTTTAAACTCAAAGCCCTCTATAGCGTTGTAAAAGTAGGTATAACTCAACGTATCACTCCACTGGTCGGCATCGCTCACCATTAAACAATTTTTGGTGCCAGCACCTGCATCGCAATTGCTTCGGTAAGCATTCACCCAAAACACGGCTATATCTTTTTCATTTTCTAATTTTTTATCAGACCGGCAAGCTGTCAGTGAAAACAAAAAAATTAGCGTTAAAACTGAGAATAACTTGTACTTCATAAAATTTAAGGGGCTAAAGAAATTTTGGTAATTAAAACTAAACGCGTCCTTTCAAAGCATTGAAAACCCATGCAATGGCAAAAAAACCAATACCAACGGCTGCAAAACCATATCCGGCTACATCATTGTATCTAAATGCGCCTAATGCAATTAAAGCTACACCTACAATAATCATAATAAAAGTTGCCCAAGCTAATACTGTATTTTTATTCATCGCCATGAAATCGAATTTATAATTTAGATTAACAAAAATACAATCAAATTATAGAATAATCCAATTTTATAGGCGAGCATTGGTTTATTAGCCGTAGTATTTTTGTATTTTCGTGGCTTTAGTCGGCTTTAAGCCGAACGAATAACCCACTAAGATCAATTATTTGAAATAAAATGGATATAAAATTCAATAAAAACGAAGACCATAACAAATTACTCGTTGCAGACCTAAAACATAAACTTAAAAAAGTGTATTTGGGTGGCGGTGAAAAACGAATAGAAAAGCATCACGCTAAAGGAAAAATGACGGCGCGCGAGCGTATAGATTTCTTGTTAGACCAGCCTAAAGAGGCAATAGAAATTGGAGCTTTTGCCGGTGAAGGCATGTATGCAGAACACGGGGGTTGCCCCAGTGGTGGTGTTGTGGTTAAAATAGGTCACGTACAAGGTAAACAGGTTATTGTGGTTGCCAATGATGCTACTGTAAAAGCTGGCGCTTGGTTTCCCATTACCGGAAAGAAAAACTTACGTGCTCAAGAAATCGCAATAGAAAATAGATTACCTATTATTTATTTGGTAGATAGTGCCGGGGTTTACCTGCCTATGCAAGATGAAATTTTTCCCGATAAAGAGCATTTTGGAAGAATTTTTAGAAATAATGCGGTTATGAGCAGTATGGGTATTACTCAGATTGCTGCGGTTATGGGTAGTTGCGTAGCAGGCGGTGCCTACTTGCCTATAATGAGCGACGAGGCTTTAATCGTAGATAAAACAGGAAGTATTTTCTTAGCAGGTAGCTATCTAGTGAAAGCAGCCATTGGTGAGAGTATAGATAATGAAACCCTTGGCGGAGCTACCACTCATTGCGAAATAAGCGGCGTTACCGATTATAAGGCTAGCGATGATAAAGATGCTTTAACCAAAATAAAAAATATTGTTGATAAAATAGGAGATTTTGATCAAGCCGGCTTTAACCGAAAAAAAGCCGCTCCGCCAAAATTAGATGAGCAAGAACTTTTTGGACTCTTACCTGCCAAGAGAAGCGACCAATATGATATGATGGATATCATTAAACGTATAGTTGATGATTCTGCTTTTGAAGAATATAAAGCTGGTTATGGGCAGACCATAATCACCGGTTATGCTCGCATAGACGGTTGGGCCGTAGGTATTGTAGCCAATCAGCGTAAAATTGTTAAAACCAAAAAGGGGGAAATGCAATTTGGCGGCGTAATCTATTCTGATTCTGCCGATAAAGCTACGCGTTTTATCGCCAATTGTAACCAGAAAAAAATCCCGCTGGTATTTTTGCAAGACGTTACAGGATTCATGGTAGGAAGTAAAAGCGAACACGGCGGAATAATTAAAGACGGTGCCAAAATGGTTAATGCAGTGAGCAACTCGGTGGTACCCAAGTTTACCATCGTAATAGGTAACTCCTACGGTGCAGGAAATTATGCAATGTGCGGTAAAGCCTATGACCCCCGACTTATAGCGGCTTGGCCTAGTGCAGAATTGGCGGTGATGAGTGGCAATTCTGCGGCCAAAGTATTGCTACAAATAGAAACGGCATCGCTTAAAAAGAAAGGAGAAGAAATTACTCCTGAAAAAGAAAAAGCTTTGTTCGATAAAATCAAAGCAGATTATGACAAGCAAATTAGTCCGTATTACGCCGCAGCCAGAATTTGGACCGATGCGGTAATCAACCCGTTAGATACGCGTAAATGGGTGTCAATGGGTATTGAAGCGGCAAACCATGCTCCTATTACCAAAGATTTTAATCTTGGCGTAATTCAAACTTAATAAAGTTATCAACTTATAATTCACCGGAATGCAAATCGATAGGGTTATTTGCATTCCGGTTATTTTTTTAAAAAAGTTGTATCTTCCCTATAGTTAATTTAGTAAATAGTCATCTTAAATGCGTTTGTTTTCAATTCTTTGTTTTATTCTACTCGGCTTCTCGATGCAAGCACAATTACTCGATTCTAAACCATCAAACTTTACTCGTGCCGACAGCTTACGCGGAAGTTTACGCCCGGAAAGATCTCATTTTGATGTGCTAAAGTACAATCTAGACATCAGCTTAGACATTAAAAATAAAAGCATTCGAGGGTTTAATGAAATTACAGCAAAAGTACTTTATGAGCAACGCTTTATGCAGCTTGATTTATTTAAGAATATGCAAATAGATTCGGTAATTTATCAAGGGAGAACTCTAGCTTATGAGCGTGAAGGAAATGCTTTTTTCATCGATTTTGAAAAAAAATTACCAGCGAAAAAGCAAATCGTTTTTAGCGTATATTATAGCGGTAAACCTAAGGTAGCGGTTAATGCTCCTTGGGATGGTGGATTTATTTTTTCAAAAGACAAAAATGGTAATCCTTGGGTAAGTGTGGCCGTACAAGGCACAGGAGCCAGTTTATGGTATCCCAACAAAGATCATTTAAGCGATGAACCCGAAAGTGCCCGCATCCACGTAAGTGTACCTAATGGATTAATGAATGTCTCAAACGGTCGGCTGTTGGGTAAAAAAGCAATTTCACCCGATCTCACACGTTGGAGCTGGGAGGTTAAAAACCCTATTAACAATTACAATATTATTTTAAATGTAGGAGATTATACATTGATAAAAGACGAGCATAAGGGGTTAGATTTACATTATTATGTGCTTTCTTATAACGAAGATAAAGCCAGGCAACATTTTAAGGAAGTTAAACCAATGATGGATTGTTTTTATGAGAAATTTGGCGCCTATCCATTTATTGAAGACAGTTACAAATTGGTAGAAACGCCCTATTTGGGTATGGAACACCAAAGCGCTGTAGCCTATGGCAATCAATTTAACAATGGTTACTTGGGTAGAGATTTATCGGGAACTGGTGTAGGTTTAAAATGGGATTTTATCACCATTCACGAAAGCGCGCATGAGTGGTTTGGCAACTCTATAAGCGCCAGCGATATAGCCGATTTATGGATTCACGAAGCTTTTACAACCTATGCAGAATCAATTTATGTGGAGTGCCGTTGGGGTAAAGAAGATGCGCTAAAATACCTTTACGGAATTAGGGCAAATATTAAAAACCAGTCTCCTATTATTGGCACCTACGGAGTAAATCATGAAGGATCTGCAGATATGTACTATAAAGGAGCTAATATGCTAAATACGCTACGTAGTATAATTGGTGATGACAAAGAATGGTGGACTTTGTTGAAAGCCTTTAGTCTCAACTTTAAGCATCAAGTAACCAACACCCAAGAGGTAGTGGACTTTTTTGAGGTGCATACGTCTGTAGAGGTTAGTCCTATTTTTCTTCAATACCTCAATTATCCCGACTTACCTGAATTGCAAATTAAAGAAAAGCAAGGTAAATTATTCGGTCGTTGGGTAGCCGATGTTCCTAATTTTTCTATGCCCATTCGGCTAGGTAACCAACAGAAAAATAAAGTTTTTGATTTAAACACCCAATGGCAAACTATTGATTTTGATTTAAGCCTTGATGAAATTGGCTATCCCCGTGCGGAGTACTACATCCGCTTTAAGCGAATAAAAAAATAAAAGTTTCTTTAAGTATTATGCGTTTTTATTTAGATAGCTGGCTAAGGTTTGTTGTCTTTGCACTTTTCCTGTGTGGGTTTCGGTAAATTTTGCAACGCATAAAATTTTCTTGGGTAGTTCATATTTTTCCAAGTTCTTCATATTATTCAACCTATTATAAAGATCTTGTTCGGTTACTGCTGAGGGAGCGGTTTCAACTACCAAAACTACTTGTTCGCCCAAATCCTTATGCGGTAAACCAGCAACAAAGAATCGTTCTGGAAGCAAATTACTCAACTTACGCTCAATAACTTCGGGAAAAACCTTAACACCTCCGGTATTAATCACTCGATCATACCTACCCTTCCAATAAAAACTATGCGCATCGAGCAGCTGAACAACATCATTTGTTTGTATTTTAGTTGGTGAAATTCGCGGCGCATCAATTTGCAAACAATTGCGTTGATCTACGCTTAAACTAACTTGAGGCAGTGCCGTAAAAGCCACGTTTTTTTGCGGGGCTTGATTCACTGGTCGGGCTGCAATATGGGTAATGGTTTCGGTCATTCCATAAGTTTCAAAAACTTGGGTTTTTAAAGCTTGAACAGCCTGTACTTGTAAGTTAGACAAAGCGCCACCGCCAACAATCAATTTATTTATGTGATGCAAATCATCAAGGCTATGACTCACTTGAAAAGGGGTCATAGCAGAAAAATCATATTGTTTGGTGTTAGCGTCAAGCGGATTTGATTTTGGTAAGCCCAAATCTAGATGCCAGCCCAGATGCATGGCCCTTACCAACATCATTTTACCAGCTATATAACTCACTGGTAAGCACAGAAAAGCCGAAGTTTGCGCAGGAAGATTAAAATACTCTCCTGTTGCCTCTGCCGAAGCCCGCATAGCGGTCTTACTTAATTTAATACGCTTTGGTTTTCCTGTAGAGCCAGAGGTTTGCACTTCGACCTCAGCACGGCCCGACAGCCAATCGGTGATAAAATCATTTACTGCTGAATAAAAAGCTTGTTCTTCTTCAGTTAGTTCATTTAAAATTTGGGTTTTAAAAGCAGTATAATTTAATCCGTTAAGTTTAAAATCGGGGTGCATATTGCTAATTCTAATTAAATTGATGGATTTTGTTCGGGTACAGGTACTTGAATTTTTCCGGTTAGCTTTTCTTTCCAGTTTTTCCATTTATAGACTTTTGCCATAATTATAAAATAAATAGGATATAAAATAATCAAGGGTAAAAAGGTATCCCAAGTAACGGTGGGATCTGCAATATCTATAAGCACCGACTCACTTTGAAAGGCTGTCCAGTCTGCAGTAACCAACAAGATGGCAATTAAATTATTAGCTGCATGAAAGCCTAAAGCAAGCTCTGTACCTTCATCCATAAGGGTTATTATTCCTAGAAATAATCCCGTGCCGATATAAAAAATCAAAATACTATACCCCATTTTACCAACTTCTGGGTTGGCAATGTGTAGTAAACCAAAAATTAGGCTGGTCATTATTAAAGGAAACCACCTGTTTTTAGCTAGTACTCCAAAGCCTTGCATAAGATATCCACGAAAGATAAATTCTTCTAGACTGGTTTGAATAGGCACTAACACAATAGCCATCACAAACAGTATTAAGAACTTATCGGGTTTAAAATTCCATATATAATTTTCGGGTGTCATTTGGTAACTCACCAAAACACTTACCGATGTAAATATTCCTACCAATGAAAAACCTAGCAGAACGCGTTTCCAGTCCACTTTTTTTCGGGTGGTCGTGATGGTTTTTAGATTAATTTCATGCAGAAATTTAAGTGCTAGCCATAAACCAATAAAACCAATAGCAAAAGAGATTAAAATAAAAAAAGTGGTCGAGTTTTTATCTAAGGTTTGCATTAAGCGATCGGCTTGCAAAGCCATAGGATCAAAACCACTTTTTAGCAGCACGGCGAAAAGTAAGGGCAATTGCCCAATTGAAGCCACAATTGCAATAATTAAAGACCCGATGAGGTACCGCCAAAAATCGGTTTTACCGCGAAAAGCTTGCTCTATAAACATATAATTTAAGATAAAAGGGTTAAATCCCAATCTTGGTTAGGATTATAAAATAATTGATCTTTTTTAACGTATAACGGACTAGCAATATTATTGGTAAACAAGCTACCTGTGCCCAAGCCTTGCGGCATTTTATTGTTTAATTGATAGGTAAATTGTGCAATAGCATTTAGTCCTACATTGCTTTCTAAAGCACTGGTGATCCACCATTTAATATTTTGCTGCTCAGCGATTTCAATCCATTCACTTGAACCAGCAAAGCCTCCTACCAAGGTAGGTTTTAGAATGATGTACTGGGGTTGAATGGTTTTTAGCAACTCTTCTTTTGCAGGCCTTTGGGTTACTCCAATAAGCTCTTCATCTAATGCAATGGGTAAAGGAGTGGCAGCACATAGCGAAGCCATATCTTCTATTTGTTTCGCTTTTATGGGCTGCTCAATACTGTGCAGTTCATAGTCGCTCAATCTTTTTAGTTTTTCTAGCGCCTCTGTTGGTGAAAACGCCCCATTAGCGTCTACCCGAAGCTCTACATCGCTGGCTGTAAATTCTGATCGAATGTACTTAAGAAGTCGCAATTCTTCTTGAAAGTCTATTGCTCCTATTTTTAATTTTATACAGTGAAAACCTTGGTTTAATTTATCGGTGATTTGCTTTCTCATGAAGTTTTTATCACCCATCCAGATTAAACCATTTATGGTTATTCCTTGCTCTTTTTGCGTAAAGGCCGAAGGGAACAATTCAAACCCCGTCTTTGATCGCAGCGAGGCAAATGCCATTTCTACACCAAAAAACAGTGCGGGGAATTCGCTGAGTTGTGCTAAAAGTTGCTTTTCACCTAGATGAATATGCTCACAAATCCACTGTAATTTTTCTTCAAATTGCGGAACATCATCATAGCTTAACCCTTCAAACATTCCGCATTCTCCATAACCTCTTTTACCCTGATGTTCAAGTATCAAAAACCAAGTATTTTTGATTTTTAAAACCCCACGAGAAGTGCCTCCTGGGGTTTTAAATTGTAATGAATGTTTTATAAATCTTGCTTTCAATGAGATTACTTTTAAATGCTTACACTTTCACCAATGGGCAACAAAATCAATTCTTTTTTCTTCATTTTAAATTTTTCAAGCGCTAAGTCATGGTCAATTTTAATCGCATCAAAAGTATCATAATGACAACCTAGAACTCTGTTGCATTCAATAAAATCGCTTGCTAAAATAGCGTCATCTACGCCCATTGTAAAATTATCACCAATAGGTAAAACAGCTAAATCTACTTGATGCCTCAATGGGATTAATTTCATATCGGCATGCAATGCAGTATCTCCCGCAATGTAAAGACATTTTTCATTGGCTTCAATGATAAATCCTCCGGGTTGCCCTCCATAACTACCATCTGGAAAAGAACTGGTGTGTATGGCATTTACATATTTTACAGTTCCAAAATCAAATTCCCAGCTACCACCGTGATTCATAGGGTGCACGTTAATGCCTTTTGCTTGGTAATGATTGGCAATCTCAAAGTTACTCACCAAGGTGGCTTCATTTTGCTTAGCTATTGCCTCTGCATCTAAGGTATGATCTTGATGCGCGTGGGTTAGCAACACATAGTCGGCTTTTAAATCTTGTATATCTACTTTCTCATTTGCCAAAGGATTACCTGTAATAAAAGGATCTACAATGATATGTTTACTATTGATCTCTAACGCTAGGGTATTTTGCCCGTAAAATGTAATTTTCATATTTTTTTGTTTTTTATTGTCTTAGTTGATGGCTAAAAATAAGCAATAGCACTTAAAATTTATATGAATTAAAAAATTTATAACAAATTAAATCCACGCCAGTAACAAATATATTAAGGCAATTATAAAGGTGCTTAAAGCAACTTTCTTTAATTCTGGATCTAAAGTTTTTGGCTCTTCGTGTTGTATCACGGTATTTAAATGCTTAAATAGAAGTATAAATGGAATTAAAGCTAAATTATATTGAATAGGTAAATTGTAATTAAACAACAAAAGGCACAAAAAGGCTAACAAAATTAGACCAATATGATAGTTTGTTGCTTTATGGATGCCCCATTTAACCACCAAAGTGTTTTTCTTGGAATTGGCATCACTCAAACGATCTCGCATATTATTAAGGTTTAGTACAGCTACACTCATAGCTCCTACCGCAATGGCTGGTAAAAAATAAGTGAGTTTTATTTGATGCGTAAATAAAAAGGCACTACCTACCACGGCTACCAATCCAAAAAATAAGAATACAAAGACATCTCCTAAACCTCTATAACCGTATGCACTTTTACCAACGGTATATTTTATAGCAGCGGTTATAGCAGCTATTCCCAAAAGGAAAAAGAAAATGCTTAAGGCGAAATTTTCGCTTCCGAAAGCTGAGTAAATCAGTAAAACTGCAAAAGCTAAAGACAAAAGGCTACAAAAAATCATTCCTATCTTCATTTGCTTGTCGGTAATGATGCCACTTTGTAGGGCTCGCATTGGCCCTACCCGTTCTTCATTATCGGTGCCTTTAACACCATCACCATAATCGTTGGCGAAATTAGAAAGTATTTGTAAGCACAAGGTGGTACACAAAGCATAAATAAAAATAGAAAGTTGAAAATCTTGTTCAAGGTGAGCCAATACTGCTCCCAATAAAATTCCAGAAATGGATAAGGGCAAAGTACGCAAACGAGCGGCTTTTACCCAAGTGATAGCTTTTTGCATCAGGCTCTTAATTTAATTAGCAGTTCTTTATATAATTCGGCTGCCGGTAAATTTTGTGCTCCTACTCCCTTGGCCTTCAAGTCGAGTTCTCGCAAACTCGCCACAATAGCACTTACACTTTTCATAGAGTAAGCTTGAGCTCCCAAAGTAAAATCTTTGACAAAAAAGGGCGAAATTCCCAATGCACTAGCCACCTCATTGCGGTTACCTTTATTTTTTAGACCATGATATAGCAATAACTTTGAGAAGAAATTATATAAAACAGGAATGGTTTTTAATATGGGGTGCTCTTTACTATTTTGAGCATAATAATTTATAATTCTAAAAGCTTTTTTTTGGTCTCTACTAATCAGCGCTTTTTGAAGTTCAAAAGAATTAAAATCTTTACTTATCCCTATATTCTCTTCAATTACGGCAGGAGTAATTAAACTGCCTTCTGGCAAAATAAGGCAAAGTTTATCGAGTTCATTATTAATTTTACCCAAGCTAGTTCCTAAAAACTCAGCTAGAAGCATTGCCGATTTGGGTTCTATGCGGTAGCCTCTTCTCGCTACTTCCTCAATTATCCAGCCCGGCACCTTATCTTCATACAAGGGTTTACTTTCAATTACAACTCCTTCTTTTTTAATGTTTTTATATAACGCCTTGCGCTTATCGATGCTTTTGTATTTATAGCATAGTACCAATATGGTGCTTTCTTGCAATTGCGGTATAAAACTATCCAGGTTATATATGCTCTTATTTAACTCTTGTGCCTCCTTAATTATAACCACCTGATGTTCTGCCATCATTGGGAAGCGCTTCGATTCACTAATAATTTGATCTACCTCAATATCTCTTCCGTATAAAACCACTTGATTAAATGCGCGTTCTTCTTCGGTAAGGGCATGTCGAGCTATATATTCGCTTATTTTATCAATATAATACGTCTCTTCACCCATAAGCAAATAAACCTTTTTGAACTTTCTTTGCTTTAAATCGCGAAGTACCGCGTTTATTTCTTTCATTCTCTATAAATTAAAATTTGTTGCTGGCTTTTGCCGGATTTATTAAGCGATTAATAAGCAATGCACAGGCAAATTATATATTTTTGCTGCTATGACAGCCTTAAATTTTCCTGCCTATTCATTTAGGTTCAAAAATAAACAAAATAAAACAGCTATTTTTGATAGCATTCGTAAAAAGTTTATAATACTTACACCCGAAGAGTGGGTTCGGCAACATGTGGTTCATTACCTTCACTATGAAAAAAATTACCCCTGGTCAATGATCAATGTAGAAAAGCAAGTATTAGTAAACCAGTTGCCAAAACGCTATGATGTAGTAGGTTTTAAAACCACAGGAGACTTACAATTAATTGTAGAGTGCAAAGCACCTAAGGTAAAAATCACCCAAGAAACTTTTGATCAAATTGCTCGCTATAACTTGAGTCTAAAAGCAGACTTTTTGATGGTAACTAACGGGTTGTCGCACTATTTTTGTAAGATGGACTACAACAAACAGCAATATAATTTTTTACCCGAACTTCCTCTCTATTAATAAAAATAATGAAAAAAGTAGCTGTAGCTGTGCTAAACTGGAATGGTCGTGATTTATTAAAGCGGTTTATACCCAATTTAATAAAGCACTCACCCGAAGCCACTATTTATGTTATTGACAATGCGTCTACAGATGATTCTGTTACCTTATTAAAAACCGATTTCCCGAGTGTAAAATGCATTCAACTCAGCTCAAATTTAGGATATGCAGGTGGTTATAATTTAGGTTTAAAACAAATTAATGAAGAAATCTTGGTTTTACTCAATAGTGATGTTGCGGTTACTCCTAATTGGTTACAAGCCTTTTTAAGTAGGTTTGATGAGGATGAACGCGTTGGTATTCTACAACCTAAAATTAAAGATTTAAAAAATCCTACATATTTTGAGTATGCCGGAGCAGCAGGAGGTTATATAGACCAATTGGGCTATCCTTTTTGTAAAGGAAGAATTTTTAACACTTTAGAAAAAGACCAAGGTCAATACAATTCAAATTATCCAATTTTTTGGGCAAGTGGTGCGTGTTTGGTAGTACGCAACAATCTTTTTAAACGCCTTGGTGGTTTTGATGAAGATTATTTTGCCCATCAAGAAGAGATAGATTTTTGTTGGCGTGCACAATTGCAAGGATTTTTAGTGGAGTACTGCTACCAAAGCGAAGTATACCATTTAGGCGGAGCCACCTTAGCAAGTGCAAATCCTAAAAAAACATTTTTAAACTTCAGAAATTCTTTATACAATTTACTAAAAAATCAATCCTTACCACAAGCCTTAATCACCATTTTTATTCGAATGATACTAGACGGATTGGCAGGAATTCAATTTTTAATGCAAGGTAAAATTCATCATTTCAAAGCTATATTACAGGCACATTTTAGTTTTTATAAAAATTTTAATCACATCAACAAAAAACGTAAAAACATTCGGCACACCCACCAGGTTAAACCTAGTAATTTCTCTATAGTCTTCAAGTACTTTATACAAAAAAAGAATAAGTTTAACCAGTTGTAAGTTGCCATTAAAAATTTGTTAATCCGCTTAAAAGACTCGGTAAAATAATTAACTTTGGCTTTTAAATTATACACAAACAAACATACTATGAAACGTATTTTTTTAGCTACAGCAGCCATTACATTATTGTTTTCTTCTTGTGTTTCTAAAAAGAAATATGCAGAATTAGAAGCCAAGCAAAAAGAAACTAAAGATTTATTAAACACAGCAACTGTTAAACTTAATTCTTGCCTTGAAGATAAAGAGTCTCGAATTAGTTCTTTAAATGAGCAAATTAGCATTCTGAAAAATACTAACTCTGCATTATTAAATAATCAAGGCGATCTCGCCACGCTGTCTAAAAAAGGAGCAGAAAATTTAGAGCGGTCATTAGAAAGCATTAGAGAAAAAGATTTGCAAATCAAGACGATGCGTGATGCAATCAACAAAAAAGATTCTGTTACCTTAGCTTTAGTTACCAGCCTAAAGGGAGCATTGGGCGACTTGAACGATGAGGATATCCAAATAAACGTAGAAAAAGGAGTAGTATTTGTTTCTATATCTGACAAACTTTTATTTAGAAGCGGGAGTTACCAAGTTTCTAATCGTGCAAAAGAAGTGCTAGGAAAAGTTGCTAAAGTGGTTAAAAACAAACCAGATTTTGAATTTATGGTTGAAGGTCATACCGATACCGACCCTATTAGTAATTCTTGTATAAAAGACAATTGGGATTTGAGTACAAAGCGTGCTACTTCTATTGTTAGAATTTTACAGAATGAATTTGGTGTAGATCCGGCTAGAATGACAGCCGCTGGTCGTGGAGAATACGTGCCTGTTGCAGGAAATGATACAGCAAGCGGTAAAGCTGCTAACCGTAGAACCCGAATTGTAGTACTTCCTAAGTTAGATCAATTCTATAGTATGATTGAAGAAGGAATGAAAAAAGCAAAATAAGCTAGAATAGCTGAAAACGTAAAAATCCTGAGTCAAAAAACTCAGGATTTTTTTTTGTTTTTTTACATTATTCCAGTCAAGAATAAACACTGCTGTGGTTTTTAAAATCTGTTATCACCGTCAAGCAGATTTCCTAAACCACCTAAAATACTTCCTTCTCCTTTATCTTTTCCTCCTCCTTGTGGCGCTGCAGCAAACACACGACTGGCTAATCTGCTAAAAGGTAAAGACTGGATGTAAACTGTTCCTGGTCCTGTGAGTGTAGCGAAAACCATTCCCTCTCCTCCAAATAAAGTATTGCGTATACCTCCAACAAATTGAATATCATAGTCTACACTAGCATCAAAGCCTATGATGCAACCAGTGTCTACTTTTAATTTTTCACCGGGAGCAAGTTCTTTAACTGCTGTAGTTCCCCCTGCGTGTACAAAGGCCATCCCATCACCCTCTAATTTTTGCATTATAAAACCTTCACCACCAAAAAAGCCTCTTCCTATTTTTTTCGAAAATTCAATTCCAACAGAAACACCCTTGGCCGCACATAAAAAAGCATCCTTTTGGCATATAAACTTATGATTAAAACGGTTAAGATCTATAGGTATAATTTTCCCTGGATACGGAGAAGCAAAACTCACCTTTTTCTTTCCGGTAACAACATTTTGAAAAGCGGTCATAAATAAGCTCTCCCCAGTCAAGAGTCTTTTACCGGCTCCTAGTACTTTACCAAAAAAACCATTGTTTTTATCAGAACCATCGCCAAAAATGGTATCCATCTGAATTCCCTCATCCATCATCATAAAAGAGCCAGCTTCGGCAACGACCGCTTCTTGCGGGTCTAGCTCTATTTCGACATATTGCATTTCTTCTCCAAAAATTTGAAAATCGATTTCATGCGCGTTTCTTATCATAATAGTTAATTTTTAAATATAGAATAGTATTAAATAAACTTGAGGCTTTTTCAGCATAAATCATAGCAACTTACCAACATCATTACAAACCTTAAATACCCATAAAAATACAAATAATTTAAAAGAAAATTAATCGTATTTGATATTTAGCCCTTAAAATTTAAGAGTTAAATAAAAAACCTGCCGATTGGCAGGTTTTTTTAATCATTGATTTTAAATAATCTATGCTAATTCTAATGCAATTTCTATCATTTGATTAAAACTACTGGCCCTATCTTCTTGAGAGGTTTCTGCTTTGGTAACCAAGGAGTCTGAAATGGTAAGAATAGCCAAGGCTTGAACATTAAATTTGGCTGCTATGGTATATAATCCGGCGGTTTCCATCTCTACACATAAAACTCCGTATTGCGCCCATTTTTTATAAAAGTTAGGGTCATCGTCATAAAAAACATCGCCAGATAAAACATTACCGGCTTTAAAAGCAATATTTTTTTGCTTAGCTACTTCAACCGCTTTCAGAAATAAATCGGCGTTTGCTGTAGGAGCAAAAGTAGCCTCACCAAAGTTACTTTTGTTCATTCCAGAAGTAGTAGAAGCCGCCATGGCTATTACAATATCACGCAAATCAATATTTTCTTGATAAGCTCCAGCCGAGCCTACCCGTATAAGTTTTTTAACCCCATAATCGCGAATCAACTCTGTACAATAAATCAAGGCCGAGGGTATACCCATACCTGTGCCTTGCACCGAAATTCTTTTTCCTTTAAAAGTTCCTGTAAAACCTAGCATTCCCCTAACCCGGTTATAACATACTACATCTTCTAAAAAGGTTTCGGCAATCCATTTTGCTCGTAAGGGGTCTCCTGGTAGGAGAACAGTTTCGGCAATATCCCCTTCTTTTGCCTCTAAGTGAATACTCATAATTTAAATATCGGTTACTATTTTAATCCCTGAAGAAGTGCCTATTCGTGTTGCTCCCGCTTCAATAAACTTTACGGCCGTGGCTCGATCTCTTATCCCTCCACTTGCTTTTACTTCAGCTTGTTTTCCTACACAAGATTTCATTAATTTTACGTGCTCTAAGGTAGCTCCCGCACTTCCAAAGCCCGTTGAGGTTTTCACAAAATCTGCTTTAGCAGCCACAGCTAACTCACAGGCTTTTACAATTTCTTCTTCTTCCAAGTAGCAAGTTTCTAAAATAACCTTTAACGTGCAATCACCTATAGCCTCTTTTACGGCGGCAATATCTTCTTCTACGGCATGATAATTTTCAGATTTAAAATTGCCCAAATTCAGCACCATATCAATTTCCTGTGCGCCATCTGCCACAGCCTGCTTGGCCTCAAAAACTTTGGCTTTGGTATGCATTGCCCCTAGCGGAAAGCCTACAACTGCTGCCACCTTAACATCTGAATCTTTTAAAAAACTTACGGCTTGTTTTACCCAACAACCGTTAACACAAACAGCAAAAAATTCATTTTCTTTGGCTTCTTGACACAGTTGTTCAATTTGCTGTAAGCTTGCCGTTGGTTTTAATAATGTATGATCTATAAATTGTTTCATGCTTATGAGTTAGATTGAATTAATTGTTTTAAATCGTTTGCAGGTACTACCCCAGATTGACGCCAAACAGGTTGAGCATTTTTAAAAAGAATTAAAATAGGTACTCCGCGCACTTGAAACTTTTGAGCAAGATTTTGATTCTTGTCTACATCTATTTTTATTATTTTAACCGCTTCACCAACCTCCTTTTTAACCTCTTGTAAAATGGAATTCAAGGCTTTACACGGCCCACACCATGTGGCATAAAAATCTACTAAAACAAGTTGTTTACCTTGTAGTAGCGAATTAAAATTAGTTTTCATAAATTTACGTGCTTATAGACAAAGTTACTTAAATTAGTAGGTTTCTCCAATGACAAATATCAACTAAGCTTTCTAATTTTTTTCTACAACTGTTTTATGGAAAAATTTGCATCACAAAACAAAGATATTTTCAAGTTGCTTTTTGAAACGGTTTCGGAAGGTATTGTAGTTGTTAATAAAAATCGAACCATCGTGGCTAGTAATACTTCTGCCAACGAATTATTTCAATACCAAGCTGGAGAACTTAAAGGTAAATTGTTAGAAATATTGATACCAGATCGTTATAAGCACGCCCATACCAAGTATGCTAGTAACTTCATGAAAAATCAAGAAAAGAGACGAATGGGCTTTGGTAGAGATCTTTATGGCAAAAAGAAAGACGGTAGCGAATTCCCTATTGAAATTGGCCTTAATCCCATTCAGTTAGATGGCGAAACCTACATTATGGCTATGATAATCGATATCAGTGTCCGTAAAAAAACGGAGTTAGAGATCAGGGAGTTAAATTCTCGTTTAGAGGATATGGTAGCCAAGCGGACTTTACAGCTACAGGAAACAGTAAACAATCTAAAATCTGAAATTACAAAAAGACTTGAGGCCGAAAATAGAATAAAAAATGCTCTGAACAAAGAGCGAGAATTAAACGATTTAAAAACCAAATTCTTATCTATGGTTTCGCACGAGTTTAAAACTCCATTAAGCGGTATTTTAACCTCGGCAACCTTAGCGGGAAAATACACTCAAGAAAATCAACAAGATAAAAGAGATAAACACCTAAAAACGATAAAATCAAAAGTAAAATACCTCAATGATATATTGACTGATTTTCTTTCTTTAGAAAAAATTGAATCTGGTAAGGTAAGTTACTCCTTTACTCAGTTTCCTTTAAGTAAAGTTATCAATGAGGTAATTTACGAATCAAACATGGTTCTCAAGAACGGTCAAAATATCATATATCCAGAAAACATCGATGGTATAGAAATCAATTTTGATGAAAAAATTCTAACCCTAGCTTTAACCAATTTGGTAAACAACGCTATAAAATATTCCGAAGAGAATTCTGAAATTAATATTCAATTGGGTCAAGATGAAACGGATTTCTATATAAATATTATTGACGAAGGTATCGGGATTCCAAAAGAGGAACAAAAGTTTATTTTTGACCGCTACTTTAGAGCAGAAAATGCTTTGATGGCAGAAGGAACAGGAATCGGATTAAATATTATTAAAAATCACTTGGAACATTTACAAGGTAAAATATCCTTTAAAAGTATTGAAAATAAAGGAAGTACATTTACCTTAAAAATACCTAAAAACCCACTAAAAGCCAGATGAAAAAAATTTTATTAATTGAAGATGATCAAGCTCTAAGAGAAAATACAGCAGAACTTCTAGAATTATCTGGGTTTGAAGTTATAACGGCTAAGAACGGTAAAATAGGCCTTGATTTGGCTCAAAAAAGTCTTCCTCAAATTATTGTTTGTGATATAATGATGCCAGAGCTTAATGGGTATGAAGTTTTAAAAGCCTTAGGAGAACAAGAAGAGACAAAATCAATTCCATTTATATTTTTATCTGCAAAGACAGACCATACCGAAGTGCGTACAGGCATGAATCTTGGAGCAGACGACTACCTTACCAAACCTTATGAAGAAGAAGATTTATTGGCAGCCATTAATAGTCGTATTGCTAAATCTAAATTATTAGAAAATAAAACTTCTATAGATTTACCCCAAAAAGCTCAAGATTTACGGAATTTAAATGAACTGAAAAATTACTTTTACGACTTTGGTGAAGAATTAGAGGTAAAGCGAGGTAAACCTATATATCAAGAAGGAGAACATGCCAATTTTGTTTTCCTTATTATTAAGGGTGTGGTAAAAACACAACGTATGGCGGTAAATGGGAAAGAGCTTATTACTGCTCTTTATCAAGCAGATGATTTCTTAGGTTTTTCTTCTTTTGATGAAACCACTGCCTATGAAGAATCGGCTACAGCTGTAGAAAACTGCCTACTTACCCGAATTCCCAAAACAAAACTTAAAGAAATATTGGTGGTAAATAAAGAGCTAGCTTTAGAATTGATGAATGTTATGAATGAAAATTTATCACATACGAAATTGCAACTTTTACAAATGGCTTATGGCTCTGTAAGAAAGAAAACAGCACAAACTATCTTACAGTTTTTAGAAGTTTTAAGTCCTAAACAAGGAGAGACTATAAAAATCTCACGGGGTGATCTAGCGAGTGTTGCTGGTATTGCCACTGAAAGTTTAATTAGAACTTTATCACAATTTAAAAAAGACGGATTGATAGATATTGATGGAAGAAATATTAAAATATTAGATAAAAAAGGGCTTTCTACTGTAGAATAATACAAAACTGATTTTTGTCATTCTTTAACTTGTCTCATCCTCATACTTTTGCTATCAAATAAATTGAGTGATGAACATTTTAATCCCAACAGATTTCTCTGAAAATTCCTGGAACGCTATACAGTATAGTTTAGCATTCTTTAAGGAGGTAAATGTTGTTTTTCACGTGGTTCACGTTGAATCTTCCACTCAAGAAGAGGAAAGCCTTGAGTTTTCAGGAAATATAGCTATTGATAAAAAAATATCTGTTGGCGAAGATAAATTAAAGCAGCTTAAAGAAAAGATTGCCAAAAATTTTCCGCTACAATCAGAACAAATAAATTTTCATATAGAAACTGGTTTTTTAATTGAAACACTACGACAAATCATAAATCAGTTGAAAATAACCTATATTGTAATGGGTACAAAAGGTGTTTCAAATAATGAAAAGTGTCTTATTGGCACCAACACGGCAGATGTAATTAAGCGTATACAATGCCCCATCTTGGTGGTACCAGAAAAAACTAAATATAAAAAACCCGAGCAAATAGTTTTTCCTACAGATTTTTCGAATTTTAGCAAAGAAAGAGTGTTTAGAAATCTAGCCGAAATTCTTCATTTAAATCATTCGACTTTAAGTGTACTATATGTAGCAAAAAATAACGACTCGCTTACACCTTTCCAAACCAGCAATAAGGCACGTTTGAAAGAATATATTAAATATTTACCCCATAGTTTTCAGTTTACAGTAAAAAACTCACTCTGTAAGGCTTTGCAAGAATTTATTACTTTGGAAGACATACAAATGATCGCGCTTCCTGCTAAAAATGTCTATCTTTTTCAAAACCTGCTTTTTCAACCTATAGAAAAAAACATCAGCTATCCTAGAGAAATACCATTTTTGGTTTTACACGAATAAAGATGGAAACACATAGCTTAATACAAAAGTACAATATCCCTGGCCCTAGATACACGAGTTATCCTACTGTACCTTACTGGGACGAGTCAAGTTTTACTGCTAAAGCCTGGGAAAGTACATTTATAAAATCTTTTAAAGAAAGTAACGTACAAGAAGGAATTAGTATTTATATACATTTACCCTTTTGTGAACAACTTTGCACTTTTTGTGGATGCCATAAAAGAATTACCAAAAGACACGAAGTAGAAACTCCATATTTACAAAGTGTTTTAAAAGAATGGCGTTTATACTGTAATTTACTTCCAGCCCGGCCAATTATTAAAGAATTGCATCTAGGTGGAGGAACTCCAACCTTTTTTTCGCCAGAGAACTTAAAGCAACTTATAGAAGGTATTTTTAAACTTGCTTCACGAGCTGAAACTTATGAATATAGTTTTGAGGGGCATCCTAACAACACAACCAAAGCACACTTACAAACCTTATATGATTTAGGTTTTAGACGTGTTAGCTATGGGGTACAAGATTATAATCTTACGGTACAAAAGGCCATTAATAGAATACAACCTTTTGAAAATGTAAAAAAAGTTACAGAATGGGCGCGCGAAATAGGCTATACTTCGGTAAGTCATGATATTATTTTTGGTCTTCCTTTTCAAAGTACAAATGCAGTTAAGGAAACTATATTGAAAACTAAAGAACTATTACCAGACCGTATCGCATTTTACAGCTATGCTCACGTACCTTGGATAAAAGGGAATGGACAGCGTGGTTTTAATGAAAACGATTTACCAAAACCAACTGTTAAGAGAGAGCAATATGAGTTAGGTAAGGCTTTGTTAGAAGAAATGGGATACATTGAAATTGGAATGGATCATTTTGCGCTTAAATCTGACTCTATGTATCAGGCAATGCAAAATCATAAATTGCACCGCAATTTCATGGGGTATACTGCTTCAAAAACACAATTAATGATTGGTTTAGGAACATCTTCTATAAGCGACAGTTGGTACGGATTTGCCCAAAACGAAAAACGCGTTGAAAAATACCAGGCTATGGTTGAAGAAGGAATATTACCCGTGGTAAAAGGACATATATTAAATCAAGAAGACTTGGTTATTCGCAAGCATATTTTAAACCTTATGTGTCAATTAAAAACCAATTGGCAACAGCAAAAGGATTATTTTGAAAAACTGCCTGAAAGCTTGCAGCTTCTAGATGAAATGATTAGTGATGGATTAATTTGTATTACTGGAAAAGAGTTGGAAATCACACCAGCTGGTCGCGCTTTTGTACGCAATGCTTGTATGGCTTTCGACTGGCGCTTACAACGTAACAAACCCGATACAAAATTGTTTTCTATGACAATATAGATTTTATATTTTTGAGTTAAGTTGAGTTTAATTAGTTTGAAAAAAAAGCCAGTTTTATGCAAAACGGGCTTTTTTATTTGGTATTAAATTAAGATTCAATTTCATCTAGGGATTCTAGTGTTTCTTCAAATTGTTTAAGATTTAATTTTATATCTCCATTTTCTAATTTCCCTACCAGCTTCATTAGCTCGCCAACATTCATCTTTTTACCCAAAACCCGAGCCACAATAAATCCTTTTTCGCCATCATTACCAAAAAAAACCACCTCATCAATAGCTTTTTCTTCTCCCAAATAAGCTATTCGCATACCTTTAGTAGTATTTCCAATTTTCATAAGTAATTTATATTTCTCTTGGGATAATATTTTGTTTAAAATAGCAACCTCAGTTTCATAATTAGCCGTATTAGTTCCGTTTAACGGATAGGCTAATACACTAACTTTTTTTACGCTCTCTATCGCTTCTTGATCTGCGCTGGCCAACTCATCGTTGAAACTCAAAAACATACTAGCTGGTAAATCTACCATTACATAGCCTTCATCATTTTGATGGTTTACAAAATACTTTTGCAAAGTAGGTTCTTGATTACAGCTACTAAGTTGTACGCCTAAAAACAAGAATAAGAATATTTGAAAAACTACTTTCATATTATTTAATATTTTTTAATTGCTTAGCCCCAGGAACCTTTAGATCATTGGCTAATTTTGAAACTTGTTTTAAATCTATGTCTCCTTGAATACTCATTACTACAGTAATAGGCTCTCCTTCTTCCTGCCCTGTCATAAGCATTAATAACTCACTTACAAAACCCTCTTGACTTCCTGGTTTAGAGTAAAACTTTACTTGCATACTCTTCTCTTTAAAGCGCATAAGTTCCTCTATCTGGCTGGATTCAACATAAGTATTGAAATCAGTATTCATTTCTGTACCAATTTCTACATTGTTAGTGGTTAACACTTTAATATCATTAAGGTTTTCAATTAAATCAATATAAGCTTGGGTTTCTTGATCTTGCGTATCTAAGTCTATTTCAGATAGCAGTTTAAACATATTCTGGGTAATCACCATAGCGCTTACCTCTTTCATCGATTCATACTTGGTAAAGTTGGCTTGTCCCCAATTTAAGATAGGGTAAAAACAAAAGGCCAATAGAAATACAGTTTTAGTTTTCATAGTTTCTTTAATCTTTAATTTTAATAATTTTTTCTGTGGTTGTTGGCAATACTTTAATATAATTCAATTTTGTTCGACTAGCTTTGAGCGCTTCAGGCAGCAAAGCCAATAAATCTTTTGAATTTTCGTAGGCCAATTTCTGATTAGCATAAGGCACTTTTTCTTTTTGGGGTTGTGGCCAGAAAAAAAAGCCTCCCAACGCCATAAAACCAATAATAAGCACCGCTGCAATCTGATGGTAATACCACTTTTTCTCTACCTTCAGTTGCGGTAATGGTTCTATATATTTCTCTTGCCTTGTCACCTCCTGCCAGCTAAAAATAGGCTTATATTCAACTAAGTGTGGCGCAACCGATTCTTCTTTAAAATATGCTCTTAAAACCGATTCTTCTTCAAGGCTTGTTTCGGCTTCTAGATATTTATCAATCAATTCTTCTATCCTATTTTCTGACTCCATATTCATGTTGCTTTAGCATTGCAGTTCTTATTTTTTTTCTAGCACGCGATAAACATACGCGCATAGCCGTAGGCTTTAAACCGGTTATTTTTTCCATTTCATCATAGCTATATTGTTCGACATCGCGCAATTGAATTAAAGTTTGCTCTTGTTCATTTAGATTACTAATAATTTTTTGAACCTGCCTGAGTTCATCTTTAGCCTCTATTTGGCACTGCAAAGAACTCTGTTGGTTGTTTTCATAATTGGTATGCACCAGGCGTACTTGATTATTGCGTTTAGCCTTTAATTGATCATAACTATAATTCTTGGTCATAGTCATTGCAAAAGCCTCAGGTGATTGATACTCTTTTAATTTAGTCTTGATTTTCCACAATTTCAAAATCACCTCTTGAGTAGCATCTTGAGCGGCATCTTTTGATATTAATAGGCGTAGCGATAGGCGGTACATTTTATCTTTAACGCTAGTAATAAATTCTAAAAATTCTCTTTCGCTCAAAATACTTTGCTTTGTATAGTTGTAACGATTCGCTATATTTTTTGTTACAAAAATCTATTTGTTTTTAATTTGTAGCTATCTTTAGACATAAAATTAAAGCTAGCTATGAAAAGAAACCTTTATTTCCCTCTATTTTTACTAAGCCTCTTCACAAGCTTAACCGGCTGTTTTTCAGATATAGACGACGAAGTGATTCCAGCTTCTAGCGTAGAGATAAATGACTTTATTTACAAAGGATTAAATCAATTTTACTTATACAAGCCAGATGTGCCACAATTAGCCAACAATTACTTTAATGATAATGCCAGTTATCGCACATTCTTAGAAGGTGATGCTAATCCTATCCAATTTTTTGAAAGCTTATTGAGTAACAGAGATCGCTTTAGTTTTATAGTTAGTGACTTTAGAGCATTAGAAAACAGCTTTAACAACATTAGCCTAACCACGGGTATGGAATACGGATTGGTTAGAATCTCAGAAACAAGCAGTGTATTTGGATATGTGCGCTATGTTTTACCCAATACTCCCGCTGCCAATCAAGGTGTTTCTCGAGGAATGCTTTTTGACAGGATAAATGAAACTGAATTAACTGAAGACAACTACCTTGAACTTCTAAACCAAGATAGCTTTACTATAGGACTAGCAGCAATAAATCAAGGCCAGTTAGTGCGTTTAGACCAACAAATAAAATTGAATAAAATAGAATTTACCGAAAATCCAGTTTTTTTAACTAAAATAATCAATAGCGGTCAGACCCCAGTAGGCTATCTTATGTATAATGGTTTTGTTACCAGCTTTGAAAATGAACTAAATACAGCTTTCGCGGAATTTAAAGCGGCTAATATTCAAGAATTGGTGGTTGATTTAAGGTACAACCCAGGTGGAAGTATTGAAATGTGTAATGATTTGGCCAGCATGATTACCGGTCAATTTAACCAAGAACTCTTTATTACTCAACGTTACAATAGTAATTTTGAAGATGTACCACGGTTTTTCAACAATAAACTTAGTAATGACGCTAGTATAAACAGCCTTAATTTAAATCAAGTATACGTGCTTACCACAACCAACTCGGCATCGGCAAGCGAATTATTAATTAGCGGCTTAAAGCCCTATATAAATGTTAAACAAATTGGCGATCGTACCCGAGGAAAATTTGAAGGTTCAGTAACCTTATACGATTCTGATAACTATTCCAGAAATGGTTCTAATCTTTCTATTAATCACAGTTACGCTATGCAACCTTTAGTATTAAAATCTATCAATAAAAACGGTTTTACCGATTATTTTAATGGTATAGAACCACAGCTTTTTATTGAAGAAGATTTTGGGAACTTAGGCGTCTTAGGAGATGAACAAGAACCACTTTTAAAAGCAGCTTTAGATGATATTTCTGGTGTTGGAAAACCGACTCCTATTGTAAGAGAATTTGACGTAAAACATTTGTATAATAGTAACCAAAAATCAAACTACTATAATAAAATGTTTATTGGCGCTCAAGAACTCCCGTAACGAACTTTTAATAGCCTTATTTAAGTAAAATCCCCTTCTTAGCCATAAACTAAAAAGGGGATTTTTATGCATTACAATTTACTTGCAAATGTTATTTAAGCGAACTGGATATTATTAATCATTAAACTCAACTCCATTTGCCCCTATTCCTGTGGTTATACTTTGAATAAGCTCACCTTCTAGGTTGTAAATCATCACATCACTATTTTCGGTAAAACCATTAACATCGGTATAAAAAATATGATCTTCTTCTACGGCAAATCCATAACCAACACCCCAACTTGCTCCGTCTGCATTGGTATCAACCAAGGCGGTTGCGGTCATTATATTTGCATTGGTGGCATTCTTGTAAATGCTGCTCCCTTGTGTGAAATAAATAAAATTATCTTCAACATCAAATTTTGAAACCCCGGTGAAACCATCTGCAAAAGGAATGGTAGTAATTTTTTGTTTTGAATTAATATTAAACTTGCTTACCCCTGATTGGTGCAAAACATAAAGAATATCGTCTTCCTCTTCTATGGCATTGATGTTATCGGGTAAATTTATGGCCTGCTCAACACTAAAGTCTGATACTTTTATTGGTGTTATTTCTTTCCCTGTACCAAAAGAAGCGTTTTGAACAAATAAATAGTTGTCTGTTAGTTCTAATTGCTCTACACTCTTGTTCAATTCTATTTTACGCAATAAACTAAAATCAGTTAAAGAATAAACCGTAATCGACTGTGAACCGCTGTTGCTTATATACAATACATTATCATTTGCCGCAGCAAATCGTGGTAATTCAATTTCTTCACTTATCGTGGCTACTTTTTCAAAAGTAAATCGGTTAACCACCTCTATTTTATTGCTATTGTTAAGTACTAAAAATGCGAAGTTCTCATTGGTAGTAAAATGATTGAGTACATCACCTAAAGAATTCCCGTTATTTGCATTGGCGTAAATACCATTTTCTAAAGTTGCAAAATCGGCACTTAGAAAACTTACACTAGCGGTGGGCGAACCAAAATTACCTTCGTTTGAAATAATATAGCCCAAATCGTACTTACCTTGTGGGGTAGGCAAACCCGAGTTATCGTCGTCGTTGTTACAAGAAATGATAGTTAAACTTACCGCAACTAGCAGTATCCAAGATTTAAAAAAATGCTTCATAAGATTTGTATTTATAAAATTAAATTAAAAAAAAGTTCAAAATTTCTTCCTGGCATTGGCTTATAATTAACCACAAAATAATTTTCATTGCTAAGGTTGCGCACCCGTGCCCCTAACTCCCAATTAAAAGTATTTGAATAGGTATAACTTAAACTGGTTTGGATAATAGGATAAGCCTTAAGAGCTGTTTTTTCGTTATTATTGGTTTGGGTATATACTTTACCAGTATAAATGGTTTGAGCAATGAAATTCCAGTTTTTATAAATTAGGTCTAACTTAGCGGTTAACTTATGCTTAGGAACATAAATAAGGGTGTTTCGTGTCACTAAATTTGTAGCATCGGTAAAGGCATAGATACTTTTTACTTGAACATCTAATTTTTTAAAGGTAGTTTTATAGGCTGCATTTCCTTCAATCCCTCTTGTGCGTACTTTATGCGTATTTATAGGTTTCCATATCGAAGCTTCGGCTGGCAACCACCTAATCATATCGCTTATTTTAATGTTATATCCGGTTAAACCGAATTGCCATCTTTTGTGTTTAAAACTATAACTCGCTTCAAATTGTCTTGAGGTCTCTGGTTTCAAATCTAAATTACCAGCACCGGGCCAAAATAAATCGTTAAAAGTAGGTATTCGGTAATTTTTTGAAAAACTAGCTTTTAAACTATGGTTTTTGTTTAATTGAAAATCGGTCCCTATTTGATAAAGTATTGGCATATTAAAATCTTCTGTGTGCTGCAAGCTTACTTGAGCTTGATAAATCCAATTCGCAGTAAGATGTTGTTTAAGAAAAAGATGAGCCTTGCTAATCTGGCGCGAAGCGGCAGAAATAGCTGTACCTTCTGCCCAATCTTTACGTAAATTTAAACGCACCTCTGTATACAAGTTTTTAATCGGTTTAAAACCAGTTTGAAGTATACTCACTAAAGATTTGGCGGTGCCGTGATCTTTTAAATTTGGCCGCTCTATGTTTTGAAAATAGGTATACTTTTCTTGTAAATATGCACCGCGAGCTTTGGCACTCCATTTACCTTTTACATACTCCCAAGCAATTTGGCTTTTATAATTTTCATCCTGATATTTGGTTCGGATTTGTGTAGATTCTAAAATAGGAAAATGTCGTTCGCTATCAAATGCATTTGCATAAAAAGTAAATTCATGAAAATTATTAAGCTTGACAGAAGCGTTGAGATATAAATTTAAATGATTAAAAGCTGCATTTTCATTCTTTGCATTAGAATTTAAAAATGGATAATCATTTTCAGATCGCACATAATTACCTCCTACTTGTACACTAAATTTTTGATTGGACCACTGGTAATCTAAACTTTGGTTAAAAGTAGTAAAACTGCCTAATGCCGAATTTAAAGAGAATTGATGGCCTTTATCAAAATCAAGTTGATTTTGCAGTAAAACACTTCCTCCAATTGCACCCGAGCCTAATTGCGCCGAACCACCACCAGATCGAACCAAAATATCAGAATATCCATGTGCCGAAAGAGTATTAAAGTCCACTTGCCCCAAAAAAGTAGAATTTACGTTTATACCATTCCATAAAACCGCTGTTTGCTGCGCCGTTGTACCCCTAAAACTAGGCGAAGAAACCATACCTAAACCATTCTCTTTAAAAAAAATAGGCGTTTCAAAATTTAGTACATCTGTGAGTTGCGGGCGGTACTTCTTTATCTCATTACCCTTGATTTCGACAATATTTTGGCCTACAGATTGGGTTCTAATATTGCTTGCTTTAAGCACAACAGAATCGAGAAGTTCTCGTTTTTGCGCTTGACCAGCATAACCTAAAAATAAAAGTAAGATTAAAAATAAATTTTGCCTCATAACCTATACTTGCTTATCCCGAGCAAATTGATTTAAAAAATTACTTTTGGCAGGTCTCCTGGCTTGCGTCTTTATAAAAAACCTTCCCATCTAAACGACAGTGGTATTGAAGAAATATTTATAAAGCGTTAAAAAACTAAGCTTACAGTTGCGGGAACAGCTTCCGATTCTAACGGAATTCCCTTTTAATAAAACCGGATTGATATCTCGATTTTAACCAAAATTTGGGCAAATATAAACATTTTTTAAAGCGAGGTGTAGTTAAAATTAAATAATATTACTTTTGCATAAATTTCAAAACTATGCGTCAATTCTTTTTTTGTGTTTTAATTCTTACAAGCCTATTAAGTTGTAAAAAGCAAACTTCTGCTTCAGCTACTTTTACCCCACCGCTTCAGAACAAAAACGAAACTTTAAAATTAAAGTATGCTAGTGGATTTGCTGTAAATAAATACGAAAATTACACCTTGCTATCGGTTAGTCAACCATGGCCCGACGCGCAAAAAGATTTTATTTATGCTATAGCCGAAAATAAAATCAATATTCCAGACAGTGTAGTTTATGATGCTTTTGTACCGCGTACATTAAATCGGTTAATCGTTACCTCTACTACTCATATTCCTGCACTAGAATCCCTAAAACAATTAGACAAACTCATTGCTTTTCCTAACTTAAATTATATTTCTTCGCCGGCGGTACGAACAAAAATAGAGAATGGTGAGGTCTTAGAGGTAGGAAATAAAAATCAGTTAAATACAGAGCTTGTATTAGCTTCACAACCAGACGCAGTTGTGGCTTCGGCTATCAATGCCAACAATAAATCATTCAGTACTTTAGAACGCAATGGGATTCCTGTTATTTATAACGGAGACTGGGTAGAAGAAACCCCTCTTGGTAAAGCCGAGTGGATTAAGTTTTTTGGGGTTTTATTAAATCAAGAGCAACAAGCCGACTCTATCTTTAATCAAATTGAGACAAATTACCTTAACGCTAAAAAAATAGCTAAAAAAGCCACTTCAAAACCCTTAGTTGTAAGCGGTAGTTTATATAAAGATGTTTGGTATGCGCCTGCAGGAGACTCGTGGCAGGCACAACTAATTCAAGACGCTAACGCCAATTACGTCTATGAAAAAACCAAAGGAAAAGGAAGCCTCTCGCTGGCTTTAGAAGAGGTTTTAGCAAATGCGCAAAATGCCAACATTTGGATTTCTCCTGGTAGTTTTACAAGCTACAAGGCCTTACTTGAAAGTAATCAACATTACAGTCAGCTTAGCGCGTATCAGAATAAAGAAGTATACACTATTGCTTTAACTACTGGGGAAACAGGTGGGGTGCTATTTTATGAATTGGGCCCCAACCGACCCGATTTAATCTTAATGGATTTGATTAAAATATTTCACCCAAATTTAGCCAATTATGATTTTACATTTTTTAAGCCTCTAAACCCTTAATATTTTGCAAAAACCTAAACGCCTGCTTTTTTTGGGTATACTACTCGTTTTAACTTTCTTCTTGATCAATATTAGTTTTGGTTCGGCTGCTATTCCTTTTGAAGAGGTACTCAAAATTCTTTGCTTTCAAGCCGAAGATTCGGTTGAGAAGTACATCGTACTCTCTTATCGTCTCCCAAAGGCAATTACAGCAATTTTAGTAGGTTCTGGTTTAGCTTTAAGCGGATTATTGATGCAAACCCTATTTAGAAATCCACTGGCCGGGCCGTATGTATTAGGATTAAGCAGTGGCGCCAGCTTGGGAGTAGCTTTGGTTATTTTGGGAAGCCAATTTTTGGGTGGTTTATTAACCATAAATTTATTTAACAACACGAGTATTATCATTGCCAGTAGTTTAGGGAGTTTTCTGGTTTTATTGGCTGTATTAATCGTAGCCAGGCGGGTACGAGATACCATGGCTATTTTAATAATTGGTCTTATGTTTGCGAGTTTTACTGCAGCGGCGGTTAGTATTCTTTCTTACTTTAGCAACGCCGAAAAACTGCAACAATATATTTTTTGGTCATTCGGAAGTTTAGGAGATTTAACCTGGGAAGAGGTAATTTGGCTTGCTTCTAGTTGGTTTATAGGACTATCGCTTTCTTTGCTTACCATTAAACCATTAAACGCTTTATTATTGGGCGAAGCCTATGCTCAAAGTGTGGGTACACAGATTAAAAAAAATAGAATTTTAGTTATTTTAGCAACAAGTATTTTAGCAGGTTCAATCACTGCATTTGCGGGACCCATTGCATTTATTGGCTTGGCAATACCCCATCTCGCAAGACTCATTATAAAACAAAGTAACCATGCATTTTTGTTTCCTGCTTGCATAATTCTAGGAAGTTTACTAATGTTAATAAGTGATTTAATAGCACAAATGCCCAGTTTCCAGTTTACCTTACCTATTAATGCTGTAACTTCGATTTTTGGAGCTCCAGTAGTAATATGGCTATTGGTGCGCAAAAAGAAAATGAGTTTTTAAGCAATGACCAAGCCGATTTTACATACAACAAACCTAAGTATTGGCTACCACCAAGAATGCATCGCTCAAGTAGATGATTTGAACATCAACAAAGGTGAGCTCGTAGCCATTATCGGTAAAAACGGAGCGGGAAAATCTACTCTACTAAAAACGCTGTCAGGAAACTTATCTCCTCAATCAGGAAAGGTAAGTATTAATAATACCCCTGTTTGCCAATTATCTGCTCTTGAATTAGCTAAGAAAATTGCCATTGTATTAACCAAAACCGATTTTTCAACCCACCTGAGTGTTCAAGAACTAGTGGCTTTAGGAAGACAGCCCTATACCAACTGGCTAGGGAATCTTACAAACCAAGACAAAAAAAAAGTTATTGAAGCGCTTAATTTGCTCGACATAGCTCATAAAAAGCGTGCTTCGTGTTCCAATTTAAGCGACGGCCAACTGCAAAAAGCTATGCTTGCCCGGGCGATTGCTCAAGACACGCCACTCATTATTTTAGACGAACCTACCTCCCATCTTGATTTATATCATAAGGTATTTGTTTTAAAAACTTTGCGCTTTTTAAGTAAAAAAACCAATAAAGCAATTGTATTTGCCTCGCATGAAATTGATCTAGCCCTACAATTGTGCGATAAAATTATTCTGGTACATCAAGCCAAAGTCAAACAATACGAAACCCATCAAGTTATAGAGAGCAATATTTTAAATCAAATGTTTCCATCAGAACTTATTTATTTTGACAAAAACAGTAAAAGTTTTAAAATTAAAGATACTATCATTAAATAATGTAATATGAGTAATGAGATTATTATTATCATTTTCGCTTTAAGCGGATTTTTTTTAGGTGCTTTAATTCTATTCATACTGTATAATCAAATCAGTAAAAGGCAAATAGAAAATTTGGTAAAACAACACCAAACCCAACTTGAAAATCAAGAGATCAATTACAAGACCAGAATAGACAGATATGAAGAGCAAATTATTGATCTGCAGGCCGATTATAAGAAGGCTGAGAAGGAATTATTTGAAACCAAATCAGACCTGCGCCAGAGTCTTTTTATGGAGCAAAATTTACAGCAAAAATTAAATACTCAAAAAACAGAACTAACCGATTTACAAGCAAAATTTAAAACCGATTTTGAAAACTTAGCGCAAAAAATTCTAGAACAAAAATCTGAAAAGTTTACCAAACAAAATCATGAACAAATCAATCAATTGCTTAACCCGCTGCAAGAAAAAATCAAAAGTTTTGAAAACAAAGTTGACCAAACCAATATTAATGCGGCCAAGCAATATTCTGCGCTAGAAAAGCAACTGCAGTTTTTAAATCAGCAAAACATAAAGATAAGCGAAGAGGCTACTAATCTAACAAAGGCCCTCAAAGGAAATTCTAAAATGCAAGGAAATTGGGGTGAGATGATTCTAGAACGCGTATTAGAGCGAAGCGGATTACAAAAAAATAGTGAGTACTTTGTGCAGCAGCATTTTACCACAGACAAAGGCAAGCGTTACTTCCCCGATGTGATTATTGCTTTACCAGGAGAAAAGAAAATGGTGGTTGACTCAAAAGTTTCGCTTACCGCTTATGAAACTTATTGCAATACGCGAGAAGAATCTGAAAAGAAAGTAGCCCTTAAACAACACCTGCTATCAATTGAGAAACACATTTCAAGTTTAAGCGAAAAAAATTACCAAAAACTATATCCAGAACAAAGTCCAGATTTTGTTTTATTGTTTATTCCTATAGAAGCTGCATTTGCCTTGGCGAGTCAAGAAAATCCGCAATTATACGGTCAAGCCTTTGATAAAAATATCATTCTTGTTACGCCTACTACCCTCTTAGCTGTACTGCGAACAATTGATAGTATGTGGCAAAACGAAAAGCAGCAACAAAATGCAATTGAAATCGCTACCCGAGCGGGTGCCTTGTATGACTCGTTTCATTTACTAATTGAAGAATTAGATAAACTAGGCCAACAGATTACTACAGTACAAAGAACTTACGATCGTGGTATGAAAAAATTAACGGGAAAAGGCAACTTGATTTCAAAGGTCGAAAAGCTTAAAAAACTAGGAGCAAAAGCCAATAAACAATTAGAAAAACAGTAACTTTCGTTAAATTCAAACTTATGAAGAAAACATTAAGTATTGTACTTTTAGGTATTAGCGTTTTAGCTGTAGCCTACTATGCTTTTATTTATTTTGTGCCTTATAGCGAAGGTACACGAGCGGGTGAACTTATAAAATTTAGTAACCGTGGGGTGATTATCAAAACATGGGAAGGTGAAATAAGTCAAGGTATAAGCGGAGCTCAGATATTTCAGTTTTCGGTTTTAGATCAAAATAAAGAGGTAATTGAAAAACTAAAAGAATACCAGGGAGAATATGTTAAACTTACCTATATAGAAAGATTTGGCACCTTTGTATTCTGGGGAGATACAAAATATTTTGTAACTAAAGTTGAACGCTCATCTTCTCCCCATTTTAGACGTTAATTCAGTAACTAAATATGCAAACAAGATATAAAACAATTAAAGAGTCTCAAGTTACCTTTTCAGAGCTTATGCTCCCTTCTCACTCCAATTTTAATAACAAAATACATGGAGGCTATATTTTAAATTTATTAGACCAAATTGCGTTTGCTTGTGCCTCAAAACACAGCGAGGCATACTGTGTGACGGCAAGTGTAGATAAGGTGAATTTTCTAAACCCAATTGAAATTGGTGAGTTGGTTACCATGCGTGCTTCTATTAACTACGTAGGTAGAAGCTCAATGGTTATTGGTATTCGCGTTGAAGCCGAAAATATTAAAACCCAACAGAAAAAACATTGTAATTCATCCTACTTTACTATGGTAGCTAAAGATGAAACTGGTCAAAGCGTTGAAGTTCCTGGACTAAGATTAAAAACTGAAAACGATATACGCCGTTTTGTGCGCGCAGTACAGCGCCGAAAAACAAAATCTGAACATAAGGAAAGCTTTAGTGAACAACACTTTTCTAGTGCTCTTTACTTAGAATTATTGAAAGAGGAAAAGGTTCAAATGGCACTTTAAGCAAACTTTATATAGATTATTATAAGATTAGAGTGAGGTTTTAAAATGGATTAGAAATTACAAAAGATATTTTAATCCCAACAAAACCCATCCTACTATTAGAAACAATCCTCCTAAGGGGGTAATTGGACCTAGAAACTTTTTAGGCTTCTGCTTATACCCCAAGTATATTAAACCGTAAATACTTCCTGAAAAAAGCAGAATACCTACTACAAAGCAACAAGTTAAGGCGACGCTTAAGGAATCTTCCCACGATAAACTGCTACCGCACCACAATAGTGCTAAGGCGTGAAACATTTGATAACGAATTGCCGTTTCTAAACTATGAAGCTGGTCTATAGTCAATTTACTCTGTAGTACATGGGCCCCGAAAGCTCCCAATATAACTGCTGTCCCGCCAAGAATAGCAGCAAAACTAATAACGATATCTTGCATTTTTTTGCACAAAGCTATTCTTTTTTTCTTAGAAAATATGGTATTTTAGATTTACGATAATATTGTCTCGGTATAAAATATCGTCTTAAAGAACGATAATTAATAATATCAATAATATTAACGATATTTGAAAAAGATAATTTAGTAATGGTAGCCACACTAACAGGCGATATTGTAAAATCGCAAAATTTAAAAGACCCTCAGCTTTATATAGGTGCTCTCAGCTCTATTTTTAATCGTTTAAATTTAAATTATGAGTTTTTTGGTGGTGACAGTTTTCAAATTGAATTGGCCGAACCGGAAAATAGTTTTGCTTTAGCGCTTCAAATTAAGGCGCACTTAATTGAAAAAGGTCAAATTAAAACCCGCATCGCTATAGGTATAGGCGAAATTACTTTTCAAGGCGATAGCTTGCTGACCCGACAAGGAAGTGCTTACTTGCGTTCTGGCAGATTACTTGAAAAGATTAAAAATTCTAAACAAAATCTAGCTATACGCACGGGGGATGAAAAATTTGATTCTGAAATTAATATAGGCTTTAAACTTTGCGAAATACCCATTTCACAATGGACTAAAAACACAGCCGAGATCGTGAGCCTTCTCTGTACTTATCCTGATTTAAACCAAGAGCAATTGGGCAAGAAAATAGGCATAAAGCAAAATACAGTGAGTGAGCGTATTAAACGTTCACATTGGGGCGTATTAAAGGAATTTGATACTTTATTTAAAGAAAAAGTAAAGGCTTTAAACCTATGATTTTACTATTTATAAAATTATTTCTGGCTCATCTTTTAGGTGATTTTTTACTACAACCTAATGCATGGGTAGCCAGCAAGGAAAAGAAAAAAATAAAATCGGGTAAATTTTATCTGCACCTGGCGGTACATGCTGGTTTGTCCTTACTTTTCTTAGCACATTGGCGTTATTGGTATGTCGTTTCACTAGTGGTTTTGGGCCATGGGTTCATTGACCTATTAAAATTATATCGGCAGAAAAAACACAATCGGCGCTTTTGGTTTTTTACCGATCAGACTTTACATTTGCTATCTATTTTTTTAATTACCTTACTTTACGGATACCATCATAAAATTCTTTCATGGAAAGACTTTACTTTACCTGATGTATTTTGGCTTTATGGTACGGGGCTATTTTTTCTTAGTTTTCCTTGTGCGTTTGCCATTAAAACAGCTTTGGCCTATTACACCCCTAAAACAGAGATTAAAAAAGATGAAAGCTTACATAAAGCCGGTCTATATATTGGTATGCTAGAAAGAATTCTGGTCTTTTTATTTGTTATTACGCAACACTGGGAAGGCATAGGGTTTTTGCTTGCTGCAAAATCGATTTTTAGGTTTAGTGATCTTACCAAGGCAAAAGACCGTAAATTAACCGAATATATACTTATAGGAACCTTGTTAAGCTATGGTATTGCTATATTAATGGGGTTACTTTGCAATTTTATAGCTTATCAACTTTAAAAGTAATCTTGTATTAGGGATTGAACGGCATGTTTGAGCTCTTGTTTTTTATGAAAAAATAAAGCGAGTAGTGAAAGCCCGGCCTGTTTTAGATTAAAACAGGAATACCCAAAAAAATAACCCTAGTCATTAAAAACTAGGGTTATTCTATAAGTGGAATTACTAATTACTGGTTAGCGAGAGTAGTTAGGCGCTTCTTTTGTTATGGTGACGTCATGCGGATGACTTTCAAAAACACCGGCAGAAGTAATTTTTACAAATTTTCCATCTTCTTTTAAGGTATTGATATTTTTTGCTCCACAATACCCCATTCCTGCGCGCAAACCTCCAATAAATTGGTTCATACTTTCAACCAATTCACCTTTATAAGGTACTCTACCTACAATGCCCTCTGGTACTAATTTTTTAATATCATCTTCGACATCTTGAAAATACCTGTCTTTAGATCCTTTTTGCATAGCCTCAACAGAACCCATGCCGCGATAAGATTTGTATTTTCTACCTTCATAAATAATTGTTTCTCCTGGTGATTCTTTAGTTCCTGCTAATAGAGAACCCAACATAACGCAGTCTGCCCCGGCCGCAATAGCCTTAGGAATATCTCCGGTATAACGAATTCCGCCATCGGCAATAACCGGTATGCCCGACCCTTTTATGGCCGCTGCTACTTCTAGAACAGCCGAAAATTGTGGAAAACCAACTCCTGCGACAACGCGGGTTGTACAAATAGATCCTGGTCCTATACCCACTTTAATTCCATCTGCACCCGCATTGACCAAATATTTAGCTGCACTAGCGGTGGCGATGTTTCCTACTACCACGTCTAAATTTGGGAAATTAGACTTTACTTGTTTTAAAACCTCAACCACACCTTTTGTATGTCCGTGAGCCGTGTCAATAATTACTGCATCTACACCGGCGTTTACCAAAGCCTCGGCACGGTCTACCGCATCCTGTGTAACCCCTATGGCTGCTGCAACGCGTAGCCTACCGTATTTATCTTTATTGGCAATAGGTTTTTGGGTTAATTTTGTAATATCTCTAAAGGTGATTAAACCTGCGAGTTTATTTTGCTGATTTACTACAGGTAATTTTTCTATTTTATTTTGCTGTAATATTTCTTCGGCATCCTCTAGCGAAGTACCCTCTGCAACTGTTACTAGATTTTCACTAGTCATAACCTCTTTTATGGGGCGATCAAGATTTTTCTCGAATCTTAAATCGCGATTAGTAACTATACCTATAAGTTCGATAGACTCGTTTACTATAGGAATACCACCAATACTATGTTCGCGCATTTGATTTTTTGCATCGCGAACGGTAGCCCAGAGTGGTAAAGTTACCGGATCTATAATCATTCCGCTTTCTGCCCGTTTAACCTTTCTTACTTTTAATGCCTGCTGTTCAATGGTCATATTTTTATGTAATACACCAATACCACCCTCCCGAGCCATGGCTATTGCCATTTGTGACTCGGTTACAGTATCCATCGCAGCAGAAGCGATAGGTACATTTACCTTAATATTTCTTGAAAAATTTGATTGAGTACTTACTTCGCGCGGAAGAACTTCTGAGTAAGCAGGAATCAACAATACATCATCATAAGTTAATCCTTCGCCTACTATTTTGTTGTTGTGTGCAGTCATCGCAATTAGAGTTTAATTGCATGCAAAAATACGTTATTATGCTTACTTATAATGAATCATGTCTTTTTTTTTCTGAATAAATATCAGCAACCTGAATAAACTGAAATTAATTTTACACTAGCCCTATTGATTTATTATTATTTAAGTACAATATTAATGAATAAGAAATAGGCTTTTTTTACGGTATTTAATTAAAGAAAATTATAGAATAGTCTTTAAGAATAGTAAATACACTATGCTTCATACGAACTTTAAAAATTTAATTTATTTCTAAACTAAAAGTTAATTTTTATTTCTGTTCCAGTAAAGCTATTGGGTATTATTTCTAAACTTCCGTTATTTTCTAGCACGTATTTTTTAACCAATTTTAACCCCAAACCAAAACTATTGGCGCTAGGTTTAACATTAACTGGCTCTAAGTGATTTATGTTTTGTATAGTAGCAATTAAATCTTGATGCATTACCTCACCTTCATTCAATATCGATAGGGTGATCTTGTCTTTGTCGCTAGTATCATAATCAATAATAACACGGCCTTTTTCATGCGTATGCTTAAGCGCGTTGGTTAAAATATTATGCAAGATTACGTGAAGTTGAGCCACTTGCATTTTTACAATTGGCTTTTGTTCTATACAATTATGAATTATTTGAACCTCTTTATATTTTGCAGGAATTTTATAAATACTTAAAACATCCGTCATCTCCTCCTGAATATCTAATGACTCAAATGTGCTTTTTATCTGGCCATTAATCTGACTATTCGCCCAAACCAGTAAATTGTTTAACATTTCGAGAAGTTTGAGTAAGCTGTAAGCGTATTTCTTTAAATGCCTCTTCTTTTTCATCATAGCTCAAGCTGCTTAGTACGGTATCATCCATTAATTGCGTCATAGCAGCGATAGGTGAACGTAAATCATGTGAAACGATAGAGAATAGTACATTTTTATTCTCATCTATTTCTTTTAAATGCCTATTTTTTCGATTCAATTCAGTGATAAGCCTCGCTATTTGTTTACCAATTTTTCTGTATTTAAACATAAAAAACAAAATCAACAATAAGAATAGGCCACCGCCGATAAGCAAGCTATTTCTCCATTTAATTTGATTTTGAGAAGCCTTATTTTTTTCTTGTAGTAATTGGTTCTCTTTTTCCTTTAAATCTAGCTCTAACAAACCAACAATTTGTGCTTGTTCTTTGTTATAAAGCGAATCGCTCAATTGTGAATGAAGCGTTAAATTTTCTATGGCTTTTGGTTATATTTCAACGACTCATCATAGTCGCCTCGAATATAACTTAAAGAACCTCTAATTTTGTAGGTAAGTCCCCTTAAACTATCGTTAGGGAACCGTTCTAAAAATGCTTCTGCTTTCCGGATTAAAGAAGCTCATTCAAATACATCGTTTTTGTAGATTTTTTTTGCCTCGTTTAAATAAAAACTACTGAAATCTTGAATCTGACTTATACCTTTTGCAGATATAAAAAGCGTAAAAAAAAATAGAGTAAGCCGTACACTGTAGTTTTATTAACCAGAAACTTAGCTTTAATGATAGGTTTTGAATATTTGAGTAGCCATATTATACGCCGATTCAAAACTCGTCATCTTAACATTAAACTCGGTCTTTTGTTGGTTAAAATAGCTTAACATTTTTTCTGTAGGCATATTTCCTGTTAACTTGTCTTTAGCCATTGGGCAGCCTCCAAAACCTTGTATAGCGCCATCAAAGCGCTTACACCCCGCTTTAAATGCGGCATCTACTTTGTTATGCCAGGCGTCTGGGGTGGTATGCAGGTGTGCTCCAAATTCAATATTAGGATAAGCCGGAATTAAATTAGAAAAAAGATAAGAAATAGTTTCTGAATTAGAAGTGCCAACTGTATCAGATAATGATAAAATCTCTACACCCATCTGGGCAAGCTTTTCTGTCCATTCTGCTACAATTTCAACATTCCACGGGTCGCCATATGGGTTTCCAAAACCCATAGAAAGATAAGCTACTACTTTTTTATTATGTTGATCTGCCAAGTTTATTATTTCTTGTAAAAGCTTAACCGATTCTCCAATGGTTTTGTGCGTATTACGCATTTGAAAATTCTCGGAAATAGAAAACGGGTAGCCTAAAAAATCAATTTCGGGATGTTGAACGGCATCCTGGGCTCCGCGTAAATTGGCAACAATAGCCAATAGTTTTGTTTTTGTGTTATCCAAATCAAGTCCGGCAAGTACCTCTGCCGTGTCTCGCATTTGTGGTATAGCTTTGGGGGAAACAAAACTTCCAAAATCTAAGGTATCAAAACCACAGCGAAGTAACGCCTGTAAATAATCGATTTTTTGGCTTGTAGGGATAAACGATTTTATGCCTTGCATGGCATCTCTAGGACACTCAATAAGCTTAATTTCTTTCATAAGCTCAAAGATACATGTTCTGTTTAAAATAAACAGCCTATGCTACAAATCCGTAAAGAAAAATCAAACAAATAAAAATAGGGCTATTCCTACAAAAACTACAATTTGAAGATAGTTTAGGTATTTAAAGGATTTGTTATTTTCATTAAATCGTTTAGAAATTGCTGCAGCAAGTAATGCAAAAGATGAAAAGACAAAAAAAGAAACAACAATAAAAAGCAAACCCAGTGTATAAATTTGCACTATAAAACTCCACTTTTCATTAAACAAAAACTGGGGGAGTAAAGCTAAGAAAAACAAAGCCACCTTGGGATTTAATATGTTCATTATAAAACCTTGCTTAAAAAGTGCCGTTGTTGATTTAAAAGTTACTTCTTCTTTCTTTAGCTTGATAGGTGCACTATGCTGATAAATTTTATAGGCTAGATAAAGCAGATAGGCTGCACCAAAAACTTTTACCATAAACAAAGCTTCTGGATACTTCTTTAGTAGCCCGGCCAATCCAAAAGCTACCAGACTAGTATGCACTAAACATCCTGTCATTAACCCTAAAACTGTAGCAATACCATATTTGCGGCCATAAACCAAACTTTGCGTGAGTACAAAAATATTATCGGGACCTGGTGAAAGTGCAAGTAAAAAAACTATTGCGCAAAATGACAGCAGGGTTTCAATCATTTATTTTAGCGCTTAGTTTTTGGTTTATTTCTTTAATCAAACGCGGCCCCTCATAAATAAAACCGGTATAAAGTTGAACCAAACTGGCTCCGGCTTCTAATTTTTCCAAAGCATCATTGGCAGAATGAATACCTCCTACCCCAATTATTGGGAAAGACTGCTTACTATTTTGAGAAAGAAAGCGTATAACTTCAGTCGATCTCGATTTTAAGGGCTTTCCGCTAAGACCACCTTGTTCTTTTCTATTTTCAGATTGCAACCCTTCTCTAGAAATTGTAGTATTAGTAGCAATTACTCCGCCTATATTGGTTTCTTGTACAATTTCAATAATATCCAGTAACTGCTCGTCGCTCAGATCTGGCGCTATTTTCAGCAATATGGGTTTAGGTTTTGGTTTTTGCTTGTTTTGTTCTTGTAAAGCAAAAAGTATTTTCTTTAATGGCTCTTTATCTTGCAATGCTCTTAAGTCTGGTGTGTTGGGCGAACTTACATTCACTACGAAATAATCTACAAAATCAAAAAGTTGCTCAAAACCTTTTTGATAATCTAAAAGAGCTTGATCGTTTGGGGTAATTTTATTTTTACCAATATTACCTCCTATGATAACTTGCTTTTTATTCTTTTTTAATCGCTCTACGGCGGATGCTAAGCCTTGATTATTAAATCCCATTCTATTGATAATAGCATCATCTTCTTTAAGCCTAAAAAGTCTTTTCTTAGGGTTACCTTCCTGGGGTTTCGGGGTTAAAGTACCAATTTCAACAAAACCAAAACCTAATGATCCTAATTCATTAAAAAGCTGAGCATCTTTATCAAAACCCGCAGCTAATCCTACAGGATTTTTAAATTTTAAACCAAATACCTCTCGCTCTAAACTTATATCATTTACAGCAAAGCGCTTTCTAATAAGGGGCTCCACTCCTGGAATTTTAAAAGCAAACTTTAGTGTTTTAAAAGTAAAATGATGAACTTTTTCTGGATCAAATTTAAAAAGCAAAGGCCGTATTAAAGAGGTATACATGGTAATGATAGGTTTATGCAAAAATAATTTAAATTGAAAAACGGCAAGACTAAATGCAATAAAAAACCAATGTTTTTTTATGAAACTTAAGGAGCTAAAATTGCTTTCGGCTAGTTGATTATGTACTTTTACCAAAATTTATGCTTTATGATTAATAGAGAAGAACTAATAGAAAGATTTGTAAGCTATGTTACCATAGATACCGAGAGTGACCCAAATTCTGAAACCACCCCAAGCACCCAAAAACAATGGGATATAGCTAATAAACTAGTTCAAGAGTTAAAAGATATGGGCCTTAAAGATGTTAGTATAGATGAGCACGCCTACATTATGGCAACAGTACCCAGTAATGTGGAACATCCCGTGCCGAGTATTGGCTTTATATCACATTTTGATACCTCACCAGATTTTACTGGTAAAGATGTCAAACCCCAGATAATAGAAAATTATGATGGAAAAGATATTTTACTAAACAAGGAACAAAACATTGTTTTGTCGCCCGATTATTTTGAAGATTTATTGATGTACAAAGGTCAAACTTTGATTACCACAGACGGTACTACATTACTAGGTGCAGACGACAAAGCGGGAGTTACCGAAATTATGACTGCAGTAAAATATTTAGTAGAACATCCAGAAATAAAGCACGGAGATATCAAAATTGGTTTTACTCCAGATGAAGAAATAGGTCGCGGTGCACATAAATTTGATGTTAAAAAATTTGGTGCGGAGTGGGCCTATACGATGGATGGCAGCCAGGTAGGTGAACTTGAATATGAAAACTTTAACGCTGCTGGCGCACAGGTTAAAATTACTGGTAAAATTGTACACCCTGGTTATGCCAAAGGAAAAATGATTAACAGCATGTATATTGCTCAAGATTTCATCAATTCCTTACCAAGATTAGAAACTCCTGAACACACAGAAGGACGCCAAGGCTTTTTTCACTTAACCAAAATTGAGGGTGAAGTAGATGAAACACGTTTAAATTACATTATACGCGATCATGATAAAGAGCACTTCGAAGCTAGAAAAAAGGTTATGTTAGATCTAACCAAAGAAATAAACGAGCAGCACGGCCGGGAAGCAGTAAGTATTGAGATAAAAGACCAATACTTTAATATGCGTGAAAAAGTAGAACCCGTTATGCATATTGTTGATATTGCCGAACAAGCGATGAATGAATTAGACATTGAACCGCTTATAAAACCTATTAGAGGAGGTACAGATGGCTCTCAACTATCATATATGGGATTACCTTGCCCTAATATTTTTGCAGGCGGACATAATTTTCATGGTCGTTATGAATATGTACCCGTTGAAAGTATGATTAAAGCTACACAAGTAATTCTCAAAATTGCAGAGTTGACCGCCCAGCAGTACAAAAAATAAAACCGGTCAATTCATTCAACACAAAAACAACCAAATTTATAATATTAAATTTGGTTGTTTTTTTATATCAAATTTGAAGTATGTATTTATTTTACCTGAAATGGGGCCAATTGAAGATTATATTACCAAACATAAAAATTGGAGTAAACAACTTCAACAATTACGAATGCTTTTATTAAAGACTCCCCTTGAAGAAACGATTAAATGGGGTTCTCCCGTTTTTATACATTAAACAATAAAAATGTAATCGGGTTAGGTGCTTTTAAAAGCCATTGTGCGCTATGGTTTTTTAAAGGCAGTCTATTGCAGAAAAACCAGTCTTTACTCATCAACCCTCAAGAAGGTAAAACAAAAAATCTGCGTCAGATTCGCTTTAAAGCAGGAGATCAGATTCCTTAAAAGGAAATAAAAGCCTATATCCTGGAAGTTATAGCTATTGAACAAACTGGAGTAAAAAGCAAGACCAGTCTAAAAACAACTATTACGATTCCTCCAGAACTTCAAGCTGCTTTTGATAGCAATACCTCACTAAAAACAGCTTTTGAAAAACTAAGCATTGGAAAAAAACGGGAATATTGCCAGTACATTTCCGAGGCTAAACGAGCTTCTACTAAAATTTCGAGATTAGAAAAAATAACTCCAATGATTCTAGCCTTAAAGGGGCTGTACGATAAATACCGAAAGTCATAAAAAAAATCCCAAATTTAAATTTGAGATTTTTTTTACTATAGAAAGCAGTAGTTACTTTTTAGTTTCTTTCTCAGGGCTTTGAACTAATTTACTTAGTTCCATTGAGATAGAAGCTTTATTAACGGTTATTTTTCCAGCACCGGTTTCAATAATTACTGCATTTAGCTTATCGCTAAAATCTACTACCTTGCCGTGAATACCACCGCTGGTTACAACTTTGTCACCCTTTTTAAGGCTTTCACCAAAGTTCCTTTCTTCTTTTTGCCTCTTTTGTTGTGGTCTTATCATGAAGAAATAAAAAACGATGATAATCGCAATAAAAGGTAAAAAACTAGATATTTGATCCATTATAAAATATTAGTGATTATGTCCTTCGTGACCAGCTGCTGCATTTCCTGCAGTCTGTTGAGCTGCTCCTCCATTTTTAGGAGTTACAAAAGTTCTAATTCTCAATGTTTCTTGACCGCTTGCCGTGTTAGCGCTTATGCGGATAGATTTAGATTGATTATTTGGTCTACCCGATGAATTAAATTTAACTTTTATTTCACCAGCTTCACCCGGAGCTACAGGGGTTTTTGTCCATTGAGGTACAGTACATCCACAGCTAGCCTTTGCATTTGAAATTACCAAAGGAGCATCTCCAGTATTCGTAAACTTAAATGTATGTTCTACTATATCTCCTTCGTTAATGGTACCAAAATCGTGTGAATCTGATTCGAATTGCATTACTGGTGTTCCAGTAGCTTTTGCATCACGCTCGGCAACTTCTTTTTGGTTTTCTTCTTTAACTTTGTCTGCGGCATTCTCTTTACAAGAAGTAAAAGTAATTCCCGCTACAGCGGCAAGAATCAATAATCCTTTTTTCATTGTGTTTAAATTTTTAATTGTTGAAATATAATTTTTACGGAGCTAAAATTAAGAAAAAAGTTTCAACTACATCAAGCCTCTACCTACTTTATTTAATTCTCCTTTTTCTTTTAATTCTTTAGATAGTTTATCTAAAATACCATTGATAAATATACTGCTTTTAGGGGTGCTATATTCCTTAGCAATCTCTAAATATTCGTTGATGCTCACTTTTACAGGAATAGATGGAAACTTCAAAAACTCACATAAAGCCATTTTTAATAAAATGCTATCAATATCTGCTATACGGTCTTTATCCCAATTGGGGGTTTTATCTTGAATTAGATTACTATAATATTCTTGATTCAATAAGCATTTTTCTAGCAAATCTATAGCAAATTCTTCATCTTCTTCATTTTTAAATAAAGCAGGGATTCTTACTTGTTCTTGCGTTTCCTTGGTCTTGTTTATCAACTTAAGTACCGCAGTATTTACCAAAGGTAAATCGTCTAACCAAGTTAATTTCTTATCTTCTAAATATTCATAAAGCTTATCATTGGGTGCAATTATTTCTTTAAAAAGATAGGTGACAATTTTTTTATCTTCTTTATAGGTTGTGGCTTCTTGATCTAAGTATGCTATAAAGCGTTCATCTTCTTTGATTAAATCCCACAGTATGGCAACATATTCGTCATCTTGATGCCAATTATTCAATTTATGGTCTTCTAAAAGCTCATCTAACTGTCCACTTTGTTCCAATTGCTTGAGGAATTTATTGTTAACAAAATTTAAGCTAGGATTGATGTCCTTAGCGGTGGGTAAATATTTCTTTTGTGATTTTTCTATAAAATCTTGGGCCTTGTTTCTTATTTGAAGAAGCAAATCTAAATTAAGTAAGAATAGATCGTACATATCTTCCATACTCTTATAGATAAACTTTTTTTCTGCACCTAAATTTTGATTTTTAGATTGGGTAAATGCATAGAAGGATTGCATTACTTTTACACGAATATGTCTTCTTGTTAACATAGATAAATAAAGAACTTAATTTATAAGATTAAAAAAGGGCGAATAAAATTCGCCCTGCAAAAATAAAACTTATTTATTGTAATTAGGTATTTGATTTACTTTTCTTGCCTCTTTTTTTCAATGCGCTCTTGCGCAATTTTTAAGGCCGCTTGATGGGTTGTCATCTTGCTTTCTTCGGCCTTATTAAGAATTTCTAAAGTTGTGTTATAGATGTTTTCGGTTTTGGCCATTGTTTCTTGACGGTTATAACCTTTTAACTCGGCGTAAACATTAATCACACCTCCAGCATTAATCAAGAAATCGGGTGCGTAAACTATTCCTTTTTCCTGAAGTAGTTTCCCGTGCTTTGCCTCATTTTCTAATTGGTTATTTGCTGCCCCGGCTATTACCTGTGCTTTTAATTTACCTATCGTTTCATCATTCACTGTGGCTCCTAAAGCACAAGGTGCATAAATATCAACATCTGCAGTGTACAAATCTGAACCAGTATAAATTTTGGCTCCATATTTTTGTTGTACTGCTTCTAAACGCTCCTGATTGATGTCTGAGATAAATACTTCTCCTCCTTCTTCACGAATATGTTTCACCACGGTTTCACCCACATTTCCTATTCCTTGAACAAGTACTTTTTTACCTTCTAGGTTGTCTGTTCCAAATTTATATTTAGCAGCAGCCTTCATACCCATATAAACACCGTATCCTGTAACTGGTGAAGGGTTACCTGATCCTCCCAAATGCTCAGAAATACCGGTTACATATTTAGTTACTTCGCGAACGGTATCCATATCCTCTGTTTGCATACCTACATCTTCTGCCGTGATGTATTTACCACTTAAAGAATCAACAAATTTACCAAAACGACGCATCAACTCAGGAGACTTTTGCGTTTTAGCATCACCGATGATAACCGCTTTTCCTCCTCCTAAATCCAATCCAGAAATAGAGCTTTTAAAGGTCATTCCTCGAGAAAGACGCAACACATCATTTAATGCTTCCCACTCACTGCTATAATTCCACATTCTAGTACCTCCTAAAGCAGGTCCTAAAACTGTGTTATGTATTCCTATAATCGCTTTTAAACCTGTATCTTTGTCATAGCAAAAAACCACCTGCTCATGTTCATCAAAAGAAAGCTGACCAAAAACTGGCGCTACCTTTTTAATTTCATCGGCATTCAATATTTCAGCATTCATAGTATAAAATTTAAATTATTAATGTCTTAATTTTGTAGCGCAAAAATACATATTGTTTATAGATTAATTAGGTTTTTAATCTAAAAATAAAAATCTTTTAAAATTCACTTTACAAAACGGAATGAAAGAGTTACGATACCTGAATAAATATTTTGTCAAGTATAAATGGAGTCTATTACTAGGACTTGTGATAACGGTAGCTGCCCGTATATTCGCGGTTTACGTTCCACAATTTATAGGAGATTCTACTCACGTAGTTGAACAATATGTGAACGGCGAGGTAACCGATTTAGCATTGGTCAAAAAAGAACTTTTACACAATATCTTAATAATTCTAGGAGCTACCTTGCTCTCTGCGCTTTTCACTTTTTTAATGCGGCAAACCTTTATAGTGGTCTCTCGACGAATTGAGTTCGATTTAAAAAACGAAGTGTACACACAATACCAAAACTTATCGATCAATTTCTATAAAAAAAATAGAACAGGAGATTTAATGAACCGCATAAGTGAAGATGTTTCTAAAGTTCGTATGTATGTAGGCCCAGCTTTGATGTACAGCATTACCACTATTACCTTATTTGTGGTGGTTATTACCTATATGATCAAAACCGCTCCTCTACTTACTCTTTATACCCTGGTCCCATTGCCTTTTTTATCAATCGCCATTTATAAAATAAGCCGAACAATCAACAAACGCAGTAGCATTGTGCAGTTGTACCTTTCTAAACTTAATACCTTTACCCAAGAAAGTTTTAGCGGAATTAGTGTGATTAAAAGTTATGGGTTAGAAAATCAAGTCAATGAAGACTTTGTTTCTTTATCCGATTCTAGTAAAAATAAAAACCTTGACCTAGTTCGGGTTCAAGCTTTCTTTTTTCCGTTGATGGTTTTATTGATTGGTTTTAGTAATCTTATAGTAATTTATATCGGTGGAAACCAAGTAATTAGTGGGGAAATTGAAAATTTTGGGGTTATCGTTGAGTTTTTAATGTATGTTAATATGCTCACCTGGCCAGTAGCAACAGTAGGTTTTGTGGCCAATATGGTTCAACAAGCAGAGGCTTCCCAAAAACGAATTAATGAATTCTTACAACAAGAGCCATCCATAAAGAATTATAATGAAGGTAAAACTCCCATAGATGGCAATATTGAGTTTAAGAACGTTAATTTCACTTATGAAGAAACCAATATTGAAGCATTAAAAAATATCTCATTTAAAATTAATAGTGGAGAAACCTTAGCTATAATAGGTAAAACTGGCTCGGGTAAATCTACCTTATTAGAATTAATTGCTCGGGTATATGATGCCACAGAAGGAACTATAACCATAGATAAAGTTCCTATTAAAAAACTAAATTTAAACAACCTACGCGAAGCCATTGGCTACGTGCCTCAAGATGCTTTTTTATTTAGCGATAGCATTGCCAATAATATTCAGTTTGGAAAAGTGGATGCAACGAGAGAAGAAATTATTGAAGCGGCTAAAAACGCTTATGTACACAAAAATATTATTGGTTTTAGCAAAGGCTATGAAACTGTTTTGGGTGAAAGAGGAATTACTCTATCTGGTGGTCAAAAACAAAGGGTTTCTATTGCACGTGCCATAATTAAATCACCTAAAATCTTACTCTTTGACGATTGTCTTTCGGCGGTAGATACTGAAACAGAAGAAATAATACTAAATAATCTCTACCGCGTTGCCAAAAATAAAACTATGATAATGGTTAGTCATCGCGTATCGACTGCTAAAAATGCCGACAAAATAATTGTGCTAGAAGATGGTAAAATTGTTCAAGAAGGGGTACATCAAGATTTAATGAACCAAAATGGTCCTTATTTAGACCTTTACAACAAACAATTGGCCGAAAAAGAAAAGTAACTTTTATTTGCCGGTTGTTAATTTTTTTAAGATTTTTGACAGCAACTATAACGTATAACCAAATTAAATTTGACTATGAGTGATAACGGAGCGATGCCGAAAGAAGAAATTTTTTCAAAAGTACTAAGAGCAGGAAGAAGAACTTACTTTTTTGATGTTAGAGCAACTAAAGCCAATGACTACTACTTGACCATCACCGAAAGCAAGAAATTCACCAATGAAGATGGGTCTTTTCATTACAAAAAGCACAAGATTTATTTGTACAAAGAAGATTTTGCTGGTTTTGAAGAAATCTTAAAAGAAATGACTCAATACATAATTGATGAAAAAGGTGAAGAGGTGATTAGTGAGCGTCACCAAAAAGATTTTAAGAAAGAATATGAGAACGAGATAGAGAATAATGTAGCCCCAAAGCAATTTACAGATGTAAGTTTTGACGATATATAACAAAGGCTACACCCTTATAAAAAAGAGCATTGATCACCAATGCTCTTTTTTTATTCTAGCTGCTAGCTTACTTGCCAATAAGTCATTTTTGTATACGCTATTTTCAATAGCAAATTAATTCTGATTTCATTAAAGGAAATAATAAAACACTTCTAAAGCATTTTACTAAAAATGGTTTTTGTTGTATTTTGAAAAAATGAATAATTCAACTCATTTCGAAACAATTTATACGTTTACAGCAGTCTCAAAATTAAATAATTGGAGAACAGTTAATGATACCGTTATGGGGGGAGTATCTTATAGTCACATCAAAGTTAACGAAGAAGGCAACGGAGTTTTCACAGGTAAAGTCTCCTTAAAAAACAACGCCGGATTCTGTTCTGTGCGCTACCCACTTCCCAGAAAGCCAATCGGTAAATTTCATAGTTTCGTATTAAAAGTTTATGGAGATGGCAAAGCATATCAATTCATTTAGCCGTGATTGCCAATGCAACTTGAATAACTTAACTGTTTAATCCCCCAAATTGTATTAATTATCAAATATCTCGAATTAAAAATACTGTCTACTAAATCTTTATTGTATAATCTAGGTTTTTATGATTTAGCAACTTAAATAAAGCATTCATCCCTTATATGTAATAAGTTAAAAGATTTTGGTTTCAAATTCATCCGATTCGGTTATATTTATCACTTAAATAATGCCGTGAAAAAAACAATTGTATTAATAACTTTCTTCTTTTCAATAATTTTGGTTCAGGCTCAAGAACCAAGCTATTTTTCGCTGCAAACCCTTAACACATTACCCGATCAAACTTTTTATGACATTATTGAAGATGATGAAAAGAACATTTGGCTATCGGCTAATAAAGGACTTTATAAATTAACAGGTAAGAATCTCGACTATATTAATTCTAGTCAACAAAAGGGCAAGACCGTTTTTAGTTTAATTCAATCTAACAAAAGCGTTTATGCCATAAACCTTTACGGACAATTGTTACGCACGCAATACGACAGTTTAATGGTCGTTGCCGATTTAAGTGACAAGTTAAAAGGAAAACTAGCCCAATTATATGAACATCAGCAAAATGTTTATGCCGTGAGTCAAGCGGGGCTCAGCAGTTTACATTTACCTACCCAAACGCTTGAACAAATCAATCTAGACTTTATTTTAACTTCGGCGCAAAACCCTAACACCAAAACAATTTATTACCTAACCAATACCCATCAGCTTAAAGCAATTAAAAACAACCAACTTAAGGTTATTCCTCACCTACCTATTTCAAACGATCAAAGCAACATCAAAAATTTAGGCTTATTTTTTATCAAAGATAAATTGTATTTATTTTATGTACAAAATCGTAAACTCAGCTACTTGAGCTATGACGAAAGCCAGCAAGCTTTTATCAATAAAATAAGCATAGAAGGACTTGAAAATTTAGAAATTCGTCATATTAATAGTATCAATAATGATATTTACTTAAGCACTAATCGCGGTTTATTTATTGCTCAGTCATCAAAGAAAGGATTTAAGCTTAAGCAGCATCTATTTAGAGATTTTTCATTAAGCAAAACCCTACTTGACTTTCAAGGTAATATTTGGGTGACCACTCTTAAAAATGGCGTATTTATTATTCCGAAGAATCATTATTATCAATATGATTTAAAATTAAAAAATAGAGAATACATAAGTGCATTGGCTAAAGCTAAAGGCGAAAATCTTTTTGTGGGTACTAATTTTGGGAAAATTTTCTTTGGCAACATACAAAATGGTTTTAATCGGCTCAACATTAAAAACACGCATAAAGTTGAAGCTATTTTCTATGATGATCTTAGCGATAAGCTCGTTGTGAGTTTGAAAGATACCGATGGTTTCGTATACCAGCTTAAGTCTGCTCAAAGAAAAAACCTTAAAAATCAAATTAAAAGTTCTAAAGGCTTATTAAAAGCTTTTAACGGATTGGTAAACCTGAGTTTTAAAGCCTCCTACTTCTATAAAGATCTTACTCAACCTGACCAAAGACTTATTTTAAATGACAAACGGGCCAAAACAGCAATTTTTGATAGTATTAATAAGCGGCTTTACATAAGTTATATAGATGGTACACGAGTTTATGACCACAATTTTAACAGTGAATATCTTAGTTACAAAAATAATACAATCTTTACATCAGCCTTTAATAAATATAATAACAATATATTAATGGCTACTAATCAAGAAATACTAAAAGTAAATCAGAACCAACTTGAAGCTTTTATAAGCCAAGAACAATTATTTTTTAAGAATGGAATTTTAGATTTTGCGGTAGACAGTGAAGACCGCATCTGGATTTTAGGTCTAGAAGGTTTACAATGTTACCAAAACAAAGAAATTCTTTATGAAAAAACCTTTTTTAATGATTTTCACGGCCATAGTTTAAACAATTTATTTTACCTCGACAATCATCTTTATTTTAAAGGCAACCAAAAGCTTATTTACCTACCCACCAATGTAAAAAGCCATTATGCCTCCTTGGAGTCTCCCCGCATTAAAAGCCTCAAAATAGATGGAAAAAATCAAGCTATAACCCACGAAATTGAATTAGAGCCTGAAGCTCAATTACTCGAAATTCAATTGTATACACCAGGCTTACAACTCACTCAAGAAACCAATTACCTGTACAACATCAACCAAGAAAAAGCTGTTTGGCAGGAAACATCATCGGGATCTAATAATTTAAATTTTAGCAACTTACCCACAGGTAGCTACCAATTAAGTATAAAATCTAAAGATCAGTTTGGCCGGGTGAGTCAAGAGGAATTATGCCTAAATTTGCTCATAAAACCACATTTTTATGAGCAAAACTGGTTTTATGCGTTTTGCATTTTGGTTTTAGGATTTTTCCTTTACGGATTACATCGTTGGCAATTGAATAAAAAAGCTAAAAAGGCACACAAGGAAATAAAATCTTTAAAAATACAAAACAAAATTAATGCCTTAAGCCTAGAGAATTTGCGCTCGCAAATGAATCCGCACTTTATCTTTAATGCGCTTAATGCCATTCAAGAATTTATCGTATCTAACGAAAAAAAATTAGCCAGCAATTATTTGGTAAAATTCTCTAGGTTAATTCGTTTATACTTAGAGCACGCCCAGCAGGATAAAATCAGTTTAACTGAAGAAATAGAAGCCTTAAAACTTTATATTGCTTTAGAAAAACTAAGGTTTGAGGATGAAATTGACGTACAGATAGAAATTGACTATAGTCTAAATTTACAAACCATTCAAGTACCCTCAATATTTATTCAACCTTATGTAGAAAATGCTTTTAAACACGGATTATTACACGTTTCGGGACCAAAAAAATTAAAAATTGTTATCAAGAAATTCAAACAATCATTTATTTCTTGCACCATTGAAGATAACGGAATTGGTCGTGCTGCTGCCAGCAAAATGTATGTTAATAAAACCAAATCGCATACTTCTTTTGCTTTAAAAGCTAACCAGAGAAGAGTTGCCTTATATAACCAAATAAACCCCTACCCCATTACAGTAAAAATAACCGATTTAGGAAGCTCTGCGGTCCCAAAGGGAACTCGGGTAGAAATCCTATTTCCTATAAATAATTAATATGCGCGTATTAATCATAGACGATGAGCCTAGAGCCAGAACCTTATTAGAAAAAATGCTTTTGGGCTTAGATGCTCATACTTTTGACATACAAACTGCCAAAAATTTACTAGATGGACTAGAAATTTTAAAACAGGAACCCATTGATTTACTTTTTTTAGATATTGAAATGCCGCAGCACTCCGGATTAGAGCTTTTTGATATGCTGCCTCCACCCTATGCGTTTCAAATTGTATTTACCACAGCTTATAATCAATATGCTGTAGAAGCTTTTAAAAAAAATGCCATCGATTATTTGCTTAAACCTATAGACTTAGATGAGTTAGAAATAGCGGTTTCAAAGGCCAGTACTGCTAATAAAGGTGCGCATTTAGAAGCAAAATTAGAAGATTTGGCGAAGGCGTTAAAAAAGGTAGCCATAAATAAAATTGCTTTAGAGGTAGCGAAAGGTATCCTATTTGTAGAGCATAAAGACATACTTTATTTTGAGGCAGATGGGATGTATACGAATGTTTTCTTAAGAGATAGCACCAAAAAATGTATTTCAAAACCGCTTAAAAATTTTGTGGAACAATTGGAGCAAGATTCTTTATTTTTTAAATGCCATCGCTCTTTTTTAGTGAATTTGCAATATGTAAAAGAATTTTCACGCAAAGATGGAGACCAGTTGATTATGGAAAATGGCAAATCTGTTCCTATCTCAAAATCTAATAAAGAGTCGTTTTTAAAACTCATTCAACAGGTGTACCAATAAAAAAAGAAGCGGGTTTGTTAACCCGCCTTTTTTTTGTATTTAAGAGTAATAAATTCTTACTTATCTTGGTTCATTGCAATCTGAATAAGAATAATTAGTTTGCATATCGCTTATCCAATTTGATCCCGGATTAAAATCTTGATCTATTTGAATACAATTTAAATTAGCATTGCCTTGTGCCTGCATTCGGCTAAAAAAGAAATTATTGCCATTGGCCACATTCAAGCTGTTCAAGTTATTAGTGTGTACTTTTAAATCTTCAACCTCGGGTAGCATACTAATATCTAAAGCAACTAATTTATTATTTTCAAGTAAAATTTGCTTTAACTTAGAATTTTTAGATAAATCTACTTGAGTTAATTGATTATTAAATGCTGATAAGGTTTTTATATTTATGAAAGCCTCTATACCCGTTAGATCTTCAATCCCTAGATTTTCAAGACTCAATATTTCAGTAGCTAATTCTGCTTCTTGATAACTTATTTCTTCATCGTTATTAGTGTTGATAGCCGAGTTGTCGATCAACGCTTGTTTAAAAATCGCATCATTAAATTTTACGTATTGACTTTGATCTACATTTGTGTTTGTATCATCATCAGATGAGCAGCTTGCCAATGTTGCAAAAGCGATTATAGCCAGACTTCTTAATGTTTTTTTCATTTTTTTATTCTTGATTATGGTTGTGCATTTTTACAATCTATTTTTTGACCATAAGGCATTTGTCCGTGTATAACCCCACCAAAGATGGTATTGCTATAACCACTACCGTTATATTGCTGCTTTAAAATAAAGCCTTGAAGTTTACAATCTCCTTGTCGTGTAGTTTCTGTAAAAGCTCCTTTTATCCAACGGTACAATGGTCTCCCTGTTATTTTATGATGAACAATGCTCCAGTCATTAGATTCAATTCTGTGGTACCTTAATTTTGCACCATCCTTGTTGATTACTTTATTTATTTCCGCTTTAGCGAAATTCTTTAAACTGGTGTTGGTATCTAACTTACCAGCTTTAGGAATTTTAATACCAGCTAAATCAGCCGCCGCAGCTTCTTCATAATTGGCTTTAAATTTTGCTTCAATCGCTAAGGCCATTTCCTTAGCTTTTTCTTTGCTAAATAAATTTAGTTTTTCGGGAGGTGCAATGATATTGGTGATGACTAAATCGTCTGGTTTTACGTATGAAGGTACATTATAGCTGTGACCTCCCTTAGATGCACCAGCGTATAAAACAAATACATCTTCGTCTAGTTTTAGCATACGGGTTAATATTAATCCGCCGGTACCTAAGTTTAGTTGGTGGTTAGGATCTACTGGGTGCTTAATAGCATAAGTTCCGCTTGTCATCTCATATACCCTCACGCCATCTAGCGCAAAAGCATCTAAGACTGGGGGAGAAATGAATTCCAACCACGCAAAGTCTAAATCAAAGTCTGGGTAAATTACAACAGCGTGACCTTGTTCTGCTTCTCCTTGACGATAATTAGCGGCTTTTATTATATGATTGCTTCGACCAGAACTGTAGCCTATTATATCTTTAAATTGTAAACTTAAGGTAGCTTTTTCACTACTGGCTTGGGGTCCACGTGGTACGCTGCCTGGCATTCTACTTTTTCTACCCGATGGTCCAGGTTTAGCTGTATTCGCGTCACCACTTGAAGCATCGTTAGATACAGCTTCTTGTGCTGCTTTTTTTACTTTATTTTTTAACATTTTACCCAGTTGCGCTTCCGCCGGAAGGCTAACTGCCAAAAATAAAATGGCGAACAGATAAGTTAATTTTTGTTTAAACATTGTTTTAGATTTTTAGTTGATATTAATTAGGCGCATTTTCACAAGCGATATAGGAACCGTAAGGAACTGGAGCAGTTCTGCTTATTCCAGCAAAATAAGCCTTGTTAAAACCACTGCCGTTAAAATCTTGTTTTAAGATATATTGAAACAGCATACACTTACCATCAGAATTTTTCTGTATTAAGGCACCAACGGCCCATTGATATAATACCGCTCCTGTAGTTTTATGGGTAACCACCTTCCAGTTGTCTGAAATAATATTAAAGGCTACCAATTGCATACTTTTACTGGCATAATAGTTCTCTAATGCTTTTGAGGCTACCTGATGCAAATCGGTATCTTTATTAAGTTCTCCAGCTTCAGGAAAAGCAATAGCCTTTGCAGCTTGCTGCTCTTTTTCTTTATTGGCTTTTGTTGGTAGGTTTAAACTTTCTGAAGCTTTTTCTTTTATTTTTTTAAAAAACTGAGCCTGAACAGTTGCACTGCTACCTAATAAAAATAAGCAGATCAAGCATTGTAATATAAGTCTCATAGCTTAAATGAATTTAAAAAGCATGCACCCAGCTGATTAAGCTGGATGCACTGCAAATAGATTGGATTAGTTTTTAATGAATTTAAAAGTTTTATTTTGCTGATTTGCTCTTACCTGAATAAAGTAGACACCAGTTGACAGATGATTTAAATTCATCTTTAACTCTTTAGTGGTATGCACCTTTTTACCGGCCATAGAAAAAACGTTTATTTCGTCAACTTCTTCTATTCCATTTAGATTAAGGATACCTGCCGAGGGATTTGGGTAAATAGAAATGGCATCTAAAATATTTTGCTCAATTCCTAAAGTACAAGTAGTATATCCATAAATGGTGTTTGGGTCTTTATCTGAATCTATCATCCAAAATATACCAGGGCTTGCCGCAGGAGGTGTAAAACCGTTATCTAATTGCACACAAGAAAGATTAGGACAATTAGTTGCATTAAATTCATTAATTGAAGCATTATTGCCGTTAGCCATATTTATAATTTGTAAGTTAGCGTTATCTGAAACATACAAAGTGTGAAAAGATGGCAACATCGAAACATCTATACTAGAGAAAAGATTATCTTGTAGATATAAGTGATTTAAATTTAAATTAGTTGTAACATCTAAAGAAGTTAAATCGTTATCTCCTAAATACAATTGTAAAAGTCCCGGGTTGTTAGATAAGTCTATACTGGTAAGATCATTTTCTTCTAATTTTAAACTTGTAAGCTGAGCTAATGAAGAAAGATCTATAGAAGTAAAATTATTAGTATTTGCCTCTAATTCTTCTAAAACGGTATTGCTAGAAAGATCTATCGTGTTAAGATTGGTATTGTTAACTATTAGTTTTTCTAAATTAGTAAAATTACTTACATCTATACTTCCTAATGGATTATCACGCAAATCAGCAGTAGTAACAGTTGATGTGTTAGGTAAGGTTAAGCTAGAAGCAGTTAAATTATTAGAATTAACAGCAAACCAAATTAAATTTGTTTGATTGCTTAAATCTAAACTACTCAAGTTATTTTGGGACAAGGTTAAGTACTCTAAATTTACATTGGTACTTAAATCTATCGTTGTTAATTGATTAAGTCCAGCCGAGAAATTAACCAAATTAGGATTGTTAGAAACATCTAAAGAGGTTAATTGATTGTTATTTAAGTTTAAGACCTCTAAATTTACATTGGTACTTAAATCTATCGAGGCAAGACTATTAGTAAAATCTGCTACTAATGTGGTAAGATTGGTGAGTCCTGTTACATCTAAGGTTGTTAACGGGTTTATGCCTATATTAATTTTAGTTAAAGCTGTATTAGCAGTAAAATGGGCAAAATGAATATCGTTATTAGGCAAGTATACTTCTGTAATATTTGTAAAAGCATCTAAACCAGTTAGATCTTGAATATTTAAATTAGGAGCAGAAATTATACCCGTATAGGCCATTGCTTCGGGATAGCTAATTTCGTAGTCTCCATTGGTATTTATTGCCGTATTAGTAATTAAAGCAATTTTTAAATTTGTATCGGGTATGTATACATTTTGAGCAAAAAGGCTAGCACTAGCTAAGCAAAATAATGAGAGTAATGTTTTTTTCATTTTGAGATGTTTTTAATATTCACCCCAAAAATCTGATAATGATTAGTTTAATTTAATCAAAAATTGCTGAATGCCGTTAT
>NZ_VRLT01000058.1 GCF_008017835.1 Mesonia sp. HuA40 | reverse complement strand
TTTCTCATTTATTTTTAAAACGTAGATTTTAATATCTTTTTTCGTTTACTTCAAATTTTTGATTTGACCTTAATTCCGCTTAATTTTTTAATTCGATTTTTATTATTTTGAAGGATATTGTTTTATTCAATTTTTTTCAGCGTTGTGCTTTTCATTCCGTGTAATGCTTTTTCAATCTCGCAGATTGCATTTTAAGTCAGTTGTTTTTAATAAAAAAATGATTTATTTTTTTTCTCAGGTTTTTCAATCAGTCAGAAAAATTATTTGCACGTTCTGCTTTTTATTCCGAGCCATTGTATGTAACGGTCTCGTATAACCGTCAGTTACGGGTTAAAGTACGCAAATTTTTCGGTTTAGCACAGACGTTAGCAATTCCGAGTGGATTCGGACGTAGTCGAATCCGCCGTAATTGCGGTTATACATTGTTGTGGTGTCGTTTTTATTCAGTTTTCTTTCTGTTTTTTAAGATTATTAATGTAATGACATAAATTAAAACAATTGCAAAAGGAATAGCTATAAACCTATATTCGGGTAAAAGATACCAAAGAGTTAGAACTGTAATGATTCTAGTCAAGGTGTGAAAAATTCCAACCCAATGTTTTATAATCCAAGAAAATGGCAACCACATTAATCCAGTCAGAATTCCTACAGTCATTGGAAGAGAAGAATAGTCAACCAGAAAAAATGGTATTGCAATTGAATAGACAAGTATCGCTTGTCCAGCCGTAAAAAGAAAAAGAGTGTCGAATTCGTTTTTCGGTTTACTTTTATCTAGGAAATTTTCACCTGTGAATTTTGAGAGAAGCAGACCTAGATATACAATACTTCCGGTTCCAATAAAAATTGACCAAACTGCTATAAAGTCAGAAAAAAAGATTCCGATTAATCCAATTATAGTCCAGATAATCAAACCAGCTAATGGTGTAGCAAGAAATTTTTGATTGATAAATTCAATCCGCTGTTGTTCAAGTGTTCTGTTGTTCATTGGTTAATTCAGTTAGTTTTTTTCTTATAGATTTTATGATTTTTCAAACCTCAATGTTTTCGCAAATGTCAGTTTTTAAATGCACCACAACGGTTTTGTGTATGAGTAGTAGCGAGATTTTAGCTCGAAACTTTTCTAATTTCTAAAGCCATAAATTTATAACTTAATTTTCGTTTTTCAACACAGACTTCGCTATTACTTATACATAGTGTTACAGCTAGGTTTTTTATTTTGATTTAACTCAGGTTCAACATTTCTATTCAACATAAAATCCTCTAAAAAAGTAATTTTTTTCGGCGCGCTTGGCTTTTCATCGTTTTGTATTTTCAAAGATTGATTTCATTAATTCCTAAATTCGATGATTCAGCATAAGTCATATTTTCATATGGATTTTCAAATTAACCGATTTCGTTTAGCTCGTTATTATTCTCCAGGTAAAAATCCGTTTGGCTGATTTTCTGATTTTCTCCGTAGCGATTTTCAATTCCAGATCTTTTGGCGAGCTCGTCTTAAATCTTAGTACAAATTCCATTTAGCAAGCGACAGAATTCAGTCCTATTTTCTGAGTGATTTTTTCGATTCTGATATTTTCTTTCTTAAAATACTTGAATATCAAAATAGGAGAGAGGATTTTAAAAACCAACGGCTTAACTTAGCTGTAACGGCTTTGGCTATGATTTCGTTGCGGAAAAATACGCAGGATTTATTCCGTTGTAGCTCAAAGATAGAAAAAAGGATGGAATTTTCGGTAGAAAATTCCGCCGCAATGAATTATAGCCGTTGTTACCTAAAGTAGCGACACGTTCTGCTTGGAAAGTTCTGCTTTGCCGTCCAAATAATTATTTTCCGCTTTACTCTTTTTCCGTCCACTTTTTTATTCGGCAATGCGCTGATTTATTCAAAAAACGTAGATTTTAATA
>NZ_VRLT01000036.1 GCF_008017835.1 Mesonia sp. HuA40 | reverse complement strand
CGGTGGTCTATTTTTGTTTTCATAAGTGACTATAATTAATGGTTTAATTTTTAGTCAACCTATTTCAGGAAAGTTCATTGGTTATATGACGCACAACGGTCTCGTATAACCGTCAGTTACGGGATTAAAGATAATGATTTTCGGTTAAGCACTGACGTTAGCAATTCCGAGTGGATTCGGACGTAGTCGAATCCGCCGTAATTGCGGTTATACATTGTTAGCCACTGTTATTTTTGTCATAAATTTTTATAAATCCGATTGAGTCAGTTCCGATTTTGTTTTCCCATTTTCTTATTTTTAAATAGATGGTGTCATTCAATTCAGGTTTTCGCAAATAAACAACAAAATAGTCCATAGAGTCCATTTTCGTAATTGGCAAAAGGTCAAACGTGATTTTGTTTAGAGTGTCCTTTTGTGAAAACGAAACTTGAAATGGGAAATCAGTTTTAGTTTTGATTAATTCGGTCTTTACAGATGAATGTTTTCCGTAAGTAAATCCATTTTCTATAAAGGCATTAAATTCAAGTGAGTCAGTTTTCGGAACTAATTCAAACTCTAAATTTTTAATGAAAACATTTCGTTCTTTAGATTCCGTTAAATCTCCACGAGTTACTCTTCTGTATTTCCATTTTTCATATCCATACCAACCAAAAAAACTATTAATGAAACCGAATAAGAAATAAATTCCAATTACAATCCCTAAAATTGCCAATATCGGTTTTAGTTTTTTCATAATTGTGGCTAACGGCTTCGTATAACCGTCAGTTACGGGTTAATTAGCGTTTACTTTCGTTTTGGCACAGACGTTAGCAATTCCGAGTGGATTCGGACGTAGTCGAATCCGCCGTAATTGCGGTTATACATTGTTGTACACTGGCTTTTATTTTTTCCATTCTTTAATTTCAGAATTTAAAACTCCAAGACCGATTTTACCAGAATTTATATCAATTAGTTTTTTAAGTTTTTTTTCTACTTCTTCATTGGTAATATCCTTAAATATAAATCCTTTAACACCATTTCTCGGTTTTGCCTTAACTAAACCTTGTAAACTTGGATTTGGTAAATGGTTAGATACAATTCCGTGAGCAATTAATCTCCGAAATTCATTACAGTCAGAAATTTTCCCGTCAATTTTATTCCATAGTTTTGATAATTCCGAATTATCCTTTAATCCGTTTCTAATTCGTTTACGTTTATCATCCAAGTTAAGCCCAATTATATCAGGTTTTAGTGGGTTTTCTTGAGTTCCATTTTCTAAATACGAAACCATAACACCTAGACCAAATTCAATTTCGGAAAATGTAAGTATAAATTCACCTACGTTCTTTTTAAAAATATCATTAAGGTCAAAAGGATTCATTTTTTTTTTCAGCTTGTGTACAACGGCTTTGGCTATGATTTCGTTGCGGATAAATACGCAGGATTTATTCCGTTATAGCTCAAAGATAGAAAAAAGCGTGGAATTTTCGGTAGAAAATTCCGCCGCAATGAATTATAGCCGTTGTTACATACTGTGGCGACACGCTCTGCTTAGAACGCTCTGCTATGCCGTCCACATAATTTTTTCCGCTCTGATTTTTTTCCGACCACTTTTTTTATTCAGCAATGCGCTGATTTAATTTTAAAACGTAGATTTTAATATCTTTTTTTCGTTTATTTCAAATTTTTGATTCGACCTTAATTCCGCTTAATTTTTAAATTCGCTTTTTATTTTTTTGCACGATATTGTTTTATTCAATTTTTTTCAGCGTTGTGCTTTTCATTCCGTGTAATGTTTTTTCAATTTCGCAGATGGCTTTTCAAGTCAGTTGATTTTAATAAAAAAATGATTTATTTTTTTCTCAAGTTTTTCAAACAGGCAGAAAAATTATTTGTCCGTTCTGCTTTTTATTCCGAGCCATTGTATGTAACGGCCTTGGCT
>NZ_VRLT01000019.1 GCF_008017835.1 Mesonia sp. HuA40 | reverse complement strand
CGGTGGTCTATTTTTGTTTTCATAAGTGACTATAATTAATGGTTTAATTTTTAGTCAACCTATTTCAGGAAAGTTCATTGGCTTAAATTGCTGCTAACGTGTTTGTGTATGGCTCGTTGCGGAAAATCAGCTATGATTTTCCGCCGTAGCGTAAAGATAGCAAATTGCAATGAATTCCGATTAGGAATTCAGCCGCAATGAGCTATACACGTTGTTGCCACCAGTTATTTTTTCCACTTTGCTCTTTTTTCATTCCATTCTTTCCAGAACTGTAAATAACCCTTTCGGTCAAATTCATCTTTCGGAATTTCCTTTTCAGGACTTTCTTTATAAAACTGCTCAACTTGATCGACAAAGTTCAACACTTCATTTTTATAGTCCGCAAAATTAATTTCCGCTTCTGTTCCGCTTTCCGTTTTCAGGGTTACATTTCCATTTTTGTGTTTTACTTCCCAGTCAATTCCTGTCGGACAACTTCCAATATAAACTTCGTCCATATCGTTGTCGAAAACCAAAAAATGTCCGCAACACGGAATTAATTGGTCGCCAACCGGATTTTCTTTAGTATGATTTCGTTCCAAAGTCCGAAGTAAGAGTTGAGCACTTGCACTTATCGTCCAGTCATCACCCTCGGATTGGTCAACTACAATTTCGTTTCCAATTTTCACTCGCATTTGTCCGTGAGCACACAAATCCGTTTGAGTATCTTTTTTAGATATCCAATTCGTTTTTAATAACTCTATTTTGAATTTTTGTGAGGTCATTTTTTAATTGGTGGCAACGGTCTCGTATAACCGTCAGTTACGGGTTGAAGTACGCAAATTTTTCGGTTTAGCACAAACTTTAGCAATTCCGAGTGGATTCGGACGTAGTCGAATCCGCCGTAATTGCGGTTATACATTGTTGCCACCAGTTATTTTTCATAGATAATATTGACTTAAAAAACTCGGATTTTCTTTTTCTTTTGGGTAATAATAAATTCCGATTAACAATTTACTGTTTTCAGGAACTTTATCTTTTACTCCTTTGTCAAAACTTGTCCATTCGGTTGTTTTGATTATTTCAATTAATTTTTCGTCAATTGAATTTTTAAATCCGCTAATTTCAGTCACGTTTTTTATAGTCAAGTCTTGTGCAAAAGTTATTTCATAAATTCCGTAACTTTTATCAAGTTCAATTCCTTTAAATTGTTCTAATTTTTTATGCAGAGTTGCTTTTTCTCTATAATTTATTTTGTCCGTAAAACTTATGTTTTTGGATTTAAACATTTTCAGAATCTCTAACTCTCTTTTTTGTCTTTTTAAATTCCGCTTGTTAAGATAAAGTAAGCCAGAACACATACCCACACTATATTTTCCGTCTTTATTTTTCCGTGCATAAATGATTAATTCAGTATTCTCAGGAATAAAAATAGCACAAGAACTTCCAATTCCGCCATCACTTCTCCCAGCAACGTAGATGGAATTTAATTCTTCTCCTTTATAAAGTTCGCTAATTATAATATCAGCCTTATAAAGTTCTCTTGAGCTTTCATTTTCATAGTTTTTAATGATTTTGGCTTTTGCAACAAAATCAGATTCGATAAACTTTTCGGTTATTTTTGGATCATCACAAGTACACGCAAAAACTCCAATTGAAAACAGAAAGATTGTTATTTGCAGGATTTTTTTCATAATTGGTGGCAACTGCTTTGGCTATGATTTCGTTGCGGAAAAATACGCAGGAATTATTCCGTTGTAGCTCAAAGATAGAAAAAAGCGTGGAATTTTCGGTAGAAAATTCCGCCGCAATGAATTATAGCCGTTGTTGGCTAAAGTACCGACACGCTCTGCTTGGCACGCTCTGTTATGCCGTCCGTACAATTTTTTCCACTTTACTCTTTTTCCGTCCACTTTTTATGTCTAAAAATCCGCTGACTTATTTTTAAAACTG
>NZ_VRLT01000047.1 GCF_008017835.1 Mesonia sp. HuA40 | reverse complement strand
TAGCATTATGGTTTAACATAAAATACTTACTAAAAAATTTTAATTAAATTACTTGTTATTTAACACAGTACCTATGAGTAGTTGCGCGGGTTAGCACTTAACTTTGCAAGTACGCACCTAACTGAAAACCCGCGAGGATTTTCAGAAATAGGCGAGAACAAGCAATTACTTATAGCCATTGTTAGCAAACGTAATTATTGTCTATGTAATTCAGTTCCATCAGTACTATAAAAAATCATATCATCAACATTATCTACATTATATGTATTACTCACGTTCCAGTATAGATTGGTTAATATAAGTTGTCCATTTGAATATGATAAATTAATTTGATTATCAATCATTTGCCAACCGTTACCATCTAAATAATCAGCTTCTCTAAAATCTGCATTACCTAGTTCATCAAAAATATATCTATCATTTTGACCTGTACTATATCTTATCCAAGTCCCTTGATAATTAAAAGTTGGGTTAGTTACGTTAGCGTTTATAGTCGTTGTTTTAGTAAAACCTTCTTTTGTAACCTCAACATCAAAACTAAAACTCTCATCATTACCAGACAAAGATTTAAAAGTTACATTTTGACCATTTAAAGATTCTAACTCAACATTAGAATTTGAAATATTAGTAATGGTTATCTGGTCAGTATTATTATCAAAGTCAACATTTTCAGAGGTGTCTTGATAACCTATTGTTCCTCCAAAAAGTGCTGTTAGTTGATTCCAATAAACATTTAAGGTATTTAAAGAATTAATAAAGTAACCAGTCTCTTCAGAAATCCCACTATCGTTTGAATTCATACTTCTAAAATCAGGTGTAACATTTAGACTAACTTCTGATTCACTAGCAAATTCATCAGCAATAACGGAAAATGTTGCTTGGGTTAATATCCAGTTTGCACCAATAAATGACCTTAAACTTGACTTAAATTGAATAAAAGAAGGTCTTACTTCTGTCATATAAATATATGCAGCTGTTCCTAATCCAAGAAATGTACCAACTGCAGATAAACCAAAAGATGCAGGTGCTAGATATGCAGAAGCACCAGCTAATGCCAATATTTGTAAAAATTCTTTTGAACTATTCTTTAGTGCAATGGCACTATTTCCCAAATTATCAGCCGTACAACTATAAAAAGATTTAAATTCATCCGTAGGACAATCTGATTGTGGTGTTCTTGACAATGTGGTTGGACCATTTAAATTAGAGGCTATATCATTTTTAAAATTTTCAAAAACTTCTTTATTTGCCTCATAGAACATAGCAGTTTGTCTTTTTTGTTCATCGTTTAATGAATTATACAATGCTAAAACTTCTGTATTGTACGACTCTGCTTCTGTAATTTCATTTGCAATAAATGGGTCGCTATTATCCAAATTGGCTATATCATTACTAAAATTATCAAATACGTTTTGAATTATTTCATCAGTGTTTGAAACTTGTGTTTCTGCAACGTTGAATTCAATAGTTCCTAAAGAAAGTGATAATGTGTAAGTTCCTTGTTCTATTTCAGGTACTGAAAATATTAGAGAGTTATTATCAAACTTCAATAATGTAATTTCACTATTACCAAATGTAGCTTGATAAGTATTATTTGTTAGTTCCAAATTATTAACCGTAACTGAAACCACCTCAAATGTTTTGACATTATTACTTTCTACAGTTAGGTTTTGCTCAATTGGTTCTGATTCTGGTGAGGAATTATCATCTTTAGAGCAACCGAAAATAATAATTGACATAAAGATTATAAGTGCTTTTTTCATTTTTAATGATTTTTAAATTTTAAAATTAATTTTTGTAAGTAGAAATGTCAATACCTATTACTGGGTATTTTGGTTCTTATGTTTGCTAACGGCTTTGGCTATGATTTCGTTGCGGAAAAATATGCAGGATTTATTCCGTTGTAACTCAAAGATAGAAAAAAGGATGGAATTTTCGGTAGAAAATTCCGCCGCAATGAATTATAGCCGTTGTTGGCTAAAGT
>NZ_VRLT01000051.1 GCF_008017835.1 Mesonia sp. HuA40 | reverse complement strand
CAATCACGTGCCCCATTCCTACAGGAAACTGTATAGGTTGGTTACGTTTAAAAGACGAATCAAATACAGTACCATCAGCTAACATGCCTTTGTAATGTACAGAAACGGTATTACCTTTTTTGGGTTTTGGTCCTTTACCTTCTTGAGTAATGGTATGTTGACAGCCGGGTTGTCGACCAGCGCCTGTTTAAACGAAACATCGTTAAATTTTACATACAGGCTTTCATCTGCATTTGTATTTGCATCATCATCAGACGAGCAGCTTGCCAATGCTGCAAAAGCGATTAAAGCAACACTTCATAAGTTTTTTTCATTTTTTTAAAAAACTGAGCCTGAAAAGTTGTACTGCCGCCTAATAAGAATAAGCATTGTAATATAAGTCTCATAGCTTAAAATGAATTTAAAGAGCGTGCACCCAGCTGGTTAAGCTGAATGCACTGCAAATAGATTGGATTAGTTTTTAATGAATTTAAAAGTTTTATTTTGCTGATTTGCTTTTACTTGAATAAAGTAAACACCAGCTGACAGGTGATTCAAATTCATCTTTAATTCTTTAGTGGTATGAACCTTTTTACCGGCCATAGAAAAAACGCTTATTTCATCAACTTGATCTATTCCATTTAGATTTACGCTACCTGCCGAGGGGTTTGGGTAGATAGAAATGGTATCTAAAATATTTTGCTCAATCCCTAAAGTACAAGTCGTATAACTATAAATAGTGTTAGGGTCTTGATCCATTATCCATTGTGTGGCAGGAGGCGTAAACCCATTATCTAATTGCACACAAGAAAGATTAGGACAATTGGTTGCATTAAATTGATAAATTGAAGTATTATTGGCGTTAGCCATATTTATAATTTGTAAGTTAGCGTTATCTGAAACATAAAGAGTGTTTAAAGATGGTAGCATCGAAACATCTATACTAGAGAAAAGATTATCTTGTAGCTCTAAGTGATATATGTTTGGATTATTTGTAACATCTAAAGAAGTTAAATCGTTATCTCCTATATACAATTGTGAAAGTACCGGGTTGTTAGATAAGTCTATACTGGTAAGATCATTTTCTACTAATTTTAAACTTGTAAGCTGAGCTAATGAAGAAAGATCTATAGAAGTAAAATTATTAGTATTTGCCTCTAATTCTTCTAAAACGGTATTGCTAGAAAGATCTATTGTGCTAAGATTGGTATTGTTTACTTTTAATTTTTCTAAATTAGTAAAACTACTTACATCTATACTTCCTAATGGGTTATCACTCAAATAAGCAATGGTAACGATTGATGTATTGGGTAAGGTTAAGCTAGAAGCAGTTAAATTATTAGAATATATAGCAAACACAGTTAAATTTGTTTGATTGCTTAAATCTAAACTGCTCAAATTATTTATGTGCAAGTTTAACATTTCAATAGCTGGATTATTACTTAAATCTATCGTTGTTAATTGATTAAGCCCAGCCGACAAATAAACTAAGTTGGAGTTATTAGAAACATCTAAAGAGGTTAATTGATTGTTATTTAAGCTTAAGGCCTCTAAATTTACATTGGTACTTAAATCTATCGAGGCAAGACTTTGCGTGTAGTCTGCTCCTAATGTGATAAGATTGGTAAGTCCTGTTACATCTAAAGTTGTTAATGGATTAAAGGCTATTGAAATTTTAGTTAAAGCTGTATTAGCAGTAAAATTGGCAAAACTAATATTATTATTAGCTAAGAATACTTCCGTAATATTTGTAAAAGCCTCTAAACCGGTAAGATCTTGAATGTTTAAATTAGGAGCAGAAATTACACCGGTAAAAGCCTGTGCCTCTGCAAAACTAATTTCTCCATCTCCATTAGTATTTATTCCTGTATTACTAATTAAAACATTTTTTAAATCTGGATCTGGGATGTGTACATTTTGAGCAAAAAGGCTAGCACTAGCTAAGCAAAATAATGAGAGTAATGTTTTTTTCATTTAGAGATGTTTTTAATATTCACCCCAAAAATCTGATAATGATTAGTTTAATTTAATCAAAAATTGCTGAATGCCGTTAT
>NZ_VRLT01000057.1 GCF_008017835.1 Mesonia sp. HuA40 | reverse complement strand
TTAGAGCAGAGCGTGTCGCTACTTTAGGTAACAACGGCTATAATTCATTGCGGCGGAATTTTCTACCGAAAATTCCATCCTTTTTTCTATCTTTGAGTTACAGCGGAATAAATCCTGCGTATTTTTCCGCAACGAAATCATAGCCAAAGCCGTTGGCAAACATTTAAAAAAATTATGAAAATAAGGAACATCTTAACTTTTTTCTATCTATTTCTGCCATTTATTGCATTGGCTGAATACAACGGACACCAAATTGAATTCACTATTGAGTTAAAAGATGGTAACAAAATACACGGATATAATTATTTAGCATCTGTTTACCAAAAAGATAAAACAATTAGCTATCAAGAATTTCTTGAAAAAAACTATGAGATAGTGTTAAGACACCACTACAATGACTCATTGGAAGAATTAACATATTTCCGGAATAGAATTAAATATAATTATCTTGATTATGATGGAGAAAACAGATTTATATACACTTTGACTGACAAAAAAACTATTGACAAACAGCAAATTAAGTCTTTAAAAATTATAGAACTAACAGACCAATCTTACGCAATTGGAATTTCATCTACTCATAATTGGGAAGATAGGTTTTGGATGAGTATAAAACCGATTGAAAAAATCTCAACAGGAGGATATTTATGTGAAAATCAAATTTTTGTTCACGAAGACAACCCAAAGATTGAGCAAATAAAAAAAGAGCTTAAAAAAGTATCCGTTGACTTTGACAAAAAAATAAATGAACAAAAAGAAATAATGAAATATTCTAATGGAAAAGAGTATTTACAAGCGGAGAAAAAAATAGATGAACTTGAAAATAAAATTGATGGAGAAATTTCAGAATTATTACAAAAATTTAATGGAATGAAAGTTGTCATAATATCAATGTGCTCGTGCTAAAAAAACGTTTGCCAACAATGTATAACCGCAATTACGGCGGATTCGACTACGTCCGAATCCACTCGGAATTGCTAACGTCAGTGCTTAACCGAAAATCATTATCTTTAATCCCGTAACTGACGGTTATACGAGACCGTTGTGAGCAAGCTAAAAAAAACGAAGTGAGAAGCATTGAACAATTGATAAAAGAACTAATTCCACCGAATGATTATCAGCATCGGAATGGATTTAGCAATGAACACATTGTTTTAAGCTTGACCGAAAAAGAAAAATTAGAAGTTGAGAGTACTTTGATTGAAATGCTCGAAGACAAAGAAGACGATTTAATCGGAGAAACTTTGACAATAATGAAATCGACTGACTCGCTTCCAACTTTACAAAAACGACTGAACTTAACAAATAGCTCAACTATGAAAATTATTTGAGCGAGTTACATAAACGAGATAAAAAACGGAGATGAGAAAATGAAAGAAATCGCGTTAAGCGAAATGGACAAAATTTCGGAAAAGTATTCGCGAATTGGAATTTTTCATCATTTAGCTAAATTTAGTGACGACCGAATAAATAATAAGATTCGGGATTTTATAAATCATAAAGATTATTTGACCGCTTACAATGCAAGAACTTCTCTTGGAATTGATACAGCGGAAATAATAAAACGAGAACAAATAAAAAACGGAATCGGAACAAAAAAATGGTGGGAAATATGGAAATAAAAAGCCAGCTCACAACAATGTATAACCGCAATTACGGCGGATTCGACTACGTCCGAATCCACTCGGAATTGCTAACGTCAGTGCTAAACCGAAAAATTTGCGTACTTTAACCCGTAACTGACGGTTATACGAGACCGTTACATACAATGGCTCGGAATGAAAAGCAGAACGGAGAAATAATAAATCTGACTGTTTGAAAATTTAACTGACTTAAAAAGAGAACAGCGGAATTGAATAGCACTACGCGGAATGAAATAGCGCTACGCTGAAAAAAAGGAATAAAACTATATCGTGCAAAAAAATAAAAAGCGAATTTAAAAATTAAGCTGAATTAAGGTCGAATCAAAAATTTGAAGAAAACGAAAAAAAGATATTAAAATCTACGTTTTAAAAATAAATCAGCGCATTGCTGAATAAAAAAAGTGGACGGAAAAAGAGCAAAGCGGAAAAAATTATGTGGACGGCATAGCAGAGCGTTCCAAGCAGAGCGTATCGCCACAGTATGTAACAACGGCTATAATTCATTGCGGCGGAATTTTCTACCGAAAATTCCA
>NZ_VRLT01000010.1 GCF_008017835.1 Mesonia sp. HuA40 | reverse complement strand
GTATGTAACAACGGCTATAATTCATTGCGGCGGAATTTTCTACCGAAAATTCCACGCTTTTTTCTATCTTTGAGCTACAACGGAATAATTCCTGCGAATTTTTCCGCAACGAAATCATAGCCAAAGCCGTTGCCATCAATTATGAAGAAAATCCTGTTAATACTAATACTTCTTTACAGTAATTCAACAATTTGTCAAAATACAATTGAATTAATCGCATATAACTGCATTAAGGATAGAGAATCGAACAGAGATATTTCAGAAATTAAATTTGAAATACTGACTAATCACAAAGTTATTAGTCAGACTACAAAATCTAAATTTGATTTATTTAGGCTACAAACTTCTGCAAACGAAGTCAAAATTGAATATAATAATATTTATAATCAGAAAAAAGACACAACATTTTTGATTACCCCTAAAACTCGAAAACTATTTTTATGTGTCGAAAAAATGAGAGATTATGAAATTAAGACCTTTATTGAAAAAAGTCTTGAGGAAAATAAAAAATGGAAATTAAAATTGTCTGGAGGCAGCTGCTTTGTATATACAGATACAGAGATTAAAATTATTCCTAATAAAAATGGTGCTATCCTAAAATATAAGTATGTTGAAGAACGAAATGGAAAAAAAATCAAAGAAAAAAAAGTGATTAAACTTGATAAAAATGACCTTGATAATTTAATAATGTTCGAAAAGAAATTAAGATTACTAAATTCAGCAATGAGAAGATGTGCACCTGGTACTTACTACTATTTATCTCTAGGAAATGAAACAATTGAAATAAAAGATGAAGCTTGTGTCGGAATTTTTGAAGGATATATATCCAAAATAATTGAAAGAAATAACTAATGGCAACAACGTGTATAGCTCATTGCGGCTGAATTCCTTATCGGAATTCATTGCAATTTGCTATCTTCGGTTCACGGCGGAAAATCCTTTCGAATTTCCCGCAACAAGCCATACACAAACACGTTAGCCACAATACGAAAAACCGAACGGACTAACCAAATTCTTCAGTTAATTTTTCAAGATAATCAGAAATGACTTTTGACTTATCCACTTGGATTTTTTTGCCAAGTTCCTTTCTCGGACAGTTTTCATTGTATTTTGCACCCCAATCCATAATTTCAATGACAATCGGAAGTAAATCAATACCTTTTTTAGTCAAACTGTAAACAAATTTTGACTTGTTTTCAGGCGACACCTTTTTAGAAACAATATTTTCGAACTCAAGAATATTCAACCGATTGACCAAAATGTTTGTGGCGATTTTCTCTTCCGATTTTAAAAATTCGCTGTATGACAACTTTCCACGAAGCATTATGTCTCTGATTATCAGCAAAGACCATTTATCTCCAAAAACGTCCAATGAACAACTGATTGGACAGTCCGACCTATTTTTTTTCATTCCACAAAAATAATAAAGCACTTGCAATTTACAATACCTTTTGTACATTTGCAGAACTTGCAAAATGCAATAACTTAAATTAAAGATTTGAAAAATGACAAATTCTACGACTACAAAAGAGCTATTGGAAACCTATTACAAAGGCTTTGCAAAAAAGCAAGGTTGGGAATCCGTAATATCGGACGATTTTGAATTCAGAGCCGACAATATGGAAAAGGACGATATAAACAAAGGAAAAGAAACCTATGTTAACATTATTGCTCGCTTTTCGAGGCTTTACCAAAACGTACGAATAAAAAGAATGATAATTGATGGCAACAATGCAAGTGTTATTGCCAATTACGACTACATTTTCCCAAATGGAAAGCATATTTCTGGAGATGTAGCGGAATTTTGGACTGCAAAGCACGGTAAACTGACTTCACTGCATATCTATTTCGATACGCTTACGTTTGACAAAAACACACCGAAAAAATAATGGCATACAGCGAAAATATTGCTCAAAGAATTAGAAATTCACTCGAACATTTGGCTAATGTTGAGGAAAAAAAAATGTTTGGCAGTTTGGCATTTATGGTTAACGGAAAGATGTGTTTGACTGCTGGACCAAAAAGAATGATGTGCCGAATTGACCCTAAATTACACGAACAAGAAGTCAGAAAAATAGGATGCTCAACTGTTGTGATGAGAGGACGGAATTACAAAGGTTACATACACGTCCAAGAAGAAAACTTGAAACAAGAAAATGACTTTGAACATTGGATTGAACTTGCATTGGACTTTAACGAACAACTGACCTCGAAAGGAAAATAAAAAGTACTGTGGCTAACAACGTATATAAAAAATAGCGGTTTAAGTACTTAAATCAAAGTGGCTTTCATAAATTTAACGTCAGTACCAAATCGAAAAGTAAGTGCATAAAAATCCGCTACTTTTCATATACAAGACCGTTGCCTACAATTGCGAAAAACTAAACGGATGAAAAAAGAGAATTTACCTTTGATAATAATTATCACAAGTCTT
>NZ_VRLT01000044.1 GCF_008017835.1 Mesonia sp. HuA40 | reverse complement strand
ATTGTAATCTATTTTTAAAACGTAGATTTTAATATCTTTTTTTCGTTTACTTCAAATTTTTGATTCGACCTTAATTCCGCTTAATTTTTAAATTCGCTTTTTATTTTTTTGCACGATATTGTTTTATTCATTTTTTTCAGCGTTGTGCTTTTCATTCCGCGTAATGCTATTCAATTCCGCTGTTCTTTTTTTAAGTCAGTTATTTCTTTTAAGAACTAATTTTTGTTTTTTACTTCATCTTTTCAAGCAATCGTATTCATTATTATTCCGCTTTGCTTTTCATTCCGAGGTATTTTTGCCAACGGTCTTGTATAACAATCAGTTGCGGATTGGTTGAGAACTAAGATAGCTAAAATTACCGACTTTTATGCTTGCGCGGTTGTGTCCGCAGGACACCAAGCCGCAATTGTTGTTATACGTTGTTGTAAAACGTTTTTTACCAATATTTATGGTTTTTTATATCTTTTAATTTTGATAAAAACTGTGGTTCATGAGGATGATAAAAAGCTTGGTCAATCAAGTTCAAATTTCTATCAATTAGCAGATAACGAGGAATCGACTGCATTTCGATAAATTCCTTAAATCTATTATTATTTTCCTCCTTTTCATCAAACCGAAACGTCAATTTTTGCTTCAATTCTCGGGTTTTTAAATTCCATTTTTTCTTATCTTTTTCTTTGTCCACACTAAAGCTCAAGACTTTTACATTTTTAGGGAGTGACATATTATTCATCTTCTTTACCCCTTGAATACAAGGTGCACACCACGTAGCCCAAAAATCAATCAAATAGTATTCTGAATTATTTTCAGAAAGTATTTCTGAAAACTTAGTGTTCCTTTCATTCAAGTCAATTAGCTCTATTTTGTTTAAAAAATCTTTAAATTTTTCACTATTTAAGGGCGTTATTTGTTTTTTAATATGTGTTGAATCTCTTTTATAAAAATCTGTAGTTTTTAACCATTCTACGGCTTTTTCATACTTTGTATCTCCTTTGTTGTCCTCAAATTTTAAAAAATGGTATGCACCAATAGCAAGAAGTTCAATATATGTCTGAGAGTTGTTATCAGTACTTAATTTCTGGTAATCTAATTGTTCGGCATTATTTTTAAAATAATTGAATAATAGACCTAACTGAGCATCACTAGTCATTATTACATTACTGTTTTTTAGAAATTCTTCAACTCTTTTGTCTTTTGGGTTTATTTTTTGAATTTCGTCCAAATAAAGCATTTCATTTAATTGAGAGTTCGGTTTTTGGTTATCTAAAAGTTTTCTGAAATATTTGTTTAAACTGTCTAACTCGCTTATATAATTTTTACTCTTTATTGTTTTATTCCTAAAATGTTTATTTTTTAAATCACCGTAACTTTTATAAATTCTATCTGTAAGAATACTTTGAGAACTTTTGTTTTTAAATTCAATCAGATTAGAGTCAAGTTTAAGGTGTAAATCAGTTATTTCTTTGCTTGCAAGAAAATGTCTATTTATCTTTTGGAAATTCTTGTCTTCATCATATTTGAACATAACAAAATTCATTTGATAGTAATCATATAACAATGGAAGTTTCTTTGTTATTATAGTGTCTTGGTTACTTTTATTTTTAAATTGTAAATAGAAATTATCATAAGGTCTAAGCCAAACATTTATTCCATTTGAAGTTTTTGCCGGCATTTCCAATGAAATAGATAAAGAATCTTTTTTGTTAACTATATTCTCATTAGAATTTTGTAATTGAATGTTTTTCTTTTCTTTACACGAGGCGAAAAAAAGTGTTATAAGAATTAAGCTTAGAACTTTGTTCATTGGTTCGTTAAAATGTTTTACAACGGCCTTGGCTATGATTTCGTTGCGAAAAAATACGCAGGATTTATTCCGTTGTAGCTCAAAGATAGAAAAAAGCGTGGAATTTTCGGTAGAAAATTCCGCCGCAATGAATTATAGCCGTTGTTACCTAAAGTAGCGACACGTTCTGCTTGGAAGGTTCTGCTTTGCCGTCCAGATTTTTTTTCCGCTCTGATTTTTTTCCGCTTAGTGTTTTTTATTCAGTTACCTTTTAATTTATTTCGGATATGGAAATCTCAAAATCTTTTTTTCGTTTACTTCAAATTTTTGATTCGACCTTGATTCCGCTTAATTTTTAAATTCGCTTTTTATTTTTTTGCACGATATAGTTTTATTAATTTTTTTCAGCGTAGTGCTATTTCATTCCGCGTTGTGCTTTTCAATTCCACTGTTCTCTTTTTAAGTCAGTTAAATTTTCAAACAGTCGGATTTATCATTTCTCCGTTCCGCTTAAGATTCCGAGCTATTTTAGGTAACGGTCTTGGCTATGATTTCGTTGCGGAAAAATACGCAAGACTTATTCCGTTATAGCTCAAAGATAGAAAAAAGCGTGGAATTTTCGGTAGAAAATTCCGCCGCAATGAATTATAGCCGTTGTTACATACTGTGGCGACACGCTCTGCTTGGTAC
>NZ_VRLT01000031.1 GCF_008017835.1 Mesonia sp. HuA40 | reverse complement strand
CTATTTCATTCCGCGTTGTGCTTTTCAATTCCACTGTTCTCTTTTTAAGTCAGTTAAATTTTCAAACAGTCGGATTTATCATTTCTCCGTTCCGCTTAAGATTCCGAGCTATTTTAGGTAACGTGATTGTATATGGTTTGTTGCGTGGTTTAAACACCTAATTTAGCAAATAAAAACCGAATAGAAAATCCGAGAGGATTTTCGTAAGTAGGCTAGAACTAGCAATAAATTATATACGGTGTTGGCTTTTAGTGCTTTTTTAAATCAGTTATTCATTCAGTTCCTTATCTACCATATATTGAAAAACTTCATCAAAACGTTCGACATAAGGCTCACTCATTCCATAATTAATGTACTCGTTTGCCAATTTGAAATTTTCATTGGCTTTTACATTTTTGTTTAGTTTTTTATAAATCAAACCTAATTGATAATAAGCTTCAGGAAATTGTTTTACTGATTCTAGAGATTTATTATAGAAAAAGATTGCTTTGTCATAATCTTTCATTTCTGTATAACATCTTCCAATATAAAAGAAAATCATATAATTGTCATTAGTGTCAAATCCCAATTTTTCTTCTTCTATATTAACAGTTTCAAAGGTCTTAATAGCTTCTTCAAAATCATCAAGTTTGTATAACGCTTGTCCTTTGTGAAAGCCACAAGGTTCTCCCCAACAAGAATTATAAGAATTCCCTGTAATTTTTTCTATTAAATTAACATCTCTTATAACACCTTCATAATCTCTGTAATAGTATAAAAGAGTCCAAGCTCTATATTCTAAAACATCTGCCTTTCCATTAGCTGTGTCAATTTCAACTGCTTTGTTTAAGACTTCCATAGCTTTGATATGTTCTCCAACTTTTTTATATGAATAAGAAAGTCTTTGCCTCAAATCAACATTATCAGGCTGAACTATTAAAGCAGAGTCTTTATATGTTCTATAAAGTTCAGATGGTTGTAAAAAATAGTTAGACATTTCGTGATACCAATTTGCTATTTCTCCTTTTTTATTTTCATCTAATGATGAATAATCTTTAGGTTGTTTATTATTACAACTATAGACTAAAACTAGTATTGTAAAACTGATGATTTTATATTTTAAGGACATACATCTACGATTTTACCATTATTAATCTTAAACATTAAAAAAGCGTGTACATCTTTGTAATTAAGCCTTTCTAATTGTGAGTTGGAAGCTGGAAATTCTTCTAATTTACTTACTTTATTAATAGTGTGATTTACAAACTCTTTCGAGAAAGCTGTTGCTTTAAAGTCTCTATTCATTTGAATTAAACCAAAATTGCCAACTTTTCCAGAACAGTTTATATTAAAATGAACTATTAAATATCCCGAGTTTGTTTCATTTTTTGGAATATTCTCATTAACATAATTTATTATATATTCATTTCCTTTATTAAAAGTAACATCATCGCCAAAGTAATATTCTCCTTGATATCCATCAAAACAATTTGAGTAAATAGAAGAATTTTTTGCTAGTTCGGTATAGTCTATAACACTTATTGATTCTTTGTGAAAAATGATGTTTTTTGAAACTCTTGAAGAAAAATCTCTTAATTCGATTTTGTTTGAATCATATCTTACAATTTGATAAATTGGTTGTGGATTAGAACTTTCTTTTTGAAGTGATAAAAAGTAAATGCTATCTATTACAAAAAAATTGTATGATTTTGTTTCATACTCTGAAATTGTTTTTAAACCTTGATAGTAATAATTCGTAATAATGTTAAGACTATCATTTTTAAAATAAAATAACTTTTCAATTTCTAAATCATTATTTGGGTTACTGTTTTCGTCTTCAACGACATCGTATTTCCAAATGAATTTCCCTATTTCTTTTTTAACTTTTTGAAGGTCAAGTTTATTTTCTGATTTTATTTTTTTGAATTTAGCACTATTTTTTGGACTCGGTTTTCCGTTTTTGAATGTTTTAAAGTTTGTGGTATCTAGTAAGTCAAAAGCAAGGAATTCGTCATCCTCTTTTTGTGTGATTTTCAGATGTTTTTCTTGAAAGTTAAGTGATTTGTTCTTGTTTATTGATGTGTTTGTAATTTTATCAATACTATTACCTTTATTGTTGTAAAGATATATAGTGTCTTTTTTTTGTTGTATTATGAATGGATAAGGAACCATTTGGTCCATTATTCGGTATGTTCCAATATACATTTCTGAACTAATATTTTGTTTATCACTACAACTAGTTAAAAAAACTAAAGTAATAAATGATAAAATAGTTAATCTCATATAATTCAATATTATAAATTTAAATTTTACAGGCTTTTGTTTATAACTGTAAACTTGCTGTTTTGCGATGTTCTTCAGCATTAAAGCCAACGGCCTTGGCTATGATTTCGTTGCGGAAAAATACGCAAGACTTATTCCGTTATAGATCAAAGATAGAAAAAAGCGTGGAATTTTCGGTAGAAAATTCCGCCGCAATGAATTATAGCCGTTGTTACATAC
>NZ_VRLT01000026.1 GCF_008017835.1 Mesonia sp. HuA40 | reverse complement strand
TCTTTGACCGTTACGGTAAGCTATTGAAGCAATTAAGCCCAAGTGGTCCAGGATGGGACGGTACCTTTAACGGTAAGGCAATGCCATCAAATGACTACTGGTTTAGCGTAGAATACAAGCAAATTTTACCAACCGGTGAAGAGCGTATAGATACCTTTAAAGGTCACTTTACCTTGAAGAGATAATCAAGTTACCCTTTAAATTAAGAAAAGGCTGCTCCTAATAGAGCAGCCTTTTTTTTGCCATTTTAATAGTATTTATTGCTTAAAAGGATAGCCTTAAATAGTTTAAAGTCTGCTTAATTATGAATTCAAAACATTGGAATAGTTCACTTAGGGGTTTATTGAATTAAATAAAATCATTGCGGAGCTGGTAAAATGAACCGCTGTTTGCACTACAATAGGAAAAGCATTTTGTTATTTTGAAGCAATCTATACTTAGACAAAACATTTGTCTGGGGCAAGCAGTTGCAAAGAACCAGCCTATGAACTTGAAAAATTAGTAATAGAGGTTCAAAAACCTATAGTACAAGATTTTAGTGGGAGGTTATTTTTCTAAAATAGTCTTCTAGGCTCTCTTGTTCTTTGGTTAAAGAAAGTATTTTGCAATTATTGGCTTGAGACAAATCATAGATTTCGCCGCCCATATCCGTTTCGGTATCGAATTTTAAACGGTAGGAGCGAGCATCTATTGGTTCGCTTGAGATTAAATGCGGTAGGTGAGCAAACTTTTCTTCGCTTATGCCTTGGTCAAAAACCACTTGAATGATTTGATTTTTTTCTTGTTGTAAATCCGATAAGGGCTTATCAATTATCAATTCGCCCTTGTTCATAATCAACACCCGACTGCACATTGCTTCAACCTCTTGCATAATATGGGTGGAAAGAAAAATAGTTTTATCGGTACTAATACTTTTGATAAGATTCCTTATTTCTACCAATTGATTGGGATCTAAACCCGTAGTGGGTTCATCTAAAATCAGCACTTTGGGATCGTGCAACAAGGCTGTTGCAATTCCTACACGTTGGCGATAACCTTTTGAGAGCGCTTGAATTTTTTTACCTATTTCGGGTTGCAATCCCGTGAGTTCGATTACTTCTTGAATACGTTGTTTTGAACATTTATGAATACGAGCGTGAAACAATAAATACTCCCGTATATACATATCTTCATATAAGGGGTTGTGTTCGGGTAGATAGCCGGTCAAAGCTTGTACTTCTATAGGATTTGCTTGTACATCTATACCTTCTACAAAAGCGGATCCTGAACTAGGTTTAAGGTAGCCGGTAAGAATTTTCATCATAGTAGATTTTCCTGCGCCATTTGGTCCTAAAAAACCAATTACCTCTCCGCTTTTAATTTCAAAAGAAATTTCTTGGAGGGCTTGTTGTTGACCATAAAATTTACTCAGATTTTTTACCAGAATCCCCATAAATAATTCGTTTATGTTATTGGTTTAAGATTGTAAATTTACATATTTTATTGAAAGCCTACTTTTATTTATACTAGAGAATAAAGTATCTTCGTAAAAAAGATGAAATATGGGTAAGGAAATGTCTGGTAATACTGCAATGAACGATTGGTTGAAAGCTTTTAATTTAAATCGACCATTGTTAATTGCTGGTCCTTGTAGTGCCGAAACCGAAGAGCAAGTACTGGCCACAGCAAAAGCATTGCAAAACACAGACACCAATGTATTGCGTGCGGGTATTTGGAAACCCCGTACCAGACCTGGCAACTTTGAAGGCGTGGGTGCGCTGGGTTTAAAATGGCTTTTAAAAGCTAAAAGAGAAACCGGTTTGCTTACTACTACCGAGGTGGCCAACCCCATTCACGTAGATCTAGCTTTAAAGCACGAAGTTGATATTTTATGGATAGGGGCACGTACCAGTGTTTCTCCTTTTGCCGTTCAAGAAATTGCCGAAGCGCTTAAAGGGACTAACAAAATAGTACTGGTTAAAAATCCTATTAATCCAGACTTAAGTTTATGGCTAGGAGCTTTAGAACGTTTTTATAAAACCGGTATAGAGCAATTGGGTGCTATTCACCGTGGTTTTTCTAGCTATAAAGATAGTTTGTATAGAAATATACCCGAGTGGCAAATACCTATTGACCTAAGGCAAGAACTCCCCGATATACCCTTAATTTTAGATCCTTCTCACATCGCTGGCGATAGGAAGTTGATTTTTGATTTATGCCAAACCGCCTTAGATTTAAATTATAATGGATTGATGATTGAAACCCATCCTAATCCAGACCAAGCCTGGAGCGATGCTAAACAGCAAATAACGCCAGAAACGCTAGCAGACTATACCCGCAAATTAAAGGTGAGAAAGAAAAGTTCATCAAATCAAGATTATGAAGCCTCTTTAAGTCGGTTGCGCCTTCAAATTGATAAGTTAGATGAACAACTGATTCAAATACTTATCGATCGTATGCAAATTGCCGATAAAATTGGAGCGGTAAAAAAGAATCATAATGTGGCTATTTTACAACCAGAACGCTGGCAGGCCATATTACAAAAAATGATAAATTTGGGTGTAGATAAAGGTCTAGCCGAAGAATTTGTGTACAGACTCTTTCAAGCGATACATCAAGAGTCTATAGCCCACCAACAAAAAATATTGCACGCAAATAATTCGCAACAAGCAAATAGCCATTAAGCGGAAAGCCTATGAAAGAAGGAATCGTATATAAATCAACCGGAAGTTGGTATCTTGTCAAAGAAAAAGAAGAGGAGAATTTTTATAAGTGCCGCATCAAAGGCAAATTTAGAATAAAAGGAATCAAAAGTACCAACCCTGTTGCTGTAGGCGATCTTGTTTTGTTTCAATTAGAAGCAAACAAAGAAGAAGAAACAGGAGTTATTCAAGATATAAAACCTAGAGAAAATTATATCGTACGTAAATCGGTTAATTTGTCTAAACAAACGCATATCATAGCCTCCAATTTAGACCAAGCCTTTTTAATGGTTACGCTTAATAACCCGCCTACCTTTACTTCTTTTATCGATCGTTTTTTAGTAACCGCACAAGCTTATCAAATACCAACCACCATCTTGTTCAATAAAATAGATGCTTATACAGAAGATGAAAAAGATGAAATTCGGCATTTGGCTTTGTTGTATCGTGAAATTGGCTACACTTGTATAGGTACATCGGCGGTTAGCGGTAAAAATATTGAAAAAGTAAAAGAACTTCTTAAAGATAAAACGACCCTTTTAGCGGGTCATAGTGGTGTGGGTAAATCTACTTTAATCAATGCGATTGAGCCAAGCTTAGATTTAAAAACGGCGCAAATCTCTAACCAACATTTGCAAGGCCAACATACGACTACCTTTGCAGAGATGTTTGATTTGCCTGAAGGCGGACAAATAATCGATACTCCAGGAATCAAAGGTTTTGGAGTGGTAGATATGGAAAAAGAAGAGCTAGACCATTACTTTCCTGAATTTTTTGCTCGTAAAAAAGATTGTAAATTTCACAATTGCCTGCATCTCGAAGAGCCCAAATGTGCGGTTAAAGATGCTGTAGAAGAAGGCGATATTGCCTGGTCAAGGTATAAATCTTACTTGCAGTTGATACAAGGTGAAGACGAGAATTACAGAGTAGATATTTATAAAAATTAAAATATGCGAGCGACTATACAACGGGTGAGCCAAGCCAGCGTAGAGGTAGATAACCATATCGCTGGGGTTATTCAAGAAGGTTTGTTAATTTTATTGGGGGTTTGTGATGATGATACCGAAGATGACATTGCTTGGTTAAGCAAGAAAATTGCCCAACTGAGAATTTTCCGTGATGAACATAAACCCATGAATCGATCCCTAATCGATATTGATGGTGATGCGCTGGTGGTAAGTCAGTTTACCCTTTATGCCAATACTAAGAAGGGCAATCGCCCCAGTTTTGTTGACGCCGCTAGCCCTGAGCTGGCTAAAACACGTTACGAAGAATTTGTAAAGGCATTAGAAAAACAACTCGATAAGCGGGTGGCAACCGGCATATTTGGTGCCGATATGCAAGTTAGCCTAATCAATGACGGACCAGTTACCCTAAATATAGATACCAAAAACAGATAAATGATTATACAAGACGCACAAAAAGCAGTTGACGATTGGATTAAAACGCACGGAGTGCGGTATTTTAATGAATTGACCAATATGGCTCAGCTTACCGAAGAGGTAGGAGAGGTGGCCCGTATTATCGCCCGCCGTTATGGCGAGCAAAGCGAAAAAGAAAGCGATAAAAACAAAGACTTAGGCGAAGAACTAGCCGATGTGGTTTTTGTGGTACTCTGTTTGGCCAATCAAACCGGTGTAAATCTGCAAGAAGCTTTCGATAAAAAGCTTGAGCTCAAAACCAAACGCGATCACGATAGGCACCACCAGAACCAAAAACTTAAATGATGAGTTCTTTTAAACAAATACTAAAAGCACCCAATTTTTGGAAATCGGTGCTTTTTATTGGCCTAGCCTTTGTTTTGTTGTACAATGCAATTGATTACGCTTTTGGTTATTCGATGAATTGGGATCAATTTCTGGCGACCAAGTGGCAAGGAAGCACAAAATGGCGTTTTATCATCGCGAACATTTTGGGTGGGGCACTTTACGGATTTATCATTAGTTTTTTACGCTATCGCAAGCAAATCTTACAAGATAAGCACAAAAAATGATACGGCTAGAGCATAGTAAAACACCTATTGCGGCAAAGATTAAAATTAGCGGCTCCAAAAGCATTAGCAACCGCTTGCTCATACTTCAGCAATTTTGTCCAGATTTGATTTTAGATAACCTATCGGATAGCGAGGATACTCAAGTGCTTATTAAAGCCCTGCAAAGTCAAGAAGAACATATTAATGTGGGGCATGCCGGTACTGCTATGCGTTTTTTACTAGCTTATTTTGCTACGCAACAAAAAGTTACAAAAATTATAACCGGAAGCAAGCGTATGCAGCAACGACCGGTAGCACCTTTGGTGGAAGCCTTACGGCAGTTGGGAGCTAAAATTACCTACTTGGGTACCAAAGGCTACCCACCCGTGAAAATTCATGGGTTTTCTCAACAAATTGCTCAAATAAATATTAAGGCAGGTATTAGCAGTCAGTTTATAACGGCCTTACTATTGGTAGGGCATCAACTACCCTTGGGTTTAGACTTGCATTTACAGGGCAGGCTCATTTCAAAACCCTATGTACAAATGACTATTGACCTGTTGGCGCAATTGGGGGTGCATGTAGCAGTAGAGGAAAAACGAATATTAATTGAACCCCAGCAGCTTAAGCCGCAAAAGATTAATGTTGAACCCGATTGGAGCTCGGCTTCTTATTTTTATAGCGCCTTGGCTTTAGCGCCTGTAGGTTCAACTTGTTTCCTTTACGGATTTAAAACAAAAAGTTTACAAGGAGATGCCCGTTTAGTCTCTTGGTACAAAAAATTGGGGGTCGAAACCCAAGAAACATCCGAAGGATTACAATTGAAACGCGTGGAGAAAGAAATTCCGAGCCATCTTAGCCTAGACTTAGTCAACAACCCAGACCTGGCACAAACCTTAGTAGTTACCTGCTTGGGTTTAGGTATGAGCTGTGATTTGTCTGGCTTGCAAAGTTTAAAAATAAAAGAAACCGATAGACTACAAGCTTTAAAAAATGAAATGCAAGGCTTAGGGGCAACTTTGCGTATTACCGGTTCAAGTTTACATTTGAGCCGCCAACAAAATCCGCTGCAAAGCGCCACTATAAAAACCTACCAAGATCACCGTATGGCTATGGCTTTTGCACCATTAGCTTTAAAAGTACCCCTAATGATAGAGAATGAAGCAGTGGTAGCCAAATCTTACCGAAGCTTTTGGAAAGATTGGGAGAAAATGGGTTTTTTAATCAATTATAAAACAGGTTTTTATAAACTTATGGGTAAATCAAATAAAAGATAAGCAACTTTTATAAATACGCTGCCTAAGAAGTAATAATTTGTTCTGCGACTTATAAAAAAATATTGTACAATATTTAAGCGAAAATTGTACAATATTTATAAAAAAATTGTACAATATTTTTTCAAGAGTTGTACAACTTTTGTAAATAAGCTCCCTATGTTATTTTAAAAAGTACAGCAACTTTTGTTAGGTACTAGCCTATCTTTTTTCAAAATCTTATAGATGTACTGTTTTATTATTTCCTGTATTCAATTTTTTCAATTTCAAACCTTTATTAGTTTTGGCATCAGTAGCAGTAATAGAGGCATTATATTTAAAATAACAGCAAGCTTTGAATCCGCGAAAGCTAACCCACTAGATTTTAGGTAAAAAACATGTCGTTTTACTTGACAACCCCTAGTCTGAGGTTGTATATTTGCATTCTTTTAAAAATGATACTATGGGAATGAAACTTTCGCAGTTCAATTTTGAACTACCTAAAGAGTTATTAGCAGAATACCCTTCTGAGCATCGCGACGAAGCCCGTTTGATGGTAATACACAGAGAATCGGGAAAAATTGAGCATAAAATGTTTAAAGACCTAATCGATTATTTTGATACCGATGATGTAATGGTTTTTAATAACACGAAAGTGTTTCCTGCCCGTTTATTTGGAAACAAAGAGAAAACAGGGGCTCGTATTGAGGTTTTCTTATTAAGAGAGCTTAACGCCGAAACCCGATTATGGGATGTTTTGGTAGATCCTGCTAGGAAGATAAGAATAGGAAATAAACTATATTTTGGTGAAGATGAGAGTTTAGTGGCCGAGGTTATCGATAACACTACCTCTAGAGGAAGAACCCTACGCTTTTTATATGACGGATCTTATGAAGAGTTTAGAAAAAAATTAAATGATTTAGGAGAGACACCGCTACCCAAATACATCAAAAGGGAAGTAGAGCCAGAAGATGCAGAACGTTATCAAACCATATATGCCAAGCAAGAAGGAGCAGTAGCAGCCCCAACCGCTGGCTTGCATTTTTCTAAACATCTGTTGAAACGTCTAGAAATTAAAGGGATAAATCTTGCCGAAGTTACGCTTCACGTAGGATTAGGTACTTTTAATCCTGTTGAAGTGGAAGATCTGTCTAAACATAAAATGGATAGTGAAGAGGCAGAGATTGCCAAAGAAACTACTCAAATTGTTAATAAGGGTATAGAAGATAAGCGTCGCGTTTGTGCGGTAGGTACTACCGTTATGCGCTCTTTAGAAAGTGCGGTTTCATCAAACGGTACCTTGAACGAGTTTAAGGGATGGACCAATAAATTTATTTTTCCTCCTTATGACTTTAGTATTGCCAATTGTATGATTACTAATTTTCATACGCCAAAGTCAACGCTTTTAATGATGATTTCGGCATTTATGGGGCACGAATTAATGGAAAAAGCCTATAAAGAAGCCATTAAAGAAAAATACAAGTTTTATAGTTATGGCGATGCGATGTTAATTTTATAACTGCAACGCACACAATCTAGTAAAACCACACTTCGGTGTGGTTTTTTTGTTTAAATTTTAGTAAGCGTAAATAAAAATCTACCTTTGCAGCGTGAAAAAAGAGAAAAAAGATATACGGTCGCTCACTAAAGAGCAATTGAGAGATTTTTTTGTTTCTATTGGTGAAAAAGCCTTTAGGGGTAATCAAGTCTATGAGTGGTTGTGGTCTAAAGCGGCGCACGATTTTGATGCGATGACCAACCTCTCAAAAGAGGTAAGGCAATTGTTAGAAGAGCACTTTGTAATCAACCACATACAGGTAGATGAAATGCAGCGCAGTAGCGATGGCACCATTAAAAATGCCGTAAAATTACACGACGGTCTAACGGTAGAGTCTGTATTGATTCCTACCTTTTCTAGAACAACTGCCTGCGTTTCTTCACAAGTGGGTTGCAGTCTAGATTGTCAGTTTTGCGCTACAGCCCGCTTAAAGCGGATGCGTAATTTGAATGCCGATGAGATTTATGATCAAGTAGTCGCTATAGATCAAGAAAGCCGATTGTACAATGGTATACCCTTATCTAATATTGTTTATATGGGTATGGGAGAGCCATTGATGAATTATAAAAATGTATTGGCCTCTATAGAAAAAATAACCTCTCCCGAAGGACTTGGAATGTCGCCAAAGCGCATTACGGTTTCTACTTCGGGTGTGCCCAAGATGATAAAAAAATTAGCCGATGATGAGGTAAAATTTAATTTGGCTGTTTCCCTACATTCAGCTATTGATGAAGTGCGCACGCAAATCATGCCTTTTAATGCTAGTTTCCCTTTAAAAGATTTAAAAGAATCTTTAATTTATTGGTACCAGAAAACAAAGAGGAGAGTAACCTATGAATATTTAATTTGGAAAGACATCAATGACAAACCAAAAGACATTGCTGCATTAGTCGATTTTTGTAAAGCTATCCCCTGTAAGGTGAATATCATAGAATACAACCCAATAGATGATGGTGCTTTTCAACAAGCCGATACCCAGGTTACCTCGGCTTATCAGCGTGCTTTAGAACAGGCAGGTATAACGGTAACGGTAAGGCGTTCACGAGGTAAAGACATTGATGCTGCCTGTGGACAACTCGCTAATAAATCTTCTAAATAAAAAAGGCTGCCTTTTTAGACAGCCTCTTTTTTAGGTGTTGGTGGGCGAGATCTACTCGACCATAAATTTAAAACTTGCTTGTTTGTTACTCATATTTAATCGAGCAAAATAAACACCAGGTGTTAACTGACTAAGATCTATTTGTGCCGATTCTTTATTTACCTTAATGGTTTTGATTTGCTTACCTTGCAAGTTATAAAGATTTACTTCTTTTAATAATTGCGTGGTATTTATAAATAGCTGCTTGTTTTGCGTATAGAAAGTATGACTCAATGCATCTGCTTGATCTAAACCAGCAGTCCCTTCTGTAGTGAAACTCCAAGTAGGCGTATTTACAGCAGCGCCAGCATCGTTTTTAGGAATAACGCGCCAGTAATAAGTTGTTCCGTAGGTTACGTTGCTTAAGGTGGTGCTGGTACCATTTACATTACCCAAAATATTTAGCTGAGTAGGATCTGTGGCGGTAGGATCGCTTAAGTAAAATTCATATTGTGCTGGAGCGCCTCCTGTTGCGGCTGCCTCCCATGTTAAATCTACACTAAGTTGGTTTTGGTTGTCGGTATATAAGACTACCCCTGTGGCGCCATCTGCAGGCGTTGGATTGGCAGCGGGGTCTGGTGCAATGCTACTATCACCCGTTGTAAAAGACCAGGTAGCAGAGTTAGTCGCTGTTCCTGCAGCATTCTTGGCCACTACTTGCCAATAATAGGTTTCTCCTTCTTGAATACCGGTTACATTTACCGAAGTGTTTGGTGTTGAACCAAGCAAGTTGAGCTGAGTAGGATCTGTAGCGGTTGGGTCACTTAAGTAAAATTCATATTCATCTGGTGTACCTCCTGTTGTAGCAGCAACCCAAGAGAAACTTACTTGTGGTTGATTTTGAGCATTCATACTTACGCCTACTTGAGTAGCGCCATCGGCTGGAGAGGGTGTAGTAACGGCGTCGGGTAAAGTGGCTACTGTCGATGAACTCACCACATCAAAAGTAAACGCGTTGGTGCTTCCTAAACCAGCATTAGCATAATAGTTATCAAATGCTATATAATAGGTAGTGTTGGCATAAGCAACGAAAGATACGGTAGGGTCGTTTAAGGTAGCTCCACCGTCTGGGGTGGTTACCAAACTACCCCCAAGACAATTTAAACTGGTACAAGTACCATCAAATACACTAAAAGAAGGAAAATAATCTGTGCTACTCACCGAAGCAGGTGCAGGTGAAGTTACAGTAATGGTTTGGTCTTGAGTTGGTGTAAAGGTATACCAACCGCTACTGGTAATATCGGAGGCGGTGTAATAAGCAGGGTTACAAGTAGTGGTGGTTGCGGTTCCCGAAACCCCTGTTGCATTCACGGTAAGGGAAGCATTAAAATTTAAGGTAATACTTTGCGCATTGTTACAGTCAGACTGAGCATACAGCCAACCGGTAAAAAGCATGAGTAGTAAGGTAATTTTTTTCATGATAATTTGTTTTAACAATTGTTTTGTGAATATACTTAAATCTTATCATAAAAAAAATAATTGTTTGTAAATTAAAAATAAGATAGAGTTGTTGTTCTATATAATTTATCTAATCCAAATACCTGACTACAAGTGGGGCTTTCAAAAAAAAACACCCATAAAAATCATTTTATAATGCATAAAAAAAGGCTACCTAAAAGGCAGCCTTTAAACTATTAGTGTTAAGCGTAAATTACTTCTTAATCACTTTAAAGCTTTCTTTTTGACCGTTGATGTTTACTTGTACTAAGTATACGCCAGCGTTTAAGCTATTCAAGTTGATTTGAGCATCTTTAGCCTCTACGTTTTGATTGATTACCTCTTGACCTAAAAGGTTAAATACCGCTACATTGTTCATTGCATTTTCTGCATTGATGTTTAGTATCGCATTGGCATCAACAAAATGCTTGAAGTTTGCTTGAGCAATTGTTTCTGTTGAAAGTGAATTAGAGATCACCATGTTATCAAAATACATGCTTCCTACACCTGAGTTGTCGTGAGCAAGACGCATCTGATCAAACTGACCGCTAGACCAGTTTGTTCCTGTGTATATAGAAGTCCCATTCCAATATAAAGTAGCATTGCTCCCCGATAACTCAACTTTTATCGTTCCCCAAGTTCCGTTGGTGAAAGTTACCCCCGTATCGATGGTCGTCAAGCCTCCAGCACCATCATCATCAACTGCTATAATTTTACCAGTTGTTCCTTCGAAAAAAACCATCATACCGTAATTTTGACCGGTAATCATTTGAATAGCAGCATTAAAAGCAGAATTATCTAAATAAATATCGGCTTCAAACGAGAAGGAGGTATGATCTATTGGAGTGGTAAAATCATAAAAACCACCAATGATAGCTCCGCTTTGAGCTGGTATTCCATCAGCTACAAGATCAGTAATTTTAAAAGCATAAGTTCCATCAGAAGCGAAGTCATCGCTAATGTCTTGTTTGGTTACATTTCCTCCACCGTTCATTGGAGTAGAAATCCAGCCATTCTGATTATTAATGTCTCCTAAAGTGAAACCTTCGTTTGCTTCAAAAGATGTACTAAACACTTGCGCTTGCATTGTGAATGCTGCAACTAAGGCAGCAAAAGTTAAAGTAATTTTTTTCATAAATATAGTTTTTAATTTGAGGCTCTAAAGTAATAAAAATTTTATCGTTTTGCTTATAAATTAACACATTTTTAATTTGTAAGATATGTACCTTTGTCTTCTATGAAGATTATAGCCCAGATAAAACAGCCCATTGAGCACGAAATGCGCTTGTTTGAAGATAAGTTTAGACTGTTTATGTCTTCGCGTGTAGCTTTACTTAATAAGATTACCTACTATGTTGTAAACAGAAAAGGAAAGCAAATGCGCCCTATGTTTGTTTTTTTAGTTGCTAAAATGGTTGCAAAAGGCGAAGTAAACGACCGCACCTATCGAGGGGCATCGGTTATTGAGCTTATTCATACCGCAACCTTGGTGCACGATGACGTGGTTGATGATTCTAACCGGCGACGTGGTTTTTTCTCACTTAATGCATTATGGAAAAATAAAATAGCTGTCTTAGTAGGCGACTTTTTGTTATCAAAAGGTTTGCTATTGTCTATAGATAATGAAGATTTTGATTTGCTTAAAATTATTTCGGTAGCGGTGAGGGAGATGAGCGAAGGAGAATTGCTACAAATTGAAAAAGCACGCAAACTTGATATTACAGAGGAGGTTTACTACGAAATTATAAGACAAAAAACTGCTACGCTTATTGCAGCTTGCTGTAGCATAGGGGCGGCCGCTGTAAAACCTGATTCACCACACGTTGAAGCTATGCGAGAATTTGGCGAACTCATTGGAATGGCCTTTCAAATAAAAGATGACCTGTTTGATTATGGGCAAGAAAAAATAGGTAAACCCACCGGTATAGATATTAAGGAGCAAAAAATGACACTTCCGCTGATTTATGCCCTTAACCAAGCTTCGCCCAAAGAAAAAAACTGGCTGATAAACTCCATCAAAAATCATAATAAAGACCGCAAAAGGGTAAAAGAGGTTATTGCTTTTGTGAAAGCTCAAGGCGGATTGGATTACGCGGTAAAAGTGATGAAATCTTACCATTCGCGCGCACTTAAAATCTTGGAAAATTACCCCGATTCTCCCTATAAAACCTCATTGCTTTTGATGGTGAACTATGTTATTGAAAGAAAAAAATAATTTTTTTGTGCATCAGGCAACCTTTTTGCTTTTACTTTCGTCTATATAAATAGAAGTCCACACGAGAGTGAAAGTTATACGTTTACATAAAAAAGAATCCTTTAACCTAAATAAACTTAGGCGGCAAGACCGAAGAGAGCAAAAACGGCTCTACGAGCGGTACGCTCCAAAGATGCTTAGTGTAGCACGTATGTATATCAAAGATTTGCAATTTGCAGAAGATAGCATGCTTAGGGCATTTGTAAAAGTATTTTCCAAGATCAACCAATTTGATGAGAAGGGTAGTTTAGAAGGCTGGATACGCCGAATTGTAGTGCGAGAGGCGATAGATTTTTTACGTAAAAAACAAAACCTAATGTTTGAGGAAAAGCTAGAGAACCTGTCGCAACAATCTTGTGAGCAACCCAGTCTTGATCGGCAACAAATTGCCAATGACTTGCAACAGGCTTTAGATTTGTTGCCAGCTGGCTACCGCAGTGTTTTTGTTTTGTTTGAGGTCGAAGATTTTTCGCATAAACAAATTGCCGAGTGCTGTAATATTAGCGTGGGTACCTCTAAATCACAGTTGGCCAAGGCCAAAAAAATGTTGCAAGATATTATTAAGAATTCAAACAGTTGGAAAGATGGAAGTATGGGATAAGGAGCTTGAAAAGCTAAAAAATAGAGAGATTACCCCCTCAAATAATGCATGGTTTGAGATTGAACATCAACTCAATGGCAAAGCTAAGCGAAAGCGTAAAAGACTTTTTTTCTATGCTGTGGCGGCAAGCTTTTTATTGGGAGTTGTGCTAACGGGCTTGTTCAATCGGTCACAAGATGTCCCTGTAACAGATGTGGTGCAGCCTAAGCAGCAACCCGAAGAAAATACCATAAAAAAGTTAATAGAGGGTAAGCCGCAGTTCAAATCTGCCGATGAATTGAAACAGCTCTTTCCTCAGCAAGGCTTAAGCGAGACCACTGAGCAAAAACAAAATAAATCAGATTTTAATGCAGAGCGGCCTTTAATCCGTAAAGAAAAATTAAACAAATCTCTTCCTGTAATCGCTCAAGCTGAAGAAAAAATAGCGAATGAAATTCAACCCGATCACATGCTACCGCTTTTACCTCAAGAAAAAGTACAGCTTACTACTGCTCATTGGGATGAGGCGCAAATCGAAGCCGCATTGCAAAAAGCATTAGTGCAAATGGAGCAGCAAAAAGAATCAAAAATCTATAGCGTAGATGCTAATGCACTGCTGCAGGAGGTTGAACGTGAATTAGATGTGCAGTTTAGAGAAAAGATATATTATGCGCTGGAAAAGAGAATAGAAAATATTAAAAATGCAATTGTTAAACTTTAATTGAATCTTATGAAAAAACAACTACATGTATTAATGCTCGTATTCGCTTTGTTGGGCGGTACCTTAACCCAAGCTCAGGTAATTATAAAAACCGAAGCCAAGGAAAAACTTGAGCAATTAAACGCCCAAAAAAGCAGGGTGCAAGAAGAAGAAAAGGCGTATTTAAAAAAGGAAATTGAGCGCATTGAGCAAATGCAAGCCGAAAATAAAATTACAGCGGCCGAGGCGCAAAGACGCAAAGAGGCAGCTGCACAAAAATCGGCTCAGAACATCGCAAGTAAGATGCTTATCATCGACGAGCAAATTGCTTTGATCAATAGGAATAGCGACGATTATCAAGCGACAGAACTCACCTTGGGCATCGGTCTAAATAACGATAAAGAAGACAATAAACAATACGATGAAAAAGACGCTATTCTCAAGCGTACTACTTCTGGTTTTACCATGGCCTTTGGTTTGAGCAACGCTTTAATAGATGGTTCAATAGACGACTCGCCTTATAAAATTGCGGGGAGTAGGTTTTTTGAAATGGGTTATGAGTGGCAAACCGTATTAGATAAGAACGCTTGGTTGCGTTTACGTTACGGAGCTTCACTTCAGTTTAACGGATTAAAACCAGAAGACAATCAATATTTTGTCGAAGACGGTAATCAAACCGTTTTAGAAGAGTTTCCGGTAGAATTAGACAAAGCTAAACTACGTATGGATAATTTGGTTATTCCAATTCATTTAGAATTCGGGAAAGCCCATAAATATTTTGACAAGGGTACTGCTTGTTACACTAGCACAGATAAATTTAAGATGGGTATAGGAGGTTTTGTAGGCTTGAATTTGAATACCATCCAAAAACTAAAGTTTGAGGAGAATGGTAAAAACAGAAAAGAAAAGCGTAACCAAAGCTATAATACCAATAACTTTCTTTACGGATTAAGTGCTTATATTGGTTATGATTCTGTTTCTTTATATGCTAAATATGAATTGAATACGGTTTTTAAAGACAATGCCATAGATCAAAATGCAGTAGCATTAGGTTTGCGTTTTAGTTTTTAACTATTTCAGAAAAAGTAAAGTAAAAAAGGAAGCCTTGGGTTTCCTTTTTTTTTGTTTCATATTGTTTAATTTTGTCCCGCTTGGCTTCTAAACATCCAATCGCTTATGATTAAAAAATCCACCATCGATCAAGTTTTTGATGCCGCTCGAGTAGAAGAGGTTATTGGCGATTTTGTGCAATTAAAAAAATCGGGTAGTAACTTCAAAGGTTTGAGTCCGTTTACAGATGAACGAACTCCGAGTTTTATGGTTTCGCCAGTAAAACAAATCTGGAAAGACTTTAGTAGTGGTAAAGGAGGAAATGTAGTGGCTTTTTTAATGGAGCATGAGCATTTTAACTATCCTGAAGCGATAAAATACTTGGCAAAAAAATATGGGATTGAAATAGAAGAAACCCAACAAACCGATGAAGAAAAGGCACAAGCCGACGAACGTGAAAGCCTGTTCTTAATCAATGAATTTGCCCGCGATTATTTTGAGCGTATGCTGCACGAAACCCAACTGGGTAAAAGTATAGGCTTATCTTATTTCAAAGAACGCGGTTTCACTCAAGATACCATCAAGAAATTTCATTTAGGGTATTCGCCAGATGTTTGGGATGCTTTCACGCAAGAAGCCATTCAAAAAGGCTATAAACTTGAATTGCTCGAGAAAACCGGTTTGAGTATTGTAAAGGAGAACAAGCAGTTTGATCGATTTAAGGGTCGGGTGATGTTTCCTATTCATTCGATGTCTGGGCGGACACTTGGGTTTGGCGGACGTATTTTGCGTACCGATAAAAAAGCAGCAAAGTACCTCAATTCACCCGAAAGTCCGGTTTATCATAAGAGTCAAGTCCTTTACGGATTGCATTACGCTAAGCAAAGCATGGCCAAAGAAGATCGCTGCTATTTGGTAGAAGGTTATACCGATGTCATCCAGATGCATCAAGCGGGTATCGAAAATGTGGTGTCTTCTTCGGGTACGGCTTTGACCGAACAGCAAATACGATTGATTTTACGACTAACAAAGAATATTACCGTTCTGTTTGACGGGGATGAAGCAGGTATGCGAGCCGCTTTACGCGGAATTGATCTTATTCTAGCGCAAGGACTTAATGTTAAAGTATGTACTTTTCCAGAAGGAGAAGACCCCGATAGTTATGCCCGAAAGCATCCTGCCGAGGATATAAAGGCGTTTTTAAATAATAATGCCCAAGATTTTATAAGTTTTAAGGCCTCTTTATTGATGAAAGAGAGCGCTAACGATCCTATTCAAAAAGCCGCTACCATTCGCGATATGGTTGAAAGTATCGCAAAAATACCCGACCGTATTCAGCAAGAGATATACCTGCAAGAGTGTTCGCGCATCATGGATATTTCAGAGAACGTTTTGTATAGTTCGTTAGCCCAATTAACCGCTAGTCAAACCCGAAAAGCCAAACAAAAGTCTCAGCAGGCACCGGCTCCATCGGGTGGTATGCAGGTAGTTAAAGAGCAAACCCAACAAACCAAGGTAAATAGACAACACGAATTAGAAAAGCATATTATTCACCTTTTACTGCATTATGGCGCAGCCGAAGGTGAGTTTAAAGAAACCTATATAGAAGAAGATGAAGACGGAGAGGAGTTTTTAAAAACTGAACAGGTGACCCGCAAAGTATACGAGAAAATTTATTTAGATCTGCAAGAAGATGAGATTGAGTTTACCCATCCCGTATTTAAAGCGATCTATCAAAAGTTAATCGATACACTCAACCAAACCACAAGCCTAGATGTTTCTGCTTTTATTAGAGAGCTAGAGCCAGAGCACGCTCAATTGGTAAGTTCATTGGTTATGAGCCAGGAGAAAAACTTGCTTAGCCGTTGGGAAGACCAAAACATTTTTGTACGAGATATTCAAGATTTAGAGCCCTTAGAAGTAGAGCAAACCATTTTGCATTTGCGCAATTTATTGGTGCAGAAAAAAGTGCAAGAGTTAATGCAGGAAGTGATGCAAAATAAGGCTAACCATCACGCCAATATCCTTGAAGACATCAATGATTATAACGTTTTAAAAAAGATGATTGCCGATAAATTAAACCGGGTAATTTAGAAACGCATAGGTTATAATTACTTTAAATGCGGGGGAATGTTACAAACCGGTATAGGATTAATTTTATGTAAATTGGCCCGATTTAATCGAGTATAAATATTTAATACGGTTTCTTGTCTTGGGGTTAACTTATGATCTGTTGGGTTGGTTGTATATGCCATAGCCCATTCGAGTTCGTCATAACTCGCACCAAGCTGATCTTCATCGGTGCGGCTGTCTCCAAAAAGTCCGTCGGTAGGTGCTGCTTTTAGAATACTCGGTGCTACGTTAAGGTATTCTCCCAGCGCATAAACTTCACTTTTAAGTAAATCGGCAATAGGGCTAAGGTCTACACCACCATCGCCATATTTGGTAAAAAAGCCTACACCAAAATCTTCAATTTTGTTTCCAGTACCCGCCACAAGATAGCCGTGTAAACCTGCGAAGTAATATAAGGTGGTCATGCGCAAACGAGCTCTAGTGTTGGCAAGCGTTAAAGCGAGTTGGTCGGTGTCGGGTGTGCTAGGAAAACTATTTTTAAGGCTTTCGAAACTTGGGGTTAAATCGACTTCGAGCGAACTAACGTTACTAAATTCTCTTTTAAGGTTTTGAATGTGTTCTTTCCCGCGTTGCATTTGGCTAGCCGCTTGGTGTATTGGCATTTCAATACATAAAGTACGCAAACCTGTTTGCGCACATAAAGTTGAAGTTACGGCAGAATCAATACCGCCGCTAATGCCTACAACAAAGCCATTGGTTTTTGCTTGTGTGCTATAATTTTTAAGCCAATTTACAATGTGTTCGCTTACCTTATCTGTTTGCATAGTCGCTGGGTTTTTAGAGAAATTAAACTACCTTTGCCCCAAAAATAAGGCGAAAAATTTAGGAATAAAATTATATCGCTTTTATTGCAAAAAAATCAACCTATTGCATATGATTAAATTCAGGTATCTTTTGCCGATTTTACTACTATTGTTAGTAAGTTGTAGTCAAGAATCGGCCGTAGAACAGGCGATTGAGGAAATAGATATTTCGGTGCAAATCGATCGGTTTGATTTGGCATTTGGTAAGGCAACCCCAGAAGATTTGCCGCGCTTAAAAAGAGATTATCCTTTTTTGTTTCCAGAGCGTTTTCATGATTCAATTTGGGTAAATATGATGCGCGATACCATTAACCAAGAACTGCATGCCGAGGTTAAAAAAGCTTTTCCAGATATGCAGGAAGAAGCAGAAAAAATCGCTCATTTGTTTAAGCATTTTAAATATTATTTTCCTGGTTTTGGAGCACCCCGGGTAGTAAGTGTGACTTCAGAAGTTGATTATAAAAACAAGGTGGTGGTTAGCGATAGCTTAATGCTGATTGCCCTAGATACTTATTTGGGTGAAGATCATTTCTTTTATGATGGTTTGCAGGTTTTTCTAAAGAAAAATTTTAAAAAAGAAATGTTATTAAGTGATATAGCTGGTAGCTATGCTCGCCAATTGGTACCTAAGCCTAAGGGGAGAACTTTCTTAGAGCAGATGTTGTATTATGGCAAACAATTGTATCTTAAAGATTTGGTGATACCACATACAGAGGAGGCTTACCGTATGGGATATACTTTAGACGAAATGCAGTGGGCGCATAATAATGAAGCGCAAATCTGGAAATATTTCTTACAACAAGAGTTGCTCTACGATACCGATGTGCAGTTGCGTGAACGATTCATTAACATAGCACCCTTTAGTAAATTTTACTTGCAGCTCGATCAGGAAAGTCCGCCTCAATTGGGGCAGTATATCGGCTGGCAAATCGTTCGGCAATTTGCCGAAAAGCATCCAGACATTAGCTTAAAGCAGCTTTTGCAATTGCCTGCTCAAAAATTATTTCAAGAATCAAATTATAAACCTAGAAAACCAGAATAATGAGTACCAAACAGTCTGAAATAAAAATACACGTTGAGGTAGATGAAAACAATGTACCAGAATCTTTGCACTGGAGCGCAGAAGATGGAGGCGTGCGTCATGCCCAATCTAAAGCTATGATGCTTTCTTTGTGGGACAGTCAAAAGCAGGAAACCTTACGAATAGATCTTTGGACTAAAGATATGCCGGTAGACGAAATGAAGGTGTTTTTTCATCAAACGCTAGTCGCTATGAGCGATACTTTTTATCGCGCCACAGATGACGAAAAGATGATGGAAACCATGAAAGATTTTTGTGATTATTTTGCTGAAAAACTTGAACTTAAAAAGGAATAAGTAACTTAGTCAGTCAAACTTTGATTAATCTCATCTATGTAATTTAGCAGTTCTTCATCACCCATTCTCTTTGATGAAGAAGTGAGAAAATAAGGAGGTATTTCTTCCCAGTATTGCAGTAAAACAGATTTATAGTGCCCAATGTTTTTTTCTATTGCATTGGGCTTTAATTTGTCAAGCTTCGTAAACACAATACTAAAAGGAATTTGATGTTCGCCTAACCAAATCATAAAATCTAGATCAATATTCTGCGGCTCGTGTCTGGCATCAACCAAAACAAAGGCAGAAACCAATTGCTTACGCTCTTTAAAATAATCGGTAATAAACTTTTGAAAGGTTTTCTTGGCCTTTTTGCTAACGCGAGCATATCCGTAACCAGGCAAATCTACCAAATGCCAAGCTTTATTGATTAAAAAGTGGTTAATCAATTGCGTTTTACCAGGTCTTCCCGATGTTTTAGCCAAGTTTTTACGCTGGGTAAGCATATTGATGAGAGAAGATTTCCCTACATTACTGCGCCCAATAAAAGCATATTCAGGTAATTGGCTAGCCGGGCATTTTTTTACTTGGCTATTGCTCATTACAAATTCTGCAGAGGTAATCTTCATATAAATTATATGGATTTTGCTTTTAACCAGTCGTGTAAAATGGTATTGAAGGTATCGGGGTGCTCCATCATTGCCGCATGCCCGCACTTGTCTATCCAAAATAAATCAGAATTGGGTAGTAATTCATTAAACTCAACCGCTACTTCGGGCGGAGTAACATTATCTTGTTTTCCCCAAATGATGCAAGTGGGAGTTTTCATTTTAGGCAAATCTTTAGCCATATTGTGACGTATAGCCGATTTTGCAATGGCTAAGGTGCGTATTAATTTATTTTTATCGTTTACGGTATTGAAAACATCGTCTACAATTTCTTTTGTGGCAACCTTAGGATCATAAAAAACATTCTCAGCTTTTTTCTTTATAAACTCATAATCACCTCTTCTGGGGTAACTTTCTCCCATAGCGCTCTCGTATAAACCTGAACTTCCTGTGATTACCAGGGCTTTAACCCTTTCGGGAAATTTTTTAGTGGCTAATAAACCAATGTGGCCTCCAAGGGAGTTTCCAAGCAGAATAACTTCAGACCAACCTTTGTGATCTATAAAATCTTTTAAGTATTTCGCAAATGAGTTAATATTGGTTTTAAGCAATGATAAAGTGTAAAGTGGTAGTTCTGGAATTACTACTTTATAACCCTGTTTTGGGAAATAGTTGGCTACTCCGTCAAAATTACTTAATCCGCCCATGAGGCCGTGTAAAATCACGATGGGAGTTCCTTCCCCTAATTCTATATACTTAAACTTGCCTTCGGTTTTGATGTCTTGTTCCATGCACTAGTCTTGCTGTTAGCGTTAGCAAATATAGGTATTATTGTTAAAAACAATCTACTTTTAAAAGAAACCTAAGGCTAAAGGTACTGTTAATTGTGGCAAATTTAAAATCCAAAATCTAAAATAAGCCTTAAAATTTGGTTTTATGTTCCACAATTTCCCACTCGTTTAAATGCCGTGAATTGTAGCTTAAGGCTTTAATTTTCAAAAACTTATTAACAATGTGGAGAAATGTGGTAAAAAGTGGATAAAAAATCAATATATTTGACTATTCAAATCGATTTAATGCTTCATTTAACCGGAACATACGAGTGTAAAATAGACGCCAAGGGTAGGTTGATGCTGCCTGCTGCGCTAAAAAAGCAGTTGTTGCCCGAAATAGAAGATGGCTTTGTTTTAAAGCGTTCTGTATTTGATCAATGCTTAGAACTTTACCCGATGAGTGAGTGGAAAGAAATGATGTTGAAGATTAATAAGCTGAATCGGTTTAAGAAAAAGAACAACGATTTTATAAGACGATTTACAGCAGGTGTGAAGATTATAGAGGTAGATGCTGCTGGTCGTTTATTGGTGCCAAAAGACTTATTTAATTTTGCAGAATTGCAAAAAGAAGTAGTGCTTTCATCGCAGATGACTATCCTTGAATTGTGGGATAAGAAAAAGTATGAACAGGTTATTGACAATTCTGCAGATGATTTTGCAAGTCTAGCCGAAGAAGTAATGGGAGATCGAGATGAGCAATTATGAATATCATAAACCCGTATTGTTGCATCAAACTGTAGATGGTTTGGCAATAAACCCTAGCGGTACATATGTAGATGTAACCTTTGGGGGTGGTGGTCATTCAAGAGAAATTTTGAATCGGCTAAACGACCAAGGGAGGCTCTTTGCTTTTGATCAGGATGCAGACGCGCAAGCCAATGCAATAGAAGATAGTCGCTTTACCTTAATACCAGAGAATTTTAGGTATATCAAGCGTTTTTTACGTTTTTATGGAGTTAAAAAAGTAGATGGTATTCTTGGTGATTTTGGCGTTTCATCTCATCAATTTAATGAGGCTGAACGCGGATTTTCTACGCGTTTTAATGGGCGATTAGATATGCGCATGAATCAGAATGATAGTTTGTCGGCTTACCAAGTGATTAATACGTATGATGAAGCGCAGCTTAGAGATATGTTTTACGCTTACGCCGATTTAAAAAATGCTCCTAAACTTGCAAGAACAATCGTTGCGGCTAGGGCAGAAGCGCCTATAGTTACTTCGCAACAATTAAATGATTTGTTGACCCCATTATTGTTTAAGGGAAAGGAGTTTAAAATTTTAGCGCAAATTTATCAAGCTATAAGAATCGAGGTGAATCAGGAAATCGAATCTTTAAAAGAATTTTTATCGCAAACGCCAGAATTGTTAAACCCAGGCGGTCGTATTAGTTTGATCTCTTATCATTCGTTAGAAGATCGTTTGGTAAAACGCTTTGTAAGAAATGGCTTGTTTCAAGGTGAGCCTGAGAAAGATATGTTTGGGCGTGTTGAGGTGCCGTTTAAAAAGGTAGGAAAATTAATAGTGCCTACCCCACAAGAGGTGCAAGAAAACAATCGGGCAAGAAGTGCAAAACTTAGAATAGGCGTGCGTTTATAAGTTAAATAGCAGGAGGTATGAGTAGAGAGCGGGTGTATGATTTTTTGCGAGGCAAGTTTCTCTTAAGTGAAGAGGCAAGTAAACACTGGTGGTTTATTATTTTTTGTACGCTATTGGCTTTAATAATGATTGCTTCTTCACATAGTGCAGAACGAAAAGTGCACCTAATTGCAAAAATGAATAATGAAGTGCGCGAATTGAGGAGTGAGTCTATAGCGGCTAAAAAAAATTTAATGACTTTAAAAATGAAGTCTACTTTAGAAGAGAAATTAAAAAATACAGGGGTGGGTCCAGCAAAAAATCCGCCCAAAAAAATAATCGTTTATCTGAATGACTAACGAAAAGCAAATAACCAATCGAATTATAGTTGTAGCAAGCTTTATGCTTATTTTTGCTATAGGGGTAGGGTATAAGCTTTTTGAAATACAGGTAGTAGAAGGAGAAAAATACAGAGACCTGTCTGAAAAACGCATTTTCAAGAATTTTGAAATTCCAGCAAATCGAGGTAATCTTTATGACAGTAACGGTCACCTTCTGGCCACTTCTGTGCCCGAATATGATATCCGATTTGATGCCGTCACGGTATCCGAAGAAAATTTCAATAAAAATTTACGTCCGCTAGCCAAAGCTCTGGGTAAATTATTCAATCGGCCTGCCAGCCATTATATCAATAAATTAAAAGAAGCTCGGAATACTAAAAACAGGTACTATTTAGTAGCTCGCGGGGTGAGTTATACCCAGTATGTTCAATTACGGGAATTTCCTATGTTTAATTTGGGGGCCTTTAAAGGCGGATTTATTGCCGAACAGCGAACGGTTAGAGAGCTGCCGTTAGGTAAAATAGGTGAACGTACCGTAGGAAGAGGTCAGGCCGGATTAGAGGGAGCTTACAATGAGTATTTGCAAGGGAAAAACGGAAGACGTTTAAAACAGAAGATAGCCAAAGGGCAATGGAAACCTATTGGAGATGCAAACGAACTAGAACCACAAGATGGTCTAGATGTGTACTCTACCATAGATATCAATATGCAAGATGTGGCGCATCACGCTCTGTTGAGGCAATTAGAAAAGTATGAAGCGCACCACGGAACAGTGGTGGTTATGGAGACCAAAACAGGGGAGATTAAAGCCATGGCTAATTTAGCACGAACCAGTTTGGGGACATATTATGAAAAACGTAATTATGCCGTATGGGAAGCGCAGGAACCTGGCTCTACATATAAACTAATGACTTTAGTGGCTGCGCTTGAAGATAAGGTGGTAGATACCAGTGACGTGTTTGACACCGATGGCGGAAAGGTTTTATACTATGATCGTGCGGTGAGGGATTCTCGTTTTGGAGGTTACGGAAAGATTTCGGTGGCCCGAGCTTTTGAGGTTTCTTCTAACACTGTTTTTTCAAAGTTTATAACTCAAGGCTATCAGCATAACCCAGAAAAATTGGTTAATCGTTTAAGCTATATGGGCTTGAATGATCGTATTGGTCTTGATATTAAGGGAGAAGGAAAACCTCATATACCGCATCCAGATGACACAAATTGGTACGGTACTACACTCCCCTGGATGTCTTTTGGTTACGGTGTAACTATAACCCCCTTGCAAACACTTAGCTTTTATAATGCCATTGCCAACGATGGTTTAATGGTGAAACCACGTTTGATTAAGCAAGTAAAAGATAAAGACCGGTTAGTAGCGCATTACCAACAACCTGAGGTGAGAAATACTATTTGCTCAAAAGAGACCGCTGCTAAAGTGAAAAAGTTAATGGAGAATACGGTGAAAAAGGGTACCGCAACCAATATTTATAGCAAGGAGTTCTCAATGGCGGGTAAAACCGGAACTTGCTTAACGAATTATGGTTCAAAACAAAAAGACAAAGAATATATCGCTTCTTTTGTAGGGTATTTCCCCGCAGAACAACCTAAGTACTCGTGCATTGTTGTTATTACAAAACCCAATAGAAAATTAGGCTATTATGGAAGTACCGTTGCGGCTCCTGTTTTCAAAGAAATCGCACATGCGATTCATACCGATACGCCTATCACTAAAGAATTTGAATCGCTTGAAGTAGAAAACAAGAAAGTGAAACAAGCGTTCGAGAACTATTATGCTACGGCACAAAAGTTTAAAACCAAAGTGCCTAAAGTTATTGGTATGCCAGCCATGGATGCTGTGGCTTTATTAGAAAATTTAGGACTTCGTGTAGTTTTGAAAGGTACTGGTGAAGTGAAAAAACAGTCGTTAGAGGCTTATACCGATGTTAAACCCAATCAAACCATTTATTTATTAACAAGTTGATTACCCTAAGAGACATATTATATGGTGTGCCCATTGAGGGCACAAAAGGCAATACCCAAATAGCTATTACTAACTTGCACTTTGATAGCCGTAAGGTAGAGCTTAATGATGTTTTCGTGGCCATAAAGGGCACCGCAGTCGACGGGCATAAGTTTATCGAAAAAGCGGTTAATCAAGGCGCAATTGCAGTGGTTTGTGAGGTTTTTCCCGAACAGATTCAAGGAGGAGTTACCTATATTCAAGTAGCCGATACCAAAAAAGCATTAGCCATAATAGCTAATAATTTTTATGATTCGCCTTCAAAGAAATTGAAGCTAGTTGGGGTAACGGGTACCAATGGTAAAACAACAGTATCCAGTTTGTTGTACCAAATGTTTAAAAATGCCGGTTATGCTGTAGGACTTATCTCAACCATCAAAATTATGGTTGATGAAGAGGAGTATTCCACAAAGTTGACTACCCCAGATTCTATTACCATAAATAAGCATTTGGCCGCTATGGTTGATGCTGGTGTGGACTATTGTTTTATGGAGGTAAGCTCACACGGAATAGCTCAACACCGTACGGCAGGTCTGCATTTTGCAGGAGGTATATTTACCAATTTATCACACGACCATTTAGACTATCACAAGACTTTTGCTGAGTATAGAGATGTAAAGAAACGATTCTTTGATGAATTAGATAAAAGTGCCTTCGCTATTACTAATATAGACGATAAGAATGGCTTATTTATGTTGCAAAATACGCCAGCAAAAAAATATACCTATGCCCTTAAAACACTTGCCGATTATAAGGTTCAAATATTAGAAAATGAATTTACTGGTTTATTGCTTAAATTGAATAATCAAGAAGTATGGACCACCTTAATTGGGGCTTTCAACGCGTATAATATAGCGGCCATTTTTGCTGCAGCAGATTTATTAGACTTACCTGTTCTTGAGAATCTAAAACAAATCAGTAAACTAAAGGCTGTTAACGGGAGGTTTCAATATGTGGTTTCACCAAAGCAAAAAGTTACGGCTATAGTAGATTATGCCCACACCCCCGATGCGCTTAAAAATGTGCTGCAAACCATTAATTCTATACGCAGTAAGAATGAAAACTTAATAACTGTAGTCGGTTGTGGCGGAGATCGCGACAAAACCAAACGTCCCGTAATGGCTCAAGTCGCTACGGCTAGTAGCAATCGGGTTATTTTTACGAGTGACAACCCCAGAACCGAAGACCCCGATATAATAATTGAAGAAATGCAGGCTGGAGTAGAGCCGCAACATATAAGCAAATGTTTAGCCATTACTCAAAGAAAAGAAGCGATTAAAACTGCTTGTGCGTTGGCTCAAGATGGAGACATTATTTTAATTGCCGGAAAGGGTCATGAAACTTATCAAGAAATAAATGGCGTAAGAACCGATTTTGACGATTTAAAAGTCGTACAAGAATTTTTAATACAACTAAAGAAATAACTATGCTATATTATTTATTTGCATATCTAGAACAGCATTTCGACTTCCCTGGCGAACAACTTTATCAATTCCTTTCGTTTAGGGCTAGCTTGGCTATTTTATTTTCTTTATTGATTTCAACTATCTTCGGTAAGAGGATTATCAAGTACTTATTAAGAAAACAAGTGGGTGAAAGAGTACGTGAATTAGGACTTGAGGGTCAGGCCGAAAAAGCAGGAACTCCTACTATGGGAGGACTCATTATTATCTTAGCTACTCTTATTCCGGTGCTTTTATTTGCAAAATTAGACAACATTTATGTAGTCCTTTTGATTGTGGCCACCCTTTGGATGGGAGCAATAGGTTTTCTAGATGATTATATCAAAACATTTAAACAAAATAAAGAAGGCTTGCAGGGCAAGTTTAAGGTGATTGGGCAAGTTGGTTTAGGTATTATAATTGGGGCTACCATGTACCTACATCCCGATATAACGGTTAGGTCTAGTGTTTTATCAGAAACAAAATCTGAGCAAACCACTCTAGCCCAGGAGGGTCAACCTCAAATAGAAGAGGTGAAAAGCACTACTACAACCATTCCGTTTGTAAAAGATAATGAGTTTGACTACTCGAGCTTGATTAGTTGGATTAATCCGAGTTACAAAAAATATGCATGGCTGATTTTTATTCCTATTGTGATTTTTATTGTGACCGCTGTTTCTAACGGAGCCAATTTGACTGATGGAATAGACGGACTAGCAGCAGGTTCTTCGGCCATTATTGTTCTTACATTGGGGATTTTTGCTTGGGTATCGGGTAACGTTATTTTCTCAGAATATCTGGATGTTATGAATATTCCTAGATCGGGTGAAATGACCATTTTTATAACTGCTTTTGCAGGAGCATTGGTTGGCTTTTTATGGTACAATACTTATCCCGCTCAGGTTTTTATGGGTGATACCGGCAGTTTAACCATTGGAGGCGTTATAGCCGTTTTGGCTATCGCCACGCGTAAAGAACTATTAATACCTCTTTTATGTGGTATTTTTCTTATTGAAAATCTCTCGGTAGTATTACAAGTAGCTTGGTTTAAATACACCAAGAAGAAAACAGGAGTGGGGAGACGAATTTTCTTAATGTCACCCCTGCATCACCACTATCAAAAGAAAGGAATCCACGAAAGTAAAATTGTAGTTCGTTTCTGGGTGGTAGGTATATTTTTAGCCATTTTAACTATTGTAACCTTAAAGATAAGATAATGCAAAGGAGACTCGTTATATTGGGTGCTGGAGAAAGCGGGATGGGAGCTGCTCTTTTAGGGAAAAAAGAGGGGTATGAAGTTTTTGTATCTAGTTTGCAGATTATTGAAATGCGCTATAAACAAGTTTTACAACAAGAAGATATTGCATTCGAAGAAGATCAGCACAGTTTAGAACGCTTGCTTAAAGCCGATCTGGTGATGAAAAGTCCAGGAATTCCTGAGGATGCTCCAGTGGTGGTACAACTAAGAGAAGCTAGAATTAAAATTATTTCAGAAATTGAGTTTGCTAGTTTGCATACACACGCTATGCTCATTGGTATAACCGGAAGCAACGGTAAAACCACGGTTACTTCTTGGATTCATTATATTTTACAAAATGCTGGGATAGATGCTGTTCTTGCTGGGAATATTGGCGATAGTTTTGCCAAGAATGTAGCCCGTAAAAGTAATAATTGTTATGTGTTAGAATTGAGTAGCTTTCAGCTTGACGGAATAGAGACCTTTAAGCCACATATAGCCGTTTTAACCAATATAACTCCCGATCATCTCGACCGCTATCACAATCAATTTGAATCTTATATCGCAGCTAAGTTTCGCATTGTAAAAAATCAAACCCAACAGGATTATTTTATTTATGATGCCGATGACCCAGTGATTAATAATTGGTTATCTCAACACGAAATCAAATCTATAAAAATTCCCTTAAGTTCTAAAGAATTATCGGGTAATGGTGCTTTTTTAAAAGACGATGAGCTCCATATAAAAATAAACGAATCACATTTTACTATGGCTCAAGAAGATATTGCATTAAAAGGAATTCACAATACAAAAAATGCGATGGCTGCCTCTGCAGTTGCACAACTATTAAAAATTAGAAAACAAACGATTAAAGAAAGTTTACAGCGTTTTCATGGAGTAGAACATAGGTTAGAACGAGTGCTTAATAAAAACAAAGTAAGTTATATCAACGATTCTAAGGCAACTAACATCAATGCCACCTATTATGCATTAGACAGCGTTAAAGCCGATACGATATGGATAGTAGGAGGCGTAGATAAAGGTAACGATTATACAGAATTGCTAGCACTAGTTAATGAAAAGGTAAAAGCAATTATTTGTTTGGGGGTAGATAACCAAAAGTTAATAAACTCGTTTAACAATTGTGTAGATACCATAGTTGAAACTCAAAAAATGCAAGAAGCTGTAAGCCTTGCCCATGATTTAGCCAAACCTGGCGATACAGTTTTGTTATCGCCCGCTTGTGCTAGTTTTGATCTTTTTAAAAATTATGAAGATCGAGGGAATCAGTTTAAAGAAGCAGTGTTAAAGTTAAAATAATAGTAATAGTGAGCGCTAAAAAGAATAACATAAAGCAATTTCATTTCTTTCACCTTTTAAAAGGAGATAAGCTTATATGGGCTGTTGTAGTGTTATTGGGGTTGTTTTCTTTTATTCCCGTATATAGTGCAAGTAGTAATTTGGCCTATATTTATGGCAATGGTAACACCTTAAGCTTTTTATTAAATCATCTTGCGCACTTACTTATTGGTTTTTTCTTGATATTTGCGGTGAGTAAAATACCATACAATTACTTTAAAGGCTTGTGTGTACTGGCTCTGCCTTTGGTTATTATTTTATTGGTTTATACGCTCTTTCAAGGAACCACTATTGATGGAGCAAATGCTAGTAGATGGATCAAAATTCCTTTAATCAATAAAACCTTTCAAACATCTACAGCTGCTGCAGTAATATTAATGGTATTTGTAGCGCGTTATTTATCTAAAATAGCCGACAAAGAGATCACTTTTAAATCGAGTATGATTCATTTATGGCTACCAGTAGGAGCTGTTTTGGTACTTATTTTACCAGCCAATTTTAGTACAACTGCAATTTTATTTGCGATGATACTCATGCTGGTTGTGGTTGGAGGATATCCGTTGAAATACGTAGGAATTATATTATTAGCCGGCATAATTGTTTTAAGTGTTTTTATGTTATCGGCAAAAGCCTTTCCAGGTTTGTTTCCTAACCGGGTAGATACTTGGATTAGTAGGGTTGAAAATTTTGCCAGTGCAGATGACAAAGAAATTTATCAAGTTGAAAAGGCTAAAATAGCCATCGCTAGAGGAGGAGTTTTTGGGGTAGGTGTAGGTAAAAGTGTACAGCGTAATTTCTTGCCGCAGTCTTCATCAGACTTTATTTATGCGATAGTTGTTGAAGAAATGGGGCTCGTAGGCGGATTTCTAGTGCTATTTGCATATTTACTCATATTATTTAGACTGGTGGTTGTAGCTATAAAAGCCCCCAGTATATTTGGTAAACTATTGATAATTGGCGTTGGATTACCTATTGTTTTTCAAGCTCTGATTAATATGGGAGTGGCTACCGAGTTATTTCCGGTAACGGGGCAAACCCTACCTTTAGTTAGTAGTGGGGGGTCTTCTATATGGATGACTTGTGTGGCCTTAGGAATGGTGCAAAGTGTATGTGCAAAACGCGAATCGTTAAGAAATAAAACCGATTTACAAGGTCAACAAGACGATGCAAAATCGGGATATAATCAAGAAGAGAACCCATTAGAAATACTAAGCGAAACCCTATGAAGCCGTTACGAATCATATTGTCAGGAGGAGGAACAGGCGGGCATATTTATCCCGCTATTGCCATAGCGAATGAGCTTCAGGGTCGTTATCCAGAAGCCGAATTCTTATTTGTAGGTGCCAAGGATAAAATGGAAATGCAAAAAGTGCCACAAGCAGGTTACGCAATTAAAGGATTATGGATTAGCGGTATCCAGCGTAAGCTGAGTTTAGACAACCTAAGTTTTCCATTTAAATTATTAAGTAGTTTATCGGCTTCTAGAAAAATTATAAAAACCTTTAAGCCGCACGTTGCCGTTGGTACAGGAGGATTTGCAAGCGGACCTTTATTAAAAATGGCCAGTATGATGCAAATACCTAGTTTGATACAAGAACAAAACTCTTACGCTGGTATTACCAATAAGTGGTTAGGAAAATCTGTAGATAAAATTTGTGTGGCTTACCCTGATATGCAGCGGTATTTTCCCTCATCAAAGATAATTTATACAGGAAACCCAATCCGTAAAGAGATTACTAATGGAAGTGCTTCAAAATCTGAAGCTTTAGGTAAACTGGGTTTAAATCAACAACAGCCAGTACTTCTTGTATTGGGTGGTAGTTTAGGCTCAAAACGTATCAACCAAGAAATCGCTAAAAATGTAGAATGGTTTGCACAATTAGGTTTACAGGTAGTTTGGCAAACCGGTAAATTATATTTTGAGCAATATAAGCATTTAACTAGCCAAAGCGTGCGGGTAGTGCCTTTTATAGAAGAAATGAGTATGGCTTATGCTGCAGCAGATTTTATTGTTTCTCGCGCAGGTGCAGGTGCTGTTAGTGAATTAAGTGTGGTAGGAAAACCAACGCTATTTATACCTTCTCCTAATGTAGCAGAAAATCATCAAACCAAAAATGCCGAAGCTGTAGCACAACAAAAAGCTGCATTATATATCAAAGAGAAAGATTTAGAGACTAAGTTTCAAGAAGTTCTTTCTGAATTGGTGCAAGATGAACACAAACAACGCGAATTGAGTTTTAATTTTAAGCAGTTGGCAAAACCTCATGCCGCCGCACAAATAGTAGATGAAATTGAACAATTAATACAAGAAAAGTATGGTGAACTTTCGTAACATAGAAAACCTTTATTTTTTAGGTATTGGCGGTATAGGGATGAGCGCCCTGGCACGTTATTATACCGGTGGTAAATATCAAGTTTATGGTTATGATAGTACTCGTACCCAACTTACTCAAGCGTTAGAGCATGAAGGTGCTCAAGTAGTTTATCACGAAGAGGCTGGCTTAGGTCTGTTGCAAGGTTTAAGTAAAGCCAATACATTAGTGGTGTTTACCCCAGCCGTGGCTAAAACTAATATAATATTGTCTTATGCCCAGACCAACCAATTTCCCATACTAAAACGAGCCCAACTCTTAGGGGAGATTACAAAAAATCACCCTACGTTGGCTGTTGCTGGTACACATGGTAAAACCACTACTACTAGTATTTTAGCACATATTCTTAAAGTAGCAGAGGTACGTTTGACGGCCTTTTTAGGCGGTATTACCGAAAATTACAATACCAACTATTTAAACGATGGTAACGAGGCAATTGTGGTTGAAGCCGATGAATTTGATCGTTCGTTCATGCATCTAAGTCCGAGTATCGCTGGCATTACAAGTTTAGATGCCGATCATCTCGATATTTATAAAAATAAAGAGTCTTTAGAAGTTAGCTACCGTGCATTTATCTCAAAGATAAAGCAGCCTGAAAATTGTTTTAAAATAGAAGAATTAGCAATACCAGGGCAGCCGGTAGGGTATTCGGCTACTTGTGTTTATCAAATACTTCAGTATACCGTGCGTGAGGGCAAGTATATTTTTGATTTTAAAACACCCAATGGGGTTTTACGGGATCTTGAATTTGCTTTGCCAGGTAGGCATAATTTATTAAATGCAGCACTAGCAATGGCCATGGCTCTGCATTTTGGGGTAGCACCTAAGCATATGGCATCAGCACTAAGAAGCTTTAAAGGAATCAAAAGAAGATTTAGTATTCATTGCCATAAACCCCGTGTATTAATAGAGGATTACGCGCATCATCCTGAAGAAATTAAAGCGATGCATCAGGCGGTGAGTGAGATGTACCCAAATAAGCGATGTTTGGCTATTTTTCAGCCGCATTTATATTCTAGAACACAAGACTTTGCCACAGAATTTCAGCAAAGTTTGGCAGCTTTTGATGAAGTATTGTTATTGCCAATTTACCCTGCACGCGAGCAAGCCATCCCAGGGGTAAACAGTGAGATGCTACTTTCGGGTATAAAAAATGCGCAAAAAAAATGCATTCAAAAAACCGATTTAGTTTCGGAAGTGTTTCATTCGGATGCCGAGGTGGTTATATTATTAGGAGCAGGAGATATAGGGCTAGAGGCCGAAAAAATTAAAAAAGCGTTAAAACGTGAAAATTAATTGGAATTACATAAAAGGCTTTGCATTATTGAGCTTGATTGTGTTTCTGTACGGATTCACACAGCAGCGTAACCAAGCTAGAAAATTCGATCAATTGCAGGTAGTTTTTGTTAAGGATAGCGAAAAGTTTATCAGCGCCAAAGAGATAGAAAAAATTGTTTTACAAAATGAAAAATCTATTGAAAAAATACCTAAAGATAGTTTAGATTTGAAAGTTTTAGAAAAACATATAGACGAACATCCGTTGGTTAAAAACGCAGAGGTGTATTTAACTGTAAATGGGGATGTTATCGTTGAGGTGCAGCAAAAAAAACCATTGGCTAGAGTGTATGCTAATGCATCATTTTATATCGATGAAGATGCTAATAAGATGCCATTATCAAAAAACCATACGGCTCGAGTGCCCATGGTAAAGTATTCTGGGCAACAAGATTTAGGTTATGTGCGGGGTTTGTTGAAAGAAATTAATCAAGATAGTTTTTTAAAACATCAGGTTGTTTCTATAGAGGTAGATAAAAAAAAAGAGATTCGATTTTATGTGCGTGGTTATGATTTTGAAACTATCTTAGGAGATAGTACAGCGCTAGCAGAGAAACTAAGAAAATTTAAGGCGTTTTATAAAACCGCATTTATAGATAAAAAGTTGGAGCAGTACGAGAGTATAAAATTAAATTACAAACAGCAAGTAGTTGCTACCAAAAAGGTATAGAAACTGGTTATGGAAGTAAATGATCAAGAAATCGCAGTAGGGCTAGACATAGGTACAACCAAAATTGTAGCTATGATTGGTCGGTATAATGAATACGGTAAAACCGAAGTTTTAGGTGTTGGTAAATCTAAAAGCTTAGGAGTGCATCGTGGCGTAGTAAATAATATAACCCAAACCATACAATCTATACAACATGCCGTAGAACAGGCAGTTGCCGATGCCGGAATTGAAGTGAAAGACGTGGTGGTGGGTATTGCTGGTCAACACATCAGAAGTTTACAACATAGCGATTATATTACTCGTGAGAATGCCGAAGAAGTAATTGGTGCTCAAGATATAGAAACCTTGTGTAACCAGGTACATAAATTAGTTATGTTACCAGGCGAGGAGATTATTCATGTTTTGCCCCAGGAGTATAAAATAGACGGTCAGGGCGAAATAACTGAGCCAATCGGTATGTACGGCGGTAGATTGGAGGCCAATTTTCATGTGGTAGTAGGCCAGATCTCATCTATCAGAAACATAGGTCGTTGTATAAAAAGCTCTGGATTAGAACTAGAAGGAGTAACCTTAGAGCCATTAGCATCCGCCAAAGCAGTATTAAGTCAAGAAGAGAAAGAAGCCGGTGTAGCATTGGTTGATATAGGAGGAGGAACTTCTGACTTGGCTATTTTTAAAGATGGTATCATACGCCACACGGCAGTTATCCCATTTGGAGGAAATGTAATTACCGAAGATATTAAAGAGGGTTGCAGTATTATTGAAAAGCAAGCAGAGCTCCTAAAGGTGAAATTCGGTTCGGCTTGGCCTGGAGAAAATAAAGAAAATGAAATTGTATCTATTCCTGGCTTACGCGGAAGAGAACCCAAAGAAATATCTTTAAAAAATTTATCAAAAATTATTCATTACCGAGCGGTTGAAATTATTGAGCAGATTTATTTAGAGATAAAAAATTACGGTCACGAGGAACAAAAGAAAAAACTAATTGCAGGTATAGTTATTACCGGTGGTGGCGCACAATTAAAGCACTTAAAGCAATTGGTTGAATATGTAACCGGTATGGATACCCGTATAGGGTACCCCAATGAACATCTTGCAGGAGATAGCAATAAAGAAACCACCAGTCCTATGTACGCCACGGCTGTAGGTTTAGTTTTAAACAGCCTAGAGCGTAAACAGCAAGAAAAACAAGAGCGATTAGAAGCCGAACTTCGCCGTAAACACGCCGAGAATCATCAAGGTGTTAAAAGTGAAGACACTGGTAATATTATGAATGATTCAGTAAAGGAAGAGCAAATTGAAGGCGAACAACTAGAGCAAACCCATCAAGAAGAACAAGAGCGAGAGGTGAAAGCCAGTAATATAGCCCGCAAGAGCATTTTCGAGAAATGGTTTGACACCTTAAAAGATTTTTTAGATAAAGTAGAATAAAGTAAATAAGCGAAGCATAACACCCAAAATATAGAATTATGAGCAGCACAGAATTCGACATTTCATTTGATTTACCCAAAAATCAATCTAACGTGATCAAAGTGATTGGCGTTGGTGGCGGCGGTTCAAACGCCATTAATCATATGTTTGAACAAGGAATAAAAGGAGTAGATTTTGTAGTGTGCAACACCGATGCACAGGCCCTAGATAATAGTCCGGTTCCTATTAAGTTACAATTAGGAGTAAACCTAACCGAGGGGTTAGGAGCAGGTGCTAATCCAGAGATTGGAGAGCAGGCCGCTTTAGAGAGTTTTGAAGACCTTAAGAGCATGCTTAACACCAATACAAAAATGGTATTCATTACCGCAGGTATGGGTGGAGGTACCGGAACTGGAGCCGCACCAATTATTGCTCAACAGGCTAAAGAGATGGGTATTCTTACCGTAGGTATTGTAACCATTCCATTTCAGTTTGAAGGTAAAACAAGAAATGATCAAGCTCAACAAGGGGTAGAAAAATTAAGAAAACAAGTAGACTCGCTTATTGTTATTAATAATAATAAACTTCGTGAGGTTTATGGTAATTTAGGCTTTAAAGCCGGATTCTCTAAGGCCGATGAAGTTTTAGCTACTGCCTCACGAGGAATTGCAGAAGTAATTACACATCATTACCAACAAAATATAGATTTACGTGATGCTAAAACGGTATTGAGTAATAGCGGTACGGCCATTATGGGGTCTTCAACCGCCTCAGGTAGCAATAGAGCTCAAGAAGCCATCATTAAAGCATTAGATTCACCTTTATTAAACGATAATAAAATTACGGGCGCTAAAAACGTGTTGCTGCTTATTGTTTCAGGCTCCCAAGAAATTACTATCGATGAAATTGGAGAAATCAATGATCATATTCAAAATGAGGCTGGGCATAGTGCAAACATCATAATGGGTGTAGGAGAAGATTCTAACCTTGATGAGTCTATATCGGTAACCATAATTGCGACGGGTTTTGATGTAGAGCAACAAAATGTAATTGTGAATACAGAGGCTAAGAAGATTATTCACACCTTAGAAGATGAGCAGAAAGTAGTTCATGATTTAAGCGAGAAGCGCTTCCAATTACGTTCTTCTGCGGTAGACGAGCCTTTGCCTAAAGAAGAGCGGGAAGAAAGAGTAGTGCACACGCTATTTGAGCAAGAGCAGCTTGAAGAACCACAAGAGTCTACTAATGCGCAAGAACAAGAAGTGCAAGCTTCCGCGGAAGCGAATACAGATGATTTTGTTTTTGTTGATGCAACTAAGAATACAACCAAAGAACAAGAGCCAGTAGAAGAGAAAAGACAAGTTGAAGAAGATAAGGAGAAAGAACAGGTAAATTTTACATTTGATTTTCCTATTAATCCTATAGCTTCAAAACCTGCTTCTTCATCTATTTCGGAGGAGACTGCAAAAACAACTACGGAGGCAGAACCTACGTCATCTAAAATTATTCACAGGCTTGAGGAAGAGCCGAACGAAAAGCAAACACCATCTGCGCCAAAACCTAATGTAACTGGAGGAGTAAAACGCTATAGTTTAGATGACTATATGGAGGAGGAAAAACAGTTCCAAGAAAATAAAGCTCCAGAGGAAGATTATAGGCAACAGACTCAAATTGAAGTTAAACAGCCTGTTTCTGAACCTATAAGTAAGGTTGAGGCCGCTTCTTTTGAGAATAAAAATAATCTGGTAGAAGAGTCAAAAAATACAGAAGAAATCGATCCTTTAGAAAACCCGATATCGCAAGATCTTATTGCACGAGCGGCAGAGAGACGCAAGCGCATGAAAGAGTTCAACTATAAGTTTAGGAATAATTCATCTATAGAAGAAATTGAACGAATGCCAGCATATAAGCGAGCCGGTCTCGATTTAGAAGAAGGAGAAACCACAGGTGACACAAAACTATCTCGAACCAGTGTAAACGGTTCCTCAAGGGATAATTTGAATTTTAGAACGAACAACTCGTTTTTACACGATAATGTAGATTAAAAACAAAAATTATGAGTTTAGAAAAACAAGTAATGATAAAAATGAAAGAGGCCATGAAATCTAAAGATCAAATGGCCTTAGGAGCATTGCGTGCTATAAAAAATGCATTGATTTTAGCTAAGACAGAGGCTAATGCAACGGATTTGACTGAAGAGCAAGAAATCCAGATAGTACAAAAATTAGTGAAGCAACGTAGAGATAGCGCAGAAATTTACCAAAGTCAACAACGTGAAGATTTGGCAGAGCCAGAATTAGCCGAAGCTGAGGTTATTGCGCAATTTTTACCTAAGCAGCTTACTGAATCGGAGATTGAAGCCGAAGTGCAAGCTATAATTGCAGAAGTAGGAGCGTCTGGAATGCAAGATATGGGTAAAGTAATGGGTATAGCTAGCCAAAAAATGATGGGAAAAGCCGATGGTAAAACCATTTCGGCAATTGTTAGAAAAAAATTAGCATAAGTATACTATATTAGGTATTTTTGCGCTGCTAAAATAGCTATTAGGCCCCGTGGCGCAACTGAATAGCGCATCAGATTTCGGCTCTGAGGGTTGCAGGTTTGAATCCTGCCGGGGTCACGAATAAATAAAAAAACCTCACTTTCTGCCAAGCTTGCTTGAAACTGAAATTGAGGTTTTTTTATTTTCAAAGCGGAGCTTTTTCAGGAAGGCGTAGCCAATCTGCCGGGGTCACGAATAAATAAAAAAACCTCACTTTCTGCCAAGCTTGCTTGAAACTGAAATTGAGGTTTTTTTTATTTTCAAAGCGGAGCTTTGTCAGGAAGGCGTAGCCAATCTGCCGGGGTCACTTTTTTAGTCTGTAACTTCTTTTTTTTAAGGGGTTATTTTTTTATTGTGTCGCCCGTTGTGTCGCCCATTTAAATGTTCTTAAACTTCCTCATAAGGCTCATACAGAATTTCTGTTACTTATTGAGATCAAGTTTATCTAAGCATTTGATTTAACTTATAAAGAGCCCTTTTTTAGAGGTTATAAACATTTTTTCTCATCAATTATATTCCTAAAGTGTAAAAACAACCAGATTAGATTAACCTTTTAAGTACATAAATTCTAGATGAAATCAATTAACATCTTTAGTTAAACTATGATTTCTTGAGAAAATACAATTATTAGATCCATTTAATTTAAAATCCGCTAATCTGAAGTATTGAATTGTGTAAATATTCACATATTCTTTGTTTTTATTTTTTAATTTTAAGTTAAATATTAGAACGTATAAAGGTGCTTAATAAATTATTTTGCTTAGGATTTTGCTTTATGTTAGGCGTTTCTTCGGTAGCCTGTGATAATGACGACGGTAATGCACCAAACCAAAATCAATGTGCTTACCAAGGTTTTTCTTATTTGGACACAAATGACAACACAAGTATCTTTATTCCAGAAACCGATTTATATACCGATTTTTTTATCTCCTCATCAAACGAACCAGAAGTTGAAATTTATAAAACCGCTCAACCTGGTAGTTTTTACTTTTTAACCACTACTGTGGGGTTAAATGCAACAGGAACTGGTACGCTTAGTTTAAATGGGAATGTATATAATGTAAATGTAATTTGCCAGCGAACTGGTAACACGGTAGGAAATGAAATGCGATTTGATTTGACTGCAAATGGTTTAGAAGCCGAATTTTGTGTTATTATAGATAGAGTCCAGTAATAATTGAAACCGCCGCAAACTCGAAAATTTAGTAGTTACCCTAATTTTAAACTGGTTTAATAAAAATTAAACAACTATTACGGCGGTTATAATTGGTTAATTAGTATCTTAAAAATATTGAATTTATTTTTATTAAAAATACCCAGTAAAAGGTATATATAAATAAACCTCTATGAGTGGCATTTGTTTGCCTAAGTAATATTATTTTTATAAAACATTTTATTTAAAAATCATATTAATGAAATATTATTTTACCCTAATCTTGTTGATTGCATCTACAACGGCTATGATTGCACAAGAGTTTGAAGGCTCCTGGTATGGAGTGTTGCAGGCGGGAGGTCAACGTTTAAACCTAAGTTTTCATATCAATAAAACTGCACAAGGCTTTACCACTACAATGGATAGTCCTGACCAAAACGCAAAGGGAATACCAGTTAAAGTTACCCGAGTTGAAGGGTATAAACTACACTTAGAAGCACCACAACTTGCGTTGCGCTATAATGCAGAAATTAGAAAGGATACTCTTTTTGGTACCTTCGCTCAAGGCGGATTTAGTACGCCCTTAAACTTAACTAGAACAAAACCTGCTCAGTTGCGGCCTCAAGAACCACGTGATCCTTTTCCTTATACAGTAGAAGAAGTAAGTTTTGAAAATCAACAAGCAGGAATTCGGTTGGCTGGTAGTTTAACTTTGCCTAATTCTACCGATGATTTTCCTGCAGTTATCTTATTAAGTGGTAGTGGTCCCCAAGATCGTAATGAAAGTTTAATGGGGCATAAGCCATTTTTAGTACTAGCCGATTTCTTAACTAGAAACGGTATTGCTGTTTTGCGCTACGATGATAGAGGGGTGGGAGAATCTACAGGAGATTTTAGTCAAGCCAGTTTAAACGATTTGGTAAGTGATGCGGCTTCGGCACTTTCATTTTTAAAAAACTATGATCAGGTAAAAGAGATCGGTTTAATTGGTCATAGTGAAGGCGGATTGGTTGCTGCTATGCTTGCTAGTGGCAATTCGAATGTTGACTTTATCGTTAGTTTGGCGGGGCCTGGAGTACCTTTAGATGAACTGCTTATTGCCCAAAATAAAGAATTAAGTCTGGCGCTTGGTTTTACAGAGGAACAAGTACAACCAAGATTAGAATTCAATCAGAAAATGTTTGATTTAATAAAGAGCATAAGCGATGAAGAAGCTTTAAATCAGGCTGTAAATGATTTTTTTAATGAGCAAGAAATAAATTCCGCTCAAAAGCGAAATGAATTAAAACAGCAGTTTTTGAGTCCGGGTATTCGAAGTTTAATTAAAACTAATCCGGCTCTTTATTGGAGTAAAATAGAAGTACCTATATTAGCTTTAAATGGTGCGCTAGATTTGCAGGTCAACGCTAAAGACAATTTGCAAGCCATAAAAAACGCAAACAGCAGAGGAGGTTCAGCAAATGTTGTCGTGAAGAATTATCCTCATTTAAATCATTTATTTCAGGAAGCTAAAACGGGATTGCCGGCAGAATATGGGCAGATTGAGCAGACCATTGCTCCTATAGTTTTGCAAGATATTCTAGATTTTATTCAATATAATATTAAGAGAGAATAAGTATATTTGAATAAAATTTCAACATGAAAAAATTACTTATTTTACTACTTATAGCTATTTTTGTTATTGGCTGTAGCAATGAGCGTAAGGCGCTTAAAGAAAAACACGATGAGGTGCTACAAGAAGTATTTAATGCTCACGATGTAGCCATGCCTAAGATGGGAGAAATAAACACCCTGCTTAAGCAATTAGAAGAAAAAATTGATAGTACATCAGAATCAGGAAATTATATAAAAGCTCAAAAAGAATTGCAAGCGGCACATAAACATATGATGACTTGGATGCAGGATTTTTCTTCTAAATTTCCAGATGTTAACCAAATCGAAAATCTTGATGCAAAAGAATTAAAGCAACGTACGGATAGCTTAATAAGCGAAAAGCCGGCTGTGGAAGCCATGCGGGATCATGTTTTAAGAAGCATTAGCCGTGCTAAAGAAATTTTAAATAATTAGGCTAAGGCTTTCTAAAAAAAAGGTGGGTGCAATTGCACCCACCTTTTTTTATTAAACCAACTATTGCTCTTTTTGTATTTTTTTTACGAGGTAAGCTGCATCCTTTTTTATGCCACCTAAAGTTGCAGAACCGCGGGTATGCAGCCACGGAAGGCCTATAAAGTATAAGCCTCTCATTGTGCTCACTCCTCTGTGATGTTTGGGATAACCTTCGTGAGTAAGCTCTAAGCCTTCAATCCATTCAAAATTTGGTCGATAACCGGTTGCCCAAACAATATTTTTAACATCTTCTAGGATCGTTAATTCAGTTTCGATGCGTTTACCGTCTGCATCGGTTGTTCTACCTACGGGTATAACATTTTCTCTATTTAGTATCTCTTTTACGTTGGTGCCAATAACAGGCTGGCGGTTATTACTTATTCTTTTTCCAATAAAACTATTTTTGCTAAATGATAAAAAACCTGTCTTTGTAAACCACCACCAAAGTGTTTTACCTAAAATTTCTTGGGGTAAACTTTTAATATTGGTTTCTCCTGAAAAATAAACAGTATGTTGGTTTTGTTTAGAGACTTCATCAAGAATTTGAAAACCGCTGTCGCCATCACCCACAACTAAAGCATCGCCTTCTTTTAACTGTTGCGTATTTTGATAATAATTGCTGTGCATTTGGCAAATTTCATTAGAAATTTTTTTTGCGCAAGGTGGGGTGTATGGAATATGGAAAGGTCCTGTGGCAATGATTACATTTTTGGCTTGGTAAATCCCGTTATTATGCTTTAGATGAAAAATCTCGTCTTTTTTATAAATTTTTTGAATTAAGGTGTTTAACTCAATAGGGAAGTTAAAATGATTGGCGTAGGTTTTAAAATACTCGGCAACTTCATATTTATTAGGATAATGGCCCTTTGGGGCAGGAAAATCTAAGCCGGGTAAATGATTGAACTCCGTTGGTGTAAAAAGCTTTAATGAATCCCATCTATTTAACCAAGATGCTCCTATTTCACTTTCCTTATCAACCATTAAAAAAGATTGATTGTTTTGTTGTAGGTAATACGCCATTGCTAGACCTGCCTGAGCAGCGCCTACAATAATAAAGTCTTTCATAGCTTATAGGTATTTGCCCATGATAACGTAAAAATTTAAAAAAACCAAATTATGAAATGGAATAGAGGTTAAAAAATATTATATATTCGAAAAAAAATTAGTTTGGAAGAAGAAAAAATAAATATTTACTTTTTAGTCATAGTTTTAGGGGCCCTCTTTATATTCTTTGTTCTATTTTTATTGGGTAAGATCTTTTCAACGATAGAATATATTTATGCCACGCGCAGCAATAAACCCTTATTTATCCATTTTTATTGGCCTTTGCGTAAACTTACTCCAGACCAAAAGCAATTTATCAGCAAACGTTTTTCGTTTTATCGTCAATTAAATCGGCGAAAGCAACTTTTTTTTGATCACAGGGTAAGTGGTTTTTTAAAGCATAAAACTTTTGAAGGTCGTTCAGGGTTTGTGATCACTCCAGAAGTAGAGTTGTATGTGGCGGCCACTGCTATCATGCTTACTTTTGGAATGCGTCGCTATAAGTTACCTGTCTTGCAAAAAATTTTGATTTATCCAGAAATTTATCGCTCAACTATCACGAAACAAGATCACAAAGGAGAGTTTAACCCGCTTTTGAAAACCATGGTATTAAGTTGGAAAGATTTTCTTCTTGGTTTTGAACATCGCAGCGATAATGTTAATCTGGGGATTCATGAATTTATTCATGTCATCCAAATTAATAGTTATAAAGAGTCTAGTATTAGTGGAGATATTTTTATAGATGCTAGTAAAGAGATTATAAACAAGCTTAAGACAGACTCCTATAGAAATTATGTATTGCACTCTAAGTTTTTTAGAAATTATGCTTTTACTAATGAATTTGAGTTTATTGCGGTTTTGGTTGAGCATTTTATTGAATCGCCGCAGCGTTTAAAACAAGAATTCCCCGATTTATATATAAAAACCGGGGAAATGCTTAATTACCGAATGATTCGTTAAAAAAGCGGCAAAAAAGTTATAACAATTGATACAGAGCGCTTATGGGTTAGTTAGTATGAGCTTTGTATAAAAAATTATTAAGTATACAGAATTTTGCCGCCTTTCGTTGAAAAAAACTAATCTAACTTTAAACTTACATGTTGTAAAAGAATCAGTTTAATTCGCTCGGCAATCAAATTATTACCATCATTATCTAATGGTGAAATAGAAAATATACCATCGCCATCGGCATCTTTAATATCATCAAAATCTATGAAATTTGAATTAAAGGCGAGGTAGCTATCAAAGTTAATTAGAAGCTTTACTTTATTTTCTTCCACGGTTATAAATTCTTTGTTTGCACCATATTTAAGACGAATATCATTGCTACAGTCATGCCAGAAAATGAAGGGCTTACCCTTTATTTTTCCTGTTAATTGAATGCTTTTTTGATACATTTCATTTTCGGGGTTTTGATGTGAATCAAAAGAAAACACTATTTCTTCGTATAACCCATTAGGTATAGCAATATCAACTAAATTTACAGGTCTAGGATTGATTAAGTTAGCTAAAAACGGACCTTGAAGTTTAGGGTTCATACTGGCATTGTAATAACCGTCATTCTCTTTGATGTCATCATAATCGGCTAGTTTTATTTCAATATCCGATAAATTTACCCAGAACTGATCTATTTCAATATCATTAGGATTTGATGTTTTGTTGCTAAAATTGTTAACATCTGAAGTAAGTTGTACTTCTAATTTTCCCATACTATTGGGGGTGATGCTGTCGTCGTCTGAGCAGGAATACAAGAAGGGGAGGCAAATGCTGCATGCTAAGAACATGCCCAGCATTTTGCACGCTGCGGTGTTAAAAGGTTTCATAATAGGTTGATTTGGTTGTTAGTCTTGTAAAGATATTAAACCTAAATCGTTTGTTGTGTTAATCAACTGTTAATCAACCTTGTAGTTAATCTTGTTTTTTTACAATATCCTGAGTAATTAGGGTGGCGTGTATCCTGGAGTTTTCAATGAACCACTTATGCGTTTCTAAACCGCCACAAATAACGCCGGCCAAATAAATTCCTTTTTGATTGGTTTCCATCGTACGTTCATCGTAAAAGGGTATTTTTTTTGTTTTGTTGGCCCAATCAATTCCTAAGTCTTTGAGGAAATTAAAATTAGGTTGGTAACCGGTAAGCGCTAGTATAAAGTCGTTTGGAAGGATTATAGTTGAGGTTGGTGTACGCAATTCTATTTCGTCTTTGAGAATACGAGTAACCTCTGCATTAAAGTAGGCTTTAATACTACCTTCTTTTATGCGGTTCTCAATATCTGGTCTCACCCAATATTTTACTCGTTCTCCAATTTTTTCACCACGGATAATCATGCTTACTTTTCCGCCTTTTCGATAAATCTCGAGTGCGGCATCTACTGCAGAGTTACTCGCTCCTATTATTGCAACATGCTGTTGTGCGTAATAATGGGGGTCGTTGTAATAGTGATTTACTTTTGGTAAATCTTCACCTGGTACATTTAATTTATTCGGTATATCATAAAAGCCAGTGGCTACAATTATATTTTTGGCTTTATACGTAGCTTTGTTAGTCTTTATTTCGTAGGCAGTAGGAAGATTAGATTCATTAGATTGTTTTACCTCTAATACAGCTTCAAAAAGGTTTACCGCCAAATTGTTAGCAGTAGTAATTCTGCGGTAATACTCTAATGCTTCTTGCTTAGTAGGTTTAGGATTATTGCTTATGAAAGGAATGCCGCCTATTTCTAATTTTTCTGATGTCGAGAAAAAAGTCATATTGGTGGGGTAATGGTAAAGGGAGTTTACCAAAGCACCCTTGTCTAGAATAATATAGGATAAATTGTTCTTTTGGGCTTCAAGGCCGCAAGCCAACCCGATAGGGCCTGCACCAATTATCAGACAATCTAAAATCATTATTTTTGGGTAATTTCTTTTAAGTTAGCTATGGTTTCAATTGGCTGCTTGCTTTTAAATACAAAGCTACCAGCAACCAATACATCAGCACCAGCTTCAACTAGTGCTTTGGCATTTTTGTCTGTAACCCCACCGTCAATTTCAATTAAGGTATTGGCTTTTTTCGAAATAATAAGCTCTTTTAATGCCCTCACTTTTGTATAAGTATTTTCGATAAATGCTTGACCGCCAAACCCCGGATTTACACTCATCACACATACTAAATCAATATCTTGAATTACATCCTCAAGCAGTTGTATATTCGTGTGCGGATTTAAGGCTACCCCAGCTTTCATCCCTGCAGCTTTAATGGCTTGCAAAGTGCGGTGTAGGTGGGTACAGGCTTCAAAGTGTACCGTTAAATTATCTGCACCTAAATCGGCAAAGGTTTGAATGTAACGGTCTGGCTCTACAATCATCAAATGCACATCTATAGTTTTTTTAGCGTGTTTACTTATGGCTTTTAAAACAGGCATGCCAAAACTGATATTGGGTACAAATACGCCGTCCATAATGTCAATATGAAACCAGTCGGCCTGACTTTTATTTACCATTTCGATATCGCGCTGTAAATTGGCAAAATCGGCTGCTAAAATTGAGGGAGCAATTTTTGTCGCATTCATTTTTTGTTGTGTTGTTGATTTTTTGCAAAAATAAGCATTAACGGCTAGAATTGGTTTAAAATAAGTGCTTATTCTTTTCATACCGCGCTTTTATTATTATTTTTAGTGTTTGAAAATACCACATCAAAATGATTTTAATAGACAATTTAGGAAATACAAACCCTTATCTTAATCTTGCTTTAGAAGAATATATGCTTCGAAATTCTAAACAGGGTGAAGATTTTATTTTATTTTATATCAATGAGCCATCAATAATTATTGGGCGAAATCAAAATACCTTAGAAGAAATTAATACGAATTATATTGAAGAAAAAGGCATACATGTGGTAAGAAGAATATCTGGTGGGGGAGCGGTTTATCACGACCATGGGAATCTGAACTTTAGCTTTATTACCGATTATGATGTGAAAAGATTAAACAACTTTAAGAATTTCACACAACCTATTGTAAACATATTGAATGAGATGGGGGTTCCTGCAAAAATGGAGGGTAGAAACGACTTGTTGGCCAAAGGGAAAAAGATATCGGGTAATGCTCAGTTTTCTAGCGTCAAGCGGATGTTTAGTCACGGTACTTTATTATATGACACCAATTTAAGTGAAGTAGCCAAAGCACTTCAGGTTAAAATGAGTAAAATTCAGTCTAAAGGACATAAGTCAGTGCGTAGTAGAGTGGCCAACATTACAGAGTTTTTACCAGAACCTATGCGTATTGAAGATTTTAAGCAAAAAATTATAGACGGCCTGTTTAAAGAGAAAGAAGACTTTAGTATTTATAAGCTCACCGATGAAGAGTGGGCTGGAGTATACCAACTAAAAAAGGAAAAATATGATCAATGGGACTGGAATTATGGTAAGTCGCCTAAATTTAATATTCGACGTGAGAAAAAATTTCCGGTTGGTATAATTGATCTCCGCATTTTTGTAGAAAAAGGTCATATAGCGGCTATTAAGATATATGGAGACTTTTTTAGTAAAGATCCGGTAGATGAATTAGAGCATAAGCTTTTAGGTGTTCGTTATACATTGCCCGATATAAAAGAGGCTTTAGCTGGTGTAAACCTTAAAAACTATTTTGGCGATTTGGCCAAGGAAGATTTTATAGAGCTGCTCTATGGAGAAGATGAAGAGTCAACTGAATAAAAAAAACCGCCAATTGGCGGTTTTTTTATTTAACCTAAATAGGTCTTTAATATTTTACTTTTTGAGGTATGTTTAAGTCGGCGGATAGCTTTTTCTTTTATTTGACGCACACGTTCACGGGTCAAATCAAAAGTTTCTCCTATTTCTTCTAGAGTCATAGGTTGCTGGTCGCCTAAGCCAAAGTATAGTCTTAAAACATCGGCTTCTCTCGGAGTCAAAGTTTCAAGCGCTCGCTCAATTTCAGTTCTTAGAGAGTCGTGCATTAAATCTTTATCAGGATTTGGAGACTCACCAAATTTCAATACATCATATAAATTAGAATCTTCACCATCTATCAAAGGTGCATCCATGCTAACGTGTCTACCTGAATTTTTCAATGACTCTTTAACGTCGTTTACGGTCATATCTAATTCCTTGGCAATTTCTTCGGCACTTGGTGGGCGTTCATTGGCTTGCTCTAAAAAGGCAAATGTTTTATTAATCTTATTAATTGAGCCAATTTTGTTTAAGGGTAAACGTACAATTCTAGACTGCTCAGCCAAAGCTTGAAGTATAGATTGTCTGATCCACCAAACGGCATAAGAGATAAATTTAAAACCACGCGTTTCGTCAAATCGTTTTGCGGCTTTAATTAATCCTAAATTTCCTTCGTTGATTAAATCGGGAAGGGTAAGTCCTTGGTTTTGGTATTGTTTAGCTACCGATACCACAAAACGAAGGTTAGCGTTGGTTAATTTCTCTAAAGCTCGGTCATCACCTGCTTTAATACGTTGTGCTAACTCTACTTCTTCTTCTGCGGTAATCAAATCTACCTTACCAATTTCTTGCAAGTATTTGTCTAAAGATGCGGTTTCTCTATTGGTTACTTGCTTTGTAATTTTAAGTTGTCTCATTTAAAATGCTCCCAGTTAAATTAATGCTTGTATTAGGTTATACGTGCCTTTTTGAAAAAGGTTACAAAAGTAATACATTTTTATTTTGAGTGCACATAAAAAAAGCCTTAAACTCATTTAATTGATTTTAAGGCTTTTTTGTTCTGGCTTTTTTTAATTATACCCTTATGTGGCCATCGCCAAATACATAATATTTATTGGTGACCAATTGCTTAAGACCTAGTGGGCCACGATGATGTAGTTTGTCTGTGCTAATGGCTAGTTCTGCACCAACTCCCATTTGACCTCCATCTGTAAATCGAGTAGAGGCATTGTGATAAACCGCAGCACTGTCAATTTGCTCCATAAAAGCTAGAGCTTCGGTTTTATCCTCGGTAATGATGGCGGTAGAATGACCACCTGAATATTTATTTATCTTCTGAATAGCTTCTGACATACTTGAAACTTCAGCTACCAAAATTTTCATCGCTAAGAACTCTTCGTACCAAGCCTCTTTATCGGTTAGTAATTTCGTTTCTGGGCATAAAGCGTGGATTGATTCATCGGCCCAGACCGCTACATTTACTTCTTTTAAACTGCTATATAAATCAGCTACCTTTTCTTCGTAGTTCTCAATATTTTTATCTAATAGCACCTTATCTAAAGCATTGCAACCCGAAATTTTATTGGTTTTGGCATTGATGATAACTTTTTTGGCTTTGTCCCAATCAGCTTTTGGGGATACGTATAGAAAATTATTACCTCTACCACTAATCAGTACGGCGCAAGTGGCATTTTCTTTTACAAAATTAATCAAACGCTCTCCACCTCTCGGTACAATCAAGTCTAATGGTTCAGTTGGGTTTTTCAAGAATTCTCTTGTTTCGTGTCTATCCATTTGCATCAGACGTATCCAATCTTTACTTAAATTATTTTCGGCTAAAGCCTCATGCCAGCAAGATTCTAAAACTAAATTAGAGTGTTTAGCTTCTTTACCTCCCTTAAGTAAAATTTTATTATTGGCTTTAAAAGCTAATACGGCTGCTTCAATGGTAACATCGGGTCTAGATTCATAAATAATCATAATGGTTCCAAATGGAGCAGTTTTATTTATGATTTCTAAGCCGCTATCTAATTTTTTTTCGGCAATATTATTCCCAACAGGATCATCCTGTACTTTTACTTCTTTTATAGCTCTAATCATATCGTCAACCTTTGCTTCATCTACCACTAATCGGTCGTAAAGCGCTTGATCATCTTTAGAAAAAGCATCAAGATCTTTTTGATTGGCTGCTATAATTTCTTTTCTTCGTTGGTCAATGATTCGCATCATTGAATCTAATACATTATTTTTTTTATCTGTTTCTAATAATTGCATAAGCTTTGTTTTAATTCTTACTTCATTTAATCTTTTAGTCATTAACAATAAACTCTGTACCTACATTTTTACCTTCTACTATATCTACAATCACATTAGGTATTTTACCTTTTGCGATATAGGTAGGTATATCTTTAAGTGCGGTTTGCTTAGCTATTTTTAATTTACTTTCCATTCCTCCTCGGCCTTCACCTTCCCCTTTTTCTGAGGCTTGAACATATTTTTCAACATCCTGGTCTGGGGTCACTTGTTTAAGTCTTTCAGAGTCATCGTCGTCTGGATGCCCAGTATAAAGTCCGTCTGTATCGGTTAAAATAATCAAACGGTCGGCGTTAACCAATTCGGCCACTAGGCTGGCCAGCTCGTCATTATCTGAAAACATAGACATGGTAAGAGAAACCGCATCATCTTCATTGGCAATAGGAATAACCCCTTGTGATAGTAAACCTTCATAGCAATTGATCATGTTTTCTCTATGTCTTCCTGGTGCGAAATCGCGTTTAGTAGCTAAAACTTGTGCGCAGCGCATCCCGTAATCATGAAATAAGCTATAATAGTGTCGCATCATACGCGGTTGCCCGACAGCCGAATAAACTTGTCTTCTGGTAGAAGCATCTTCTATATTGCATTGACTAAGTACTTCTTTTCCGGCTATAGCCGATCCAGATGATACTAATATAACCATGACATCGCGCTCATAAAGTACCGCAATTTGCCGAACGATTTCTTTTAAAACTGGGCCTAAGATGCGATTATCTTTATTGGTCATTACATTAGTTCCTACTTTAACAACTACTCGTTTTATGTCTTTTGTTTCTGTCATTACTTGTTCTTCTTTTCTCCTAATTCAACAGCACGATTAAAAGCTGCATAAGCCGCTTCTTTAATGAGTTCATTTACATTGTTATCTTCCATAGAGTCAAGGGCGGCTCTTGTGGTTCCTCCTTTTGAGGCTACACGATCCATCCATGATTTTGGTGATAAGTCAGACTGATTGAATAATTCTACCGCTCCTTCGAAGGTGTTACTAACAAGAACCTTGGAGTCGTAATCTGAAAAGCCCATTTTTTTTGCTGCTTCGAGCATTGATTCCATAAAATAAAATACATAAGCAGGACCGCTACCTGATATACCCGTTGAAGCGTCTATAAAATTTTCGGTATCAACGTGAATAGATGCGCCGGTTGTATCTAATAAGTTACGAACGGTTAGCAATTCAACGCGTGTAACCGCATCGCTTTCTGTGTAAGAGGTAACTCCTTTACCCACTTGAGCAGGGAGATTAGGCATAGTGCGTACAACTTTTTGCGTATTTAAACCTTGCATTATGGTTTCGATGGTAATCCCGGCCATCAATGATACAAAAATTTGTTGCGGATTGATAAGAGGTTTCATTTGCTCAAAAAGTTCCTCGCAGTGGTAGGGCTTAACCGCGATAAAAACCAAGTCGGCGCTGGGGAGCACCTCCTCTAAATTGTCATAAACAGCAAATAAATTTTCTTCTTTTAATTTCGTAATTTTTTTTGGATCGGTATCAAAAATTCTAACTTTTTTTCCATTCATTAAAGCAGACTTAGCCATACCTTCAGAATAGGTTAAACCCATGTTACCGCCACCAATTACTAATAATTTCATTCCTTATTTTTAAGTTAATAATTTATTGTTGTCTTAATAGCTACAACTACCATGCGATAGTCGGAATTAGCAATAAAACTTCTTAAATAATAACTTTTTTTAACTTAAAAACAAATATTTAAGTATTGTTTAAGAATTACGTATAATTTTAACGAATTGAGGTTAGTTAATCGGTTTATTTAAAATAAAGAGACTGACACATTTGCCGAGAGGTGATAATTTGGCAGTATATAAAAAAGCCTTCCTGTATGGGGAAGGCTTAAAATTCTAAAATAATAATTTTTTATTCTTTGTTTTTCTGCTCTCTTGGTGGTCGAGGAAGAAGTGCCTTACGAGATACTTTTTCTTTTCTGGTTTTAGGATCAAAACCAAAATATTTTACGTCTATCACATCGCCAAGATTTACCACATCGGTAACATTGTTTGTTCTTTCCCAAGCCAATTCAGAGATATGCAATAAAACCTCATTTCCTGGTGCTTCTGTATATTCTACCACAGCTCCAAAATCTAAAAGTTTAATTACTTTTACTTCATAAACACTTCCTTTCTCAGGCTTAAAAGTAATAGCATCTATTTTAGCTAAAACTTTATCGATTCCTTCTTGGTCTGTACCCAGTATTTCTACAATACCTTCTTCGGTAACAGGATCTTCATTAATTACAATAGTAGTGTTGGTTTCTTTTTGTAATTCTTGAATTACTTTACCACCCGGACCAATAAGACTACCGATATATTCATTAGGAATTCTACGGGTAATCATTTTAGGAGCATGTGCTTTAACCGTTTCGTTTGGCTGGTCTATAGTGTCTGTAATTTTTTCTAAGATATGTAATCGACCTGCTCTGGCTTGTTGAAGCGCTTTAATTAAGATTTCATAACTTAAACCTTTTACTTTTATATCCATTTGGCAAGCGGTTATACCCTCTGCTGTACCAGTTACTTTAAAGTCCATATCACCTAAATGATCTTCGTCACCTAAAATATCTGATAGCACTGCATATTTACCACTATCGGCATCGCTAATAAGTCCCATTGCAATACCTGAAACCGGCTTTATAAGCTGAACCCCAGCATCCATAATTGCCATAGTTCCTGCACAAACGGTCGCCATAGAAGAAGAACCGTTAGATTCTAATATTTCTGAAACTACACGAACGGTGTAAGGGCAATTATCTGGAATCATTCCTTTTAGGGCGCGCTGAGCTAAATTACCATGTCCTATTTCTCTACGAGAAGTACCTCGAATAGGTCTTGCCTCACCAGTTGAGAATGGAGGAAAGTTGTAATGTAAGTAAAAAGTTTCTTCACCCTCAAAACTAGGCATATCTATTTGGTTTGCTTCGCGCGAAGTACCAAGGGTTACAGTTGCAAGCGCTTGGGTTTCACCTCGAGTAAAAATTGAAGAACCGTGAACAGAAGGTAAGTAATCAACTTCACACCATATTGGTCTAATCTCATCTGTTTTACGTCCGTCTAAACGTAAACCTTCATTTAAAGTTAAATCTCTTACTGCTGCTTTTTCGGCTTTGCTGTAGTACTTGCTTATTAAATCGCCATACTCCTCCTGCTCTTCTTCAGAAAAACTAGCGGTAATTTCTTCTTTAATTTCCGCGAAAGCTGCACTGCGTTCTGCTTTAGAAGAACCTGCTTTGGCTACTTCGTAAACCTTATCATAAGCCAAATCGTGAATTTGTTTAGCTAAGGCTTCATCTTCTCTTTCTCCGTCATAAGTTCTGGTTTCTTTTTTACCAAAAGCTTCGGCCAATTTTATTTGCGCCTCACATTGCTTTTTAATTGCTTCGTGAGCAAATTTGATGGCCTCGGTCATTTCTTCTTCAGAAATTTCTTTCATTTCTCCTTCAACCATCATAACAGAATCGGCAGAAGCACCAATCATCATATCGATATCCGACTCGGCTAATTGGCTACGCGTGGGGTTGATGATAAACTCACCATCTACACGACCTACACGAACTTCAGAAATGGCACACTCAAACGGTATGTCTGATAACTGAATAGCCGCCGAGGCAGCCAAACCAGCCATAGCATCTGGCATCACATCATCGTCATGAGACATAAGTTGAATCATAACCTGCGTTTCTGCGTGGTAATCTTTAGGGAAAAGTGGCCTTAAAACGCGATCTACAATACGCATAGTAAGCACTTCGCCATCACTTGGTCTTGCTTCTCTTTTAAAGAAACCGCCAGGATATCTTCCGGCAGCCGCAAATTTCTCTCTATAATCTACCGTTAAAGGTAAAAAATCAACGTCGCTTTGTTTGTAGTTAGAAACTACGGTACACAGCAGCATAGAATTTCCTGATTTCACAACAACAGAACCGTGGGCCTGTTTTGCTAATTTTCCGGTCTCGATAGAGATTTCTCTTCCATCTCCTAAATCGATAACCTCTTTAAATGTTTTTGGAATCATACTTTTTATTTCTAAGTTAACAATGGTCTCCGTCGGGATCCAGGACGGCCTGGGTTGTGTGTGTTGTGTGTAGTTGTAATGACCAATGAAAAACTATTACTGTAGCTTTTTCTTTATTTTTTTACACTAAGGTAAAAAAAAAGGGGCAAAACGCCCCCTTAAAATTATTTTCTAAGTCCTAAATCTTTTACGATTTCACGATACCTCATAATGTCTTTCTTCATTAGGTAGTCTAAAAGACGTCTTCTTTTACCTACTAGAGACACAAGAGCGCGCTCAGAGTTAAAATCTTTTTGGTTTCCTTTTAAATGTTTTGAGATGTGTGCAATTCGCTTAGTGAATAATGCGATTTGTCCTTCGGCAGATCCGGTATCGTTCTTACCGTTACCGTACTTCTCAAATAATTCTTGTTTTGCTTCTTTACTTAAATACATTCCAATATTATTTCAATGATTATTATGCATAGATAGATTTTCTATCAAGCGGCAAATATAAAACATAATTTTTTAATTTATTCTAGTTAATGCAATTATTTACTTCCGCTTTAAGCGGATTATTGTAAAGGATGATATTGAGAAAGTAGTCTAACTTTATAAATCCGTTATTCATTAAATTATAAAGTGGTTGACTTTGTCTTTTAGTTCGGTTAAATTCATATTAGTGCAAGTTACTTATTTTTTATAGCTTTGTGGTATGTTTAAAAATGCTGTCATAAAATTTCAAGCTTTTTTTATAGCTTTTGTACTACTGCTGTCTACCACTTCTTTTGCAGTAGAAAAGCAATTTTGTGCAGAGATATTAGTTGATTTTAGTTTTAGATTAGATACTCAATCTTGCTGTCCAGAGCCAGACCCAGAAGAGCAAATTAATTTTGAAAATTCTTGTTGCCAAGATTCTATCGAAGTTTTTTCTGGTCAAAAGCAACTTAAGCAAGATCAATCAGATTGGGATATTCAAGTGCCAAAAGCATCTATTTTATCTTTTACTTCTATCAATTCCGCTTTAAGCTTAATACAGGAGAAAAGACTCCATTTATTAATTTGGAGCAAGGCACCTCCATTCTGTAATACTCCGCTTTATTTGCGTAATGAGCAATGGCTCATTTAGACTTTTATTTTTTAATTAGACTGCCCTAGTAAATTTTATAGTAGGCAGTTTTTATGTTTTTTACCGAACATCAATTAAAAATTAAAAGTAATTACAATGAAAAGAATATTCTGCCTTTTTATGCTATTTTTAGGTATTTGTGCGGGTGCACAAGAAAAAATAAGCGGCGTTGTTTATGAGCGCGGAGAAAAAAATATGCCTTTGCCCGGCGCTAATGTGTATTGGCTAGGCACCCAAGTAGGAACCGTTACAGACTTTGACGGAAAATTTGACTTACCTTATAAAAGTGAATCTCAACAATTGGTGGTGAGTTATATTGGTTTTACAACCGATACCGTTGCGGTTAGGGATGCTAAAATTCCTTTAAAAATAGAGCTTGCACCTAAAAGCAATTTAGATGAAATTAAGATTGTTTCTAAAAAACAAGCAACTTCTAGATCGTTTTTAGATGCTCAAAATGTAATTAATGTAAGCAGCGATGAATTATTGAAGGCTGCTTGCTGTAATTTGTCTGAGAGTTTTGAGACAAATCCCTCTATAGATGTCAATTTTGCCGATGCTATCTCGGGTACTCGCCAAATTAAAATGCTGGGATTAACCAGCCCATACATACTTATTGCTACAGAAAATATACCTACGGTGCGCGGGGCTTCACAAGCCTATGGACTCACTTTTACTCCTGGAACTTGGGTAGAGAGTATTCAAATTACTAAAGGTGCAGGAAGTGTAGTTAATGGTTATGAAAGTATGGCAGGGCAAATAAATGTTGAGTTACAGAAACCCACCAAAGATGATCGGTTTTTCTTAAATCTTTATGGAGCCACTAATCAACGATTTGAGTTGAATTCTCATTTCAACACTCCGGTAAGCAAAAAATGGAGTACCGGCCTTTACGTGCACGGAAATATACACCAAGAAAAACACGATGTAAATCATGACGGTTTTTTAGATATGCCCTTATATCATCAAGTTAATGTGATGAACCGTTGGCAGTATACCGACACAGAAAAAGGCTTGGTTGGCTTTTTTAATATTAGGGCACTAACCGATGAAAAACAGGCGGGACAAGTAAATTTTGATCCAGAGCAACATAAACTAGGCAACCAAGTTTGGGGAAGCGAAATAAAAACGCAACGTTATGATTTCTCAAGTAAATTCGGGTATGTTAACCCAGATTTACCTTGGCAGAATATGGGGGCGCAATTTTCGGTTAGTCACCATAACCAAGAGTCGTATTTTGGATTGCGTAGGTATGATATAACGCAGAATAGCATATTTACTAATTTTATGTATAATAGTATAATTAGTGATTCTAGGCACAAAATAAAAACGGGTGTTAGTTTTACTTATGATGATTACGAAGAATTTGTAGAAAACAAAAGTTATACGCGAACAGATAATGCGGTAGGCGCTTTCTTTGAGTATAATTTTGACAACCTAGAAAAGCTAAATTTAACTTTAGGCTTACGGGCAGATCAGCATAACCGTATGGGCTTTTTCTTGACTCCTAGATTGCATATACGTTATTCCCCTTGGGGTAAATCGGCTTTTAGAGCATCAATAGGTAGAGGAAAGCGTTTGGCCAATATTTTTGCAGAAAATCAAAATTTGTTCGCTACCGCTAGAAGTATAAAAATCTATCCTTCCAATTCAGAAGGGGCTTACGGCTTAGATGCTGAGATTGCTTGGAATTATGGAGTTTCTTTTTTACAAGGATTTAATTTATGGGGCAATAAGGCAGATATTATCGTAGATTTTTACCGTACAGATTTTGAAAATCAGTTGGTTGCCGATTGGGAATCGCCTACGCAGATTCAGTTTTATAATTTAAAGAATGAAAGCTATGCCAACAGCTTTCAAGTAGAAGCTAATTATAATATTGCAAAAGGTTTACATACGCGTTTGGCTTATAAATATTATGATATAAAAACCAAGTATTTAAGTGGTGAGAAATTGAAGCCTCTTACGGCACAACATAGGTTTTTTGCTAATCTATCTTACGAAACGCCTATTAAAAATAATAGTACTTGGAAGTTTGATGTTACTTATAATTGGTTAGGGAAACAACGCTTTCCTCAAACCGATTCTAATCCGCAAGCCTATCAATTACCCGAATTTTCGCCAGAAGTAAATACGGTAAATGCCCAAGTAACGAGGGTGTTTTCGCCAAAGTTTGAAGTATATTTAGGAGGAGAAAACATAACTAACGTTAGGCAAAACCGACCTATTTTAGCAGCCGATAACCCGTTTGGCTCTAATTTTGATACTACTTTTGTATATGGTCCTATCTTTGGTAGTATGTATTATATGGGACTTCGTTATAAATTGAACTAATAATTAAAACTAAAATTAAAATGAAAAAAATAGTAAGTTTACTTTTATTTTTTGCCGTAAGTATGGCCTTTGCCCAAAGTAAAAACGCCAGAACAAGCCTTGTTGTAGATGGCGTTTGCGGTATGTGTAAAGAACGTATTGAAAAGGCAAGTATCAAAACTAAGGGGGTTAAAAGCGCCATTTGGAATGTTGAAACCCACGAGTTAAAACTGATTTATAATGCTAAGAAAGCAGATTTAGGTGAGGTGAAACAAAATATTTTGGCCGTGGGTCATGATGTAAACGATTTAAAAGCGAGCGACGAGGCGTATAATAGCGTACACGCTTGTTGCCGATACCGCGATGAGGCTGTTAAAGACGATCATAAAAAGGAAAAAGATCAATAAGTACAACTTTATTTAAAATTTAAAGCCTCTGAGATTTAAATCTTAGAGGCTTTTTTAAAAGGATTAATAAATTATTTTGCCAGGATTGGACTTAAAACTGATACCCTAAGCCTGTTTTTAAAGAAATACTTTTGTATTGGTTATAACCAAACCCGTACCCTATTTTTGCCGTAAGAAACAAATCTTTATACAAAGCAATATTTCCTTGTACCTGCAGTTGAAAAGTCTCATCTGACGATTTGCCGGTAACTATATAATCAGCGTTCCCTTCTAGATCTGTTATACTTTCTATCAAACCGTCATAAAACATACCTAAATAATTTACTTCACCAAAAACTTTAAATCTCTTTTGATTAATAATTAAATAGGCAACACCTATTTCCCATTTCTTAATTTCGGTTTCGCTATCTAGCCAAAACAAATCCTCATAATTGTCATCTGTTTTGGCATAAATTTTACCCCAAGATACTCCTAAGTGAAATCTTTTGTATACTTTTCTGGAGTATGCAATCTGAAATCCTGAACCACTAAAGGTATTGTTTTTTCTTGTTTTTACACTGAGGTATTCATAGTTTCCCTCTAAAAAATTACCTTCATTAAAAATAATTTCTGTAATTGTTTTTTTATCGTTTGAAGATTTTTCTTGAGCATAAGAGAAAGTGACAAAAATCGTTAATAGGAACAATAAGTATGCTTTTTTCATCTTAAAATTTTAATTGAATAATGATGTAAAGATATTCTTAAAATTCTTTTTACTTTAATCTAAATTATTCTATTTTAGACTAAAATAGTTGTAAAATGACTGGTATTGGGAAATGCATTAGAGCACTCAGACAAATAAAAGGCTATTCTCAGGAATATATGGCCATTAAATTACATATGTCGCAAAGTAATTATGCTAAAATAGAAAAAGAATTAATCAACATCTCAACCCAGCGCCTAAAAGCTATTGCTGCGGTTTTAGAAGTTAGTATGCACAGATTGCTAGTAGAACCTCCTCAAAAATCCGCTGCACTAATTGATGAAAAAGAGGATCTCAATTTGGAGGTAATGGAAGATTTTTTTACAACTAAAGTGCTTTATGAAAAAATAATTGAAGATAAAGACAAAGAAATTGCTTTTTTAAGGGAAGAAATAATGCAGCTTAGAACAAAATAATGTAATAGTTGTCAAACCTTTTTGGATTCATCATTCACGTAATACTCTTTGCCTACTTTATCTATAGGCATTTAAAATTATGTAAAATCTATTTTGGCAGACTTAATTTATTTTTTAAGCTCAGCTTCAGCTTGATTTAGATTCAAAATAAAACAAGCTAGCTTGTAAGCCAGCCTGTTTTTTATAGATTGAAGTGTTTTAAACTTCTTTATGCGCGAACTTGGTGGTTCTGAATTAAATCTAAGTATAAATTTACTTTATCTTTTAAATCTCTACGGTGAGTAATAAAATCTAAGAAACCATGTTCTTTTAAAAATTCTGCGGTTTGAAAATCATCTGGCAGATCTTTTCCAGTGGTATCTTTCACCACTCTAGGTCCAGCAAATCCAATAAGCGCTCCGGGTTCAGAAATATTAATATCGCCAAGCATCGCATAAGAGGCAGTAGTACCACCCGTTGTAGGGTCTGTACACAGAGAGATATAGGGTATCTTTTCTTCTGCGAGTTGAGCGATCATTACAGAGGTTTTTGCCAATTGCATTAAAGATAGTACGGCTTCTTGCATACGCGCACCTCCAGATTTTGATATAATCATTAATGGGATTCTGTTATCTAGAGAATATTTTGCTGCTCGAGCTATTTTTTCTCCTACAACGCTACCCATAGAACCGCCTACAAAGCTAAAATCCATACAAGCTACTACTAGATCTTTTCCTTTAGATTTACCTACTCCAACTCGAATAGCATCTTTTAGTCCGGTTTTTTTCTGGGCTTCCTGAATTCTGTCGGGGTATTTTTTCTTATCCTCAAATTTTAATGGATCTTTAGAAGTAAGATTTGCGTCTAATTCTTTGAATTTATTGTCATCAAATAATATCTCAAAATACTCTTTACTTCCTATTCTTACGTGGTAACCATCTTCTGGGCTTACGTAAAAATTTCTAGCCAACTCTTCGGCATCTACAATTTTACCAGTTGGAGATTTGTACCACAAGCCTTTGGGTACATCTTTTTTATCTTCGGTAGCGGTTTGTATTCCCTTTTTTGTTCTTTTAAACCAAGCCATAATTTTTACTTATTAATTGGGCAAATTTTATTTGCTTAATGTGTTGATATTATTAAGGTCTTCAAAAGCTTGTTTTAATCTTGTTTTAAAAGTGCTTTCACCTTCTCTTAACCATTTTCTTGGGTCGTAATATTTTTTATTTGGTAAATCTTCTCCTTCAGGATTTCCAATTTGCGAAGCTACATAGGCTTCATTATTTTTCATGTAATCTCTTACTCCTTCCGTAAAGGCATATTGCAAATCGGTGTCTATATTCATCTTAATTACCCCATAACCTATAGCTTCTCTTATTTCGGCTAGGCTAGAGCCACTGCCTCCGTGAAATACAAAATCAATATGGTTGTTGGGCACATTATAATGTTTGCTGATGTACTCTTGAGAATCTTTTAAGATGGTAGGGGTGAGCTTTACGTTACCGGGTTTATAAACTCCGTGCACATTTCCAAATGCGGCAGCAATGGTAAATTGATCGCTTACTTTACTAAGCTCTTCAAAAGCATAGGCTACTTCTTTGGGCTGTGTGTATAATTTAGATACATCTACATCTGTATTATCAACGCCATCTTCTTCGCCACCAGTAATACCCAGCTCAATTTCTAAAGTCATCCCCATCTTGCTCATGCGAGCCAAATATTCTTTGCAAATGGCAATGTTTTCTTCAAGAGGTTCTTCACTCAGGTCAATCATATGAGAACTATAAAGAGGTTTGCCTGTTTCTTTATAAAATTTTTCACCCTCGTCTAGCAAACCGTCTATCCAGGGTAGTAATTTTTTAGCACAATGATCGGTATGTAGGATAACCGTAGCGCCATAAGCTTCGGCCAACTGGTGAACGTGTTTGGCACCAGCTACGCCTCCTAAAATTGCGGCTTTTTGGTTTTCATTAGAAAGACCTTTACCTGCATTAAAAGAAGCTCCGCCATTTGAAAACTGTATGATAACGGGCGCGTTAAGCTCTGCAGCCGTTTCCATAACCGTATTTAGGGTGTTTGACCCTACAACATTCACGGCCGGTAGGGCATAGGCATGTTTCTTTGCGTGGTTAAATATAGCTTGCACCTCTTTACCTGTAGCAACTCCGGGTTTAATTTGATGACTCATATAGTTGATCTTATAAATTTAAGAGACAAAATTAATAAAATAAAATGGCTTAGAAAGGATAATTAATACCAACATTGTAAACCACATTGGCAAAATTATATTCTTGAAACCATTTTTGTTTCGTTTGGGCAGGATTGTAGGTTTTAAAACCAAGGTCAAGCCTGATGACAAAAAAGTCTAAATCATACCGCAGACCAAACCCAGTACTCACGGCGAGTTCTGTAAGGTCTTTTAGCTTTGTAAAGCGGGAAGCTTCATCTTTTACATTATCTTCTACATTCCAAATATTACCGATATCCGTGAAAACGGCACTATGCAAATCGCCAAATAAATTAAAACGGTATTCTAAATTAAAAGCAATTTTCATATTGGCTTCATTAAACTCGTTAATTCCGCCAGAGCTACCCGGTCCTAAACTGTAGGCTTGCCAACCGCGGTTATCATTGGTTCCTCCCGCAAAAAAACTTCTTGCAAAAGGTATACTGCTGGCGTTGCCATAGGGTAAGGCAATACCACCCATAATGCGTGCCGCAATAATATTGTCTTTGCCTAGATCCCAATGCTTGATAAAATCTGTTTCTAGTTTTATATATTGCGAAAATTGTACGCCAAATAAATCATAGTTACCCTGACTGTCTTTTTTTAAATTGAGCATTTTTCCTAGTAATGCAAGCGAATTTCCTGCGGTCTCTAGTTTAAAGCGAAACTGACTAAAGTCCCAATCGTAAATACCCTCTCTTGTGTTTTTATTGTACGAGAAATTGGTGGCCAAAATCAAGTTGTCCTCGGTTAATCTTTGCCTTCTTTCAATAATATCACGGGCTATTTGTTCTTGTTCGCGTGTTAAATTAATTTGATTGTTTCTTAGGTCGCGAATAAACCCATTAGCACCTTCGGGTATAATAAGATTGGGTAAGCCAGAACCAGATGAATTGTTATTGAAATAAGCGGGATTGATTTGCGAAATATTGTCTTGGGCAATTTCATTAAGCCGAGAGAAAGAGTTGGTGTATACGTTAAAGTAATTACTGGTGTTTAAATTTTTAACATATTGTAAATCGATTAAACTAAGCTTATGGCTCAGCGTTTCATTGGGATACCAACGGTAGAAAAAACTTCCTGTAACGTTTTGTTTGTCTAGTCCTATATTTTTTTGTGTGCTTAACCCAACGCGTAAGGTGGTGAACGGTGACATTTTTTTCGGAATTATTTTTTCGGTATTTAAAGGAAACGCAATACTAGGAAAAGTGAGGCTGGCATCGCTACCAATTTCTGAAATATTAAAAAATCGATCATTGGCATCAGCCGCTTCTTTTGAAGAACCCACACTACCTCTTGCTGCAATTTCTAGATTTTCTGCGCCACCAAATACATTTCTAATCAGTAAGGAGCCACCAAAACCAATACCAAAATCTTGAATGTTACTGCGTGAGGCATCTACGTTAAAATCTACTCCTAGTTTAGGTCTTGGGGTTAAAAAAACATTGGCAATAAGTTGCGTGCCGGTGCTGTCTCTTGGGTCGGGTTGATACTTGATGTCGGGGTATCTAAATTGCCCCAACTCATTTAACCTTCTGTAGGTTAAAGAGCGGTCGAGGTCTTTGTAAACATCTCCTTTCCTTATGAAAACCGCATTGGCTAAAGTTTTTGGCTTGTATTTTAACTTGCCAAAAGAGTAAATAGTATAGCCTTTGTATTGTGCCGAGTCTTGTGCAAAATTGCCAGATTTAAAAGAATAATCGGGAAATATGTTAACCTGACTAATGCGGTGAATTTTATAAGGTACCGTTTTGGTGCTGTCTTCGCGCGTAACTTCTCGGTTAGAAATTATAATATCGGTTTTTACCTTATGGTTGGTATCTAAAGTGTCGGCTTCAAAACTGATGAATTCTTTTTCAAAGTGGTACAAGCCTCGATTTCTGAAGAAGAAAGTGATTCTATCGCGTTCTGCCTCAAAATTATCGGTGTTAAACTGTTGTCCTGCTTTTAAAATACTTTCTTTTTTGCTTAGCATATACAAACTATCTGCCACCGGCGACTTTATTTGCTTTTGTATACTGTCAAGAACATAAGCTTTATTGGTGGTTACCCAATATTTAACACGCGTTCTGTCTTTTTTATGGTTTACCGATTTAAAATCCGCTTCAGCATTAAACCAACCACGGTTCCAGAAATAAGCTTCTAACCGATTTTTGCTTTTTACACTTTTGTTTTCATCATAAACACTGGGAGGTTCTCCCGATTCTTTTAAAGTATTATGAAAAGATAAATAGCCTCTTTTAATGCGGTCAACTTGTTTTTGTGAATAAATCGAAGCGAGTCGTTTTTTGCGGTTTGGCTTTCTGTTTAACCAAGCGGTATAACTCGAATCGGGGTTTGGTTTTGCTAGGTTATAAATGTGCAGCTTAAGCGGAATACCCAAAACCGGCAATTTGCTATTGGGTTTTTGGTAAAGCTGGTTGTATAGCTCATTGTCTTTTGACTTTTCGTTGTTTACAAGAATAGTATTTTCTGTGAGTAGTCGCTCATCCTCTTTAACTCTTTTTGTAGGATTACAGCTTACAAAATTTAAGACTAAGCAGAATAATATTATTTTTGCGGTAACGGCTCTCAAAATCATCTAAAAATTAGGTTCAAAAATACATCAATTTATGCTCAGCAAAAATCAAATAAAGTTAATAAACAGTCTTTCGCAAAAAAAATATAGGAACAAATATAATCTTTTTGTAGCCGAAGGAATTAAAGTTATAAAAGAGCTTTTAAACTCAAATTATGAATTGGAGTTGTTATATAGCACTACAGATGTATTTTATGTTCCAACAGAGAAATTACAACTTATCACCGAAGCCGATTTGAAAAAGATTAGCAAGCTGGCCACCCCGCAAGTCGCATTAGCGCTTTTTAAAATACCCGAAAAAAATGATACTATGAAAACGGTTGATTTTGCGGTAGCCTTAGACGGAGTGCGCGACCCAGGCAATTTAGGTACAATTATAAGACTTTGTGACTGGTTTGGTGTGAAGCAAATTCTGTGTTCTAATGATACTGTAGATTGTTATAATGAAAAAGTAGTGCAAGCAACTATGGGGTCTCTTGCTAGAGTACACATCGCTTATGCGGATTTATACGAAACTTTAAAAAACACCGATTTACCCCTACTAGGAACTTTTATGGATGGTGAAAATGTATATAAAACCCAATTACCGTCAAGCGGAATTTTAATATTAGGCAACGAAGCTAACGGCATTTCTTCCTCCATCGCAAGTTTAGCAAGTCAAAAAATAAGTATTCCACAATTTGGCGAAAACCAGTCTACCGAAAGTTTAAATGTAGCTACTGCCACAGCAATTTTATTAAGTGAATGGAGAAGAGGTTAATAGATTAGTGCCATTTGAAAATGGCGTTTATTTAGTTATCTAAATACTTTGCGTGTTAAAATTTTACGGCTAAGGGGAAATTGTTTAAGTTCTCCTTATTGTTTTGGAGTTAATCAATAACCAAAAACCGAAGCATAGTTATTGAAAAGTAAAATTAATAAAGATGCCGCGTGATTTCATAGATTCAATTTGCCCTGTGTAAGGACTGTTTGGGTCTTTATCTCGCTTAAGTTCATCGGTCATGCCAAATACACCGCGTATAGAGGGGGTGAATTTGAAATAAGGCAGGTAAAAATCAATGCCAAATCCTAGCTCAAAATAATTAGCATCATTAATCATTCTAAATTCGCCCGCTCTATTGTCATCTGGATTAGTTTCATTACTAGATAGGTTGATAGAGCGTGAAACCCCACCCACTACAAAGGGTTTAAAGTTGTTGAGTCTTTTGGTTGAAAACTTGACCAACAAAGGCACATGGATGTAAGTAGATTTGATATCTCTAAAATTGTCTTCGGGAATTTCGGTATAAGTAAAGGTGCGATTGGCAAAGACAACTCCAGGCTCTAACCTTAGATCAATATAATCATTGATTCTTAGATTTCCCAAAAGCCCTACATTAAAACCGATATCGTTTTTCACCACAATGTCGGTTGCGGGCTTATTGTATTGCAAGTCGAATCCGTAAGAGTTAAAGCCTAAAAAATAACCCCAAGACCAACGCTGCTTGTCCATATTATCTTTGTTGCGAATCTTTTCGGTGTTAAAAAATCCTTGTCCATAGCTGCTCGTGAGGCTTAAAAAAACCACCGTACACATCAATAAATATCTCATAAAATTACTTTGAAGCAGAATAAATTGTTGCTACACCCATAGTTTGCGGATGATGATTCACTTTATTAAACCCAATTTTCTTTAAAATATTGTTGAATTTTTCACCAAAAGGGAAAACCGCGGCACTATCGCTTAAATATTTGTAAGCCACCTTGTCTTTTGAGAATAGTTTTCCAATACCAGGCAACATATATTTAGTGTAAAATTTATATCCTTGTTTAAAAGGAGCTTTGGTAGGTACAGATGTTTCTAAAACAATAAAAATGCCTCCGGGTTTTAGCACGCGGAAAATTTCGGCTAATCCTTTTTCTAGGTTTTCAAAATTTCTAACGCCAAAAGCCACGGTAATAGCATCAAAAGTATCTTCTTTAAAAGGTAAAGCCTCAGAATCTCCTTGGGTCATCTTAATTTTATTGTCTAAGCCTTTACTTTCTATTTTTTTGCGTCCTACGCTAAGCATACCCTCAGATAAATCTAGTCCAATTACATCTGGTACTCCAGCTTCTGCTAGACTAATAGCCAAGTCTCCCGTTCCTGTTGCTATATCTAAAGCATTTTTGGGCTGGGTGTTCATAACCATTTGAATTACCTTTTTGCGCCAAGAAGTATCAATACCAAATGAGATAACACGATTGAGCCCATCGTAATTATCAGAGATGGTATCAAACATTTGTTCTACCTGCTTTTTCTTAGCTAGTTTTGAATCTTTATAAGGGGTGACTTTCTTTGCCATGGCTTTTTTTGACAAAGATAAGTTTTAATACTAAAAATAAGATTCACAAATAAAAAAATCGGTTAGAGCTTGGCATCTCCAATTGTAAATGCCATATCTTTGCCCTACCAAAAAAACCATTCATGAAAATTATCATTGCAGGGGCAGGAGAAGTTGGCTTTCATTTATCGAAGTTGCTTTCTTTTGAGTCTCAAGATATTACCCTTATAGATCCGGATGCCGAAAGTTTAGAGTATGCTGACAGTCATCTGGATATAAGAACCATAAAAGGAGATGCAACTTCAATTTTATTACTTCATGACGCTCAAATAAAAGGAGCCGATTTGGTGGTTGGTGTAACCAGTAGCGAGACAACCAACATAACCATTTGTGTTTTGGCTAAGCAATTGGGTGCCAAACGTACCATTGCGAGAATTAGAAATACCGAGTTTATCGAACATAAAGATGTGGTAGGCTTTGAGCAGTTTGGGATAGACGAACTCATTTCACCAGAATCATTAGCAGCTAAAGAAATTGAGTCGTTGGTAAAGCAATCGGCGTTTAATGATACCTTTGAGTTTGATGAGGGTGCCTTATCAATGATCGGTTTTAAACTTTCTCGTAATGCCCCATTTTTAGGTAAAACATTAAAAGAAGCGCAAAATATTTTTCCAGATATACCTTTTGTCTGTATTGCGATACAGCGTTATGGAACCCAATTTACGCTAATACCTCGTGGAGATACTGAGTTTAAGGAAGGAGATCAAGCCTATTTCATGTCCAGTAGGCAGGGTTCTGAACAGTTGTATAAATTAACCGGTAAACGAAGACAAGAAATAAAGAATGTGATGATTCTTGGAGGGAGTAAAATTGGTAAACAAACAGCGAAAGAATTGGCAAAAGCCAAATTTAATGTCAAGCTGGTTGAGAAAGATAGAGAAAAGGCATTTGAATTGGCAGATGAGATGAATGATACGCTAATAATTAATGGTGACGGAAGAAACGTAGGTTTATTAGAAGAGGAGAATATTCATGATATGGATGCTTTTATCTCGGTTACGGGAAATTCTGAAACCAATATCATGTCCTGCTTGGTGGCCAAATCTAAAGGGGTGAAAAAGACCATCGCTCTTGTAGAAAATATGGATTATTTTCAATTGAGTCATTCTATAGGAATAAACTCCTTAATCAATAAAAAATTACTGGCGGCAAACACTATCTTTAGATATGTACGTAAAGGAGAGGTTGTGGCCATGACCAAACTTAATAATTTAAATGCCGAATTGCTAGAGTTTATCGTGCATAAGAAATCAAAAGTTTGTGGTAAACGTATTGTAGATATTGACTTTCCTAGATCTACCATCGTGGGTGGTGTAGTTAGAAATGATAAGGGTATGATAGCTTCGGGCGATATTTTGATAGAGCCAGGAGACCGTATAGTGGTTTGCTCATTACCCCGATCTATCCATAAAATAGAAAAGCTATTTTCATAATGCCGAAACTTAATTTTAAGATTATTGTATACATTATGGGGTTGCTATTGTTATGCAATGGCGGCTTTATGCTTATTGCTACCTTGGTGAGCTGGATTTATAAAGATGGTGCCACGGTTCAAATTGCAGGAGCATCTGTTACCACAATGATGGTAGGTATGCTTTTTATGTTTACTACCCGAAATTATGCCAAAAAACTTAAACAAAGAGAAGGATATATAATTGTAACCTTTGGATGGATTTTTATGGCCTTAAGTGGTATGCTGCCTTATCTCTTTACGAGTGCTATCCCCGATATTACCAATGCATTCTTTGAAACAATGTCTGGTTATACAACTACTGGAGCCACTATTTTAGACGATATAGAAGTATTACCCGAAGGTGTTTTATTGTGGCGTAGCCTTACTCATTGGATAGGAGGTATGGGTATAATTGTGCTTGCGGTTGCTATTCTTCCGCTATTAGGAATAGGGGGTATGCAATTGTTTGCCGCTGAAGCACCAGGACCCAGCGCAGATAAATTAAAACCTAGAATTACAGACACGGCAAAAAGATTATGGCTTATTTATGTTGGTTACACCGCTGCCGAAACCATTTTATTAAATTTAGCCGGCATGTCTTTTTTTGATGCTGTAAATCATGCGCTTAGCACTTTGTCTACAGGAGGATTTTCAACTAAGAATGCAAGTGTTGCTTACTGGAATGATCAACCTTTAATTCAATATATTATTATTGTTTTTATGTTCTTAGCAGGTACTAACTTTGTGATGAGTTACTTTGCTTTTAAGGGAAAAATTCAACGCATTTTGCACGAAGATGAATTTAAATGGTATGCTATTTTTGTTTTTGGATTTGCTATTGTTGCTGCACTACTAATTTACTTTTATGCAGATACGAGTCAGTCTACCATAGTGCATCCAAAAGTTTGGGGGGAGTTTGAAAGTGCTTTTAGGCACGCGCTTTTTCAAATTTTAACAGTAATAACCACAACTGGTTTTATTACCGCCGATTTTACTTTATGGACACCCTTTTTGACTATTTTCTTTTTCGGGTTGTTTTTCTTAGGAGGTTCTGCCGGGTCTACTTCTGGAGGGGTAAAGGTGGTACGTCATATTATTATGATTAGAAATGGAATTGCTGAATTTAAACGAGCATTACACCCTAACGCAATTGTACCAGTACGTTACAACGGTAAGGGAATAAAAGGAGAGATTGTTTTTAATATTTTAGGGTTCTTTATTCTTTATATGTTGGCTTTTATTATTGGAGCTGTGGGATTGGCTGCGTTAGGCTTAGATTTTCCGACGGCAATTGGCGGTGCGGCTTCTTCTTTAGGGAACATAGGGCCTGCGTTTGGCGATTTGAGCCCGGTTGATAATTTTAACAGCCTGCCCATGTTAGGTAAATGGTGGTCTGCCTTTTTAATGCTTATAGGACGTTTAGAACTGTTTACAGTGCTTATTATTTTGACTCCCATGTTCTGGAGAAATCGTTAACTCTGAACTGCTTTTTAACGTCTTATTTTAAATTAAATGTTTTCTAGTAATTTAGATGCAAGTAATTTAAAGCTACCCAATTAGAATCAAATATTGTGAAACAACTTTGCCACCAATCGATCACTTATTCTTCTATATTACAGGCAAACACAATTAATGAATATGCCATCTGTAATTGGTACGACGAAAATGAGAATTTATTGCATTCTAGAGAGCAACCTAAACTCAAAAATGCTATAGCACAAACCTATAAATTGGAGATTTTAGCAACAGTTGACGGCTACAAATATTATGCTAATGTAAGTTCAAAAAGCCCATACCAATTTAGAAAGTATAAGTTTTAACCCAAGCGATCAAATAAGGTTTAATTTTCAAGTAGCTGTAGCCAGTTCGGGTTATATGAGTATTATCTCTACCCAAACCGTAATAGGTAATAATTAAATTTTAGATGTAATTGCAAACTCAATAAATATAAATGTTTCTACATAGCCTTCAGGTAAGTATGCTGTCGCATTAAAATGTAATGTAGAAAATATAGAAACCTAAATTTTAGTCATTCAATAAAAATTATATAATCCTTAAAAAATAAAATGCTTCCCAATAAGAGAAGCATTTTATATGTTGAATTTTAAGTATAATTAACTTAAAGCAGCCTTAATTTGTTGTATAGCCTGTGTAATTTCTTTTTCGCTGGCGGCATAAGAAAGACGTATACAGTTAGCATCTCCAAAAGCTTCACCCGTTACGGTAGCAACTTCGGCTTCTTCTAAAAGGTACATGCTTAAATCGGTGGCATTGTTGATTGTTTTTCCGCGGAAGCTTTTTCCATACAATTCCGAGACATCGGGAAAAACATAAAAAGCACCTTGTGGCGCGTTGCATTTAAAACCGGGAACATCGCTTAATAAATCTAAAATAAGTTTTCTACGTTCTTTAAACGTATCAATCATAAAAGAAATTTTGCTCACAGGAGCTTCTAGTGCGGCAATAGTTGCGCGTTGGGCAATACAATTGGCTCCGCTAGTAAACTGTCCTTGAATCTTGTTACAAGCTCGCGCTATATAGGAGGGAGCTCCGATATAGCCAATTCGCCAACCGGTCATCGCAAAAGCTTTGGAAACCCCATTAACGGTTACCGTGCGTTCATACATATCGTCAAAAGCGGCCATAGAGGCGTGCCTATTGGCTGTAAAATTAATGTGTTCGTAAATTTCATCGCTCACTATAATAATATCTGGATGTTTTTGAAGCACATCGGCTAGGGCTCTTAATTCTTCTTTACTGTACAACATACCGCTAGGATTGCAAGGAGAACTAAACCACAACATTTTGGTTTTGGGTGTAATGGCTTTTTCAAGCTGTTGTGGAGTCATTTTGAAATCTGTTTCGATAGTAGTTGGTACTTCTACAGGCACTCCTTCGGCAATTTTCACAATATCCTTGTAGCTCACCCAATACGGGCAGGGTAAAATAACTTCATCTCCTGGGTTGATACAAACCATGGCTACATTGGCTAAAGATTGTTTTGCCCCTGTAGATACAACAATCTGCGATTTGTCATAGTTGAGGTTGTTATCGCGTTTGAACTTGTTGATAATCGCTTGTTTTAAATCATCGTAACCATCAACTGGGGTATATTTATTATAATTATCATTGATGGCTGCAATAGCAGCATCTTTAATAAATTCTGGTGTATTAAAGTCGGGTTCGCCTAAGCTAAGGCTGATTATATTTTTACCTTCCGCTCTAAGCTCACGTCCTTTGGCCGCCATGGCTAAGGTTGCACTTGTCTCTAACCGGTTGATTCTGTCTGATAGCTTATTCATAGCAATAGGATTAAGTTAGGGCTATTTTTGGTTTGGCCCCCATTTCTTTTAAATGTTTAAAGTGAGCAACTATAGCTGCTCGTGTTGTTTTATATTCGTGGTAAGGCAACTCGCACTCTTGCGCTGTCTGCTTTACAATTTTAGCAATTTTATCGTAATGAATATGGCTGATATGTGGAAATATGTGGTGCTCAATTTGGTGATTTAAGCCGCCAGTAAACCAGTTTATGATTCTATTTTTAGTAGCAAAATTTACAGTGGTAAATAATTGATGAATCGCCCAAGTATTTTTTAAGTTTCCTTTTTCATCGGGCAAAGGCATTTCTGTATTTTCTACTACGTGTGCTAGTTGAAAAACAATACTTAAAATTAGTCCAGCGGTATAGTGCATGATAAAAAAGCCTAAAAGAATTTTCCACCAAGCAATACTCAAAACCAACATAGGTATAACAATCCAAATGGCAATATATAAGGCTTTGGTTATAGCTAAGGTGCTCCATTGCCATATAGGATTAGGCATTTTTCCATAACTTAATTTTTTCTTTAAATAGCGATGTGTTTGTTTGAAGTCTGTTGTTAATACCCAGTTAAAGGTTAGCAATCCGTAAAGAAAAACTGAATAATAATGTTGAAACTTATGAAATCTATGCCATTTACTGTGTTTGCTAAATCTGATAATGCGACCGGCTTCTAAATCTTCGTCGTGGCCGTGCACATTGGTGTAGGTGTGGTGCAATACATTGTGCTGTACCTGCCAGTTGTATACGTTGCCAGCTAAAATATACATACTACTCCCCATAATTTTATTAATCCATTTTTTGGAAGAGTAAGAACCATGGTTAGCATCGTGCATCACATTCATACCTACGCCTGCCATTCCTATGCCCATAATTATTGTGAGCAAAAGCATCCACCATTGGGAGATGTCTAAGGTTAACATTATAAAGTAAGGACTTAAAAACAGGCTAAACATGATTATAGTCTTAAGGTGGAGTTTCCAGTTACCCGTTTTATTAATGTTGTTTTCTTTGAAATAGGTGTTTACTCGCTTATTTAACGTCCTAAAAAACTTATTGGTGTCAATGCGAGAAAATTTTACAGTGTTGTTTTTCATTTAAAAATAATATAAGTTTCAAATTTAAACATTTCTATGCGTAAAATCGTTCTTTGTTATAGGGCAATTTTATGAGAAATGTCAAGGTTGATAAAAATAAGTATTTTAGCAGGTAAATATCAATTTTCACTTAAATAAATTGTTTTATGATTCCTGCTATATCATTGTTTGTCATTGTTAGTTTATCTGCCTTAATTACGCGTGTTGCAGCAATTGCTTTGGCGCATACTGGCTTATCTACAGAAGTTGCGCGTTTTCAAGCACGTTCTGCTTATACAGGTACGGGTTTTACTACTTCTGAAACCGAAAAAATCATGAATTTCCCAGTGCGTAGAAAAATCATTCATAGCCTAATGTTAATAGGGAATGCGGGTATTGTGACCACAATGTCTACATTAATATTAACCTTTGTTTTACCTAATAGCACCAGTAACCTGCTGTGGGGTTTATTCATAATTATAGTGGGTATGGCGATAATTTGGTGGGCGGTTCAAAGTCCTTGGGTTGATAAATACCTTTCTAAGGTTATTGGTAAGGCCTTAAAAAAGTACACTAGCATTGAAGTGAAAGATTATGCATCTATATTACATTTAGCCGAGGATTATCGAATTACGGAATTACGGGTAGATGAAGACTCTTGGTTGACTAATAAATCGCTTAACCAATTGGCTCTGCGTAAAGAGGGTATTATTGTTTTGGGTATTAAACGTAAAGACGGTCAATATTTAGGATCTCCTAACGGAAGTTCTCTCGTAAAAACAGGTGATTTATTAACCATGTACGGAAAGGAGGAAGTGTTTCTTAATTTAAATCAGCGTAAGCGTAATTTAGTGGGAGAGTTAGAACATCAAGAGCAAATGCGCAAAGAAGCAAATAATTAATTTTACTTTACGGATGGCTTATACGATTCTTATTATATTTGCATAAAATTGTAACGTGGAATTAATCAAGCATTATTTTCCTGATTTAAGTCAGGATCAAATAGATAAGTTTACTCAACTAAACGAATTATACCAAGATTGGAATCAAAAAATTAATGTGGTTTCAAGAAAAGATATAGACGAGATATATCTAAGACACGTTTTACATTCTTTGGGTATTGCTAAAATTCAAGGTTTTAAGCCAGGTGCTAAAATTATGGATGTTGGTACAGGAGGTGGTTTTCCTGGGGTTCCTTTAGCAATACTTTTTCCTGAAACAAGCTTTCATTTGGTAGATAGTATAGGTAAAAAAATAAAGGTGGTTAATGAAGTGGTAGAAGGCCTTGGTCTAGAAAATGTACGCAGCAGCAATTGCCGAGTAGAAGAAGTAAATGAGCAGTATGATTTTATTGTGAGTAGGGCGGTAGCTCAAATGGATACTTTTGTGCGTTGGGTAAAAGGTAAAATTGCCAAACGCCAGCAACATGAGTTGAAAAACGGAATTCTTTATCTTAAAGGTGGTGATCTTTCTGAGGAACTTGCGGTATATGAAACGGCAAAGATTTATGATTTAAAAGATTACTTTGAAGAAGATTTTTTTGAGACGAAAAGCGTAGTGCATTTGCCAATGAAATATAAAGCTTTGTAGATAAAACTAATTCATAAAAAAAAATCCGCTTGTAAGCGGATTTTTTTTGGTTGGATTATACCCTTTTATTCTCCTAAGAATGGATATCTGTAATCTGTTGGTGGAACAAAGGTTTCCTTGATAAGACGTGGTGAAACCCAACGCAATAAGTTAAGCTTAGATCCTGCTTTATCATTGGTTCCACTAGCTCGAGCACCACCAAATGGCTGTCTGCCCACTACGGCTCCAGTTGGTTTGTCGTTAATATAGAAGTTTCCAGCAGCATTCTGTAAAATATCTGTAGCAAGACTAGCGGCATATCTATCTTTAGACAAAATGGCTCCGGTAAGTGCGTAAATACTTGTTTCGTTTACCAAATGTAGGGTTTCTTCGTATTTTTCATCTTCATACACATAGATGGTTACTACTGGGCCAAATAACTCAGTTTCCATGGTCGTGTACTTTGGATTTGTGGTAAGTATTACCGTTGGTTCAATGAAATACCCTTTAGATTTGTCATAACCACCTCCCATAATAACTTCGGCATCTTTATCTTGCTTGGCTTGATCGATATAGCTGGCTAGTTTATCAAATGATTTTTCGTCTATAACAGCGGTAATAAAATTACTCATGTCTTCTGGAGATCCCATTTTGAATGATTTTAAATCTTCTTCAACATAAGATTTTACTTCATTCCATATAGAGTTGGGGATGTAGCAACGCGAGGCTGCACTACATTTTTGGCCTTGAAACTCAAATGCACCTCTTGAGATAGCTGTTGATACTTCTTTTGGGTTGGCCGAAGGGTGTGCTACAATAAAATCTTTTCCTCCTGTTTCACCTACAATACGTGGGTAAGTTTTATAATTATTTATGTTTTTACCAATTTCAGCCCAAATGTTTTGGAAAACACCAGTACTTCCTGTGAAATGTACTCCAGCGAAATCTGGACTCTTAAGTACAGTATCGGTGATCATGGCTGGGTCACCCATTACCATATTGATTACACCATCAGGGACTCCAGCTTCTTGAAACACTTCCATAAGTACTTGAGCAGAGAACATTTGTGTAGATGAGGGTTTCCAAACTACTACATTACCCATTAAAGCGGCAGAAGAAGGTAAGTTACCTGCAATAGCTGTAAAATTGAATGGAGTAATTGCATAAACAAATCCTTCTAATGGTCTATATTCTACACGGTTCCATGCCTTTTCATCAGATTCTGGTTGCTCATCATAGATTTGAGTCATATACTCTACGTTAAAACGTAAGAAGTCTATAATTTCACAAGCAGAGTCAATTTCGGCTTGATAAATGTTCTTTGACTGCCCAATCATTGTGGCGGCGTTAAGTCTTTGCCTGTAGGGGCCAGCGATTAAATCGGCCGCTTTAAGAAATACCGCAGCTCGTTGTTCCCAAGGTAATTTAGCCCACTTTTCACGAGCTTTTAATGCTTCTTCAATTGCAGTTTCAATATGACTTTTTTCAGCCATATGAAAAACACCTAAATCATGTTTGTGATCATGCGGGGGGTGCATATTTCTTGTTTTTCCCGTTTTAATTTGTTGGTTACCTATATATAATGGGATATCCATTTTTTGGTTGAACATCTCTTTGTAAGTTGCCAATGCTTCTTCTCTTTCTGGGGTTCCTGGCGCGTATGATTTTACGGGCTCATTTACCGCTGGAGGAACGTGAAAAAATCCTTTTCCCATAGTATTTTTAATTTTTAATTCTTGAATATTTTAAAGGCCTAAAGGTAACAAAATTAATGTAGGAAAGAATAGAAAAAGTCAACCGATTTTCAATCGCCTAAATTATTTTAAAATAAAGATAATGAAGTTGTTAGTGTTTAATTTAAAGCGAAAGGTGCACTAAGCTTAAAGGTGGGTATATGTACCTTAAATTTTTTGGTAGATGTAAAATTGATCATGTTGTAAAATCCGCTCATTGAGCCAAAGGGAGAGGTGAGTAGGCACCCACTACTATAAGTGTGAGATTCACCAGGCTTTAAAACAGGTTTTTTACCAATAACCCCTTCGCCTTTTACAATTTCATCTGGACTAAGGGCATCTTTAATTTTCCAGAATCTGGAGTTGAGTTGCACCGAGTCGTTGCTCTGGTTTTCAATGGTTATTTGATAAACAAAAGCAAAGTTAACCTTGTGGTTTTTAAGGAATACACCTTCAAAACTAGTTTTAACTGATATTTTTATACCTTTTGTTATTTGCTGAATCATTGTAAATTACATCTTGATAATGTCAAAATTAATTTGATAAATATAGCCAAAAATTATAGGAAAAAATAGCTTATGTAAAATTTTAATATTTTATTGACCTCTCAGCATTTTTGTTGTGTTTGAAATAAGAATTTTTTATAATAATATTAGGTGAGAGTTCGATTAATTGCTGATGTTGCGGCTGTTAGCCGAGCCCACGCCTATAATTCTGTCATAACGCCCACCTATGGGGCGGTAATAAACTAGAATGGTGTACTGGTTTTCGGTTTCATCAAAGTTTCCGCTAAAATACCCAAGATCAATGCTGCCATCTTTGTTTTTGAGTACATATTTATAATTGTAAAAACCTTGTTTCATCAAATACTTGAGCGTGTAGGCATCTTGTTTTTTGTCGTAAGTTAAACGAGTAGAATTGTCTAATTGGTAGTTGTTAAAATTTCCGTAAAGGTGAATTTCTCCTCCATTAAGTGGTTCGTAATTAAATAGCTTAAAATGCACCCAAGTGTATTCTGCTTCTATGTCTGGGTTATTTCCTTGAATGGTGTTGATCTTGAAGTGGCCATTTATATCTGGATTGTAAGTATACGGATCGTATTTTCTAACCTTATCGCCAAATAGGTAGGTGTTGTAAATATCGATAAGTGCCGTACGTTGAATATTCATTGTAGAAGCGCGAATGTCTTTGTTTTCAAAAAAAAGAAATTCATTTCCTCCCCAAAAAGCGCTTTCGTCATCGTAGCGGTAAATCAATTCATTGCCTAAAGTGTATTGAGGTTTAAGGTTGTAGATGGCTCTTTTTGTATTGTTGTTGGGAATGATTAAAGTTTTAAGGTTGGCCGCAGGATTTTGTATCAAAATATCATCCTGACCATTAATAGTAAAGTTTAAGACTTGTTTTTCATTAATGTATTTTAAATTGCGCGTACGTTTTACCTCTGCTTTTACCAAGGCTATATTTTCGTAAACCATAAATTTTCTGGAGAAAACAACCTCTCTTTGACTGTTTAAAATACTTAGTAGATAATTGCCACTTACTTTGAGCCCTTTCGTGATGTTGTTGGGTATTTGAAGATTATAATGGGTATAAATTTGCAGGGTGTTAAATGAATCTTCAAAATTTAAAATACGGGTGTCATCAAAACCGTTTAAAATTTCTGTTTTAGCTAGCTCAGATGGCGTCCAGTCAAAATTAAAATGTTCTAACTTGTAAAAATAATCGGCATTATCTCCTATAAGGTCATCAAAGCTTAGCTGTATAGTTGATCCTAGTTCTACAATTGGGGTTCCTCCAAACTCGTCTTGGCCTTTAAACTCAATGCTTCTTATGTATTCTGGGGGTGCTGTTTCTGCTACTTGCGCGCTAAAAATTTGGAAACAAAAAAGTAGGAATAAGGTGTTTAGGATTTTCATACCATTAAAATAAAGGTAAATATAAGCAAATGGTCTGCCAAGCTTTAAAAGTATTGGTCTGAATATTTGTAATTTAGAATAATTATAAATAATATAATATACTCGCAATCATACGGTCAAGAAGATAATTAAATTGCTAAATTTGCAATCGCAAATATTAACTTATAATTTAGGATTATGTCAAAAGGCATTAAGGTTAAAAAGGGATTGGATTTGCGTTTGGTAGGAGAGGCCTCTAAAGAGTTGGTTTCTGCCCGCGAATCTAAGACCTATGTTATTAAACCATCGGATTTTCATTTGGTGGTTCCTAAAATGATTGTAAAAGAAGGTGGGAGACTTAAAAAGGGTGATCCCATTTTTTATGCTAAAGGTAATGAGGACTTAAAAGTTCTTTCACCCGTTAGCGGTACACTTACCAAAATAGAGCGTGGAGCAAAACGCGTTATTTTAAGAATATTCATAGAGGCAGATGCGCAACAAGAAGAGACCGTATATAGTACGGTGAATATTTCTTCAGCAAAACCAGAGGAAATTAAGAAAGCTTGGTTGCAGGGTGGTTGTTGGCCATTTATAATGCAGCGTCCTTATGATGTGATCGCCAATCAAGGAACTACTCCAAGAGATATTTTTATTTCAGGATTTTCTACCGCTCCATTAGCGGCCGATGTTGACTTTGTACTTCAAGGTAAAGAAAAAGAGGTGCAAGCTGCATTAACAGCTTTGTCAAAATTAACTTCAGGAAAAGTTCATGTCGGTGTAAATTCAACGAGTGGTTTGTTTACCGCAATGAAAGATATTGAATTACATCAAGTGAGTGGGCCGCATCCTGCTGGAAATGTAGGGACTCAAATCAATAAGTTATCTCCTGTAAATAAAGGAGAAACAGTGTGGACGATAGCACCACAACATTTAGCGATTATGGGTGAGATGCTTTTGACAGGGAAATACAATCCAGAACGAATAGTTGCCTTTGTAGGTTCGAGTTTAGAGCGTCCTAAGTATTTTAAAACAAAAATTGGGGCAGAGTTAGATCCTGTAATTCAAGAAATTGGTTTAAAAGAAAAGAATGTTCGCGTTATAAATGGAGATGTGTTAACCGGCGATCAAGCTGAAAAACAAGGTGGGCATTTAGGTTTTGCCAATTCAGTTGTAACGGTTATTCCTGAAGGCGATGATTATGAGTTCTTTGGTTGGAACAAACCGGTTTTTGATAAGATATCAACTTCAAGAGCGCTTACTTTTTCTTGGTTAAACCCAAAGAAAAAATATGAACTAACAACCAATACCAACGGTGAGCATAGAGCTTTTGTACTTACAGGTAATTACGAGGAAGTTTTTCCTTTAGATATTTACCCGTTACAAACCTTAAAAGCTTGTATGGTTAAAGACTTAGACCAAATGGAAGCCTTGGGTATGTATGAAGTGGCGCCAGAAGATTTCGCATTAACAGAGTTTATTTGCGTGTCTAAACAACCACATCAGCAAATTATAAGAGAAGGTTTAGATTTAATGTATAAAGAAATAGGATAAGGTTATGGGATTGAAAGAAAACTTACATAAGCTTAAAATGAAATATGAAGGCAAAAAAATGGCGCCTGCCTTTAATGCACTTCATACATTTTTGTACTTACCCAATATGATTACAAAGGGAGGTACCCATATTAAAGCAGCCGATGATTTAAAAAGAACAATGAATACGGTTATTTTAGCCTTAGTTCCTTGTTTGATTTTTGGTATGTTTAATGCAGGATTCCAGCATTATGCAGCTATTAACGGCATGCCAGAGGATATGTCTTTCTTTAGTACTGCTTTTTGGAATATGGATAACTTTTTATTAGGGCTAGTAACCGTTCTTCCATTGGTGATTGTATCTTATGGAGTAGGTTTAGCTATAGAGTTTTTATTCGCAGTAATAAAAGGTCATGAGGTAGAAGAAGGGTATTTGGTAACAGGAATGCTAGTGCCACTAATTGTACCTATTGATATACCATTATGGATGCTAGCTGTAGCAGTTGCCTTTGGTGTAGTAATAGGAAAAGAGGTTTTTGGAGGAACAGGGATGAATATTCTTAACCCTGCTTTAACCATTAGAGCCTTTTTATTCTTTGCTTATCCTACTTGGATGAGTGGAGATAAAGTGTGGGTTCACGAAGCGGTTGAACGGGCAGGTACTCCAGACGCAATTTCGGGAGAAACTATCTTGGGTAGCTATGCACAAAATAGTGATGTGATGTACTCTTTACAAGATATGTTCTTTGGTTTTATTCCTGGTTCGGTAGGAGAAACTTCTAAACTTTTAATTGTTATAGGAGCTTTATTTTTAATTTTTACCAAAGTAGGAAGTTGGAGAATAATCTTAAGTACGCTTATCGGAGCCCTTGTTATGGGACTTATTTTTAATGGCGTAGTTGATGCCGGATGGATTCAAGAAGGTTCTAAGTTCTATGGATTAATGAGTGTGCCTTTCTGGCAACACCTTATTATAGGTAGTATCTTATTTGGGGCTGTTTATATGGCAACCGACCCAGTAAGTGCAGCACAAACCAATAAAGGAAAATGGATTTACGGATTTTTAATCGGTTTCATTTCGATTCTTATCCGTGTATTTAATCCAGCTTATCCAGAAGGAGTGTTCTTGGCTATTTTATTGATGAACGTATTTGCTCCTACCATAGATCACTACGTGATTCAAGGAAATATCAATAAACGCAAAAAACGTCTAAAAGTTAAAACAGCATAATAATGGCTATTAATACAGATAAAAATAGTTATACCATCATTTTTGCAATTGTGATGGTAGTTATAGTAGGAAGTTTGCTAGCTGGTTTTGCCAATGGTTTAAAACCAATGATTAAAGCAAATGAACGATATGAAAAACAACAAAACATACTTTATGCTTTGGGTGTGAACAACAACGAAGGTGCTAATGATGTTGTTTTTATTGGTACCGATCAAGTTGAAGAAGAATTTGAAAAATATATTACTAAGCAATTGGTAATTCAAGGAGATCAAGTAACCGAAGATGATCAAGCTTATTTAATTGACATCAGTAAAGAGGAAAATAAGGCAAAAAAGGCTGATTACCAAAGAAGACTTCCCTTGTTTGTTGCCAATTTAGAGGGCGAAGAGCTTTATGTTATGCCAGTTAGAGGTAAAGGACTTTGGGATGCCATTTGGGGATATGTAGCTGTTGATAAAAGCATGACCGTAAAAGGTGTTTATTTTGACCATAAAGGAGAAACACCTGGTTTAGGGGCCGAGATTAAACAACGCTACTTTATGGATGATTTTACGGGTGAGAAGTTCTTACACGGAGGAGCCTTCAAAGGTATAGAAGTTGCCAAAGGTAACAACGACCCTAAAAATCAAGATAAATCAGATAATGAGGTAGATGCCTTGGCGGGTGCAACCATCACAGGAGATGGTGTAAGCGCAATGCTAAGAAAAGATATCAAACTTTATGTGCCTTATTTTAAAACTTTAAACAACTAAAATTATGGGACTTTTATCTAGAAAAGACGCAAAGTTAATTACAGACCCATTAGCAGATAATAACCCCATTACCATTCAGGTTTTAGGTATTTGTTCTGCATTAGCTATTACCGCTCAGTTAAAGCCATCAATTGTTATGGCAATTTCAGTACTGTTTGTAATGGGAGTGGGTAACGTAGTGATTTCGTTATTACGGAATTTAATTCCTTCTAAAATTAGAATTATTGTACAATTAATCGTTGTAGCTACATTAGTAATTATTGTAGATCAAGTGCTTAAAGCTTTTGCTTACTCACTAAGTAAAGAACTTTCTGTATTTATTGGATTAATTATTACCAACTGTATTATTATGGGACGATTTGAGGCTTTTGCTTTAGGAAACGGACCTTGGAAATCCTTTCTTGATGGAATAGGTAATGCAGCGGGTTATGGTCTAATCTTAGTAATTGTTGGTTTTTTTAGAGAATTATTAGGATCGGGTACTTTATTTGGTTTCCAGGTATTAGGAGACCCTGTAGAGAAAACAGGCCTTTATGCAATAGGCTATGAAAATAATGGTTTTATGGTATTGCCTCCAATGGCACTTATCGTTGTAGGAATTATTATTTGGGTTCAACGCAGTAGAAATAAAGATTTAATAGAAGAGAATTAATAATTCGTTACGCGAATAATTCAGTAAAAAATTTATTATGGAACATTTAGAATTATTTTTTAAATCCATTTTCGTAGATAATATGGTATTTGCCTATTTCTTGGGAATGTGTTCTTACCTAGCTGTATCTAAAAAAGTAAGTACAGCAGTAGGTTTGGGGGCTGCGGTAATATTTGTATTAACCGTAACCGTACCTTTAAACTGGTTACTAGACCAGTATATTCTTCAAGAAGGGGCACTCACTTGGTTGGGCCCAGAATATGCAGATTATGACTTGAGTTTCTTATCGTTTATTTTATTTATTGCGACCATTGCAACTATGGTTCAATTGGTAGAAATTATTGTGGAGAAATTTTCACCTTCACTTTATAACTCTTTGGGTATTTTCTTGCCCTTAATTGCAGTAAACTGTGCGATTTTAGGAGGTTCATTATTTATGCAATCTAGAGATATTGCTTCTATAGATTTAGCTTTAAACTATGGTTTTAGTAGCGGTATCGGTTGGTTCTTGGCTATTGTGGCTATTGCTGCAATTCGTGAAAAAATTAGATACAGCAACGTTCCCGCTCCACTGCGTGGTCTTGGAATTACTTTTATCATTACTGGTTTAATGGCCATAGGCTTTATGAGTTTTGGTGGTATGTTAACTGGTGGTGATGAAGAAACTACCTCTTTAGAACCAAGTCAAGAAAATAGTGTAGGTATGCTGGAAGAAGAAAAAGGAAATACTAACCCAACTGCTGAAACCTTAGTGGTGTCAGATTTAAACAACCAAGAATAGTATGTTTTTAGCAAGTACAATTGGCGTAGTAGTTGCCACCGTAGTAGCTTTTTTAGTTTTAATTCTACTGCTTGTCGCATTACTACTTTTTACAAAACAAAAATTATCGCCTTCTGGTCCGGTTACTATAACCATTAATGATGAGAAGAAGATAGAGGTAGATTCTGGAGGAACCTTATTGTCTACCTTGGGTAAAGAAAAAATATTTTTACCATCTGCCTGTGGTGGTGGTGGAACTTGTATACAATGCGAATGCCACGTTTTAGAGGGTGGTGGTGAAGCCCTGCCTACTGAGACCCCTCACTTTACTCGAAAAGAATTGCAAGAAGGGGCAAGACTCTCTTGCCAAGTAAAGGTAAAACAAGATATGAATATCCATATACCAGAAGAGGTGTTTGGAATTAAGAAATGGGAAGCAACCGTAGTGCGTAACTACAATGTAGCCTCGTTTATTAAGGAGTTTGTAGTGGAGATTCCTGAAGATATGAATTATAAAGCTGGCGGGTATATTCAAATTGAGATTCCTCCTTGTGAAGTCAATTATAAAGATATTGATATCACAGCTCACCCAGAAGAGCATGAGACGCCAGACAAGTTCCAAGAGGAGTGGGATAAGTTTGGATTATGGCCATTGGTGATGAAAAATACAGAAACCGTAGAAAGAGCTTACTCTATGGCTTCTTACCCAGCCGAAGGTAGAGAAATTATGCTTAACGTGCGTATTGCTACGCCACCTTGGGATCGTGCCAAAAATCAATGGATGAATGTAAATCCTGGTGTGGCTTCAAGTTACATTTTTAACTGTAAAAAAGGAGATAAAGTAACTATATCTGGCCCTTACGGAGAATTCTTTATCAATGAATCTGAAGCAGAAATGCTTTATGTAGGTGGTGGAGCCGGTATGGCACCTATGCGATCGCATTTATATCACCTTTTCAAAACCTTAAAAACAGGAAGAAAAGTAACTTATTGGTACGGTGGTAGATCTAAACGAGAGTTATTCTACATTGAGCATTTTAGAGAACTAGAGCGTGAATTTCCAAATTTTAAATTTTACTTAGCCTTGTCTGAACCTTTAGAGGAAGATAATTGGAAGGTAAAAGAAGATATTCATTCTGAAGGGGACGGTTTTGTAGGATTTATTCACCAAGTGGTGATTGATCAATACCTAACAAAACATGATGAGCCAGAAGAAATTGAATTGTATTTCTGTGGACCTCCATTAATGAACCAAGCGGTTCAAAAAATGGGAGAAGACTTCGGTATTCCAGATGAGAATATCAGATTTGATGATTTTGGTGGATAAACCATCATTAATAATGTTTAAAAAGCCTTTTCATTTTAATGAAAAGGCTTTTTTTATACCAGAAGGCTAGTCTTCTTCGGTTGATAATCTAATAGTTCTTCAATGCGAAGTAAATTAGGTTGCTTATCAAGTTGACATAAATACTTGATCACCGCTTCTAGACCATAAAACAAATCATCTTGATTATAACTACCATTTCTACTTGAATTATACTTTAGTTTTTTTAAGAATATTACTTCTATATTAAGCAATTCTTGAGGAGTGAAGCCGGCATATTTGCGTCCGAGTACCTGATGTACTTTTCCTACATAATTCAAATTACCTTTTCCTATATTATCGCTGAAACCAGCCCAGAAATCAGCTTGATTTAAGATATTGCCCACCGCACATTTACAGTGGCAATTGGGGTGTAATTCTCCCTTGTGAAAAGCAATGTATAATTTACTTATCGCTTTCTCTGTTCTTTTCTTAAATGCCATTTTATTCTTTTTCTTTTAAGATAAATAAAAATCATAAAAACTTGATAATTAGAAAGTTGATTTAACATTTTCTTTTTTTTGGTTCAAGTTTATACATTGTGTAAAATATAGTATTTTTGAACTATGAAAGAAGAGCTAACAGAACAAGAACTGCATCAACTTGCTATGAACATAGTAGGTGAAGATTTAGAAAAACAAGGATTTGAATTTTTAGCTGTTAATTCTAAATTGAAAAAGAATCCACAATTTGTTGTTCAAAAGGAAAAACAAATGAGCTTTGTGGTTGTTCGGGCAATTTGTCACCCAAAAAAAGTTTCTGAAATGGATAAGGAGCTTATGCAAAAAGTAAAAGATCACGCTCTAAAGTTTGAGGCCGACACTTATTATGCACCTGTTGGTCTTGGGCATGGTGATGACTTTGAACAACCCGTGGTAAAAGATGAAGCATATAGTTTGCTTTATCCTGGTATAAAAAAAGTATGAGGCATATATATTTATTTTTGATTTGCTTGTTTGTCGCTTGTCAAGCACCACAGCAAGAAGAATTTATCATTTCTGGAGATGCTTTCGGCACTCGATACTACATCAATACACAAAAAAAATCAATAGAAAAATCTCAAATTGATAGCATTATAAATCGAGTTAATCAATCGGTTAGTACTTATTTGGAAACTAGCGATATTTCACGCGTGAATGCAGGAGATAGCACAATAGTTGTTGATTTTATCTTTTCGGATGTATTGCAGCTTTCTAAAACTATTTATAAAGAAACCGATGGTTTTTTTGATCCCACTGTAGGGGCCCTAAGAAATGCCTACGGATTTGGAACCAGTCCGGCTTTAAACGACCTTTCGCAACATACAATAGATTCTTTGTTGATGTTAACCGGTTTAGAAAAAATAAGCTTAACAAAACAAAATCAAATCCGTAAAGTAAATCCCAATATCTATATTGATTTTAATGCTATTGCCAAAGGCTACGGTATTGACCTCATAGCTGAATTTTTGAACAAACAAGGCATTGAAAATTATTTGGTTGAGCTTGGCGGTGAAATTGTTACACGTGGCCAAAACCTGCATAAAAATGCCGATTGGATAGTTGGAGTGGAAGGGATAGATTCTGATTTAGAGAATAGGAGCTATCAATATAAACTCAAACTTAAAAATGAAGCCTTAGCCTCTTCTGGCAATTACCGTAAATTTTGGGTAGATAGCCTTAGCGGAAAAAAATACGTGCATACTATAAATCCTAGAACTGGTCAAGCAACAACCACGAAAGTGACCAGCGCATCAATAATCGCAACGACTTGCGCCAAGGCTGATGCGTATGCTACAAGTGTGATGGCTATGGGAAAAAAGAAAACACTATCTTTTCTTAAGGAGGAGAACGGTATAAAAGCTGCTTACTTCACTTATATCGATAGCTTAGGCAAACAAAGGGAGTATATGACCCAATCGTTTAAAGAACGCTTGGTGAATTGATTATTTATAGACAATGGGCAATATCTCGTTGGGATCTACGCAGAATCTCTGTATTTCGCCAATGCTTAATTGCTGCGCATAGTGAACAGGTTTTACCTTGAATCCTACCTTAGACAATCTGTCAAAATAATCTTTACCGTAAATACGAACATGATCATATTGACCAAAAATTTCAGCTCTCTTTTTCGGGTCGGTTATTGTGTCATCTTCAAAAGTTGCTTCTCTCTGAACATCTTGTGGTACTTGAAGAATAGCAAAGCCACCGGTTTTTAAAACACGATATATTTCTTTCATCGCTTTATTATCATCGGGAATATGTTCTAGTACGTGATTACAAAAAATAACTTCAAAGTGATCATCCGGAAACGGTAGGTTACATATATCGGCTTTAACATCCGCTAGGGGAGACTCTAAATCGGTTGTCGTGTAATTTAAATGCGGTAATTTTCTAAATCGATGATAAAAGGCCTGCTCGGGAGCCACGTGCAACATTTTTCGAGGCAAACTAAAAAAATCAGTTTCACGTTTGAGGTAAAGCCAAAGTAATCTGTGGCGTTCTAAAGATAATGTAGATGGCGATAAAACATTTGCTCGGGTTTTTCCATATCCATATGGTAAAAATCGTCTGAATGATTTACCATCTATGGGATCTGTAAAGGTCGAGCCTTTTAAAAGAATACTCAAAAACGGCCGGGCTACATAACTTGCTTTGATAAGTAGCGGTCTAGGGACGTTATTGAGTATCCATTTAATCATTGTTTTTTAGGCTTTGGTGCTATTAGTTACTTTTTTAAATTCGTTTTCTTCGTCACTACTAATACCTAAGGCTTCATAAATATAGTCAAAGGTAGATAATAACTGTGGCTTACCATCTACTAAGGCCACATCATGCTCAAAGTGAGCACTAGGCAATCCGTCTTTGGTAAGTATGGTCCAGCCATCTTTTAATTGAATAATCCTTTTACTCCCCATATTTATCATAGGCTCAATAGCCACAACCATTCCTTCTACAAATTTTTTGCCGCGTCCTCTTCTTCCATAGTTAGGCATCTCCGGGTCTTCGTGCATGGTTTTTCCTATTCCATGACCTACCAATTCGCGTACTACGCCATACCCGTGTTTTTCTGCATAGTTTTGAATCGCATAGCCTACATCGCCAACGCGATTGCCTATTTTGAATTCTCTTATGCCTTGGTATAGCGACTCTTTAGTTACTTGCAGTAATTTTTCGACCTCTGGGCTTACTTCACCTACTTTAAACGTGTAAGCGTGATCGCCATAATAACCATTTTTTACGGCTCCGCAATCTATAGAAATGATGTCACCTTCCTTCAAAGGCTCGTCATTGGGTATTCCATGAACTACTTGAGCATTGGGACTCATACAAAGTGTATTTGGGAAATCATATAAGCCCAAAAATCCTGGTACAGCATCTTGAGAACGAATATACTCTTCTGCTATTTTATCTAATTGTAAGGTGGTTACACCGGGCTTTACGTAATCTGCTAGTACACCAAGTGTTCTGGAAACCACTAAGGCACTTTCACGCATTAACTCAATTTCTTCTATGCTTTTTGGTATAATCATATTTTATTTCTTTAAAAAAGAAAACCATCCTTTATTTGTTTTACGGTGTTGTGGTTTTTCTTTGAATAATAATTGATAAATTTCTCCCCAGCCTAAAAAGCCTCCTATATTTCTGTCATCTATAAATAAGTCGGCATTTATTTTTCGGCTTACAACAGCATCGTATTCCTCTTCAGGAAAACTTTGGTTAACCGCATAAAAAGTGAGACCGTTTTTCTCACAAAAATCTACCGCTTCCTGTAATTCTCTACCATAGCGATAGGTCCATAAAATCAATCGATGTCCTTTTTTTTGTAGTTTTTTTAAGGTTTCAAAGGCAAACATTTTAGGTTTGCCTATTCCAGGGTATTTATTTTCTACAATGGTGCCATCAAAATCAACGGCTATGATAAGCGATTTACTGTTGCTCATTATTTTAGTGATAAGGAGTGTAGTTTTGTTGGGTAACGATTTGAATGACGTCTTTAATAAAATTCTCATTAGGTCTTTCAACGTATCGGCCTGTTTCTTCTCCGGTTTTTTTATTGATAAAAATGAATGTAGGCACATACCTGATGTTGAATTTCTGCTCTATACCCTCACTTGTTTTTTTCATCCGGTTAACCGCATAAATTTTAAAATTTTCTGAATCAAAGTCAACTTCGTCGAGTAATTTTATAAGTTTAGGGTACTCTCTCTTACTATCTGGGCACCAAGTTCCAATAAAACCAATAATTTCATATTTCTTAAGGTGCTTTTTAAGTGTTTTCTTTTCAGTTTCGCTAAGTTCAAAATTTGTATATCCAGCTTCAAACCATGCCTTATGTTTTGAACGTTTAATGTCTTCTACCTCAAAATCACCAGTAAAAGCATAATTGTTTAAGTCTTTATAACTAGTCGCTTCTGTTTGAGTTTCTTGAATTGTATTCTTTGTAGCGGTTCCACAAGACCAAAGAGCAAGCGAAACTACAAGAAGGAAGATTGTTTTTTTCATGGTGTTAATAGTGATTGTTGCGTCATTAATTCGGGTTTGTCTAATTGCATTAAGTCTAGAATAGTAGGAGCTATATCTCCCAAAATGCCGTCTTTTAATTTTTTTGATTTATTTGAAATAAGAATGCAAGGTACAGGGTTGGTAGTATGTGAGGTGTTCGGACTTCCATCCTCATTTTTCATTTTTTCACAATTCCCATGATCGGCAAGTACCAATATGTGGTAATTTTCTTTGGCAGCCTCTATTATCTTACCCATACAGGTGTCTACTGTTTCACAGGCTTTAATAGCCGCTGGCAGACTTCCCGTATGACCTACCATATCTGGATTGGCAAAATTAATGCAAAAGAAATCGATATCATTTTCTTGTATACGGTCTACTAAACTTTCAGTTAACTCAGGGGCACTCATTTCGGGTTTGAGGTCATAGGTTGCAACTTGGGGAGAGTTTACCAGTATGCGTTCCTCTCCAGGGAATGGTGTTTCTCGTCCTCCAGAGAAGAAAAAAGTAACATGCGGATATTTTTCTGTTTCGGCCGCTCGCACTTGCGTTTTTCCCATAAAAGAAAGTGCCTCACCCAGTGTGGCCTTTATATGGCCTTTTGAAAAAACTACATTAATATTTTTAAAATTATCATCATATTGAGTCATCGTTACATAATACAAGGGCAAAGGCTTCAAGTCATATTCACGATTTTCTTCTTGAGATAAAACTTGGGTCAGTTGTCTACCGCGATCGGTTCTAAAGTTAAAAAAAATAACTACATCACCTTCCTGAATGCGTGTTTCTGTGTTGTGCGCTAAGAAATGAGGTTCTAAAAATTCATCGGTGATATCATTTTTATAACTTTGATCTATTGCGCTAAGAATGTCACGTGTTAAATGGCCTTTCCCGTGCACCAATAAATCATAGGCTTTTTTTATACGATCCCAACGTTTATCTCTGTCCATTGCATAATATCGCCCAATCACAGAGGCTAATAAAGAGTTCGTTTTCTCAAGAGTGGCTTCTAAGTCCTGAATGTAAGATTTAGCTGAATGCGGATCGACATCTCGTCCATCGGTAAAGGCGTGTACCCGTTTTCGTGTTACGCCAAAACTATGGGCAGCTTCTAATAATCCTTTTAAATGATTGATATGCGAATGAACGCCGCCATCACTTAGCAAACCTAAAAAATGAATGGATTTATCATTTTTTACGGCGTAATCAAAAGCTTGCTCAAGAACAGGCTCATCAAGAAGAGATTTATTCGCTACGGCTTTGTTTATTTTGGCTAAATCTTGATATACAATTCTTCCTGCTCCAAGGTTAAGGTGACCTACCTCGCTATTACCCATTTGGCCCGATGGCAATCCTACGTGTTCCCCATCTGTCCTTATATTTGACGTAGGATAGTTTTTTACTAAATGGTCAAAGAAAGGGGTTTTAGCCTGTTCAATTGCAGAAACATTTGCATCCTGCGTTTGGCCCCATCCATCTAAAATGAGTAAAATAGCTTTTTCTGACATAGTTGATGAAATTTTTATACAAATTTACATAACATATATTCTAATACACTAATTATTGAAGTAAAATCAATCGGGTAGGAGTAATTCATTTACTCCTAGAACGTGCGTTTTGATGTACTGGGTGAGCAAATCAGAGCTTAACATTTCAAAACCGCTGATGTCTTTTCTATTTAGATAAAATTTAAACAAATCAATTTTTAGAAACTCGCTTAAATAAGCTTTACTCAAAGGTTGATAAGAATAATGCCAAGGTTCATAAGAAAAGCCAGTACGCTTTGTTTCGTTGGGGTAGGTAAGCACCCAATGGTATTTTTGGCTATGTTCATTCATCCAGCATTTTAAAGAATGATAAACACCATGGGTTTCATAGTTTTTTTGAATTAAAATTTCTTTAGGGAAGGGTTTAGTGGCATCAACGATATCAATTTCTGTTCCCCAATGATGACGAGAAGTGCCGGGTAAAGTGGAGTATTCGAGTATACGATGAATACTTGCTTCTTTGGATAGACCTTGATTAGTAAGCTGATTGTATTTATTATTCCAAATACTTTTCTGTCTATTAAAGCTTCGGTAGCTAGATACGGCTTGGATTAATATTCCTGCTTTTCTAGCTTCTTTTTTCATACGCATAAAATCAAGATGAGCTTGCTTTCTGAGCATATGCTTACTGCCCACTAAAAGTGGCTTGCGTAAACCCAAAAGTTCTTGACTGTCTATTAACTGGCTATAAGTGATGAATGGTAAATTAGAGCTACCTGCCAATGCTATACTAGTTTTTATAAAATCACGTCTATTCAAATCAAAATACTTTTTACATTTTGTAATGCTCACCCACATCCTTAATGGTGAATATGTTGCTTGTTATTTCTGTATCAAATTTCAAATAAAACGGCACAGCATTTACACGGGCATTCCACCAAACTTTTTCGACCTTTTGTTGCTTGCAGTGATTTAAAATATGTTGCATTAAAAAATGACCTGCTCCCGTTCTTTGGTACTTTTTGCAAACCGCCATACCCCGTAGTTGATAACATTTACCTGTTTTATAGAAGGCACTATCAGATACTAACAAAGTAGCGACACCAATAAGTTGATTTTTTGAAAAAACCCCAAAATGAAGGCTTTCTTTACTCAAATCACCCTCAAATATACAATCTTGTTGACCTAATTTTGGTCTTAGAACTTCTTGCCTAATAGGTAAAACTGCTTTGGCTGGTATGAATTTAACCTGCATTTAAGCTTTTAATTTTTGGTATTCTTCGTTCTGTTCAAATTTTACCTCGGCAAAGGGGCAAAGCGGATCTATTTTTAGCTGATTTTCTTGTGCAAAACGAACGGCTTTTTCTAAAAGTTTAGAAGCAAACCCCTGACCTTCATGTCCTTTTTTTGTTTCAGTGTTATCAATAACAATTATATTTTGACCTTTTTTAAAATAAGAAAGTTCTGCAAGAACTCCCTTGTCACTCGGCATATAAAAAACCCCATTGGTTTCGTTTTCTCTGTGTTTAATTTTTTGCTCCATATTTATATTATTTAAAACCTTCTAGTTAAGATTTCGTTTTGGTTACACTACTTTTGGTGGTATAAAATTAATTTTTTCTTTTGCAAAGTCAAAATCTTATGTATATTTGCCCCACTTGCGGGAGTAGCTCAGTTGGTAGAGCGTCAGCCTTCCAAGCTGAATGTCGCCAGTTCGAACCTGGTCTCCCGCTCTTAATTAAATCCGCTTTAAGCGGATTTTTTTTTAAAAAATAGAGAGTCCTGTTAAACTAGTTAACTCTTCTAGTGCCTTCATACCCTTCTCAGAATTACCATGTTTGTTTAAAGGAGGACTCCATACCGCTACACTGTACTTATCTGGATGAATAGCAACAATGCCGCCACCGACGCCACTTTTACCAGGTAAACCTACCCGAAAACTGAATTCTCCTGCTTCATCATAAAAACCACAAGTTTGCATAAGGGCATTGATTCGTTTAGTACTATTTTCTTTTAGTATTTGTTTATTATTGTGTAATAAAATACCATCATTCGCAAAAACCATAAAGGCATTTGCGAGTTGTTTGCAAGACATAGCTAGCGAACATTGGTGAAAATAAAAATCTAACACCAAATCTACTTCATTGCGAATGTTTCCTAGCGCTTTCATGTAATTAACAAGCGCCACATTCCTGTAGCCAGTCTTTTTTTCTGAGGCAGCGACTTCTTCATCATAAGCAATACTGGTATCATTGGTTATTTCGTGTACAAAATCTAATAAAACTTGTTTTGGGTTGTCAAATGTACTTACCAGAATATCGGAAATTACCAAAGCACCTGAGTTTATAAAAGGGTTTCTAGGAATCCCTTTATCTTGTTCGAGTTGCATTAAAGAGTTAAAAGCATTGCCAGAGGGTTCTACATCTACTCGTTTCCAAATGCCTTTTGCGTACTTTTTGGCCAAAGCGAGCGTAAATACCTTCGAGATACTTTGTATGCTAAAGGTTTCTTCATAATCACCAAAACCAAAATTTTTACCGCTAATGCAAGCTAAATTCATTCCAAATTTATGACGGGGTACAAAAGCTAATTCAGGAATATAGTCTGCTACCTTGCCTAAATCGTCATAATTTACTAAGTCTTTTTCTATTATATTTAATATGGCTTGATAGTTCATTTATCCTAGGGTATTAAAATTAAAATCTGGTGCGATCTCCTTTGGTTTTTCACTGGGTAAAAAAAGACGGGCATTTAGTTTTCCTTTAAGTAAGCAAGAATCTCCTTGAATTCTTATCCAGCTTCCTTCGCGTAACCCTACGACGGGTGTTGAGTTAAGATTTAAAAACTCTAATATTCTTGTTTCGCGAGTTTCACCTTTGTGGGTGGAGTGAGGGTCTGGATCGAGATAATGCGGATTTATATTAAAGTTTAAAACACCAAGCGCCTCAAAGCTAGGCGGATATACTATGGGCATATCGTTGGTAGTATTTATGGTTTTACCGCAGATATTACTCCCTGCACTAGTACCTAAATAAGGCATACCTTTGAGTATCTTCTCTCTTAAAGGAGTTAATAAGTTGTTTTCGTGTAACTGTTTGGTTAATAAAAAAGTATTGCCACCTCCCGTAAATATAGCTTCGGCAGATTGAATGGCTTTGGTATAATTTTTAAATGTATGTAAGCCTACAACTGTTATGTTTTTTAAAAAAGATAAACCTTTCTTAGCTTTTTTAGTGTATTCTTCATGGGTTATACCTCCAGGTCTTGCAAAAGGTATAAACAATATAGACTTGCAACCGTTAAAAAGAATTTCTAACTCGGGTTTGAGATATTCTAGGTAATCCGATCCATGAACCGTAGAAGTACTTGCAATAATACTATTCATTAATATTTAATTTTTCATAAATTTTAGGTAAATTTATTTGATTTGGCAACTAACACAAAAGTTTATGCTTAATTTAACCTGATATTAGCTTACTTATGAAAAAAATTCTACTTCTAGTTCTCCTATTATCTAGCAGCCTATACGCACAGATAGACTCGCGTGTATTTGTAAAGGGTAAAATTATGTTAGACGATAATTTTAATTTAAATGATGTGCTTATTTACGACCTAAATACAGCTAGTGGTGTATTTACTAGTGATAATGGTGAGTTTATAATTAAAGTAGGTCTTAACGATCAGCTTTTGGTTTCTTCGGTGCAATTTGAAGATTTTAAGGTTATTGTTGACCAAGGCGTAATAGATAATAAAATTATAAATATTAAGATTAAGGGCTCTGAAAACGTTTTAGAAGAAGTTACCGTAAAGCCTTATAACCTTTCGGGGGATGTAATTGCCGATGTTCAAAAAATAAGCCTTGAAGAGGTGAAGCAAGCACGACCAGATTTTAACGAAGATGCTTATACTTTTCGATATAAATTTAGACCAGATGAACAATCGGCTGTAGAAAATATAGCCATTGAAAAAAGTTACCTTACCAATGGTCTCAATTTCACAAACATGATTAAAGCAATTGTAAATGGAAGCCGTAAAAAAGAGAATCAGAATTTAGACAAAGAACTTATGGCGCTTGAACAAAGTCCATTTTTTCAACAATATATAGAGGTGCCAAGCGATAGAATTCCAGCGTTTATTGATTATTTAAAAAATGAAGAAATAGATAGAAAATTATTCAAAAAAGGCAATGAATTAAATTTAATCGAGCATTTAATTGAAAAGAGTGAAGAATTCAAATTGCAACAATTAAAAAAATGATGCGTTTTTAAAGTATTGGGATAGTTTTTTAAATTCCATTTCATTAATACCTTTTTTGTTTTATGACTGCGCAAATGTCTCACCCTTTAGCACTTTTACTGCTAATCTTCTCTAGCCATGCTTTTGCTCAAACCCAAAATTTACACACAATTAAAGGGATGATCGTAGCCGACTCTATTGCGCAACGTGAAGTAAATATCGTTAATTTAAACACCAAAAAGGGAGTGGTAAGTCAAGCTGAAGGCCAATTTACTATTGAAGCGAAAGTAAATGATACATTGGTATTTTCTTCTTTACAATATGAGCCTTATTCATTAATTGTAAAAGAAGTGTATTTTCAAAAAACGCTAAAAATTTATTTGTTTCCCTTAGTCAATGAACTAGAGCAAGTAGAGGTTTCTAATAGTAGTCTTGCAGGTATTTTGCAAACCGATGTGAATCAATTAAAATTAAAACCCATTTTTAGAAATGAAGATCTAGGCTTTCCTACCCTAAAAAGGCCCAGTTTAGCAGAACGCCGATTGTATACAGCCATGAGCAGTGGCTCAGGACTACCTTTAGACCCTTTGTTAAATATGATTTCGGGGAGATTAAAAGTGCTTAAACGTCAAGTAGCTTATGAAAAGCTAGAGCAAAAGGTAAGTAAAGTATTCTCGCTGTTTTCACAGCATTTTTTTATCGATGACTTAGAAATTCCTGAACATTTTGTCGAAGATTTTATATATTATTGTTTAGAGTTCAGTAATTTTGATGAAATGTTAGGTCACCAAGATAAATTGCAGATGCTAGAATTTTTCAAATCCATAAAAATGACCTATTTAAAGAGGAAAGAGATTACTGAGTGAAGTCAAAACTATTTTTTATGCCCATCATTTTGGGTTTCATTTTAATTACAAGCTTATCTAAGCATAAGTTTTATGTAAGCGTAACCGATGTAATGCATAAAGAAGAGACAGGAGAGGTGCAAGTAATTAGTCGATTGTTCGTAGATGATTTTCAATTGCTTTTACAAACTCGCTACGATAAGTCTATACGATTAACTCCAGGTGAACTTGACGAAAAAACTCAAACTTTTATTCAACAATATTTTGATCAAAAATTTAGACTTGACTTCAACGGTCGCCATCAAAACCTGACCTATATTGGCAGTAAGTTTGAAGATGACCGAATAGTGTGTTTTTTTGAGGGGAAGTATGAAGAAACCATAAATGATATTAAAGTGAAAAACACTTTATTAATTGATTTATACGAAACTCAAAAAAATCTGTTTCATTTTACACGAAATGGAAATATCAATTCGCTGCTGCTGGTGAAAGAAAGACCAGAAGGGCTCATTCAAATTTAAAATTCAGCTTATGAATACTACAAACGCTATCAAAACCATTCTTATTTTTATGATTTGCATAGGTTTTGGTAATGCACAAGAGAAAAAGGAGATTCCAGAAAATAATAGGGTAGAGGCAGGACATACCAACCAGAACAAATTTAGGCAGCTCTACGATGAATTTTCTACCCCTAATCAATACCGCACCGGTTCTGGTGCTCCAGGCGAGGCTTATTATCAAAATACAGCCGATTATGACATGGATATTCAACTAGATGATCTAAACCAAAAACTATCTGGTTTTGAAACAATTACCTATACCAACAATTCTCCCGATGAGCTAACCTATCTTTGGGTGCAACTCGACCAAAATGTTAGAGGAGAAAAAGGTAAAAGTGATTTAATCAGGTCTCAAAAATTACCAGAGGTAACCCCCATGAATAGATTTGTTTCTACCTATGCTAAGCAGGCTTTTAAAGGAGGATTTAATATAGAATCGGTTAGTCATAAAGGCAAAGCTTTACCCTATACTATTCACCAGACTATGATGCGTGTAGATTTACCAAATGCTTTGCGGCCAGGTGATAAATTTCAATTTTCTATAAAATGGTGGTATAATCTAAACAATCATGTAACCGACGGTGGTCGATCTGGTTACGAGTATTTTAAAGAAGATGGAAATTATGCTTATGTAATTGCACAGTTTTTCCCTCGAATGGCCGTTTATAATGATGTAGAAGGCTGGCAAAACTATCAATTCTGGGGTAGTGGTGAGTTCGCTTTACCTTTTGGCGATTATAAAGTAAATATTACCGTACCTGCAGATCATATTTTAGACGCAACAGGTAAATTGAAAAACAGAAAAAAGGTTTTTAGTAAAAAAATGATCGAACGCTTTGAAAAAGCTAAAAATTCTTATGATAAACCTGTTTTCATTGTAACGCAAGAAGAGGCAGAAAAGGCCGAGAAAGGTTTTTCTAAAAAAACAAAAACCTGGCAATTTGAAGCCAAACAGGTGCGTGATTTTGCGTTTGCAAGCTCGCGTAAATTTATATGGGATATGCAGGCCGTAAAAATTGGTGACAAATCGGTTATGGCGGTTTCTTTATATCCTAAAGAAGGCAACCCGCTATGGGAAGAGTATTCTACCAAAGTGGTAGCTTCAACCCTTAAAAGCTATAGCCGAATGACTTTTGATTATCCTTATCATAAAGCCATTTCTGTTCACGCCAAAAGACAAGGTATGGAATACCCAATGATTTGTTGGAACTATGGTCGACCAGAAAAAGATGGCAGCTATTCAGACCGAGTGAAATTTGGAATGATAAGCGTAATTATTCATGAAATTGGGCATAATTTTTTTCCGATGATTGTAAATAGTGACGAGCGGCAATGGGGTTGGATGGATGAAGGCATAAATACTTTTGTACAATATGTAGCTGAGCAAGATTTTGCCGAAACCTATCCTAATGCTATTCAACCACTAAATAAATATCCGTCAAGAAGAGGCGATCCTGCTAAAATAGTGCCGTATATGAAAGGCAATCAAAGTTTTATTGCACCCATAATGAGTAATCCAGAGCAAGTGTATCAATTAGGTAATAACGCGTACGGTAAACCAGCAACGGCGCTTAATATTTTGAGAGAAACAGTAATGGGTAGAGAACTATTTGATTATGCTTTTAGAACCTATTCTCAGCGATGGATGTTTAAACACCCCACCCCAGAAGATTTCTTTAGAACTATGGAAGATGCTTCGAGTGTAGATTTAGACTGGTTTTGGAGAGGTTGGTTTTACACTACCGATGTGGTTGATATCGGTATTGAATCCGTAAAGAAATATTATGTAACCGATCAACCTACGGCCTCTGGGAGAACCTTTCTTCAAAACTATGGGGTGACAAATCCTAAAAACATAGATGCCTTATACGTTGTACCCGAAAATGATACCGAATTAACCAATGAGATGAAAAGTAAGACGACCCTTGAGAATGCACCGCGTTTAAAAGAGTTCTTATTAGATAACTTTACGGAAGTAGAACGGCAAGCCATTGAAGTTCCTAACTATTTTTATACCATTACCTTTGAAAAACCCGGAGGATTGGTAATGCCAATTTTAGTAACCTATACTTTTGCCGATGGCTCTGAAGAGCAAGTAACCTATCCTGCACAAATTTGGAGAAAAAATGATAGGCAGGTAAAACGTGTGTTGGCTAGCCAAGTTCAATTGGTAAAAGTACAAGTAGATAAAGATCAGCTAACAGCCGATGTAAATACCACCAATAATACTTGGCCCAAAGAAAAACAAGAAAACGAATTTGAACGTTTTAAAAAACAACAAAATTAAGCTAAAAAGCTCACTTTAACGGGTGAGCTTTTTTTATGAGAAAATTCCCTCGTATATTTGCATTATGTATATCAGTTTTTTATTTATAAGTGGAGCAGAAATAGCTTTTATAGTTTTTATATTAGTTATGGTTTTTGGTGCCGATAAAATTCCTGAAATAGCCAGAGGCTTAGGTCAGGGTATGCGTCAAATAAAAGACGCCACCAACGATATTAAAAATGAGATTACGCAAACCTCGAATGAGCATCTAGAAGACTTTAGGGGTAAAGAAATTACCGATGAAGTTGATAAGGTGAAAGAAGAAATAGAGGAGATCACAGGAGCGATAAGAAGACGTCGCTAATGCTAGATCAAATTAAACAATGGGATAGAGAGCTTTTTATTTATCTTAATAGTTTAGGGGTAGAGCAATACGATCAGTTTTGGATTCTTGTTACCCAAGAAGAATTCTGGATTCCCTTATATTTGTTTTTACTAGGTTTAATACTCTACAACTTTAAAGATGCAACTAGTCGTAAATACCTGCTATTGGGCTACCTGGGAAGCTTTGCTGTAACTTTTGGTATTACTCGTTTGATAAAATTTAGTGTGCAGCGGTTACGCCCCAACCAAGTAGATAGTTTAAAAGACTTAATACGGGTATTGCAAGAGCCAACCTATTTTAGCTTTGTCTCGGGACACACCTCAACGTCTATGGCCATTACAACTTATTTTGTGTTGCTTTTTAGGAAACGCTTTAGTTGGATTTATTTTCTTTACTTATGGCCTTTTTTATTTGCCAGCAGCCGTATCTATGTGGGGGTGCATTATCCATTAGATCTTTTAGCCGGAGCAATTCTAGGAGTAAGTATAGCTTTATTAATTTATGCTTTTGTTAAAAAAAATTCTCCGAATTTAACCAATGAAAATTTATAAACCTCAGCCTAGTCAAGCCCCTTATTACTATCAAAATTATCTTGATGCCGCACCAGGCGTTCATGTTTTAGAATCGCTTTCGCTCACCAAGCAAGCGAGTATAGATGTTTTTGAAAATATACCAGCATCACTTGAAGATTTTCGTTATGCGCCAGAAAAATGGACAATAAAGCAACTTTGGCAAGACATAATAGATTGCGAGCAGGTTTTTTCTTATCGTTTATTAAGAATTTTACGTGGAGACCAAACGGCATTAGTCGGTTTTGATGAAAATGCTTTTGCAGCCAATGATGCAAGCGACTTGCTTAGTTTAGACCAGCTTAAAGCTGATTTTTTATTGGTACGCCAGCATACTTTTATGTTGTTGAAACAATTGAGGGTAGAACAGCTTGATCTCGAGCTAGAAGCAAGCGACTGCCCCTTTTCACCCAGGATTTTGCTCTGGATCATTTCGGGGCACAACCAACATCATCTAAATATCTTAAAAGAACGCTATTTGTAAGTGTTTATTTTTTTCGGGTAATGGTAAGGCCATCCCTAATAGGTAGCATTACGCTTTCAACCCGTGGATCTTCGTTCACTTTTTTATTATAAGCCAATAGCACTCTTGTGTCCTCGTCATTAGGATTTAATGCTTTGGTAACTTTTCCGCTCCAAAGAACGTTGTCAGTAAGAATAATTCCACCTGAATTCAATTTGGGAACAATCAACTCAAAATAGGTAAGGTAGTTGTTTTTATCAGCATCTAAAAATACCAGATCAAAATTTAGATCAAGTCGAGGTATAATTTGCTTAGCTTCTCCTAAGTGTTGAATGATTTGTTTAGCCCAAGAAGATTTGTCAAAATATTTTCTTTGAAAATCAAATAGCTCTTCATTTTTATCAATTGTATGTAAAACACCATCGGTTTGCATGCCCTCAGCCATGCAAAGAGCAGAGTAACCGGTATAAGTTCCTAATTCTAAAATGTTTTTAGGATTTATTAATTTGGTTAACATGCTTAAAACCCTTCCTTGGTAATGCCCACTTAACATACGTGGTTGCAATATTTTTTGATGGGTTTCTCGGTTGAGTTTTTGTAAAAGTTCAGGTTCGGGTGAACTATGATTCACCGTGTATTGATCTATATCTTCGGGTAAGAAATGCATTAATTTAAAATCCTATTTAATAGTTTTTCTTGAGCGTCTTCATCTTTGCCGCATAACCAACGGATAATGTTATCGTCCCAAATAGCGGTACATTGCTCGCTTGTTAAAATATTTCGCTCAACGGCCAAATCTAATATTTTTCCCGGGTAAGAAGATTGGGAGTCACTCTCCATTTCTCCTAAAGGGTAAGGATCATCTAAGCCCATGATAATCTGTTGAGGTTTTTGGTTTTCTACCAATAATTTTAAAGAGCCTGTATCGTGTACCAAAGTGTCAAAAAAGATATTGGGATGTCCCACAGATTTTCTAGGATGTACTTTACCTTCAAATAAATCAGGTCTACCATCAAAACCTTGAATTCTTCGTCCTAGATTAATTTGTGCCAGCTGTCCGCCATGAGCAAAGCATACACGCATATTGGGATATTTATCAGGGTAACCATTTAAAGTTAAAAAATGATAAGCATCTGCACATTGTGCTAACATCCAGATTAAATGAAAACGCCATGCGGTGTTTTCTAGTTTTATGAACTTTTCACCATCGTAAGGGTGAATTTCAACAGCCAGGTTATATTGATTGGCTAATTCAAAAATAGGTTCATTTTCTTCATCAAAAATACATCGCCAGGTACCAATACTATCCATATAATGCGTGGGTAAGCAAAGCAGGCGCATATCTAATTCTTCTACACATCGTTCAATCTCCCATAAAGCACTTCTTACAAAACCGGGGTGAACCACAAATCCACAAGTAAATTTACTAGGGTTGTCATGTTGTACACGCGCATTAAAATCATTTTGAAAGCGTAGTGCTTTTTTCATCTCTTCAACCCTTAAACCGTTTCCGTAAAGTTGAGAAAGGTTGAGCACAACAGCATGATCGAGCTGGTTACGCTCCATCCACTCTAATTTTTCGTCTAAAAAGAAACTAGAATCGGTTACAGGTCTCTTCCAGTTTTTTTGCAACATGTATTTGCGTTCGTCATCAACCCAGAAAATTTCTTTTTCTTTCATAAAAGCCGGAATTTCTTCTGGATAGGGTAGTAAATGAGAGTGTCCGTTAATTCTTAATGATCGTCTGTTTTTCATGGTTTAAGTTTTTTAGGTAACCGATTAATACGGGTTTAATACCATAGATTCTAAGAGCTTATGTATAGATTACGTTCTAATTACAAGCTTTTGGTACGCCCACCGTCAACAGGTAGATTAATTCCGTTGATATAACCAGCGCTTTCACTAGCTAAAAAACAAATAGCATTAGCTATTTCTTGAGGTCGTGCAAATCGTTTTGCTGGCACGGCTTGCTGCATGCTTTGTTCAATTTCTTCTTGGGTCTTTCCTGTTTTTTGAGCCTTATTGCTAATAATTTCTTGTAATCTGCCGGTTGCGGTAGCTCCGGGTAATACATTATTCACTGTGATACCAAAAGCACCAACTTCATTGGCTAGCGTTTTGCTCCAATTGGCCACGGCACCGCGAATCGTGTTAGAAACGCCTAACCCATCTAAAGGCTGCTTTACCGATGTTGAGATTACATTGATAATTCGGCCAAAACCTCTTTTTTTCATTCCAGGGAGTACGGCTTGCGCTAAAATGTGGTTGCAAATTAGGTGCTGGTTAAAGGCATTGATAAACTCTTGTGTTTTGGCGTCAGCAATTTTGCCACCAGCGGGACCACCTGTATTATTTAAAAGTATATGAAAATCTTTTTTACGTAAGGCCTCTTGAAGGCTTTCTGCTAGTTTTTCGGGTTTAGAAAAATCAGCGATGATATAATCATGTTTTTGATCGTGATTGGTGGCTAATTCGGCTAAAGTTTCTTTTAACCTTTCCTCATTTCTAGCGACTAGAGTTATTTGCACTCCCTCTTGAGCGAGTGCTATTGCAGCTTCTTTTCCTATTCCGCTTGTACTACCACAAATTAATGCGTTTTTGTTATCTAAGTTTAATTGCATGTTGATTTAATTATTTTTTTATGCTTGGTATTGTATGCAAACGTTTTTGGGTTCAGTAAAAAAGTCTAATGCTTCAAAACCTCCTTCACGCCCAACGCCGCTTTCCTTTACACCCCCAAATGGTGTTCGCAAATCTCGGTTCAACCAGGTGTTTACCCAAACAATTCCGGCTTCAATTTCTTGACTTAGGCGCATACTTCTGTTAATATCATTTGTCCATACCGTTGATGAAAGTCCGTAGCGAACTTCATTGGCTAATTTTAATGCCTCCTTTTCGGTTTTAAAAGGCATTAAGGTAACTACGGGACCAAAAATTTCTTCTTGATTTAGACGACATTGGTTGTTGTTGACTTCTATGATGGTAGGCTCTAAAAAATATCCTTTTTCAAAACCTTTAGGATGCACCAAATTTCCACCCACAAGAATTTTAGCTTCTGCGGGATTTATTTGCTTTATGTAATTATAAACCTTTTTAAGATGGGCTTGAGAAACCAAAGCTCCTAAATCTGTACTAGGGTGGTTAGGGTCACCCACAATAAGTTTTTTGGTAGCCGCGACGAAGTCATTTTTGAATTTGTTGAAAATACTTTCTTCTACGTAAATTCTACTTCCGCAAAGGCAAATTTGACCTTGATTGGCAAATGAAGATTTCAGAGTGGTTTTTAACATTTTTTCATAATCACAATCTGCAAATACAAGGTTGGGGTTTTTACCTCCTAGTTCGAGCGAGAGTTTTTTAAACATGGGTGCAGCCGTGCGAGCTATATGTTGTCCTGTGCTAGTGCCTCCCGTAAATGAGATGGCTTTAATCGAGGGGTGTGCTACGATACTTTGACCGCAATGTTCACCCGATCCGTGTACAATGTTTAAAACTCCTGGCGGTAAACCAGCTTCTTGACAAACTTGACTGAGTAAAAAGGCAGTTACTGGAGTTACCTCACTTGGTTTTGCGATTACACAGTTTCCTGCGGCCAAAGCTGGAGCTATTTTCCAGCTAAAGAGATATAGTGGTAAATTCCAGGGAGAAATACAGCCAACTATTCCTACTGGTTTTCTTAGGGTAAAATTGATGCTGTTGGTGTGTACCGTTTGGTGCGATTTACTTGCATATTGAGTTATTGCTTTTGCAAAGAACCTAAAGTTAGCAATTGCCCTCGGAATATCAACTTTTCTTGCTAAACTTAAAGGTTTACCATTGTCTACAGATTCGGCTTGGGCAAACTCTTCTAGACGGTTTTCAATACCTTTTGCAATTCTTAACAAGCATTCACTCCTTTTTTCTATACTGGTGTTTGACCATCCAGAAAATGCTTTATTGGCTGCAGTTACAGCTTGGTTCACGTCTGTCTCTTGGCTGTTTGGTATTTGACCGTAAACCTCACCTAGAGCAGGGTTTATATTGTCTATCCATTCGTTGGAAGCAGGGTCAATTAGTTGTCCGTTAATAAAATTTTGTATGCGTAGCATCAATCAATTGGTTTTCTACAAATATAGAATTTCTTGATTTAGGATGCTTGGTTTTTCGTTATCTTAAATTATTAAATTGAAGCGCTTGAGTATTATTTTTGATTAATGTTGCTTCATAGTTTTAAACGAATCAGAATGAAAGTTGTTGAATTTTAGTTAATCAGCGATAATAGGATATTAGAACCAAACCCTAGTTTAGGGAAGTAAACTAGGGTTTGATAGTGGGGGTGTCTATATCATTATTAATGTCCTGCGTAAGCTTGTTTTTTATAAGCCACCACTTTTATTTCAATCAACAAATGGGGGTGAGGCAATTGATGTACAGCTACTGTGGTGCGGGTTGGTCCTGTTTCTTGATCAAAAAACTTAGCATAGGTCTCATTGTAGCCTTTAAAATCATTCATATTTACCAAAAAGGAGGTGACATCTACAACGTCTTTTAAGGAAGCACCTTCTTCTTTTAAAATTGCATCAATGTTGTTTAAAACTGCCTCAGTTTGTTTGCTAATATCTAAATTTGTGGTTCCCATTTCGTCAACTTCAACACCTTCAAAAGTGTTGTCTGCTCTACGTGAGCTGGTGCCCGAGACGTAAATAAAATCGCCTACTCGCTTAACGTGTGGATATTTACCTCTTGGTTTCGCTTTTCCTTCTATTACTTTTCCTGCCATTTTTCTTTATTTAGTTTTGAAGCTTACCGCTCCTATTTTATCTATTTGGGTTGTTATTTCGTTATTTTTCAGCAAAGGTATATGCTTGGTGGCCGCTCCGGCCAAAATTATGTGTCCAGGTTTTATTTTTACGCCAACTTTAGAGGTTAATCGGCTTAGCTCTATTACGGATTGCAATGGGTTGTTTAAAATTGCAGATGAACTTCCTTGTTCTTGCACTTTACTGTTTACCATTAGCGTGATGGGTAAATCGGTAATATCTTCTTTAAGATTTTGCCACTTGCCTATACAATAACCTGCAGATGAGCAATTGTCGGCTACCAAATCTTCTAGAGAAAAGGTGAATTTTTCATACCGAGTATCTATTAATTCGATTGCAACTGCCATCTTATCAACATACTTAGGGACGTCTTTTAACGGTATAGATTCTGTAATAGGCTGAGATACACGAAAAGCAATTTCAGGCTCAGCATTTGGTTTTATGTATTTACTTAGATCTACTTCGCTAAGCGGATTGATTTGCATGCCACTGGTTAGAAAGCCCCAAATTAGATCGTGCACACCCATTTGCTCCATTTTAGCACGTGAGGTAAATCCTAATTTAAATCCCGTTATATGCTCGGCTCGCTCTAGTCGCAAATTTATGGTTTTGCGTTGAACGGTATAAGCATCTTGCAAACTTAAATCAGGAAAATCTTTTTGCTGTATGGGCTGTGCCTTTAAAGTGGCTTGGTCAATTAAATGGGCAACTTGATCTAAATTCATGTATTGTTGGTTTACATCCCGCGAAGGATGGCATCTTCATTTAAGATTTCCTGTGTCTCTTGATTAATTTTATGAAGCAAATCTTCTAAATTCATCTCAGTATCTATTACTCCTTTATTCAGCAAACTCAATATGGCTTTATCCTGTGCTCTTCCTTTTTTCATTGCCTTGTTATACCCCAAATCCTCTCTAAAGGTAACCAACCTGTATTTTGAAGCATATTTTTTAGGATGTTTTTGCTCTAAAGCTGTTTCAATTTTTCTTTTTTTCTGAAAAATTTCTGCAGCCGTATGAGATTTCATCTCATGAAAATTATCAATAGCTAAATCGGCAATAGCATCAGCATCGGCTTTGCGCTCTTTTTGATAAGTATCAAAAATAGATTTCCAATTAGATGTGGGATTTTCTTCTATAATTTTGTCTAGCACTACCACGTCTTCAAAAGAAGCATTCATGCCTTGTCCGTAAAACGGAACTATTGCGTGCGCGGCATCACCAATGAGTAAAGTTTTTCCTGAACAACTCCAAGGATAGCATTTGACAGTGCCCAGCGGGCTCGTTGGATTTTCAAAAAAATCTTGAGTAAGTGTTGGCATATGCGGGTATGCAGAGGGGTATGTTTCTTTAAAATAAGCCTCTACTTTTTCTGGAGTATTTAGGTTGTTTAAGTTGTATTCTCCTCCTTCATAGGCCATAAAAAGGGTAACCGTAAAACTACCGTCTAGATTAGGTAGGGCAATAACCATATTTTCTCCTCTAGGCCAAATGTGCAAAGCGTTTTTTACTAGCCTATAGCCACCATCTTTTGTAGGAGGAATGCTTAACTCTTTGTAACCGTGAGTAAGAAAGTTTTGCGAGAAACTAAATAGAAATAAGCGGTCTTCCCACATACTTTTTCTTACTATAGAACCTGCGCCATCTGCTCCAAAAATCACATCTGACTTAAACTGCTTTTCTTCCTGGTTGGTTTCATCTTTAAACGTGGCTGTGGCGGCCTCCAGGTTTACATCAAGACAGGTGTGGTTAAATAAAATTTCTACATTTGGAAATTTTTCAGCCTCATCCAGAAGCAATGCGTTTAATCTAGTTCTCGAAATGGAATTGATGTACTCTGAAGTTAATCCGCTATAAGGCGAAAGAAATTCGTCTCGGTCCTTTTGGTGAATCATGCGGCCGTGCATCGGAATACATAATTCTTTAACCTTTTCTTCAATTCCTACTAGTTTCATAGCCTTTAAGCCACGATTGGATAAAGCAAGATTGATTGACCTGCCTGCCGAAATCTCATTTTTTCTTAGATCTGGCCTTTTTTCAATTAATTTTACTTGATAGCCTCTTTGTGCCAAACGTAACCCTAATAAGCTACCACATAAGCCAGCTCCTATAATTAATGTTGATTTTTCTTGCATCTTAACCCAAGTGTTTTTTTAAAGATTGAACCATTTTAAAGACATCTTCATAATTATTATAAAGAGGTGCTGGAGCGATTCGAATTACATTAGGTTCTCTCCAATCTGTTATTACGCCGTCTTTGATTAAGTTGTCAAAAAGGGATTTGTTAACTCCTGTCAATTTTAAGGAAAGTTGGCAACCTCGCTCATCGGGGTTTGATGGTGTTATTATTTGTATGCGATTATCTTGTAAATCTTTAATTAGAAACTCAAGATAACCAGTTAAATTTTTTGATTTTTGAATTAGCTTATCAAAGCCGGCCTCTTCAAATAAACTTAGAGATGCATTTATAGCGGCAAGAGATAAAATTGGGGGGTTGCTCAATTGCCAGCCCTCTGCTCCTGGGATTGGATCAAAATCTTGGCGCATATTAAATCTTGATTCTTTATCGTGGCCCCACCATCCTGCAAATCTAGGTAGTTTTAAATCGTTTTCATGTCTTTCATGAACAAAGCAACCACCCACGCTACCCGGACCGCTGTTGAGGTACTTATACGAACACCACACGGCAAAATCTGCGCCTATTTTATGTAAATTAGGTTGAATATTACCGGCGCCATGCGCTAAATCAAATCCTACTTTTATCTCATTTTGATGTCCTAATTGTACAATTTTTTTTAGCGGAAAAGATTGTCCCGTATAATAATTGGTACTGCCTATCATCATCAAGGCAATTCGATTACCTTGTTCTTCCACAATCTTTTGTAAGTCTTCAAACCTACATAATTCTTCACCCTCACGTGGTTCCCATAACAATAGTCCTTCTTCTGGACTAATTCCGTGAAAACGCAATTGCGATTCTACAGCATAGCGGTCTGAGGGGAAAGCATCTTTTTCAATTAGTATTTTAAATTTTCTATCTGTAGGTCTATAAAAACTAACCATCATCAAATGCAGGTTAACCGTAAGGGTGTTCATCATCACCACTTCTTTAGGTTTTGCACCTACGATTTTAGCCATTTTGTTGGTGAGTAATTCATGATACGGCACCCAAGGATTTTTTGCTAAGGTGTGTCCCTCAACTCCGTATTTCGCCCAGTCTTGTAATTCTTGATTGATGTATTCTTGAGTTCTTTTGGGTTGCAATCCTAGAGAATTGCCGCAAAGGTATATTTGATTTTGATTTTGATTGTTTTGTGGAAAATAAAATTCATTTCTAAATTTTGCTAATGGGTCTTTTTCGTCTTGTTCTTTAGCAAATTCTAGACTGTTTTTATATTGGGTCATAGCTGTTTTAGTTTGTAAGTGTAACAAATTTAGCAATTATTATGCAACTAGCTATTTTGTTTTTAGACAAAAAAAGCACTCTGGCTTCCCAGAATGCTTATGGTTTGTAGTTTACATTTACCTAATCTACGGCATCTTCTATTTCATCGCCAACATCTTCGGCTGCATTCTCTATATCATCTGCAGCCTTTTCGGTAGCGCTTTTTTCTCGACAGCCTACAAAGCTTGTGGCAAATAGGCCTAAAAAAAAGGCCGATAGCAATAATTTTCTCATAATTTTTAATTTTAATAGGCAAATAAAAGGTTTCATTTGCGTGGTTTTATTTAAATGTACAGTTTAGCTTGGAATTGTAATAGTATTTTAACCTGAAGTTAACGATTGTAGCTGTGGAAAAAAAAATCGGGATTTGAAAAAAATCCCGATTTCTGTATTAACTTAAGCTTCATCTAATCTAAAACACCTAACCAAATTTGAAGTTGCTTAAGGTTAATACGATTTAATGATATAAAGATACTTAAAATGCTTTAAATTAGCATTTTAGCTACTGGTAACATCTTGTTAAATCTTATTCCTTTTCATAAGATTTTTATTGTTTTTAAACCAATTTATAGCTTGATCTAAGCTCTCGACTTGGTGAATGTCTCCTTTATAAAACATTTCTTCGAATAAAAGATTTACTTTTGAGGAGCTAGTACGAGAAATTGCGATGTAGTGGGTGGGTCCAAGTGTTTCAATTACTTTCTTCCAAACCATAGGGTCAATGGCATAAGCGTTTATTTTATTTGAAATATATAAATTAGGAATTCCATCTGTATAAAAATTTGTAGCTACAGCAATTAAATGCTTAGCCTTTTCCCAATTCCATAATACTTCTGGCTTAATTTCGGCCACAATGAAATCCTTGCAAAAGTAAAAATCACCATGTTCTAATAGGATCTCTTTTAGAATATAATGCTTATGTGTTGATTCCTTAAATTTCACTTTTTGTGAATAGTAATTAATATTATGTTGTTTTAAGGTAAAAATACTTAAAAAAAACGAACCATTGTTGTTAAATTAATAATAGAAGTTTAATCATATTTATCCTCGGTTAAGTGTATGTAAATGTTCATATTGTTAACCAATTTTTAAGAATAGTCATTCCTAAAGGTGTAAGAATAGATTCGGGATGAAATTGAACTCCGAATAACTTAAGTTCCTTGTGTTCATAAGACATAAGACAGCCTTCTTCATCATAACTAGTAGGAGTTAGGCAATCTGGTAAATCTTTTACTGCCCAAGAATGATATCTGGCCACATCAAACTCTGTTGGTAGTCTATTTAACAAAGCGTCGGATGTATTTGTTCTTTTAATTCTTGAGGATACTCCATGGTATACTTTTTTTAGATTATATAAGTTGGCACCTAAAACTTCAGCTATAGCTTGATGACCTAAACATACTCCTAGAATGTTTTTGCTAGGACCATATTTTTTTATGATTTCTGCGAGCAACGGTGTTTCTTTGGGAAGTCCAGGACCTGGTGAAATTAAAATATGGCTGTAATTAGCAATAGAATTTAAGTCGATTAAATCAGGTCTTTTTACTATCGGAATGAAGTTATTCATTTCGATGTAGTGGGCAAGATTATAGACAAAACTATCGTGATTGTCTATAATTAAAACGTGATTAGGTTGCGGTGTAATGCTTTTCATTTGTGTGGTGCGAAATTAGGGTGTTTTTTTTATACTAGAAAGCTTTATTTAATTTTTGCATTTTAGGATTAATTGAGTTGTTTTTTTATTAGTTACATTTGTTACGCTAATTAAAATATTGGACATGGAAAATTTAGATCAAGAAACTTGGAGAAATCAACTTGCCAACGATAAAAATGCCGTCTTGTTAGATGTGAGAACGCCAGAAGAGTTTGAGGAAGGATTTATACCAGGAGCAATTTTAGCAAACATTCAAGAGCCTCAAGAATTTATGAACAGTACTCAAGAATTAGATAAGTCTAAAAACTTTTATGTGTATTGCAAGTCTGGCGGAAGAAGTACTCAGGCTTGTCAGATTATGGATCAACTAGGCTTTAGTTCTACCTTTAATTTAGAAGGAGGCTTTTCTATTTGGGAAGGCGAAGTAGCTAAATAATTTAAAGAACAATAGCAAGAAAGCCACGCCGAATTCGTGGCTTTTTTGTTACCGCATCTTTAAACAGATTGGAGGATTGCTGTTTAGGTGATTGCGGAAAATCAATATTATTCTGACAAGAAATTACTTTATTTAAGCAATAAGGCTAGGATAAGAAAGTTAGATTTAATTGTGATTGTTTTTCAAAAACCACTTTGTCGACAAATAGAGTTCAAGAAATGGCTTTTAACTAATTTAATAGTGTATAAATTAAAGTATTTGATGTACAATTTTGGGGTGGGGATGATATACAGACTTGAAAAAATTATTCCCTTAAAAAATCAAAAACTCAGAAATTGTCCTTGATTTCCTGATTGCCCTTTGAGCGGAAGATTCCTTATGAAATAAATATTCTCACGTTCAAACTCAAGTGATCCCGCAATGGAGTGAGGTTTAATATTTATTCGTGACCTCGCAAGATTTCAAACTTATATTATCTATATCAGTTACTATAAAACTTGCTCAAGTTATTGGTTTACCATTTCCTAAATAATTTCATTATATTCAGAAATTTCTTATGCGGGGATGATTTGGTATGCCCTCTTACCAAAGGGAGTAGTAATGTGATTTAACAACTTACGAATGTAGCGCTCAGTTCTGTCTACCAAGTAGTGAACGTTATTTGAAAATACGGAGTCTTTTTTAATTTTCATTTTAATGTATTTCCAATAATCTATATCTCATCTTAGGGTGAAAAATGCACCCTAATAAGCAAAAACTGTCATAAGTAGCTGTGGTGGAATTATTTATTCTGAAGGATGCATAAATGCAGCTTGGTTTATTTAATAATTATAAAATTTTTAATAAAAGTTAGAAAGAAAATAAATAAAATGTTGAAAGGGATTATCAAAGGTATTTTTTTTGCAATAGCGTAGAGATGCACTTAGCGCATTCTTAAGAAGGTGCCGATGAAAATGACCTAGCGTTCAAATAAACGCGTGAGAATGGCTCTTAGTTTGAGCGGACAACAAAAGGAGGTGAGGTGAGTTTTATTGCTATCTGTGTACTTATACAGAATGCAAAAGACAACCATGTTGTACGTGGTTTGAATAAATTTCTTGAAGTATCTACAAAAGCTTATTGTGAAAATAAGTATGTTCTAAGGACCATTGAAAATGGTGGTTGGGCTACATTTCAAGGTCTTGATTTTAAAGCAAATTATAGGTTAGGTGCAAGGTTACTTGTTACTTATCTTACCTCTCTTAACTTTAAGATTAGTGATGTTGTTGCGACTTTACTTCCTTATTGCCAATAGAAATGGTTTTAGCAGCAGTGGGAATTACTCATTTTTAAATCGTAATGAGGTCGTGTTAAACTTGATTATTTCGGCGATTTTCTAGTCGAACTATAGATGCCGATTGAAGAGATTTTTAGGCTCTTGTTCTAGCCAATTTTTTTTGAAAAGAATTGTTTAAGTATCCTAGGTCCACGGTAACCCTTAATAAACTATTTGGTAATATATTAGCTTGCATCTGAATAAGGTTACTACACTTTAGCGAAAGCGAGTCTATGAGAAACACGACCGTAGGAAGAGCGTAGCGTTAAAGCGTAAACTAACAAAAGTCATTCTTTATGGTTTTTACGATGGCTACATTTGAAGTAGTAATAAATAATATTACTTATGAGTAACTCAAAAACCGCCAAACACATAGTAGTAGCAGTAGTAGCTATGATTATTATTCACTTCTTGGTTAGTCTCTAAGCTCCCATGCTTACTAAAAAAAAGATGATGAGACCTAGTAGCTGGTGTCATCTAACTTCACTTTTCCGTTGAAAGTTTTATAAAGAAATAAGAAATAGCCTGCAAGCAAAGGTGACCCTATGGCTACTATGGTTAACATAATTCCCAAAGACTTTTGCGAAGAAGCCGCGTTATAAATAGTCACACTATATTCCGAGGCTATGGTAGATGGTAATAGTACTGGATATAATTGAAAAGCCACTAACATAAGTAAAAACGCCATTGTTAGAGATGAAAATACTAAAGCGTAAGCATATTTCTTTTTTGATACTAAACGAGGAATATTTGCAACAGATAAAAATGCAAGTAAGGGTATTATAAAGAAAATTGGATACTCCTTAAATTTGTCTGTAACACCTGGAAGAAATACTAATGTGTAAAGCGATGTCGCCGCGAAACTGACAATAAAGAAAATCATTCCCTTTTTTAATAAAAAGGTTAACCTGGCATGCAAACGTCCTTCTGTTTTAAGCAACAGAAAAATGGCTCCTTGTGTCATAAATAATGATACTGTGGTCAATCCTACCATTATGGCATAAGGATTTAGAAACGAAAAAAACATGCCCCCTTTATAACTGTAGTGTTCGCCCAGTTCAAAGCCTTGTAAAATATTAGCTAAAACAACACCTAGCAAGAATGAAATCAAAACATTTGAGCCAAAATAGATGATGTCCCACGTTTTACGCCACCACTTCATTTCTTCTGCGCTTCTGAATTTGATAGCTGCAGACCTAAGTACAAGAAGCATTAAAAACAACATAAATGGTACATACATAGCCGATAGCATCGTGGCATACATTACAGGAAACCCTGCAAACAAGGCACCTGCACCAATAATAAGCCATACTTGATTGGCATCCCATAAAGGACCAATGGCGTTAATGGCGATACGCCTACTTAAGTCTTTCCTGAAAAATAAATGCCACGCGCCAGCACCATAATCAAAGCCTTCTAGAATGGCATAACCAGAAAATAAAAGTCCTACAACTAAGTACCAAAGTGTTGGGTAATCTAAACCTAAAAAAGTTTCCATAGGTATGTGTTTAAACGTATTTTAAAAATTCATCAGGATTCTTAGCTTCATCATAAGGACCTTGCTTTATCTTTTTATTTACCGAATAGAGAAATAAAAGAAACAATATCGTGTAGACCACTAAAAATAGTATCAAAGAAAATAGTATTTGATTTGAAGAAACTTCTTGAGAGAAGCCTTCACTAGTTCTTAAATGACCATAGACAATCCAAGGTTGTCTTCCCATCTCAGCAGCAAACCAGCCTACTTGATTTGCTATTTGCGGTAATAAAACTGAGAACGCAAATATGCGTAACAACCATTTCTTTTCAAATAAAGTGCCTCGCCACCATAGGTAACTTGCGTACAAGGTTAGACCTATTAAGAACATCCCGATACTCACCATAATATGATAGAATTGAAATACAGCATTTACTTGACTAGGTCTGTCTTCTTTAGGGAAAGCCTTCAGTCCCGTTACTGGTTCTTCAAAATCCTGGTGTAATAAAAATGACAAACCACCAGGCACTTTAAGCCCTGTAACTTCTTGGGTTTCGTTATCTACCCAACCAAATAAATACATGTCTGCAGCGCCGTTTGCTTCATAATGGCCTTCTAGCGCTGCTAGTTTTGCAGGCTGATGTTCTGCAACAACTTCGGCAGACCTGTGACCAGAAAACAGCTGCGTAAGTGATATTACTGTGGCTAGACCTAAAGCTATTTTAAAAGCCTTTTTTGATATTTCTACATAACGCCCTTTTATTAAGTAATATGCGTGCACACTTAATACTAAAAAAGCACCGGCTAAAAAAGCACCTTGCCATACGTGAATGATTCTATCTACACTTGAAGGGTTGAATACCATCGCCCAGAAATCGGTAACTTCTGCTCTTGCATTAAAATCTTCACCTACAATATGATATCCCGCAGGTGTTTGTTGCCAGCTATTTGCTACAACAATCCACACCGCTGAAAACATAGACCCTAAAAACACCCCAATGGTTGATATGAAATGAACTTTAGGTGATACTCTGTTCCAACCAAAAAGTAGAATCCCTAAAAATGCACTTTCTAATCCAAAAGCAAATAAACCTTCTGCTGCTAGTGCGCTACCAAATATATCACCTACGTATCTGGAATAAACCGCCCAGTTTGTGCCAAACTCGAATTCCATAATGATACCTGTCGCCACACCTATACCAAAAGTTAAAGCAAAAATTTTTAACCAAAACCTAGTTAAAACCTCGTATTGTTTATTTCCAGTCTTCAAATACATTCCCTCCATAAAAACCATTATGAGGCCAAGACCTATGCTTAATGGCGGGTAGATGTAATGGAAAGCAATGGTGAAAGCAAACTGGATCCTTGCAAGAATTTCTGTATCCATTTCAATATATTTTTATACAAAATTAACGTTTTTTTGTATTCTATAGGTAACCGGTGTTACACAGTGAATGATTTCGTTTTAAAAGGTTTTCTTGTGTAATTTTAGTAGCTTTAGAAAGGCTAGTATTGGTCTAATTTTGTGATATAATTAGACCAATTTAAATGGTTGTAATTACGCTTTCGCGAAAGCGTATAAAACAAGAAATCTGGGCATTGAAAACGGTAGTATACTACTATATTTTTCTTTTAAACTGACTTTTATCATTGCTCTCGTTCTCTATTTAGAATACTATTGCAGTATGAAACTAATAAGTGCTATTATTTTATCTTTTTTACTGTTGAGTAACAGTCTTAAGGTATCGATTACCTATAGCTGGTATGCACTTGATATGGAAAGTTTTATAGAGCAACTTTGTGAAAATAAAGGCAAACCTGCGATGCAGTGTAATGGAAAGTGTTTCTTGACTAAGGTTTCAAAGAGCTCAACTTCAAACCCAGAAAAACCTGCGTTACAAATAGAATGGGAACAACTGGTGTATTGCGAGGTATATTCCAATACAGAGCAACTTGCTGCACCCATATACATAACAACTAATACTAGTAATTATATCCTTTTAAAAAGCGAGGAGAATCACACTCGCATCTTCCATCCACCCAGGACTGTTTTACTTACATAACAAATAATGCAGATAGGATAATGCAAGGCTTATCCTACAATCTTCCCGTAAGTAATTTAAAAAAAATTAAAATGAATTTTAGAAAATTAGTGCTAGTAGTAGCATTCTTTCCTGTGTTTTTGTGTGCGCAGGAAACGATAAAAAAAGACATAATTCAAAACGATAGTATAAAAACGGTGACGCTTAATACAGTACTCATCACAGGTAAACGAAATACAGACCCAGTACTTACCACAGTAAAAACAGAACTAGAAAAGAAAGTGGTACAACCCAAAAACGTTGCTGATCTTTTTACCGACCTTAATGGTTTCTCGCTTATTAAACGTGGTAATTATGCGATTGACCCATCGTTTAGAGCAAGTCAGTATGAACAGCTTAACATTCAATTTGATGGCGGTACAAAGGCGATGCACGCTTGCCCTAATCGAATGGACCCAGTGACTACACACGTAGTGCCTGAAGATATTGAACGCATAGAAGTAATAAAAGGACCTTATACCGTACGATATGGCGCTACCTTTGGCGGTATAGTAAATCTAGTTACTCAGCCACCGATGCGACTAGATAATGGCTTACACGGCAATGTGAGTACTGGTTATGAAACTAATGGTAATGCGTTGGTATCATCCATCAAATTGCATCAAGTAGCTGAAAAATACGATATCACTGCAAATGCTGGCTATCGTGATTTTGGCAATTATGAAGACGGTGATGAAACTGAAATTCCGTCATCATTTAGAAGTTTAGACTATGGCTTGCGAGTAGGATATAATTTAAGTGATTCCCAAAGAATACAAGCACACTGGCGACAATCTTACGGTAGAGATGTTTTACACGCTGGACTGCCTATGGATACAGAAGAGGACAACAGCTCTATTTTATCACTGGATTACAAATTATCTGATTTAAAAGGTTTCGTTAAGGAAGTAAACGCAAAAGCTTATTATTCTTTTGTAGACCACATTATGGCTAACAGCAGAAGACCTTCTTTTATGATGACAGAAGCTGTATCTACCATAGATGCCACTACTGCTGGCGGTAAGCTAGAGCTGAAAATGAAACCAACAGAAAAATGGATTCTTTATGGTGGGATAGATGCATTGCTTATTGCAAGAGATGGCGGTAGAACTCGCGTTGTAAAACGTAATATGATGGGCGATTTATTACCGCAACCTATGGTATTTCAAGATAAGATTTGGCAAGATTCCTATGTAAATGATTTTGGACTCTTTGCTGAAAATAAGTATGCCGTTTCAGACAAAACGATGTTAACGGCTGGGATGCGTTACGATGTAGTAGTCTCTGATATTAAAGACCCTGAAGCAGATTTTCAACAACTCTATGCCAATTTAGAACAGCGTGAAGAGCATAACGTTTCTGCTACAATATCAATGAAACATAAATTATCAGCTAATAAAACGCTAGAAGTTGCTTATGGCCGTGGTGTACGTTCTGCAAATATGATAGAGCGATACATTAATCATTTTTCTGTGGGGCAAGACCCTTTTGAATATGTAGGAAATCCTAATCTGGACGCTGAGGTAAATAATCAGTTTGAAATAGGTATTAAAGGTCGTAAACGTTTTGACAAAGGGATTAACGCTTTGCATTATGCTATATCTGGGTATTATGCACGTTATGAGAATTACATTGTTGCCGTTGTAGACCCTACACTCGATAGAAAGTTTATGCCCAATGCACAGCCACAAGAAGTAAAACGATTTATCAATTTAGATAAAGCAAACAAAACAGGTTTTGAAGCAGAGGCTACGATAGATTTTGCAAGCCACTTTAATTTTTCTAGCGCATTGTCTTACGTATATACAAGAAATCAAGACCTAGACGAAGCACTACCGCTAACACCACCATTTACAACCCGTTTTGGATTAGGATTTGAAAAAGAAAAATTCTGGGCGAGTTTAGACTATACTATAACGTCTAAGCAAGATGAGATTGCTACAAGCCTTAGAGAACAAGAAACACCTGGTTATGAGGTGTTGGATTTACGTTTCGGCTTCAAGCCTGTAAAGGATGTGAATATAGGTCTAGCGGTGCTCAATGTGTTTAATGAGACGTATAATAATCATTTAAATTTCTCTTTTGTGAATCAGGCTGATTTTACAAGAGCTCCTATAAATGACCCTGGAACAAACTTCTCGATTTTTGTGAAGTATGATTTCTAAAAAGTAGAAGCCCTTCAATATCGAAGGGCTTTCTCTTAAAGTTTCTTTCCTACGAAACGTATGACTTCTGCCGTTCCCTGATGATAGTTCCCTTCTTTAAGAGTTACGGTTTTTTCTTCTAGATAACTAAAATCTAGATTAGTAAACTCTTCTTTGACTTCATCGATAGAAAATAGCATTTCTATATTTTTTGGACCACCAGAAGCATTTCCTAATTGCGCTTTCGCGAAAGCTTCAAAAACAACGATACCATTCGGTTTTAAAAATTGCAATAGATGCTTGTGCGCTTGCTTACGGATACTTGCAGGAAAATGAGCATAGCACAAAGCAATAACGTCAAAAGCGGTATCACTATGAAATTGCATTACATCGGTAATTGTATACGTAATTGCAACCTTTTGTTCCTGAGCGAGTTGTAGCGCTTTTTCTTTTCCTTTTTCACTAGTGTCAAAAGCCATTACATTCCAACCTTGTGATGCTGCATATACCGCATTACGGCCTTCACCTTCGGCAGGGAAGAGTATGCTGCCAGAATCTAATATATCAAGCTGTTGTTTAAAAAAGACGTTTGGTTGTTTGCCATAGGCAAATGCCTGCTCGCCATAACGTTGATTCCAAAAATCGGTCATAGCTTATTTGGCTTTAATTATAAATTGATACGGTAGCAAGTTGGTATTGACGTCTATATTTGTGTAGCCAGCTTCTTTCAATTCAGCCTTTACAGTTTCTAGAGCTACTTTATGATTTAATGGAGGACCTACAGGAAGTTCCTTTTTGAGGAAATCAATAATGACCAGTTCACCATCGGATTGAATTCCTTCTTTGACCTTTGCAAAATAGGCGCTGCGGTTTTCTATATGATGGTAGGTGTTTACGATTAAAACCATATCTACTTCACCTGCAGATAAATTAGGGCTATCATAAGGTATTTTACGCAGCTCAATGTCTTCTATATTATTTGCTTCAATACGTTTTTTAAGTGCTGCTTGAAAGTCTTCACTTACATCTGCAGCAATGACATGGGCGCCTTTTTCAGCTAGCTTGACTGAAAAATAGCCCGAACCTGCACCGATGTCCATTATTTTTTTGCCTTCTAAATCACCTAGGTAATCCAGTACTATAGCAGGTTTTTGATAGGCATCTCGCTCTGGCGAATCAAATCGTTCAATCAATTCATCTACTGATGACTTGTGCATATACTCGTTTGCGGTTTTAGTATCATCTTTTTTGAGATGTTCGCCACCGTGATGCATTTCCTGTGTGATTTCTTGTTTTTCACTTTTCTTATCAGCTTCTTTACATCCTACAATTGCTGTAAGTAGCATCGCTGTAATTACTAGTTTTGTTGATTTCATTTTATTTTGATTTTAAGTTATGGTTCATTTTAATACTTAATAAATAGGTTGCGAGTCCTAAGACGATATTGCCCAGACCGATTAATATTTCAAAGGGACTATTGACAAATGCATAAACAATCATCCACAGGGATAGCGCAATATAAACTAATTGAAAAATTGGAAATAATGGGCTTTTATATCCTTTAGTTTCTTGATTTTTAACTTGTCTTCTTAATTTAAAAACGCCTAGTACCGTAGTCATAGATGATATGGTAAGTAATACACCATAGTAAATGAGTATCTGTTCAAAAGTTCCAGTGATAATTAACAAGCTGCTGATGACAAATTGAAGCCATAGTGCTCGCTTCGGAATGTTGCTTTTGGGAACACTAAAATAGTTCCAAAAGGTATGATCATTTGCAATACTCGAAGTTACTCGAGAACCTACCCAGACCATTGCGCTAATTCCTGATACCAACAACAGTGAAATAGCTAATCCAAAAACCGCGGCTATCTCGTTACCTAGCATTTTACGCATTGCAATGGTACCTACATCGAGTTGCCCTTTAAGCGCTGTTATGGGCACGTGTTTTAAAAAGATGTATTGTAGCAAAGTGTAAAGTAGTGTTACGATAAGTGTACCGACTATGAGCGCTATGGGTAAGGACTTTTTAGGGTTCTTGAATTCTTCTGTTATATATGCAGCGGCATTCCATCCAGAATATGAGTAACTCACATAGATTAATGCAATAGCAAATGCTGGTGAAATGAGCTGACTGTAGTCAGAATTTGAAAAGAGATGGGTATTATTAAAACTTGGCTCTAAATAAAGTCCTATCCCAATGAAAACAAGAATCAAAGCGATCTTTAAAAAGGTACTTATGTTCTGAAATTTTGAGTTTAAGTTTAAACTTTTGGTGTGAATAAAAGTAATGATGGCTACAAGTATTATACTTGCCCATTTAGGATTTAGATTATCTACAGGAAAATAGGCTATAAATGCCATTGCAGAAAGCGCTATGGGTGCAGCAAATCCAACAGTTATCGATATCCATCCAGACAGATACCCAATGAGCGGATGAAATAGTTTACTCAAAAACGCCTACTCGCCACCAGAGCGTGTGATATGCGTACCGATTTCAGCATAACTAAAAACTCCAGAAAGCGCGATTACACCACCTAAGACCCATAGTAGTAAAACTACTGTAGGATTGTTTAAAACTTTTAATTGAAAACCTAAACTTGTGAATGCCCCAGTCCCAACCATATAAGCCACCACAAGGGCAAGCCCTGTGGTGGTTGTAATTTTATATGTTTTAGATTTTGTAATAATTTGAAATTTAGTCTAGATAAGCAGATAGCATCCAAACAAGTTTCTCTTGCTCTACGATGTAATCACTCATTAAAGCAACTGTTCCTTCATCATTGGCTTCAGAAGCAATGGATAAAATTTCTCTTTCTTTACGTAATAAGATTTTTAATGATTCAAGAATGTTATGGATAGCTTCTTCTCCATCGGTTACATTTTCAGAAGACTTAATATCAGAGGTATCCAGATACTTTTTAAATGAATGTAATGGCCTTGCACTCAACGTTAGTACCCGCTCTGCAATTTCATCTACCTTTACTAGAGCGTCGTTATATAACTCTTCAAACTTAAGGTGTAATTCAAAGAATTTTTTTCCCTTTATATTCCAGTGGAATCCTCTAAGATTCATATAGAACATTTGGTAATTAGACAATAGGTCATTCAGTTGTGACGCGGTGGTTTAAGATGTTTTATGGTCTAAACCTATGTTATTTATGTTTTTCATAATCTGGTTTTTAATTTTTAATAGACTATTAAAAATAAAAAAGGGCTTTCGAAAGAATAAGGAAAACCCTCATTTTCTTTTCTAGATATCTTTTTTGGCTAAATACCAAGTAATTTTTTCTACTGAGTCGTCTGCTAATCTATCGTTTAAGGCATCTAAGGACTTTGGTGGCGGGCAAATTACTTTCTCACCACGTTTCCAATCCATCGGCATAGCAACTCCTTTTTCATCTGATACCTGGAGCGCATCTAAAACTCTTAAAATCTCATCCATATTACGACCTACATTAAGTGGGTAGTACATAATTAAACGAATCTTTTTAGATGGGTCGATAAAGAATACGGCTCTTACAGCAGCTGTCTCGCTTTCATTAGGTTGAAGCATTCCGTAAAGTTTTGATACTTTCATATCGATGTCTGCGATAATAGGGAAGTCGAAGTAAACTCCCGTGTTTTCTCTTACGTTTTGAACCCATCCTAGATGAGCGTGAATACTGTCTATGCTTAACCCTAGAAGCTCTGTATTTAAAGCATCAAACTCTGCTTTTCTTTCTGCAAATCCACTCAATTCAGTTGTGCAAACTGGTGTAAAATCTGCTGGGTGCGAAAACATCACTGTCCATTTGTCCTTAGCAAATTCAGACATTTTAATTTTTCCTTTTGTTGTCAAAGCTTCAAAATCTGGTGCTGTATCGCCTATCCTTGGCATAGAAGTAACCTGTTCTTTCAATAAATTTTCATTATCCATAGTATAGTTTTTAATGATTATTTTTCAAATATACTATAAATTTAAGCTATATTAAAACATGCTACAGTAACCTATGTTACATAGGTGTTTGATTAACTATTTTTAACAATTAGCAACTTATTTGGCTGAAAACGTTCTAGGTAAAAATCGACTTGTACTTCTATTATATACTTGGTATTCTGAAAAACAACAGAAAGCATTTCTTCTTCATATCTAGACTAAAATACAAATATAGGATTAGGAATTAGGGTTATAGCAGGCTTATAACCAGATGCGGTCTATAAACCATAACCCAAAAAAATTAGGAGGATACTCGTGTAAATAGGATGTTTAATGCACTTGTAAGGTCCTGTTTGTATCAGACTATCGCCCGCGACAAGTGTTGGGGATGGTGATAGATTTCTACCTAATTGCAATACGCCGAGTATTCTCATTAAAACTCCAATGACGACAAATGTTGACTTCAATATTTTGAAGAGCATCAAACTTGAAGAAATCAGATAAGAAGACGGCACAACAGATAGTAAACAGGATGAATTGCTTGCTTACTAATATGTAGTCACGTGACGTTTTTTATTTTAAATATAATGGTGTTATTATTTATATAGAAAGCGATTTTCAATATTGAAATACGCTTTTTTACTCTACTAGAAATATTTGTTTTACACCTTTTTTCCTTTCAACATTTTGTTCCAATACAAGTAAGGTAATCCGAATTTCTTAAGCATCCATAATCTCCAGTGTTCTTTAGCACTATCAAAAATTGGCATCTGTTTTAATTTAGGGTCTGGTTTGAAATTACCATCATAATCAAATTCTGCTAGGGTCATTTTTCCTTATCCAGTTACAAGTGTACAACTAGAATAGCCATTGTAAGATCTTGTACCTATTCTATTTTGAGCAATGAGTAGACTTAAGTGGTCTACCACTACAGGCACTTGTTTGCGTACGGCAGCTCCTGTTTTTGCAGTAGGTAGTCCTGCCACATCACCTAATCCAAAAATATTTGTGTACCTATTATGTTGTAGGGAATTGGTGTCTACATCTAACCATCCAGTTTCGTTTACAAGTGAAGACTCACGAACAAATTTTGGTGCTGCTTGTGGTGGTGCGAGATGAAGCATATCAAATGGGATTTTAATGATATTACCTTCTGTAAATTCTTCGGCTATACCATTATCTTCATTTAGTACACACTTGTTTTCATCGGGTGCAACGTGCTTGAAGTAAGCTACCTTGTGTTCTGCATCAATTTTGATAGGTGCATAAAAAGGTTTAAAGTTTATACCATATCTTCCTATAACCTTCATTAAAGTGTCTCGTATAGGTTTTACACCAAAAATGACGCTTCCTGGCGTTGCAAAGATTACATTGGTCTTCTTGAGAATTCCTTGTTTTCTAAAGTAATCGTAAGTGAGATTACCAGAACTTTTAGTAGCTACAGCATTATTTTCTGGGTTAAAAGCTGTTGTATAATCCCTAATCCAAGTAGCACCCTTGGGCATTACTTCTTTCATAGGTTTTCCAGTCTTTTTGTAATCATAAGCTCCAGCGCCTACTAGCGTCCACGCGGGCTGATAGTAATGTGTGTCTGCTGGTTCTATAATCCCAATACTTGTTTACTTTTTTTGCTCTAGAAGTTGAGCCGCAGTCATAATACCTGCAGTTCCTCCTCCTATTATTAATACCTGATAATGTGCTCCCATTTTTTTAAGCGTTTTTTTAATCCTATAAAAATACTTTCTTAAAAACTTGTATGCTGTAACTCAGGTCACATAAGCTTCATTATTAAGTTTATATACTTGCGGTATTAATTATTTTAAAGCAGAATGAAAACCCCAAACATAACAGATCTTGTAGGTAAGACAGATATTTATATAATAGATCAAATAATGAAAGAGCGTTATTCAGTAGGGCAAACAATACTTGATGCTGGTTGCGCAGAAGGGAGAAATCTGAGATGGTTTTATCTCAATAATTTTGATATTTATGGAATAGATACCGATAATGAGCGACTGGAAACTGCAAAACAACAGTATCCTAAACTTGCACATAATTTCAGCACAGGCAGTATTGAAAAGTTGCCTTATGATGATGCCAAGTTCCATCACATCATATGCAGTGCTGTGTTACATTTCGCGCAAAGCGAAAAACACTTTTTTACAATGTTATCAGAATTGATAAGAGTAATGAAACCTGAAGGAACGCTTTTTATACGAGTAGCATCTAATATTGGACTAGATGGTAATACACCTTACTTGAAAGAATCTCATACTAATAGAGATGGGACGTTTTTTATTACAAGAGAAATTATAGCATCGTTATTGACTGATTTTCCTGTTGAATTATTAGATCCAGTAAAAACGACTAATGTTCAAGACAAAAGAGCAATGACAACACTCGTTTTTCAGAAACTATAACTTTAAACCGACACCTAGACCTACTGTCCAGGTGTTATAGTCATCAAATCGCTGGTCTAGAAACACATAAGGTAAAAGGAATCCGTGATAGCCTTTTCATACTCCACACCTAGGGGTACCAGATAGAAAGATCCATCTGGTTCTAATTCTACACCAAGACCTACAGTAAGTACTAATTAGTGGATTCAAGTATACTCATAATGGATTCAATATAGATTTAGAATAGAGACAATTTGGTTTAAACCTTGCTTTGATATAAAGTTAGGATACTTAAAGACTAGGTTAGCTTTACCCAAGTATGATTTAAAGGGTATTGTAATTTAAATGCCGTGCAGGCTCTATAATATAGTATTTTATGAACGAGCTATCTACTAAAAATTAATAACTTTTAGAGTACAGTTAAGAGGAGTATGAAAACCCAAATTTTTCTTATATCGACTTGAAAAATTATTTGCTTAAAAAGTCAATAATCTAGAAATTGTTGATGATCCCCAAATCATATCATTTTAAATGTTGCTCTAAAAAACAGAAAACCACATAATTCATAAGAATTACGTGGTTTTGATAAGAGTTTAAGCTCTTTAAAGTGACCTCGGCAGGATTCAAACCTGCAACCTTCTGAGCCGTAATCAGATGCGCTATTCAGTTGCGCCACGAGGCCTTAAATTTGCTTCCATTTCTGGTTGCGGGTGCAAATATATACTAATTATACTATACAGCAAAGATTTATTAAATTTTTTTCTTTACTTTTATTGTTTTAAGACGAACTCAAATCCGTAAAAAATAATTGTAAAGAAAGTAAAGCGAAATGGACTTGAAAACATATATAAGAGATGTTGTAGATTTTCCTAAACCGGGAATTATATATAAAGATATAACTCCTCTTTTACAGCATCCAGAAGCTCTTAGGAAAGCTTTAGCGGATCTTAAAGCAAGTATTGGGGGGCTTCAGATTGATAAAGTGGTAGGTGTTGAGTCTAGAGGCTTTATTTTTGCTAGTATGTTGGCAGTAGAACTTCAAGCCGGTTTTGTAATGATTAGAAAAGCAAATAAATTACCCTTTAAGACCTTAGCAGAAACTTATTCTTTAGAGTACGGGCAAGATCAGGTAGAAATACATCAAGATTACATAAAGAGGGGAGATCGGGTGCTTTTACATGATGATGTATTAGCTAGCGGTGGCACTGCTTATGCGGCTGTAAGGTTAATAGAAAAACTAGGTGGCGAGGTAGTGCAATGCAATTTTCTACTTGAATTGGTTAATTTGAAGGGGCGAAAACGATTGGGTGAAAAAGAAGTTTTTAGTTTACTTTCCTTTTGAGTCTACTTTATTATAATGCATTTTTAATAACCCAGGCTTTATAAGCAATTATTGCTAGTTGTAATTTACTTGCTTTTTCAATTTGCAGCCCTTTTTTTGAGTAACTAGGTAAGACCCTTTTGTTAAGACGGGCTAGACTTTTAAAAATTAATTTCCTCATGGTTGTTTTTTATACGTGTAATTTAAAAATAAAATAATCCATTACCTATTTTGACATGAAAATAATTATTTATCGAATGGGTAGCAATATCTCTAATAACTTCCAAAAATTGTATATTCGCAAAAAAAATAAATGGCTGTACTTTTTATTTTAATCGGGCTAACCTTGCTAGTTGTTGGAGGTGAATTTTTAGTGAGATCATCTGTAGCACTTTCTTTTAAATTTAATATATCAAAAATGGTAATCGGGCTTACGGTAGTGTCTTTTGCCACCTCTATGCCAGAATTATTGGTGAGTTTACAGGCAGCTTTAGAAGGATTTTCAGATATAAGTTTAGGTAATGTGATTGGGTCTAATATTGCTAATATAGGGCTCGTTCTAGGTATTACGGCCATAATAGGTGATTTGGCTATAGATAAAGATTTCTATAAATTCAACTGGCCTGTAATGATAAGCCTTTCTTTATTATTATACGGTTTCTTAGCTAATGATGAGATGATAAGTAGAATTGAAGGCCTTATTTTTTTATTGGGAATTATCGCTTATTTAATCTTATTAATACGGAGAGCTCGAAAAAACACCGAGGTAATGCCTGACGAAGTAGATGAAGCTTTGCAAACCACAAGCTCTTTTAAAATAGTTGTTTGGTTAATAATCGGAATTAGTACTTTGTATTATGGTTCAGAGCTACTGGTAAATGGCGCTGTTGATCTTGCGGAGGCTCTTGGAATTAGTGAACGGGTTATCTCGGTAACTATGATTGCTATTGGTACCAGTGTTCCAGAATTAGCAGCTTCTGTAATTGCTGCCTTAAAGAAAGAAAAAGCTTTGTCGTTGGGTAATCTCATTGGTTCAAATATCTTTAATATAGCTTCTGTGCTGGGTTTGACAGCTATCATAAAACCAATTGTTATGCAATCAAAACAAGTATTGAGTTTCGATATTTTGTGGATGCTAGGTTTTGCATTAATCTTGTTACCTCTAATTTTCTTGCCTAAAAAATTCATTTTTAGTAGGTATAAGGGATTTATAATTTTTATAGCTTATACAATTTTTGTAGCTTTAAGTTTCGTGTAGATGTTTTTTATAGGGGGGGTGTTTGTTTGAAGTATTATTTTTTTTAAAAAAATAATCAAATTTAGGGGGTGTTTTTATTTTTAACTTACTTTTGCAGAGTAATTAAAAACACACACAACATGGGAAACCTTCGTTTTCAAGCACTAAAAGAAGCCTTAAACCGCCAACCTGTACGGGTATCTGAAGCACCTCGCCGTTCAGAAATATTTGGTAAAAATGTATTTAATGAAATGGCTATGCGCCAATACCTTACCAAAAGTTCTTACCGAAGTTTGATAGATGCTATTGATAAGGGAAGCAAAATTTCGCGAGATGTGGCAGATCACATATCCACAGGAATGAAAGAATGGGCTATAGCCAAAGGTGCGACCCATTATACACATTGGTTTCAACCACTTACTGGATCTTCAGCTGAAAAGCATGATGCGTTTTTTGATGTTGAAATGGGTGATGCTGCAATTGAAAAATTTGGTGGCGGACAATTGGTACAACAGGAACCTGACGCTTCTAGTTTCCCCAACGGGGGTATAAGAAATACATTTGAAGCTCGTGGTTATACGGCTTGGGATCCTACTTCACCAGCATTTATTTTAGGTACTACCTTATGTATACCTACCATTTTTGTTTCTTATACAGGAGAAGCCTTAGATTTTAAAACTCCTTTGTTACGTTCATTGCAAGTACTAGATCATTCGGCTACAGAAGTAGCACGTTATTTTGATAAGAAAGTAAATAAAGTGATTACAACTTTAGGTTGGGAGCAAGAATATTTTTTAATTGACGCCTCCCTAGCCAATAGTAGGCCAGATATAATGCAAGCTGGAAGAACGCTTTTGGGGCATTCTGCAGCAAAAGGCCAACAATTAGATGATCACTATTTTGGAGCGATACCTTCCCGTGTTCTAGATTACATGAGAGATTTAGAAAACGAGTGTATGCTTTTGGGTATTCCGGTTAAAACGAGACATAACGAGGTGGCACCAAGCCAATTTGAATTAGCGCCTATTTTTGAAGAGGCCAACTTGGCGGTAGATCACAACCAATTGCTTATGGATGTAATGGAGAAGGTGGCAGAGAAACATAAATTAAAAGTACTATTTCATGAAAAGCCATTTGCAGGAGTTAATGGTAGTGGTAAGCATAATAATTGGTCTCTATCTACCAGTACGGGAGTTAACCTATTGAGTCCAGGTTCTACTCCTATGAAAAATTTACAATTCCTTACCTTTTTTGTAAATACGATTAAAGCTGTAAATGAGAATGAAGAGCTGTTGCGTTCTGTAATTGCAACTGCATCAAACGATCATCGCTTGGGGGCCAATGAGGCTCCACCAGCCATTATATCCGTATTTATAGGTTCACAGCTTACAAATGTATTAGATGAACTAGAAAAAGTTACCGATGGTAAATTGTCTCCGCAAGAAAAAACAGAGCTAAAGCTAAATGTAGTAGGTAAAATACCTGAAATTTTGTTAGATAACACCGATCGAAATAGAACTTCCCCTTTCGCTTTCACGGGAAATAAATTTGAGTTTAGAGCAGTAGGTTCAACGGCTAACTGCGCTAAACCTATGACTTTGCTTAATATGATTGTTGCAAAACAATTAAAAGAGTTTAAGTTGCAAGTAGATTCTTTAATTAAAGATCAAAAGTTAAAAAAGGATGATGCTATTTTTAATGTTTTACGTGAGTATATTCGCGATTCAAAGCGAATAAGATTCGAAGGAGATGGATATGGAGAAGCTTGGGAGAAGGAAGCCAAAAAGAGAAAATTAAGCAACAATAAAACCACCCCCGAAGCGCTTAAAATTCAATTGCACCCCGATACTATTAAGTTATATGAAGAAATGGGAGTGATGAATAAAATAGAACTTGAAGCCAGGCATGCGATTAACTTAGAAGAATATTCTAAGCATATACAAATAGAGGGAAGGGTTCTAGGTGATATTGCCCGAAATCACGTAATTCCTACCGCCATTCGCTACCAAAACATTTTAATTAAAAACGTAAAAGGCCTTAAAGAGATTTACGGAGATAACTTTAGAAATTACGGGCAGGAGCAGTTGAATATAATTGAGCAAATTTCTCATCATATAGAGCAAATCAATTCTGGTATTACCGCCATGATAGATCAGCGTAAAAAAGCAAATAAACTTGAAGATCTTGAAAAAAGAGCAGAAGCTTACTGTTTTGAGGTAAAACCGTTTTTCGAAAAAATCAGGTACCATTGTGATAAACTAGAGCTTCTTGTTGATGATGAAATATGGACTTTGACCAAATACCGCGAAATGTTGTTAATTCATTAAGAGCTAAAAAAATAAATTAAGAGCTGCACTCCACTGGGTGCAGTTTTTTTTTGTTATAAATTGATTTATAGTGCTTTACATGGCTTAATTTAAGCGTAATTAACTTAAATTTAATCCTTTATCAGTCATTTAAATCGATAAATAGAGAAAAAGCAAAAAAGGGCATTAGAGTTGGATTTTTTAATTTGCGGATTTATAACTGGTATTGGGGATATTTAATTTTTCAAATTTCAACAAAGGTAATAATATCAAGTAATTTAATTTATGATATCCAATATTGGTAAAATTTATTATAATTTTTAAAGAGTATTAATACGTTTAAAATAAAAAATAACACATTAACTGTTTTTAATTGTTAAAAAAATACATTTTAACTAATTTTATCACGTTTTAAACGAGAATTTTAAATAATTGTTTGAAAGGGCGGCTTCTGTATGTAATTTAGTACCAGATTATTAGAGGAAGAAATTCCAAAGACAATCGATCCGAAAGGGACTGTTAACACCCTATCGAATTCAAAGAAAATGAAATTAGGTTTGCATTTTCTTTATTATAAGCTTATGAGTTTTGTGTCTTTTATACTAACGGAAGACATTAACCTAAAAACCGATTAGCTTAAAAACTAATCCTAATCAATCTTTAATTAATTTTTAACTAAAAATTACAATTATGAAAAAATCAATTTTCTGTGCAGCCGCTCTACTTTTTGGTGCTGTTGCTTTCGCTCAAAACACAAGTAATGTAGACCAAACCGGTGTTACTAATAAGGCTTGGGTAGATCAAAGTGGTAATAACAATAGTGATGTAGACCAAGAGTTTACAGCTAACAGAGCCGACATCGATCAAGTAGGACACAACTACTCTAAAGTAGATCAAAAAGGAAATGTGGGAGGTAATCCTGCAAGTGGTGACTCAAACTACGCAAAAGTAGATCAAAACGGAGGTTTGGTTACTCAACAAAGATCAACTGTTGAACAACAAGGAGATAGAAACAAAGCTTATGTAGATCAAGACGGGCAAGATAACCGTTCAAACATACAGCAAGGTAACGGGATGAATGCCGAAGATAACTGGGCAAATGCCATTCAGAATGGAGATGGTAACCGTTCTACAATCTTCCAAACTTATGATAATAACAGGTCTAAAGTTAATCAACAAGGAGATGATAACTATGCTAATGTAAGACAAATAGCCAGACCAAATCAGTCTAAAGGTAATTACTCAGATATCGAACAAATGGGTAATGATAACCGTGCTACTTCAAGACAAGAGACTTCAGGTGCATATTTAGCTCCAGGATACTCAAACGTAGAGAGAGTTAAGCAACATGACGACGGTAACAGATCTATTTTAGATCAATTGGGTGATTATAACCGCTCAGAAGTAACTCAGTCTGGAGGAGTAGGACTAAACACTAACTACGCTAATGTAGACCAAGATGGTGAAATGAACAAGTCTTACATCACGCAAAAAGAACAAGGTCTTATTACTGCAGATAACTATGCAAAAGTTACCCAGTCAGGAATGTTAGGAAACACAAGTCACGTAAATCAAGCAGGTGCAAACTCAGCTTGGGTGAACCAGTCTAACTAATATTTAGCAAATTATATCCTACTAACTAACCATCTCATTTCAAGTATTTAGTGTTAATTATCAACTAGATATCCGAGATGAGGATACTAAGGGTAAATGAATATAGAGAAAAGCTCTTTGGTTCGTTTACCCTTGTATTTTTAAATACTAATAAAATGAGAAAAAAATTAATTTTAATAGTTTTCTGCACTATTCTATTTAACTGGAATTCTGTCGCTCAAGAACAAAGTGAAGACAATCCAGAAATAGTTGAGGAAAATGCAGCCAATCTTAATTTTTTGAGTCGATTTGCCGAAACTAGTGTGCTGTCCGAACAAGTACCACCCTTAGGAAACCAGGTTTATATTGATCAAATAGGAGAACGAAATATTGTTATTACACAAGTCAATTCAAATCAATCTGAAGTACGACTAAGTCAGAATGGTAATGAGAATATTATTGGAGTGAGCTTAAAAGCAAAACAAATTAATGAAAGAATAAGTCAGTCTGGAGACAGTAATTTAGCATTACGTTATATAAATGATCCTCTAGGTACAATCAATTTTGAATTGATTCAAAATGGAGGAAACCAATACATACAACACGGAGCTAATCGATTAACGAATAACTTAAAAATAGAGCAAAGTGTTGGAGATCGTGGTATTATTATTAGAAGCTTTAGATAAATAAATTAAATCAATAAATTGAAACTGTTTAACTACATAACTATATTATTTTTTAGTGTGAATTTGGGTTTTTCTCAAGTTTACAATCAAACTATTGAGGCTAAAATACAAACTAATTTTCAAGATGATTTTTTAACGATTACTGGTACTGCTCTTAATAAAACAAGCTTCAATGCTAGTTTGAGGTATGAGTTGTCTGTTATAAAACACGTGGGCAGTAATCATTCAAAAAATAGCCAAGCAGGTCGATTCACTCTTTTACCTAATGAGGGAAAAGAACTTTCAAAGACCACCATAAATTTAGATGATAAAGCGAAGATTATTATTCTATTACTGATTTATGATATAGACGATCAATTGGTGGGTAAAGACCGATTGGTTTTAAACGAAAATAAAAATGAATCAATTCAAAATCAGCAAGCTAATGTAAAAAATATGATAAATAAGTTAAGCGCTAATGATGATGTGGGGTTTGTTTTAAGGGGAGTGGTTACGCAAGAAATGAAAACCAAAGCAGGAAATGATTTTTATAATTATTTCTCTACGATATATCGTCAAAGCGGAATAAATAGCCTGTACATTGTTCACGTAAAAGAACAATTTAATCTGGGAAGAAATACCAAAATACAAGTTTTGGTTAATCAAGATGTTGTCTATCAATTTTTTGTACAACCTAAACAAGATTATTTAAAAGGTATGGCCGAAAATGCGTTGAGGAGGCTTAGTGGCTATTTACAACAAATTGAAAGAAATAAAGAAACAATACAAAAATTTTAATATTATGAAGTCAATCCTAACCTTGCTTTTATTAATATTTAGTTTAGCGGTATCCGCACAACAACTAACTTATAAACCTAAAAACCCTGCATTTGGGGGCGATACTTTCAATTATCAATGGTTGCTTAGTTCTGCTAACGCTCAGAATGATTTTGAAGAGCAATCAGATCGTGATATCGATTCAGAATTAGAAGACTTTGCTAAAGGTCTAAATCGTCAATTATTAGGTCAACTCGAGCGTACATTACTCACCAACCAGTTGGGAGATGGTGATTTAAAACCAGGAACTTTTTCATTCGGAAGTTTAGAGGTAGAAATTTATGAATCACTAGAGGGTTTAGTGGTTAATATCCTAGACACTAATACGGGAGAGCAAACACAAATTATAGTACCTAATTAATTTCTGGACATTTATGAAACGATGGAAAACCATATCAGTTATCCTGGTTACGGGCTTTTTTGTTGGTTGTGGAACTTACTTTAATCAACCTATAAAACAACAAAAGGCACGTACCGGTGAATTGACCACAGCTAGCAAAACCTTAAAAGACCTTCCTAAACCACAGAAAAAAGTTGTAGTTGGTGTTTATTCTTTTAAAGATCAAACCGGGCAATATAAAGAAATTCAAAACGGGAGCTCTTTTAGTACTGCTGTAACCCAAGGAGGAACTTCAATATTGATAAAAGCATTAGAAGACTCGGAGTGGTTTACGCCAATAGAACGTGAAAACTTAAGTAATTTACTTAATGAGCGAAATATCATTAGATCTACAAGGCAAGAATACGCAGGGAGTAATGGCCCGGCAGTACCTCCGTTACTATTCGCAGGTGTGCTATTAGAAGGAGGGGTGGTGTCTTACGATACTAACATATTAACAGGAGGCTTTGGCGCACGATATTTTGGAGCAGGAGGCAGTACACAGTATAAACAAGATCGTATTACGATTTATTTACGGGCCATTTCCACCTCAAATGGTGAAATTTTAAAGACTGTCTATGTCTCAAAAACAATTTTGTCTCAAGCTATTGATGCAAGCTTGTTTAGGTATGTAAACTTTCAAAGACTTTTAGAGGTAGAAACTGGCTATACTAAAAATGAACCTTTACAATTGGTAGTCAAAGAGGCTATTGAAAAAGCTGTTGAGGCCATTATTATTGAGGGCTTAGAAGAGAAAATTTGGTCGGCAGAAAACACAGAAGAGGCACAAGCTTTAATCGAGAAATATAATCAACAGAAACAGGAAGAGCAGGCTGTTGAATTATATAACCGTAAAAAAATCGATTTTAATTATACAAACGCTATTGAAATTCAATTGGGGTTAAATAGATTTTTGGGAGATTATGGTGCGAGAGATTTTGACTATATCGGAAAATTAGGATACCATCACCGGTTCGTTCCTCATTTCGGAGCTAGTCTAAAGGGGTATGCTTTAGACTTTGAAATTCCGAACTCCAAAAACACCTTGCATTTAGGCGTTGATTTAGATACCGAGGTTTACCTCTTACCCTTTGATAAATTTTCACCCTTCTTTCATGCGGGGGCTGGTATGCTTTTTCAAAGCGAGAAAAATAACTGGTTTACAAATCAAGAGGAATTTTTTAAAATTCAATATGGAGCTGGTCTTCAATATAATTTAAACTCTAGATTAAATGTATTTTTAAAAGGAACTTATCACTTGTCTTTTTCTGATGAAATAGACGCATTGAATTATGGAAAACGAGATGATTATTTTCTCGATGTAGGAATCGGTTTAACCTATATGTTTGGAGGCAACAAAGAAAAAAACACAAATAAAGATGAAGAATAAACAATTACTATTTTTAATTCTTGCCTTTTTGGGTGTATTCCATTATGGCTGCGAAGAAGATACTATAGATGAATCTGAAATAGGAGATATTACTGGATCTGTAGTAAATAAAGAAGATAAATCACCTATTGCAAACGCTAAGATTTCTACAAATCCTGCTACTTCAACTGTATTTACTGATGATTTTGGTCAATTTATTCTAGAAGGTGTAAGCGTAGGAGAGTATTCGGTTCAGGCAAAAAAGGAAGGGCTTACAGCAAATTTTGAAGGGGTAACTGTTCAAGCGAACAGCAGTGTAAATGTTATATTCGAGATGGAAAATGAGGCGGTTTTAAATACACCACCAAAAGCTCCAGTACCTTTACTTCCTCAGGATAATCAAGTCGACGTATCAAACAATTTTGAGTTTGCTTGGGGTAAAAGTAAAGACAGAGAAGATCAAGAATCATTAACTTACACACTCGAAATTAGAGATGCTCAAAACCAAGAAGTGTTGCGTTTTGAAAATATTACAGATACGATCAAACAGGTTAATAATTTACAGTTTTCTAAACAATATTTTTGGCAAGTTAGCGTAAACGATGGTGTAAATGATGCAGTGCGAAGTGAATTATTTACATTTAAAACTACTGATTTTCCTGTAATTACTAATCATTTTGTTAAGAATGTGAATGGGAATAATGTAATCTTTGCACTTTCTGAAGATGAAGATGAAATTCAGCTTACATCAGAAAATTACAATAGCTTTAGACCCAGAAAAAACAATGCGGTAAATAAAATTGCTTTTATGCGAAGCGTAGGAGCCCAAACGCATCTGTTCACAATGAATCCAGATGGGAGTGACCAACAGCAAATCTCAAGTATTCCAATAGGAGGATTCAATATGGAAATGGTTGATTTTGATTGGACATCCAATGGCAACGCCCTGGTTTATCCTAATTTTACCAACCTTTTTCAAGTGAACTATACCGGTGGTGGCACACAAGCCATTTACCAAACATCAGACGGTAGTTTGATTACAGAAGTTGCCGTGTATGAAAATGACAATTCTAAAATAGCACTTATTACCAATGATAATAGTGGTTACAATGCAAAAGTATTTGTTTATGATTTAAATACAAATCTAGTCACTCATATGATTCAGCAAAACCTGCCTGGAGCAGTTGGCGGGATTGATTTTTCACCTGCAGGAAATCGCGTGTTGTTTACACGAGACGTGCAAGGTTTTGAAAATCCTAACTATAGGAAGTTAGATTCAAGAATATTTTTATATAACCTAAACACGCAAGCATTGGTAGATATTTCTAGTGAGAAAGAAGCAGGAACCAATGATTTGGATCCAAAGTTTTCGCCTACAGGTGCAGATATTATTTTTGTTAACGTTCCCAATAATTTAAATGCAACTCCACAAATTTATATTAGCGATATAAACCCTAACGATAATGAACCACGCTTTTTATTGGTAGATGGGGCCTATATGCCTGAATGGAAATAATATTTGAATAATAATATAAGCTTACTTGTAAATTAAGTACTTTTGCAACTTTAAAAGCATTTGATATGAACAAGGTAAGTAAACGATATGCTCAACGTGGAGTTTCTGCGCAAAAAGAAGATGTACACAACGCGATTAAAAACGTGGATAAAGGATTGTTTCCGCAAGCCTTTTGTAAAATTGTACCCGATTACTTAACTGGGTCTGAAGAACATTGCTTGGTTATGCATGCAGATGGTGCCGGTACTAAATCTTCCTTAGCTTATATGTATTGGAAAGAAACTGGAGACTTGAGTGTGTGGAAGGGAATTGCTCAAGATGCTTTAATTATGAATATTGATGACTTACTTTGTGTAGGAGCCACCGACAATATTCTTTTAAGCTCGACCATAGGGAGAAATAAAAATGTAATTCCCGGTGAAGTAATTTCGGCTATAATTACGGGAACAGAAGAATTAATCGAGAGCTTAAAAGAGCACGGGGTAAATATCTTTTCAACAGGAGGCGAGACTGCCGATGTAGGAGACTTGGTGCGCAGCATAATCGTAGATTCAACCGTGACAGCTAGAATGAGACGTGATCACGTTATCGACAACAAAAATATTCAAGCTGGAGATGTTATAGTTGGCTTAGCTTCATATGGTAAAGCTAGTTATGAAGATGCTTATAACGGCGGGATGGGTAGTAATGGACTAACCTCGGCAAGACATGATGTTTTTAATTCCGCTTTAGCGAAAAAATATCCCGAAAGTTTTGATGCGAATATACCCGAAGAATTGGTTTACTCAGGTTCAAAAAATTTACTTGATGAAACAGAAACAGAATTGGATGCAGGTAAGTTAGTTTTATCTCCAACACGAACTTACGCTCCTATTGTTAAAGAAGTTTTATCAAAAATAAACCGAAAAGAAATTCACGGTATGGTACATTGTAGTGGGGGTGCACAAACTAAAATCCTTCATTTTATTGAAAATTTACATATTGTAAAAGACAATATGTTTGAGGTGCCGCCGTTGTTTGCAATGATACAAGAAGAGAGTAAAACAGATTGGAAAGAGATGTATCAAGTTTTTAATATGGGGCATCGCTTAGAATTTTATGTTTCTCAAGAAGTGGCCGAACAAATTATTGCCATCTCAAAATCATTTGATGTAGATGCAAAAATAATAGGTCGAGTTGAAACTTCTAATAAAGGGAAAAGTCTTAGTATCCAATCAGATAAAGGAACTTTCGATTACTAAACCGATAAGTGTTGTTCATGAATTTGCGATTTGATAAGTTCAAAGCGTATCTTTTAGCTTGGATGTGCATTTTATGCGTGAATGTATCTTTTGCTCAGGTGTCTGATACACTTAAACCATTTAATTTTAGGGCCAGAACGGTCATACCTTCAAGTATAGATTACACGCCTAACCAAGTGCTTAAACGTAAGGTGCCGGTTTCTTATTGGACCAAGGTCAACAAAATAGAATACGATATTAGTGAGGTGGCTTTTGTTAATTGGAATGCGGGGGGAGTTTCATCATTATCTAGTTTGTTAAATGCAAAATTTAAACGTATTTATGAGCGAGGTTTTTTAAGATGGAACAATGAGTTGCTCGTGCGCTATGGTGTCAACCAACAAAAAGATGAAATTTTAAAAAAGACCGATGATAATATAGAGCTTAATTCGACCATTGGTTTTCGAGCAGATAGTCTTTCCAATTGGTTCTATTCGGCAAAAATGAGAGTAAGTACTCAATTAACCAATGGATATAAATATCCTAATACCGATGATAAAATATCAACATTTTTCTCGCCAGCCAATGTGTTTCTTGGGGTCGGGGGAGAAATTAACATCGAAGAGAAAAACTTTTCAGCCTATGCTTCGCCTTTAACACTAAGGTCTACAATGGTTTTCGACCAAGAATTAGCAAATCAAGGTGCTTTTGGTGTAACCCCTGCTGTTTATGATGAAGAAGGTAACCTGCTAAAAGAAGGTGAAAATACAAAAACAGAATTAGGTATATTGATTACCGCAGAACATGACTTGACCCTTTGGGAGAATGTTAGTATGCACAACAGACTTAGTTTATATTCAGACTATATAGATAAATTTGGCAACGTAGATGTTGATTGGGAGTTTCGCCTTAATTTTAAAGTCAATAGTTTTATCCGGGCACGTTTAGGGTCTCACTTAAAATATGATGACAATATAAAAATCCAAATTGAAAATGAAGCTGGAGAGCTAGTAGAAGGAGGCTCTCGAGTACAGTGGAAACAGCAATTAGGTATAGGGGTAACGGTTGCCTTTTAAACAGATTTTACCTCTAGTAATCTTCAAAACTTGTTAACTTTTTTCTGTTGATAAATAATTAAACCACTTTTAATCAGTTAGTTAGCATTATACTTTTGTAAACTTTTATTTTTATGGTGTGAAACATGTCTTTTTTTTTGCTAAGTTTATCTTTTGAAATTTAGTTAAAACAAAGACCGCAAAAAGCCTGATTATGAAAGTAAAAACAAAACAAAAAACTTCAGTTTTTTCACAAGATGAAGCATTCAAAGCTTCTCTAGAATATTTTAATGGCGATGATCTTGCTGCTCGTGTATGGGTAAACAAATACGCGCTAAAAGATTCTGAAGGGAATATCTATGAGGCAACTCCTAATGATATGCACCGTCGTATTGCTAAGGAAATAGCTAGAATAGAAAAAAGGTATCCTAACCCAATGAGTGAAGAGGAGGTTTTTAATCTTATTAAAGATTTTAAATATATTGTACCTCAAGGTAGCCCTATGGCCGGTATAGGAAACCCCTATCAGGTAGCCTCGCTTTCTAATTGTTTTGTTATAGGTAATGACGGCGATTCAGACTCCTACGGAGGGATAATGAAGATAGATCAAGAGCAAGTTCAGTTAATGAAGCGTCGTGGAGGGGTTGGTCACGATTTATCGCATATAAGGCCAAAAGGGAGCGAAGTGAAAAACTCTGCCCTTACTTCAACGGGGATAGTGCCTTTTATGGAGCGTTATTCGAATTCAACACGAGAAGTTGCGCAAGACGGTAGGCGAGGAGCCCTTATGCTGTCGGTATCTATAAATCATCCAGATGCAGAAGACTTTATTGATGCTAAAATGGAACAAGGTAAAGTTACCGGTGCTAATGTCTCGGTGAGGATTGATGATGAGTTTATGAAAGCAGTTAAAAACGATACATCTTATACTCAAAAATATCCTGTTTTTAGCGAAAAGCCAAAATTTGAAAAAGAAATTGATGCTTCAGGAGTATGGAAGAAGATAGTTCACAATGCCTGGAAATCAGCCGAACCAGGTATATTATTCTGGGATACAATTACGAGAGAATCTATACCAGATTGTTATGCTGACCTAGGGTATAAAACCGTATCAACAAATCCGTGCGGTGAAATACCATTGTGTCCTTACGATTCTTGTAGGTTATTGGCTATAAACTTATTCTCATACGTTAATAATCCTTTTACTCCAGAAGCTAGTTTTGACTTTGATTTATTTAAGAAGCATGCTGCTTACGCTCAGCGCATGATGGACGATATCATTGATCTCGAGCTTGAAAAAATAGATGCGATTATAGAAAAGATTGATGCTGATCCAGAATCTTCAGAAATTAAAGCAACCGAGCGTAATTTATGGAAAAACATTCAACGAAAAGCTGAAGAAGGAAGAAGAACAGGAATTGGTATTACAGCCGAAGGAGACATGTTAGCTGCCCTAGGAATCAAGTATGGTTCGCAAGAAGGTAACGAATTCTCGGTAGAAGTTCACAAAAATTTAGCTTTAGCCGTCTATCGCGGATCGGTTTATACCGCCAAGGAAAGAGGTCCTTTTGCAATCTATGATTCAGAAAGAGAGGCCAATAACCCGTTTATACTCCGTTTGAAAGAAGCCGATGAGCAACTGTATTATGAAATGATGGAGTATGGTAGACGAAACATAGCGCTACTAACAATAGCTCCAACTGGGACTACAAGTTTAATGACCCAAACAAGTTCGGGAATTGAACCCGTCTTTTTACCGGTCTATAAACGTAGGCGTAAAGTAAATCCAAATGACAAAGAAGCCCGTGTAGATTTTGTTGATGAAGTAGGCGATTCTTGGGAAGAGTATGTTGTATTTCATCACAGGTTTAAACAATGGATGCAAGTCCAAGGGTATGATGTGAATAAAAATTACACCCAACAAGAGTTAGATCAACTCGTGCAAGAGTCGCCCTATTACAAAGCTACCTCAAACGATGTAGATTGGTTAAGCAAAGTTCATATGCAAGGCGCAGTGCAAAAATGGGTAGATCACTCTATTAGTGTTACCATTAACTTACCTAACGATGTGTCAGAAGAATTAGTAGGAAAGCTCTACCTTGAAGCTTGGCAATCGGGATGTAAAGGGGTTACCGTTTATAGAGACGGTTCAAGAAGTGGTGTATTGATTTCAAACGAAGAAAAAGAAGAAGAAAATGCAGAAACTTTAACTGCTTTTCCTACAAAAAGACCAGATGTTTTAACAGCCGATATTGTGCGTTTTCAAAACAATAAAGAGAAGTGGATTGCTTTTATTGGAAGTATAAATGATCAACCTTATGAGATTTTTACCGGTCTAGCCGATGATGAAGACGGTATTTTATTGCCACGCTGGGTAACCAATGGATTAATAATTAAGAACAGAAATGCAGACGGTACTTCTCGTTATGATTTCCAATACGAGAATAAACGTGGTTATAAAACCACTATTGAAGGGCTTTCGCATAAATTTGACCCAGAGTATTGGAATTATGCAAAACTGATTTCGAGTACATTGCGCTACGGGATGCCAATCAATAAAATTGTAGACCTTATTAATAGTCTTCAGCTTGACAGCCAATCTATAAACACTTGGAAAAATGGTGTAGTGCGTGCACTCAAGCGATATGTAGAAGATGGAACTCAAGCCAAAGGCAGATGTCAAAGCTGTAACTCAGACCAATTGGTGTATCAAGAGGGATGCCTTACTTGCACCAATTGCGGTTCTTCAAAATGCGGATAAAATTAGTAAGTACTAAATTCAATGTGTAAATTAAAAAACGACCAATAAACATTGGTCGTTTTTTAATTTATACAACAAGTAATAGTTGCTTATGCGGATTTAATAGCAACTAGAAAAATATACTAGTTAGAGCATAATATTAAAAGCAGCAGTTAATACAATCAAGAAATAATCGTAAATTTGTGCAATTATTGAATTTTTATGATAGATAAATTAAACATAGTAAAGCAGCGATTTGACGAGGTTAACGATTTAATTATACAACCTGAAATCATTGCCGATCAAAAAAGATATGTAGAGCTTACAAAAGAGTATAAAGACCTTAAAAAGTTAATGGTAGAGCGAGAGCGCTATATAGAACTTACTCAAAATAAGAGCGAAGCCGAAGAGATTATTGCCGATGGGAGCGATGAAGAAATGGTCGAAATGGCCAAAATGCAGCTAGAAGAGGCTAAACAAGAACTTCCTGAGCTAGAAGAAAAAATAAGAATGATGCTTATACCTAAAGATCCTGAAGATGCTAAAAATGCAGTAGTTGAGGTTCGTGCGGGAACAGGCGGGGATGAAGCAAGTATTTTTGCAGGAGATATTTATAAAATGCTTACTAAATACTGTGAGAGCAAAGGCTGGAGTGTAAGTACAGTAGATTTTTCTGAAGGAACTAATGGAGGATTTAAAGAAATTCAATTTGAGGTGAGCGGAGAAGACGTTTATGGTACTTTAAAGTATGAAGCAGGAGTGCATCGTGTACAGCGTGTGCCACAAACAGAAACCCAAGGAAGGGTGCATACTAGCGCAGCAACCGTAATGGTTTTTCCAGAAGCCGAAGAATTTGATGTAGAAATAGATCCTAAAGATGTAAGAATTGACTACTTCTGTTCTTCTGGTCCTGGAGGGCAATCGGTAAATACAACCTATTCTGCAGTTCGTCTTACGCACGAGCCTACAGGTATAGTAGCTCAATGTCAAGATCAAAAATCACAGCATAAAAATAAAGAAAAGGCATTTAAAGTTTTACGCTCTAGATTGTATGATATGGAGCTGGCCAAAAAACAAGAGGCCGATGCAGCTAAAAGAGGTTCAATGGTAACTAGTGGTGACCGTAGTGCAAAAATTAGAACCTATAATTATCCGCAAGGCCGTGTTACCGACCACCGTATAAATTTAACTTTATATGATTTGTCTAATATAATGAACGGGGATATTCAAAAAATTATTGACGAATTAAAATTGGTTGCTAATACCGAAAAACTTAAAGAAGGATCAGATATCTTTTAATCTTTTAAAGGCACTTGCATCACTATTATGACCACAGCAGAACTTGTTCAGCAAATAAAACAAAAGAAATCTTTTTTATGCATCGGTTTAGATGCCGATTTAGATAAAATCCCCGAGCACTTACTTCAAGAAGAAGACCCAATTTTTGCTTTTAATAAAGCAATTATAGATGCAACCCATAAACTTGCCGTGGCTTATAAACCTAATACCGCTTTTTATGAAGCTTATGGTGTTAAGGGTTGGTTAGCTTTAGAAAAGACTATACGGTATATTAATGAGCAGTATCCTGATATTTTTACCATAGCAGATGCCAAAAGAGGTGATATAGGTAATACCTCTAGTCGCTACGCAAAAGCTTTTTTCGAAGATTTGGGATTTGATTCGGTGACGGTAGCTCCTTATATGGGTAAAGATTCAGTAGAGCCGTTTTTGGCTTTTCCCAATAAGCACACCATTTTATTGGCCTTAACCTCTAATGAGGGCGCACTCGATTTTCAAACGCAAGCTTTAGTGAATAACCAGGAGCTTTATCATAAAGTTTTGAAAACGGCTGTGAATTGGAAGAACTCGCAAAATTTAATGTTTGTAGTGGGCGCCACAAAAGCATCTTCGTTTAAGATTATTCGAGAGCTTGTGCCTAACCATTTTTTATTGGTTCCTGGGGTAGGAGCTCAAGGTGGAAATTTAAAAGAGGTTTGCGAATACGGGCTTAACAATCAAGTAGGCTTGCTAGTCAACTCTTCGCGAGGAATTATTTACGCTAGTAGACAAACAGATTTTGCAGAAGCCGCCAAAAACAAAGCCTTTGAACTTCAGCAACAAATGAAAGTTTATGTAGATCAATTATTGTCTTAAAGTTTAGAAAGAAGCAAGTTAACTTTAGAAATATCAAAATAGCCTCCTATGCAAGTTTTTGATCAATTAAACCGAAGGCTATGTTTAGATAAAGCCCCGCAACGAATAATCAGTTTGGTGCCAAGTCAAACAGAATTGTTGGTCGATTTAGGTTTAGCAGATAAAGTGGTTGGCGTAACTAAATTTTGTGTACACCCTAAAAATATCCGTAAACAAAGCACTGTGGTAGGAGGTACCAAACAAGTACATTTAGATAAAATTGAAGCATTAAACCCAGATATAATTCTGTGCAACAAAGAAGAGAATACACCAGAGATGGTTGACGAACTTCAAAAAATAGCACCGGTGCACGTTTCAGATGTGAATACGCTTCCTGAAGCTTTTGAGTTAATGCGTCAATATGGTGTTCTTTTTGATTGCAATTTAGCTATTGAAGAAATTCTTGCAGCTATTAACCAAAAACAGCAACAGCTGCAACTACAAGTGAGTAAAGCTCCATTGAAAAAAGTAGTTTATTTTATATGGAAAGATCCTTGGATGGTAGCGGCAAATCAGACCTTCATTCACCATATTTTGCACCTCGCAGGCTATCAAAATGTTTACGCCCACAAATCAAGGTATCCTGAAATTAATTGGGAAAATTTACCTCAAGTAGATTTTATTTTTTTGTCCTCAGAGCCTTTTCCGTTTAAAGAAAAACACATCCAAGAATTTCCTAAAAACTTACAAGATAAAGTTGTACTGGTTGATGGTGAATTTTTTAGCTGGTATGGTTCACGTCTACTTAAAGCTATGTCATATTTTATTAATTTATACAAAGAAATTTGTCAAATTAATCTTTCTTAAGGCGCAAAGGAATATCTTTTGTATTTTTATAAAGCTTGAGTTCAGTAATATTGGCGGGGAGATTAAAGCCTTTTTCATCTAGAGCCTCTTTTACTTTACGGATGATAAGCCCCCTAAAAATACGGGAAGAAACTCTGTAATCCAGCGTATCTACCCAAAAGAAAACCTTTAAGTTTACAGCGTTAACCGCTAGCTCTGTTTCGGTTACAAAATTCTGGTGGTCTAAATCGTTTTGAATGATTTCTGGTTGACTATTAATAATATCCATGATTATTTTCTTGGCTTGCTCTATATTATCTTCATACCCTATTCCTACAATAAACTCATTTCTAAAAAAGCCGTCGGCTGTATAGTTTTCTACCGCTTTGGTAAGTACATCAGAGTTAGGGATAAAAATGTCTCGCCCATCTGAGCTTTTGATATGCGTGTATCTAAAATTTAAAGCCTTTACCTTGCCAAAAAAATCACCTACCATAATGGTGTCATTAATGTGAAATGGTCTGTTGAACGCTAAGATAATTCCTGCTAAAAAATTTTTTCCAATGTCTTGAAAAGCAAATCCTAAAATAATGGCAGCACCACCAGCTGCTGTCAAAACTCCAGCGGCAATATTGCTTAAGCCAGCAATTTCGAGTGCTAGCATAAATGATAATAAAATAAAACTTATTTTGATGGCTTGCGCTAGAAATCTTGCCATCAAAGGGTCGGTAGTTTTACGCTTTATTCTTTTTAAATATATTTGAGAAATAAATTTAGCGATAAGACTCCCAAGAATAACTATTAATATTCCAATACCAATTTTGGGAAGAAGACCAATAAACTCTTGGTAATAGGCAGTAGCAGATTCTATAAACTTATCGGCAGCATTTTGGTTCATCGTTTTAGAGATTTAAGCATTTTAAATTAAAAATATTGACTGTTCCAACCGGCGCGTTTCAACTCTTGAAATATACGCCTTGCTTGCCGATTCAAGTAATCACTCTTTTTCTTGTTTTTTGGGGCTATAAGAAATGCCTTCTTCATAAGTAATTGATATTTTTCTTTCAAACGATCAATCCGACTTCTTTTACTTTTCCAAAACATGTTCGTTTTTTTATTATCAATTTAGAACATAATGTTTTGTATTTATGTTTAGGAAGTGGTAAAAAAAGTTAATTTTATTTAAAATTAAAATTGATCTTGAAGTGCAAAAACCTGTTGTAAAATTTGACTTGTACGAGCACTAACTTTGTTCCTTATTTGTTTCTCTTCTTGCTCAATCATAAAATATACACCCTCCAATGCTTGGTTCGTTACATAATCAGTTAAATCGGGGTTAACATTTTTGGTAAGGGGTATTTGGTTGTATTTGGTGATGAGATTACTCCAAATTTGGTCTGCTCCAACCTTGCGAAATGAATTTTGGATTACTGGATTAAATTTTTTGTATAATTCTTGATTAGTCTTAGCTTTTAAATACGCTGTTGCAGCATTTTGGTCTCCCATTAAAATATTTTTCGCATCGCTTATAGTCATTTGCGCAATAGCATTGACAAAAATAGGCGTTGCTTCTTTTACAGCATCTTCAGCCGCTCGGTTCAAGGCTTTAATCCCTTCATCTGCCAAATTGCCAAGTCCAATATCTCTAAGCGTATTTTCAACTCTGGTCAATTCTTTTGGTAATAAAATTTTAACCGCCTCATTTTGGTAAAATCCATTCTCTAAAGTAAGTTTTTTAACTTCTTGATCAACACCTTTTTTCAATGCCGCCTTAAGACCTTGTGCAATATCCTGATTGGTTAACACCTTGTTTTCTTGCGGAATTTGACTAGCAATACTTTGTAATTCTGCACAGGATTGAAGACTAAAAACGGCTAGTATAAATAAAAAGAAGTAAATATTTTTCATAATTGAAAGGGTTTAAAATTGATTTGACTATTAAGATATCGATTTGTTTTGTTATCAAAATTAAGAAAATTAGGTGTCATCTTTAGTTTTTGACTTAAAATAATAGTAGGCTTGCTAATAGTCTTTCCTTTCAGAGGATTTCAAAATTGAGAATCAAGACAAAAAGTAATTAGTTTTTCTTAAATTTACGCACGCTAAAAAAGGAATGTTAGTTATGGAAAATGTAAAAATATATAAACCCAAGCATAAAGTAAGAATTGTAACGGCCGCATCTTTATTTGATGGTCACGATGCCGCAATCAATATTATGCGTCGCATCATACAATCAACGGGAGTTGAGGTTATTCATTTGGGGCATGACCGTAGTGTAGAAGAAGTGGTAAACACTGCTATTCAAGAAGATGCTAACGCAATTGCTATGACTTCTTATCAAGGGGGGCATACAGAATATTTTAAGTATATGTATGATTTGCTTAAAGAAAAGAATGCCACTCATATTAAGATTTTTGGAGGTGGTGGTGGAGTAATTCTTCCCGAAGAAATTGAGGAATTAGAAACCTATGGTATTACTCGTATATACAGCCCAGACGATGGTCGGGAACTCGGGTTACAGGGTATGATTAATGATCTGGTAGAAAGATCAGATTACCCTTTGGGTGATAAAGCCAATATAGCATTGCAAAAAGTGCAAGATAAAGATCCAGGAAGTATGGCTCGTTTGATATCTTCTGCAGAGAATTTTCCAGAAACAGCACAAAATTTATTAGATGAGATTCACGAAATCAATAAAAGTTGTAAAACTCCCGTATTAGGAATTACAGGTACCGGAGGAGCAGGAAAGTCATCTCTAGTAGATGAATTGGTACGTCGTTTTTTATCTGACTTTACCGATAAAACTATTGGAATTATATCGGTAGACCCATCAAAAAGAAAAACGGGAGGAGCCCTTCTGGGCGATCGTATTCGTATGAATGCTATAAATTCTCCTCGGGTTTACATGCGCTCACTAGCCACAAGACAGTCTAATTTGGCTTTGTCAAAACACGTACGCGAAGCAGTTCAAGTGCTAAAAGCCGCACAGTATGACTTAATTATTTTAGAAACTTCGGGAATCGGACAAAGTGATACCGAGATATTAGACCATTCTGATGTTTCCTTGTATGTAATGACTCCCGAATTTGGAGCCGCTACGCAATTGGAAAAGATAGATATGCTTGATTTCGCCGATTTAGTAGCTATAAATAAATTTGACAAACGTGGCGCTCTTGACGCTTTGCGCGATGTAAAAAAACAATACAAGAGAAATCACCACCTATTTCATGAAGACGATGCCAATATACCGGTATTCGGGACCATAGCTTCCCAGTTCAATGACCCTGGTATGAATACGTTGTACAAAAATATCATGGATGCCTTGGCTAAAAAAACCGATGCATCCTTGAATAGTCAGTATCATATTACCAATGAAATGTCTGAGAAGATATTTGTTATCCCTCCAGCACGGGTACGCTACCTCTCTGAAATCTCAGAGAATAATCGAGCCTACGATCAAAATGTAAATATCCAGGTTAATGTAGCTCAAAAACTTTATGGCGTATATAAAACTATCACCACATTGCTTGATATTAAACTCTCGAAGCAAAACGAATTAGCTTATCTAAATAAAAACGGACTAGACGAGGAGGCGATAAAAAATGATTTGCAGGATGAATCGGATATTGATTTAATCAATCTATTAATCGCTCAGTTCAATAAAGTGAAAATGGATTTAGATCCTTATAATTGGGAAGAGATTTTAAATTGGCCAGCTACCATTAAGAAGTATCAGGACCCTATTTATAGCTTTAAAGTAAGAGATAAAGAAATAAAAATAGATACGCACACCACTTCGTTATCACATACGCAAATCCCTAAAGTTGCTTTACCAAAATATAAAGCTTGGGGCGATTTATTGTTGTGGATTCTTCAAGAAAATGTACCAGGAAAATTCCCATATACCGCAGGTTTATATCCGTTCAAACGCCAAGGAGAAGACCCTACCCGTATGTTTGCCGGTGAGGGAGGACCAGAAAGAACCAATAGAAGGTTTCATTATGTTAGTTTAGGCTTGCCCGCAAAAAGACTTTCTACGGCATTTGACTCGGTTACCCTTTACGGAAACGATCCCGATTTAAGACCAGATATTTATGGTAAAATTGGTAATGCTGGGGTTTCAATTTGCTGCTTAGATGATGCAAAAAAACTATATTCTGGATTTGATTTGGCACATCATTTAACCTCGGTAAGTATGACCATTAATGGTCCGGCTCCAATGTTGCTTGGTTTCTTTATGAATGCAGCCATAGATCAGCAATGCGAAAAATACATTAAAGAAAATGGTCTTGAGGAAGAAGTTGAGCAAAAAATAAAAGCGATTTATCAAGAAAGCGGATTAGAAAGGCCAACCTATAAAGGTGAATTGCCAGAGGGTAACAACGGTTTAGGACTAATGTTATTAGGTGTAACTGGAGATCGAGTTTTACCCAAAGAAGTGTATGAGAAAATAAAAAAAGAGACCATAGCTGTGGTACGCGGTACTGTTCAAGCAGATATTTTAAAAGAAGATCAAGCTCAGAATACCTGTATTTTTTCTACCGAATTTGCATTGCGTTTGATGGGCGATGTACAAGAATATTTCATAGAAAATCAAGTGCGTAATTTTTACTCGGTTTCTATATCAGGCTACCATATAGCCGAAGCAGGAGCCAACCCCATAACCCAATTGGCCTTAACTTTGGCTAACGGATTTACTTATGTAGAATATTACCTAAGTAGAGGTATGGATATCAATAAATTTGGTCCGAATCTTTCTTTCTTTTTCTCCAATGGTATTGATCCTGAATATGCTGTAATAGGTAGAGTAGCCCGTAGAATTTGGGCCAAGGCACTTAAAGAAAAATACGGAGCCAATCCTAGAGCACAAATGCTAAAATATCATATTCAAACCTCTGGTAGATCTTTACATGCTCAAGAAATCGATTTTAATGATATTAGAACTACACTTCAAGCGCTGTATGCTATTTATGATAACTGCAACTCTTTGCATACCAATGCTTATGATGAAGCTATTACAACTCCTACAGAAGAATCTGTGAGACGCGCAATGGCAATTCAGTTGATTATCAATAAAGAGTTAGGGCTTGCAAAAAATGAGAATCCAATTCAAGGTTCTTTTATCATTGAGGAATTGACTGAATTGGTAGAAGAAGCCGTATTGCAAGAGTTTGATAGAATTACTGAAAGAGGAGGTGTATTGGGCGCGATGGAAACCATGTACCAGCGTTCAAAAATACAGGAAGAAAGTCTTTATTATGAAACGCTAAAGCATAATGGAGATTTCCCTATAATTGGAGTAAACACTTTTTTAAGTAGTAAAGGCTCACCTACGGTTACACCAGGCGAGGTAATTCGTGCTACAGAAGAAGAAAAACAAAACCAAATTAAGACCCTTCAAAAACTGCATAAAACCTATGAAGATAGTGCCGATGATGCACTTGAGCGCGTTAAAGAAGCGGCTATTCAAAATAAGAATATGTTTGAAGAACTTATGGATGCAACAAAAGTGTGTTCATTAGGTCAAATTACAGAAGCTCTGTTTGAAGTAGGTGGGCAGTACCGTAGAAATATGTAAACTTTTAAACTGCCCTTATAGAAAGGGCAGTTTAATTTTATCACAACCGTAACAATATGAGTAAAAAGTTTAATTTATCTTACTGTTTTTTAATTTGTTTTAGCTTTATAAGTGCAGTTGGCGTGGCGCAACAACAAGTTAGTGCTAAAGAATTCCAAGCTGACTTAAACGAAAAGTTTAAAAATCCAGATTCTTCTCCACTGGCACAAGAGGATTTAGCAGATTTTGTATCATTATCGTTTTTTGAAATTGATTCAACTTTTATTGTAAAAGCTAAATTTGTTCGTACAGCAAACGATTCGGTTTTCGCTATGAAAACCACTACTAATCGATTGCCCTTATATGCAAAGTATGGCGAATTGCATTTTACTTATGAAAAAGTGCCTTATAAATTAAATGTTTATCAGAACCAACGCTTAAAATCAGATCCTGAGTATAAAAATTATTTTTTCATTCCCTTTACGGATTTATCTAACGGAAAAGAGACCTACGCCGGTGGTAGGTATTTAGATATCTGGATGAGCAGCTCTAACCAGTCAAGCTTGCAATTAGATTTTAATAAGGCCTATAATCCTTATTGCGTATATAATAAAAAGTATTCCTGCCCTATTCCGCCGGCAGAAAATCATTTAGAGTTTTCGGTTTTGGCAGGAGTAAAAATGTATAACAAAGATCAATAAGAAACTCGCATTAAATACAAGCCAATGCCAACAGCCAAATAACCTAAACATACACTTATTAAAGTGTAACCTATGAACTGCCAATAGGCTTGAGCTTGCAACATTTTAAAACCTTCTAGCCCAAAGCTTGAAAAGGTAGTAAATCCACCGCAAAAGCCAGAAATTACCAAAAGACTTAAAGCGGTAGAAAACTTTTCGGTTTTTAGTAGCCAACCGGCTACAAAGCCGATAATAAGACAGCCCAGTATATTTACTAATAGGGTGCCAAAAGGCCATGTGCTAGTATTGAAAAGGCGCTGTACAAAATAGCGCAAAGCACTTCCCAAGCCACCTCCTAAAAATACCAATAAAAAGGGTTTCATTTAGTTGTATTCATTTAATTGAAGCTCCTCTGTAGTTGTTCCGCTTTCAGCTTCTTCCAACGGCAAATACAATTCGGTTACCCAATTGGCTGGATTTTCTTCTTCATTAGAAGAAACCACGTAAATCATAAAGCGCTCCGCTTGTTTATCAACAATTAAAAATTCTTGCTGTGCATAAGCAAAAGCTTTTTCCCAAGCTTGTGTTAAGTTTTTATAATTTCCTTGTAAGGTTAATTTTAAAACTTTTCTTTTGGGTATAAAACCTGTAAGCACATCATCCGCTTCAAGCGTAATTACCCTTGAAGAAATAGGGATGCCTGCAGAAATTATTACCGATTGATTAAGGGTATCTATATTATTAAACACCGTGATACTAGAACCCGAAGCCTTTAATTTATTACGTTGCATATAAGCTTCAACTTGCTTTATTATTTTTTGACTTTTTTCAACAATCAAGTCAGAATTATTTTTTGTAGCCGTAGAAGCGTATAAATAGTAACCACCACTAAATTGGGTAGTGCCATCAATAGAGACGCTTGTTTTCTCCATTTCACGCATCAAATATTTATTTAGGTTTTTTAAACTTAAATTAAAATTTTCGGCTATAATTTTGTCTAGGCTTGGTGATTCCCATAAACTATAAAATTTAGCTAAAAAATTCCTTTTACCAGAAAGTGAAAGTTGTAATTGCGTGCTAGATTCAGATTCTTGTATTGTCCAGTCTAGATAGATTTCTGCCTTATTCCTCCCTTGACTCAAATTCATTTTTTGTTTGATTTTTGAGAAAGGCACACTTTCAACTGTGATTAATTTGCCAGAAATTTCACTAAAGCTGTCAAATTGGGCGATAGAATCAACTTTTTGAATTTTTTTATTCGCATTTATAGCGATAGTTGAGCCGCTAGAGTCAATCACAAAATTTTCCCAGTTCTTAAAATTATATATCTGTTTGAAAGCCATTGAGCGGGGAGCTTCAGTTTCTTGAGTAAGTGTGTATTTAAAGTTTCCGTCTAGTGTAGCAACATATAGTGTGGTACCAATAATAATTACTAAAATTAATAAAAAGATATATTTAAATATTTTCATACAAAAGTCTTGAGCATGGTAAAACGAATATACTTATTTTAGTCCACGAAAGTTTTAAACAGTTTAAAAATAAAATTAATTAAGATGAAATTAAAATTTATTCCCTTGTTTTTTGCAGCAGCACTTAGTGTATTGGCTTGTAAGCAAGAAAGTGCCAAATTAGAAAAACAAGAAGTTTCGACGGCCGAAATAGATCAAAAGCAGGACTTTGATTATGTAGTTGAAGAATTTGCCGATATTAAAATATTGCGTTACCAAATACCTGGATGGGAAAACCTAAGTTTAAAAGAACAAAAATTAGTTTATTACTTAACCCAAGCTGGCCTTGCGGGAAGAGATATTATTTGGGATCAAAATTACAGGCACAATTTAAAAATAAGAAAAGCCTTAGAGCACGTTGTGAATAATTACAACGGTGATAAAAATACAGCCTCTTGGGATAATTTTATGACCTATGTAAAACGCGTATGGTTTTCAAACGGTATACATCACCATTATTCTAACGATAAAATAAAGCCAGAATTTGAGAAATCTTATTTGAAAACCCTTTTAACTGAAACAAATTATAATCTTGAAGATGAGGTGTTCGAGGTAATTTTTAATGACAAGGATGCCAAAAAAGTAAACTTAGATGCTTCAAAAGGTTTGCTAAAAGGATCAGCAACTAATTTTTATGGAGTAGAGGTGACGGCAGCTGAGGTGGATGATTTTTACGCAAAAAAAACATCACCTAATCCAGAAAAGCCCCTTTCTTTTGGATTAAACTCTAAGCTGGTGAAGGAAAATGGGGAATTAATTGAAAGAACGTATAAGGTTGATGGTATGTACCATGAGTCAATCGTTAAAGTAATTGAATGGCTAGAAAAAGCAAAAACTGTTGCTGAAAATAAAGCGCAAGCAGATGCTTTGGAACTTTTAATAGAGTACTACACCACTGGAAAATTACAGGTTTGGGATGATTATAATGTGGCTTGGGTTGAAGCTACCGAGGGAAATATTGACTACATCAACGGATTTATAGAGGTGTACAATGATCCTAAAGGTTATCGAGGGTCTTTCGAAAATATCGTACAGATTAAAGACTTCGATATGTCAAAAAAAATGGCTGTATTAGAAGATAATGTGCAGTGGTTCGAAGACAATGCGCCAATTGCTAAGGAGCATAAAAAAGAAAATGTAAAAGGAGTTACTTACAAAACCGTTATTGTAGCTGGTGAAGCAGGTGACGCATCGCCCAGCACGCCCATCGGTGTAAACTTACCTAATGCCAATTGGATTAGACAAGAGCATGGTAGTAAATCGGTTTCGTTGGGTAATATCATAAATGCTTACAACAATGCTGGAGGCACTGATAAGTTAAAGGAGTTTGCTTATACTGAAGAAGAAATTAAATTATCTGAACAATATGGTGAATTGGCAGATAAATTACATACTGCTTTGCACGAAGTGGTTGGACACGCTTCGGGTAAACTTAATCCTGGCGTTGGAGAAACCAAAGAAACTTTAAAAGAATATGCATCGACCTTAGAAGAAGGAAGAGCAGATTTGGTTGGTTTATATTATTTAATGAACCCTAAATTGCAAGAACTCGGTTTAACCGATGATAGTGAGAAGCTAGGAAAAGCTGCTTATAATGATTATATTAGAAATGGATTAATGACCCAATTAACTAGAATTGAACTTGGTAAAGATATTGAGGAGGCTCATATGAGAAATAGACAATGGGTGAGCGCTTGGGTGTATGAAAAAGGAAAAGAAGATAATATAATTGAAAAAATCAACAAAGAAGGTAAGACTTATTTTGTAATAAATGATTATCAAAAACTACGCGAATTATTTGGAGAGTTACTTAAAGAAACGCAAAGAATTAAGTCAGAAGGTGATTTTAAAGCAGTTAAGGCACTTGTAGAGAATTATGGGGTTAAAGTAGATCAAGAATTGCATAAAGAAGTGATCGAAAGAAATTCTAAATTCAATGCTAAACCTTATAGCGGTTTTGTAAACCCTATTTTAATACCAGAAATGAATGAAGACGGTGAAATAATAAAAATAACCGTAGAGCAACCTGAATCTTTTATGCATCAAATGCTCAATTACAGCAAAAACTATAACTTCTTACCCTTAGAAAATTAAAAATAGAAGGTAATTGAATTAAGCCCCCCGTAATCTCAGGGGGCTTTTTAATTGAAGTCATATTTTTTTTCGATTGCATAGCGCAGCAATTCTCCTTTTCCTTGTAAACCTAGCTTTTTAATCATGTTTTTTCTATGGGTCTCTACCGTTGAAACAGAGCAATAGCGTTCTTCTGCTATTTCATTGCTGGTAAGCCCTTTTCCTATGAGTTGCAATATCTCACGTTCAGATTTACTTAAAATAGTTTTTTTGTTGCTAATATTTTGACCAAGAGTTTTTATATCTATGGCTTTATCATAATAATTCTCACCCTTTAAGACAGTATCAATCGCTATTTTAAGATCATTGAGACCAGAACTTTTTAAGATATATCCATGTGCACCGGCTTGGCGCATTTGTTCAATGGCTTCCAATTGGTCAAACATGGTAAAAGCAATTATTTTAATTTTGGGAAACAGCTGAGTAATGGTTTGGGTGAGGCTTATTCCGTCTAAAATGGGCATGCGAATATCGGTTAAAACTACATCGGGTTGTTTCTTTTTAATTTGCTCCAGCAAATCTTTTCCGTTATTAGCAGTATGAATTATTTTGTAGTCTTCTTCATATTTCAGCAATAAATCTATGCCGTCTATTAGCGATTGGTGGTCTTCTGCAATACTTATCTTTATCATAAGGGTATGTTTATAATTATGCTTGTACCCCGCTGAGGGTTAGAATCAATTTCAATGGTTCCCATCAGGTTTTCCACTCTTTTCTCAATACTTCCTAAGCCAATTCCTGTTTGGTTAGAAAATTTAAAATTTTTGGGTAGGCCAATGCCGTTATCCTCAACAATAATATTGAGACATGAGTCGTGATTGGTTAGCGATATGGTAGCTTGTGTGGCTTTAGCGTGCTTAATGATGTTGGTGAGTAATTCTTGAATAATTCTGTAAATTCTTATTTCTAAACTATTATCTAAACGATTATCTAAACCAAAATCTTCTACAGAAATTGCTAGATCTTGGGTAGAAAATTGGTTGGCAAGCTTTTTAATCGCGGGTAATAATCCTTTTTTAGCAATCACCCCAGTACTTTTTTCATGGGCCATTCCTCGTACTTTTTCATAAGCATCATTTATCAATTCCAGCCCATTTTGTAAGGCTTGTTGCTTAAAATTGGCATCAGGTTTTTGCAATTGCATTAAATTAATTTTTAGGGCAGCAAGAGTAGCACCTAAATTATCGTGTAGATTCTCAGCCAATCGCTGCCGCTCTTTCTCTTGACCTTCAATTAATGTATCTATACTGTTTAACTCTTGATCTTTGAGTTCTTTTTCAATTTGTTTTTGTTTTAATTGTTCCTCTTTACGGATCAGTTCTCGTTTCTTTCGTGCATTTTTCAATATTAAAAAAACAATTAAAGATCCTATCAATAAAGCTGAAATTATACCGGCCCATAAGAGCTGCTGTACCTTTTTCTTTCTTTCAATATCATGTTTTAAGACTATATTTTCTTTTTCTTTCTTTTCGGCCTCATATTTTTCTTGTAAATCTGCAATAGCTATTTTCTGCTTTTCATAGTTTATTTTTCGACGCAACTGTTCAGATTTATACATGTAATCTAAAGCCGTTTTGTAGTCTCCCAATTCATAATGACAGCGGGCAAGCTTTGCGTTTATTACCTTATGGTATAAATCTACATTAGTGCTAATAGGTACTTCTTTTGCTTGATTTATATAGTTCAAGGCCAGTTTAAACTTTTTTTCTTTCTCATAACTATTGGCATAGTTAATTAAGTTGTTTACCAATAATTCAGGTTCAGTGGTACTTTGTAAATAATCAATATTTTTTTGGTATTTAATACGGGCAGAGTCTTGTAAATTTTCATACCCAGAATGTATTAAACCTAAATTACCACGTGCCCGAACAAGCGATAAGCTATCGCCTATTTGACTTGCTAGCGCTATGGCTTTTTGATAATTTTCTTTTGCTTTAGGATAAGTATTACTTGAGAGGTAAGATACACCAAAACCCAAATGAGATTGAACCAGCGCTTTTATGTCGTTTTTTGATTGGGCATATTCATAAAAAGCTTGTAAGTGTCGTCTCGATTGTTCACTATTCTTGGCGTTACCTGTGTTAAAAATCTCATAGTTACAATAAGCTAATTCTTTTTCTAAGTTTAGCGATTTATAGATTTCTAATGCTTCAAAAAGTAAAGGTGAGGCTTTGTCATGCCTATCATTTAAATTGTAATTTTGAGCCAATTTTACCAAGTTATCTGCGCGAGATTTTGGGTTATCTTCCTTGTGAAGTTCCTCTTGATAATAGGCGATAGAATCAAATGCTTCCTTCGGTTGTTCCTGGGCTAAACTTAACGCAGATACAAATATAAACTGCAAGATTAGAAATGCTTTAAGCATTTGAAATGATACCGCCGCAGGCTTCGATAGGATATTGTAGATGTTGATTTGCTTCATCTTCACATAAAATTTGATAGGTGTTCATTTGGTGTTCAAGGAGCAATTCTTTTAAATTGTAGAGCATCGATGACGGTTCAACTTCTCCTGGAAGTTGATGATAAGAAATAATTTGTAACTGTTGGTTTATGATAGAAGTAAAATTCAATAAACTTAAATCGATGTCAAGGCTTATTTGGGTTTCTACAGGTTTATCTTTGTACCGATTAGTGGTGCCATCGCTAAGCATTACAACTAAAGTGGAACAAGTCTGATTACTCAAGTTGTAAAGTGCAAAATTGTAAAAAGAATGATTCGGAATGTTGATACTTAAGTGCAGCGCTAATTGTTTGAGATGGCTTTCATTGGTTAATTGAAAGTTTTTTAATTGGCTAACAATTGGAGATGATAATGTATTCATTGATATTTTTAGATTGGGTTAGTTTATGTAAATATATATAATTTAACATAAAAAAGCCTAATTTGATATCATTAATCCATTACATACCAGTGCGTATAGCTTCTACCGGATCTAATTTTGATGCCGATAGTGCAGGGATGATTCCTGCAATAAGGCCAATAGCGCCAGAAATGCTTATGCCTAAAATAGCATTATACGCAGATAATATAAACGTAAAATCGTCTGTTGCAGCTGAGGCAATAAGGGTAGTGAGGTAAACAAAAACCAAACCAACCAATCCTCCAATAATCGCTAAGATAACGGCTTCGAAAAGAAACTGAAGCAAGATGAATTTATTTTTAGCTCCCAATGATTTTTGTATACCAATAAGATTTGTTCGTTCTTTTACAGAAACAAACATTATATTGGCAATACCAAATCCGCCCACGAGCAAAGAAAACCCGCTAATTACCAAACCTATTAAATTTAATTGACCCGTTATATTATCAATAAAGTCGGTAAATCCTTTAAGTTGATTTATGAAGAAGTTATCGGTTTCTTCTGGTTTTAATCCTCTGTAGAGTCTCATTTTTTGAGTTAACATGGCCAAGTAGGCTTCATTGTCAACGTCTTCTTCTGGTTTGATAATAATTTGTGGGAATGTACCTCGATTATTATCTCCATAAATGCGGCGTGCAACATTTACTGGAATAAAAACACTACCATCTTTTGAAGGGCCAAACATGCTTGTTCCTTCTTTTTCTAAAATACCAATGACAGTAAATTTTCTTCCGTAAAGCCTCACTTCTTTATTGAGGGCACTTTCTGGATTAGAAAATAAATTTTCGGCAATTTCGTATCCCATTACCAATACCGGGCTTCCACTAACGGCTTCAGATTCATTGAAAAACCGGCCAGAAATTAGGCTTAAGTTTTCAATGTCGTAATACTCGCTACCTAATGGTGAAATTTGAACGCTTTGCGCTTGTTTACCCCCAAAGCTTATGGGTTTTGAGGGTACGTTAATTGTATAGGTAACCGCTTTGGTCTCAGGTAAATTCCTCTTTAAATACTGGTATTCCTGATAACTTACATCAGGAAATTGTTGTCTTTTCCATTGGGGTATTTCGGTTGGGCCAAAAGAAAATCGGGTGAGTATGATGGTACTACTATCTAAGGTGCTTAAACTTCCTTTTACCTCTTTCTCAAGTGAATCTACTGCAGCTAAAACAGCTATGATAGAAAATATACCAATGGTTACCCCCAGGAGTGATAAAAAGGTTCTTAGTTTATTATTGGTTAAGGCGTTAATCGCAAAGTTGAAACTTTCTTTTATAATCCTTAGATAAATCAGCATATAAACAATTTAATTAAGCTTAAATATAAGACGTTATGCGTTGGTATTTGTTACAAGATGATTTAAATTTTCAAATTTAGAATCGATGTTTTTATAGAACTGGCGATTTTTATTAAATAATGTTCTTTTATTTTTAAAACAACTGCATATTTTACTAAGAGAAATACTATTTTTGCGCTTTTAAACAACAACACAACATGAACGATTTAAAAACAATCAAATCAGCTTTAATTTCTGTATTCCATAAAGAAGGATTAGGACCAATTGTAGAAAAGTTAGATGCCTTAGGTGTTAAAATCTACTCTACTGGAGGTACAGAAAAATTTATAAAAGAAAAAGGGATAGATGTGATTGCGGTTGAGGATATTACAGATTATCCTTCAATCCTAGGCGGTAGAGTAAAGACTTTGCATCCTAAGGTATTTGGGGGTATCTTAAATAGACAGGAAAACCTACAGGATCAAGAGCAAATGGAAACTTACCAAATACCACAAATTGATTTGGTAATTGTAGATTTATATCCTTTTGAAAAAACTGTAGCTTCTGGAGCTAGTGAACAAGATATAGTCGAAAAAATCGATATTGGAGGAATTTCTTTAATTCGTGCCGCAGCCAAAAACTTTAAAGACGTTTTGTGTGTCTCTTCTAGAGAAGATTATGAACAATTATTAGCTGTTCTTAATGATAACCACGGTAAAACTTCGTTGAAAGATAGAAAGTTATTTGCGGCAAAATCTTTTAATGTTTCTTCACATTATGACACGGCGATTTTTAATTACTTTAATGAAGAAGAAACATCTTTTAAACAAAGTTACACTCAAGGTTCAGTTTTACGTTACGGGGAAAACCCGCATCAAAAAGGTTTCTTTTATGGTGATTTTGATGCAATGTTTAATAAATTGCACGGTAAAGAGTTATCATATAATAATTTGCTAGATGTAGATGCAGCGGTAAATTTAATGAAAGAATTTAGAGGTGATGCACCTACTTTTGCCATTTTAAAGCATAATAATGCCTGTGGGGTAGCCCAACGAGAGACCTTAAAACAAGCTTATCTAGATGCTTTAGCAGGCGATCCCGTTTCTGCTTTTGGAGGTATTTTAATAAGTAATCAAACCATAGATGAAGAAACGGCAAAAGAAATTCATCAATTATTTTGTGAAGTGGTTATCGCACCTAGCTATACAAATGAGGCTCTTTCAATTTTAAAAGGTAAGAAGAACCGTATACTTTTAGAACAAAAAGATACAGCTTTACCAAAACGTACTGTTCGTACTTGTTTAAATGGGGTTTTGGTACAAGATCAAGACTTTAAGACAGATTCAGCTAAAGATTTAAGAGAGGTAACCATCCAAAAGCCCAATTCAACAGAGTTGGAAGACTTGCTTTTTGCTTCAAAAATTTGCAAACATACCAAATCAAACACCATTGTTTTAGCCAAAAACAAACAACTTTGTGCTAGCGGTACTGGCCAAACGAGCCGAGTAGATGCCTTAAAACAAGCTATAGCTAAAGCAGAATCTTTTAATTTCGATTTAAAAGGGGCGGTAATGGCGAGTGATGCGTTTTTTCCTTTTCCAGATTGCGTTGAAATTGCTAACTTGGCAGGAATTAAGGCAGTAATTCAACCAGGAGGCTCAATAAAAGATGATTTAAGTATAGATTATTGCAATAAAAATGAAGTTTCCATGGTTATGACAGGTACACGTCATTTTAAACACTAATTTTATAATCGGTTGACCGATTTTTTAAAGCGCAGAGAACTAAATTATGGGATTTTTTGATTTTCTTACTGAAGAAATTGCAATTGACTTAGGTACGGCAAATACTTTGGTTATTCATAACGATAAAGTGGTGGTAGATAGCCCCTCTATTGTTGCTAGAGATAGAACCTCTAAAAAAATAATTGCAGCGGGTAAAGAGGCTGCGATGATGCAAGGTAAAACCCACGAAAATATAAAAACCATAAGGCCCTTAAAAGATGGTGTTATTGCCGATTTTGATGCAAGTGAGCAAATGCTTACTATGTTCATAAAAGAAATACCTGCTTTAAAAAAGAAAATTTTCACCCCTGCATTGCGCATGGTAATTTGTATACCCTCTGGTATTACCGAGGTTGAGATGCGAGCTGTAAAAGAAAGCGCAGAGCGAGTTAACGGTAAAGAGGTTTACCTTATTCACGAGCCTATGGCCGCAGCTATAGGGATAGGCGTAGACATCATGCAGCCAAAAGGGAATATGATTGTAGATATAGGAGGAGGTACCACAGAAATCGCAGTTATCGCATTAGGCGGTATTGTTTGCGATAGGTCTGTTAAAGTTGCGGGAGATGTTTTTACTAACGATATTGTTTACTATATGCGTACCCAGCATAACTTGTATGTAGGAGAGCGCACTGCCGAGAAAATAAAAATTCAAATTGGAGCAGCAACCGAGGATATCGAAGCGCCTCCAGAAGAAATGAATGTTCAAGGTAGAGACTTGTTAACAGGAAAACCAAAGCAAGTAAATATAACTTATAGAGAAATTGCTAAGGCATTAGATAAATCAATATTAAGAATAGAAGATGCGGTAATGGAGACCTTATCGCAGACTCCGCCCGAATTGGCTGCAGATATTTACAATACAGGTGTTTACCTTGCAGGAGGAGGCTCTATGCTACGAGGATTAGATAAGAGGCTTTCTTTAAAAACAGATCTTCCTGTATATATCGCAGAAGATCCCTTGCGTGCAGTGGTGCGTGGTACAGGAATTACACTTAAAAATATAAACAAATTCAAAGGTATTTTAATTAAATAAAATAGCATAAAGATGTAATGCAGCAAATAATTAATTTTCTTATATCTTATAAGAATACCCTGCTATTCTTGTTGTTATTTTGTATTTCCTTGATATTTACCATAGAGTCACATTCTTATCATAAAAGTAAGATTGTTTCGTCTGCAAATTGGCTTACAGGAGGAATTTATAACGCATTGAGCGGTGTAGATCAATATTTTAGATTAAAAAAGGATAATAAACTATTAGTCGAGGAAAATTTAGACCTTAGAAAACAGCTTTTAGAGGCACAGACGATTTTGAAAGAAAGAGGATCAGTGCAACTTAATATTTCCGATTCGGTTTATGAATTGAGTTCTGGTCGAGTAGTGGCAAACCGTTACAATCATTTAGATAATTACTTGTTGGTCAATAAGGGTGAAAAGGATAGTATTCAAGTAGATCTAGGGGTAATTACACAAAAAGGTATTGTAGGTATTGTAGAACAAACTGCCCAAAACCATAGTCGAGTTATTTCGATATTAAACTCGCAAATTGCAGTAAATGTCAAACTGAAAAAATCTAATCACTTTGGGACCCTAACTTGGAATGGTGAAAATCCGCAAATTATCCAAGTAGAAGACATACCTCGTCTAGCCGATGTGAAAAAAGGAGATACAATAACAACAGAAGGTCGTTCTTTAATTTTCCCGCCAAATTTACCAGTGGGCAAGGTGGTGAGTTTTGAACTTGAACCAGGTAAGAATTATTACACCATAAATGTCCAATTGTTTAATGATATGACTAATTTAAACTATGTTTATTTCATTAATAATAAGCAAAAAGGAGATTTACAAAATTTAGAATGAATACAATCTTAAAACATAGCACTCGATTTATACTGTTGGTTTTATTTCAGATATTTATTTTTAATAAAATTAATCTCTTTGAATTTGTTAATCCTCAGGTATATGTCATTTTCATAATATTATTACCCTTTGGTTTAAGTCATGCACGGGTAATGCTACTTTCATTTATACTGGGATTAAGCTTAGATTTTTTCGATGATACTGGTGGGATGCATGCTGCGGCCTGTGTATTTGTAGCCTACATACGTCCAATTTTATTACGGTTTGCATTTGGTATTAGTTATGAGTTAAATACATTGAAATTTAACCAGACTCCTGTTTCCCAAAGATTGTCTTACATTGGGTTAGTAATTTTAACGCATCATTTTGTTTTATACCTCTTAGAATATTTTAATTTTGAAAGGATGCTCGATATATTAGAAAAAACGATCTATTCAAGTGTCTTAACCTTTCTTTTTATTATACTGATTACCCTTATATTTAAATCAAAAAAAACGTGAGAAAATTTTTTCCAATTGTCTTAGTAAGTTTAACGGGCTTGATCTTTTTGATTAGGCTGTTGTATTTACAGGTAATTGATCGCTCTTATGAGGCGCTATCACGAAATAATGCGGTAAGCATTAAGTATGACTATCCTCAACGTGGATATATTTTTGATCGTGACGGTAACCTTTTGGTAGCCAATCAGCCTTCTTATGATGTGATGGCGATACCTAGAGAAATAAAGGAATTTGACACCATAGAATTAGCAAGTCTTTTAAATATAACCAAAGAAAAATTGATTGAACGGCTTGATAAAGCTCGTATTTATTCCCCGAGATTACGATCGGTAATTATTCCTCAGTTAACTCAAGACGAGTTTGCTTTGTTAAAAGAGAAAATGAGGAAATACAAGGGGTTTTATATTCAAAAGAGATCTTTGAGAGATTACAAGGTAAATCATTCAGCGAGCGTTTTAGGTTATATTTCAGAGGTAACTCAATCAGAGGTTAAAGAAAGTTCTTATTATAAGTTAGGCGATTTAACTGGTAGGTCTGGCGTTGAAAAACAATATGAATCGCTATTACGAGGTGTTAAAGGTGTAAACTACGTTCAAAAAGATCGGTTTAACCGGGAAATAGGGCCCTATAAAAATGGTATTTATGATACCCTATCGGTAAAAGGAAAAGATATTACGCTTACCCTTGATCAAGAGCTTCAAGCTTATGGTGAAAAATTAATGCAAAATAAACACGGGGGAATTGTTGCTATTGAGCCAAAATCGGGAGAGTTGCTTAGTGTTGTTACAGCTCCGTTCTATGATCCAGATTTGCTTGTTGGGCGTAAACGATCTGGGAATTATACAAAATTGTATTATGATAGTATCAATAAGCCACTGCTAAATAGAGGCTTGCAAGCTATGTATCCGCCTGGATCTCCATTTAAGGCCCTAACAGGGTTGGTTGCCTTAGAAGAAGGGGTAACCGATATAAATACCAAAGAATCTTGCTCACATGGCTTTCGTTACGGAAGAAACGCAAAAATGGGTTGTCATGCCCATGCCAGTCCGCTTGCCTTAACCCCAGCTCTGGCCAATTCTTGCAATGCTTATTTTGCTAAGACCTACAAAAGAATTATAGAGAAATACCCCACCGCTCACAAAGGTATGGATGTATGGTACAATCATTTAAGCAGTTTTGGGTTAGGAAATTATTTAGGAAATGATTTACCAGTAGGGCAGCCTGGAAGAATACCAGACGGAGATTATTATGACAAGTGGTACCCTAACACACGTTGGGCGGCTACTTATACCTTGTCAAATGCTATAGGTCAGGGAGAAATATTGGCTACACCTATTCAAATGGCAAATTTTACTGCGGCAATTGCCAACCGCGGGTATTACTACACACCGCATATTTTAAAAGCCATTGATGGTGAGCCAATAAAAGATGAGAAATTTACGCAAAAGAAAAAGACAAGTATAAGTAAAGAACATTTTGAGCCTATAGTTGAAGGGATGCATCAAGTTTATACTTCAGGAACGGCTAAATATTTGCAAATACCCAATATTGAAATTTGCGGAAAGACCGGGACTGCTGAAAATTTTACACGTATTGACGGAAAAAGGACTCAGCTTACAGACCACTCTTTATTTGTGGCTTTTGCACCAAAAGATGATCCTAAAATCGCCATTGCCGTAATAGTTGAAAACGGCTACTGGGGCTCACGTTATGCGGGAAGAATTGCTAGTTTGATGATTGAAAAATACCTCAAAGGCAAAATAACACGAAAGGATATGGAGCAGTGGATTTTGAGTCATAGCTTAGAAGAAGAGTATTTAAAACCCTATTCGGGTGAAGAATTTAAAATAAATCAGTAAAATGGGCAAAAGCTTTTTACCCGATTGGTTCACAATTTTTTTATATCTCATTTTGGTTTTATTTGGGTGGGTTAATATTTATTCGGCTAGTTTGAACGATGCAGCAACTGGCTTTTTTGACATGAACCAAATTTACGGTAAACAAGCTTTGTGGATTGGTTTATCTTTGGTTTTAATTGTAATCATGCTCTCGCTAGAAGCTAAATTTTACTATCGTTTTTCAAGCATTATTTATTTAGTATCGCTTCTTTCTTTATTGGGTCTTTTTATTTTTGGAAAAACCATTTCGGGGGCAACTTCTTGGTATAGTTTCGGAAGTTTCAGTTTGCAACCCAGTGAATTTGCCAAGGCAGCAACGGCACTAGCACTGGCTAAATATCTTAGCGATATACAAATCAATATAAAGAGTTTTAAAAATCAATTAAGCGCATTTCTTATCATTATCTTACCAGCGTTAATTATAATACCTCAACCCGACCCCGGTAGTGCCTTGGTGTATCTGGCTTTTTTCTTTCCGTTGTATCGAGAAGGGCTATCTGGGCTCTATTTAATCTTAGGTTTTTCTTTACTCTTTATTTTTGTTTTTACCCTAGCTGTAGGTAGTTTATGGGTGAGTGTGGGTGTTTTGGCGATTGCTCTTTTAATTTTATTTTTCAATCGTAAGAAAAAAAGAAAACATATTTCGCGCTATGTATTTTTAGGTGGCCTAGCGATACTATTTTCACTATCGGTTAATTATATTTTCGAAAACGTTTTTGAGCAGCGTCATCGTGACCGATTTAATCTTGTGCTAGGTAAAGAAGTAGATAGCAAAGGAATTGGTTATAATACCGATCAAAGTGAAATAGCCATAGGTAGTGGGGGCTTATGGGGCAAAGGGTGGACAAAAGGTACGCAAACTAAAGGAGGCTTTGTGCCAGAACAACATACCGATTATATCTTTAGCACCGTAGGAGAAGAATGGGGGTTTGTAGGCAGTGCAACTCTAACCCTCTTATTTGTAATTTTAATAATTCGGTTAATCGTTTTGGCTGAAAGACAGAAAAATCAATTTAGCCGAATATATGGTTATAGTGTAGCCGGAATTCTATTTATACATTTTGCTATCAACGTAGCGATGGTTATCGGTATTTTTCCTACTGTCGGTATTCCGTTACCTTTTTTTAGTTATGGCGGATCTTCTTTGTGGGGCTTTACGGTTTTGCTTTTCATTTTCATTCGTCTAGACGCTGCACGCCAAGAGATTTAATAATTTTTCACTTAAGATTAGAGACCAAGATTTTAATTTGAATTGAAGACGGGTTTAATTGAAAAGTTTAAAAAAGGGCGTATGTGTTTCTTCCGTAAAGGAAATATCAAAATAATTTATTGAGTAATAAGTCTACATCAATCAGTAAAATAGAAAAAACACCTGCCACTAGAATAAACTTCAATAAATTATGAATTAAGATATATTGGTATCGTGTGGTAGATTTCCATAAAAACAGTAGCGTAAGTAGTAAAAGTACAAAGCTCAAGATAAAATAGTAATCCATATACCCAATGTTGAAATCATAAAAAAATAAGAAGAGGATGGGAATAAGGGTTAATCCTACTAAGAAACTAATTAGAAATTTTGAAAATTTTATTCCATAAACCACTGGAATAGTATGGTATTTTTGGGTGAAATCGCCTTTTAGATTTTCTAAATCTTTGACCATTTCTCTTATAGAAATAATTAAAAACAAAAAGGTTGCGTGAATAAAAATAACCAAGTCAAAGTTTTTGTAATAAACAAAAACGACAAAAAAGGGAATTACAGCCAATATAGAGGCGGTTAAATTTCCGATAAACGGATACTTTTTAAGTTTGTGAGAATAAAACCACAAAAAGAAAATATACCCAGAGAAAAAAAGAACCAAAGAAAATGAAACATAGCTCACACAGACTACAGAAATGAAGTTTAGAACAAAATATACGCTTAGTTTAGTTTGTTGGCTGATATAATTATCTAAAAAGGTTTTATTAGGCCTATTGATAAGATCTTTTTCACTATCGTAGAAATTGTTAATAATATATCCAGAGGCTATAGCTAAACTCGAGCCTAGCACCAGTATAAATAGATTAGGATCAAAGAGCACCTTGCGTGTTGGAATATGTGGGGCAAGTATATATATGCTAGCAAAATATTGAGCTAGAGCTAATAATAGAATATTATAGCCTCGTACAACAGAAAACAAGCTTACCCACTTTAAAAACCGTTTCTTTCTAGCGGGGGTACTCATGGTTTAAAAGTTATAAACCACTTCTAGCTTATAATCTTTTAGTTCTTTTTGCGCTTTCTCAAAATCTTCAGTGAAACCTAGAATGTATCCTCCACCTCCAGAACCACATAGTTTTAGGTAATAATTTCCAGTATCAATTCCTTTTTTCCATAATTCATGAAACTGTTTAGGTATCATTGGCTTAAAGTTATCTAAAACTACATGAGAAAGCTGTTTTACGTTTTTGAACAAGGATTTCACATCTCCCTTCAAAAAGTCATCTACGCAAGCGTCTGTATGTTTTACAAATTTTTCTTTTAGCATTTTTCTAAACCCTTCTTGCTTCATATTTTCCATAAAAATATGAACCATAGGTGCTGTTTCACCTACAATACCGCTATCTAATAAGAACACCGCCCCTTTGCCATTGGTAGATTGAGACGGGATGCCTGCAGCTTCTACGTGATCTTGAGAATTGATAAGAATAGGGAGGCTGAGGTAACTATTTAAAGGGTCTAATCCAGATGATTTACCGTGAAAGAAAGACTCCATTTGTGAAAAAATAGCTTTCAAACATTGCAATTTTTCGCGATTTAGGTTTTCTAAAACAGTTATTTTTTTTAGCGCATATTGGTCATAAATTGCCGCTACGAGCGCTCCACTGCTCCCCACGCCATAGCCCTGTGGTATGCTGCTATCAAAATACATGCCCTCATCTAAATCTTGCTCAAATTTAGATAAGTCAAATCGCACTAAATCATTTCCTTCTTGCATCTCTGCCAGATAAGAAGCAAATCTTCTTAAATTTTTATTTGAGGCTTGTTGACTTAAAGATAGGGTTTCTTCTTTTTTAAGCGCACCTTTGTAAAAATTGTACGGTATAGAAAGACCTTTAGAGTCTTTAATGATGCCGTACTCGCCAAAGAGTAAAATTTTAGAGTAGAATAAGGGTCCTTTCATATATATATGTTTTCGGTCTATTAACTTTTAATTTCAGAAGCGCCCAGACCTACTTCGTCACAAATATACTGTCCTTTTTCGCAAAATGCAACTAACTGGTTCTTAACAAAGTCTAAAATTTTCTCCTTTTCTTTTTTAGGGTAAAGTAAATGAACATTTGCCCCGGCATCTAGTGTAAAACAAACTGCACTATCATTGGCCTCTCTATAAGCCCAGATACGATGAATTATTTCAAGAGTATTGGGTTTCATCAAGATAAAATAAGGATCGCTCATCATCATCATCGCATGCAATGCAAGCGCTTCCATTTCTACTATTTTTGTAAAACTCTTTAAATCACCTTCTTTTAAAACTATTTTTAATTGGCTTAATTGGTGTTGAGCTTGTTGAAACCGATTCTCGGCATATGGATGATTTAGCATCAAATTATGACCTAAAGTGCTGCTCACCTCCTTTTTTCCACGATCTACCAATAAAATGGTGTCTTGAAAGTCTTTAAATACAGCAGCTATAGGCTCTTCGTAAGGAATCGCAAATAACTGACTAGATTTCTTAGTTCCTTGGTGTTCTCCCCATAGCATTAATGGACCAGTAATGCTGCGAGCAGCACTTCCAGAACCCAGTCTAGCTATGAAAGAGGCTTTTTTTGCAAATTTTTTTTCTGTTAACTCTGGGTTGTGCTCTTTTTCAATACTTAGTAAGCAGCAGGCTAATGCAGCTAAACCGCTAGCCGAAGAGGCAATTCCACTACTATGAGGAAATGTGTTCTGCGTATAAATATCAAAATGATAATTCTTTAAAAAAGGAAGATAAGCTTCAATTCTATCAAAAAAGTTGGCTATTTTTGGTTCAAAACCAGGGGCGTGTTCTCCCTCTAAAAATACCTTGAAACTAAACTTATCTGCTTGTTTCTGTTTGGTGTAAATCACTTTTGTTTGCGTTTGGCAAGCAGATAGTGTAAAACTTAAAGAGGTATTTTTAGGCATTTGCAAACCATACTTTCCCCAATATTTTATCAAGGCAATATTGCTAGGTGCTTGCCAAGAATGAACTCCGTTTTCGGGTATATTTAAGGTAGGACAGCAAAATTCTTCTTCAACCATTTTTCTTTTTTTTACAAATATACTAATCTAAGTATGCCGATATTATGCTTATTAAAAATTAATTTCTAAATTTAAAATCAAAATGAGCACTATGTTTTCAAAAATTCGGTATATCTCTTTATCGGTTATGGTATGTCTACTAGTAGGACTCATTGCCTCAATTGTCACGCAAACTTCTATAGATTCGTGGTATTTTGATTTAATAAAACCAACTTTTACTCCTCCAGCTTGGTTGTTTGCTCCTGTATGGATGTTACTTTATGTTTTAATGGGTGTGGCAATGGGTTTGGTATTAAATCGAGGCTTGCATCATATTTGGGTCAAAACAGCGATTTATCATTTTGGATTTCAACTTTTACTTAATACTGCCTGGTCTATTGTTTTTTTTGGATTGCAAAGTCCGTTTTTTGCCTTGATGATAATCTTAGCTCTTTTTGTTGTGCTTTTATTTACATTTAAATGGTTTAAGATTGCGAGTCCGCTGGCAGCTTATCTTTTAATTCCGTACATCGCTTGGGTTGGCTGTGCAGCAATGCTCAATTTTGAAATTTGGCGCTTAAATTAAGCTATTTAAGTTACTTGTTTATCAGCTAAATAGGCTACAATAATTAATTGGGCTATATGATATATCATGAGCGGAAGTAACCATAAGCCTAAGAAGGGACTGCTAGAGAAAATGATTTTTGCCATTGCCGAGCCATGAACAAGTGACTTTTTTGAGCCGCAGAAACGAGCTGTTATTTGATCTTTTGTATTAAAATTTAAACTTCTGCCGAGTATTCCTAGACTAAAATAGATAATAAAAAAAAGAAGTAAAACTACGAGTATTATAACTATTAATTCTAGAATAGCTACTTTCTCAAAAACACCGGCCAAATAGGAATTGGCAAAACTTTGGTAAACTAAAAGAGCAATAATGGTCTTGTCAAATAAAGGTAAATAATGTATAAAAGGAGTTATTTTTTTCTTTACGGATTGCTGAATTAAAAAACCTATGCAAAGCGGAAGTAAAATCTGGCCAATCAATTTTATGATTACTTCATTAAATGATACGGCTTGCGCTGTGTTAGCTAAAAATAACTTTAGCCATAAGGGAGTGACAAATACACCAATAATCCCCGAAATACTGGCATTAAAGATGGCTGCAGGAACATTGCCTCGTGCCAATGATACCATGACCACACTAGATGAAACCGTAGAAGGCAAGCATGCCAAAAAGAAAAATCCAAACCAATAAATTTCAAAATCTGTTTCTTCCAGAAGGGGATAAAAAATAAGTATTAATAAAGGAAACACCAGAAATGTAAAACTTTGTATTAACAGGTGTAAACGAGTGTTTTTTAAGCCTTCTTTTAATGCTTCAATAGGTAATTTTAATCCGTAAAAGAAAAAAATAAAACCAATACCGTAATTGATGACACCCTCTAGCCACATGCTTTTAGATGGGTCAGGATAAATAAAGCTTAAACCCATAGCTGTTAACAAGGCAATAACAAACCAATTAAATTTCATGAGCAATATGTTTGGCCGCAATATATGCTGTAGTCCAGGCGTTTTGAAAATTGAAACCACCCGTAATGGCGTCTATGTTTAATACCTCGCCAGTGAAATACATGTTTTTGTGAGTTTTGCTTTCCATGCTTTTAAAATTTATCGTTTTTAATTCCACTCCACCGGCGGTAACAAACTCATCTTTAAAAGTACTTTTTCCTTGTATATTAAATTGGCTTGCGGTAAGACATTCGGCAAGCTTGTTAAGTTCTTTTTTGGTGATTTCTGCCCAAGAACACTCTTTATCAATTTGACAATAAGCTACCAAAGACTGCCAAAGTCTTTTGGGGATATCGACCACGCTATGAGTATGAACTTTTTGCTTTCCTAAAACTTGCTTTTTGCCTAATAATAATTCTAAGCAAGAAGAGGTAGTGCTGTTTTCTAGCCAGTTCACTTCAATTACAAATTGATAGTTTTTCTCGTGAAGGTGACGCGCACCCCAGGCCGATAACTTTAAAACGGCAGGACCACTTAATCCCCAGTGCGTGATTAATAAGGGGCCATAGGCGTCAAGCGGAAAATCTCTTAATTTAATGTGTGCTTGTGTGCTTAAGCCGGCTAAATTAAGAATTCGATTATCTTTTACATTAAATGTGAACAAAGAGGGTACGGGCGAAACTATTGCTATATTTAATTGGCTGAGTAGCTCCCATATTTTCGAACTGCTGCCCGTTGCCACCACTATTTTTTTACAGGTGTACGTGTTACGGGAGGTCCTTACTTGCCATAAATTATTTTCATATCTTATCTGGGTTGCAGCTTCTTGGGTTTGCACAGGAATTTTGTAACGGTTTAGTGCATTTAAAAAACAATCAATAATGCTTTGGGAGTCATCGCTGGTAGGAAAAACACGCCCATCTTCTTCTATTTTTAAAGCCACTTGATTTTGTTCTAACCAAGCCATCATATCTCCGGTCATAAATTGATGAAAAGGGCCCAGTAATTCACGTTCACCTCTAGGGTAGTTTTTGGTTAAATCTTGAGGTATAAATTCTGCATGGGTTACATTGCATCGCCCTCCACCCGAAATCTTAACCTTGTTTAATAATGTTTTGGAGCGTTCGATAATCAAAGGCCTAAGCTGGCTATTCATTTCGGCGATTTGAATGGCTGTGAAGACACCAGATGCGCCACCTCCTAAAATTATTATATCGTGATGCATAGGTTAAACGCTTATCTTAAAATAAGTAGAGGTACAGTGGTTTGGTAACTGATTTCAGTGGTTGTAGACTTTTGTATGAAACGGTCTATAAAGCTTTCTTCCTTGACAAATAGAGCGTGCAAGTCTACCTTGAAAAGCTGACAAAAAGCCTGAATAGCATAAGGGGCAGGGATACCGCTTAACCGATGGATTTTATAGTCTACAAATTGTAAGCTTGTTTTTTCTAGTGCGTTGTGTTTGGTATTGCTGTTATTTTGATTGATTTCTAACACATGAAGCTGCGGCTGAAATTCTCTAAAGATAAAAGCCAAATCGTTTAAATCTTTTTTGCTCAAGTCGTCATTTTGATGTTCACTAAACAGAATACTGTTCATTTTTTTGTACTCAAAATGCTGAGGGATTATTAAAGAGGTTACTTTCACTTGCCGAATTACCTTAAGCGCATTGCTACCAAATAAAGTCTCTTCTAAATTACTAGCGCCGTTTGTTCCTAGAACTACGGTGTCTATTTTGTATTTGTCAATACATGTTTCAATAGCCGAAATAAATCCGTCAAAAAGAACATGGCATTGAAAATTACCGTTAAACCCGTTAATTTCTTTTTGAAGTTTCTCAGCTAGGTTATTTAATTTGGTCTTGTTTTCGGTTATGACGCGTCTATAAATACTATCCTCTGGGTTTGCTGCCAATAGCTCTCCGGTAATATATGAGGAAGGTTTATCAATGGTTAATAGATGAAATTTACAATTGCTTTTTCCAAGTAAGCTTACGGCATATTTTAAAGCATTATAGGCATTGTCAGAAAAATCGGTTAACAATAAAATAGATTGCATGCACTAGAATTTTAAACCATAAAATTACGCATATTTAGCGATAACACATAGGCAATTGATCTTTATTTAAGCTAAAAAGCCTTGGATTAGATTTCCAAGGCTTTCGTTGATTTTGATATTATTAGTTTATCATTAATTTCTTTGTGTATTGCTGCTGTATACCTATAAATTTTATCAAATATAAGCCTTCTGATAAGCCTAGATGAATATTGTTCTCGCTTTGCGAGAGCTTAAAACTTTTAATTTTCTTCCCCATTAGATTGTATACCTCTAATTTATTAAAATTAAGATCGTTTTTAAAATTAATCTGGCCATCTGTTGGGTTGGGATATACTACAATATTTAAAGCTTCGGTATTTGGTGTACTCAAATTACATCCGAAAAGGCTAAAGTTAACCAAACCTAAATTAGGATCGTCTGTTTGGTGTACTATAACATCTTCTACCTGTGTATTGGTGGCGTTTGGGTTAGAACTAATCCAGCAATTTCCAATTGCATTTATGTTGTTTGAAGTATTGTTATACAAGGCGTAGATAGTACCGTTATTTCCATTGTTATCAAAACTGTTTTCACCCAAATCTTGATTGGTTCCTAAATTAATACTAGCATTTCCCAAAAGGGTAATTCCCCATAGATTTCCTGTAATTGTATTTTTGCGTGCAATTATGTTTTGAGTATTGGTGTTGCTATTTAAAGATATACCGCTACCGCCAGAATTTGGTAAATTTTGACTATCGTTATTATTGATATTGTTTTCTCTTATATAAGCGAAAGCATTTGGTCCTGCAATGGTGATTCCGTAACGGTTGTCTTCTACGGTATTATTATCTATAATCGCTCTAATCTCTTGATTTACAAAATTAGAGATGGCAATACCGCCAACTTTGTCCAAACTACGGTCGCCTATAATAGTATTCTCAATTATTTTTAGAGTGTCTTGGGTGCCTCCTGTAGGTCCCATATTTATTTGAGGTCTATTTTGATTGCTTTGGCTGTTTTTTTCTATCCAGTTGTTTAAAATACTCGCAGGAACATTTTGATTGGCACCAGAGGCAACAGCAGGTAAATCGTTTAAGGTAATGGTATTGTTTGCTATAACAGGAGCTCCTCTAGATAGAGAAATAGCCGCCCCTGTTGCCGCCCCCGAAATATGATGCGCAATATAGCTGTTGGTTATAGCAAAATCTTCTGTAAGCACACGCAGTCCACCACCATAGGTGATTTTAGTGTTGTTAATGGCTACCTCGGCTCCTTGTTCGAAGCGAAGACCATCAAAATGATTTTGAGGGTTTTCTGCCGAAATCACAACAGGATCTGATGCAGAATCAGTAAAAAAGCTGCCGGATACCGTAATGCGTATACCTGGGGCAACCATAAGTGAATCTGCGGTACTAATTTGTAAAGTGTCATTAGCCGAAATGGTTAGCGGTTGTGATAGAGTGTATCTTGTGCCATTAAAACTAATAGTGCTTGGGCTAGCCGTGACTAGATCTGATAGTGAGTAATTTATACCACTACCTGGGGTCGTAAATTGAGCCTGTATATTTAGGCTAAATAAAAATGCAAAGAAAAAAAAGGAAAGTTGTTTCATGGTTTTTTAAACAAAGTTAAAAACTTTGATGGGTAAATAAAAAAAATGGGCTTAAATGGGTAGATAATTATAAATGCATAAAAAATGAAACAAAGATCCCAACAACACAAAGATGTGGAAAATAGCATGATGATACGGTAATTTGGGAATACTATAAAGAACAGCTCCCATGGTATAAACGGCACCACCAGCAAACAACCAAAATAGTCCTTCTTGACTTAGAGCTGCGCTCAAAGGCTCGAAAACGAGCAATATAATCCAACCCATACCTACATATAGCAAGGTAGACACAATATTAAATCTACCAGTAAAAAACAACTTTAGTATTACCCCCAAAAGCGCAATACCCCAAACAAGATATAAAATTGAATGGCCCGTACTCTCGGGTAGCGCCAATAGAGTGAAGGGAGTGTAGGTGCCAGCAATTAAAACAAAAATCGCGGCGTGATCCAAAATATTTAGTCGGTACCTTATTTTACGATCTTTGGTATAATGGTAGGCTGTAGATGCGGCATAAAGTAAAATGAGACTAAAACCATAAATAGTATAGGCTACCCATGTATCAAATTGATTTATTTGAGTGCTTTTATGCAGTAAAAAGCATAACCCTATTAAACTTAAAATTAACCCCAAACCGTGGGAAACAACATTGAGTTTTTCTTCTTTCTTGTTGTAATATGATGGGTGATGAAATATTTTTCTAGAAGATGTTTTCATGAGATAAAGGTAAGTCTTTATGAGTTACAGTATAGCCTTAAATTACTAACTAGGTTGCTTTTGTTTCTTTTTATGATTGAGCTAAAATTAAGATAAATTAGCGTTTATGAGAGAGTACTAGTATTAAATATTTTAGCCCTTTAAGATAGATTCGCCTTAGGTTTTAAATTTTTCCTATAAATACCAGTAAAAGAATTTTTATTTCGCTTTTAGCGGAAGCTAGTGGTCTAGTCTTGGCTGTAACCAAGAAATTGACTTATCTGTGAATGTTTTTACAGTTAAAAATTTTTTACAATGATTGTGATGATTTATAGCATATAAAAACTTATTAATTTTGCTTAGGCTCTACGCCAATTAAAATAAAAATTACGACTTTTGAATTTTTTCACCGTAAGGAAAGAATTTTATTTTAAGCGTAGGGTTATTTCAAAAAAAATACTTTCAACTTTAAGTTTAATTATTTGATAGCTTGGCAGAAAAATACTAGTTTATGCTATAAAAAAATATGTCAAATAAATTTGAGTCAACAGAAAATTTATTAACCCTTCACCTTCCCGTAAAAATACCAAAGCATTTAATCGAGGGGCGTCTTAAAGATTTATTAATTGGTTTTTCAATAACTCGTGGTGATCAATCTACTTGGGCTGTAGTAAAAGATATATTTTTTGATATAGATAATAATCAAAAATTGATTCTAGATTTGGTAGTACAACTTAAAACCAAAATCCGTAAAGATAAAATACTTAAGATACAACTTCAGGCAGATGTTCAGTTTGATCCTAATAAACAAGAACTCTGGCTACGAGATTATGATATAATACTCCAACAAGAGTCTTGGATAAGTCAACAACTTATTCGAAGCATTATTAAAAAAACGATTAACAAAAAAATGGGGCAACCGCCAATTGTTTCGATAAATCAATTTACGGATAGCTTTCGAGATAAAATTAACGCCCATTTAAATGATATTATTCCTATTGAAAATAAGCTGATGCTCTACGGGAGTGTGGAATTCATAGAAATTAGTGCGATTAAATTTTATGCAAATAATATTGTAGTTCATCTATTGGTAGAAGGAAATTTGGCCGTGCAAATGATTTCTTTAGATGCTTTTTAAAGTTTATTAAGGGTGTATACAAGTTAATAAACAAATAATTAGACGCTTCTATAAGATAAATAAATTTTAACATAGGTTTAGTTTGATCTAGTTTGAAATTAACCAAACCTAGGGTAGATTTGTGTTTTTAATCTAATATTATGATAAATAAATTCGCTTTATTGTTATTAATCGTGATGGGTTTGGCGAGCTGCAAATCGAGTCAATCTAGTAAAAATAAAAATAATATGGCTCAGCTAAAGCAAAATACCACTACTACATGGCAGCTTATAGGATTAAGTGGTGAAGAAATTAAAGCTGGAGATAGCCAAAAACCTATACAATTTACCTTAGACGTGAATAATCGTGTTTATGGTTTTACAGGGTGTAATAATTTCAATGGAAACTTTAGCTTAGACGATAACTATGCCTTATCTTTTTCTCCGCTTGCTACTACTAGAATGGCCTGTCCAGATGTGAAGGTAAACGAACAAGAAGTCCTAAATATTTTCAATCAAACCAAATTTTACACGCTTGAGGGTGATAACTTATTCCTAAAAAACAGTCAGGATAATTTGCTAGCAAAATTTAAAAAAATTGAGCAACAAGAACAAATTGTAGAAAAGTATTGGAAATTAAAAGAGCTTAACGGAAAAACGATAGAAATGCAACCCAACCAGGATAAAGAGATTTATTTTATGCTTAAAACCGATGAAAATAGATTAACAGGTTTTGGCGGTTGTAATACTATAGGTGGTAGTTTCGAGTTGAAAACTGGTCAGCGTATAGATTTTTCTAATTTACTGAGTACCATGAGAATGTGCGAAGGGGATATCTCGAAAATAGAAAAGGAATTTTTTAAGGTATTTGACACCGCAGATAATTACAGCATAAAAAACGACCGTTTAACTTTAAATGTAGGGAGAAGGGCTCCATTAGCCGTTTTTGAAGCAGTATATTTTTAATATTCTTATGTAGTGTTCTATTCCCAGTCAAACCATCTTGAGGCTCTAACAAACCAATTTTGCCGTATTTAGATTTATTTTGAAAGATTAATTAGAATTTGGAGACTTTCATAAATCAATAAATGGAAGGGAAAGCAAAAAGAAAAATTCATTTCCAATGTTTAAAGGGTCGCAGAACCCGAGCTAGTAAAATAAATAGAAATCTTTCTACTTAGATTGATTATATTTTTACATCTAACTAGCTTTTAGGGTTGATCCATTTATTGTTGCAGATTATTAGCTAATTTGATACATATAAATGCCATAGCATTGTCGAATCAGAAGCGAATTGACCCCATACATAGTTCACTGAATAGTGAGCTAAGTTAGTTTCATAACAGATTTGATGTAGATTTAAATTAAAGACGATATGGTTTAAACCTTGCTTTGATAAAACGTTAGTATACTTAATGACAAAGTCAACTTTAAGCAAGTAAGATTTAAAGAGTAATAAGATTAAAATACCGCCTGGTGTTTAAAACTTAGTACTTTATGAATAAGCCATCTACTCGAAATTTAAAAGCTTCTAGGTCTTAATTTAGAGGTATGAAAAATGTAGATTTCTTTTTATACAGATAATCTTCAAATTTTGATTAAACACGGCGTATAGATTTGTTACAGTTAACTTTGATTCTGGATAAATAGAATTAAAGAAAATTATGAAAGAAATAAAAAACCCGACTTAATAATTTAAGTCGGGTTTTGTGTTGTGCGGGCGGAGAGACTCGAACTCTCACGCCGTGAAGCACTAGATCCTAAGTCTAGCGTGTCTACCAATTCCACCACGCCCGCAATTGTTTTATTAGAACTTAACTAAAGTATATTTCCTTAGCGAGTGCAAATATAAACAAAGACTGGAATAATCAAAGAATAACTTTAAAAAAATTTCATTTTTTATTCTAGTATGGCTATCTTCATCCCAATTAAAAAAACAAGGAATGAACAAGTCAAAAGCCTATTTAGAAGAAAATAAAGAGCGATTTCTCGAAGAGTTAATAGATTTATTAAAATTACCATCCATTAGTGCCGATCCTAGTTATAAAGATGATGTTATAGCTACAGCGCAGATGGTTAAAAAACGTTTGGTAGAAGCGGGTTGCACTCACGCCGAAATTTGCGAGACACCTGGATACCCTGTGGTCTATGCAGAACGCATAATAGATGAAAATTTACCAACCGTACTGGTTTATGGTCATTATGATGTGCAGCCGGCAGATCCCATTGAGTTGTGGAACAGTCCGGCCTTTGAACCTGTAATCAAAAAAACCGATAAGCACCCAGAAGGAGCTATTTTTGCTAGAGGGGCTTGTGACGATAAAGGCCAAATGTATATGCACGTGAAAGCCTTGGAATACATGGTGAAAAATGACGACCTACCTTGTAACGTGAAATTTATGATAGAAGGAGAAGAAGAAGTGGGTAGCGAAAATTTGGGTTGGTTTATTCAACGCAATCAAGAGAAATTAAAAAATGATGTTATCTTAATTTCTGATACTGGTATGATCGCTAAAGATGTGCCTTCGATTACTACAGGTTTACGCGGACTAAGTTATGTAGAGGTAGAAGTAACGGGACCAAATAGAGATCTACATTCAGGACTTTATGGAGGTGCTGTGGCCAACCCTATAAATATTTTAAGCAAGATGATTGCTTCTTTACACGATGAGAACAATAGAATTACCATTCCAGGTTTTTATGATAAGGTAGAAGAGCTTTCCCAAGTGGAGAGAGCTAAAATGGCTGAAGCGCCATTTGATGTAGAGCAATATAAAGAATCTATAGGCTTACACGATATATATGGCGAGAAGGGCTACACCACTAATGAACGAAATTCTATACGTCCAACTTTAGATGTAAACGGTATTTGGGGAGGATATATTGGTGAAGGTGCTAAAACAGTTATTCCTAGTAAGGCTTATGCCAAAATCTCTATGCGTTTAGTACCACATCAAGATTGGAAAGAGATAACAGAATTATTTCAAAAACATTTTGAATCTATCGCTCCAGATGGAGTATATGTTAAAGTGAAACCGCATCACGGAGGTCAGGGTTATGTTACCCCAATAGATGGTATAGAATACCAGGCTGCCAGCGAAGCTTATAAAGAGGTTTTTGGTAAAGAACCTATCCCTCAGCGTAGCGGAGGAAGTATACCAATTGTTGCTATGTTTGAGAAAGAACTTAAAAGTAAAACCATTTTGATGGGATTTGGTCTCGATAGCGATGCAATTCACTCCCCAAATGAGCATTTTGGTATTTGGAATTATTTAAAAGGTATTGAAACTATACCGTTTTTCTACAAGCATTTTGCTCGATTAAAACAAAAATAAACATGCAATTTAATAGAAGCCTCTTTAGTATTAAGAGGCTTTTTTCATTGAAAAAAGCGCTAAAAACAATTTTTCTCTTAAGCATTTAGAGTACTTCTTGAAAAATAAGTAACGCATCAGTGGCAGTGAGTCAATTAATTGTACCTTTGCAAAAAAAATATAGTAATGACTAAAAGACAAGGCAAAAAGAAAACGAAGAAAGAGTATGTTGTGCCTAAACCTCATAAGAAGCCAGCAGCTAAGAAGGTAGCTGTAGACAAACAGGTTAAAAATCCAGATGCTAAAATGCGTTTGAATAAATATATAGCTAACTCCGGTATTTGTAGCCGTAGAGACGCAGATATTTATATTAAGGCAGGAAATGTTCGGGTAAATGGAGAGGTGGTTACCGAAATGGGTTATAAGGTGCAACCCGATGATGAGGTAAGATTTGACGGTCGTAGAATAACTCCAGAAAGAAAAGAATATGTATTGCTTAATAAACCTAGCGGATTTTATGTTACTGGTAGCTTAGAAAGAAGTAATCGAACAGTAATGGATTTGGTGGCTAACGCATCAAAATCTAAACTGAGTCCTGTGGGTAAATTAGAAACCAGTGCTATGGGATTATTGCTATTTACCAACGACGGAACATTAGCTATGAATTTAGCTAATCCCAAAAAGGGGATAAGGCAAATCTACGATGTAGAACTGAATCGTAACCTCGATTTATCTGATCTGAAGAAAATAGAAGAAGGAATAGTTTTAGAAGATGGTAAGGTACATGTTAATGCCATCAGCTATGTTGAAAACCAAAGTAAACGTAATGTTGGTCTCGAAATACATAGTACAAAACCACATATTGTACAGCGTATGTTTAAAAAGCTAAATTATGAGGTGGTTCGGCTAGATCGTGTAGTATTTGGCGGACTTACGAAAAAAGATTTGCCCAGAGGCCATTATCGACATTTGAACAAACAAGAAGTCATTAACCTCGGGATGATTTAAAAAAAAAGCTTGGTAAATTTACCAAGCTTTTTTTATTACATTTTCTTTACAAATTTGGTAAGAATCACAATTTGCTGGCCATCTACTTTTCCCTCTATTTGTTCTTCATTGTCATGCACGAGAGAAACACGCCTAACAGCAGTACCTCTTTTCGCTACCATACTTGAACCCTTTACCGGTAAATCTTTAATAAGTACAACGTTATCTCCAGATTCAATTTGCACCCCATTGCTGTCTCGGTGTACCAATCCTGTAGTTGTTTCTTCTGTTTTATTCACCCCTTGTTTAGCATACTCCAAAACCTCATCTTCTATATACATCATATCAAGCAAATCCTGTGGCCAACCTTCATTTTTTAAAGCATTTAACAATCGCCATACTACAACTTGAACTGGTTTATCTGTGCTCCACATACTATCATTGAGGCAACGCCAATGGTTGGGGTCTAATTCTTGCTCTCCAGTAATTTGCAGGTGGCAAGTCTCGCAGCATAAAATACTATTCTCTATACTTGCTGCGTTTTGAGGGGGTAAATTATATATTTCTAAATTCTCCTTACTTCCGCAAAGTTCACAACTAGAAGAAGCACGCTGCATTAAATCTTGATCTAAGCTCATAATTCTGTTTTTTGAATGCTGCAAAAATACATTATTATAAATGCAGAATTGTTTTTATTTTTCAAAGACTGATATAAATCAATATTCTATTTTTTTTAAAGCGTTAATTTGTAAATTATAAATTAACTTTGCTTTGTTATCTAATGTTATGCGCAAATTTTATCATATTCTTTTTAGTTTTTTAGCCTTGTGCTTTTTTAATCCTCTATTTAGTAGTAATACCGAGGTTTTATATTCTAATGTACCGTTTCAGTTGCAGGAGATCAACAAGGTTATTATTCGTATAGAAGGAGAAAAAAAGATTATTGTTAATCAAGAAGTGGTACAGCCAGAAAATTTGGTAAAGGTGATTAATGCTATAGTTGATAGTCTAGAAGAAGAAAGTTTGTTTAGAGATTCTGCCACCTTAATTATAAGCGAAAGTTCAGACCCAGAGATTATTCAATTTGTTAAGCAATCCCTGAAAAAAACCCAAATTAGAATTCTAAACGTTCAACAACGAACAGAAATCAATCAAGAAAAAACTAAAATAGGAGAGGCACAGCTAGCACTGTATGACAGTCTTGTTAAAAACTGGAAACAAAGTAAAGTAGAAGACCGCATTTTAAAAGCCGAAGATTTAGAACAGGTAGAATACATTTATCAAAATATGACTTTTGAGCAACGAATCAAGGCCGAAAAACTTCCAGATTTTTTGCCTTTCGTAGAAGCTTTAACCCAAAAACAAACTTTGAGTGCACAACGACTCGATCTTTTTACTTATGATACACAATACCGTATTTTTTTAAACAACAACCAGGTTAAAAATGATACGTTAAAACACTACTCCATTCAAGATTTTGTGAAGTTTTATACTAATCCTGTACCCAATGATAGCCAAATCAAACAACAGGTTAATCTCTTTACAAAAGATTAATTCCCTTGTATTCTGCAAATTAATTCTTGTATTAATTTTTTGCCATCGCGCATATGCTTCTCTCTTTCTTCGATAGAAATAGCCCCATCTTTATCTTTTTTGATAGTATAGCTAAACACAAAATTCTTAGCTTGAGGAGATAAGCTAAGTAATCCAAAACGCAAATCATTTAAAATAATATAATCTTCTTTTTGCTCTATATTGTACCAACCTTCTGTAATTTTAATGAGTTTTTGCACTTGTGGCTCTTGCCTCAGAGGGTCAAGCAACAAATGGTTTTTGGGATACTTTGAAAAATGTATGGGCTGAGTGTCAAAAATAGAGTAGTGACCTATTAAGTAATGATTTTCTGTATCTACATTGGCCGTCCATAATAAACTATTAAAAGCCGTTGGTTTAGTTTCAATAGTTGTGTACGAAATCTCTTGATGGTTTAACGCACTTTTAAATTGCTGGTAGGTGTAAAACTTAAGTAGTAAAGTTACACCTAAATAAGTGGTACTCAGAATTAATCCCCATTTATTTAAGTTTTTACGTCGAGCGGATTTTTTAGGTAAACGCATAGCTGCTAGAACACAAATCAAAAAAGGTAGCGTATAAAGCGGATCTATCACAAATATATTCTTATAAGCTAAGCGTAGGTCTAATGGCCAAAAAAGTTGCGTACCCCAAGTAGTATGAGCATCAAGGAGGGGGTGCGTTAAAAAACCCCAAAAGAATAACCAAGACCAGTCTTTAAAATTGGCAGCTTTTTCAAAACGTGAAATGAACCACCCCATAATAGGAGCAAATAAAACCGCAAAAAAAATAGAATGTGTAAAACCACGATGAATAGCTAAAGCATCAACGGTAGTTACAAAATGCGAGGCAAAGGTATCTAAGTCGGGTATTGTGCCAGCAATAGCCCCATATAGCATGGCTTTATTACCTACTTTTTTACCTAAAACTACTTCGCCTACAGCAGCGCCCAATACAATTTGTGTAAGTGAATCCATTAATCTACAATTTCCATTTTTTTAAGTAAAAAAGAGGCGTTCATATTTTGGCAAATACCCTTTTTAAATTTATAATCAAAATGAAGCTCTTCGTTAATAATTTGAGCATCAAAATAATAGTTTTCTACTTGTGGTAAGCTATGGGCAACTTCACATAAACTTAAATCGTGGGTCGCAATAATTCCCGTGGAATGTGAGTTTACTAGTTTCTCAACAAATTTTCGCGAACCAATGGCTTTATCGGTGCTGTTGGTGCCTTTTAAAATCTCATCAAGAATAATAAAATACTTATCATTTTTAATTTGATCTACAATAAATTTTAACCGGGTTAATTCCGAAAAGAAATAGGAGGCATCGTCGGCTAGAGAATCTACTGTACGCATACTTGTGATTAGTTTTATTGGAGAGTATTCGCAAGTTTTAGCGCAAACAGGAAGTCCTACATTACCCATAACTATTTGTAGCGAAATGCTCCGTAAAAAAGTACTTTTTCCTGCCATATTGGCCCCAGTTATAATGAAAAACTCTTGTTGATTGATTTTATAATCATTTTTCACTGCATCTTTTGGGTTGATTAATGGATGCACAGCCTCGGTTGATTTTAATACTACTTCGTTTTGCGTTATTTTAGGATAGGTGTAGCTTTGGTGATTAAAAGCAAAACCACCTAAGGAGTTGTAAGCGTCAAAATAATCAATCGCTGTAAACCAATTTTCGGTGCTTGGAGCATATTGCTTGATCCATTGTTCTATTTCATAAGCTTTCCATAAATCCCAAAGCATAAAACCACTGATTAACTGCCCAAAGATCATAAAGTTCTTTCGCTCTATAGCATCTATAGTTTTAGAAAAATCCCTGACTAAAGTGGATGCTTTCTTTTGATTGATTTGAATTTTGTTTTGCTGATTCTTGTTCCATTCCGATTGAAAATCACTGTCCTCAATTAAAGCCAGCAATAAATGATATTGTTGAAATGTGCTTTGAATTTCGCTCACATAACCCGACAACTCGTTTATTTTTTTCGCATACCTCCCAATTATAATCCAACCCAAAATAAACCAGCCTGCCACATAAAACCAAGGAATTAAATCTAAAGCTAGGCTAAAAAATAACAAAAATGAGACAGCTGTAAAAACCTTAGGCAGCCATTTATAAACAGAGGGTACAAAAGGCTTGTAATTTTTAAACCAGTCTAAAACAATAGGCGGTTTTATTTTTACTTGAGTCATTTTAGCAATCGCCGTGAATTCTTGTCTAAACTTAATTTTTTTTGCAAGATCTCTAATACTGTCTTGTTTTTGCTCAATCTGGTCAATATTGTTGCTGCTTAGTAAATGGGCTAAGGTTCTTTTTCCCGAAGCTAAGGCGGTACGGTTGAGGTATTGAAAAAACGTTCGATTACCAAATAAATCGATATCTTGACTAAATTCGTGTTGGGCATCAATAAATTCTTCTCCATCTGGTAAATGGTGAAAATCCCGATTTAAAACTTTTAGTTCAGTTTCATTAAGTTCAATAAGCTGTCGCAATTTTTCTTTTTGTTGTTGAAGATCACTGTGCCTAGATACCAGAAATAAGAAAGAAACAATTCCTAAAAAAATAAAAAGAAATACAAGCGAAGTTGAATCGGAGTAAAAGTAAGTTAAAAAGCCAAAAAATAAGAAAACAGCCAATCTCAACATGCTTGAAGCAAAGAGTTGTTGCTTTAGTTTTCTTAGCTCAAGCTGAAATTCTTCTATATAGGCGCTATACGTAGTTTTGGGGTCTTGCATTAAAAATAAGATTAGGAGGTTAAAGTTTATTCAACTCTTCTTTTTGCTTTTTAGTTAATTTGCTAACTACCAGTTCATAACTGTGGTTGATAAAATGTATTATCTGTTTTGGTGTTAAATGCGGTCCGTTAATAACAACCGTATTCCAATGTTTTTTACTCATATGATAACCACCATAAATTTCATCGGGGTAGCGTTCTCTCAATTCGATGGCTTTTTCTGGGTCACATTTCAAGTTAATGGTAGGGCTTCCTGCTTCCCATTTTTCTAGTCCTATCAGAGCATACATCTTACCCATAACTTTAAAAACTAAGGTATGCTGATCAAAAGGAAAATCCTCTGTTGTGCCTGGCTTGTTAAGGCAATATTGCCGAATTTCATCAATCTCCATAAGTTATTTACCTATTCTTTTGGTGTTGGTAGTTGTGGGGCTTTTTTCGAGGATTAATGCAGAATAATCGAGTTTCCAATTGATGGTTTCAACAAGTTTTTCCATTAATTGTATAGTCTCCAAAGCTTGATTTTGAGCTTCGTTAAGCAAGCCGCTTTGAGGTATTTTTTCTACAATATAGCGTTTGGCTTCAGTGTTGATATCAGTCAAGTCAGTTGATGTAAAGGGGTTTGCCCACCCTTCACGTTTATCGTAATACTTAAAATCGGTTTCAATAGAGAGCAATTCGGGCTCGGGAAAATTGGTGAGCACGATGGTTTTTTCGGCCGTTTTGGCCTGCATTTGTATTTTGGTTAAATCAAAGCCTACGTGGGCTTTTGCTTCTATTAAGATAAGGGCTTTTTTACTTCCTAAAAATATATTTAACCACTTGTCTTTTACATTTTTATAATGATAAATTTCGGCAAAATCACCTTCTACGGTAATAAATTTACAAACCGCTCTAATTTTCTCCATTATAATGAGCGATTGTTGATCCTGCGATTGCTTTGCTTGATCTTTGTGGGTGAATCGGTAAACAAAATAGGCTGCCACGGCACCTACGGCCAAACCTAAGAAAAGTAGCTCCATTGTACTAAAAATCTAAAAAAGTTCATACAAAATCGGTTTACTGGGGGAAGCGTCGTTATGAAACGAGCTTATTTGTAAATTTAATAAATACTGTCCGTCTTTTACAGTATTTGGCACATAAATCAATTCGGTAATGCTGGCATCTAGGCGAGGCTTAGCAGGGTAATTCCAAAAGGCTTTGTGAGCCAGTAGTTTTCCATCATCTTTTTCGCGATCTATAGAAGGCAAGTCAATTAATAAATGCATCACTTTTAATTCACGTAGCAGCAAGGCGGCTTCTTCTTTTAAATAGGGCCAGTTGGTGTGACTATATTTAAAACTTTTCTTGGTCTCAGTGTTGGGTAGGGTCCTTATTATAATGGCTTCTGGATTATTATCGTTTAATGCTTTACGGATTTGATCTGCGGTAAAAATACAATCTCCATCGCTCAATTCTGGCGTTAAACTAATAAGCTGAGCCTCAAAAAAGAATTGGGTAAGGCAATCGTTAATGCTATAAAATTCTTTAGAAATATGGCCTACACACTCGGTATGGGTTCCATGCGCATGCGGATTAAAACTAATATCATTAAAGTTCACCGATGCTCCTTGTTTTACGCTAGCCACCCAGTTGCCATCTTGCACCGGCTTAATGCTTGGTACATCTTTATACCAAGCGGTTACATTTTGTTTATTACCATACAAGGTTAATGAAATATCTATAGGTTGGTTTAAGTTAACCATATAGTCTTTTTCAGAAATATTAATTTTTGCACGCATCAATACAAAAAACTTTTAATTAACCATAAACTGCTTAAAAAAACCAGAAAACCTAGCAAGACGAGCCAACTGCGTTTGTAATATTTTTGATGCAATTTTAAATCTTTACGGTAACTATAAAGCAATAAAAGGGCGAAAGCCACAATAAAAAAAAGGGTAAAAATAATTTGACCTTGCGTAAACATAGCTTTGTTTTTCACAAAATTAGGTATAAAAAGCCAAATGCTTTAGGCTAATGAAAAAAAAGAAAACAAAAAAGCGCTCTTTAAAAAGAACGCTGTAAGGCTTTTTTATGATAATGTAAAATTAATCTAATTTTACTTCGTATCGCCATCCAAATGGATCTTCGGCACGGTTGTACTGAATATCTTGAAGTCCTTTTTTGAAGCGAACACTGTATGGATTTTCTATTTTAGGTAAATCGTAGTATTTGTCCGCATATTCAAACCCTTCGATAAAAGCAATAGTCGCGGCAGTTCCTGTTCCAAAAATTTCTTTTAATGAACCATCCTCGGCAGCGCCTACCAATTCTTCTACAGTAATTTTTCTTACCTCTACTTCAACACCTTGATGCCTAGCTAAATCTATAATGCTCTTACGGGTTACCCCATCTAAAATACGATCGCTTGTAGGGGCTGTTATTAATTTATCGTTTATTCTAAAGAAAAGGTTCATGGTTCCTGCCTCTTCAAGATATTTATGGCTGTTAGAATCAGTCCATATAATTTGCTGGTAACCTTTTTCTTTAGCTAAATTAGTAGGATAAAACTGTGCGCCATAATTACCCGCTGCTTTAGCGAAACCTACACCACCATCTGCAGAACGTGAATAATGATCGGCTACTAGCACTTTTACAGGTGAATTGTAATAAGCTTTGGCCGGACAGCAGATAATCATAAACTTATATTCGTTAGAGGGTGAAGCCGAAACGCCATTTTCAGAAGCAATGACAAAAGGTCTTATATAAAGCGAATTTCCATCTCCTGGGTGTACCCATTTTTCATCTAACTTAAGTAAGGTTTCTAAGGCAGCGAAAAAATAGTCTTTGGGGAACTCAGGTATAGCCATTCTTTTAGAAGAAATATTAATTCGATTAAAGTTTTCTTCTGGTCTAAAAAGCCAAACCCTATTATTTTCATCTTTAAAGGCCTTCATCCCTTCAAAAACCGCTTGCCCATAATGAAAAACTTTAGCAGAGGGCTCAAACTCCATAGGACCATAAGGCAAGATTTTAGGTTTTTGCCAGGCGCCATCTTTGTAATCGCATAACATCATATGGTCGGCGTAGTTTTTTCCAAAGGCTATATTGTCAAAATCAATTTGGTCAATTTTTGATTTTTCTACTTGGCGTATATCTAAAATATCGGATGTGGAGTGCATAATAAAAAATTTTCACAAAAGTATTAAAATAAAACAACTTTTATACCGCTGCTTTTTTTAATTTTGACTAATCTAAAATATTTAAAAAAATGAAAAAGTTTTCTTTTCTAATTTTGTTGGCCTTTATGGCTTGTAAGCAAGAGAATAATCCGGCCCCGACCGAAAACCAAGAAACGCCAGAAGTGGTTGAAAAAACTGAAGTGAATTTTGTGAACTTTGGTGAAGAGATAGGAGATGCTAACGTCTTAACACGAGCCGAAATGAAAGCTCAATATGAGCAATTGGCCGAAGGAGATACGCTTAATGTTGCCTTTAAAAGTGAAGTAGAAAAAGTATGTAAGAAAAAAGGTTGCTGGATGTCTTTAGACCTGGGCGAAGATAAAGCCACTTTTGTTCGCTTTAAAGACTATGCCTTTTTTGTGCCTTTAAACAGCGAAGAGCGTGAAACCGTAGTAAAGGGGAAAGCTTTTATTAGTAAGACCTCTGTCGAAGAGCTAAAACATTATGCGAAAGATGCCGGGAAATCTCAAGAAGAAATAGATGCTATTACCGAGCCTAAGGTAGAGTATGCCTTTATGGCTGATGGAGTTTTAATGCAAGAGTAAATGAAAGCTAAATCTTTAATTACGCTTTTATTGTTACTGATTCTAATGGCTTGTAAAAATAAGCAAACTGTAGAACCCAATAAGCCAACTCCTTTAGTTGAAGAAAAAGAACCTATGCAGATGTATCAAATGTCTGAAATGGCTGCCTATATGGAGCAAATGTATGCCGCGCATCAACAAATGAAACAGCAAATTTTAGACGGAGAGGAGATTACTAAACTGAGTTTTGATTTAGAAAACTTGCACTCTGCAGCATTTACCGACCCTAAAGACTATGATGCTTTTTTTAAATCTTGGGCCAACCGTTTTAAGCAATATGAAATACAAATGATAGAAAATCCTGAGCAAGCGCAGCACTATTATAATCAAGCAATTCAGGCGTGTATTAGTTGTCATGAAGTAAAGTGTGCAGGACCGCTTCCGCGGATTAAAAAACTGATTATTAAGCCGTGAAACGCCAAATAGTTACCACTGCAGATGGTTCAAAAACCATCCAGATTATTGATTGGAACGAACAATATCATTCTAAACATGGGGCCTTGCAAGAGGCCTATCATGTTTTTATAAAGATGGGTTTTCAATTTATATGCAAACCTGAGTTATCTATTTTAGAAATTGGTTTTGGTACGGGCTTAAATGCTATCATTACCGCTATTGAATCAAAAAAAGCAAATCGAAAAGTTAATTATACAGGGGTAGAAGCTTACCCTGTGAGCCCAAACGAACTGGAACTTTTAAATTATAGCGACCTGTTTGAAAACGAATTTAAACTACTGGTCAATAAAATCCATCAGTCAACTTGGGAATCCCTACAACCCATAGAACCCCATTTTCACTTACACAAAAAACAGCAATTTTTCCAAGAAATTGAAGATAAGTCAGCGTATGATTTAATTTATTTTGACGCTTTTGGAGCAAGGGTGCAACCTGAACTTTGGGACAAGAATATTATGGCAAAAATGTATAGAGCACTTAATTCTCAAGGAGTCTTGGTCACCTATTCTGCGAAGGGCAGTGTTCGCAGAGCTTTGCAAGAAGTAGGATTTCAGGTAGAACGGCTTCCTGGTCCGCCAGGTAAACGCGAGATGCTACGAGCCATAAAAGCTTGTTAAACCCTTGCAAAACCTTTTATAGGTTTGTTTTTAAATTGTAAATTTAAATCAAAAAATGAAGGTTTTAATTACGGGGGCGACGGGGCTTATTGGTTCACAAATTGTTAGTCTATGCCAACGGGAAAACATAGCGGTGAATTATTTGACTACCAGTAAAGATAAGCTAGAAAACCAAGACTATTACAAAGGCTTTTATTGGAATCCTGAACAAGGAAAGATAGACGAATCTTGTTTTGAAGGGGTAACTAAGATAATTCATTTGGTAGGGGCAAGTGTAGCTAAGCGTTGGACAGAAAAGCAAAAAGAAATTATTTTATCCAGTAGGTTAACTACTACCCAACTTTTAATCGATACACTTAATCGCATAGAACATAAGGTTGATCATGTCATCTCGGCAAGCGCCATTGGTATTTACCCTAGTGATTTCCAAAAGTTATATCATGAAGACCAACACCCAATTGCTGATAATTTTTTAGGTGAAGTGGTAAAAAAATGGGAAGCTGCAGTCGACGGGTTTGAACAACTTGGAATAGATGTAGCTAAAATTAGAATAGGTCTGGTCTTATCAAAAAATGGTGGCGCACTAGAAAAAATAGCTAAACCTGTGCGATATGGTGTAGGAGCACCTTTAGGCACTGGTAAGCAATGGCAATCTTGGATTCATATTGAAGATTTGGCCAGTATCTTTTTATTTGTTGCAAAGAATAGATTAGAGGGCGTTTATAATGGTGTTGCTCCGAATCCAGTTACCAACAAACAACTCACTGTACAAATAGCAAAGGTTTTAGATAAGCCTTTGTGGCTGCCTAATGTGCCAGAATTTGTTCTTAAAACCGCATTGGGAGAAATGGCCACCATTGTACTTGGGAGTCAACTGGTTTCTAATAATAAAATTGATAGTCAAGGGTTTCTTTATAAGTTTACCCATATTAAACCAGCCTTAGAAGATTTATTATAAAAAAAGCGGTGAAACATTTTCACCGCTTTTTTTATAGTAAAAAGTTACCGTTATTATTTTGTAGCAATTACTACTAAACTTAACTCAATCTCGTCGTTAACAAACTTATCTTTCAAGTCGTCGAAAACACTTTTAGAGGCATAATTAACATTCCACTTTGTTCTATCAATAGTAAACGGCTCGCTTTTTAGAGTAAGCTTATTTTCACTTACCTCATAGTTTACAGGAATTTCGATATTTTTAGAAATATCTTTCATAGTTAAATTTCCTGCAAGCATTGTTTTGCCATCCATCTCCTTTACTTCAGTGATTTGAAACATAGCAGTAGGAAACTCGGCTACATTAAAAAAGTGATCTTCTTGTCCTTCAGCTGTTCCTTTTAAGTGTGCCATTAATTTATCACGGTCTTCACCTTCAAGATCGGTAACATCAATACTGGTCATATCTATAACTACCGTACCGCCAGAAAGCTTATCGCCGTCAACAGTAAATTCTCCTTTACTTAGCATAACTGTACCTGTGTGATCACCAGCAGGTTTAGAACCCACCCAGTCAATTTTTGACTCTGCTGTGTCTATGGCATAAGTTGCAGATTCAGCACTTGTTTCAGCAACTTCTTGTGCTTCTTTTGGATTGGTTTCGTTTTTAGCTTCATTTTTACAAGCTACGGTGCTTAATCCTAAAAAGGCTAATAGCATACCGTTTAATAATACTTTTTTCATAGTGGTATAAATAATTGATTTTAATGTGCGCAAAAATACAATGTTTGGCATTTAAAAAATCATAAAAATATGATAAAAAAAGTACAGGTGACATTTTGGCATTTTTATAAGAATGGCAACAGTTTTGCTCATAGGGCAACAGAGATTTAATTTTATTAATCATGAGCAAGGAACAAGAAAAGCAAAATAGCGAAAATTATAAAGAGCAACTAGACCAGGAAATGAATGATGTAATGCAGAATGAAGCCGAGGATAATCAGGCTGAAGCCGATAAAGAATCCAATCAAGAAATTAGTGAGTTGGATAATCTAAGAAATGATTTGCAGGAAGAAAAAGAAAAGTTTTTACGCCTATTTGCAGAATTTGAAAATTATAAACGCAGAACCAGTAAAGAGCGTATCGAGTTGTTTAAAACAGCGGGAGAAGAAATCATGCAGGTCATGCTTCCTGTTTTAGATGATTTTGATAGAGCTTTAAAAGAAATTCAGAAATCTGAAGATGAAAATATGCTTAAGGGAGTAGAGCTTATCAGTAATAAACTACGCAGAACTTTAGAAAGTAAAGGCTTAGCCCCTATCGCTGTTAAAGCTGGTGATAAGTTCGATGCCGATTTACACGAAGCTGTGACACAAATTCCGGCACCCGATAAAAAATTAAAAGGTAAGGTAATCGATGTGGTGGAGACAGGTTATACCTTAGGGGATAAAATTATTCGTTATCCAAAAGTGGTTACCGGTAAGTAATTAAATATAGAATCGATGAAAGAAGATTATTACGACATATTAGGAGTGAGTAAAAATGCGACCGAGGCCGAGATTAAAAAGGCCTATCGCAAAATGGCGGTGAAATACCACCCCGACAAAAATCCAGATGACCCTAAAGCCGAGGAGATGTTTAAAAAATCTGCCGAGGCTTATGATGTATTGAGTAACCCCGATAAAAGGGCACGTTATGACCAAATGGGACATGAAGCATTTAATGGTTCTGGTGGCTTTGGCGGCGGCGGAATGAATATGGATGATATCTTTAGTCAGTTTGGAGATATATTTGGCTCTGCTTTTGGTGGTGGTCAAGGTGGCTTTTCTGGCTTTGGTGGTGGTTTTGGTGGCGGTCAACGCCGCGCTAAAGGGAGCAATATGCGTATTCGTGTAAAGCTTACTTTAGAAGAAATTGCCAATGGTGTAGAGAAAAAAATCAAAGTAAAACGCAAGGTGCAAGCACCAGGAACAACTTACAGTACTTGTTCTACCTGTCAAGGTTCGGGGCAAGTTACCCGCGTAACCAATACCATTTTAGGTCGTATGCAAACCGCCTCTCCTTGTACTCAATGTGGAGGTAGCGGACAGGTTATAGATAAAAAACCTGCCGGAGCCGATGCACAAGGTATGATTCAAAAAGAAGAAACCGTATCAATAAAAATTCCAGCTGGGGTAGTAGAAGGAATGCAACTGAAGGTTTCAGGTAAAGGAAATGAAGCACCTGGTAATGGCATTTCGGGTGACTTGTTGGTTGCTATTGAAGAAAAAGAACATCCGTACTTACAGCGAGAGGGCGATAATTTACATTATGACCTTTATATCAGTTTTCCTGAGGCAGCACTTGGTGCTTCTAAAGAAATACAAACGGTTAGCGGTAAAGTACGTATAAAGATTGAAGCTGGCGTGCAAAGCGGCAAAATTTTGCGCTTGCGCAATAAGGGAATTCCAAGTATAAACGGATATGGTAAAGGAGATTTACTGGTGCATGTAAATGTTTGGACACCCAAAACGCTAAATAAAGAACAAAAAGAATTTTTCGAAAAAATGCAGGGAGATGATAATTTTGAACCTAATCCAGAAAAATCTGATAAATCTTTTTTTGAAAAAGTGAAAGATATGTTCTCATAATTGCAGTATTAACAAAATTTTATATATATTTGAATATCACCGATTGCATATTGGTGATATTTTTCTTTTTCATAGCAATTTTTTTCCCATCCTTATTTCATAGAAGTTTTAAGGATGGGTTTTGTTTTTTTAACCATTTCTTTATTAAATTTATCCCCTAATACTGCTTATGAATCTTCTAGAAATAAAAGGCCTTACCAAGAAATACGGAGACAAATTGGCTCTGGATTGTTTTTCTTTTAAGGTGCCTAAAAATAGCGTTTTTGGACTCTTGGGACCTAATGGTGCGGGGAAAACAACCTTAATCCGAATCTTGAATCAAATTACCCAACCCGATTCAGGTGAAATTTACTTAGATGATAGACCTCTTAAACCAAAAGATGTTGAGCTCATTGGCTACTTACCCGAAGAAAGAGGCCTGTATAAAAGCATGAAAGTGGTCGAACAGATTATTTATCTGGCTCAATTAAAAGGTATGTCTAAAAAGGATGCCAAGAAACGTATGCTTTATTGGTTTGATCGGCTAAATATAAAGGGTTGGGGAAACAAAAAAATTGAAGAGCTATCAAAGGGAATGGCGCAAAAAATTCAATTTATTGTTACGGTGATTCATAATCCACCTTTGTTAATTTTAGATGAGCCCTTTAGTGGTTTTGATCCAGTGAATGCAAATTTGATCAAAAATGAAATTTTAACTTTAAAGGAGGAGGGTGCAACTATTATTTTATCAACTCACCGAATGGAAAATGTAGAAGAGCTCTGCGATAATATAGCTTTGATTCATAAGTCTAAAAAAGTTTTAGACGGCCCTGTAAAGACCATTAAAAATAATTACCGAACGCAAACTTATGAGGTAGGTTTTCAATCGGAAAGAGCTGAGGAAATCACCAGGCAATTATCAAATAATTTTACGGTACAACCGGCTTATTTCAAGAATATTACTGCTCAAGCTAAGCTGCATGTCAAATTAAATGATCATCAATCTACCAGCTCGCTCCTGCAATTTCTTATTGATACAGAAGTAGAAATCACTCATTTCAGTGAGTTGGTTCCTTCGATAAATGATATATTTATAAAAACAGTAGAGCAACATGGGTAACTTAAGCCTTATTATAAAGCGCGAATATTTGGCCAGAATTAAAAACAAGGCTTTTATCATTATGACTTTTTTAAGTCCGCTTCTCGTTGTGGGGATGATATTCTTAGTGGCTTACCTTAGCAGTGTAAATAACGACGAAAAGAAGATAATTGCCCTTCACGATGTGCAAGAATTAATTAATAAAGAACTACCCAACACCAACCAGCTCGCGTTTGTAGATTTTTCAAACCTACCTTTAGATCAAGCTATTATGCGTGCTGATAAAGAAAACCTTTATGGTTTGCTTTATGTGCCTGCTTTGGAAGATGCTGCTATTTCTAATCCCAATATAGAATTCTTTGCTAAAGAGGCTCCCAGTAGTTTTTTAGTCTCAGATTTAGAACAAAAAATAAGTCGAATTATAACCGATACCAACTTGGCCAATGCAGGGATAGACAAAACCCAAATGCAACAAGCACAAACAAAAGTAAACCTACAAATTGAAGATTTTGACGGACAGTCAACCTCTAAATTGGCAGGCTATGTTAAAATGGTTTTTGGTGGTGCCGCGGGTTATTTACTTATGATGTTTATAATCATTTATGGCAATATGGTTATGCGCAGCGTTATAGAAGAAAAAACCAACCGTATTGTAGAAATTATTATTTCTTCGGTAAAACCGTTTCAATTAATGTTGGGTAAAATTACAGGTACTAGTTTGGCAGGTCTTACACAATTTCTAATTTGGCTGATCTTAGGCGGGTTTCTTTTGCTAATTAGCAGCAGCCTTATAGCACCAAATGAACCAGGAATAGCAAGCGCGGCGACACCTGTTAATAGCGATGAGATGGCCTTGCTATTTCAAAACATTATGGCACTCCCGCTCTTTAAAATAAGCCTTTCATTTTTCATTTATTTCATTGGGGGCTATTTCTTGTACAGTGCCATTTATGCGGCAATAGGTGCTGCAGTTGATAGTGAAACCGACACCCAGCAATTTATGTTTCCCATAATTATACCCCTTATGCTCGGAATTTATGTTGGCTTTTTTACGGTTATTGAAAACCCACACGGTACCGTAGCAACACTTTTTTCGCATATTCCTTTAACTTCTCCAATTGTTATGCTGATGCGAATTCCATTTGGAGTAGCTTGGTGGGAAGTATTAATATCTTTAAGTATTTTATTTGCTTCAGTTTTTTTTGTAATTATGATGGCAGCAAAAATTTATCGCATAGGTATTTTAATGTATGGTAAAAAGCCTACTTATAAGGAGTTATTAAAATGGTTAAAAAACTAATAAATTAAACCAAATCACGTCAAACAAACGTTAATGCTTTAATGAGTTTGTTGTAAATAATTATATTCGGTAAGAACTGACACTTCGATCAATTTATGAGAAATTTTTTTAAGGCTTTCAATTTTTGGCTAATCCTATTTTTAAGCTACTCTTGTGGTTTAAAAGCACAGACTACAGATCTTGCAAGGATTGAATATACTCGTATACCTTTTAGTAAGGGAAAACAATCCATGAATCGATTTAGGGCATTTATACAGGCCCCAATTCCCATAAAGGAAGATTATTTAGTATTCGGGGCCGAGTATAGAAAAACCGATTTAGATTTTAAAGAAGACATCCCTTTTGAATATAACCGATTAGAATCTACACAACGCATAGACGCTACCTTAGGCTATATTAAAAAAATTAAAGCAAGTAATTGGCGTTTAGCCTTTAGGGGCGGAATACGCTTTACCTCAAATTTTGAGCGTTCATTAGTGCAGGATGACCTAATATATCTAGGTGCCGTTTATGCGATAAACGATGTGAAACAACGGGATGAAAACGGTACGGTAATAGGAAAACCTTATCGCTGGATTTTCGGTTTGGTGTATACTAGCACCCCAGGGCGAAATTATCCCTTACCCCTAATTAATTTTTTTAGAAAACCTAATGATACTTGGTCGTACACTTTGGGTGTGCCGAAGACTTTATTAAGATATTCGTTTAATGATAAGCACCATCTTCACGCTTTCGCTTCTTTAGATAACCATTTCGCAAATATTCAAAACAATATACGTATAGATAATGTAAATCGAGTAGGCGAAAATATTTCTATGACCAACGTTACTCTAGGTCTAGGATATGAGTTTTATTTTACCGACCATTTACAATATTATTTGTATGTTGGCCATACAGTTTATAATGAATACAGAATAAGAGATAATAACCGTGACGATGTTTATGTTATTGAAAATGATAATACTTGGTATATTCGTTCAGGACTTAAATTTAAAATATAAATGGGAAAAATTTTAATCATAGAAGATGAGGCAGCGATTAGAAGGGTGCTTAAAAAAATATTAACCGAGGAGAGTAAAACTTATGAAGTTAGTGAAGCCGAAGATGGCTTGATTGGAATAGAACTCATAAAAAACAACGACTATGATTTGGTGTTATGCGATATCAAAATGCCAAAAATGGACGGTGTTGAGGTGCTCGATGCAGTCATGAAGATAAAGCCTGAAATTCCTGTGGTCATGATATCTGGCCATGGTGATTTAGAAACCGCAGTAGAAACTATGCGTAAAGGAGCTTTTGATTATATCGCCAAACCACCAGACCTCAATCGATTACTCAATACTGTGCGCCACGCACTAGACAGAAAATCACTGGTTACCGAAAATAAACGCCTAAAGAAGAAGGTAAGTAAAAATTACCAAATGATTGGTGAATCGCCAGCTATAGTGCAAATAAAAGAAATCATAGAAAAAGTCGCGCCAACCGAGGCTAGGGTACTTATAACCGGGCAAAATGGTACCGGTAAAGAATTGGTAGCACACTGGTTGCATCAAAAAAGTGAACGAGCCAAAGGACCAATGATTGAAGTGAATTGCGCTGCTATTCCAAGTGAATTGATCGAAAGTGAACTTTTTGGGCACGTAAAAGGTGCGTTTACTTCTGCCAACAAAGACCGCGCAGGTAAATTTGAAGCGGCAAATGGGGGTACTTTGTTTCTCGATGAAATAGGAGATATGAGTCTATCCGCGCAAGCTAAAGTTTTGCGAGCTTTACAAGAGAATAAGGTGCAAAGGGTAGGGTCTGATAAAGATTTAAAAGTTGATGTACGCGTAATTGCAGCAACCAATAAAAATTTAAAGGAAGAAATTAAAGCCAAGCGTTTTAGAGAAGATTTATACCATAGACTAGCGGTTATTCTTATTGCTGTTCCTAACTTAAACGATAGAAGAGAAGATATTCCTAGTTTAGTAAATTATTTTTCAGAAAAAATAGCCAAAGAACAGGGCACCTCGCCCAAAACCTTTAGTGAGGACGCTTTAAGCCAACTCAAAGATTATGATTGGACAGGTAATATTCGGGAATTACGAAATGTGGTTGAACGCTTGATGATTTTGGGAGGAAAAGAAATCACTCAGCGCGATGTTGAAGCCTTTGCGAGTAAATAAAAAAAATCCATTTAAGTAAAAAAAAGCAGCTGTAAGGCTGCTTTTTTTATTCTATATTTTGCTGGTCTTGGTATTCAGGATGCTTTTTAGGATCGTATTTTAAGAAATACATGGTTTTACCATCTTCTCTATTCCAAGTGTGGAATAATTCAAAACCAAATTTTTGATATACAATGGTATTTCGGCGCATTTGCGTTTCTGCAAATAGGGGCAAATTTAACTTATGCGCTCGTCTTAAAAACTCATCTTTCATTTGTTTTGCTACCTGCGTATCTGCACCGCGATTATCTTTACTAATTCCCCAAAACCAGCAGTATAAATAATCTTGGTCAGCTGGTCTTTGCTGGCGTACATATTTTTGATTTCGTAAAATTTTAGGAATATTTTTGAAACCTGTTACATGGTAAACCAACTTTAAATCTTCCCATTTATCTTTGAAAAAATTAGGTTTATCTTTACTGTTTTGAATAACAATACCAATACCCATCTCATTATCAGATAACACCAACGCGTCTTTAGCTATTGCTTTATCAAGCATATAAGTAGCTAAATATTTGAACCGCTGTTCGGTTTTCGCATCTTTCTTTACGATTTCCATAGAGGTTGGCGTCTCTTTCAAAATCTCGGCCATGCGCTCTACGATAGTGTTTTTGTCCAAATTAAAATGTTTTAAAGCGCAAAGATACTGATTTCACTTTTATTTTTAATAGGGCTCTTCTGGTTTATCGAGAATACTAAGGAATGTTGTGAAATTTGTTTTACTTTTAAGCAAAATACTCATCAGGCAGCTATAGCTATAAAACCAAACATTATGAAATCAATTGATATAAACGATTTTATCGCTTCAGAAAATGTAAATTTAAAAAATGCACCTACCCACATCGATTTAGGAGCAACCAATAAGGAGGCTAAACGAGCCCTAAAGCCTATCCGTAAAGAGCTTGCTGCCTGGCAAGATAAATTATATGCACACGGTAAATATTCGGTTTTGGTTTGTATACAGGGAATGGATACGGCAGGAAAAGATAGCTTGATCCGGGAGGTTTTTCAAGGCTTTAATTCACGTGGGGTGGTAGTACATAGCTTTAAAACTCCTTCTAAAAATGAATTGAAGCACGACTATCTTTGGAGACACTACAAGAGATTGCCAGAGCGTGGAAAATTTGGGATTTTTAATCGAACCCATTATGAAAATGTTTTGGTAACCCGCGTGCATCCCGAGTACATTCTAAATGAAAATTTGCCGCAAATTAATTCCGTAAAGGATATCACGCCTAAATTTTGGGAAAAACGCTTTGCAGAAATCAACTCCTTTGAGCAAACACTGGTTCAAAATGGTACACTTATTTTTAAATTTTTTCTTCATCTTTCTAAAGAAGAACAAAAAAATAGACTGCTGCGGCGTTTACATAAACCCGAGAAAAACTGGAAATTTTCACCCGGAGATATTGAAGAACGCAAGCTGTGGGACAACTACCAAGACTGCTATCAAGAAGCCATTCAAAAAACCAGTACACTAACAGCCCCCTGGTATATCATCCCATCCGATAATAAAAAATATGCGCGCTATTTGGTGGCTAAAATTTTGTTTGAACGCCTTACCACTTTCAAAGATGTTAAAGAACCCACGCTACCGCTAGATATTAAAAGTGAGTTGACCAATTACATTAAAGAACTTGAACAAGAGACAAATTAACATAGTTTTATTATGCTGGGTTTGCTTGACTTTTTAAATAGGTCTTATTTTTGGTAAAAACCACGTTTATGCCACTGTTAGGATCTATTATTAAAAAAGTCATCGATGTAAGCGGTACGCTCAATCAAAATTCAAATCCGGTTAAAGAACAAGAAGAAGTTTTAATGCATTTGCTTAAAACGGCTCAAGATACCGCCTTTGGTAAATATTATGGCTTTAAAGAATTGTTAGCGACAGAAGAGCCGCTTGTGGCTTTTCAAGAAACCGTACCTTATTTTGATTATCACCAAATGCATGAACGTTGGTGGGCGCAAACCCAAAAAGGACTTCCCGATATCACTTGGCCTGGTGCTCCAGAATACTTTGCGTTAAGCTCAGGCACCACCGGTAAAGCAAGTAAACGTATTCCGGTAACCGATGAGATGATAGAAGCTATTCGCCAAGCCGGGATAAAGCAGGTGAGCGCTTTAGCTAATTTTGAGCTGCCCGCTGATTTTTTTGAGAAAGAGATCATGATGTTGGGAAGTAGCACCAATCTGCAACAAAATCAGGGGCACCTAGAAGGTGAAATAAGTGGTATTAGTGCTAGTAATATTCCTTTTTGGTTTAAAGGCTATTATAAACCAGGCGAAGAAATTGCTCAAATAGACGATTGGGATGAGCGCGTAAAGCACATAGCCGAAAATGCTAAAAATTGGGATATCGGTGCCCTAAGTGGGATTCCATCTTGGATGGAGCTAATGCTAAAGGAGGTAATCAAGTACCACGGGGTAAATAATATTCATGAAGTTTGGCCTAATTTACAAGTTTATACCTCGGGAGGGGTGGCTTTTGAACCCTATGAAAAAAGTTTTAATGCCCTGCTGGGTAAACCAATAACTGTTATTGATACCTATTTGGCTTCAGAAGGGTTTTTAGCTTTTCAAAATAGTCCCGAAACAACCGCCATGAAATTGGTTACCGATAATGCAATTTATTTTGAATTTGTACCTTTTGAACCAGATTATATTAACGCCGATGGTTCATTGTGTCAAGATGCCCCTGTTTTAAGGCTCGATCAAGTTGAAGAAAATGTAGATTATGTACTGCTTATTAGTACTGTTTCGGGAGCTTGGAGGTATTTAATTGGCGATACCATTGCCTTTACGGATGTAAGTAAGGCCGAAATTAAAATTACGGGTAGAACTAAGTTTTTCCTTAATGTAGTTGGCTCTCAGCTTTCTGTGAATAAAATGAATCAAGCCATCCAGGAGCTAGAAGAACAATTCAGCATAAAACTACCTGAATTTACCGTGAGTGCTGTTAAAGAAAATGATGAATTTTATCACGTTTGGCACCTAGGAGTTAATGAAAAAGGAGTTATTGAAAACGAGAAGCTGGCCCAGGCCTTAGATGAGAATTTAAAAGCAGCGAATAAAAATTACCGTGTGGCAAGATCTAAAGCACTTAAAGGGGTAAAAGTACATACCATTCCACTCGATCTGTTTTATGAATGGAGTGGTGCCAATAAGAAAAAAGGCGGACAAGTAAAGATGGAAAAAGTGATGGGTGAAGAAAAATACACCGCTTTTAGAGATTTTGTAAAAAGTCACTTATAGCGCCCGTTTTTGAATTACTTTTTTTGCTACTTCTTGCTTTAGTTTGTCGGCTCCTAGCTCATTTACAAGTTCCATGATTTCTTCGGGAGACATGTATAAGTTTTTAATTCGGGCTTTATATGCAGGTGAAAGGTCTGCATTATTCAAAATAAAATTTTTGGTGGCCAAAATATAGTCCTTCATACCGTGTTTAATGGCATATGTATCAGCGGTACGCTCAACTTCCTTTAAATGTTTCTTAGAAAACAGGTATTTAAATCCTAAAAGAATTAAATCAAACGCATTTCGGTTGAGGTAATCCATAATATGTCCTAATTCGTGTCCAATCCAACCAATTAAAACTTCATCGGGTACATCTAGAATCGAAAATTTTTCTTTCTCGATATGAAATTTTTCAGAAATTAAAATAAAATAGGCGCGCTCATTCTTAGGCTTAAAAATACTACCAAAGGCTGGCTGCGCCTGCATAGTAGATTTCTTTATCGATGACTTAAATTTAAAACAAATGGTTGTGTCTTTTAAATCAGGAAAATAAGCCAGTGCTTCTTCAACTTGGGGCTGTATGCTTTTAGGTATTGATTTTCTGGTATAGTTTTTCACGTGCAATTGCTTTTAATTTACAAATTAGGTTTTTTGATTAAATACGGCTGTTAAGCAATTCTAAAAATTCTAGCGCCTTACTACCGCTCTAGCGTCATTATTTAGCCTTCAGGAAACAGAGCGACTTTATGAATTACAAGAAATAAAAATAATTAGATACGAATGTTTTATACGTGTAAAATGAGATTTCAATGCCTTATTTAACTAGGTCACAATAAATACCACTGCTGCTTATATTGTTAAAGTAATTTGATTTTTTTGACGTTAAAACTTCAAGCGATTTAAATTATAATTCTAACTAAACTGCATATCTTTGCGCACTATTAAAAGCAGAATCATGCAATTAAGCGCTTACACCAAAGAGTTTAAGAAGAACCTTAGCATTGCCTACCCAGTGATGTTGGGTCAATTGGGTCATGTATTAGTCGGTCTTGCCGATAATATTATGGTTGGTAAGCTGGGTGCTGCCCCTTTGGCAGCGGTTTCTCTGGGTAATTCATTGGTTTTTATTGCGCTTTCTATTGGGGTCGGATTTAGTTTTGCCATTACACCTTTGATTGCCGAGGCCGATGGTGCTAATAATATAGAAAAAGGTCGTTCTTACTTTCAACACGGTATCATCATGTGCTTAACAACAGGTGTTGCGCTGTTTCTAGCACTTTGGCTTGCCAAACCTGTATTGTTCTATCTCAATCAGCCCGATGAGGTGGTGCAATTAGCAATGCCTTATTTAGATATTGTAGCGTTTTCAATGATTCCACTAATGGTTTTTCAGGGTTTTAAGCAATTTGGCGACGGGTTATCACAAACAAAATACGCGATGTATGCTACCATCGGGGCCAATGTGGTTAACGTGCTATTTAATTATTTACTCATTTACGGAATTTGGATTTTTCCGCGATTAGAGTTAGAAGGAGCCGCTTTAGGAACTTTGATTTCGCGTTTCTTTATGCTTTTCTTCTTGTATTATATTTTAAGATCAAAAAAGAAATTTGCAACTTACTTTGTTTGGGCAAAAAAATCATTACAAAAGAAAGTGTTTAAACGCTTGTTTAATTTAGGCTTTCCCACAGCTTTACAAATGCTTTTTGAGGTAGGTGTTTTTACCGGTTCAGTTTTCCTAGCAGGTACCTTGGGCACAGATCCACAAGCGGCAAATCAAGTGGCTTTAAATTTAGCTTCTATGACATTTATGATTGCAGTAGGCCTTGGCGTAACTGCGACTATCCGGGTGGGTAATCAAAAAGGAAAAAAAGCTTTTAAAGACCTAAGGCGAATTGCTTTATCTACGTTTTTGTTAGTATTTTTAATCGAAGCCGTTTTTGCCGTAGGTTTTATCGTACTTAAAGATTGGTTGCCTACTTTTTATATAGACAATGCGCAGGTAATTTATCTAGCCTCTCAATTGCTTATCATAGCCGCTTTATTTCAGTTAAGTGATGGTTTGCAAGTTGTTATTTTAGGTGCTTTACGCGGATTGCAAGACGTAAAAATACCTACTTTGTTTTGTTTTATTGCCTATTGGGTAATAGGGTTTCCTATTTGTTTCTATCTCGGTAAGGAGGATGTACTAGGAAGTATGGGAATCTGGATTGGTCTTTTGGTAGGGCTTTCTGCTTCGGCGGTTATGTTATACTTTAGATTTAATTACCTTAGCAAAAAATTAATTGAAAAAGGAAGTATTTCTTTACCTTTATAAAAAATTCAAACTATGGAATTTCCAAAATTTTTACTCGCCGATAATACCGATTTTCCCGAGGCTATATTTATTGTGCATACCGATTACCCAAGATTTATAATCAATCTTCAAGATGACGAGATTGAGTGGCTGGAGGAGTTTGATGCACACGATCAAAAAGAACTGGAAAGTGAAGTTGAAAATTTAATCGAAGAGGCTTCGCAGTTTTACGACCGTGAAGTGGCACGCTACCAAGAATAAAACTATGCCCACTATAGAACAACTGCTGCAATGGGACCAAGAACTTTTCTTGTACCTTAATAATTTAGGTACACCCGTATGGGATTGGTTCTGGGTTTTTATAACGCATAAGTTTGCCGCCATACCTATGTATGCCTACTTACTTTATTTGCTTTATAAAAACTATAACTTAAAAACACTCGGAATTACACTGGTTTTTATTGCGCTTTTAATAACAGCTACAGATCAATTGGCTAATGTATTTAAAGACGCTTTTGCCAGACCCCGACCTTGTAAAGAAGATTTTATGGCTCAAGGCCGATTTTTAATGGATTATTGCGGTAAATACGGTTATTTTTCTGCACATGCAGCGAGCTCAACAGCTTTAGCCATCTTTCTAGGTAATATTCTAAAAAAATGGTATAAATCAGCCTTCCCTTTGCTATTAATATGGGCCATGTTGGTGAGCTATAGCCGTATTTATGTTGGTAAACATTACCCAGGAGATGTTATAACGGGTATACTCATAGGGAGTCTAATCGGGTTTTTATTTTATAAACTGCATCAAATCAGTATAAATAAGCTAAACGCTAAAGCTTAATTTATTTCTTTATGCAATTGGAGTAAATCAAAAGCAGCTTCAAACGGAGAAACTTCTTGTCGCTTTAAAGCCTCAATTTTTTCGGCTAAGGCTTGTTTTATTTTTGGGTTAGCATAAAAGTCGGCTTTTAATTGATCTTGTATGGTTTGCAAAAGCCAATGCTTATTTTGCTCTAAACGCAATTGTTCAAAATACCCATTGGCTTGGGTTAATTTAAAATAAGTCTCAAGCATTTCCCATATGCGGTCTATACCTTTTTGATGCAAGCCACTAGCAATTTTCACCAAAGGTTTCCAGGTGCTTTCCTTGGTCGGATAAAGATGCAGTGCTTTTTTAAATTCTGCCTGGGCTTGTCGTGCGGGTTTTAGGTTCTCTCCATCAGCTTTATTAATAACAATAGCATCGGCCATTTCCATAATACCACGTTTAATACCTTGTAACTCGTCACCCGCACCAGCTAATTTGAGCAACAAAAAAAAGTCAGTCATACTATGCACCAAAGTTTCACTTTGTCCCACCCCCACGGTTTCGATTAAAATAACATCAAAGCCTGCCGCTTCGCATAAAATAACCGATTCACGTGTTTTCTGCGCAACTCCACCAAGCGAATCTCCCGATGCCGTTGGCCGAATAAAAGCATTCTCTTGTTTTACTAATTCTTCCATACGGGTTTTGTCGCCCAAAATACTTCCGTGCGAAACGCTACTTGTAGGGTCTACAGCCAAAACGGCAACTTTTTTAGCATGTTGCTCGATAAGATAGTTCCCAAAAGCCTCTATAAAAGTACTTTTACCCACACCTGGCACCCCCGTAATGCCTATGCGAATAGATTTGCCCGAAGCAGGTAAACAGGTGTTGATAAGTGTTTTTACCGATTCAAAATGCTTCTGTTGCTTGCTTTCAACTAGGGTGATACCTTGACTCAAGGCCGTTTTATTGCCCGCTAATATACGCTCTGCTAAATCGGCGGCATTAATGCGTTTTTTTCGTAAAGCTTTAATACGTGCCGCATTTTTTGACCCAATAGATTGAGCGTGCTGTGATGTCTTTTCGCTTAAAGCCGATTTGTTTTTCTTGGGGGTGGGCATATACATTTTTATTTAGCACAAATTTATGAATTCATTCTTGAAAACGGATAAAAAGCTTTTTATCTTCAAGCCATAAATTAAACCTTAAATTTTTAAAAAAGATGAAAACTTTTTATACAGAACAAGCCACCGCAAAAGGAGGTAGAGCCGGACACGTAAAAACCGAAGACGGTAAGATAGATATGAACTTGAGTGTTCCTAAAGCCATGGGCGGAGACGATGGTGATGGAGTAAACCCAGAGCACTTTTTTGCTTGCGCTTATTCGGCATGTTATGGGGGTGCACTTGAGGCTGTGGCTAAAGAAGATAATATAGATTTAGGCGATTATAGCGTTTCGGCTTCTGTGAGTATTGGGCGCACAGATGAAGGTGACTTTCAATTGGCTGTAATCTTAGATTCTTATCTACCAACAGTTGATGTTGAAACAGGAGAGAAATTAGTGAATAAAGCACACGAAATTTGTCCGTTTTCTCGCGCCACACGAGATAATATTGATGTTACCCTAAATCTATTATTAGACGAATAATCTAATAAATGTTTAAACAAATATAAGCCTAGGTGCTCTTGCATCTAGGTTTTTTTGTTGAGTTTATCAATAGCAAAGCTCACTTGGGTTTGATCCCAACTTAAAACCATATAATACAATTGGTTTTGTTTCTCAAAATGAATACTAAAGCGTTCTACGGTCTCGGGTAATTTTTCAGTTGGCACCTCGATAATCAAAGCATCAAAGGCTTCGTCTCGTGCGGCTTTTTTTGTAGTCAGATCAATACCCCAAGCATACATCTTTTTATTAAAAATAATTTTCCAAGAATCCGGTTGGGGTATCGTCCATAAAGTGTATCGCCCGGCGTCCAGCAGCGAACCGTCAACTTGAATAGCTTGATTTACAGAGAAGGTAGTAGCTTCGTTAGCCCCTGTTCGCCAAACTTGGTTAAAAGGTACTAGTCCGCCAAAAATCTCCCTACCTCGTTTTGCAGGGCGGTTGTAAAAAACTTCTACTTTTAAATTTCCTGTACGATAATGTACGGTTTCCTCAGGACTATGTGATTTGGTTTGATTTTTGATTAAAAAGAAGCCAATGATGCCTCCAATAAGCAGAATAAGGAAGATACGAATACTTCTTTTCATATTTTTTAAGTGAAGATAAAAATTTTTTAGAAACTGCAACAATAAGAAAAGGCCATCGTATTTAAAAATGAATAGAAACTAATTAAGCTTTATTTTGTTTCAAAACGACTTAATCGAACGTTGCCGAAAGCAAGACAGACGCGCACAGTTGAAAATTTACAACAAATACTGTGACGCCATGTATTATGTAGCCCTGAGATTTTTAAAAAATCAACACGAGGCCGAAGAGGCTATGCAAGAAGGTTTTATCAAAGCTTTTTCAAAACTGCATCAATTTACAGGAGAAGTTACTTTTGGCGCTTGGTTAAAAAGGATTGTGATCAATACCAGTTTGGATATGCTTAAAGCTAAAAAGTTAAACTTAATCGCGATTAATGAGCAAACCTTAGGTAAGGTAGAAGAGGAAGACAATTGGAGCATTGCAGATGAGATTAGCGTAGAACAAGTAAAAGAGTGTATTGCTCAATTACCCGATAAATATCGCTTTGCATTAATGCTCTTTTTAATCGAAGGTTATGACCACGAAGAAATTTCGCAAATTTTAAATATAACACAAGTTTCGTCGCGTACCCTTGTGCATCGAGGAAAGAAAAAGTTGCAAGAACAATTAAAACATATTTACAATGGCACAGGATCTTAGAGAAATGTTGCAGTTTGAGGCCCAGAAAAAAGCAAACCCGCCCTTGGCAGATGGGCATAAAGATAGATTTTTAAGTCGGTTAGAGGCTGAGTTTCCTGCATCTCAAAATAAAAAAGACTATTTTCTATGGTATAAAATTGCTGCTGTTATAGTAGTGGTGTTGGTAAGCGGAGTGCTGTTTTGGCCCACTTCGCCTCAATTAAACCAAGAGCAATTGGTTGAAGAGCAGTCTGTGAATCCTGGAAGTCTTCCTGTTGTGCCGGCTACTATGTTGAGCCAAAGTTCGCCAGAATTTAAAAAGATAGAAGATTTTTATCTGGCAAACTTGCATACAGAACTGGCCGCTTTAACCATTACCCCAGAAAATAAAGAATTAATAGATGATTTTATGCTACAATTAGAGCAACTCGATGACGAATACCTAAAGCTTAATGAAGAAATTAAAGAATATGGTGTGAGTGAGGCCTCTATAGGTACGCTTATTCAAAACTTAGAGTTAAGACTCGACTTGTTAAAACGACTAAAAAGTAAATTAAAATCCCTTAAACAAGAGCAAAAGCAACAGTTAACGGGAATAAGCATATAGCATGAGAAAATTAGCTATTTATTATTGTAAAGTGTTAATCCTTAGTTTTTTTGGTTTGACGACTACCGCTTTGGTAGCCCAAAAAACCACATTATTACACGAAAAACTAGAGGTTAATGCCAAACCAAGTTTAGATTTAGAGTCTAGGCACACCCGAGTTATTATTGAAACTTGGAACCAAAACAGAACCGTAATAGAGGCCTATATTGAAGGTGTTGATTTGTCTGATGAACAAGTTGAACAAATCAAAAAACTCTGGGGGGTGAGCTTTAAAGCAGATAAAGACCGTATTTTCTTGCGTTCTTTTGCTCGGCCTGCACAGCAAATCGCCTACGAATTACAAAAAGCAACATTGAACAGCGAAACAGCAGCAGATTATCCTAAGCCAGGCGAAATGAAGTTGATGAAGAATTTGCTAGCTGAGTTAAATGCACTAAATATTACCAGTAGCGCACTTCAAAAAATCAGTAAACTCAAATTTGATTATAGCGCATACCAGAAGCAAGGAAAAGAATACTTAAGGGCCTATGAAAATTTGGTGTTATCTTTCTTAGAAGATAAAGAAAATGCCGCAGTGCTTCAACGTCAATCTGAATTGCAAAAAAATGCAGCCAATCAAACTTGGCGCCAAGAGCTAGAGCGCAAAATGCAGCAAATGGAAGCCCAGTTCAATGAAAGAATTACTGCTTGGTCAATGAGCGAAAATAATTCCAATACGCACTTAAAAAAGGAAGTTGTAGAGCATCCTGACGGAAGAAAAACAACCCAAATTTTTATGGTTTCTACACTGAGTCCTAATGCAAACAAGGCTCCAGAGAAAGCTTTAATCGTTCCTATTGTAAAGGTTAAAATTCCTTCGCAATCTAGTATAAAAATCAAGCAGCGCTATGGCGCATTAAATTTGGAGAAACCGGTTAGTAATTTACAAGTACAATTGGCTTATGCATCGCTTAAAGCGGATAGGATAATAGGAGAAAACAATAGGGTAGAAGTAGCTTATGCTCCTGTAAATATTAATTTTTGGGAACATGGAGAGCTGCATATAAATTACGTAAAACAAGCTGAAATAGGCAAGGTGAAAAGTATGGCCTTAAGAGCTAACGCAAGTGATTTAAGTATAGAAGAGTGGAATGGCTTTGGTAGATTAACCAGTACCTTCGGACAGTTGAAAATCTTGAAAATAGGAGCCGATTTTAATCGTCTTGATATGAACTTGAGCAATACCGATTTGAGTATAGCAATGCCAAAACTGGCCTTTGAGCTCAATTATACGGGTAGTAAAAGTAATTTGAAACTACCCTCTAATATTAAAGTTACTCGAGATAACACCTATGGCACAGAATTGGTTACAGGTTTCTTTAAAGATAAGACAACCGATAATCGAATTAATATCGATGTGAAATTTAGTAAAGTTGTTTTTAATTAGTTTTTTTATTTGGTTTTTGTGTAAAAATAGTTTTGCTTTATAAGTGAAACTATTTTTTTATGTTTAATAAACCTTCTTTAGCTTTTTTATCATCACTTACTACAGATTTTACTCCGGTAATAAAAGGCTTTGCACATCAGACTTATATTCCCTTAGACCTTTCAATTCATCAAAACTTGCTGAGTACTTCGGTTTTGTTTAACCCCGTACAAATGCAAGAACGTTTGACCCAATGGTTGCATAAAAACCAAGCCGAAGTCGCTTTTGGTGGATATATGGAATTGCGTAAAATTTATGATCGGAGTATGCATTTTTTGACAGATGAAGCACAAAAGAGAAATTTACACCTGGGGGTTGATTTTTGGGCAGCTGCAGAAACACCTGTTGTGGCTCCCATAGCTGGTCGTGTGCACAGTTTAGCAAACAATGAAGGGTACGGAAATTATGGTCCAACACTACTATTAGAACATCAAATTAGTGGGCATCAATTCTTCAGTTTATACGGTCATTTAAGTTTAGCTAGTCTTTCGCTCTTACAACAAGGCGACCTTGTAAAAGCAGGAGATACCATTGGTTTTTTAGGAGATGCAAGGGTAAATGGTGATTACGCTCCACATCTACATTTTCAGTTAATTTTAGATATTGAAAATTATGTAGGAGATTACCCTGGCGTGGCAAGGGCTTTAGAAAAGCCATACTACTTGAAGAATTGTCCCGACCCTAATATACTTTTGAAATACAAATCCGCGTAAGCTACTTTTTCTTGACAAAAAGCGCCACTAAAGCAGAAGTTACAATACCCATTGCCAAGGCATAGAATATAGATTGGATAATATAACTACGCATACTAAAATATTGTTTGGCTAAATCTGGATGCATATTACGTTGCTCAATAGCGTATTTGGTGGCATTTTTAAAATAATCGGGAGTTATAAAGGTGGCTCCGATATATTGTACCAAGGGTGAGAGAAGCGCCACAATTGCCGATAATACCGCACCAGAAACCACGGCTTGAGACCAAGTGATCTGGCCATTGTAAAACCATTCTCTTTTTTGTCGCAAAGCCAAATAATACAATAAAATATAAGGTATAGCAATTAAATTGGTATAAATAGGGTGTAAATCGATATACTGGTCGTGAAGCCCTACACCTTTTTCTATACTCAGCCAAAAAAGGGTAAGAATACTAAAGTAGATTGCCCATTTAAATTCTATTTTAAAATTCTTCATGTGAGTTGAACTGTTGACTTGTTGTGAAATGTAAAAATACAAAAAGCGGTCTTATCAAAAAAAGTTATAAAGAAGACTTTTAAGGTATAAGACCGCTTTGTTTTTAAAAGGTACAGTATTTTAGTGTTTAGTTAAAACCCATTGTCCTTTTTCTAATAAGGGTATTGCTTGTTTGTATTTTAAGGTTTTGCTTTCTCCCGTTGCAACATTGCGAATAGTAACCTTGTCATTGCGTCCAATTTTGGGTTGTTCACGAACAATGGTTTCGGTTACTTGTGGTTGTTGTGAGGCTTGTTGACCCGCGGCTCTGTTTTGAGCAGCACGCTCATCCATATTAGGGATTTCCTCTTTAGAAGTCTCTAGATTTTCTTTAGGTCTTTGCTCACGAGCTTCTTGAATATTGGTTTCTTGCTGAGGTATTTCTCCTTTAAACAAGAAGGAAATCACCTCTTTATTTACCTCATCTAACATCGATTTGAATAATTCAAACGCCTCAAATTTATAAATAAGCAAGGGGTCTTTTTGTTCGTGAACCGCAAGTTGTACACTTTGCTTTAATTCATCCATTTTACGCAAATGGGTTTTCCAAGCATCATCGATAATAGCCAAAGTGATATTTTTCTCAAAATCTTGAACCAATTGTTTACCTTCGGTTTCATAAGCCATTTTTAAATTGGTGGCAACCTGTAAGGTTTTTTGACCGTCAGAGAAAGGTACTCCAATACGCTCAAAACGATCACCTTGGGTTTCAAAAATTTGTTTGATTACAGGATAAGCTCTTTCTGCATTGGCCCGCATACGCTCTTCGTAATTGGCATAAGCAGCTTTATAAACTTTACCCGCTAACTCTTGTGGCTTTAGTTTTTCAAAAATTTTTTCATCTACAGGAGAATCCATAGAGAAATAACGAATCAACTCAAATTCAAAGTTTTTAAAATCAGCAGCATTTTTGTTGGTTTCGGTAATCGATTCCGATAGATCGAAAATCATATTGGCCAAATCAACACGTAAACGTTCCCCGAATAGGGCGTGGTATCTACGCTTATAAATCACTTCACGCTGCGCATTCATTACATCATCATATTCTAACAAGCGCTTTCTTACACCAAAATTGTTTTCCTCTACTTTTTTCTGGGCACGTTCTATAGATTTAGAAATCATACTATGCTGTATAACCTCACCTTCTTCAAGCCCCATGCGGTCCATTAGTTTAGCAATACGTTCACTACCAAAGAGGCGCATTAAATTATCTTCTAAAGAAACGTAGAATTGTGAACTACCTGGATCTCCTTGACGACCAGCACGACCTCTTAACTGTCTGTCTACTCGTCTCGAATCGTGGCGTTCGGTACCAATAATGGCCAAACCACCAGCTTCTTTCACTTCTTTACTCAGTTTAATATCGGTACCACGACCTGCCATATTGGTTGCAATGGTTACCACTCCAGCTTTACCCGCTTCTTCTACAATATCAGCTTCTTTCTTGTGTAATTTTGCGTTCAATACATTATGCGGTACATTTCTTATTTTAAGCATACGGCTAAGCAGCTCTGAAATATCTACCGAGGTTGTACCAATAAGTACGGGGCGTCCTGCTTGCGATAATTTGGTTACCTCCTCAATAACTGCATTGTATTTTTCGCGTTTGGTTTTGTATACCAAATCTTCTTTATCTTTACGTGCAATAGGCCGGTTGGTAGGTATCTCAACAACATCCAATTCATAAATTTCCCAGAATTCGCCCGCCTCGGTTACCGCTGTACCGGTCATACCCGATAACTTGCCGTACATTCTAAAGTAATTTTGTAAGGTTACGGTAGCAAAGGTTTGCGTGGCATCCTCAATCTTTACATTTTCTTTGGCCTCAATAGCTTGGTGTAACCCGTCGCTATATCTACGCCCATCCATAATACGGCCAGTCTGTTCATCTACAATCTTCACTTTATTGTCCATCACCACATACTCGGTATCTTTTTCAAAAAGTGTATAAGCTTTTAAAAGTTGACGCAGGGTGTGAATTCTTTCGCTTTTTACACTATAATCTCTAAAGAGTTCTTCTTTTAATGCAGCTTCTTCTTCTTTAGGTAGGTTTTTTTGCTCAATTTTAGAGATTTCCATACCAATCTCGGGCATCACAAAAAAGTTAGGATCTTCTTTACCCGATAAAAACTCAACTCCCTTATCGGTTAAGTCAATTTGGTTGTTTTTCTCTTCAATTACAAAATACAACTCAGCGTCTACCTTTGGCATCTCGCGGTTGTTATCTTGCATATAGTGATTTTCGGTTTTTTGCAGTAGCTGCTTGATACCCTCTTCACTTAAAAATTTGATTAATGCTTTGTTTTTAGGCAATCCGCGGAAAACGCGAAGCAATAAAAATCCACCTTGTTTGGTATCTCCTGCAGCGATAAGCTTTTTGGCTTCTGCCAATACGCCAACAAGATACTTGCGTTGAACTTCAACTATTTTACTGATTTGAGGTTTTAATGCATCAAATTCGTGCACATCTCCTTTAGGCACTGGTCCCGAAATAATAAGTGGAGTTCGGGCATCATCAATCAATACCGAATCGACCTCATCTACAATGGCATAGTTGTGCTTACGCTGAACTAAATCATTAGGTGAGTGACTCATATTATCACGCAGGTAGTCAAAACCAAACTCGTTATTGGTACCGTAGGTAATATCGGCATTATAAGCTTTTCTCCTAGCTTCAGAATTAGGTCTATGATAATCGATACAATCTACTGTAAGACCGTGAAATTGAAAGATAGGAGCCATCCAAGCGCTATCCCTTTTGGCCAAGTAATCGTTTACCGTTACAAGGTGTACACCCTTTCCGGTTAATGCATTAAGGTATACCGGTAGGGTTGCCACTAAGGTTTTCCCTTCACCCGTTTGCATTTCGGCAATTTTACCTTGGTGCATAGCAATACCACCAATCAGCTGAACATCGTAGTGTATCATATCCCACTGCACTTCTTTACCGGCGGCATCCCATCGGTTTAACCAAATGGCTTTATCTTCTCCCTCTAGATTTACATAGTCTTTAGTGGCAGAAAGTTCGCGATCATAGGCGGTGGCTTTTACCTCTAAACGCTCGTTATGGCAAAAGCGTTTAGCGGTTTCTTTAACCGTTGCAAAAGCTTCTGGTAAAATATCATTTAAAACCTGCTCAGAAACCGTATAAACTTCTTTCTCAAGACTGTCTATTTTGTTGTAATGGTCTTCTTTGAGGTTGATGTCTTCTTCTTGACTAGCCTTTTCTTTTAAAGCTGCAATTTCTTCGGTTAAATTTTGGGTAGCCGATTTTATTTTAGCTTTAAAATCGCTTGTCTTCTGCCTTAATTGATCGAGGCTAAGTTGTTCAAAGTCTTTTTCTAAAGCTTTGATTTTTTCTACAATAGGTTTGATGGCTTTGATGTCTTTTTCAGACTTGTCGCCAATAAATACTTTTAATACCGAGTCTAAAAACCCCATAACTTGTAATTGTTTTTATAAGTGTCAAATGTAAGCAAAAAAAAAGCCTCACAGGGAGACTTTTTTCTAGTTATTTTGCTGATTTTTAATATTCATCTTCGTTCCAAAGGTAATCTTCATCGGTGGGGTAATCTGGCCAAATTTCCTCTATTGAATCATAAGAATCACCTTCATCTTCTATAGATTGTAAATTTTCAACCACCTCTAAAGGAGCTCCCGTTCTAATAGCATAATCTATCAATTCATCTTTGGTTGCTGGCCAAGGGGCATCACTTAAGTAGGATGCTAATTCTAAAGTCCAATACATCTGATACTCGTGTTTAATTTCTGCAAAAATAAATTTTTAATTGAATAGTCCAAGAAAAAAATCTATTATTTTATTTTTTTGATTTGTAAGAACTTGTGTGTACTAAATAAAGCTGGTTGTATGCTTAATTTTCATCCTTCTTAGGAATCCACTTTACTTCGTCAACACCTAAGTCTTTTGTCAATTTTCGTGCCAGCACAAAAAGATAATCCGATAATCGGTTCAAATAACTCAAAATACTCGGGTCAAATGGCTCCAACTCATTTAAAGCGGCAGCCATACGCTCGGCACGTCTGCAAACACAGCGTGCGATATGACAATATGACACGGTGGTATGTCCTCCTGGTAGTATAAAATGCGTCATCTGGGGAAGACGCTCATTCATTTGATCTATGCGTTCTTCTAAAAAGCTTATCTCTTGATCGTTGACTTTTTTGATGGCTAAACGCTCTTTACCGTTTTTTAACTTGGCTTTTTCCGGATCTGTGGCTAATTCCGCGCCAAGCGTAAATAAATGATGCTGTATGGCAAAAAGATCTTGTTTTGTATCCCGGTCGATATCTTGATCTTTGATTAAACCAATTTGGGCATTAAGTTCATCTACACTGCCGTAACTTTCTATGCGAATATGATGTTTGGGTACACGTGTGCCGCCAAATAGTGCAGTGGTACCTTGATCTCCTGTCTTGGTATAAATTTTCATTTTCTTTTTTTGCATACAAAGTAAGAAAGAAAAAGATAAATGTAGAATTTTTATATAATCAATTTGAATGTATTGGGAGATGAAGCCAAAATTTTAAAGGATGCGAATGACTCGGTTCAAATTTGTAGCCTAAACCATTTATAGTAATACCTTATGCATTTTCTTTCTCTTTCTCTGCTCTTTTGGCTTTCAAACGTTCTTTAAACGCTCGCGTACTTCTAGGCTTACGCTTGGTTTTATTGCGATTATTGTTGGCAATTACTGCGAGAAACAGTATTACTAGCCCGCCGAAAACAAGTAAAATTTGAGTGAGCGGAGAGAGGTTCTCAAGTTGCATAACTTTTTGGCTTTTGTTTCACATCGGTTTCAATAAGTCCGTCGCGCAGTCGAATTACCCTATGCGCGTGGGCTGCAATATCTTCTTCGTGAGTAACTAAAATTACCGTATTGCCTGCGGCGTGAATTGCATCAAAAAGATGCATAATTTCTACAGAGGTTTTAGAATCTAGATTTCCCGTAGGCTCATCGGCTAAGATAATAGAAGGCTTGTTTACCAAAGCACGCCCCACGGCTACTCTTTGACGCTGTCCACCTGAAAGCTGATTGGGTTTATGGTCCATCCGATCGCCTAGCCCAACGTCTTGCAATACTTCGGCCGCTCGCTCGTTGCGTTCTTGTCTTGATTTGCCAGCATAAATCATAGGTAAAGCCACATTGTCTAAAGCTGTGGTTCGCGGAAGCAAATTAAAGGTTTGAAATACAAAGCCGATTTCTTTATTTCTAATCTCTGCCAACTCATCATCGCTGAGCTGAGAAACATCCTGGCCGTTTAAAATGTATTTTCCGGCGGTAGGGGTATCTAAACAGCCTAGTAAATTCATCAAAGTTGATTTTCCTGATCCAGACGGCCCCATAATCGCAACGTATTCGCCTTTTTCAATAACCAGGTCTATGCCTTTTAAAACGTGTACGGTTTCTTGGCCAAGTTTAAAATCTCGGGTAATTTTAGTAATATCAATAACTTTATTCATACTTCTGCTTTCTGTTTTATAAGACGTTAGCACGGCAGCTTTGTTACATGCGAATGCTAAATTCTTCTTTAGCTTGCTCAGCTCTAAAAAATACCAAGCCCCAATAAAAACAATCTATGCTTACCTTTACCTCGGGATGCTTTTTAATCCGCTCCCAAGCGCGCTGCATACCAGCCGACCAGTAAATGTCGTCTATAATAAATACACTGTCGTTGTGTTTATGCGCCAACAAGGTACAAAAATACGCGTAAGTAGCCTGCTCATCATGGTGCCCATCTATAAAAGCCAGATCAATATTATGGGGTACTTGCTTTAAAGTATCTTTAAACAAGCCCAAATGCAACTGCCAATTGTTGCGTTGCATTTTTTGCATTTGGTTTTGGGCTAATTTTGCCGTGGCCTGGCAGGCTTCAAAGCTGTGTACTTGCGTGCCCGAATTTGCGGCCATCCCAATACTTCCCAAGCCCAATGAAGTGCCCAATTCAACCGCTTGCTTGATATCAAAATAACGGCAAATTCTATAAAGCAGTTGACTGCGTTTAAGCGAACTCCCGGCTTGTTTGCCAATAGCACTTACCTTTCTTTTTTTATTGGGATTAAAAACCCGTGAACCGGCACCAAAATCTTTTACCTCAATCGCATGGTGATTACTACGCATAGCTTTATGATATGCCTTGATAAGCCGATAAGCCGCATAGTCTTTTTTGTCGTATAAACATCGGGTTACCCAATTATACACAAAGGGAGAGTGTACCCCGTGGGCATTGGTACTTTTTAACCAAAATCTAGGATATGATTTTAACAAGTGATTCATATACTATTTTTTTTTCGCTTAAAGCGGATAGTTTTACTCCAGCTCCATACTCAGTTCAAACCAGCGTTCGGTTTTTTCTTCCAATTCTTTTTCTAGCTGCTGCAGTGCAATAGATTTTTCTTTGATTTCATCTTCGCTTAATTCCGATAAAAAGGCTTGCTGTAGTTGCTCTTTCTTTTTTTCTAATTGAGTGATTTCTTTTTCGAGACGCTTAAACAGCTTTTGATCGTTGTAGGATAATTTTTTAGCCTGCTTTTGTTCGGCATAAGCTGCTTTGGCGCTGGTGTCTTTATCTGGCGTTGGTTCTGGGGTGCTACTGCTCTCGTAAGCCCGGTAATCGGAGTAGTTACCAGGGAAATCCTCGATTTTTCCGCCCCCTTTAAACACCAATAAGTGGTCTACAATCTTATCCATAAAGTAACGGTCGTGCGAAACTACAATCAAGCAACCGGGATAATCTAATAAAAAGCTTTCGAGCACATTTAAGGTTACAATATCCAAATCATTGGTAGGCTCATCTAAAATCAAGAAATTAGGATTCTGTATGAGTACCGTACATAAATAAAGTCTTTTGCGCTCGCCTCCACTTAATTTTTCTACAAAGTCATACTGCTTTTTACGGTCGAATAAAAATCGCTCCAGCAATTGCGCTGCCGAAATTTGCCTTCCTTTTTTAAGCGGAATATAATCGCCAAACTCGCGAATCACATCAATTACCTTTTGGCCTTCTTTAATGGCAATTCCCTTCTGGGTGTAATAGCCAAATTTTATGGTTTCTCCTAGTGTGATTTTTCCCGCATCGGGCTTTAAAGCACCGGTGACGATATTTAAAAAGGTAGATTTTCCTGTTCCGTTTTTACCGATGATGCCTACACGCTCTCCTGACTGAAAGTTGTAGCTAAACTGGTCTAGTAAAACTTTATCGTCATAGCTTTTACTCACCTTGTGTAACTCGACAATTTTATTACCCATACGCTCCATATTTATTTCGAGCTGTACTTGGTGGTCTTTACGACGTTGATGCGCTCTAGCCTTGATGTCACTAAAATCGGCGATACGCGATTTCGATTTGGTGGTACGGGCTTTGGGTTGACGCCGCATCCAATCCAATTCTTTTTTATACAACTGCTTGGCTTTATCGGTATTGGTTTCTTCTAGCGCCACTCGTGCCTCTTTTTTATCAAGGTAGTAGGAGTAATTGCCTTTGTAGGTATAGAGGTTTCCGTTTTCTAATTCTATGATTTCATTACACACACGTTCTAAGAAATAACGATCGTGGGTAACCATAAACAGGGTGAAGTTTTCGCGCTTAAAAAAATCTTCTAACCACTCGATCATTTCTAGATCTAGGTGGTTGGTGGGCTCATCAAGAATCAATAAATCGGGACGGTCTAATAGCACCGTCGCCAATGCCAATCGTTTTTTTTGGCCTCCACTCAGGCTGGCAACCGGCTGGTCTAAGCGGTCTAATTTAAGCTGAGATAATATTTGCTTGTATTCGGTTTCAAAATCCCAAGCTTGTTGTGCCTCCATTTTTTCAAAGGCCGCTTGGTAAGCTTCGGTGTCTTCGGGGTTTTTTAATGCTTTTTCGTAAGCGGCGATAATCCGTAAAGTCTCGTTGTCGCTGCTAAAAATTGTTTGCTCTACACTCAAGTTGGGGTCGAGTTGAGGTTCTTGAGGCAAAAATGCGGTTTTGATCGATTTTCTAAAAACCACCTGTCCCTCATCGGGTAGTTCTTGCTGCGATAAAATATTGAGCAAAGAGGTTTTTCCTGTTCCATTTTTAGCGATTAAGGCTATTTTTTGTCCTTGGTTAATGCCAAAAGAAAGTCCCGTAAATAAGACCCGCTCGCCAAAAGCCTTAGCAATATTTTCTATAGAAGCGTAATTCAAAACGTAAGATTTTTACACAAATAAACGAGAAATATTTGAGTTTACTTCTTTTGGGTTTTATTATTACTTGTTAAAACTTATATTTGTGGCTTATATAGCCTAATTTACGCCTATGAAATACAGCCAATTAATCGTCTTTATATTGCTAATACTAGGATTGAGTTCGTGTATCAGTACAGAACGATTAACCTATTTGCAAGAAGAAAAAAGTCAAATAGACAGTTTGATGGCTGTGCGCAAGTTGCAACCGCCTTATCGCGTGCAAACCAATGATTTGTTGAGTATTCGTATCAAGGCACTCGATCAAGAATTGGTGGCGATGTTTAACCCCATAAACGATAGTGAGATATCGGCTACTGGCGAAGAGCGTTTGTATTACGATGGTTTTCGTGTAGATGATCATGGGAATATTCGCGTTCCTACTTTAGGCGAAGTAAATGTGCTGGGCTATACCTTGGCAGAGATTCGAGAGAAAATTGAGAAACGCTTGCTAGCCGATTATTTTAAAGAGGAGGCCAATATTTTTGTAACCGTAAAATTAGCTGGGGTGCGTTATACAACCATTGGTGAGATTGGTTCGGGTAGCCAAGTTATTTACAAAGACCAAGTAACCATTATGGAGGCCATTGCCAATGCAGGCGATATCGAAGTTACGGGAGATCGTACAGATGTGGTGATCCTGCGCCAATATCCCGAAGGCCAAAAGGTACACCATATAGATCTTACCAATCTAGATGCCATTCATTCTCCTTATTATTATATACAACCCAACGATTTGATTATCGTAAAACCGCTGCCGCAAAAGAGTCTGGGCTTTGGGGCCAACGGTTTAGAAACCTTTACCGCCATAGCTTCTGTGGTTACTTTGTTTACTTCGATCATTTTATTGTCAACGCGTTTATAGATGGAAGAAGAATTTGCCCTACAAGAACAAGAACAAAATTTTGACTTTAAAGGCTTTGTCTTTAAAGTTTTTAGCTATTGGTATATTTTTGCCATTAGTATTGCGGTGGGTTTGGGAATTGCCTACTACATTAACGTGCGCAAATTACCGGTTTATCAACTGAGTTCGCTCATCAGCATCAAAGACGATCAAAATCCGTTTTTCACCTCCAACACTAGCCTCACCTTTAATTGGGGCGGAACCTCCGATAAAGTAAGTACCGCCGTTACCACCTTAAAAACACGCTCGCATAACGAGCAGGTGGTTGAGGAGTTAGACTATTATGTCAATTACCTGCAAGAAGGTAAATACCAGCTCATCGATGCCTATGGCTCGGTGCCTTTTCAATTTGAAGTGGACACTAGCGCTTTTCAGGTATTGTACACACCGCTTAAAGTTGTTTTTAAAGACGAAAAGCGTTTTGAGCTCTCCTATAATTTAGAAGAAGCCGCTCAGGCTTCGGCAATGCGGTATAGCGATAAGAAATTGGGACAAGTAGGGCTACCCGCAGGAGCTTTTAAAAAACAATATCAAGTTAAAGAGCCTATTGAACTGCCATTTTTAAAAGGCCGACTCTTGCCTAATGATATGCCCGTAATAATAGGTAAGCCCTATTATATCGAGTTACATAATTTTAATCAGGTGGTTAAAAACTACCAAAACATTCAAATTCGACCAGAAGAAAAAGGTTCTTCGGTATTGAGTCTCGCTTTACGCGGAAACAATAAAGCTAAAATTGTAGATTACCTCAATACCACCGCGGCCGTACTAAGCCGTAATATGCTCGATAGAAAAAACCTTTTTGCCACCAAAACCATTCGGTTTATCGATAGCAGTTTGCAAAAACGTGCCGAAGAATTACGTGGGGTAGAAGACGAACTCAATGATTTTAGAAAGAACAATTCGATTATAGACATCACTGGCGAAGCGCAACAACTAAGAGACCGCCTAACCGTGCTCGATGAGCAAGAACAAGAATTAAGTCGCAAGCTAAACTATTTCAATACTTTAAAAGACTATTTGCAGTCGCGTACAGATTATTCTAATGTACCTGCACCTAGTGTTTCGGGTATAGAAGAGCCCAGCATTTCAAGCGGAGTGGGGCGCATCGTGCAATTGTCTGAGCAGCGCAGCGCTTATGAATACGGGGCTAAAGCCAATAACCCCAAATTTAAAGATATCGATAGGCAAATCAATGCTACCAAAGAGGTATTGCTAGAGAATATCGCCAGTTCAACCGGATTGTTACAAGACGAGATCAATTCCGTAAAGCGTACCATCAATCAGCTGGAAGCCAAAGTACGTCAACTGCCGCAAGACGAGCAAGACCTTTTAAATATTCAGCGCCGCTACACTATAAGTGAGCAAACCTATAACCTGTTTTTAAACAAACGCAACGAGGCCGGCTTAGTAAAAGCCGCTAATGTCAGCGACGTGCAGGTAATCGATGAGGCAAAAGATGTAGGCGGAGGTAAAATAGGGCCTAATACTCAGCTCAATTATGTGATGGCTATTTTACTGGGTAGTGCCATACCGCTGGTGTTCGTTTTTATTCTTGTTTTCCTAGATAACAAAGTGAACAGCGTTAAAGATGTTGAAAAATTATCGCCTATTTCTATTTTGGGTATGGTGGGCAAAAGTCGTTTATCTTCCAATTTGGTGGTTTACCACAAATCTAAATCGGCTATAGCCGAGAGCTTTCGCGGATTGCGTACCAGTCTTCAATTTATCTACCGCCAAAGACAATTGCAAGGTTGTAAAACCGTGCTGGTGACCTCCTCGATTTCGGGAGAGGGTAAAACTTTTATATCTATGAACTTGGCATCGGTATTTGCCATAAGCGGAAAGAAAACGCTGTTGATGGGATTGGATTTGCGCAAACCTAAAATTTTTGACGATTTCCAAATCAATAACGATAAAGGGGTGGTTAATTATTTGATCAATCAAGATGGTGTTGATGATATCATACAACAAACACGCTATGATAATTTAGATGTGATTACTTCGGGGGCCGTGCCGCCTAACCCTTCTGAGTTATTGATGAAACAAGAGATGGAAGATTTGATTCGACAACTCGAAAAGCGCTATGATTACATAATATTAGATACTCCACCCATCGGTTTGGTATCGGATGCTTTGAACCTGACTAAATTCTCAGATGCCAATTTATATATTGTACGTCAAAATTATACCCGTAAGGGGATGTTGAACGTGATCAACGAAAAATATAAATCGGGTGAGGTTAAGAACATCAGTTTTGTACTGAATTACTTCCAGCAAAAAGCCAAATACGGTTATGGTTATGGCTACGGCTATGGTTACGGATACAGTTATGGCAACTATGGCAACGGTTACCACGAACCCGAAACCAAGCGAAGCTGGTACCGCCGTTTATTTAAAAACAAAAAATAAGATTATTGCACTATGAATAATTCTCCAAAAATTGCCATTATAGGCTTAGGATATGTAGGTTTACCCTTAGCGGTTGCCTTTGCCCAAAAATATAAGGTGCTAGGGTTTGATATCAATACCCAACGTGTAAATGAGCTGCAGGGCGGTCACGACCATACCCTTGAGGTGAGTGACGACTTGCTGCAAGAGGTGCTCCAGCTTTCGGGTGATAAGGGGCTTAGCCTTAGTGCACAAGCCGATGATTTACACGACGCCCAGGTGTATATTGTTACGGTTCCCACACCTACCGATAAAAACCACCGCCCGGTACTCACTCCCTTAGAAAAGGCCAGTGAAACCATTGGCAAATACCTTAAAAAAGACGATGTGGTGATTTATGAATCTACTGTTTACCCTGGGGTAACCGAGGAGGTTTGTGTGCCGATTTTAGAGCAATTAGCTGGACTAAAGTTCAATAAAGATTTTTATGCGGGCTATTCTCCCGAGCGCATCAATCCGGGCGATAAAAAGCATACTGTAACCCAAATTCTAAAGGTGACCTCGGGTTCTACACCAGCGATTGCCCAAAGCATCGATCAATTATATGCTTCGGTAATTACCGCTGGCACGCACTTGGCGCCAAGTATTAAAGTGGCCGAAGCGGCAAAGGTGATCGAAAATTCGCAGCGCGATATCAATATTGCCTTTGTAAACGAATTGAGTAAAATCTTTAGACTGCTCGATATTGATACCGATGCGGTTTTAGAAGCTGCCGCTACAAAATGGAATTTTATCAAATTCACCCCCGGTTTAGTAGGGGGGCACTGTATTGGGGTAGATCCTTATTATTTGGCACAACGCGCTCAAGAAGCCGGCTATAATCCCGAAATTATTTTGGCGGGAAGACGCATGAATGATGGTATGGGACGCTATGTGGCCCAAGAAGTGATAAAATTAATGGTGAAAAAAGAAGCCCAGATCAAAGGCGGAAACGCTTTGGTTTTAGGAATTACTTTTAAAGAAAACTGTCCCGATGTGCGCAATACCAAGGCCATTGATGTGATTGAAGAATTAAAAACATACAACTTAAATGTTGACGTGTGCGACCCTTGGGCCAACCCCGATGAGGTGAAAAGTATTTTTGGTATTAATCTCATTAGCGATTGCAATAAGCTCGATAAAAAATACGATACGGTAGTTTTGTGTGTGAGTCATAACGAGTTTTTAACAATGGATTTAAACCGACTTAAAAAGCCAGAAACCGTGGTTTTTGATGTAAAGTCTTGCTTACCCCTTGACCAAATCGATGCGCGTTTATAAATTCACGCATGCCTATCGGGTTAAAGTACAAATGAAAAAGAAAAATTAATATGCCTATTTGGCCTACAATTCCCCCTTTTAGGGGGACTTTTGTTTGGTGAAAAGCCCAAAATAAAGACTAAGATTACTCAATGGCTTGGTAGATCGCTTTGCTTTATGTTATTTGAAAAGCAGGATAGACTCCGTTGAGTTAAGAAGCAAAGAAAAGACCTTGTATCTCTAAGCATTAAACAGAAAAAACTATATTTGCAAGCAAAGACAAACGCGCAGAACACATGATGTATTCAGAGGCCTTTCATCAAGGAGATTTAGGAGAGTATTCATTTTTAGTAACGGGAGGAGCCGGTTTTATAGGTTCTAATTTAGTGGAGTACCTACTAAAACACGGAGCTAAAAAAGTTCGGGTTTTAGATAACCTCTCCAATGGTTATTATGCCAATATTCAGGAATTTGAAGACTTGCCTAACTTTGAATTCATCGAAGGTGACATACGCGATTTAAGCACCTGCCAAAAAGCTATGCAAGGTATAGATTATGTAAGTCACCAAGCAGCTTTAGGCTCGGTACCACGATCAATCGATGACCCAGTGACTTCAAATGAGGTGAATGTAAGTGGTTTTCTTAATATGTTGGTTGCTCAAAAAGAAAGTACTTCCGTAAAGCGATTGGTATATGCCGCCTCTAGTTCTACTTATGGTGACTCTAAAGCTTTACCCAAAGTAGAGGCCACTATCGGGAAACCATTATCGCCCTATGCGGTAACCAAGTATGTAAATGAATTGTATGCCGATGTGTTTGCTAAAACCTATGGCACTCAACTTATAGGATTGCGTTATTTTAATGTATTCGGACCCAAACAGAGTCCCAATGGCGCTTATGCAGCAGTGATCCCCCTATTTATGCAAGCCTTAAAAGAAGAAAAAGCGCCTACCATTAATGGCGATGGAGAACAAACGCGAGATTTTACTTTTGTAGCCAATGCGGTGCAAGCCAATATCAAAGCCATGTTTGCTCCAGATGAGGCGGCCAACGAGGTATATAATGTAGCGGTAGGCGAACGTATTAGCCTAAATAAGTTATGGGAGAGTTTAAAAGATACTTCTGGTAAAAAGGTGGAAGCTCAATACGGTGCGCCAAGAAAAGGAGATGTGCGAGACAGTTTAGCCGATATTACCAAAGCTAAAACCCAAATGGGATATAGTCCTAAAGTGCGTGTAGATCAAGGTTTGGTCATTACTTGGGAAAAGTTTGTAAAGTCATGAAACAAGAAAACTGGTTGTATGAAATAAGTCCGCGTAAAAAACTCATCGATCTTAATATTCGAGAGATTTGGCGCTACCGCGATTTGCTGATTTTGTTTGTAAAACGCGATATTGTAACGCTTTATAAACAAACCATCTTAGGGCCTTTATGGTATATCATACAGCCGCTTTTTACTTCGGTAATTTTAACGCTGATTTTCAATAATGTGGCGGGCGTAACTACCGGAGCCATCCCCTCGTTTTTATTTAACCTGGCGGGGATTACGGCGTGGAATTATTTTAAAGATTGCCTTACGGGAACTTCCAATATTTTTCGTGGCAATGCAGCGATTTTTGGTAAGGTGTACTTTCCGCGGGCCATTATGCCTTTGAGTATTACCATTTCTAATTTATTAAAGTTTGGGATACAGCTGGGTATTTTTATAGGTTTTTACCTGTATTTTGTACTCACGGGAAAATCGATTGCTCCCAATGTTTACTTGTTTTTGTTCCCGGTTTATGTCATGATGATGGCGCTGATGGGGCTCGGTTTGGGAATGACCATTTCGGCCTTTACCACCAAGTATCGCGATTTAACGGTGTTGGTAGGCTTTGCTACCTCTTTACTGATGTACGTTTCGGCCGTGCCTTTTCCGTTGGCCAAAGCCAAAGAGAAATTACCAGAGCTAAGCTGGGCATTTGAGTACAACCCCATTACACAAATCATCGAAGGATTCCGTTTTATTAGTCTTGATTTTGGCGAATTTAGCTGGGGCGGATTGTTATATGCTTTTGTTTTCTCGGTATTAATATTTTTCATCGGCCTCATAATTTTTAACCGAACCGAGAAGAATTTTATCGATACGGTTTAAAATCTACCTTGTCAGCGCGAGTGCGTTTTTATGGCGTGAGCCATAAAAATGTGTATCGAGATCCCGAATGCTCGGGACTCCCAAATGGTCGCACTAAGTACTAGTATTTTAAACCACGCCCTGTCACACCGATTTCTATGACAAATCCAAGCTATTTTTATAATAAGTTTGATTTTTAATAAGAGCCAAAGCTATGTGTAAAAGTT